>NZ_JBIVDQ010000003.1:0-276686 GCF_044747185.1 Streptomyces sp. NPDC090108
CCGAACACGTGCGCTGAACCGAACCGCTCACCAGAGGCGACGACAACGCCGTACCACTCCCCGCGTCCAGCCAGGACCCGGAAAAGCAGTGCGGCACCGCGACAGCCCCATGACCCCCGAACACACGCACGTCGACCAGCGCGCAGCTACCACCCCGCTCACCACGGAAATCTTCATGGCCTGACGCACCAGACACCACAAACCGGAACGAACACGCCGCCCCAGCAGACCTGTTCGAGAACGGCCGAGCCCGGACAAAGCCCAGGGGCGGCGTTGTGACGCCTCAGAGGTCGTTTTGAGAGCATCGAGCAGGCGACAGCAGGTGCGTGGGCCTCGCGAACCTTCATCGGTGACCACTCCCACCACGCTGTACGAGACAGCGCTACGCGATACTCGCCCCGTGGAAAGGTTCGAGCAGGCCCGGGCAGCGGAACAGCTTCGGGATTGGGATGCGGCTATCGCGTTGGTAAGCGCTCGCGCCGAGTGCTACTCCACCGATCACTCCATGCACGACAACCATCTGTGGCACATGGATTTGCTCGCCTGTGCGAAGCGGTTCCCCGAACTCACGGAACTCGCTCTTACGGATGTCCATGCACGTCGGAGACTCAACAGATCGCTTCGCGAGCAGGGGATGGAGGCGGCGCTGCACAGCCGCGCCAACGATGGTGACCGTGACGCTCTGTACGTCCTTGTCCGGCTGCTGTGCGAGACACGCCGGACCCAGGAGGCCCATCGAGCAGTCCAGGACTTCGGCCCGGACGATCAGTACGCACACCAGATCATGGCCCGCTTCCGACCGCCGTCAAACGGTACGCAGTAACGCTCGCCACCTGCCTCATCTGACCTACCAGGAGGCGGTTCGTGGAGTGTGCCGTTCACGGGTGAGACAGAGCCAGGGCTGTTGATCGCGGTGCTCGGTCGGCTAAGAACTCCTAACGAGATGGGTCTTGGGGAACGTTAGGCTCGGTGGTCATGAGTCAGAGCGGTTCGCAAGCGGCGGCATTCTTCCGAGATGTCCGTGAAAATAGAGTGGTCTGGCTTGTCCGGGATGACGACGGAAGCCCGACTCACCTCGCCGCGGACGGCACGCGAAGTTTTCCCTTCTGGTCTACCTCGCCCCGGGCTCAGAGGGCGGCGAAGATCTGGGGGCGTGGGCTCCGCGTCGATTCGATGCCCTTGGACACCTGGCGCGATCTTGTACTGCCCCATGCCGCCAGAGATGGACTCGTGATCGGCATCAACTGGAGCGGGCCGCGTCTGGTCGGCTGGAGCTTCACCCCCAGGGAAGTCCTCAACCGGCTCGCAGCAGATACCTAACCCACGGCATCGGTCACCAGAGCGCACAGCCGGCGCCAGCAGATGAGTGCGCATCCGAGAGTGAGGAAGGCTTCGTGGATGTCATCGCGGATCTCCCAGCGGATCCGCAGCCGGCGGAACCAGTACAGGTGGGCGAATGCGCGCTCCACCACCCAGCGTTGGGTGCCCAGTCCCGAGCCGTGCTCGGTGCCGCGCCGGGCGATCACCGGCTTGACGCCGAGGTCCCGGACCAGGCGGCGGTATTTGTCGTGGTCGTAGCCACGGTCACCGAGCACCACGTTCGGGCGGCGCCGGGGCCGGCCACGCTTCCCACGCACAGACGGCACGGCCTGGAGGAGTGGGATCAGCTGGGTGACATCGTTGCGGTTGCCGCCGGTCAGGGTGACGGCGAGCGGGATGCCGTTGGCGTCGGTGATCAGGTGATGCTTGCTGCCCGTCCTGCCCCGGTCAACGGGGCTTCGTCCCGTCTTGGAGCCCCTTTTAACGCGCGGATATGGGAGCCGTCGACGGCCGCCCGGGAGAAGTCCAGAACGTTCGCGTTGCGGAGCCTGGCGAGGAGGGCCTCGTGCAGTCGCGGCCACACCTCAGCCTCGGTCCACTCGGCCAGCCGGCGCCAGCAGGTCATGCCGGAGCCGAAGCCGAGTTCCTGCGGCAGGTGTTCCCAGGCGATTCCGGTATGCAGGACGAACAGGATGCCCTGGAACACCAGACGATCCGGATGCCGCTTGCGCCCGGGGTGCCGGGTCCGGCGCTCAACCCTGGGCAACAGCGGCTCGATCACCGCCCGCAACTCGTCATCGACTTCCCACGGCTTCGGCCGGGCCACCCCGCACCCCCGGATCATCAGTCCCGGAGCGATCCAATCACCTCGAAGATCATTTCGTTAGGAGTTCTAAGTGGTTCCTGGCGAAGCTGCCGGCGTCGACCTCGGCGAGGACATCGAGCTTGACCAGGCGTTTCAGCTTGGTGCGGGTGCCCTCGATGTTCTTCGGCAACAGTTCGTGGTCGAGAGTTTTCGCAGACATCGCGGGCCCGGAGGGGGCTGGTGGCCTCGTAGAAGACGGCGAGGATGCGGGGGTAGTCCGGGTGCCCGGGCAGGTCGGGCGAGTCCGGGTGGGCGGGGAGCCGTTCGCTGAGGGCGGTGACGGTCTTCCGGGTGATAACCAGATGAGGTGGGTGGGTCTCGACTTCCCGCAGCCAAGCCTGCAGTTCAGTGATCTGTGTGCGGAGGTCGTCGGCCACGGCCCGGGCGGCGTCCGCCTGGATGCCGAGCGTGTTGAGCAGGGGCTGAATGTTCACGCGGTCACCGTCTGCGGGTCGCGCCAGGCGGGAGTGTTCGCGCCGGTGAGTCTACTGGGCCATGACCTGGGTCATCGCCCAGTAGACACGGCACAATGATCGCCATGACGATGTGAAGAGCACCCGCCGGCCGGAAGTCCTGGCGCCGAGGCGCGACCGGCTGGGCAGTTCACGAAGGAGACCGCGGGCTCTGCGCGGTCTGCCGCGAACCTGTCCGCTCCTACCAGTACCGCTTCCACCCACCCGAGTCCTCCAGCTTCGAACGGTGCATCGGGTTCGCCTGGTGCTCCGGGTGCCGGATCTACTCCGGCACCATGGTCCACGTTCACCGCAAACGCGTCCTGGCCGACGCCCTGACATCGCTACCAACCGAAGCCCGCGAACAACTGCTTCGAAATGAGGCCGCGCTGCTCGACCATCTCGACAGCCGAGGCACCGGTCAGAACTGAGCCGCCACCCAGCTCTCATCGGAGCGGTCTCCTCGAACGCGAGGCAGTCAAGGACCTTCCACGCCGACCGCCCATACGACAAACAAGTCCCGGTGACATGGCGTCAAAGAAGCCCTGGAAGCCCACAACACCACCCGGGACACACCACCCACAACCAAAAGCCCAGAGCCCGCACCCGACTCCACCCCACGAACCCACAACATGCCGGCACACACATGACGTCCGCGGCCCGCACAATAATCTGCACGAGCCACGGACGACATCACACCGAGCGGAGAGGGCAGGATTCGAACCTGCGTGAGCCGAAGCCCGGACGGGTGAAACACCCGGCCCCCGCTAGGCCACTACGGGGACCTCTCCCAGCAGCGAGTCCGCGGACATTCCCGCCGTCCCGCCGTTAATGACAATCCTGCACCACCACACCTGACAGAACCCTGACACCACACTGACACCCACACCCCCAACACCCCACCAGGGAAAACACCACTACCGGACCCGGTACGAGACCCCGGGGAAAGCCCACTACCCGGCCGGGGACGCCGATGCGCCAGGAGCGATCAGAGGAAGCCCTCTGCCGTTCGACGGCCGGGAGCACACAGGCTCCGGCAGCCGGAGAACCGGGCTGGAACTGCAGCGAGCTTCCAACACGCTCCAGAACCCACAGCCTCCCGGCAGAAGGTCCCGGTCCCCCGGCGAATTCGGCACGAGAACCTCCCGCACGTCACGCCGTAAACAGAGACGGAAAGATTCAAGACCAGCCACCCACACTGCACGCACATACCACGATGCCCACCGCCACCCGCGATGAACTCGGCAAGGGTGACGGTGGGCATGGAGACACACGAGCGGAGAGGGCAGGATTCGAACCTGCGTGAGCCGAAGCCCGGACGGGTGAAACACCCGGCCCCCGCTAGGCCACTACGGGGACCTCTCCCAGCAGCGAGTCCGCGGATATTCCCGCCGTCCCGCCGTTAATGACAATCCTGCCCCAACAGGCCTGACAGGAGCCTGACACCACACTGACACCCACACCCCCAACACCCCACCAGGGAAAGCACCACCTACAGAGTCGGCGCGGGGTCGAGGGAAAGCCCACTGCCCGACCGGGGATGCCGATGCTCCAGGAGCGATCAGAGGAAGCCCTCTGCCGTTCGACGGCCGGGAGCACACAGGCTCCGGCGGCCGGAGAACCGGGCTGGAACTCCAGCGAGCTTACAACACACCCCACCCAACCCACTCAACCAATAACCACACCAACTGCACACCCAGCCAGAGACAATACCGACCCTGCGATGCCAGAAAAGCGCCCCCTGGCCGGGCCGGACAGAGGGCCAGCCCAGCCCGTCATGGCGCTACTCCCCCGCCACCACCCCACCACAACTCGCAGCCAGCACCTCACGGATCCTGACATCACGGCCCTCAGCAGACCGCTCCGACGTAGCCCACGCAATATACGCATCAGGCCTCACCAAAACCGCCCTACCCACCAAACCCACAGCAGTCACAAACTCCACCCCACTCCCCCACTCGCCGGCGATCGACCCGGGAAACGGCGCATCCGCCGGCGTCACCAGTACGAATCGGCGCCCGCGCAAAGCCTCGTAGAGGCGCCGTCCGTCAGTCAGAGGGATGTCCGGGACGCGTTTGCCGGTGAGCGGATGGGTACCGGCCGCCGCCCGGTAGGCGATGTCGATCCCGGCCATGGCCCGTGCCAGACGCCGGGCGACCGGCGGGAAGCGAAGGACGGTACGGGCTGCGAAATCCCGCACACCGCACAAGGCCCGAGGAGTGGTCAGCACTCCACGCAGAAGCGCACCACTCCTGCGAATCACCCTCCGCCCCACCGGATGCCTCTCAGCCTGATACGAGTCCAGCAGAGCTTCCGGGGCCCGGCCACGGAGGACGGCAGCGAGCTTCCACCCAAGATTCGCCGAATCCTGAATGCTGGTGTTCATGCCCATGCCGCCCGCCGGCGAGTGGACGTGGGCGGCGTCTCCGACGAGGAAGACCCTGCCGTCCCGATAGCGCGGGGACTGCCGCTCGTCGCTGTGGAAGCGGGAGATCCAGCGCGGGTCGTGCATGCCGAAGTCCCGGCCGAGGGCCCGGCGGGCGATCGCCTTGACCTCTTCCAGATCGACGGACGCGCTGTCGGGCATCTGGTGGCGGCGGCTCCAGGCCATGACACGGAACCATCCGTCACCGAAGGGCACGACGATGGCGAAAGCATCCCCCACCGCCCCCACCGTGGGAGGCTTCCGCGGAGGTTCAGCGAGCCGCACGTCGGCGAGCATCATCGACCGCACCGCCGCACGGCCGGGAAACGGCAGGCCGAGGCAACGGCGTACCGTGCTGTTGCGCCCATCGGCGCCCACGACGTAAGCCGCACGCAGCGTGTGACCGGCACCGTCGGCATCCCGCACCCGCACCTCGACGCCGTCGGCGTCCTGTCGGACATCGGTGACTTCGCAGCCCTCGCGGAGGTCGGCACCATGGGTGCGGGCGCGTGCCCGAAGCACCCGCTCGGTGTTGTACTGCGGCGTCACCAGCACGTGCGGGTAGCGAGTCGGCAACCGCGACAGATCGATCTGCAGGAACTGGAGAACGGGGTTGCGCAGACCCGTGGCGACGAGCTCGTCGGCGACCCCGCGGGCGTCCAACTGCTCCAGCGTCCGTGCGTTGACCGAGAACGCCCGTGTGAGCTCCGAGTCCCGCACGCGCCGCTCGACGACGATTGTGCTGACACCGGACTCCGCCAGGTCGCCCGCCAGCAGGAGCCCCGCCGGCCCCGCGCCCACGATCACCACCTGCGCGTCGAAGTCCACTGGTCCTCCTCCAGGTCGGCCGCCCATGCCACCCGTCGCTGCCGGCTTGTAGCCCCCAGCCCGTACGAGAGCCCGTACGAGCCGACGCCCTCACCCCCGGCCGGTCACGGCGCCCGAAGCCCCGAGGAGCCGATGACGCCGGGGGGCGTCGGGGGGCGTCGGGGGGCGTCGGCCTGGAATCCTCTGGAGACTTCGGATGCGTGCAGGCCAAGTCCGCCGCTCGCCGCCCCGTCCGGCCGCTCGCCGCCCCGCCCCACCCCGCCCGGGAGAACGCCGGCAGGCAGTCAGAGGGTGCCTGCCGACCCGTCGGCAAATCCCGCCGGCCGAAGCCTCAGCCGTATCGCGCGGTCCCGCTCGGAACGCGGAGGGGGAGCCTCAGCGGGGACGGCGTCCCCGCCGTCCCGAGGCCGCGCTGTCAGGGCGCAGCCGTGCCCCTGACTCAACTGCGGGCGAACTCCAGGAGGTCCCTGTTGAAGATCTCGGCGTACTTCGGGACCATCGCGAGGCCGTGAGGGGCGCCCGGGTACACCTTGTAGATCGCGTCCTTGACGATCTTCGAGGACTTGTCGCCGGCCGCCACGATGGGCACGATCTGGTCGTCGTCGCCGTGCACGATCAGCGTCGGCACGTCGACCTTCTTGAGGTCCTCGGTGGTGTCCGTCTCCGAGAACGCCTTGACGCAGTCGTAGGCGCCCTTGATGCCCACGGTCATGCTCCAGAGCCAGAACTCGTCGCGGGTTCCCTGCGTGACGGTCGAGCCTTCGCGATTCGCGCCGTAGAACGGGGCGCTCAGGTCCTTGTAGAACTGCGAGCGGTCGGTTTCCACACCCTCGCGGATCTCGTCGAAGACCTCGATGGGCAGGCCCTCGGGGTTGGCCTCGGTCTTGAGCATCAGCGGGGGGATCGCGCCGACCAGGACCAGTTTGGCGACCCGGTCCGTGCCGTGCCGTCCGATGTAGCGGGTGACCTCACCGCCACCGGTGGAGTGGCCGACCAGGATGACGTCGTTGAGGTCCTCGGCCTCGATGACGGCGGCCAGGTCATCGGCGTACGTGTCGAGGTTGTTGCCGTCCCAGGACTGCCCGGATCGTCCGCCGCCACGCCGGTCGTGAGCGATCACGCGGAAACCGTTGTCCGCCATGAGCTTCATCTGCGGGTCCCAGGCGTCCGCGGTCAGCGGCCAGCCGTGGGAGAAGACGACGGGCTGGCCGGATCCCCAGTCCTTGTAGAAGATCTGCGTGCCGTCCTTGGCCGTGGCGTAGGGCATGTCGGAGTTCCTCTCGAACTGGTCCAACCTCGTCGAGATCGGCGCCGAGAACGTACAGGCGCCTCGTCGGACTCTAATCGAGTGACCACGCGGTCGCGCGTCGAAGAGCGCTGGGCAGCGCGGCCCCCGCAGGTGGGCGCGGCAAGGCGCGGCAGCGGTCCGAGACGTGCCGGACCGGCCCGATTCCGACGGTCCTCACGATGCGTCGCCGTCACCGGTCGCGAGCGCTCCATGCCGAACGTCCGGCCGGGGCATCCCCGGCCGGACGTTCTGAGCGGACGGCCACCGACGACCGGGCCGCGAGGGTGGCGGTCAGATCTGGTTGAGTCCGCCGTCCACGAACAGTTCGGATCCGGTGACGAAGCTGCTCTCATCGCCGGCGAGGAACAGAGCGGCGGCAGCGACCTCGTCGGGGTCTCCCATCCGGCCCAGCGGAACCTGAGCGGCAAAGGCGTCCCGCATCTTCGCGGCCCCGTCGGCGTCGGCGGCCAGGCCGGTGATACCCGGCGTGAGGACCGGTCCGGGCACCAGGGTGTTCACCCGGATCGCCCGGTCCTTGAGCTCGTTGGCCCAGGTGCGGGAGAAGGAACGGACCGCCGCCTTGGACGCGGCGTACACGCCGAAGTTGGCCTCGCCCGAAGTCGCCGCGGTCGATCCGGTCAGGATCACCGAAGCGCCCTCGCTGAGGAACGGAACGGCCTTCTGGACGGTGAACAGCATTCCCCTGACGTTGATGTCGAACGTCGAGTCGAAGTGCTTCTCCGTGACCTGTTCGAGAGCGGCGAACTCGCCGCCGCCCGCGTTGGCGAACAGCACGTCGATGGGGCGGCCGCGCTCGGCGACGGCCGCGTAGAGGCGGTCGATGTCCCCGAGGTCGGCGACGTCACCCCGCACCGCAACGGCTCCATGGCCGATCTCGGCCAGGGCGGCGTCGAGGGCTTCCTGTCGGCGGCCGGTGATGAACACGTGGGCCCCTTCGCGCGCGAATCGTTTGGCCGTAGCCAGCCCGATTCCGCTGTTGCCCCCGGTGACGACGGCCGTCTTTCCGTCGAGCTGTCCCATGGTCATCACTCCTGTCCGGTGCGGGCATCGCCTGCGTGCACCAAGCTTCGCTGTTCGCCTCACGGCCCGCCTCAGGTGGCCGGCCTAGTTATGGACTATACGGTAAAGAACGTGGTTGTGGACCGCTCAGACAAAAACGAGGGTGCGAGCTGAATCACCTGCGGAGTGACGTCGGGCGCCGGGCCGGGCGGCCGTACGACCGGCATGCGAGGAGGTGACGGGGAATGCCGAACCGGAACCCCTGCGGACTCTCCACCGACGCCACGCCCGCCCCGACCGCTGGACAGGTACGCTCCCCGCGGACTGCCGCGGCGGACGCGCCCAACGATCTGGACCGGTGAGTCAAGAACGGAGTAGACTCCCCCCATGGGACGCCCTCGGAGTTTCGACGAGAAACGGATACTGGAGTCTGTACGCGAGCAGTTCTGGAGCCAGGGCTACGGGGCCACGTCGCTGCAGGATCTGACGGATGCCACCGGCCTGGGCAAGGGGAGTCTGTACGGCGCCTTCGGCGACAAGAGGCAGTTGTTCCTCAACGTGCTCGACAGCTACCGCGCCGAGCAGCTGAGCGGTGTCCGGGCCGTCCTCACCGGCCCCGGTACCGCCGTCGAACGGCTGACGCGGCTCGTGGAGGGCGTGGCCGAGGGGTTCACGGAGGACCCGAAGCGGCGCGGATGCCTTCTGGTCAACAGCACGTCCGAGCTGCACAGCAACGACCCTGATGTCGCCGCACGCGCCCGTGTCACCTATCAGGAGGTCGAAGACCTGCTGATCACGTGCGTGAAGGAAGCGCAGCAGGACGGGTCCGTGGATCCGAGCGCCGATCCGCAGGAACTCGGGCGACTGTTCCTCGCCGTCATGCAGGGCATCGAGTTCCTCTCCAAGACCAACATGGACGGCGCCGCTCTCCAGCAGATCGCCCACGCCGCGCTCAAGATTCTCGGCTGACGAAGAAGCGCGGGCGCGGCGGACGTGCGGGCACAGCGGGCGCGGCAGACGGGCGGGCGCGGCGAATGCGCGGAGGCCCGTCGACGGTCGACACCGGTGGGCTGTGGGCCGCCGTACGACCTGCGGCGCCTTCCGCGTGTCTGCCGCGCCCGCCGTACGACGGCGTCAGCCGGCGAGGGCGGCGAGGGTCGTGTCGAGGTCGCCGGTGGCGGGCCGGTTGTGGGGGAGCTTGGCGAGGATCCGGGCCATGCCGCAGGTGTCGGTCAGGGCGGAGAAGACCAGGCCGCCGGCGACGCCCGCGGAGCCCCACCGGGCCGCACTCCAGCGCCGTCCGGCGAGCAGCCCGGTCAGGACCAGGGATCCCGCGGCCAGGCGGACCTGGCGTTCCATGGCCCAGGGGGCGCGGGTTCCGGTGGAGCGGTCGGTCGCGTGGCCGAGCCGGGTCCAGGCGCCGGTGCCGCCGGAGAGAGTGGCGGCGCCGATCCCGTGGGCGGCCAGGCGCTCGCAGGCGGTGGCGGAGCGGGTGCCGGAGGCGCACACGACGAGGAGGTCGCCCCGGCCGGTGGCCGTCCTGAGGGCGTCCAGCGCACGGTCGAGCTGGTCGAGGGGGATGTTGTGGGCGCCGGGCAGGTGACCGGAGGCGTACTCGCCGGGGGTGCGTACGTCGACGACGGTCAGCTCGTGAAGACGGGCGTGGGCCTGGTCGGCGGTGAGGGTGAGTGGCACAGGGGGATTCCTTTGCTCGATGGGGGACACCGCCTTCGCTACGATACCCAAGGGGGTATCTCGAAGGAGTGGGCTGTGGAACTGGCGATGGCGGCCGAGGAACTGAAGACGGTGGTCAACCGGCTGCGCAGGGCGCAGGGTCAGATCGCCGGGGTGATCAAGATGATCGAGGAGGGGCGGGACTGCGAGGACGTGGTCACCCAGCTCTCGGCGGCATCTCGCGCTCTGGACAGGGCGGGGTTCGCGATCATCGCGACCGGGCTGCAGCACTGTCTGACGGACGGGGACATGGGCGCTCCCGAGGAGCGGGAGCAGATGCGGGCCCGGCTCGAGAAGCTGTTCCTCTCGCTGGCCTGAATGCGGTGCGCCGTCGTACGACCTCCCTTCTCAGGTGAGGGCGTCGACGAGCATGAACGCGGCCACGGCCAGCAGGACGGCGGCGAAGGCGCGCTGCAGCCCGGCGCCGCCCGCCTTCGCGGCCAGGCGTTTGCCGTCCCAGGCACCCAGGATGGCGGCTCCGGTGAAGGGGCCGACCAAGGTCCAGTCGATGCCGCCGGCCGTTGCTCCGCGGGTGGCCAGGGAGGCCAGCGAATTCGTCGAGATGACCAGCAGGCTGGTGCCGACGGCGGCCCGCATCTCGAAGCCCAGAACGGTGACCAGGGCCGGGACGGCGAGGAACCCTCCGCCGACGCCGAGCAGTCCGGTCAGCGCTCCCAGTCCCGCGCCGGTCCCGGCGGCTCTGGAGGGCCGTACCGACGAGGTCGGCTCGTGCGCGTGTGCGTGGCGGGGGCGCAGCATGTTGACGGCGGCGAGTGCGGCGACGGCGGCGAACGCGCCGGTCAGGATCGGTTGCGGGAGCCACGCGGAGAGGACCCCCGCCGCAGCGGCGGGCAGGAGTCCGGCGGCGGCGAACAGGGCGCCGGCCCGCCAGCGGACGATGCCGGTGCGGGCGTGGGCGTACAGGGCGGTCAGCGAGGTGGCGCTGACGATGACCAGGCTGGCGGTCGTGGCGGCGGCCGGGGTGAAACCGAGCAGGTAGATCAGCGCGGGCACGGCCAGGACGCTGCCGCCTCCGCCGAGGGCGCCGAGTGCGAGCCCGACCACCGCTCCGGCTGTCAGGGCCAGGACGATCGCGCTCACGCTATGACACCGTCGAGCAGGACGTTCTCGCCGCCGACCGGCAGTCCGCCACTGGTCCCGGGGGGCATGCCACCGGTGACGGGCGGCCGTCCGCAACCGGCCCGGGCGGGCGTGCCGCTGATGACGGGGCGCTGTCCGTCACGGGGCCGAGCGGTCGTGCCACCCGTGACGTCGGTGGCGCGTACACCCTGGCCGGTCAGCGGCTCGGTGGCCGGCGGGGAGCTGTGCCCGGAGCGGCAGACGGCCGGGATCGGCCCGCTCCGCCGCTCTCTCGGGAGGGCCGCGGCAGCGGCGACCGGTCGCGTCGGCGTCGTCGGGTACGACGTGCCGGGAGCGCGCCGGGCCTTCCGCTCCGGACTTTCGTGGACGTCCGGCGGTACGGCCCCGCCGCAGCGGGTCCGCCGGGGGGTGAGGCGGGCGGGGCCGCGGCGGAGGAGCGAGAACTTCACGTGATCACTTTCGAGCGGGTGACGCGGACAGCGGGTCGGCCGGTGCGGGGCGGGTGAGCTGGAGTCCCGCGTCGGCGGCGGCCCCGAAGCCGTCGTCGACGGCGACGACGGCCCGGCCGGCGGCGTCGAGCAGGGAGGCGGCGATCGCCGCGCGCATTCCGCCGGCGCAGTGCACCCAGACCACCCCGGGTGGCACCTCACCGACGCGGCCGTGCAGCTCGTGGACCGGTATGTGGACCGAGCCGTCGATGAACCCGCCCGCGCGTTCCGAGGCGCGTCGCACGTCCAGGACGACCAGCTCCTCGCCCCGCTCGCGCGCGCCGGCGAGGTCGGCGAAGCGGGCACGGCGGAAGGACGCGAGGCGTTCGCCGGCACGGATCCAGTCGGCCGGATCGCCCGTGGCCGCTGCGGCCGGGCGGTCGATCCCCACCCGGACCAGTTCCCGCTGCGCCTTCGCGATCAGTTCCGGGGTGTCGGCGAGCAGGGTGACGGGCTTGCCCCAGGGGATCAGCCAGGCCAGATAGGTGGCGAGCCCGCCCTCCCCCTCGAAGTTGAACGAACCGGCCACGTGCCCCTCGGCGAACGCGACGCGGCTGCGCAGGTCCACCACCCACTCACCGGCGGCGAGCCGGGTGGCGATCTCCTCGGCGTCCGCCCGTTCCGGCGGGGTCAGGTCCAGTGCCGTGGGGCCCGCGGCGTTGGCCGGGCCCATGTGGGCGTAGTAGGCGGGCACGTCCTCCAGCCCGGCGAGCAGCCGCGCGACGAAGGTGTCCACGTCCAGGGTCAGCGCGTCGTTGGTCGCACGCTCCGCGCCGATCGTGGTCGTGTCGCCCTCGGCCTGGGCGGAGGAGCAGAAGCTGCCGAATCCGTGGGTCGGCAGTACGGGCACGTCGTCGTCGAGCTCGTCGGCCAGCCGGCGGGCGGAGGCGTGCTGGGCGCGGGCCAGTCGCTCGGTCAGCCGGGGCTCGACCAGGTCCGGCCGGCCCACCGAGCCGATCAGCAGGGACCCGCCGGTGAACGCGGCGACGCCGCGCCCCTCCTGCTCCAGGACGTAGGAGGTGTGGTGCGGGGTGTGCCCCGGGGTGGCGAGCGCCCGCAGTACCAGGCCCTCGTCCACCCGCATCGTGTCGCCGTCGGCGACCGGTGTGCGTGCGAAGGCGACCGATGCCCCGGCCGGCACCAGATAGCGGGCGCCGGTCGCACGGGCCAGGTCCAGGCCGCCGGTGACGTAGTCGTTGTGCACGTGGGTCTCCGCCACGTACGCGATGCGGACGCCGCGCCGGGTGGCGGCGGCGATGACCTGGTCGATGTCACGGGGCGGATCGATGACCACCGCGGCCGTCCGGCCGCCGGCCAGATAGCTGCGGTTGCCCAGCCCCTCGATTTCGAGGGTGTCGACGAAGAACACGGCTCCGACTCCTTTCCGGAAAGTACCCCGGGGGGTATCTGGTCGCCACCCTAACAGGGATACCCCTGGGGGTATTCACATGGCCGGGGACCGCCCCGCCCGGCGGCGCCTGCCTCGGTAACGGGGGGGGAGGGAGAGGGTCCGGTGATCGGCTCCGGCCGGGAGAGAAGGTTCCGCGGAAGCGGGCCTGGCGGCGGACCGGGCGCGGCGGGACACGGACCTCCTACGGGGTTCCGCCCTCGGCCATGGCACGTCCGCCGTCCCCGCGCGAGGCATCCAGGGCGCGTCTGCCGTCCCGACGCGAGGCGTCAGGTGGGGGCCATCGCCGCCGTCGCGGCCCGCTCCGGTGACCGGGCCACGAAGCTCGCCTCGGCCGTCGGGAAAAGGAGGCTCGGGGGAGGCGACTCGGCTTCTCCCGGGGCGGGTTCGCGCTCCCGTCACGCGCTACGACGAACTCGACGTCCTCTTCGAGGCGACCGTCCTCGCCGCCGCAGTCGGCGAGGGGCTGTGGCTCTCCGCCGTCAGGTGGCGGGATCCACGTTCCACGCAGCAGGCAGATCACTGCCGCAGAAGACGCAGACGAAGTCGTCCTCACGCACGATGTTGTGCTCCTGGCACTCGGAACACCGCCGGAACACCACCTCGTGGGTGAAGCCGGAGGGCCGCCGGAGCCCTGCGGCGTCCAGAGCGCGGGCGACCTCCGCCCAGGAGGTGATGTCGGGGCAGTACCCGGTGGACTGGTTGCTGACCTCGCTCACGGTCCACCCGTCCGCCTCGCGCATGAAGCTGATCTCCCCGGCGCCGAGAACCCTGCCTCCGCCGGCACAGGCCACGTGCTCGCTTCGTCGCGGCGCCAGCCGGAGCGCACCGTCCGTACCGACCACGAAGGTGAACGGTTCGGCCAGTTCCACCGCCGATCGCTCCACGATCCAGCCGCCGAAGTCCCCCGCCGAGCCGATCCGACGGCCGCCGTCACCGGGCCGGACCGCGGCCTTCAGCTCGATCGGTCCGACATAGCGATAACTCCGCCCCCACTGGCCCACCTCGGCCAACCCAGCGCACCTCCCGAACATGCCCTTCCGCGCCAGGAAAAGCCGTTGCGAGTGGCTCGTATCGGAGGTCTGATTGACCGGCCACCGGTCATGGGAGGGAACACGAGCATGGCACTGACCACCCCCTCGTTGCGCACCGCCCGTCTTCGACTGCGTGCCTTCGAAGACGCGGACGCGGACGGCCTCTTCGCACTGCACAGCAACTCCCGCGTACTGCGCTACTGGGACTCGCCACCGTGGAGCGAACCTTCGCGCGCCGAGCGGTTCCTCACGGGTTGCCGGCAGATGACGGAGGAGGGCACCGGGGTGCGGCTGGCCGTGGACCGGGCCTCCGACGGGGCGTTCATCGGCTGGTGCAGCCTGAGCAGGTGGAATCCGGACTTCCGGAGCGCCTCCCTGGGCTACTGCTTCGGTGAGGCGGCGTGGGGCCACGGCTATGCGACCGAGGCCGCGCGAGCCGTGCTGCGGTGGGCGTTCGACACGCTCGACCTGAATCGCGTCCAGGCCGAGGCCGACACACGCAATGTGGCATCCGCCCGTGTGCTGGAGAAGCTCGGCTTCGCGCGTGAGGGGATGCTGCGGGAGGACTGTGTCGTCGACGACGAGGTCTCCGACTCGTTCGTCTACGGGCTGATCAAACGGGAGTGGCGGCCGCCGGCCGAGCCGGTTCCCGCCGGCTGAGTCCCGCCGCCCGGACCGGGTGCCGGTGCGCCTCCGCCCGGGCGAGCCTCCGGGGTCCACTCCCCCGCGTCGCCCCGCGTCTCATCCGGCGCCCTCGATCAGCGCGTCGCCGAGTGCGGTGCGGCGGTAGAGCACCGTGCGGCCGGCGCGTGCGCGGGTCAGCAGTCCGGAGGCCCGCAGTACGGCAAGGTGGTCGCCGACCGCGCCGGGGGCCATGCCGAGGCCGCGGGAGAGCTGCGTGGTGCTCGCGGGCGTTCCCAGTTCCATGAGCAGCCGGGCCCGTGAACGTCCCAGCAGGGCGGCGAGCGTGGCCTGGACGTCGGGGGACGGGGCGGTGCGTTCCCAGAGCGCCGCGGTGCCGCGCGCCGGGTAGACGAGCGCCTTGGGCCAGGGCTCGTCGTAGAACACGGCCATGCCCGGCCAGAGCAGCACGGAGGGGACCATGAGCAGTCCCTCGCCCGAGAGGTCGACGACCCTGTTCTCCGAGCGCAACGGCACCCGCAGGCCGGGGCCGCTCCATGCCAGTCCCTGGTCCAGGCCCGCGATCGCCTCCTGCCAGCCGCGCTCACCGATCACCCCGACGCGGTGCACGACGTCGCGCTCGCAGATGGCCCGCAGTCGCGGCCAGTCGTACGCGAGCAGGTCGTTCCAGGCGCGGTCGAGCGCGTCGCCGATCAGGTCGACCACGTCGTCCGAGTCCAGCAGTTCGCGCACCCGCGGGGTGCGGACCGGGGCCCGGCGTTCCAGTCGGCCGATCTCGGCGCGGGCCACGGAGAGCGGGGTGGCCCGGACGGCGCGGAGGTCGTCGGCCCAGGTCTGGGCGAGTCCGCGGGGCGGCGGGGCGATGAAGTTGGCGCCCGCCGAACCGGTGCAGAGTGCCAGGACGGCGTCCAGCGCGGTTTCACGGCGCAGGCGCTCGAAGGCGGGCGCGAGGCGTGCGGCCCATCCGTCGGGCAGAGGTGCGTCGTCACGGCCGAGGCGGCGCAGCAGGCCGTTGAGTTCGAACGCCGGTGAGAGGGCGAAGCGACTGCGCAGCAGGTCGTCGGCGGTGGCGGCGTAATGGAGCACGCCTCCACGCTAACGGGTGTGCCGCCGGACCTTACGTGCTGGGACGAATCATTGGCGGCGCCCGGGCCCTCCGCACGAATCTGCTGAGCATGACGACCGCTCCCCCGCCTTCCCCGGGCCGGCCGGCCACGGCCGCGCGACGCACGACCTACCGCGCGGTGCTGGCAGAGCCGCGCTTCCGGCTGCTCTTCCTGACCCGCGTCCTCGGTGTGACGGCGGGCTCGTTGCGGATCACCACCTTCTCCGTGCTGGTCTTCACGGGTACCGGTTCCGTACTGCTCAGCACTGTCGCCTTCGGGGCTGGATTCCTCCCGCAGTTGTTCGGCTCGCTGTTCTTCGGCTCGCTGGCCGACCGTCTGCCGCCCCGGGCGGTCATCGCCTGCGGCTATCTGCTGGAGGGTGCGGTGGCGGCGCTGCTCGGCCTGGTCCGGCTGCCGACGGCGGCCGGACTGGCGTTGGTCGCGCTGGTCGCTCTCGCCGCCCCGGTGTCCACCGGGGCGTCGGCCCGGCTGATCGCCCGCTGGCTGACCGGCGACGCGTACGTGTTCGGACGGGCTCTCAACAACATGGCGTCGAGCGGCGCGCAGTTGTTCGGCCTGGCGCTCGGCGGTGCCGTCGTCGAGACGCTGGGCCCGCGAGAGGCGCTCGCCATCGGTGCCGCGCTCAACCTGCTGTGCGCGGTGGCCGTACGGCTCCGTATGCCGCAGGTCCCCGCGGAGCGGGAGGCGCGGGACGGCACCGGCGGCGGCACGAGCGGCGGTCCGGGTTTCGATGCGAGTGGTAATGCGGGTGGCGATGCGGGTGAGGGTGGCGCCGTGCGA
Organism: Streptomyces sp. NPDC090108; assembly: GCF_044747185.1. NCBI lineage: Bacteria > Bacillati > Actinomycetota > Actinomycetes > Kitasatosporales > Streptomycetaceae > Streptomyces > Streptomyces sp. NPDC090108. The sequence goes on from NZ_JBIVDQ010000003.1 coordinate 16,513, forward strand.
ACCAGCCTGCGCGGCGGGGGTGCCTTGCTGCGCGACCACGCGGTACGCCGGCTGCTGCTCGCCCAGTGGCTGCCGAGCGCGTGCGTGGCCGGCGCGGAGGGGCTGATCGTGGCCTACGCGGGCACGCGCGGTTTCCCCGCCGGCTCCTACGCTGTGCTGCTGGCCTGTCTGCCGGTCGGGATGCTCCTGGGCGACCTCTTCGCCGGGCGTCTGCTCCGGCCGTCGGTGCGGGAGCGCCTGGTGGTCCCGCTGATCGCGCTGATGGGCCTGCCGTTGGTGGGCTTCGCCGCGCAGCCGGGCCGCACGGTCTCGGCCGTGCTGCTGCTCCTCACCGGCTGCGGCTTCGCCTACGGCCTGGGCCTGCAGCGCGAGTTCCTGGCCGCCCTTCCCGAGCACGGCCAGGGGCTCGCCTTCGGCCTGCTCGGCTCGGGCACCATGACCCTGCAGGGAATCGGCCCGGTGTGCTTCGGCGCGGTCGCCGCCGTCGGTGGCACAGGCGGCGCGATGGCACTGGCAGGGGCCGGCGTCCTGCTCACCGCTGTCTGGGTTCCGACGTGGCGGCGCGCGGGTCGGACGGCGGTCTCACCGGTGTCCGGAACGAGCTGACGGACCGTACGGCCGGCGTGGGGGGTGTCTCCGCCTACGACGCGCAGAACTCGTTGCCCTCAGGGTCCCGCATGACCCACCAGTGTCCGGCCGGGCCCTTGTCCACCTCGCGGACGCGGGTCGCTCCCAGCCCTTCCAGCCGGGCCACCAGTTCACCGAGGCCGCCTGGTTCGCCGTGGACATCGAGGTGCAGGCGGTTCTTGCCCGTCTTGCCCTCGGGTACGTCCTGGAAGAGCAGCCGGCGGCCGCGGCCGATACCGCTGAGTCCGTCGAACGGGTCCTCGGGATGGCGGATCGCCGCATAGCCACGGAAGACCTTGCGGCCCCGGTGCTCGGTGACGGCCTCTTCGCCGATGCGGCCGGCGGACAGCAGCTGTTCGACCAGCGCGCTCGGGTCCTCCACCTCGTACTCCAGCGCCAGGGCCCAGAAGTCCGCGAGGGCGGACGCGTTCGTGCTGTCGATGACCAGCTTCCAGCTCAGTGCCATGCGGACGGTTCTACGGGTTGCGCCGACTCCCCCGCAACCGAAACCTCCACCCTGCCCGGCCCTGCCCGGGGACCACTACGGCACCGACGCCGCGGGCCCTTCGGCGAGGCACCGTCCCCGCGTACACCCTTGGGAGTACCAGCCACTGGGCAGTCTCACCTGTGACCGGCCTCTTCCGCCGCACGCTCGTATGAAGGCAGGCATGAGTGCCTCATGACGGGGTATCCGAACGACGGCGCCGCCGCGGTACGGGTGGCAGCCACGGTTGGCTTCAGCTCTGGGAAAGGAATCGTCATGGCGCTCATGACCAGGACGGCAACGCACACGCACACCACAGGTCTGCCCGAGGTGACGGAGCCTTCCCAGGTCGCGCCCAAGGACGCCCGCGAACTCTCCAGGCTGTTCTTCGGCCAGTTGCAGGAGCTGGAAGAGGGCACGCCTGAGTACAGCTACGCCCGCAACACGCTGATCGAGATGAACATGTCCCTGGTCCGGTACGCGGCCGGCCGGTTCCGCAGCCGCGGCCCGGAGGAGATGGAGGACATCGTCCAGGTCGGCATGATCGGGCTGATCAAGGCGATCGACCGGTTCGAGCTCTCGCGGGAGGTGGAGTTCACCTCCTTCGCCATCCCGTACGTCGTCGGTGAGATGAAGCGGTTCTTCCGCGACACCACCTGGGCCGTGCACGTGCCCCGCCGTCTGCAGGAGGCCCGCGCCCAGCTCGCGCGAGCCACGGAGGAACTGAGCAGCCGTCTCGGCCGTACCCCCACGGTCAAGGAGCTGGCGGAGCTGATGAGCCTGCCCGAGGACGAGGTGCGCGAGGCGCGCCTGGCCGCGAACGGCTACACCTCCGCCTCGCTGGACGCCGCGATCAGCGGCAGCGAGGACGGCGAGAACGCGCTCCAGGACTTCATAGGCGCGGAGGACCAGGCCCTGGAACTGGTGGAGGACTTCCACACCCTCGCGCCGCTGATCGCCCAGCTCGACGACCGCAGCCGGCAGATCATCCACATGCGGTTCGTGGAGGAACTCACCCAGGCGCAGATCGGCGAGCATCTCGGCGTCTCCCAGATGCACGTCTCCCGTCTGCTCTCCCGGTGCATCGTCCGCCTCCGCGAAGGCATGCTGGCTTCCTGAGGCTCTCCTGCCGAAGAGCCACCCCTCAGGCGCCGGATCTGCCCAGCCGGAGGCGGGCGATGACCTGCTTGCCGGTGCCGGCGGCGATGACGTGCACCTGATGGCACAGCTGTTGCACCAGGTGCAGCCCGTGGCCGCCGATGCGGTGCGGGTCGTGCGGTCCGAGCCGCGGTGAGCGGGGTGAGCTGTCGCTGACGGTGATCCGCAGCGCGGTCCGGTCGGGTGTCACGTCGAGTGTGAGGCCGCCCGGCCCGGGTGCGTGGCGTACGGCGTTGGTGACCAGCTCGCTGACGACGAGCTGTGCGTCCTGACTCGGCCGGCTGTCGGGCTGGTGCCCGGCCTCGGCGAGCAGGGCACTCACGGCGTGCCGCGCTTCGGCGATGGAGGTACCCGCGGTGGTCCAGGCGGTGGTATACCGGAGGTGCGCCGCGGGCTTCTGTACGTCTCGCTTGCTCAGTGGGGTGACCATAGAACCGTCCTGTGCCATGCTCCTTGTCCGGTGATACGTGTACAGGCCTGTGTTGACTCACGTACCCGGTGTCGCCCCGGTCATGGGCGACTCGTGGCTCCGGACCGGAAAGTCCACGGAGAGCGGGACGACACCCGGGTCCTGATCGAGGGTGCCGCCGGGTCGGCGCGCATACCTCGGGTATCCGGCGCGACGCGCCGGGCGGCGTCGCGTACCGGCCCTGCCCGGACCGAGCGCGTGGTGAGCGACAAAACCCGGTCGACGCGGGTGAGCGCGGTACTCGATCATGCGTTCATGCCACTGAGTGAGACCGTAGCCCGAGCAGAAGCAGACCTGGCCGCAGGCCGTATTCCCGTCGCGCGCCAACGCCTGCGCGGTCTCGTCTCGTCCTTCCCGCACGATCTGACGCTCCGCCGACGGCTGGCCGAGGTGTACCGGCTCTACGGCGACGCCGCCGAGGCCGGACGCTGGATGTACCTCGAAGAGGACCGCAACGCCGAGGAGACCGCGGCCTTCGAGGCCCGGTACGGCTCTCCCGGTTGGCGGATGAAGGCCCTCGCCTGGCAAGGTCCCGAAGCGAAGGCTGCGACCGCCTTCGCCCGGGGGCAGCTGGCCGCGGTACGGACCGCCTGCACCGAGGAGCTGGGGCGCCCCGCCGACTGGGACGACCCCGCCTCGTACGGGAACGGCCTGGGGAACACGCACGAGACGCCCACTCGGCCCTGGACGGTCAAGGGCGCTCTCGCGGGCGCCGGCTGCCTGGCGGCGGCCCTTGTGTTCCTCGCGATCTGGGTGAACGGACTCGTCGCCCTCTTCGGCTGACTCGGGCCATCAAGACGTGCTCCAGCCGGTAGCCATGGCTCAGCTGGGTCCACCACATCGACGCCGGGCTACGCAGTCGCATCGCCGCAGTGCTCACGGCACACATCCCCGAAGCAGCGCTTGGCGATCCTTGGGGTGGAGCACCGTCGGGCTGAACGCTGAGCGACTCCGCAGCCTTGACGGCGCCTCATCTCGGACAGCCGGCCTACCGGTAGCGGACGACCCGTGGCCGACGCGCCAGAACCACGGCCCGGAGGTGTCTCCGCAGGCGGTTCATCCGGTCTTGCCCGCTTGCCGCAGCCGGAGTGCGGAGACGAGGAAGAAGACGCCGCCCAGGAAAGCGTAGCCGGCCAAGGCGCTCAACGAGGCGTTGCCCTTGCCCGCTTGGGCCACGAAGGACGCTCCGGCGAAAGTGGAGAGGGCGCCGCTCGCGATCATCGGCCACTGCCCCGCCATGCCGCGCCGCAGCGCGCCGACGACCAGTTGGGCGATTCCCGCGGTGATGGCCCAGGCGCCCCAGACCCGCAGGACGGCCGGGATACCTGACGCGACGGCGGCGACCAGGCCCGCGGAAGTGAGGGCGCTGAGCGCGATGTTCGCGTAGAGACCTCGCACCGGGCCCCGGTCGGCCTTGGCGGACCTGACGTCGACGACTGCGCACCCCACGTCGAACAAGGGGTAGATCACCAGCAGTGTCGCGCTGAGGAGGCTCAGGGTGTGGGCGGAGGCGAACAGGAGGGCGGACCAGACCGCGGCGAACACGAACCGCAGTAAGTACAGGCGGCGCAGTGCCGTGGTGTCGCCCGTGATGCGGGCGGGGGCGGCGAGGGAGGAGTCCACGAGGGGGCCTTTCGGTCGAAGTGGAGGTGAAGGTGGAGGTGGAGGTCGAGGTGGTGGCGGAGATGAATGCGGATGCTGCGGGGGCCGGTCGGCTCGTCCGGCGCCGTGGTCCCTGCGGGCGCGGCATGCCCCTTCGAGCAAGTCGCCTTCTCTGTAGCCGAATTGACGGTGAGGGAGAACGTTCGTTCTGCCTCCTCATCTAAGGGACTCCCGCGGCGACTGTCAAGACCGAACGTTCTCCCTCACCGGCTGCTACCGTGACCGCCATGAGCGCAGGAAGAGAACGCGGGAGTGTGCCCGAGGCGCGGGTGCGGCTGCTCGACACGGCGACCCGGATCTTCTACACCGAGGGGATCCATTCCGTCGGCGTGGACCGGATCATCGCGGAGGCTCAGGTCACTCGCGCGACCATGTACCGGCATTTCAAGGGGAAGGAGGAGTTGATCCTCTCCTACCTCCAGCGGGCCGATCACGGCATCCGCGCCCAGGTGAGTGCCATACAGGCGCAGGACATGCCGGCGGCCGACACGGTCCGGGCGGTCGGGCGTTCCATCGCCCAGGGCATCCAGTCCTCGGGTTTCCGTGGATGCGCCTTCCTGAACGCGGCGGCCGAGTATCCCGACCCGGCGCACCCCGTCCATCAGGCCGTACTGGCCCACCGGCACTGGTTCCTGGAGACCGCCACGCAGCTGATGGAGAACGCCGGCTGCTCCCCCGCCGACGCGGCGGGCCGGCACTTCGTCATGCTCCGGGACGGCGCCATGGCGGCCGGCTGCCTCTTCGAACCGGCCTTGATCTGCGAGACGTTCCTCGACGGCATCGAAGGCCTCCTGCGGACCGCGACAGCGTCGGCGCCCGCGCCGGACGCCCCGGCCACCCTGCTCACCTGACCGTCCGGGCGGACCGCGGCCGAGGTGACGCCGCCATCGGCACATCGGCCGCGGCTCCGAGGGAGTGGCCTCACGCGTCTCCGAGTCGTCCCACCAGGTCCATGGCCTCCTGCGTGAGTTGGACGTGCAGGCCGGTGCTGTCCTGCGTGGCGACCTGCGTGAAGCCGCCCTTGTGCCACCAGAACACCGAAGGGCTCAGCGCGCCCGCCGACTCCTCGAAGCCGACGGCGGCGAACCGGGCCATGGTGTGCAGCGACGGTGCCACACTCTTGTCGCGGATGACGTGGAAGGCGAGCTGGTGCCGGTGCGGCAGCGCGACGAGGACCCCGTTCGGCACCGGCGCGTCCTTGGTGTGGCGGCGTACGACCTCGTCGAGGATCAGCGCGAGACTCGCGATGAAGTACGAGTCGCCCATCAGCACGTCGAAGCGCGTGCCGTCTTTGTCCTTGACGACCTTGTGCTTGTCGACGCGGACGGCCCTGAGGTTCTGCAGCGCACGGTCCCGGAGGTCCGGAAGTTCCCCCAGCGCGGAGACGGAGTCCGCGGTCAGCATCTCGACCGTTTCCGGGAGGTCGAGTGCCAGCACCTCCAGGAGCCCCGGAACCGGCCGGGAGCCGTACGCGAAGGCCTTCAGGCGTGCAGGGTCGCTGGGGATGAAGCGGGGGTACAGCTGAGCCAGGATCCGTTCGCGCGGCAGGGTCTTGAGAGCCTGGGGTCCCTTCATCGAACGGATGGCGCGGTCGACGTGCTGGTCCACCAGCGCCCGCCAGGACCGCGGGCCGCGGCGGTCGTTGTGGCACACCGCCGCGAGATTGGTGAGGCCGAAGCGCCACCCCTCATCCGTGCTGACGTGTCCCGATTCGACCGTCACCTCGATACCGCGCTCGGCGAAGGCCTCGCGGACGAAGCTCCGCAACCGTGCGGCCTCCCCCTCGGACAGGAACGTGAACTCCCCGTCGCGCGGCTGGTCCATCCCCTCGCGACGCTCTCCGCGCCGGAACATCCCCACCGGGTCCCCTATCGCTCGATGATGTGGATCATAGACGTCACCGTCCCCGGCGTGCTCCTCGGTTTTCCGCGCACGGCAAGTGGCGCAGAGCGTCGGGGCACCCCGCCGACCGGGCCCCGGCGGCCCTGCCTGAGCTGGTCAGGAAGTCTGTTCGTCGCGGATGCCGGCGTGCCCGGTCCGGCACGCGAGGACCGCTTGGTTCAGCGCCCGGACCGCGTCCCGCGCGCGGTCGGCGTCGCGGCCGTGGTCGATGGCTTCCAGCGCTTCGGCGGCCGTCAGCCGCACGGTGACCGCCACGTCGTCGAAGGCGGCGAGCCGGTAGGCGATGGCGCGGCGGGCCAGTCGCTCCTCGCTGCTCGTTCCCCCGGCCGTCAGCGGGAAGACCGACGCTTCGTACAACGCGACCCCGCGCAGGACGGCGTCGGCGATGGCCTCCGCCTTCACGTCGCCCATCACGAGGTCTTCCAGAAGTGCCTTCGTCTGCAGGCGGCACAGCGCGATCGTGATCCTCGCGCCCAGCAGCATCGCACCGGAGGCGGCGCCCATCCCGGCGAGCGCGCCCGCCCAGCCCCCCAGCAGGAACCCGGCCGAGCCGCCCACCACTGCCAGGCCTACGGCCAACAGCCCGAAGGCCGCGTACAGGAGTGTGCTGGACGGGACTCTCATACCTCGAAGTATGCCTGGTCGACCGGCCCGCGACGGCCGACTCGTCGGCGGTGTTCCGGACCACGGGACGGGGTGCGCAAGGCAAGGGCACGACAGGCACGCCGATCGACCGCAGCGCATCACCGGCACCCCTCAGCAGGCGTTCTCTCCCTTCCCTTCGGCCTTCACCGCCCCAACTCCCCTGGTGCGCCGCACAAGAGGCCACTTCGGCAGGAAAAACGCAACTTCGACAAGGCCCGCGGGGGCAGTTACCTTCACCTGGCCCTCCGCAATCAACCAGCCACGACGTCACGGGAGTTGTGCCGCCCTCGGGCCACCCGTGGATCCACTCCGGGCACCTCGGAACAAGGGAGAGAAGCATGCCTCGACTTGCGCTGTACACCTTCGGCGTCCTCAAGTCGCCCCTCGTCGATCCCGGAGCTCTCACCCGCGAGTTCTACGACATCGGTGCGGCCGTCTACGGGAACATCGGCCGGCATCCCGGCTACCTCGCGCATGCCGAAGCGGCAGACGGCGAACAGGGCCTGCTCTTCGGGGCGGACTGGGGTGTCTGGGGAGAGTTCACGGTGCCGGCCTGGTACGGCAAAGGCCGTACGGTCGAGACCACCGCCCTGGCCACGACCCTCTCGCTCTGGACAGACCTGCGTCCCGCCCTCGACGCCGTCTACTCCGGTCGGCACCGTGAGGCGCTGGCCAGGCGTCGCGACTGGTTCGAGAGGTCGGCGCACCCGAACTACGTGTGCTGGTGGGTCTCCGACGGCGCGACACCCACCTGGCAGGACGGCGTCACCCGGCTGGAACACCTCCACGCCCACGACCCAGCGCCGTACGCCTTCACCTTCCACCACTCGTTCACTCCGGACGGAACTCCGGCCGGGATCGACCCGAGCGGGGGCAAGAACACCGGGCCGGAGACCGGACAGGACGCCCCCTAGCGTTTCAGACGGCTGCGGATCGCCAGGACGGCCAGGCCGAGGAGGGCGGGCTCGGCCAGACGGGAGGCCATCTCCGTGTAGGTGCCGGCGGTGGTGAGGTTCTGGTCGGAGGACCGGAAGACCACCGAGTCGATGACCACCCGCAGGGACTTCTCGAAGCGGCCGCTCGTCAACCGGTCGGCGTAGGACCCGGACGGGTCGACCGGGTCCGCCATGCCGATGGCCGTCGTGACGCGCCGCCCGGTCACCGTCACCGTGCTCCGCGGCTCCGGGTCGTTCTGCGGCAGGCCCCACAGCATCATCGCCAGCACGGTGGCGGTCATGGCGACCAGGAGCCAGCCGAGGGCGCGGGAAGCCCGCATCCCGTAGCCGGAGAGCGCCCAGTACGCGGTGAGCAGGCCTCGCTCGGCCCGGGGGATGTCGTCGGCGTGGCGGCGCATCTCCATCTCGCCGTAGTAGAAGTCGGCGGCCCCCGGTTCGTGCTTGCCGTCCTCGAAGGCTTTGCGCAGTTGCCGGTACACCGGCGCCAGTACGGCCGGTTCCCGCACCTCCTCCCCCTCCGGCGCGGGCGTCCACCCCTCCGCGCCCCGGCCGCGCGCGGCACGCCAGTGGTGCTCTTCGGCGAGTGTGCGGCGGGGGGTCCAGCGCACCGGCCGTATGCCGCGCCGGCGCAGACCGGAGGGGCCGGAGGCGAAGGTGTACGTGCCCTCCAGCCGCAGCTGGTCGAGGTGGACGGTGCCGGCGAAGAGGCAGTCGGTGAGGTCCACTCCGGTGAGCACCAGGTGCGCGGCGTCCACACCCCGCAGCGACATGACCCGCACGCCGGCGCCCACGAGGCCGGGCTCGGCCATTGCTCCGTCGCCGTCGCCGGGCTCGCCGTCCACGGGGAAGGGGCGGGACCGGGCGGCGATGCTCAAAGGATGCTCGACGATCGCGTCGCTCAGGTCCACGGCCGCGTAGCGCAGTCGCAAGGCGGCGGTGGACGTCCACCGGGTGCGCCGGCACCGCACGGCCGTCGCCGCCGCTTCGACGGTCGCCGCGTCCCCGAACACCGCCTCGGACAGGTTCAGCGTGCCCGCGCACACCAGCGGCCCGAGCAGTGCGCTGCGCCCGAACACCACACCCAGAAAGGACACTTGACCGCCGATGCTCAGGCCACGGAACGTGGTGATGCCGTTGAACCCGGCCCGGTCGAATCTGCCGTCACCCCCGATCGTGGCCCGGTCGAGCGAGAAGAAGCCGCCGATCTCCACCCCGGTGAAGCAGGCGTCCCGCCCGATCCTCGCCCCGTCGAAGACGGCACGGCCGGTCACGATCAGCCGGTCGAACGAGGCCCGGCCGGCCACCTCCACTTTCTCGAACATGGCACGTCGGCGGACCTTCATCCGGTCGAAGCAGGCGTCGCCCCCGATCCTCACGTGCCGGAACAGCGCGCGGCTGCCGATCTCCACCCGGTCGAACGAGAGGTCGCCGGCGATCTCGGCCCCGTCGAACAGGACGTCACCGTCGATCTCCGCGAGGTCGAACCGCGCCTCGCCGGGGAACACCGCTTCCTGGAACAGGGCGTTGCCGATGCGCGGCCTGTGCGTCGAGGGATCCGTGAGCGCGGTGAGCAGTTCGCTCACCCTTCCCTCGGTGAGACGTGTTCCCCGGTGGTCGAGGTCCGCACCGGGCCGGAGACGCGCGAGGTGGGCGGTGCGATCGTCGTCGGACAGATGGGCCAGGCACGCGGCGTGCGGCGCGACCTGACGGCCACGGCACTCGGCCTCGCCGGGCAACGGTTCGCCGCAGTGCGGCCATGACGGTACGCCAGGTTCGGTCCGGTACGCGGTGGCGGTCATGTCCATGGGACGTGGAGAAGCGCACGGCCGGTTGCGCCGGCCCGCCCGTGGCCGTCAGCGCCGCACCAACGCCTCGCCCAGGCTTTCAGAAGGCGCAGTTGCACAAGCGGCCCGCGCAGGACGGGAATCAGGCCGTGTTCGCGCGAGTGGCCGGACGCGACGGCTTCACCTGGTCCGGTAAGGGTCCTGGGGGTTTCCGTATTCGGCGGTCAGGCCGAACTGGTTCCTCTCCGCCTGCGGGGACCGGGCGTCCAGGACGACGGACACCGTGCCGATCACTTGATCCTGATCCCGTTCCCGCTCCCGCGTGGCGGACTCGAGCCGTTCCAGGTCGGCGGCCGACACGAGGGCGACGAGCGGCTTGCCGTGACGGGTGAGGACGACGTGTTCCCCGCCGTAGACGACGCGGTTGATGAGGTCCGCCAGCTCGGAACGGGCTTGCGTCACCGGGATCTCATGGGCCATGATCCCGATCATACGCCCTGTACATTCTGTACGTTCTGACGGCACGCTCCCGCCCCAGGTGATCACTCGTCACCCGGGTGCCGAGCCACCTGTCGCCGACCGAGAGCGGGTTGCCTGAAGTGCGGGGCAACTTGGCACGCACGGAGAGGGCTGGCGATGGCGGCTCCGAGGCCCTGTCGGTCGACCGCCTGCTCGGCGAGGCCACCATCGTGCTCGACAAGGGCGCCGCCCCGATCGCCGCGCCGACTGACGCTCCCCGTCGACCGCCTTCTCCAGCACCTCGCTCCCCCGCGCGACGGCGGTGCGCCACCCGACGCAGCCGTCTGACGTAGCCGTCCGACCCAGCCCTCCGACGGCCCGCCCGGGAAGAAATCCCCTTGGCCGGACCGTCCCCGTCGGCCACGCTGTACGCATGCCTCGCAGAATCATGTTCGTGCAGCTCAAGACGGGATACGACACCGATCGTGGACCCTCGTGGATCGGGTGGGTGGAGTTCTCCAAGACCTGGAAGACGGCCTACTTCCACGACCGCACCCTCCGGCGCGCGACGGGCCTCGGCCTGTTCGACGCGAATTTCTATGACGTGGACACCGATGAATCCTTCTGGATCTCCGGACCCAAGCGGGATCGCCGGGACACCCGGTACGTACCGGCGGCGCCGACCGTGGAGGAGGACGCCGCTGACGCCTACCGGGCGTTCCTCCAAGGGGCACCACTGCCTGGGCGAGGGAACGGCGCGAGCGGCACAGAGGCCCCGTCCGCCTGAGGGGTCCGGTGCGACAGGCCAGGTCCGGGGGCGAAGACCTCCCTCGGAATCACTCGTCTAGGCTGGTGCGATGGCTGATGAGCGGGAGCGAGTGCGGCCGTCGGGAGTGTGGGCCACGGCGGTGGGGGTGGCCCGGGTGCGGGCGCTGGAGACCGAGCGGGAGAACGCACTGTTCCGCGATCCTCTGGCGCAGGCCTTCGCCGCCGCCGGCGGTCTGTGGCCCTCTTCGCCGACACCGCCCGGGGACGAGGCCGCGCGACGCCGCCGTCTGGCCGTGGCGTTCTCCATCGTCATCAGGACGAAGTTCCTCGACGATCTGCTGCGGCAGGCCGCCGCGTCCGGGGTACGGCAGGTCGTGCTGCTCGGCGCCGGGATGGACAGCCGGGCCTTCCGGATGGACTGGCCCGAGGGCACCAGGTTGTTCGAGGTCGACACCGCCGCGCCGCTGGACTTCAAGGCCTCGGTGCTGCGCCAGGAGCGGGCTGTCGCGCGCTGCGAGCGGATCGCCGTGGCGGTGGATCTGCGGGAGGACTGGCCGGGCGCCCTGGCCGCCGCAGGGCACGACCCCACGCTGCCGACCGTATGGATCGCCGAAGGGCTGCTGATCTATCTGCCCGAGGACGCGGTGGAGCTGCTCCTCGCCCGCATCGGCGCGCAGTCGGCGGCGGGCAGCCGGATGGGGCTCACACTGGGCTCACGCGGCGTCATCGAGCGCTTCGGCGCGGACGCCGCGCCGGGATCGGCGGCGTCGATGTGGGTCTCGGAGATGCCCGACGACCCGGTGGGGTGGCTGGCGGGCCACGGCTGGGAGGCGAGCAGCCACACCCTGCGCGAGCGCGCCGCCGCCTACGGCCGCCCGTTCGGCACACCGCCGCAGCGGGAGGAACAGCCCGGCGGTCTGATCGCGGCGGTGCGCCGGTAGGCATCTCCCGGCCGAGTGAGCGGCCGGGGCCCTCCCATGCCTGCCACGGGTCTGGCCGGCGACGAGGCCGGGGACGTCGTGGGCCGAGCTTGGCCACCGGCAGGGCTCGGCCGGCCTGCGCGCAGCATCCCGACTCCGCTCGGCCGTACGAACCTTGGCCACGGGCCTGTCGGCTCGCGGACGCCCGTCTGTTCGTTGTGCCGCAAGGACTGCGGCCAGTACGTTTCGTGCTGTCAAGATCGAGATCTCGGGGAGCCTGTGCACGATGCGAGAGCGCGCATGACGACGAATCCGACGGTCCGGTCGGCGGAGCCGGCCACCTCGCCGGGGGCCGATCCCGCGCCGGGCGGCCTGATCATCTTTCTGAACGGCACATCGAGCTCGGGCAAGTCGAGCATCGCCAGGGAGCTGGTCCGTGTCCTGGAGGAGCCGTGCTTCCACATGCCCGTGGACGCGTTCCATGCCATGCGCTCAGGGCCTGAGATGCCGCCGGACCAGCTGAGCGTCGTACTGAGACGCACCTGGATGGGGTTCCACCGTGCGGTCGCGGGCATGGCCGCGGCGGGCAACACAGTCGTCGTGGACCATGTGCTGAGCGAACCGTGGCGGCTCGACGACTGTCTGGCCCTGTTCGTCCCCCAGGATGTCGTGCTGGTCGGAGTGCGCTGTCCCCTGGAGGAGTTGGAGCGCCGGGAGCAGGCGCGGGGTGATCGTCCGGCGGGCCTGGCCGCCCGCCAGTTCGAGCGCGTGCACGCCCACGGCATCTACGACGTCGAGTGCGACACCGGAAGTTCGAGCCCGCTCGAGTGCGCCCGGGAGATCAAGGATTTCCTCCGCAGTCGGACGGCACCCACCGCGTTCGAGCGCATGAAGGACGAAAGCCCCGCCCGGCCCGCGGTGGGCAGCCACCTGCCCGACCCGTCGTCGTGACCCGAACGCAGCCGGGACAGTGAGCCGTTCGTCCCCGGATTCCACGGACCGTGGTTCCGCCTGCGGCCGGAGCAGCGCGCGGACAGTCCTCCGCCACCATGACGACCACCGTCTCTGCTGGCGCTGGTGCTGGTGGCATGGGGGCCGGCGCAACACGCGAGGCGCGTGCACCGCGAGACTCCGGCAGACCGGCGCTGTGGGGCGTTGGTTCAGTCGGACCGGGTGGTCGGCGACCACATGCCCAACCACTGCTCGGCGTCGTAGGCATGGAACCGCTCCACCTCGGTGAACCCCAGCTTCGCCGCGAGGCGCATCGAGCGGGCGTTGGCCGTCTGGGTGGCAAGTACCACCGGTTCGCCGGGAAGTTCGTCGGCGAACCAGTCGAGTACGGCCGTGCACGACTCGGCGGCGTACCCGTGTCCCCACGCCTTCGGCAGGAACAGATAGCCGAGTTCGGCCTTCCCCCCGGCATGGCGAAGCTTTCCGGCGTTTCTGGTGAGCGTGATCTGCCCGATCAGCTCTCCGTCCAGATCGACGGCGAAGAGGCCGGGGCGCCGGTGGGGCGGGGCGGGCATCGTGCGCTCCAGCTCGTCACGCGGTCGGGGGCCTCCGAGGTAGGTGCCCACCTCGGGCGAGGCCAGCAGGTCGATGAGCGCGGCACGGTCCCGGGCCTCGGGCTCACGGAGCACGAGCCTCGCGGTCCTGAGTGGGGCGGGCGGCCAGGCGACGGGTCCGAGGTCGGTCATGCCGGTCAGCCAACCAGCAGACATCCTTGCGATCAAGGCCGTTACAGGGAAGGCAGGTTGAAGCACCGTGCCTCCGGTCGTCCGAGGGCAGCGCAATCGGCCGGAGGCGGCGGACAGCACCTTCCCGCGCCGCGTCGGACCACCACGGAGGTCACAGTTGCCGCTCCCCCGGGCTGGTGAGAAAACACGTTGGCCGGTAGCCCGCGAGCTGCGACGATACGTCGGCTATCCAGTCGGAGGACGCTTGTTCGTTTTTGTGTGCGCCGGATGCGGTGCCGAGTTGACCATCCCGATGTCCCAGGTGGCGTTGCCCGTTCACGCCCGTCAGAAGTACGGGAACGGGACTCAGCTCCCCGTGCTCATGGCGTCCGGCACGTTCGCCGTGGATCCGGACCCTTGGGGAGGACCGTGGCGGATGTGGGCCGACGTCGATCCCGATGAGGCGGAGGCACGCGGCATCTACGCGCCCGTCCGCGCCTTGTCCGACGGCACACCCGGGGCGAGTGTCATCGCGCCCGGTGACATCCGTGGCACCCGGCTGATCCCGGAAAAACGCGGCACTGCGTGCTGCGGCCTCGACGGGGCCGATGGGCCCAATATGGCCTGCGAGGCGTGCGATCTCCCCGTGGCGACCAGGATCGACGACTGCTCCCTCTGGCAGGCGGTACGGCTCAGCCCGGACGCCGTGCACCGCGTCCCCGTAGGCGGAGTGCCCGGCGCGCCCCTCTCATGGGCGGAGCTGGTGGAGGCCAGGGAGAGGACGCCCCCGTTCGAACCGATCGCCATGTGGGGAGGGCGACTGGGCCAGGACCACTACTGGTCGTGGAGCCCGCGATGGGAGGCGGCAGCCGGCCAAGCGCTCGCCCATCTGCTGGTCGCCTCCGAGGGGCAGCCGGTGCGGGTTCCGGGCGGTCTCACCGCGGACGTGTTCCAACGCGCGCTCGACGCCCTTCTTCCGGGCGACGCTCCGCAGCGGCGTGCGGGCCTTGCCGGGCCGGGACGGCCCGCACCGGCTGCGGGCGCCGACATCCTCCTCGTGCCGGTCCATCCCGAGACGGGGCAACTCTGGGCCCCTGCCGGTCCGGTCGATTCGGCCCACCTGGTGCCTCTACCGCTGGGCGTGTGGCTGCGGCTGGTCGATCCCCGGCCGTACCTGCCGGTTCCGGCGTCAGGGCGCCTTCCGCGGGACGTACTCCGCGACGACCCGCTCCCGCTGCTCCCCGGCCATTCGTTCCGGACCGACCGGAACACGTTCCAGCACACGCTGGTACGGCTGCCGGCCGTGCGGCAGCCGTGGCTGCGCACACTCCTAGAGAGCGTCATGCAGGGCAACTCACCCGATGTCTTCTAGCTGATCGGACCGGAGGCCCGGCCCTGCGCAGCCGCTTGCCGTAGGCGGGCCGCTGGGGCGGTTCGGCGCATAGAGTGCTGTCGCTGTCGCGAGGGTGTCCACGCCGTTCGCCGCAAGAAGGCTCCAGGACACCTCGTTGTCGTCTCCGCAGGCGCCCCTTGGACCACACCACCAGGAGAACCAGTGTCACACCCGGAACCGCACACCCCCGAGGGGCAACTCGCCGACGCGAAAGAGCTGTTGGACCTCCCGCGTATCGTCGTGATCTGCGGATCCACCCGCTTCATGACCGAGATGAACGAGGCCGATCTGCGCGAGACCACCGCCGGGAGGATCGTCGTCAAGCCGGGATGTGACATGAAGTCGCCGCACGCGCTCTGGTCCGATCCTGTCGAGGCGGCGGCGCTGAAGGTCCGGCTCGACGATCTGCACCGGGCGAAGATCCGGCTCGCCGACGAGGTGCTCGTCGTCGGCGACTACATCGGTGACAGCACCAGGTCCGAAATCGCCTACGCCCGGTCCTTGGCGAAGCCCGTCCGGTTCACGCATCCCGAGGTCGACCCGGACGCTTGACCGTCTCACGGAGGCGTCGACCGCCGCCCACTCACCCCCATTCCTCCGCGAATCCCGTGGAATTGATCACCCAGCGCCTGCGACGAGGGGCAGTCTTCGGGGCCGGAGTCCTCGCCCAGTTGCTTCACCCCAGGAAGGGACGAACGACCATGGATACTCATGTGCGCACGCGTGTCTCGGCATACGCCGTCGCGGTGGACGACGGACGGCTGCTCCTGGCCCGGTTGTCGGACGCGTCACCCGTCTTCGCCCCAGGGCTGTGGCACCTACCGGGTGGCGGGATCGACCCAGGCGAGCAGCCCACGGAGGCACTGGCGCGTGAGCTTCTGGAGGAGACCGGTCTCGAACTGGCCGCCGCCGACCTGCTCGACGCGCGGACATACGCAGTTCGGCGAGATGGAATCGACTGGAGCCTCACCGCACTGTTCTACGCCGTGGAGTTGAAGGCAGGGGCTCTGGCGGTGACCGAGGTCGAGGGTTCCACCGACGCGGTGGCCTGGATCCCCCTGGCGGACCTCAGTGAGTCCATGCTGTCGCCGGCGGCTTGCGACGCACTCAAATACGTGTGAGCCGACCGACGCTCTGCGGGCTCAGGTTCGCCGCCACTTCCGGAGGGCGGCAGACTCCTGATCGACGCGTTTCACCCCGGCCGGGACCACGGAAGAGCCAAACAGGATCCACCACATGTGTCCCACCCCTTCCAACAGACTCGGACACGTCCTACCATAATCGCGCACCGATGCCCGTCCCTGCCCGCCGCAAGCCGGAGGAACGTCGACGATGCGTCACCCGCACCCCCACACGTCTCGTAAGCACCGCACCAGAACGGCCGCCGCACTCTTGGCGGTTCTGCTGGGCGCGGGTGGTCTCGCCGCTCCGGCAGCCACCGCCGCGCCTCCCGCGGCGCCGGCCGAGGGGCCGGCCCTCACCCCGCCCATGGGCTTCAACAACTGGAACTCCACCCACTGCCGCGCCGAGTTCAACGAGGACATGGTCAAAGGCATCGCCGACCTCTTCGTCTCCGAGGGGCTGAAGGACGCCGGCTACCAGTACGTCAATCTCGACGACTGCTGGGCGCTCCCCCAGCGCGACGCCGACGGCGAGCTGGTGCCGGACCCGGTCCGCTTCCCTCACGGCATCGCCGCGGTCGCGGACTACGTCCACTCCAAGGGACTCAAGCTCGGCATCTACACCAGCGCCGGCACCAAGACCTGCGACACCGTGGGCTTTCCCGGCGCGCTCGGCCACGAGGTGAGCGACGCCCGGCAGTTCGCCGACTGGGGCGTGGACTACCTGAAGTACGACAACTGCAACAACCAGGGCGTCGACGCCCGGCAGCGCTACCGCACCATGCGCGACGCCCTCCAGGCCACCGGGCGCCCCATCGTCCTCAGCATCTGCGAGTGGGGTGAGAACAAGCCGTGGGAGTGGGCCTCCGGCGTCGGCCAACTCTGGCGCACCACCGGCGACATCAGCGACAACTGGGGTTCGATGCTCTCGATCCTCAAGCAGAATCTGCCGCTGGCCCCGTACGCCGGTCCGGGGCACTGGAACGACCCCGACATGCTGGAGGTCGGCAACGGGGGGATGACGGACACCGAGTACCGTTCCCACTTCTCGCTCTGGGCGGTCATGGCCGCCCCGCTGCTCATCGGCACCGACCTGCGCACGGCCTCCGCCGCCACCCTGGACATCCTCGGCAACAAGGAGGTCATCGCGGTCGACCAGGACCCACTGGGCCGACAGGGCACGGTCGTCTCCAGTGAGGGCGGACGCTGGGTGGTGGCCAAGGAGATGTCCGACGGCAGCCGCGCGGTGGCCCTGTTCAACGAGTCCGGGACCGCTCAGCGCATCGCCACCAGCGCCACCGCCGTGGGCCTGCCCCGTGCCTCCGCCTACACCCAGCGCGACCTGTGGCAGCACCGGGACACCAACACGGCGGGCACGATCGCGGCTACCGTCCCGGCCCACGGCACCGTCCTGCTCCGGGTCTCGGCCGACGGACGCTGGGCGGAGCATCCGCCCGCCGTCGAAACCGGCCTGACCGAAGCGCCGTTCATCGAACAGGACACCCCGGCCACGCTCACCACGGCCGTCACTGATCTGGGCCGTACCCCGGCCCGCGCGGTCTCGGCCACGCTGACCGGGCCCGACGGCTGGATCGTACGAGCCCTCTCCCCCGCCACGGCGGCCGCGCTGCCCACCGGGGCGTCCCTGCGCACCCGCTGGCGGGTGACGGCCCCGCCGGGAACGGCCGTGGGGTCGTACGCCCTCTCGCTGCGCGTCCGGTACCGCTCGCCCGCCGGAGAACGGGCCTCCACCGACCTCCCCGTGACCGCATCCGTAGTCGTGCCCCCGCCGTCCGGAACGTCGTACCTGAGCGATCTGCCCTGGCTGTCGGCGGCCAACGGGTGGGGACCGGTCGAGCGTGACACCAGCAACGGGGAGAGCGCGGCGGGCGACGGCGGCCCGCTCACGATCAACTCGACGGTGTACGCCAAGGGGCTCGGGGTGCATGCCGCCGGCGAGATCGCCTACTACGCCGGGAAGCGCTGCACGAAGGTCAGC
The DNA here is from genome assembly GCF_044747185.1 of Streptomyces sp. NPDC090108. Taxonomy (NCBI): domain Bacteria; kingdom Bacillati; phylum Actinomycetota; class Actinomycetes; order Kitasatosporales; family Streptomycetaceae; genus Streptomyces; species Streptomyces sp. NPDC090108. The sequence continues at coordinate 34,536 of NZ_JBIVDQ010000003.1, forward strand.
GCGCAGGTGGGCGTGGACGACGAGAAGGGCACGAAGGGCAGCGTGGCCTTCGAGGTCTGGGCGGACGGCGTGAAGGCCGCGTCGACGGACGTGCTGACCAAAGCCCAGGCCGCCCAGCCGCTCACCGCTGACGTCAGCGGCGCGCGCGTGGTGCGGCTCGTCGTCACCGACGGCGGCGACGGCATCGACTCCGACCACGCGGACTGGGCGGACGCCAGGCTGAGTTGCTGAACCTGCCGCGTGGCCACGGGAGGCCGCTCCCTGTGGCCACGCGGTGCTCGAACTCGGCGATCTCGGCAATCGTCGTGCCCGCCCTGCCGGCCGGCGCGACGGCCATCACGCCGACGAGACAGGTGCCGGTGCCCGACCGCGCGGATGCGACAACCCGTCTCCGCCGTGCCTCGCCGTCATGACCGGAGAGATTCGAGTCGACTCCACCGACTAGTATCTGCGGACGACATCGCGTGCCGGTCACCGACTGGGTGAGGCATGGAGGTGTCGGGAGATGCCCTCGGAGGCATTCCTTGTCAGTCGAGTTGAATCACACCATCGTCCACGCCCGCGACAACCGGGTGTCCGCAAAGTTCTTCGCGGACCTGCTGGGACTCGAGATCACCACCGAATGGGGTCCCTTCATCGCGGTCGCCCTGAGCAACGGCGTCACACTGGACTTCGCCACCGTCCCCGCGGACACGATCACCCCTCAGCATTACGCCTTCCTGGTCTCCGAGGAGGAGTTCGACGCGGCGTACGCGCGGATCAGGGAGCACGGCATCGAGCACTACGCCGATCCGCACCGCAAGCAGCCGGGCACCGTCAACCACAACGACGGCGGCCGCGGCGTGTACTTCATGGACCCGGCGGGCCACGCCATGGAACTGATCACCGTGCCGTACGGCGGCTGGACCTCGTAAGCCACGTGCCGAGGGCCGCGCGGGCAGCTGGGGTGCGTATCGAGTCGTGATCAATCTGTGGGTGCACTCTCGCTCCGAGTACTGATCCGGTAGGGCACTTCCGGCTGTGACGTGACGCACCACCGCGCCCGCCCGTCACGATGCAGCCGGGATGCACCTAGGCGAGGGCGCGCTCACCACCCTGGAGCAGGCAGCCGTTGCTGGACATGTGCCGGCAACGGTTCCAGGTGCCGTCGGCCGAGCAGCGGAGGAACCGGCAACGGCTCTCGATCACCGACCGTGATTCGTGAGTCAGCTCATGACGACGCACCAAGAACAGCCCAACGAGCCGACGACTTTACGGGCACACCCTGGGAGCGACCCGTTGACCAGGACTCGCTCCGCACCCTAGCGGCGTCGTCCGCGTCCGCCCTGCCGTCTGCCCTTGTCCCTTCTGGGACGCGTGCTCTTTGCGTTGCTCCTGTGTATGCCCGGAGCCTGCACGGGGCGCCCCTGCCAGTCGATGCTGTCGTCCCCCGACAGGCTCGCCGCATACGAGAGGGCATGCTGGATCTGCCGCGACAACAGGCGCTTGGACTCCGCCGAGGGAAGCCGGCTCTGCCAGGGGCAGAGCGAGTACCAACCCTGGCCCGGATCCGTCAGGGGTGGGCGGGGCTCTGCGGGCTCCAGGGACTCGGCCGGCTCTTCGGGACAGCGCACCAGCAGCGTGCCCATGCCCCAGGCGACGACCGCGGCGATGCCCTTGGCTGCAAGCACCGGAATCCCGAACGTCGTCAGGACGGGCCACTGAGGAGCAAGGTCCTCAAGTCTCTCGACCAGATCGGGGTGAGTATGCAGCTCCCACCCCTCGCAGACGTAGGCACCGCGCTCCTGGGGAATGCCCTGCTGACGCAGCAGGTCGAGCAGTGCCGTGTTCTGAGGCAGGTCCGGCAGCAGCGTCATGCCTCGACACGCTACGCGCCGTTCAGCAATGGAGGCAGTGGTGGTGCTCCTCTCCAACAGGCTCACCCGGCCTGCACCAGCGAACGGTCTCCGCCAGCAGCACCGCACCGGCCTGCGAGACCGATCCCGTTCCGCGGCCTGCCCGCTCACGTGGAAGGAACCATTGCGCTTCCTCAGGCATACCTCGTGCCGGACGACGCAACCGCACCGTAGACGGGCAGTATCATCCCAGCTCACGTGCGCTTCGTAGATCTCTGACCGCCGCCTGGGGCCATGAGTTGCCGGTCTCGCCGGCACGAAGCAGCCGGAGCGGAAGGGGCCGCCCATGCCAGCCGTCACGTGGCCGGAACTCCTGGTCGACTCCGATCGGTTCACCGCGCTCTACACCGACTTGCCGCCCTTGGAGAACCTCCTTCTCCGATCGGTGCACCTCGGTCCGTACGGCCCCGCCGTGACGTTGCGGGTCGAGTTCCCGAGGTTCCCGGATCTCGGTCCGGCGGAGTGGAGCGAGGCGGGGTGCGACCGGTTCGAGGCCCAGATCGAGTTCATCGCGGTGGGCCAGGGCCTGCGGATGCGTGGCGTGCCCGACAGCACTGTGGTCGACATCGAGTGGGGTCCCCACGTCCAGAGCCGGGAGCGCCGGCTCAGGGTCGCGGTGAGCGGTCCGGGATTCTCGATGGGCTTCACTGCGCACGCCCTCAAGATGGGCCGTCTCAACGCCTATCGCTCCGGCGATTCGGAGCCGTACACGGCTCTGCGATGGTTCGAGAGTCCTCTTGACCGGCGCCTGCACCAGGTGCTGCCTCCCACCACTGCGAAGGTGTTCTATGAACGCACGTGACTGGTCTGTTGAGGTGTCCGACCCCGAAGCGATCTGCGAAGTGCTCGGTTCACCCCCACCACCACTCACGGCCTACCACCTGGACTCCGTCCTCATCGACGAGCGCGAAGCGTCGGTCACGTTGAGGTTCTCCGCCTTCATGGTCCCGGCCGGTGCCGCAGACCTGTGGCGTGCGCGAGGGCACAACGCGGTCGAGTTCGTGCTGGTCTGTATCGGCGTGAAGAACTTCGAGGTGGACGCCTGGTCCGGGTGGCCCACGACCGTCGCCACCCTCGACGGGGGAACAGTCGTACTCGCCGGCCAGGACAAGCGCGTGTCGTTCGAGACCGACGAGATCCGGGCTCAGCCTCCGGTCGGAAGCCTGCGGAGCCGAGCGCAGTGACCTCACCCGGAGGTCAGGACGGATCGGCACCGCGCAACCGGGGAGAGCCGAGTACCGCGCATGGCCGAGGCGGGCCCGTCGCGACCGGGCCCACCTCGATCTGGAGCGGTGCCGCTGATGGCTCGTGATGCGCGCGGGTCCGCCGTGTCATGGAGCGCGGGGACCGGCCTGTCCCGCCGGCCTACTGCGGGTAGGCGGTGTCGCGGGCGGTCTTCTCCCAGGTGGTGACGTCCGAGCGGACGGCGTCGAGATGAGTGAGGATCGCATCGACCGAGTCGTTGCCCAGGGGCAGGTGCAGCGGGGTCTGCGGGGCGTCCAGGGCGGCCAGGATCGCCGCCGCGGCCTTGGCCGGGTCCCCCGGTTCCGTGCCGCCGGCGTTCCGGACCATCCGCCGGGTCGTACCCACCGTGCCGGCGTAGTCCGCGATCTCCTCACTGACGCTGATCTTGTCCATCAGGCTGGTGCGGAAGCCGCCGGGTTCGACGATCATCACCTTGATGCCGAGGGGACGCACCTCGTCGACCAATGCCTCCGAGAACCCCTCCAGAGCGAACTTGGTGGCGCTGTACCCCGAGAATCCCGCGAAGGACATCTGGCCGCCCATGCTGCTCATCTGGACGATCGCGCCGCTGCGCCGGGCGCGCATCTGCGGGAGCACCGCCCGGACGAGCGCTGCCGGTCCGAAGAAGTGCAGGTCGAACAGCGACCGCAGTTCGGCGTCCGTGGTCTCCTCGGCCGCGCCGACGTGGCTGCGTCCGGCGTTGTTCACCAGCACATCGATCCTGCCGTGACGGTCCACCACATCCCGCACCACGACCTCGATCCTGGCTTTGTCGGTGACGTCGAGCGGCAGCACCTCCACCTGACCGGGGTGCGCGTCGGCCAGGTCACGCATGGCCTCCGTGTGGCGCGCGGTGGCCACCACCACGTCCCCCGCGGCGACCGCCACCTCGGTGATCGCCCGGCCGAAGCCGCTGCTCGCCCCGGTCACCAGCCATACCCTGTTCATCGGAGATCCCTTCACCACACTGCCGCGGAGCTGACGGGTTCAACTCTGCCGAGGACATCCGGTGGCCGTCCAAGACCCTCTGTGATAGCCAATGGCCATGGATGTGCACGGGAGAGATCTACGTTACTTCGCCGCCGTGGCGGAGGAATTGCACTTCACCCGTGCGGCCGAACGGCTCTTCGTCTCCCAGCCCGCCTTGAGCAAACAGATCCGGATGCTGGAACGGCAGCTGGGCGCGCCGCTGTTCGAGCGCGACCGGCAGGGTGTCCGGCTCACGCCGGTGGGGACCGCACTGCTGCCCCACGCCTGTCAGGTGCTCGCCGCCTGGGACGCCGCGCGGGAGGCGGTCGAGGTCGCCAAGGCCGGCCGGCGGGCGACCCTGACCGTGGGGATGAGCACGAGCCCGGGGCGCGGCGGTCTGCTGCCGGCGATCAGATCGCGGTTCACCGACATCCATCCCGACGCCACGGTGAAGCTGCGCCAGGTCGGCTGGGAGGACCCGACCGCGGGCCTCGCGGCCGGCTCCAGCGACCTCGCCTTCGTCTGGCTGCCCCTGCCCGGCCCCACCGGCCGCTACGCCTGGGTGGTGGTGGCCGAGGAGCCGCGCGTGGTCGCCCTGTCCCAGGAACATCCACTGGCCGACCGTGAAGTCGTCGACTTCGCCGACCTGATGGACGAGCCGTTCCTCGCGCTGCCGGAGAGCGCCGGGGTGCTGCGCGACTACTGGCTCGCGCTGGACGCCCGCGACGGCAGGCCACCGCGCATCGGGGCCGAGATCGCCAGTACCGAGGAGACGTACGAGGCGCTCGTCGACGGACGCGGTGTCTGCCTGCTGGCCAGTGGGAACACACCGCTGGTCTCCCTGGGCGGTGTCGTGACACGCCCGGTGCGCGGCATCTCCCCCAGCCGGCTCGCGCTCGCCTGGCGTACCGAGGACCGCCGTCTGCTCGTACTGGACTACGTGCAGGCCTGCCGAGAGGCGACCGGGCAGCTCTGAACACGGCGCCCATGAGCCGTAGTCGAGCCAGTGCGGGATGTCGGCGTCGCCGAGATCGCTGACGCAGTGCCCGGTGGCGGCGCCCATGCCGCCGCAGGGCTCCAGCCCCGGCCGTCCGTTTGACTCCAACTCCGGTCCGTTCGCCGGACTCCAGCCCCGGGCCGTCCGAACGGCTGCCGACCCCCGCCCCTCTCCCCCCACACACACAAGGCTCCAGGCCCGGTCGTCTCGTGGACGGCCGGGCCTGGAGGAGGGAAGGAGTGGGGGCGTTTACTTCACGTACACCAGTGCGTCGGTGGTGACCGCCGGGCGTCCGGAGGTGCCGACGACGACGATCTTGATGGTGTGGGCCGCGCTCGTGGTCCAGGTCTTGGTCCACAGCGCGTCGCGGAACTTGGTGGTGGTGGACTTCAGGTCCACCGTGGCCGTCTTGGTGCCGTCGACGTAGACGTACGCCTGGCCGGAGGTGCTCGCCCGCGAGACCACCCACGCCACCGAGCGGCCGGTGAACTTCCAGGTGAGCGACGCGTTCTTGGTGCTGGAGCTGTACGACTTGCCGCCCAGGTAGCTGCTGGAGGACTTGGTGGTCCAGGTGCCGGTCCGGGTGGCCGAGGTCTCCTGGAGGACGACCGGGGTGGCCGCGACGGAGGACACGGCGGTGTTGCCGGCCTGGTCATAGGCGGTCATCGACCAGGTGGTGGCGGCGCCGGACTTGGCGGTCAGGGCCGCGCTGTAGACGGTCGGGCCGTAGGTGTGCGCGGACGGGGACGTCAGGCGCACCTCCTTCAGGGCCGCGGAGTCGGTGGCCTTCCAGCCGAGGGTGACCGGTACGGCGGCGGTGTCGACGGTGCCGGCGCGGAGGGCGATGGAGGGCTTGGTGGTGAAGGAGGGGACGGTGGCGTCGGCGACCACGGTGGCGTCGGGGGTCACCGCGGTACGGCCGGACACGTGCACGGCCCGTACGGCGACGGTGTGGCTGCCGGCGGCCAGTGTCAGGGAGGCGGACGTGGCGGTGGGGGTCGCGGTCTTGGCGACCTTGCCGTCGACGAGCACCTCGTAGCGGCTGACCAGCGCCGCCGGGGAGGTGATGGCCCAGTTCACCGTGAGCGGGCCCTTGGTGTAGGCGGTGCTGCCGACGACCCCGGCCTGGCCGAAGGGCTTGAGGACGAGTCCGCTGACGGGACCGGCGGCGAGGGTACGGATCCCGGGCAGGGAGGCGTAGAGCTTGTCGCCCGGGCATTCGGTGGAGTAGCCGTCGCGGTGGCCGGAGATCCGGTAGAAGCTCGCGGTCTGCCCGAGCTTGAACTTGCCGTTGTCCAGTCCGGCCGTCAGGTCGACCTTGCTCGCGGGGTCGTAGTGGTACTGGCCGAGTTTCCAGGCGGCCAGGCGGGCGACGGATGCCTTGGCGGCGTCGGAGGCGTCGATCGAGGTGTACTCGCCGAGGACGGAGATGCCGACGGTGTTGGTGTTGAAGCCCGGGTTGTGGGCGCCGATCACGGGCCGCTCCACGCCGCCCTTGCGGCCTTCGAAGATCGTGCCGCACTTGTCGACGAGGAAGTTGTAGCCGATGTCCTTCCAGCCGTTGGACTGGATGTGGTACGTGCGGATCGCGCGGACCATCGCCGCGGAGTCGGCGCACGAGTAGTCGTTGGCGTCCACGGTGTGGTGGACGAAGACCGCCTTGACCTCCGTGCCGTAGTCGGACGCCTCGTCGTTCATCGACTCGTCCGCGCCCCACTGGACACGGGTGACGATCGTCGGCTCGGGAGCGTTCGAGACCGGGGCGGGCGGCAGCGTCGCGGTGGCCGGCGCGGTCGGCGTCGCGGACGGGGCCGAGGTCGCCGTGTCGGTGGGCGCCGGGTCGCTCGCGGACGGCGTGCTCGGCGACGGGGCCGGAGTGGTGGGCGCGTCGGTGGGCGCGCCGGTGGCTGTGGCCGTGTCCGAGGGCGTGCTCGTCGCGTCGCCGGGCGTCGACGTGGGGTCCTCGTCCGAGACCGCGTACGCGGCCGGTTCGGTGCCCGCCGCTGCCCGCCCGGCGCCCGGGTCGACCATCTCCAGCCGCATCCCCGCGGGCAGGGGCGTGCCACGGCCGTCCACGCGGGCCTGCACGCCGTCGGACGGCCCGACCCAGGCCGGTTCGGTCGCTCCGCGCCGGCTCTCCTCCGCGGCCGCGCCGTGGCCGCCCGTGTCGAGGGTGATCCACGATCCCCACGCGCCGGTACGGGCATTGCGGGCCCGTACCTGGACCGTGCCCGGTATCTGTACGGACGGCTTGGTCCACGACAGGCCGACGAGGCTGAAGGCCGCGGTGTCGTGCTCGGGCACCTCCGCACGGTCGCCCTGGCCCTTCACGGCCGCCGTGTGCACCGTGGTGCGTACGGGCCCGGTCACCAGCGGCGCGTTCGCACCGTTCTTCCCTCCGCCGTCCCCCTGGACCCCCTGGAACACGACGACGCCGGTCACCGCGGCCACCACGACGGCAGCGGTCCCCCACACACGTCTCTTCATGTCTTTCGACGCCCCCTCAGGCATGTGGCATCGCACACCGGGAGCAACCCTCGACCGGTGCGTGCCGGGAGCAATCTCAGCACGACCGCGAAAGATTCATCCAATCACGGGGCGTGAACTGTTCCCCATATGTGCTCTATCGCCACACCGGCTGGAAAGGTTGTGAGGAAACCGAATCCGTCCCGTGACCGGACCCCCGATCCAGCGGTACCGCGATGCCGCACGGCGCGGCCGGCGAGCGGTGTCATGCACCACGCCGCGCGGCCACGGAGGCGAACAGGGCGGTCGCCGTGCCGAGGACAAGCAGTTGCAGAGAGCCGGTGATCCACAACCGCAGGCACATCGGCGTGCCGCCGACGACGACCGCCGCGCACCCGGTGATCCTCGCTCCGCGCCGCGCGGCACGGATCGTACGGATGCCGACGGTTCCGAAGTCGTCTCCCGAGAGCAGCACGTGCGCCAGGTGCCAGACGACGATCGCGGCCGACACCGGCAGCAGGGCGATCGCGAGCCCGAGATCCCACCACGCCGACAGAGGCTGCATGTCCGTCAGCGTCCTGCGCCGCACGCGTGGGCGCATGAGTACGGATGCTCATCTTTCACGCCGGCCGGGCGGACCGTGCCGACGGGGGCGCGGTCCGCGCGAATGTCCGCCGTGGATGGGCAGTCGGTCAGCGGATGCGGAGGGGGTCCGGATCGGGGCGGGGACCGGGCTCGTTCTCGGGCCCCGTTTGTACTCCTGCCCCGCAGAGCGACGGCCGTCGACTCCGTCCAGCAGTTCATCGATGGTGTGAACGAGTCCGGTCAGCGCCCCGAGGAGATCGGTCCGTTCATCCGCGAGCACACGACCGTGGCCTCGTACGTCATCAGCCGGCGCCATGCCGAAGCCCATACAGCCGATGCACGAGCACAGTCAGGTGGTTCGGAACAGGGAGTCCCAGAAGGCTGTTTCGGGGTCGGGTTCGTCTGGGTGGAGCATGCAGCGTCTGCAGCGCAGGAGTCCTGGTTCGTCGGTGCCGGAGGCAGCGCTCATCCACGGCAGGGTCTCCATGGCGTGTGCGCGCCGGTCGTCGGCAAGGGCGTCGACGGTCCGGCGGAGTTCCTCGGGCGCGCCTCGGCCGGTGAGGCAGAGCCAGCCGATCGCCGCCGCGAGGCGGGCCTCGGGGGCCTCCGTCCGGTCGCGCCACCGTTCCCGCAGCCAGGTGACGGCCGGCGGGTGCGGGCGGGCCCGGGTGATCTCGGCGGCGGCCAGGAGCAGGGCGGCGCGGACCATGGCGTCGTCCTCGGCGGTGAATCCGTCGGCCAAGGCGGTCCGGATGATGTGGTCGGGGTCGGCGGCGGTCGCGAGGACATAGGCGGCGTCGACACGGATGGTGGGGTCGGAGTCCGTGAGGAGGGTCAGGAGTGCGGAGGTGTGCGTGGTGATCGCGGCCCTCGCTGCGGCCACCGACCAGCCGGCCGGGTACCCGGTCACCTCATAGCCATAGCCGTCGTGGGAGCCGGGGGCGTCACGCAGGGGATCGTTGCGATGGAGGAGGAATTCCTCGCGGGAGGCGACGCCGTAGTGCCGGGCACGGGCAGGGCCGGAGAGCACGGCGAGAACGGCCGCGCGGTGCGGGTGGCGGGCGTCGACGGCCAGGGGGATGAGGAACGGCACGGCGAGGGCGGCAGCGGCCCGGCTGTCGTCGGCGCACAGACCCGACAGCACACCCGTCGCGTCCACGCCTGGTCCGCCGTAAGCACGCAGGAGATGCACAGCCTCCCGGACGTCGTACCCATGAGGGAAGTTGCCCCACGGAACGGCATCCAGATCCAGGCCCTGTCCGGGTTCGGACAGGATGTCGGCCATCACCGCCCGTACATCGAACGGGCCGCCCGAGAACAAGGCCAGGTCCGCCCCGTCCGCCACTTCCCGGCACATCGCGAACGTCGGATCGGTCCGCCAGTCCTTCACACCACACTCCCCCACTGAACCCCCCGGAACTCGATCATGACTGGCCCGGCAGCCCGACGGAAACCACTCGACGGACGCCCCAGCCGCACCCCGCACCCCGCACCCCGCACCCCGCACCCCGCACCTACGGATACCAAGTGCGGGGGCGGTCAGAGCAGCGCCTGGTGCGACAGCGGGGGGCGTGTCCCCAGGGGGCGCCGAAAGCGTCAGGTCGCTGCCCCGTCCCGCAGGGTGTGTGTCAGGTTCCGGTGGACGTGTGCGAGCACGGTGGCGGTCGCTACGAGGATGAGGTCGAGAAGGCCGAGCGAGGCGAGCGGGGGGAGCCAGATGGCGGCGACGCCGGCCGGCAGGCAGGCGGCGCAGGCGAGAAGGCGTTCGGTCCAGGCACCGTGGGCGGTGGTGCGGAAGAACCAGGCCGTGGCGGCCAGGTACAGGGCGGGGGCGCCGAAGAGGAGGAGGGCGAGTGTGAGGGAGCCGTGGCCGAGCGGGTGGGTGATGACGAGCTCGCCCGCGACGGCGAGGCCGACCAGGGCGGCGAACACGGCGTAGGCGCTGTTCGTGCCCATCCGGACCGACCGCAGGGGGTCGGTCGTGTGCGCGACGGCGGTGGTGAAGGCGTCCTCGGCGCCGCCGAAGTACACCGACCACAGGCACACCAGGGCGACGAACACCCCGATGGCCGCGAAGACGCCGGCGGGGTCGACGGGGGACTCGGCCATCGCTGTCCCCGCCGTGAGGACGGTCTCGCCGAGGATGATGATGAAGAACAGCCGCAGGCGTTCGATCATGTGGTCGGCGTCGAAGGCGAGTTCCTGGCTGCTGAGGGAGCGGCCGGGCAGCGGGTGCGCCAGCCAGGTGCCGACGAGGTCGATCAGGGCGGCGCCGGCCCACCACCACAGGCGTGGCCCCGGTCCGACGACCGCCCCGACGATCCACAGCGGGGCTGACGCCGTGATCCAGACCAGGGTGCGGCGGAAGTGCTCGCGCAGCACGTCGGTACGGCCGGCCACCGCGGTGACGAGGCAGACGAAGAAGAGGATCAGCAGCAGCGCCGCCACGAACGCCCAGGCCCGGTCCGCGAAGGCGCGCGGGATCGCGGAGTTCATGAACAGCCCGAGGCCCATGACGACGACCACCGTCCACCGGGTGACGTCACGGTGGACATCGAGCAGCGTGACCACGTAACTGGTGTAGACCCAGGTGCCGAAGACGGCGACCAGCAGCACGGCCGTCTCCGCCGCGCCGCGCCAGGTCAGATGTTCCAGGAGGTGGTGGGAGAGCTGCGAGACGGCGAAGACGAAGACGAGGTCGTAGAACAGCTCGACCGGGGACACTTCCCGTCGCATCCTCAGCGACTCGGGCACGCTCATCTCTGGTTCTCCTACGCCGGGCACGTCGCTCCGGCCGGTGCGTCGGGTGGGCTGTTCCTGGGGTCGCGTGCCCTGCCGGGTCACGCACGCCGCGTCATGGTACGGCGGTGGGGGCACCGGTGCCCGGACGTCGTAGCGGTGTCACGGCCGGGGCAGGGCGGTTCGTCGTCCCCTCGTCGGCGCGCCCGTCGGTACGGTGTTCCACCGGCTGTCCGGTGGATCCATCGGGTCCCGGGAGAGGGACGCGGCGCAGGCGCGTGACTCCCGACCGGCGCAGCTTCCGGCACCGACCGCCGAGCCGGTGCGCTCTCCTGTCCTGGACCGGTCACGCGCGCACGTCAGTCCTCCGTGTCGGCGTCCGTGGCGTAGCGGCGGCAGAACCCGCGGTCCCGCTCCGCCATCAGCGTCCGCGGACCGGCCGAGCGCAGGACGACGTCCAGGGCGCGGCCGGGATCCGCGGCGTAGCAGTTGCTGAACCAGGCCATGTTCGCCTCGACCACCGCCCACCGGCCGTGGGCGCCGTGCTCGGGTCCGGTCAGAAGACCGATGTCCACCACCACAGCGCTGGGCAGGCTCTCGGCGCACGTGGTGAGGAGGTCGTCCGCGAACTCCCGGACGGCGCCCGCGTGTCGGTGTCCGTCCAGCCGTTCGGCGTCGAGACGGCCGAAGGCGGCGTACTGCGAACCGGTGCGGACCTCGCCGTCCAGCACGTACAGGCGGAACTCCGCGGCCCAGGTCACGACGTCGCTGATGTGTACCGGGGTGTGCGGTGGCAGCTCCGGCCCTGCCGGCAGGCGGCTGCCGTCGGGGTAGACCGCGGCCGGGAAGCTCTTGTCGCTCGGCGGTTTGACGAACGCGGGCCGGGACAGCCGGCGCGCCTCGCCCAGGGTCGCCCTCGCGATGTGCCGTCCGGTGTACGTACGGGGCAGTCCGGTGAGCCAGTCGTCGGACGGCTCCAGGAGCGCGACCTCCAGGTCATCGACGACACGTGACGCGAAGACGGGGCCGCCGAAGTAGTGGCCGCCGTGCCTGCCCCTGGCACTGCCCGCACCGCCACGGGCGGGAAGTGCTTCCACTTCCATCCCGCGCCGCCGCGCGGAAGCGGCGAGCAGCTCGGCTGTCGTGCTGTATTGCGGCGCCATCGCGAGGAAACGTTGCTCCGTCATGATCGCCCACGATGCCACCCGTTCGGCCGAGCGGTCCACGGCGTTCCGGCACATCTCCGCCGAGCGGTTCACCGCGTTCCGGTGCGTCTCCGCGGCACGGCGTGGAGCAGCCCGGGGCGCACGGACAGGGCCGGAAGGCTGTCCCCGGTCTGTCAGGTGGAGCGGGCGGCCGCACGTGCCGTGCCTGCCGCCACGATCACCCATACGGCCACGGCCAGCCACAGCAGGGCCTCGCCGAGCGGCCGGAAACCCGAAAGACCCAGGGCGGTCGCGACCGAGAGTGTTCCCGTGGCCGTCACGGCGATCGGGAAGACGGTGGCCCAGCGCCGTACGTCGTAGCCCGGCCGGGGCCGGATCACCTCCGCGAGGGCGAGGACGCAGAGCAGGGCGAGAGCCAGCACGATGAGGACGACGGAGACGCGGCGCAGTACGTTCTGGTCGTCGTCGTTCCAGGCGTACGGGGCGACGTGCCGGACGTCGACGAGGCGGGCCCCGGCCAGGGCCGAGGAGCCCAGCGCGCCGCCGGCGATCCAGTGGTCCCCGGCGCCCTGGCGCAGTTCGTCCAGGTGGAAGCGGCTGAGGGCCACCGCGTACTGCGCGAGGCCGAGCCAGAACAGCACCAGGGCCGCGTACAGGAGCCACATGACGTGTCCTGTCACGGCGATCGACACCGCGAGCACCGAGAGGGCCTGCGTGGCCACGCAGATGAGGAACACTCCGCCCGGCATCCGAGGTCGGCGGTTCAGGAACACGGTGCACTGCAGCACCGGCCACCACAGCACCGAGAGCGCGAGGAGGGCTTCGGCGAGTTCCTGCAGGCCGAGCGCCGAGCAGCGTGTGCCGAGCGTGGCCGTCGCCGCCACCGCGGTGAGCCCGGCGGGCATGCCGGCCTCCCGGAGCCACCGGTCCCGCTCGCGCACCAGCCGGACGCCGAATCCGGCGGCGAGCGCGAGCCAGCCGAGTGAGGCGAGGACGAGGGCGATGCCGGACAGGACCGCGAAACCGGTGAGATGCAGTCCGATCGAGATCATGCCGGTGCCCATCACGGCGGCACCGGCAGCGGGCGGCCACCGCGCCCACCAGTCACGCATCCGGGAGATAGCTGACATTTGCCCGATGTTAAGGGGGTATGCGCCGACTGTCTCGATGCCGGAGCCGCAGCGACACGTGTGCCGGACCGGGCGAACGCGGATGCGTTCGGGGACCTCGGTCATCTGCGGTGCGTCGCACCGCTGCCCGACGAGCCTGACCAGGAAGGCCCACCGCATCCCCTAGGGCTGCCGTGCCGACCGGTGCCAGGCAGGGATGTCCTTCCGGTTCCGGTCACGTGAACCGCCGGACAGCGCCTGGGCGGTGTCCGGGCCGGTCACTCGTACCGGTACTTCAGCGAGTCCGCCTCCGCCTGTTCGATGTCGGCGATCGTCAGCTCCGGCATCCGCAACTGGGCCAGGGTCACCTGGGCCGAGGTGGGCTGGGCGTCCGCCGGCAGCCACTGCTCGGGCTTCCAGGCCCCGGCGCGCAGCAGCGACTTGGGGCAGTGCGGGTAGACCTCCTCGATCCCCAGGACCAGCGCGCTGGCGGGCGGCTTGCCCACGGCGGTGAGCTGGGACAGGAGCTCGGGGCGGGTGGAGACACAGGCGCGGCCGTTCACCCGGAGGGTGGTGGTCCGGCCGGGGATGACGAACAGCAGCCCCGCACGGCCGGTGGCGATGACGTTCTCCAGGGTGTCCAGCCGCTTGTTGCCGGTCGCGTCCGGGATCGCCACCGTGCGCTCGTCCAGGACGGCGACGAACCCGGCGGGGCCTCCGCGCGGCGAGACGTCGCAGTTGCCCTCGGCGTCCGCGCTGGCGACCAGGACCAGCGAGGAGCAGCCGATCAGGCGCCGGGTCTCCGCGGTGAGTTCGGTCATCTGCTTGCGTCTGGCCGCGTCGCCGGGAGTTGCGTAGACCTGGCGCAGCGCCTCCAGGTCGGACACGGCGTCGAAGCGGAGCGAGTCGAAGGCGCTGTCGGTGCGTGATGTTGTCATGACCTCGACCCTAATGGGCGCCGACCCGTGATTGATCTTGGTCGGCGAAAGCCGTGACCCGACGCCAGGAACCGGGCCCGGCGCCACACCCCCGTTCCCGGTGCCGGGCTCGGTTCCTGGCACCACGCTTCGTTCCCGACGCAGGCTCGGTTTCCTGGCGCCACACCCCCGTTCCCGGTGCCACGCTCGAATCCTGGCGTCATGCCCCGTTCATCGGGCGGCGCCGGGACGCCGGCCGGCCGCGTCCGCCCCGGTGAGGGAGGACGCGGCCGGCGGCCGGGACCGTCACAGGGGCCGCAGGACCTCCAGTCGGACGGCGCCCGCGGCCTTGTCCAGGTCGGCCTGGCACTGCTGCTCGCTCTCCCCCACGACGGTGAGCAGGGCGTACCGGCTGGAGACATGGCCGTTCGGGGGGAGCCTGAGTTCCTGGCCCGGGAGCGCGATCGTCACCGCCGAGTCGACGGAGTCGGGCAGCGCTCCGGGGTCGAGGCGGACGTCGCGGGCGATGCAGTCCGCACCCGGGTACAGGAACCGTACGGCGGCGACGCGGTGGTGCCGTGGCGTCAGGTCGGGTGAGCGGCCGCAGGCCACCTGCGCGGCGGTGCGCGCCGCGTCGACGCCGAGGGCGAGCCGTCCGATGTCGGGGATGCGGTCGCCCCCGATCCGGGCGTTGATCTCGATGATCTTCGGTCCGTCGGAGGTGAGCCGCAGTTCGGTGTGGGTCCACCCCGTGCCGAAGCCCACCGCGGTGTGCGCCGCCTGGACCGTCCGCAGGATCCGGGGGTCCGACAGGAGGGGGTCCCGGCCGTCCACGACGTGGCCGGTCTCCTCGAAGTACGGCGCGAAGCCGCACTCCTTGCGGGCGACGAACGCCGGTGTCATGCGGCCTTCGTGCCAGGCGGCGTCGAAGCTGATCTCGGGGCCGTCCAGGTACTCCTCCACCAGGACGTCACCGGGTGCCACCTCCACCGCTCCCGGCGCGGTCGCCGCCCGGGCCAGCCGGAAACCGCGGGCCAGCGCGTCGGGTGAGTCGACCTTCACCACCCCGGTGCTCGCGTTGAGCGCGCGGGGCTTGAGCACCAGCGGATAGCCCAGCCGGGCGGCCGCGGCCCGGGCCTGGGGCAGCGATGCCGCCGGGATCGACCCGGCCTGGGGCACCCCGGCGCGGGCCAGGGCTTCCCGGGTGGCCTGTTTGTCCCGGCAGCGCAGGGCCGCCTCGGCGCCGGCGCCGGGCAGACCGAGGGCGTCCGCGAGCCGGGCGGTCTGCACCACGCGGGTGTCGTCCCAGGTCAGCACGCCCTCGCAGGAGAGCGTGCGGGCCACCTCCCGCATCGCGTCGACGTCCGTGGTGTCCACCACGGTGTGTCCGCTCAGCAGCGGCGCCTCCCAGGTCGGTGCCCGGTCGGCGAGCAGGTGGACGTCGTACTCCTCGGCCACGGAGCGCAGCAGGTACTCGCGGTAGGCCTGCGATCCGGCGCCGATCAGCAGCAGGGTCATGTGCGGGACTCCGTCGCTTCCAGGACCGCGCTGAGGGCGTTCACGGTGCGGTGCAGATACAGCTGGGGCAGCGGGAACGTGGGCAGGCCCTGTTCCCGCATCGCCGCGAGCAGGCGGACGCCGAGCAGGGAGTTGCCGCCGAGCGCGAAGAAGTCGTCGTCGGGGCCGACGCGGAAGCCGAAGAGCTTCTCCCACACCGCGCGCAGGCGTGAGGGCAGGTCGTCGCCCGCGGGCTCGGGGGTGCCGGCGGCCGGTCCGGCGAGGGGCAGGGGCAGGCGGGCGGTGTCCACCTTGCCGTTCGGGGTGAGCGGGAGCGCCGAGAGTTCGGTGAGGGTGGAGGGCATCATGTGGTCGGGCAGGAAGCGGGCCGCGTGGCGGCGCACCTCGTCGATGTCGCCGGTGGCGCCGGAGGTGGCGCGGAAGACGACGTAGCCGTCCAGCCGGGCGCCCGCCGTGTCCCCGTCGGCGGCTTCGCGGAGGACCACCGCGGCCGCGTCGACGGCGGGCGCGTCGAGCAGCCGGGCGCGTATCTCGTCGAGTTCGATGCGGAAGCCGCGGAGCTTGACCTGGTTGTCCAGGCGGCCGAGGTGCTCCAGGCGGCCGTCGGGCAGGAGCCGTCCCCGGTCGCCGGTGCGGTACATGGGGCCCGGCGCGTGGGGGTCGGGCAGGAATCGCTGTGCGGTGAGTTCCGGCCGGTTGAGGTAGCGGCCGGCCACGCCGTGGCCGCCGACGTGGATCTCGCCGGGTACGCCGGGGGGCAGCTCGCGGCCCTGGGGGTCCAGGACGTAGACGTGCCAGCCGGGCAGGGGGCGGCCCACGGAACGCGAGCCGGTGAGGGCCTCGTGCCGGGTGACGGTCTGCGCGGTGACGTGCACGGTGGTCTCGGTGATGCCGAACATGTTGACGAGCCGGCACGTGTGCTCGGGGTGGTGGTCCTGCCAGAACCTGAGGGGCCGGGTGTCGAGCGGTTCGCCGCCGAAGACCACGAGGCGCACGGAGGAGGAGATCCGCGTCCTGCGGTCCACCTGCGTCAACTGCGCGAAGGCGCTGGGGGTCTGGCTGAGCACGGTGACCTGTTCGGTGCCGAGCAGCCCGGCGAACTGCTCGGGGTCGCGTGAGGCCCAGTACGGTACGACGACCAGCCGGCCGCCCGTCATCAGGCAGCCCCAGATCTCCCACACGGAGAAGTCGAAGGCGCTGGAGTGGAAGAAGGTCCACGCGTCGTCGGGGCCGAGCCGGAAGTCGTCCTTGGTGGCGGCGAGCAGGGCGGCGACGTTGCGGTGCGGTACGCCGACGCCCTTGGGACGGCCGGTGGATCCGGAGGTGTAGATGACGTACGCCGGGGCGTCGGCGGACGACGGCGGCGCGGTGGCGTCCTGGGCCTGTGGTGCGTCGAGGTCCGCGGGCGCGACGAGGCGGACGTCCGGGCCGGCCGGGAAGGCGTCGGAGTCGGTGACGACCAGGCGGAGTCCGGCGTCCTCGGTGGTGTACTCCAGACGTTCCCGCGGGTAGGCGGGGTCCATCGGTACGTAGGTGGCGCCCGCCTTGAGCACGGCGAGCAGGACGACGACCAGGTCGGCGGAGCGGTCCAGGCAGACGCCGACGCGGTCGCCGGCGGTCACGCCGAGGTGGCGCAGTCCGGCGGCGTACGCGGCGGCCCGCCGGTCGAGCTCCTGGTAGGTGAGGGTCAGGTCCCCGAAGGTGACGGCGGGTGCGTCGGGCCGCCTGCGTGCCCAGCCCTGGACGGTCTGTTCGATGCGTTCGTCGGGCACCTCGAGCGAGCGGTCCAAACCTCCCAGCCGGGCGAGGGCGTGCCGTTGGGTGTCGTCGAACAGGGCGATGTCGGCGAGCGGGGTGTCGGGGCCGGCCGCGGTCAGGGACCGGTGGGCGGTCGTCAGCATCCCGGTGAGCCATCGCACGGTGTCGTCCCCGAAGGCGGAGCGCCGGTAGTGGCAGGTGCCGGTGAGGGCCGTGGAGCCGTCGTCGGTGAGATGGACCGACAGGTGGTGGAGGGGGGCGAGGAAGGGCCGGACGTCGATGGTCTCGGCCTTCAGTCCCTCGCCGGTGAGCGCCTCGGGCGTGTCCGTGGTGAACAGGCCGACGGCGGGGGCGGATCCGGGAGCGGGGACCGCGTCGCGGACGCGTTCGAGGTAGGCGCCGACGGTGGGTGATCCGCCGGTGGTGAAGGCGATGGTGTGCTCCGCGTCCACGCCGAGTTCCACCTCGTCGCCGCCGGTGCAGCGGGCCAGGACCAGCCCCAGGGCGGCCCGGAGGGTGAGTTCGGCGGGGAGGCTGCCGTCGGCGGGCAGGGTGAAGGGGTGGCGGCCGGTACCGGAGTCGTCCGGAGTGCCCAGGGTCCACGCGGGTGCCGGCGCCCTGTCGTACGCGTCGAGGGCCTGGCGCAGCCGCTCGCCGTGCTCCTCCGGCGCGGCGGCCGGTGCGGCGGCTTCGGCGAGGACGGCCTGGACCAGGTCGTAGGGGTCGGCCAGGGCCGCGCGGTGGGCGACCACGACCAGGTCGGCCACCGCGTCGGTGTAGCGGAGCAGTACGGCGCGCAGGCCGGGGCCGGTGTGCGGGTTGACGGGGCGGGACAGTTCGCGTTCCCGGTACAGGCCGGCGGTGTCGCTGTCGGCGCCGTCGGGCACGTCCTCGACCCACAGGCGGGCGCCGCCGGCGGCGCGGGCGAGCGCGGCGCCGAGGTGCCGCGGGTCGGCCCCGGAGTACAGGCGCAGGGCGGTCGCCCGGCACAGGCGGTCGGTGTCGGTGGACTTCATCGGTTCCTCTCCCCCCTCATCGGCTGGTGAATCCGCCGTCGACCGTCACGGTCGTGCCGGTCACCTGGCGTGCGTCGTCGGAGCCCAGCCATACGGCAGCGCCTGCCACGTCCTCCGGTTCGATGAGCCGGTTCATGGGCTGGGCGGCCACGAAGGTCTCCTCGTGCTCCTCGACCGGCACCTCCAGGGAGCGGGCGATCTCGGTGAGCATGCGTCCTTCGGCCGCGTCGTCGTCGCGGACCGAGCCGGGGCACAGGGCGTTGACCCGTACGCCGAAGGGCGCGAGGTCCAGCGCGGCCGCCTTGGTCAGTCCCACCAGGGCGTGTTTCGCCGTGACGTAGCCCGCGAAGTGGCGGTATCCGACGAGTCCGGCGGTGGAGGCGACGTTGATGACGCTGCCGGAGCGGCGGCTGCTCATGGCGGCGCCGACGGACCGGATCATGCGCCAGGCCCCGGAGACGTCGATGTCGAGCATCAGGTCCCATTCGTCGGGCGTGATGTCGTGCACCGTCTTGCCGGACGGGGCCGCGATCCCGGCGTTGTTGAGGAGGATGTCGATCTGCCCGAAGCGGTCCAGCGCGATGTCGGCGACCGCGCGTACGGCGTCCAGGTCGCGGATGTCGGCTTCCGCGGTGAGGACGGTGCCTCCCGCGCCCTGTTCCCGGCACAGCCGGGCCGTGTGGTCCAGCTGGCCGGGGCTGCCCAGCGGGTAGGGGACGGCGTCGAGGTCGTGGCCGATGTCGGTGAGCAGGAGGTCGGCGCCGGCCCGGGCGTAGGCGAGGGCGCAGGCGCGGCCGATGCCCCGGGCGGCTCCGGTGACGATCGCGGTCTTCCCCGTGAGCCGGCCGGTGGTGAGCGTCGGGTTCACCGGTGCACCTCCGGTACGGCGAGTTCGGCGTCCAGGAGCCTGACCAGGTCGGCGGGCGAGTCGACCAGGTACATGTGTCCGCCGGGGAGTTCGACCTGCCGGAAGCCGGCCGTGGTGGAGGCCTGCCATTCGGCGGCCTGCTCCGGGGAGACGAGTTCGTCGGTCGCCCCCCGCACGGAGACCACCGGGATCGCCAGGGGCTTGTCCGAGGGCGCCCGGTAGTTCTCGTGCATCTCGACGTCGGCGCGCAGCGGCGGCAGGAGCATCTCGCGGAGGTCGGGGTGTTCGAGCGCGGGGTGGGAGTAGCCGGCGAACGAGCGGACCTGGCTCAGGAACTCGTCGTCGCTGAGCCCGGTGGCACGTGTCTCCCGCTGGGTCCAGGGGCCCGGGGAGCCGCTGACGAACAGCTTGACCACCTCGGGCCGGGCGAGCGCGCTGATGCGGTGGGCCATCTCGTAGGCGAGGACGGCACCGAGGCTGTGTCCGAAGAGGGCGACGGCGGGGCTGCCGGCCACCTGGTCCAGCACGGTGGGCAGCAGGTCGTCGACGGCCCGGACCACGTCGGTGTACGGCTCCTCGCCGAACCGCTCCTCGCGGCCGGGCAGCTGGACGGGGGTGATGAGGACGGTGTCGCTGCCGTACTCCTGGCAGCGGCGGAACGCGGAGGCGCCGGCGCCGGCGAAGGGGAAGCACAGGACGGGTATCTGCATGTCAGTTCTCCAGGTCGGCGGCGGACACCCAGGCCTGCCGGATGAGTTCGGCGGTGCCGGCGGGGTTGCCGCGCACGAAGTAGTGGCCGCCCGAGTCCAGCCGCTGGAAGGAGACGTGGGCGGCGACGCGCTCCCAGCAGCGGAACTCGTCGGCCGCGTGCGTCAGGCCCTTGTCGTCGTCGGCGACGACGACGGTGAGCGGGGTCTCGATGCGCCAGTCGGGGCCGTCGTCGCTCAGGCCGATGAAGTAGCGGTATCCGCCGCACACGTCGTGCCGGAAGAGATCGCCGGTGAAGGAGGTGAACCGGGGGTCGAGGCCGTCCAGTTCGCTGTAGCCGGTCTCCTCGACCATGTAGCGGATGATGTCGTCGTCGCTCCAGGTCTCGATCATCGCGACGGACTCCCCCATCTCGGCGACGGAGGGCAGCAGCTTGGAGCCGAGGAAGACGTGCCGCAGGTCGAAGCCGCGTTCCTCCAGCGCACGGGCGAGTTCGATGGTGACCGCCGCGCCGCCGCAGTGGCCCCACAGGATCAGGGGCAGGTCGGCCTTCTGCTCGATCTCCGCGACCGTCCGCTCGACGGTCTCGGTGACGGCGGTGAACTCCCCGGGCCGGCTGGGGTTGTGGCCGGGGGGCTCCAGGCCGTAGACGGCCAGGTCGCCGGTGAGGGCGCCGATGGCGTCGGCGAGCGGCTTGAAGTTGACCGGGTGACCGCAGGGGTACGGCACGCAGATCACGGCCGCGCGGGCGCCGTCGGCGGTGGCCGACAGCAGGTGCAGCAGTTCCTCCTCGTCGTCCTGCTCACGGGTGTCGACGAGGGCGGCCAGTTCGGTCAGCCGGGAGACCCGGGTCAGGTCGGAGAGGGTGACCAGGCCGTCCAGTTCCAGGACCGTCCGCAGGGCGGAGAGCGAGTTGCCGCCGAGGGCGAAGAAGTCGGCGTCGGCGGTGATCTCCTCGTCCGGCAGGCCGAGGACGGCCGCCCAGGCGGTGCGGATGCGGGCGACGGTGGCCTCGGAGGCCGTGCCCGTCGCGGAGGCCGGGGTGTTACCGGCACCGCCGGTGGTGCCGGTGCGCGTGCCGGTGGCGGCGTCCAGCAGGGCCACGTCCTGCTCGGCGAGGAGCTGCGACGCCTCGTGCGGGGCGTCCGGCTCGCTCGTCATGCGCTCCAGGACGCGGACGAACGTGGCGCCGATCCGGTCGATCTGCTCCTCGTCGTAGAGGTGGGTGTGGTAGTGCAGGCAGAGTTCGACCTCGTCGGAGAAGAAGTTGCGGGAGAACTCCGTGCGGAAGGGGAACTCGGTCTCGGAGTCGACACGCATGCCCAGCAGGGAGAACTCGGGCAGCTCCTGCAGGTTCTTCAGCAGGTAGAAGTGGGTGAAGTTGAAGGTGGTCTCGAACAGGGTGCGCTGGGTGGCGAGGTCCTGCTTCATCTTCGCCATGGGGTAGCGGCGGTGGGGCAGCAGGTCCAGTTCGGCGCGGTACACCCGGCGGACGAGGTCCGCCCAGCTGCCGCCCGCCAGGTCCACCTGGAAGGGCAGGGTGTTCAGGTGCAGGCCGAGCGTGGTCTCCGCGCCGGGCAGTTCGGGCCGGCCGCTGTGCTCGTAGCCGGTCATCACCGCGTTCTGGCCGCTGACCAGGGCGAGGACCTTCATGTGGGCGGCGAGCAGGACGTCCTTGAACGGCACGGACAGCGCGTCGGCGGTGGCCTCGATGCGCTGGGTGAGACCACCGGGCAGCGGCACGTCGCGCAGGACGACGGAGAAGTCGTCGGTGTGCCGGGCGTCCGGCCTCGCGGGCACGGAGGCGGGGCGGGGGTCCTCCATCACCTGGCGCCAGAAGTCCCGGGACTGCTCCGACCGCAGTGCCTCCTGTTCCAGGCCGACGAAGTTGCGCAGGTGGTTGTCGACCGGCGGCCGGGAGGTGTCGCGGTCCTCGCGGATCTGGTGGTACAGCTCGAACAGCTGGGTGTGCAGCAGGGAGATGGACCAGCCGTCCAGGGCCGAGTTGTGCTGGCTGACGGTGTACCGGTAGTGCTCGTCACCGAGGACCTGCACGTGGAGGGTGACGAGACCGCCCTCCTCCCACTGGAACGCGCGGGCCTTCTCGCGGGCCAGCCACTGCTCGTGCCAGGCTTCCTGCCCCGCCTCGTCGAGGTGGCGCAGGTCGTCGACGGTGAGGGGCGGCGGCACGTCGCGGTGCACGATCTGCAGGAACTCGCTGTACCCGGTGAGGTGGTAGGTGGTGCGCAGGATGGCGTGCCGGAGGGTGAGCTGCCGTACGGCCTCGGTGAACGCCTCGGCGTGGAACGCGCCGGTGATCGAGTAGCTCAGCACGTCGTGGTACTGGCCGAGACCGCCGGTGATCTCGGTCTGGAAGATCAGGCCCGCCTGGAGCATGGACAGCGGGTAGGCGTCCTCGGCGTCCTCGGGCAGCAGGGCGCGGTCGGCGTCCCCGACCAGCTCGAAGGGCTGGAAGGCGCCGCGGGCGGCCACGTCCGCGACCACGGGCGCGCCCGCGGCGGCGGCGTCGAGGGACTCGACGAGCTGGGCGACGGTCTGGTGCCGGAACAGCTGCTGGAAGGTGAAGTCCAGGCCCTGGGCGCGGGACTTGGCGAGGACGGACACGAAGTGGATCGAGTTGCCGCCCAGCGCGAAGAAGTTGTCGTGCACGCCGACCCGCGGAAGGCCGAGGACGTCGCGCCAGATGCCGGCGAGGGTCTCCTCGCGCGGGTTGCGCGGTGCCACGTGGGAGGGTGCCTTGCGGCGCAGCGCCTCGGGGCCGCGCAGGAAGGCCCGGTCCAGCTTGCCGTTGGGGGTGAGGGGGAGCTCGTCCAGGACGAGGATCCGGCCCGGGATCATGTACTCGGGCAGCTCCTGGCGGATGTGCTCCTTCAGGGCGGCTTCGGCCACCGTACCGGCTCCGGCGTCGAGGACGACGAATCCGCGCAGCGCGGTCTGCCATCCGTCGTCGACGGCGACGACGGCGGCGTCCCGTACGTGGTCGTGGGCGCGCAGCCGCTCCTCGATCTCGCCCGGTTCCACGCGGAAGCCGCGCACCTTCACCTGGAGGTCGATGCGGCCCAGGTAGTCGAGGGTGCCGTCGGGCAGCCGGCGGACCCGGTCGCCGGTGCGGTACAGGCGCTCCTCGCCGGTCGCGGCGCGTACGGAGTCGCCGGTGACGAACTTCTCCGCGGTCAGTTCGGGCCGTCCGAGGTAGCCGCGGGCCACGCCCACGCCCGCCACGTGGAGTTCGCCCGGGACGCCCACGGCGGTCTGACGGCCCTCGGCGTCCAGGACGTGGAGCCGGATGTTGTCGATGGGCCGGCCGATGGGGATCCGGGCCAGGCCGGCGAGCCCTGTGACCGGCTGGTGGGTGACGTCGACGGTCGCCTCGGTGGGGCCGTAGAGGTTGACCAGCCGCGCGCCTGGGACGAGTTCGGCGCACTTCTCGCTCTGGGCGTGGGTGAGCGCCTCGCCGCTGGTGAAGATCTGCCGCACGGTGCCGAGCCGGGTGCCGTCGCCGAAGCGGTCGAGGTGTGCCAGGAACATGGTGAGCATCGAGGGCACGAAGTGCAGGGTGGTGACGCCGTGCCGGTCGATCGTGTCGAGCAGCTGCGCGGGGTCCTTCTCGGCGCCCGGTGCGGGCAGGGCGAGGGCGGCTCCGGTGAAGGACCACCAGAACAGCTCCCAGACGGAGACGTCGAAGGAGACGGAGGTCTTCTGCAGCAGGACGTCGCCGGGGCCGACGGGGTAGGCGTTCTGCATCCACTGGAGCCGGTTGACGGCGCTGCGGTGTTCCACCTGGACGCCCTTGGGGCGGCCCGTGGAGCCGGAGGTGTAGATGACGTAGGCGACGTCCTCGGCACCGGCCGTCGCCTCGACGGGGCCCGTGCCCGCGCTGTACGACGCCTCGTCGTCCAGGTCGATGCCGGGGGTGTCGCCGGTGGCGTCGGCGAAGCGCGCCTGGTGCAGGACGAGCCGGGCGGAGCTGTCGGTGAGCAGGTAGTCGATGCGGGAGCGCGGGTAGGCCGGGTCGACCGGGAGATAGGCGGCGCCCGCCTTCAGGACGGCGAGGACGGCGGTGACCAGTTCCGGCGAGCGTTCCGCGAGCAGGGCGACGATCGCGCCGGGGCCGATCCCCGTTGCGCGCAGGGTGTGCGCCAGCCGGTCGGAGCGGGCGTCGAGCTCGGCGAAGGTGAGGGTCGTGTCGTCGCTCAGCAGGGCCGGCGCGTCGGGGGTGGCGGCCGCCTGGGCGGTGAACAGGCCGTGCAGGGTGGCGTGCTGGTCGAAGGGCCGAGCGGTGTCGTTGGCCGCCTTGACCAGGGCGTCGTCGTCCGCGGTGCGCAGGTCGACGCGGCCGAGCGGCAGGTCGGGTTCGGCGGTGGCGCGCTCCAGCAGCAGCGCGTACTGGCCGGCGACGCACCGCATGGAGTCCTCGGCGAAGCGGCCGGTGTCGTAGTGGAGGTGCACGACCAGTTCGCCGTCCTCGCGGGCGACGGCGAAGCGGGTGCCGCCGGGGGTGGCGTAGCCGGTGTCGTGGAACCCGGTCAGTTCCAGGGCGGTCTCGAAGACGTCGTCGCGCCCCAGTTCGGCGGCGAGTGCGGCCACCGCGAAGTCCTGGTGGCGTTCGGCCTCGCGGACGGCCGTGGCGGCCTTGGGCAGCAGTTCGCGCAGGGTCCCGTCGGGGGCCAGGCGCACCAGCAGCGGGCCGCCCGCGAAGTCGGGTGCGGCGTTGCGTGTGGGCTGGGCGACGGCCACCTCGTCCTGGCCGGTGTGGCGGCCGAGCAGGGCGGCCAGGGCGCAGGTGAGGACGGCGTTGAGCATCTCGGGCTTGCCGCGGCTGATCCGGTCGAGCCGTTCGGTGAGGGCCGTGCCGAGGCGGTGGGCGTGGGTGCCGGTCTCCGCCTCGCCGCCGCCGGTGCGGGGCCGGAGGTCGGTGAGGAAGCCGGAGGGCTCCGCGAGCGCGGCCAGCTGGGATCGCCAGTGGTCGGCCTGCGCGTGCGGGGCGGAGATTACTGCCTCGTGGTCGAGCGACTGCATGCGATGTCTCCTGCGCTGAAGCGATGTGTGATCGGGCGTGCGTGTGGAGTGATCGATGTACCGCGGTGTTGCGCCCGTCGGGTGGTGAGTTGACGGGCCGAAGGGCCGGGGCGCGGGATGTGCGCCCGGGTCAGAGGTCGAAGTCGAATTCGAGATCGAGGTCGGCGTCGGTGTCCGGGGTCGCCGGCACGCGGGGTGCGGGGCGGTCGGGACACAGCGCGCCGAGTTCGGCGGAGGGGTCCTCGGCGAGGGCGTCGAGCAGGGCGGTGAAGTCGTTCCGCCAGCCCTCCACGGTGTCGCGGTGGAACAGCGCGGACGCGTAGTTCCAGGCCACGTTCAGGGTGTCGGCGTCCTCGTGGATCTGCATGTCGAGGTCGAAGACGGCCTGCCCGGTCTGTTCCAGACACAGCGGCAGACGGGTGCCCTGGAAGTCGGCCGCGAGGTAGCGGCCGCTGTGCAGGGCGATCAGGGCGTCGAACAGCGGGGTGCGGCTGTAGTCGCGTCCGGGCGCGGCCAGGGCGACCACGTCGTCGAAGGGGAAGTCCTGGTGGGCGAAGGCCTCCTCGGCGGTGCGGGCGGTGCGTCGCAGGTAGGTGTCGTACGGCAGCGCGGGGTCCGTGTCGCCGCGCAGGCACACCGTCTGGGCGAACATGCCGACCGTGCGGTGCAGTCCGGGGACGGTGCGGCCGGAGGCGGGGGCGCCCATCGTGACGTCGGCGGTGCCCTTGAGGCGGCCGAGCAGGATGCCGTACGCGGAGGCCAGCACCGCGAACAGGGTGACGTCGTGCCGTCTGGCCAGTTCCCTCAGGCGCGCGGTGCGTTCGGGTCCCAGGTCGAACCGGAGGGTGTCGCCGTCGAGTGTCCGCAGGGGCGGCCGGGGCAGGTCGGTGGGCAGATCGCTCCGGTCGGGCGGGGTGGCGAACACCTCCTGCCAGTGGGGCTTCTGCGATTCCCGCAGGCTGTCGCCCCCGGGGCCGGCCAGCCAGGTGGCGTAGTCCCGGTACTCGAGTGCGGGCAGGGGTGGTTCGTCGCCCGCGTACAGGGCCGCGAGGTCCTGGAGCAGCGGGGCCAGCGAGAAGCCGTCGACGATGATGTGGTGCAGGTCCAGGCGCAGGGTCACGGCGGTGTCCGTGCGGTGGACGTCGGCCCGCCACAGCGGTGCGCGGGCCAGGTCGAAGGGCCTCACGAAGCCGCTGAGCGGCCCGGGTCCGGTGTCGGTCACCCGGACGACGGGGTCGACGCTGCGGTCGATGTGCTGGACGACCTGGCCGTCGTCGGTGACGGCGAACCGGGTGCGCAGCGCGTCGTGGCGCTGGGTCAGCCGGCGCAGGGCGTCGGCCAGCCGTAAGGGGTCGGTGCCGGCGGGCAGGCGGAGGGTGAGCGGCACGTTGTAGTGCACCGCCCGCTCGTCCTTGATCTGCTCGAAGTAGATCTGGCGTTGTTGCGGGGTGAGCGGGTAGGACGGGCGCTCGGGCGCGGGTGCGACGACCGGTGCGGCGCCGGTGCCGCCGGCGGGGCTGCGCCGCAGCAGGGCGGCGAGCCGGCCGAGACTGCCGGGCCGCAGCACGGTGCTCGCGGGGCACGCGCGCCCGAGTCTCTCCCGGACGCCGGCGGCGATGAGGGTGGCGGTGAGGGAGTCGGCGCCGAGGTCGCGCAGATCGTGGGCGGTGCCGATCCCGGAGAGGCCGAGGGCCTGTTCGGCGAGGTCCACGAGGGTCCGCTCGATGTCGTCCGCGGGCGGGACGAACGCGGTGTCCGGCAGCAGGTCGTCACCGCCGGGTTCGGGCAGCCGCGCGCGGTCGACCTTGCCGGTGTGGTTCAGCGGCAGCGTGTCGAGCGGGACGAGGTGTGCGGGGATCATGTGCGGCGCGACGATCCGCGCCAGATGGGCCCGCAGGTCCTCCCGGGCCGGCGGCCGGGGGCCGGCGTAGTAGCCGCAGAGGTACTTGTCGCCCCGGCCGGGCCGGGAGCGGGCGGTCACGATCGCCTCGGCCACGTCGGGGTGGGTGAGGATGGCCTTCTCCACCTCGGCCGGTTCGATGCGGAATCCGCGTATCTTGACCTGGTGGTCGCGCCGGCCGAGGAACTCCACGATGCCGTCGGGGCGCCAGCGTGCCAGGTCTCCGCTGCGGTAGAGGCGTCCGCCGGCCGGGGAGAACGTGTCCTCGACGAAGCGCTCGGCGGTCAGTTCGGGCCGCCCGAGGTAGCCGCGTGCGACACCGTCTCCGCCCAGGCACAGCTCGCCCGGTACGCCGATGGGGCACAGCCGTCCCCGGTCGTCGAGCACGTACGCGGTCGAGTGCCCGATCGGACGTCCGATCGGGATGCGTCCGAGGTCGTCCCGGCCGAGCCGGTGGGTGAGCGAGAACGTGGTGTTCTCCGTCGGTCCGTACCCGTTGACGAGGGCGACGCCGGGGCAGGCCGTCATGGCCTTCTCGACGTGCGCGGGCGACAGGGCGTCGCCGCCGACGAGGAGTTCGCGCAGCGTGCGGAAGGCGGTGGCGTCCTGCTCCACGAGCTGGTTGAACAGCGGCGCGGTCAGCCACAGGGTGGTGATGCGGTGGGTGGCCAGCTCGTGCGCGAGGGCACGGGCGTCGAGGACGGTGTCGGTGTCGGCCAGGTGCACGCTGCCGCCGTTGAGCAGCGGTCCCCACAGTTCGAAGGTGCTGGCGTCGAAGGCGATGGACCCGGTGGGCAGGACCCTGGTGTCCGGTCCGAACCGGACGTAGTCCGTGTTCTTGACGAGCCGTACGACGCCCCGGTGGGTGACCTCGACGCCCTTGGGGCGGCCGGTGGTACCGGAGGTGTAGCAGATGTAGGCGAGGTCGGTGGCCGATCCGGGGCCGGGAAGCGGAGGGCGGGGCCCGGAGGACGGGTCCCCGGAGCCGGGCTCCTGGGGGTGGAGCACCGTCCCGTCGAAGGAGAATCCGGCGGGCAGCCCTGGTGACTCGACCAGGATCCGCACCGACGAGTCGGCGAGCAGCCACTCGGTGTGCGGGGCCGGATGGCTGGTCTCCAGCGGCAGGTAGGCGCATCCGGCCTTGAGGATGCCGAGCACGCCGACGACGAGGTCGGTGGTGCGCCCGGTGCGCAGGCCGACCCGGTCCCCGTGGCGTGCGCCGGCGGCCAGGACGGCGTGGGCCAGCCGGTCGGACGCGGCGTCGAGGGCGCCGTAGGTCAGCCGTGCGGAGCCGTCGGTGACGGCCGTCGCGTCGGGTGCGCGCCGGGCCTGCTCGGCGAACAGCGCCGGGATGGTGGCGGTGTGCGGGTACGGCCTGGCGGTGTCGTTGAACGAGCCGAGGATGAGCGCCCGTTCCTCGTCGCCGAGCAGGTCCGTCTCGTGCACCGGTGCCTGCGGTTCGCGGCCGAGGAAGTCGGCGATCCGCAGGAGGTGGGCGCCCAGCCGCCGTACCGCCGGCTCGTCGAAGAGCGAGGTCCGGTAGCCCAGGAGCAGATCGGCTCCGTCGCGGGTCAGGGACAGTTCCTCGGTCCCCGCGGACACCGGACGGTCGGCGTAGCGTACGGCGGTCCCCGCGGGCCCTCCCGTCGGCACGGCGTGCGCGGTCCGGGCCACGAGGGCGGCGGCCGGCTCGTCCGGGTCGACGGCGACGGTCAGGGATCCGGGGCCGCTCGCGCTCAGGTCGGTGTCGAGCAGGAGCAGCCGCTGTCCGGTGTGGCGGTGCAGAAGTACGGCGAACGCGGCGAGGTCGTGCGGTACGGCCGCGCCGGGCAGGCGGAGCTGGGCGAACGGTGCTCCGACGGCGTCCCGGGTGCGGGGGCGGTCGGTGACGAGGAGGACGGCGTCCCCCTGGGGGCCGGGACCGGCCGGAGTGTCAGGAAGCGGCGGGGACGGTCTCGGCATCGGGGTCGGTGTCACGCTGACGCTGGTCATCTTCCGCTGTCACCCCCAGCCGGAAGCGGAGGTTGCGGAACAGGACCATGGTGAGCGCGCCGGGCAGCACGGCGAGCGAGGCCACGACGAGGATGAGGCCGCTGTAGTGGCCGCCGCTGAGCAGCACGCCGCCGAGGGCGGAACCGGCGGGGAGCGCGCCGGCCATGACGGTACGCATGAGGGTCATCGCCCGGCCGCGCATGAATCCCGGTACCCGGGTCATACGGACGACACCGCCGAGGACCGTCATCGGCGCGGAGAGGATGCCGTTGAGCACGAGGCCGACCAGGATGAGCGGGAGGGCCTTCGGTACGAGGAGGAACAGCACGGCGCCGGACAGCAGTTGCAGGACACCGATGCGGAGCATCTGCTTCTCGGAGGTCTTCGCGGCCCCGGACACGAGGGAGCCGATCAGCTCGCCGGCCGCCATCACGGCCAGCATCAGGCCGAGCACACCGGGGCCGCTGTGGAACTCGTCCTTGGCGAGCCAGGGCAGCGCGACGACCAGGGCGCCGGCGGAGACGTTGAAGGCGCCGAAGGAGAGCGTGAGCACCAGCAGGAAGCGGTCGCGGGTGACCAGCCGGAACACCGGTCCCCAGCCGGGCTTCTCGCCGGGGGTGTCGCCGCTCGGCTCGGGCCGGCCCAGGGGTGCCTTGATCATGCTGATCAGCAGGGCGAAGCCGAAGTAGGTGAGGGCGTCGAGAACGAGGACGTTCTGCGCGCCGAACACCGTGATCAGTGCCGCGCCGAGTGCGGGTCCGATGACGTTCGCGGCGCCCATCGCGGTGGCCTCCAGCCCGGAAGCGGCCTGGAGCTTGTCCTCGGGGACCAGTTCGGGCAGCACCGCGGGGGTGCCCGCCAGCGGAATGATCTTCAGCAGGCCGTAGACGAGCGCGACCACGTACAGATGCCATACGTGCAGGACGCCGGCCAGCGCGAGCAGCGGGACCAGCGCGACGACGAAGCCGCGGAACACCGAGTCGGTGATGAACAGCCTGCGCCGGGAGAACCGGTCGAGGAGGGGGCCGACGAAGGCGCCTCCCACGATCACGGGGAGGGTGAGACAGACACCGAGTACGCCCAGACCGGCCGCGCCGGCCTTGTCGAGCGTGATCCAGGCGAGCGCGGCATAACTCGCGCCGTCACCCAGAAGATTCAGCACCAGGGCCGACCAGAGAAGTCGATAGTCCCTGAGCCTGAGAATGGCAAGATACGCTTTCACGAAACCGTACACCGTTCTATAGACCTGTAGGCAGCAGAAGTGCACGGGCAGGCGTGTTGTGCACACCGGTGGCCCGTTTGGCCGTGCAAGTCGAAAAGCGCGCCGATGGACTGCCGCTCGCTGACGAGCAGGCAGGCCGGATCCCTGCCATGAAGGCCGGCGCCACAAAATACTGATCCGCCGATTCGCCGATTCACCGAATCGCGGTCACGAAGGGCCGAAGCCCGAATCCCCCGATAGAAATACCTGCCGCAGCGCCCCCCGCCCTGCTCTCACCGCTTCGAACGGCAATCCCCGTTTTCCGCCACTTGTTCTAACAGCCTCGCCGAGATCGAGTCAAGCAATTCCTTCCGCGCGCTTTGGCGCGATCTCGACTTGATGTCTTTTTGCGCCATGTCTGAATTCCTTCGGTCGCGGCCGGCGCGGCGCGGCCGGTATGACGGTGACAGCTGTTCTGTCCAGTGGCAGGTGGGCAGGTGGGCGCGCGGCGGACCCGCGGCAACGCATGGCGGCTCCTCCGTGTGCGCGGATGTCCGCCTGTGGTCGCCCACGTGTGCGGCTCTGTGCGTGACCGGCCGCTCACACCTCGTCGGGACCACCTCTTCCGGCCATCGAAAAACAGTGCACACAGCCGGTTTGTTTGCCGACGGGTGGACCTGGGGGGTACGCCGTGCCCGTCCCGGACGGCATCGCGGTGCGGGGACGTGGTGGGGGCGCGACGATGGACTCCGCTACCGGCGGGCGCGGCGGATGCGGAGGGGGCCGCGGGCCTCGGCCTCCGTGACGGGGCGTCCCGCCTGGGTCACCTCGACCTCTCCGGCCGCCGCCAGACGCCAGGCCGCCCGGCGGGCCGGTTCCATCAGGGCCCGCCAGCCGTCGTCGTCACCCTCGTAGACCGCGCGCGCGGCGTCGGACGGGCAGATCGAGGCGCCCTCGGCGCGGCGTTCCAGCAGGCTCAGCACGGCCCGCTCCAGTCGCTCGGCGAGCTGCCGGTCCCTCTCGGTCACGTCCACGAGTGTGACACCGGCGCGTTTTCTCCGAGCGCTCACCACGCGGCCCGCGGCCGTCTTCTGCAGCAGGCCGTAGGCCAGGACCGGCAGGAGCAGGTGCGGCTTGTCGGGCAGCGCGGTCGTGATCAGGACCGCGCTCGCGCTGCTGTTGTTCATGCCGCAGGCGAGGGTGAGCGAGGAGGCCGTCGGCGCGTCGAGCCCGAGCAGGCGCGCGGCGGCGCGGCCGGCGGCGAACGACAGCGCGCAGACCAGCGCGGCCACGGCCGCCGCGGCGGCGAGCAGGAGCGGACGCGGGTGGGCCAGGAAGGAGCCGAGGGCACCCGAGGCGTTGACGTAGGTGAGGACGAGCGAACCGGCCAGGGCGACGGGCGTGACGACGCCGCACACCCGGCGCTGCCAGGACGCGGGCAGCGCCAGGCGGCACAGAACGCCGGCCGCGCACGGCAGGACCACCCCGGTCACGGCGAATCCGTCGCGCCCGGCGTCCGCGACCCTGGTGAGCGTGTCCGCGTAGCCGCCGCTGAGCACCGGCGCCAGGGCGCCGACGACGAGGGGGACGGTGAGGGGGCTGAGGAGGGTGGAGGCGAGGACGAGCCCGACCATGGTCGGCTGGTCGCCGTCGCCGTCACCGGTCCAGACGGTGGCACCGGCGGCGACGGGCATCGCCACGATCAGGATCATCGCGGTGACCAGTCCGCTGCCGCCGTCGGTGTCGGGAGTACGGCGCAGCAGGAACGCGACGACGGGGACGGCCAGCAACGGGATCGCCAGGTGCAGGAGCAGGCCGGTCACCAGGACGGCGGGCCGGCGCAGCAGTGCGCTCAGCGCGTGCACCGGTACCTGGAGTCCCGCCGAGCAGAGCACCAGGAAGAGCAGGACCGGCGGTGTGCTCCAGTCCAGGGTGCCCGCGGTCCCCAGCGGCACGGTGTGGGTCCGGCGCAGCGACAGCCCGGGACCGGGCACGAGCAGGGCGGCGGCGTAGGACACGACGACCGCGCGGCCGAGGTGGCGCCGGAGCCGGCTCGTCGTCGGGCCGGGCCGTGGCAGGGAGGCGGTGCGGTGGTCCAAGGCGGCCTTCTCGCGTCACGGGGGTCGGGAACGGAACGCGACGCCTCTATGGGGAAGGCAG
Source organism: Streptomyces sp. NPDC090108 (assembly GCF_044747185.1). Classification (NCBI taxonomy): domain Bacteria; kingdom Bacillati; phylum Actinomycetota; class Actinomycetes; order Kitasatosporales; family Streptomycetaceae; genus Streptomyces; species Streptomyces sp. NPDC090108. The sequence goes on from NZ_JBIVDQ010000003.1 coordinate 66,785, forward strand.
GGTGGTCGTGGTGCACGGCGTCCATGCTGCTGGGACCGGAGGCGCGGGGTGCGCGGCGGCGCGCGGCGGTCAGGATGCGTTCAGGTGGCCGGTGGCCGGGTGCTGTGCGGGCGCCGCGGCCCGATCCACGAAGATCGAAGAGACGCCCCCTAGAAGGCCATCAGCGGCGGACACCGCGGGCCGGCCGCTGCGGACGCACGGGCCACCACGCGGGCGAAGTGGCCGCCGTAGAAGGCGAAGTGGGCGCCAGAGGAGGCGAAATGAGCGCCACAGGAGGCGAAGTGGGCGCGAGGGCCGCCGCATAGGGCGGGCCCCCCGCGCCCACCGTCCTCACGCCGCCTGGCGCAGTCCGTGGCGGTCGGCCCAGGAGGAGATCGCGGCGGCGATCTCGGCGGGACGGTCCTCGGGGGCGTGGTGGCCCGCGGCTCCGCAATGGACGGTCTCCAGCGCGGCGATGTGCTCCTCGCACCAGCGGGCCATGTCGGGGCCGATCAGCAGGGTCGGCGACCCTTCGAACGTCATGAGCAGCTTCGGGACGTCGTCGCTCTTCGCGAGCCAGGCGTCGTACGCCTCGATGCGGGCGACGAGTTCGGCGGGATCGCCGCCGAGGGGCATCTGCCGGGCCCATTCCAGGACGGGCCGGCGGCTGTCCCGCGTCGGGAACGGCGCGAGGTAGGTCTCCATGTCGGCGGCGGCGACCGGCGTGAGCACGCCTCCGGTGAACGCCTGGCGGACGAACAGGTTCTGGTCGAGCACCATCTCCTCGCCGGTACCAGGGGCGCGGATCGCCTCGGAGCGGGCGCGGGCCTGTGGGGACAGGTCCTCCCAGGCCATCGGCTTGACGATGCTCTCCAGGAAGGCGATGCCGAGCACCCGGTCCGGGTGCCTGGCGGCGTGGTCGAAGGCGAGCGCGCCGCCCCAGTCGTGGCCGACGAGGACGACGCGGTCCAGGCCGAGCGCGTCGAACCAGGCGTCGAGGTGGCGGGCGTGGTCGGCGAACCGGTAGGCGATGTCCGGCTTTCCGGAGCGGCCCATCCCGATGAGGTCCGGGGCCAGGAGCCGTCCCCCGCCGATGCCGGGCAGGACGTTCCGCCAGACGTGGGAGGAGCCGGGGTTGCCGTGGAGGAAGACGAGGGGGATGCCGCTGCCCGACTCCTCGTGGTGCATGGTGGAGTCGAGAACGCGTATCTCGGGCATGTCGGGCTGTCCTTCCGTCAGGCGTGCGGTGCGAGAGGGGCTTCCAGCAGGGAGGTCAGGGTGCGGACGAGGTCCGCGGTGCGCGGATCGTCCCGTCCGCCCAGCGGGGCGAGGAGCTGGTCGTGCAGTTCCTGGACGGCGTCGATCGCCGGGCGGACGGCCGCGTGCCCGGCACCGGTGAGTGCCAGTCGTACGATGCGGATGTCGTCGGTGTCGCGGGTGCGCCGGACGAGGCCGGCGGTCTCCAGCGAGCGGGCCAGCTTCGACACGTACAGCGCCTCCAGGCCGGTGTGGTCGGCGAGTTCCCGCTGGCTGGGCCGCAGACCGGAGCGCTCCATCCCGAAGAGCGAGGACAGCAGCACGTACTGCGCGTGCGTCAGATTCAGTGGAGCCAGGGCCTGATCCACGGCGACGCGCCACTTGATGGACAGTCGCCAGACGAGATAGCCGGGGGTCGCCCCGTTCGGTACGCCGCTCATGACAAATTAATGTACATGGACTCCATGTCCATGGCTACTATTTTTCGGCGCCCTGACACGACAGCCGTCCGCGGGACCGATCGGTCGCCCGCCCGGGAGATCCCGTCGACCCGAAGTCCACGCAACGCCCCCCGCCCGTACACCGGAGCCCGCTACGATGCGCTGCCCGCCGCCCGTGGGGACGGGCGAGGCGGAAGGGAAACCAGGGGGGATCTCCATGTTCGTACTGTCCGTACTGCTGCTCATAGCGGCGGTCGCGCTCTTCTTCACCGGCCGGGTCCGCGACGAGGGCGGCTGGAAACTGGGGGCCGCGCTCGGCGCGGTGGGCGCGGTCCTGGCCGGGCTCTTCGCGTGCGTCCACGTCGTCAGCGCCTACGAGGTCGGTGTCCCGGTCACGTTCGGCAAGGTCGGCACACCGCTGGGCTCGGGCATGCACCTCAAGTCGCCGTTCACCGACGTCACCACCTTCTCCACCCGTCCGGTGGACCTCGACCTCAACGACGACGACGTCGTCGAGGTCCGCTCGTCACAGGGCGGTGTCCTGTACGCGGACGTCACCGTCAAGTGGGCCGTCGATCCCGTGCGCGCGGTGGACCTGTACCGGCTCGCGGGCAGCGAGGACGCCGTCCAGGACCGGCTGGTGCTGCCCGACAGCCGCGAGATCATCCGCAACGTCTTCGCGCAGCACACCAGCGAGGAGGGGTACGCCTCGGCGCGGGAGGCGATCGGCTCGCAGATCGAGGACCGGGTGAAGGAGCGCCTGGCGCCGCGGGGCATCGACGTCACCACCGTCAACCTGCGCAACGTGCGGCCGTCGAAGCAGCTGCAGGAGCAGATCGACAAGAAGATCCAGCAGGAACAGGCGACCGAACGCGCGGTGGAGGCGTCGCGCACGGCGAAGGCGGAGTCCGAGCGCAAGCGGATCGAGGCCGAGGGCACGGCGCGGGCCAACGAGATCCTCGCGCGTTCGCTGAGCGACAAGGTGCTGTACAACGAGTGCCTGGACGCGTTCCGCGAGGCCGCCCGGTCCCACCCGGTGTACGCGGTGCCCTGCGGCTCCGGCTCCGGCCGCACCCCGGTCATCGTGGACGGAAGCAAAGACTGACGAACCGGTGCGCGGCGGGCGGTGAGGGGTCGTCGGCCGGCAGGTGAGCCGCTGTCAGGCGCCAGGGGAGGGAGCCTGCGCGGAAGAGGGCGGAACGGAGGCGTCCGCCCTCGGCGGCCGGCGCGGTGAGCCCGTCATTCCTGGGTGAGGGCCAGACGGACGCCGAGGCCGACCATCACCGCTCCGGACACTCCGCCGATCGCGGAGAGACGGCGGGGCGACCTGCGGAACCAGCCGCGAGCAGCTCCGGCGGCGAGCCCCCAGGCCGAATCGGACACCAGCGCGACGGCGGCACAGACGAGGCCGAGCAACAGCAGTTGCGGCGTCACGTTCCCCGCCGAACGGTCGACGAACTGGGGCAGGACCGCCGAGAAGATCAGGAAGCCCTTCGGGTTGCTCACCCCCACGACGAAGCCCTCCCGGACGATGCGCCGTACGGCCACGGGCGGTCGGCGCCGCGCGTCCGCGACGGCCAGGTCGCCGCGATGCCGCCACGCCTGGACGCCGAGGTGGACGAGATAGAGGGCACCGGCGAACTTCAGCACCGAGAAGACCACGATCGACCGCTCGACCACGGCCCCCAGGCCGAAGGCCACCAGTACGGCCTGGACGAGCACCCCGCCGTTGTTGCCGACCGCCGTGGCCAGCGCCGCCCGGCGCCCGAGCGCCACCCCGCGTCCGACCACGAACACCACGCTCGGTCCTGGGACGACGATCAGTACGCCGACCACGGCGAGGAAGGCCCAGAAATGTCCCACACCTGGCATCCCGTCAGGCTAGGGGGCGACCGGGCCCCGGCGTAAGGGGGCGTTCGCCGTGGAGACGTCCGCTGCACGGCCGGGGATTCCGGGAGATACTTCGGACATGCCGCATCCCGCGGAGCGGGCGTGCCTCGCCACGGCGTCGGGCAGGGGCGCGCACGCGCGGTACTGCCGGACGGCCGAACATGGTGGTGCCGGAGCGCAGGAGCCCTGGCCGTGCCCGGCCTGCCGCGCCGCCCGTCCCCGCGCGCGGCGCCTGACAGCGTCCCTCCGGCACTCCCCCGTGCGGCGCGTACAAGGCCTTCACCGGAGGGACAGCGCCTCCGCAACCGTCCGACGGCCGCTCCGCGCGCGCCGACGAGAGTGTCTCGCAAAGGAACCGATCATGGCCCTTGACCACGTGCTCACGGAGCGCATCGGCTTCGGCACGGCCCCCCTCGGGAACATGTTCCGCGCGGTCCCGGACGAGGAGGTGTCGGCCACCCTCGACGCGGCCTGGGACCAGGGAATCCGCTACTACGACTCGGCCCCGCTGTACGGGGCGGGACTCGCCGAGATCCGGCTGGGCGAACTGCTCTCGCAGAAGCCGCGGGACGAATTCGTGCTGTCCTCGAAGGTGGGCCGGGTGATTCTCGACGAGCTCGAGTCCGGCAGCCGGGACCTGGGGGACAAGGGCGACCTCTTCGCCCACGGAAGGCGCAACAAGATCCTGCACGACTGGACGGGCGACGCCACCGAGCGCTCGATCGAGGGCAGCCTGGAGCGCCTCGGGGTGGACCGGCTGGACATCGTCTGGGTGCACGACATCGCACAGGACTTCCACGGCGACGAGTGGCTCGGCAAGTTCGAGGAAGCGCGCACCGGGGCCTTCCGGGTGCTGTCGCGGCTGCGGGACGAGGGCGTCATCAAGGCGTGGGGGCTCGGGGTCAACCGCACCGAGCCCATCGAGCTCACCCTCGAACTGGACGAGCCCAGGCCCGACGGGTTCCTGCTGGCCGGCCGGTACACCCTCCTGGACCACGCGCACGCGCTGCAGCGGCTGCTGCCCATGGCCGAGCAGCAGGACGTCGGCATGGTCGTGGGCGGCCCCTACAGCTCCGGCATCCTCGCGGGCGGCACCCACTTCGAGTACCAGGACGCGCCCCCGGAGATCGTCGAGCGGGTCAGGCGCATCAAGGAGATCGCCGGCCGGCACGGTGTCTCGATCAAGGCCGCCGCGCTCCAGTTCTCCCTCGCGCACCCGGTGAGCGACGCCGTCATCCCCGGCGCGACCAAGCCAGGCCGCATCGCCGAGGACCTCGCCGCCCTGAACGAGGAGATCCCCGTCGAGTTCTGGCAGGAACTGCGCGAGGCGAACCTCGTGAGCCCGCTGGCGCCCCTGCCGGGCGGCGTCTGACCCCGCCGGGAGTCCCGGGCCCCCGCTCCGCCCCGCTCCCCCGGTCCCGTACGCCTCTTCGACGAGCTTGGAGACGCACCATGGCATCCACCTCGGTGAGCCGGATCGTCCCGGCCTCCCCCGCAGACGTGTGGCAGCTGATCGGCGGCTTCGATTCGCTGCCGGACTGGCTGCCGTTCATCCCGTCCAGCACGCTGGGGGACGGCGGCCGTACGAGAAGGCTCAAGAACCCGGACGGCGAGACCATCGTCGAGCGGCTGATCGATTTCGACGAGGAACGGCGTTTCTACAGTTACACCATCCTCGAGGCACCCTTTCCCGTGACCGACTACCTGTCCACCCTGCGCGTCCACGCCGTCGCCGGGGACGACTCGGTCAGCGAGGTGCAGTGGTCCGGACGGTTCACCCCCCGCGACGTGCCGGACGAGGAGGCCGTCGCTCTGTTCACCGGGATCTACAGTGACGGCCTCGCCGCCCTGCGGACAGCTCTGGAGTGACGGCGCGAACAGGATCCCGGCAGAAGCGGGGCCGAGGGTGTGAGGAGGCCGTCTCCGTGGCGGACTGGCATTGGCTGTTCGGCGACCAGCTCGGCCCGCACTTCCTCGCCCCCGGCGAGGACGGCCCGGACCGGGACGCGCCCGTCGTGATGATCGAGGCCCGGTCGGTGTTCCGCCGGCGCCGCTTCCACCGCGCCAAGGCCCATCTGCTGCTCTCCGCGATGCGCCACCGTGCCGCCGGGCTCGGCGACCGGGTGCGTTACGTCCGCGCCGAGACCTACCGGGCGGGGCTCGGCGAAGCCGTGGGGGACGGCACGGTGACCGTTCATCATCCGACCTCGCACGCCGCCGTCCGCCTGGTGCGCTCGCTGCCCCGGGTGCGAGTGCTGCCCGCGCGCGGCTTCCTCCTGCCGCACGAGGAGTTCCGCGCCTGGGCGGACGAGCACGGCGGTGAGCGCCTGCGGCAGGAGAACTTCTACCGCTGGATGCGCCGCGAACTGGACCTCCTCATGGACGCGGGGAACCCGGCCGGCGGGCGCTGGAACCACGATCACGACAACCGTCTGCCTCCGCCGAAGGACGCCCCTTCCCTCGGCGTCCCGCCGCCCTACCGGCCGCGCGAGGACGAGATCGACGAGGAGGTGCGGGCGGACCTGGACCGCTGGGAGCGCGAGGACGGCATCCGCTTCGTCGGGCGGGACGGCCCCCGCCTGCTGCCCGCCTCCCGTCGCGAGGCCCTGGTCGCGCTGCGCCGGTTCGCGGAGAAGCGGCTCGCCGCGTTCGGCCCGTACGAGGACGCGATGCTCGCCGGGGATCCCGTGATGAGCCACAGCCTGCTGTCGTCCTCCCTCAACCTCGGTCTGCTCGACCCGGCGGAGTGCCTGGCGGCCGCCGAGGACGCCTGGCGTGCGGGCCGGGCGCCCGTCAACAGCGTCGAGGGGTTCGTACGGCAGATCGCGGGCTGGCGCGAGTACGTGTGGCAGCTGTACTGGTACTTCGGCGACGACTACCGCCACCACAACGCCCTGCGCCACCATGCGCCGCTGCCCGAGTGGTTCAAGGAACTCGACGCCGACGCGGTCGCGGCACGGTGCCTGTCCACGGTTCTCGCCCAGGTGCGCGACACCGGCTGGACCCACCACATTCCCCGGCTGATGGTGCTCGGCAGCTTCGCGCTGCAGCACGGCTGGGACCCCCGCGAGGTGACCGACTGGTTCCACCGCTGTTTCGTCGACGGCTACGACTGGGTGATGCTGCCCAACGTGACGGGCATGTCCCAGTACGCCGACGGCGGCCGGATGACCACCAAGCCGTACACCTCGGGCGGGGCGTACATCCACCGCATGAGCGATCTGTGCGACGGCTGCGTCTACCGTCCCGGCGAACGGACCGGTGAACGGGCCTGCCCGTTCACCACCGGCTACTGGTCCTTCGTCCACCGCCACCGGAAGCTGCTCGCCGGCAACCCTCGCACCGCCCAGGCCGTCCACGGCCTGGACCGGCTCGCCGACCTGGAAGAGGCCCTCCACACGGAACACGCCCGGGGCGAGGGACCACCCTGACGGTCGCGGGGCGGGGCCGATCGTGCCCGGCCCGGTGCACGCTACTCCCTGAGCCGCTCTACGCGGAGCCGGGGCCGCGGTCGGAGAGGCGGACCCATTCGCCGCCCCTAGGGAGCGTCCAGGGCCGGATCCGGCGGAAGGTCAGCCGGGTCAGGGCGGCGAGGGCGATGAGCCAGGTCACGGACGACACCCAGAACAGGGCCGGTGCCGCGAAGGCGAAGCCGCAGGCGATCAGGGTGAAGGTGATCACGGCGAACACCATCACGATGATCTTCAGCGAGGGCCGGCGCGCACGCCGGGTGAGCGACGGGGTGAAGCGCACGACCCGTCGGGCGCGCATGTGGCGGACGAGCGCCGCGTCGCCGCGCAGCGACTCCTCCATCTCCGCCAGCACGCGGCGTTCCCGGGCGGAGAGGCGGATCTCGTCCACGGCAAGCACCTTCTCCCTGTCCCATGACGCGCGGGGCGGTGCGGCGACAGGACCGCCGCTCCCCGTCTGTCTCTTCACCCCGGCACGGAACGGCGGATGCGCCATGCATGCCCGAATCCCCCGCGACCGGCCCCGACACCCGACCCCGCCGCTCCGTCGCGGGTCCGCGGGTCCGCGGGTGACGGGTCCGCGGGTGACGGGTGCGGTCACCGGAGGCCTCCGGGCGCCGCTCTTACACTTTCACCCGATATCGGCCTCGCAAATGTTCGCAATGTCCACGAATTCCGCACAGATCCTGCCCTTATTCACCGTCCAGGGTGGTGACCGGCCGTCGAACCGTCCGTTGTGCGGTGCATGCGCCATGAAATCCCCGCTCCCTCCGCGCCAAGAGACGACCACGCGCCTCTCGCCGGTCATCGCGCGCTCCGCGTGTCGGCCTGCCGTCGGGCGTTCAAGGTTTCCTTCGACTTCGGCTTCGTCGCCGTCGAGTCGGTGGCCGCGGCCCTGTCCCTCGACGAGGTCGTACGGCTGGCGATGCGCGTGGACCCGTGTCACTGCGGCCGGCTGACGCTGGACGCGTCCGACCTCACCCGTGCGCATCTGACCCAGGTGGCAGCGAGCGCCGGTCTCACCGCCTGCCGGGGTCTCGTCCTGGCCGCGCTCGACTACGCGCACCGCGTCTGCGGGCAGACCGGGCCGGACGCACTGGTCGAGGAGCTGTGCGGCCAGGCCCCGTCGGCCGCCGAGCCGCCGGCTCTGGCCGTACTGCTGTACCGCGTCCAGGCCGCGAGCCGCTCCGAGGACGGGCGGGCCGATCCGCGCCGGGTCCATGAGGCGGTCACCTGGCCCCGGAGCGCCCGGACCTGCCTGCCCGAACTGGATCCGTTCGGGCAGTAAAGGCCGCGGGTGCCACCGCCGCCGTTCCCGGCAGGGAACACCCGCTCCGTCTCTCGCAGACATCCGCGCCCACCCGGCCGCGGGTCTCTCGTCCGGCCGTGTGACGCGGGCCCGCACCGGGTGTGGCGTCCGGTGCGACCGGGAAGACCTGCACCTCAGCCCTGCCACGCTCCGCTCGCCACCTCCGAGGAGCGGGCCGGCGCGCCGGGGAGCGCCCCGCGCGGCGCACTCGGCAACCGCTCGCCCGCGTGCGGTCGTACGGCTCCCGAGTGCGGTTGTACGGCTATCGAATGCGCATTTGTGAACCTTCGGCGCGGCGGCTTCGAGGTGGTGGAGACGCACGGTCACAATCTGGACGAGGAACCCTGTCTGCCCTCCTCGTCCACCACCGGGCCGTCGGTGACACCGCAGGTACCGCCGGCGATCACGTCGCGCTGTGGACACCACCGATCTCGTACCCGTCCCCGGAGGAACCGGCCGATGCCCAGCGACAAAGAACCCCTCACCTGTCCGTTCGATTTCAGCGACGCGCTCGAATTCGATCCCGCGCTCACCGAGCTGATGGAGCACGGTTCCCCCGTGCGCATCAGGCTGCCCTACGGCGACTCGGACGCGTGGCTGGTCACCGGTTTCGAAGCCGTGAAGAAGGTGACCACGGACCAGCGGCTGAGCCGGGCGGGGATCATCCACCACGACTACCCCCGGCTGACGCCGGAGCCGATCGTCTCCCCCGAGTCGGTCAACGTCATGGACCCGCCGCACAGCAGCCGTGTCCGCAAGCTGGCCTCGCAGGCGTTCACCCAGCAGCAGGCCGACAACATGCGGCACCGGATCGTCCGGCTCACGGACCGTCTGCTCGACGGGATGGAGAAGCAGGGTCCGCCCGCCGACCTGGTGGAGCACCTGTCCGACACGCTTCCCCAGCACACCGTCATGGACCTGCTCGGCGTCCCGAGCAAGGACTGGCCGCGCATGCAGGAGTACGTCCGCCGGCTGCTGGTCGTCGGCGCCGGCAACAAGGCCGCCGCCGCGGGTGCGAAGTCCGACCTCATCGCCTACTTCGCCGAACTCGTCGAGGAGCGCCGGAGCTCGCCCGGGGAGGACATCATCAGCCTGATGGCCGAGGCCCGGGACGGCGACGACTGCCTCAGCGACCGGGAACTGGCCGTCGTCGCGCTGACCCTCGCGCTCAGCGGACAGGACACGGCGACCTGCCAGATCAGCAACATCGTCTACCTCCTCCTCACCCGTCCCGAGCTGGCCGAGCACCTCAGGAGCCGGACGGACGACCTGACGGACGTGCTGAGCGAGATGCTCCGCCACATCCCGTTCCGCAAGGGAGTCGGCATCCCGCGGATCGCGCTGGAGGACCTGGAGCTCGACGGGGCACAGATCCGGGCGGGGGACTTCGTCCATGTGTCGTACCTGGCGGCCAACCGCGACCCGGAGCACTACCCGGACCCGCACACCATCGACGTCAACCGGCCGAACCGCCCCCACATGACGTTCGGCTGGGGCGGGCACCGGTGCGTCGCGGTACCGCTGGCCATGGCGGAACTGGAGGTGGCCATCGGCCGGCTGCTCGACCGCTTCCCCGAACTGCGGCTGGCCGTGAAGCCGGAGGAGATCCGCTGGGACACCGAGACGATCCGGCGCTTCCCGCTGGAGCTGCCCGTGGCCTGGTGACGGCCGGGCCGGCGTCCGCGCACCCTCCCGGAGCCGCACGTGCGGGTACGCCCGCACGTGCGGACGCGGGCCCGCGGTGCGCCGGGCCGCCCCCTGTCACCCGCCCGGTCGCGTGCCATGATTGCTACCGAACAGTAGCTTCGTGTGCGTGCCGATCGGAGGTCACGGAATGGCCCGTGTGTTCAGTGTGAGCGGCGACATCGTCATAGGGGTCTCGCCCGATGCCGCCTACCGGGCGGTGAGCCGCCCCGGCGACATGGGCCGCTGGAGTCCCGAGAATCTGGGCACGACGCAGGAGGCGGCGGACGGTCCCGTCGGGCCGGGCACGACGTTCGTCGGGCGCAACAAGCGCGGCAGGTTCCGCTGGGTGACGCGGTGCACGGTGACGGCGGCCGACCCGGGCCGCCGCTTCGCGTTCCGGGTCCACGCCATCGGGCTCGACCGGCCGGTGCTGCGCGGCCCGATCGCCACCTGGGAGTACCGCTTCGAGCCTGCCGACGGCGGTACGCGCGTCACCGAGACCTGGACCGACGACCGGCGGACATGGCCCGCCTTCGTGGCGAACACCTTCGACCGGATCGCCACCGCGGGCAGCACGTTCGCCGACTTCCAGACCCGCAACATCGGCACCACGCTGCGGAACCTCAAGCGCGAGCTGGAACGGGCCGAAGGGTGACCTCCGCGCCGGTCCGGTGGTGACGGACGAAGGCGGGACAGGGCGTGAACGTCGTGTGCGGACCGCGGTTCCGGCGAGATGGATGATCATGATCATCGCAGGTCCGGGTAGGCGTGCCAGTCGAGCGTGAAAGCTTACTGACATTGGAGTACCCATGCCGACAGACCCCCTGTCCCTCCAGGACGGTTCGTCAGCGGCCGTTCAGCTGGCGGCCTCCTGGCCGAGCTGGGCGGAGAACCACACGGCCGCCCTGGTCGAGATTCCGCTGCGCATCGCCCTCATCGTCCTCGTGCTGGCGATGGTCCGCTGGGTCGCGAAGCGGGCGATCACGAGGGTCGTCCAGCACATCCTGGAACCCTCCGGCAACGACCGTGAGCCCCGGCTGCGGCGCTCGAACCAGCGCGCCAACGTGCTGCACCGTGACCGCTCGCGCGCCTCGCAGCGACGCGAGCAGCGGGCCCGCACCATCGGTTCCGTCCTCAGCAGCGCCGTGACGATCGTGCTGTTCCTGATCGGTACGGCCATGATCCTCGACCAGGTCGGCATCGCGCTGGGGCCGCTGCTGGCCAGCGCGGGCGTGGTCGGCCTGGCGATCGGATTCGGCGCGCAGAGCCTGGTCGCCGACTACCTCTCCGGTCTTCTCATCATGCTGGAGGACCAGTACGGCGTCGGCGACACCGTCGACCTCGGCGAGGCGGTGGGCGAGGTCGAGCACGTCGGCCTGCGCCTGACCCACGTACGCGACCTCAACGGCGGCCTGTGGCACATCCGCAACGGGGAGATCATGCGGGTCCGCAACGACAGCCAGGACTGGGCCCGCGCCGTGCTGGACGTCGCCGTCGCCTACGACGCGAATCTGGACGCCGTGTACCAGGTGCTGGAGACCACCGGGCACTCCCTGCGCGAGGACCCGGAGTTCGCCGGCGTCCTGCTGGAGGACCCGAGCGTGTGGGGCGTGCAGTCGCTGGACGCCGACGGTGTGGTCGTCCGGATCGCCGTACGCACCGTTCCCCTGAAGCAGTGGGCCGTGACGCGCGAGCTGCGCCGCCGTGTGAAGGAGGCTCTCGACGCCGCCGGCATCGACATCCCCTTCCCGCAGCGCACCATCTGGCTGCGCAGCGACGACCCGGCGGCCGAACTCGCCTCGCACGGACGCTGATCCGGAGCACCGCACCGCGCGCCGTCCCGGTCCTCCGGGGCGGCGCGCGGGTTCGCGAGCCGCGTCCGCGCGGACGCGATCCCCGCCTCGCGTGCGGCTGGGATCATGAACCATGCGCACAGACGACTGGCAACTCACCTGCGAGACAGAGGACTTCCTCGACCGGGCCGGCGACTTCCTCCGCTCGCGTCCCGCCCTGCACACCATGCAGCTGTACGGCGTGGAGAAGCTGCGGACGTCCGGGGCCGACGCGCCCGGTGCCGAAGCCACGCTCTTCGGCACCCTGGAGTCGGAAGGCGAGGTGCGCGCCGCTTTCTACACCACTGCGCGCGGACACCTGTGGCTCACTCCCCTGTCCGCCGACCGGTCCGCAACCCTCGCCGCCCATCTGGCCGGACTGGGCCACTCCCCCGCCGGTGTGCTCGCGGACCGGGACACCGCCGCCGCCTTCGCCGGCGCGTGGCAGCGGCGCACGGGCGCGGCGGCGCCGGCCCCCTTCTGGCGGACGCATCTCTACCGCCTCGGCACGCTCCGCCCGCCGCACCCGCGGCCGGACGGCCGGGGACGGACGGCGGACGGCTCGGACCGTGCGCAAGTCGGCGGCTGGTGCCGTGAGTTCTGTGTCGAGGTCGGGGAACAGCGTTCCATCGACCTGATCGACGCGGGCTCCTGGGCCGAATCACGCTTCGGTGACAGGCACTTCACGTTCTGGGAGACCCCGGACGGCACCCCGGCCGCCATGGCGGCCGCGACCACCGCCGTCGGCGGCATGGTCCGGGTGGACCCTGTCTACACCCCGGCCCGCCTCCGGGGCCGCGGCTTCGCGGGCGCCGTGACGGCCGAGGTGAGCCGTGCCGCACTGGACGCGGGCGCGACGGACGTCGTCCTGTTCACGGATCCCCGCAACCCCACCAGCAACGCCCTCTACCAGCGGCTCGGGTACGAGCGCATCGCCGACTTCACCGGCTACGACTTCCCCGGCGCCGCGTCCGGGAGCGGCTCGGGGGCCTGACCGGCTCGGGGGTTTCCCGATGTCGCCCCGGGCCCTGCGGGGCGACACCCTCAGGGCAGAACCCCTTGACCCTCACGTGGCGTCAGGGTGCACAGTCGGGGCCGTGGAGGATCACTGGACCGTGGGGCGCGTGGCCGAGCTGGCCGGTGTGAGCGTCCGCACGCTGCACCACTACGACGACATCGGGCTCGTCCGGCCGTCGGCGCGGACCGCGGGCGGGTACCGGGCGTACGCGGCGGGCGACGTGGAGCGGCTGCGGGAGGTGCTGGCCTACCGGCGGCTGGGCTTCGGCCTGCGGGAGATCGCGGAACTGGTCGGCGACCGGTCCGCCGACGCCGTCGCGCACCTGCGGCGGCTGCGCGGCCTGCTGCTGGAGCGGCGCGATCGCGCCGCCGCCATGGTGGCGGCCATCGACAGAGAACTCGGAGCGCGGGCGAGGGGGCGGACGGTGACACCTGAGGAGCAACTCGAGCTGCTCGGCGCACGGTTGTACGACGTGATCGGCGGCGCCTACCCCGCGACCCGGCGCACCGAACCGCGGATCGCCGCGCGGATCCGGGACGCGCTCGGGGACGCTCGGACGGTGCTGAACGTCGGGGCCGGCACCGGCTCCTACGAACCCGCCGACCGTGACGTGACCGCGGTGGAGCCGTCGGCGGTCATGCGGGGGCAGCGGCCCGCCGGCTCGGCGCCCTGTGTGGCCGCCGCCGCGGAGAACCTGCCGTTCGCGGACGGGGCCTTCGACGCCGCGATGGCCGTCTCCACCGTTCACCACTGGAGCGATCCGGCGGCGGGGCTGCGCGAGATGCGGCGCGTGGCCCGGCGCGTCGTGGTGCTCACGTTCGACACCGACGAGCCCGGATGGCAGGACCGGTTCTGGCTGACCCGTGACTACCTGCCGGAGTTCGCGGCCGTCCTCGCGGACTTCCCCTCGCTCGCCGGGATGGCCGACGCGATCGGCGCGCGTACCGAGCCGGTGCCCGTCCCGTGGGACTGTGCCGACGGCCTGTTCGAGGCGTACTGGCGCCGGCCGGAGGCATACCTGGAGGATCGCGTGCGCCGCGCCATGTCGGTGTGGACGAGGGTCGGACCGGAGGCGGAGCGGCGGGCGGTACGGAGCCTCGGCGACGACCTCGTCTCCGGGCGGTGGACCGAACGCAACGGCGGCCTCGCGGACCTGGACGCCGCGGATCTCGGCCTCCGCCTGCTCATCGCGTGAACCACTCGGCGGGGTCGGTGGTATCCGTGAGCGGGCCGGCCGCCCGGCTGTGCTCCTCGCGTCCGCCGTCGCCGGGTGCGGGCGCGGGAGCAGACGCGGCTGTGGGCGCCGGAGCAGACGCGGGCGCGGTGCGGAGTTGCTGGATGCCCAGGTCGAGCGCGGCTTCCAGGTGGGCGAGGGAGCCGGTGGACATCATGATCAGGACACCGCCCTGGATGCCGGCGAGCAGGGCCGCCGCGGCGCGGTCGGCGTCGAGGTCCGCGGGGATCTCGCCCTGGTCCCGCATGGCCCGGACCCCGTCGGCGATCTGGTCCTGCCACGAGGCGATCAGCTGCCTGGTGACGGCCTGGGCGCCGGGGGTGGCGGGAGTCAGCTGGGACATGAGCGCGTTCAAGGGGCACTGCTGCCCCTGCCTGCGATAGCGGTCGACGACCAGGTCCCGCCAGGCGCGCCAGGCCTCCCAGGTGGTGAGGTGGCCGAGGTGGGGCTGCTGGTCGGACAGGACGCGGCCGGCCTCGTGCCGGGCCACCGCGAGCAGCAGTTCCTCCTTGCCGCCGGGGAAGTAGTGGAAGAGCTGGCTCTTGCTGGTGGCCGTGCGGGCGCGGACGTCGTCCAGGGTCGTCTCGGCCACGCCCCGCTCGCGGATCTCCTCCGCGGCTCCTTCGACGATGCGCTGCCGGGTGGCGGCGCCCTTGGGGGTCAGTCGTGGTGCCATGCCGCCATCCTGCCACTTTCTGGACTTGCGGGTCCATTTTCCTGGTGGCACCTTTGCCGTTCCCAGCCGGTTCAGTGCGGAAAGGCACGGCATCATGACCCAGCGACTCACCGGGCGTACGGCCCTGGTCACCGGTTCCACCAACGGCATCGGCGCCGCCGTGGCGCCGGCCCTGGCCGCCGAGGGCGCCTTCGTCGTCGTCAGCGGACGCGACGAGCGGCGTGGCGCGGAGGTGGTGGCACGCATCGAGAAGGACGGCGGTGCGGCCGCCTTCGTCCGAGCGGATCTGTCCGCGGACGCCGACGCGATCGCCCGCTTCGCCGACGAGGCCGTCGCCGCGGCCGGCGGTCACATCGACGTGCTCGTCAACAACGCGGCTCTGCTGCTCGCGCCCACCCCCACCGCCGAGGTCACGCAGCGGACCATCGACGAGGCACTCGCCGTGAGCGTGCGGTCGGTGTTCCTCCTCACCGGCCTGCTGGTACCGCCGATGGCGGAACGCGGTCGCGGCGCGGTCGTCAACCTGGGTTCCATCAACGGCATGCGGGGCATGGCGCGTTCGGCGCTCTACAGCATGACGAAGGCGGCGGTGCACTCGCTCACCAAGTCCTGGGCCGCGGAGTACGGGCCGCAGGGCGTCCGGGTCAACACCGTCGCTCCCGGTCCGACCATGACGGAGAAGGTGGCGGCCATGGAGGAGCACGTGGCGCCGATCGTCGCGGGCCTGCCCTCCCGCCGGGCCGGCACCCCCGAGGAGGTGGCCGCCGCCGTCGTGTTCCTGGCGAGCGACGAGGCGTCCCAGATCCACGGTGCCACGCTCACCGTCGACGGCGGGTTCACGGCGGTGTAGCCCGGCGGACACGGGGAGCCGCCGTGTCCTACATGCGGACGGCGCTGCTTCTCGGGCACAGCTAGGAGAAACCCCCGTCGAGAGGCCCGCCGGCGGGGAGGAGTTCGGCCACGGCGTGACCGAGGCGGGGGCGGATCCACTCGCCGTCGCGTTCGATGCCGAGCACACCGCCGAGGAAGGCCATGGCGCGGGTGCTGTCCGGCGTCTCCCACTGGAAGGGGACGCTGGAGACGTGCGAGGGGAAGGAGTCGCAGTCGGCCCTTCCGGGACCGAAGGACCGCTTGGGCACCGGTCCGTCGTCGCCGTACTCATGGGCGAAGAAGGCGGTGATCCAGCCCGTCACGGTGTCGCCGCCCGACCCCGACTCCCACTTGTAGAGCGAACGCCAGAAGTCCTGGTCGACGCCCCATCCCGAGGCCGTCGCACTGATCGTGTCCAGCACCGGGCACAGGGCGGCGAACCACGGCCCGAGGTCCTCGAACCACTCCGCCAGGTCCCGGACCCGGCCGGCCAGCAGGCGCCAGTCCCGGCCCGTGCCCTCCAGACGGATCCGGGGGATGCCGCAGAGCGAGATCCACCGGAACCGGTAGTACGGGCTGACCACGTCCATCAGCGCCACCAGTGCGGCCGTGGCATCGGCGGGTGTGGTGGTCGAGAACGCGGGCAGGAACAGGTCGGCCACCTCGTCACCGACGCGGGCGCGCAGCGGCGGCTCGACGAGGCCGGCCATGCGCTCCCAGTCCGGCGCGATCAGGCCGTCCCGGATCGAGATGGTCTGCCTGTGTCCGGGCGTCTCGGTGAAGACTCCCGCGTACGCGGCGGAGTCGAGGCGGACGTGGACCGCCACCTCGTGCACGACCGCGTACCAGAGCACGTCCGGCGAGAGGCTGAGCGGCAGATGGGCCGTGAAGCACAGGTGGGCGGCCCGCAGCAGGAGGCTGGAGGCCGGTTCGGTGGTCTCCTCGCCGTCCGTGGATTCCGGGGTGTCCCAGCCGAGGAGGCGGTCGGTGCTGCGGTGGTGGAGCCTCGCCGGGTCGCCGAGCACCGCCCGCAGGAAGCGCTCGTTGCCGAGTTCGGTGAGTCCGGAGGCGAGTCGCGCGGCGTCCGCGGCGGCATCGGCACCGCCGCCCTCGCCGAGCGGCAGGTCCATCTCGAGTGCCATCGCTTCCTCGTCCTCCCGCGCAGCCACCGGCTCCGCATCCTAGAAGATCCCCACGCGACGGTGTCGCGGCAGGGTGCGCCGCACTCCCGACAGGCCCTGAAATAGGGGCACTTGCAGGAGAGATCCGACTTCGGCACGGTCGGGACACCGCCGGGCGCAAAGCTTTGCGCAATGGCTATGCGCGGGCGCTCCGGGCCGCTAGCTTGTGGGCCCCGGACAGGTCGACGGCGACCTGCGCCGAGGCGAGCCGAGGAGAGGGGCGGATCGTGGGACGCCTGCGTTTCCCTGTCAGGACCTCCGTCGTCACCCTGGCGGGCGTGGCCCTGCTGGTGACCGGATGCACGTCGACCAGGAGTGGCGGAACGGACTCCGGCGGCGGCAAGGACGGCGACATCGCCGTCGGGCTGGTCACCAAGACCAACAGCAACCCGTACTTCGTGAAACTGCGCGACTCTGCGAAGGCGGAGGCCGGCAAGCGGGGCGCCCGGCTGATCGCGCTCGCGGGCAAGTTCGACGGCGACAACGAGGGCCAGGTCGACGCGATCAACAACCTGGTCGCCCAGCACGTCAAGGGCATCCTGATCACCCCGAGCAACTCCAGCGGCATCCTCGGCGCGATCAAGGCCGCCCGCGCCAAGGGCATCGTGGTGATAGCCCTGGACACCGCGACCGACCCGGCCGACGCCGTGGACGCGACGATCGCCACCGACAACAAGGCGGCCGGTGTCGCCCAGGGCGCCTACGTCAAGGCCGCGCTGGGGAGCAGGAAGCCCGATGTCGTCCTGCTGGACGGCACGCCCGGCTCGACCGTCGACGAACTGCGGCACTCCGGCTTCCTCCAGGGGATGGGGCTGACCGGCAAGTCCCCTGAGATCAAGGGCACCGCCGTCACCAACGGCGACCAGACCAAGGCGCAGACCGCGATGGAGAACCTCTATCAGCGCGACCGGAACGTGAACGCCGTGTACACGCTCAACGAGCCGGCCGCCGCGGGCGCCGCCAAGGCCCTGGGCGGGAAGAAGGACGTCGTCATCGGCTCCATCGACGGATCCTGCTCGGGCGTGCGCAACGTGCACGACGGGAAGTTCGCGGCGACCGTGATGCAGTTCCCGCGGAAAATGGCCGAGTTGGGCGTCGACGCCGTGGTCGACTTCGCCAAGAAGGGGAAGAAGCCCTCGGGCTTCATCGACACGGGCTCGCAGCTGATCACCGACAAGCCGCTGGCGGGACTCGCGTCCAAGGACACCGCCTGGGGCCTGAAGAACTGCTGGGGCTGATCCGTGACCGCCACGCACCCTCCCGCCGGGCCGGCGGAGCGGACCGCCGCCCCGTCCCCCCTGAAGAACGCCGCCGTGCGTGCCCTCGGCAACACGGCGGCCGGTCCGCTGGCCGCGCTGGTCGTCGCCGTGGCCGTGTTCGCGTTCGGCACCGACACGTTCTTCACGCTCGACAACGGCTCGCTGATCGTCGAGCAGTTCCTCGTGGTCGGCACGCTGGCGCTGGGCCAGACGCTGGTGATCCTGACGGCCGGCATCGACCTGGCCAACGCGGCCGTCATGGTGCTGGGCACCCTGGTCGTGGCCCGGCTCGGTCAGCACACGCTGCCCGCGGGCGCGGCCCTCCTCGCCGGCGTCCTGCTGTGCACGGCGGCGGGCGGGCTGGCCGGCGCCCTGGTGACCCGGCTGAAGCTGCCGCCGTTCATCGTCACCCTCGGCGTCCTCAGCGTGCTCACCGCGACCGGGCAGCTCTTCGCGGGCGGCGAGAGCTTCGCCGTCCCGTCGGGGATCCTGACCCTCCTCGGCGAACGCTCCTATCTGTTCGGCCGGATCGAGGTCACCTACGGCATGGGCGTCATGCTGGTCCTCGCGGCCGGGCTGTGGTTCCTGCTGACCCAGACCTCCTGGGGCCGCGACGTGTACGCCGTCGGCGACGACGCGGAGGCGGCCCGGCTGACCGGTGTGAACACCGGGCGCACCCTGCTGAGCGTGTACGCGCTGGCCGGGTTCGTCTACGCCGTCGCGGCCTGGCAGGCGCTGGGCCGTATCCCCAACGCGGACCCCAACGCCTTCCAGACCGGCAACCTGGAGAGCATCACCGCCGTGGTGATCGGGGGCACCAGCCTGTTCGGCGGCCGGGGCGGGGTCCCGGGCACGGTGCTCGGCGCCCTGGTCGTCACCGTCCTGGCCAACGGTCTGACACAGGCAGGCATCGACAGCCTCTACCAGCAGGTCGCCACCGGCATCCTCGTGATCGCCGCCGTCGCCGTCGACCGTGTCGTCCGCAGGAGGGCCGTATGAACGATCCCGGGACCGCCGCTCCGGCCGGCGGCACGGACGCACCCGGCACGGACGAGCCCGGCGGGGGCGGACCCGGCCCGGGCGCCGCCGAGGTGGTGATGCGGGCGACGGGACTCGTGAAGCGGTACGGCAACGTCGTGGCCATCCGGGAGTCCGACTTCGAGATCCGTGCGGGCGAGGTCCTCGCCGTCGTCGGCGACAACGGCGCGGGCAAGTCCAGCCTGATCAAGGCCCTCACCGGCGCGCTCGTACCGGACGCGGGTTCCATCGAGCTGAACGGGCGGCCCGTCCACTTCCGCGGGCCGCGCGACGCACGCGCCGCGGGCATCGAGACCGTCTACCAGACCCTCGCCGTGGCCCCGCAGATGGACATCGCCGCCAACCTCTTCCTGGGCCGCCCGCTGCGCCGCCCCGGGTTCCTGGGGTCGGCGCTGCGCATGCTCGACCACAAGGAGATGCGCGACCGGGCGGCCGAGCAGCTGGACCGGCTCGGCATCGCGACCGTCCAGGACATCACCCAGCTCGTCGGCACCCTGTCCGGCGGGCAGCGGCAGGCGGTGGCGGTGGCGCGCGCCGCCATGTTCGGCACGAGCCTGATCATCCTGGACGAGCCGACCGCGGCCCTCGGCGTGCGGGAGTCGCGTCAGGTGCTGCACCTGATCGCCCGGATCCGTGACCGCGGTGTGCCCGTCGTCCTCATCAGCCACGACATGCCGCAGGTCTTCGAGATCGCCGACCGCATCCATGTGCACCGCCTCGGCCGGCGCACCGCGCTGGTCACCCCGCGCTCCTGCACCATGACCGAGGTGGTGGGCCTCATGACCGGCGCACTGCGGACGGGTTCGGACGGCACCCTTCTGGAGAACACCGCCCAGCCCATGCCGGCGGAGGAGTCCGCGCACACGCGTGCGCCGGAGTCCGCCGGATGACGGGCCGTGGCGGTGGCCGCCCCGCCCCGGCCGGTGCCCCGGCGACGGCCCCGCTCTACCGGCTTCCGCCCCTGGACGGCCTCGTGGAGCGGGCCCAGGCCCTCGCGGGCACGCGCCGGACGCTGCTCGGCATCGTCGGGGAGCCCGGTGCGGGCAAGTCCACGCTCGCGGAGCAGCTCCGAGAACGCCTGGAGACCGACTGGCCGGGGCTCGCCGTCACGGTGTCCATGGACGGATTCCATCTGGCGCAGAAGGTGCTCGACGCGCGTGGGCAGTCGGCCGTCAAGGGCACGATCGACACCTTCGACGCGGACGGATTCCTGGCGCTCCTGCGCCGCAGCCGGACCGAGACCGCGAACAGCGTGTGGTGGCCCGAGTTCACCCGCGAACTCGAGGACCCCGTGGCCGGAACGGTGGAAGTGAGCCCGCGGCACCGGCTGGTCGTCGTGGACGGCAACTTCCTCCTCGCGGAACGCGGTCCGTGGCACCGGGTGCGCGACGAGCTGGACGAGACCTGGTTCCTGGACGCCGAACCGGGGGCGCGGCGCGAGCGGCTGGCCCGCCGTTACATGCGGTACGGCTTCACTCCCGAGGCCGCCCGCGCGAAGGCCGGCGGAGTCGACGAGGACACCAGCGCGCTCATCCGGAGCACCGCCTCACGTGCCGGTCTGCTGCTGAGCGAGGTCGGATAGGCTCCCCGGCATGCCAGGCAGAGCACCGCGACAGAGACCCACGATGGCGGACGTGGCGCGCCGGGCGGGTGTGTCGGTCTCGACGGTCTCGCACGTGCTCAACAAGACCCGGCCCGTGGCCGCGGCGACGGCACGCGGTGTCCTGGAGGCCGTGGCCGAGACCGGTTACGTGCCCGATCCGGTCGCCCGCGCCCTGGAGAGCACCGGGTACGGCACGATCGGCCTGGCCATGTCCGCCCTCTCCAACCCGTACTTCAGCAGCGTCGTCCACGGGATCGACCGGCACGCCTCGGCCGCGGGCTACTCCCTGGTGCTGGCGGACACCCGCGACGAGCGGGACACCGAGCTCAAGGCCGTGGGCGAGCTGCTGCGGCGCAGGGTGAGCGCGGTACTGCTCGCGCCGTCCGGTGACGGGGCGCAGGCCCTCAGCTACGCCGACCGGGTCGACGTCCCCGTCGTCGTCATCGACCGGTTCGTGCCGGCCGACGTCGACCAGGTGGCCGTCGACAACGCCGAGCCGACGGCCTCGCTCGTCGACCACCTGGCGTCCATCGGGCACAGCCGCATCGCGATGATCACCGGGCGGGAGGGCATCAGCACGACGGACGAACGCCGGGACGGCTACCGGGCGGGCCTCCGGCGCAACGGCATCGGCCACGATCCGGCGTACGAGGCGGGCGGCGACTCCAGCGAGGAGGGCGCCACGGCGGCGGTCCGCGGGCTGCTCGCCCTGCCGGAGCCCCCGACGGCGCTGGTGGTGGGCAACAACCGCATGACCATCGGGGCGATGCGCGCGCTGCGCGACGCCGGTCTGCGCGTTCCCGCGGACATGGCCCTGGTCTCCTTCGACGACTTCGAGTGGGCCGATCTGTTCCACCCCCGGCTCACCGCCATCGCCCAGCCCGCCCTGTCGATCGGCGAACAGGCCGTGTCGATGGCCCTGTCCCGGATCGCCGCGCCGTCGCTCCCGCCGCGCCGGATCAGCATCAACCCGGCGTTCGTGCACCGCGAGTCGTGCGGCTGCCCGGCGCCGCGGCCCGGCTGACACGGCGGCGGGAGTCCGGCGCCCGTACGGTCACTTCAGGTCGAGCCGGATCACTTCGTCCGTGACCGGGACGAGGCATCTGTTCTCGCTGCACGCGCCGTAGCTGACGACGACCTCGGCGCGCTGTGCGTTCCCGGCCTGCCGGACCGGGAGCGTGAAGGTCACGGGGCCGTCCGGGTAGACGGGGATCTCGGTCGGCAGCCCGGCGGGCCGCAGCAGCCGGGTGGTGACGTCGGCCTTCGGCCTGCCGTCCGCGGTGAGGCCGCCGCGGACGGCGAGCCGGGTGGGGATGCCCAGTCCGTCGACGCCGTGGGCGGGCAGGTCGACGCTGTAGAGGTGGAAGCCTCGCTGCCCGGGGCTGAACGTGGTCCGCAGTTCGGGCCGCCCATCGGACCGGTGCAGCAGGGTGGTGGTGACCGTGACTCCGCCGGCGGTGACGTGCGCGGTGGGCGTGGTCTCCTGCCCGCCGTCGCAGCCCACGAGTCCGAGCGCGAGCGCGGCCGCTACGGCGGCGGCGCCGGCCGGGGTGCGGTGCCGTCGCGCCACGGTCACCTGCCGTCCTCGGGTGCCCAGCGGGTCAGGAACTCCTTCACCCGCTGCGGGCTCATGGTCCGGGCGTTGGCGAAGGAGCCGTCGCTGGTCGCGGTGCGCACCTTGCCGTCGGGCTTCAGCACGACCAGCGCCGGGATACCGCTGGTCATCAGGTTGACGTAGGGGCGGGCGACGTCGAGGTTGCGGTCGAAGCGACCGACGTCGACGGCGACCACGACATAGTCCTTGCGCAGCACCGGCTCCGCCTGCGGCGACCGGAACAGTCTGCCGAGGACCATGCAGTCGGGGCACCAGTCGGCGCCGAAGTCGACCAGCACCTCGCGGTGTTGCTTCGCCGCGGTGGTGAGGGCGGCCTTGATGTCGGCCTTGGCGTTCCGGCTGGAGTCGTACCCGTCGGGCAGCGGCGGGGCGGCCGCCGGTGACGCCGCCTCGGGCGAACCGGCGTGGCTGGGGGAGGACTTGGGGGCGGGCGTGGTGTGCCGGGCGGGCGGCGTGCTCGCGGCCGGCTTCTTCGCCGCAGCGGACGGGGGCGCGGCGCCGGTGGTCTTCTCCGCGGCGCATCCCGCGCTGAGTGCGACGGCGCATATCGCGGCCGCCAGGCCAAAGCGCTTACGGCGCATGATGGTTCCCCTCCCATTGATGATCAGCCGGAGGAGGATAGCGCGCTGCGCGGACACCGCCGCGGGCACCCGTCGTGGTCCGCTTCCCGCACCCGTCGCCGTCCGGCTCCCGTACCCGGCGTGGTCCGCGTCGCGGCCCCGGGGTCCGCACCGCGGGCCGCCGAACCCCGCTCTGCCCGCGGCCGTTCGGACCCGGCATGATGACCGGTATGACTCCTATCGCCCAGACCCCGATCACCGGCATGGATCTCACCGGCTTCACCGAGTTCCAGCCCGGTGTGTGGACCGACGAGGCGGGAACCTTCCTTTCGGTCCACTTCTTTCCCCTCGTGCCCGACCTGCCGGCCCCTCTGCACGAGCTGGAGCGGCTGCGCTTCGAGCACGTGCGGGAGTCGGCGCGGCACGGGAACGGCGTCATCGAGACGACGGTGGACACCCTGGACGGGATCCCGGCCATGCGCCGG
Source organism: Streptomyces sp. NPDC090108 (assembly GCF_044747185.1). Taxonomy (NCBI): domain Bacteria; kingdom Bacillati; phylum Actinomycetota; class Actinomycetes; order Kitasatosporales; family Streptomycetaceae; genus Streptomyces; species Streptomyces sp. NPDC090108. Next base: position 90,187 of record NZ_JBIVDQ010000003.1, read on the forward strand.
CTGGTCAAGGCCCGGATACCGGACCGGCCCCACGGGCTGGCGTTCATCGGCAGCTGGACGCTGCCGAAGGACCGCTGCAGCACCGTGATCAAGGTGCAGGCGGAGGAGACCGGGACGACCGGCGTCCGGGAGGCCATGGTGATGAACGAGGTGGGACCGGCCGCGATCTTCCCGCCCCATCCGTACACCGGCGGCGCGCAGGCCGGCGGGCTGCCGTACAACGTGGCCGATCTGGAGGAGTGGGACGCCCGGTTCCCCGACCATCCGCTCTCCCGGGTGCGTGCCGCGCTGAACCGGGTCGCGCCGACCCTGACGTTCCACGAGGAGTTCCGGAAGCTGCCCGCCTTCGCGGGCCCGGTGCCGTCCCAGCCTCACGCGGGACCGCCGCAGCCGCCCGTAGGCCCGCCGCCGTCGCCGTTCGGACCGCCGTCGCCGTACGGGCCGCCTCCCTCCCCGTACGGCCCGCCGCCGTCGCCCTACGCCGGTCCGGTTCCGCCCGTGCACCCCGGCGCCGCTCCCGGGCCGTACCCGGGTCCCACTCCCCCGCCGTACCCGTACCCGGGTCCGCCCGCCCCGCCGGCTCCCCGGCGCGGCTGGTTCCGCCGCAAGGGCGTGTAGGACCTGGCCGGCGGTCAGTGGGGGACGCAGCCGAACCAGTTCACCGTGCGGTTCTCGGACGTGTAGCCCAGGCACCTGATCGTCCTGTCGTGCAGGGTCTCGGTCCGGTCGACGCCCCCGTTCGTGTACTCGGTCTTGTAGTGCGGCTGGACGAGGGTGTCGATCTCGACGGTGTACCAGCGGCGCTTGCTGTCCGGGAGGCTGCAGCCGTGGCCGGTCACGTTGCGGCTGGGCCCGTCGCGCCAGATGGGCCGCTCGGCGCGGTCGCAGTGCGCCCTGGAGGATCTGCCGGCGGCGTCCGCGGGGCCGACGCCGGTGCCCAGCAGGACCGCGGTGCCCGTGGCCACCGCGGCGGTGGCGCCGAGCAGTCGCTTGAGAGTGAGGTTCATCGGAAAGGGTCCTCCTGCCAGCTTTGGTGACGGCCCGGAATCGCCGTGTCACCCTGGAGTGATAGTCACACCCATCCGGGAGGTCCGGCTCGGCGGCCGAGGGCGCAGTCGTCCGACCCGGTGACTGCGGTGATGCCAATGCAGCATCCCCGGGCACGTCCGCCGCGACGGCTCCCGCTCCGGGGAGGGGCCGCCGGGGAGCCGCACCGGGCCACTGCACGCCGGTGGCGCGACAGGGCAAGCGACGCAGCAACGATGCGTCTGGCGACGGCCCGGATCCCGGTCGCACCATGGGGTGAGGACGCAGCGGCGGACCGCGCTCCTGCCCGCCCGCGGGCGCGTGCCCTCCCGCCGCGGACCGTCCGGGTGCCGTCGCCGTCCGCCTGTCCCGTCCCCTCGGCGATGCGGGAGACGACGCGCTCGCGTACGACACCCCGGGCCGGACGACGGCGACGAGCGATTGGGGGAACGGTGAGCAGCGACCGACACCCCTCCTCCCACGTGCGCGGGTCCGGTCCGCCGTACGCCGCGGGCACGGACATCGGGTCCGGCCCGCCGCACGCCGCGGACGCGGACACCGGGTCCGTACCGCCCGGCCCCCGGGACCGCCCTCAGGATCCGGCTCCGGCGGCCGGCCCCGACGGGGCCACGCGGGTGCGGGTGTCACGCCCCGGTCTACGGGGGCGGCTCGGTGACGCGCTGTTCCGCGGGGTCGCGGGGCCCGGCGGGCCCGAGAACCGCAGGCGCGTCCACGGCACACCCGGGCCGCGCTGGTTCGCGGCGGACCGGCCGATCCGGGTCGTCCACGGCGACGCGGCCATGTTCCCCGGCGGGCTGTCCGCGCTGCTCCTGCAGTCGCTGCACCCGCTGGCGATGACGGCGGTCGCCGCCCACTCCGACTACCGGCACGACCCGTGGGGCCGTCTCGCCAGGACCAGCACGTTCCTGGCGTACACCACCTACGGGACCGCGGACGACGCCCAGCGGGCCGTCGACCGGGTGCGGTCCGTGCACGAGGCGGTCCGGGGCCGGACCGCCGGCGGCGAGGCGTACCACGCCTCGGACGCGCACCTGCTGGCGTGGGTGCACGCCGCCGAGGTGTACTGCTTCCTGACGGCCCATCAGCGCTACGGGGCGACACCGCTGGACGCGGCGGGCCAGGACGGATACGTCGCCGACATGGCGACGGTCGGTGCGGCGCTCGGCGTCGAGGATCCGCCGCTGACCTTCGCGGAACTCACCGAGCGGCTCGACGCCTACCGCCCCGAGCTGCACGCCACCGAGCAGGCACGGGACGCGGTGGGGTACGTCCTCCTGCGCCCTCCGCTGCCGCGGCCCCTGCTGCCCGCGTACCTCGTCCTGGGCGCGGCGTCCGTCGCCCTGCTGCCCGACTGGGCCCGCGACCATCTGGGGCTGCCCGTGCTCCCCCGTGCCGAACGGTGGTGCGTGCGCCCGGCGGGAGCCGCCGTGACCCGGCTGATCAGATGGGTACTGCCGCCACCGCCGCCGGCCCGCGTGCACCACGCCTGACCACCGACCACGGATGAGGCCCCTCATGTCCGATTCCCCCGCCCGGCCGCCGGACGGCCGCCCGCGCCCCGCGGAGTCCGTCTGGCGCTATCCCCGCCCGCCCGCCGTGGTGTCCGACGACCGCCGTGTCCTGGTCACCTGCGCGGGCGTCACCGTGGCCGACACGCGCGAGGCGGTCCGCGTGCTGGAGACCTCCCACCCGCCGGTCTTCTACCTGCCGCCCCAGGACGTCCGTACGGACCTTCTGGTCCCCGCCCCCGGCAGCACGTGGTGCGAGTGGAAGGGACGGGCGGTCTACTGGGACCTGGTCGTGGACGGCGAGGTCCGCGCCCGGGCGGCCTGGAGCTATCCCCGCCCCACGAGCGGCTACGAACGGCTCACCGACCACTTCGCCTTCTACCCCACCCGCGCGGGCCTCTGCACGGTGGACGGGGAGCCCGTCGTCGCGCAGGAGGGCGACTTCTACGGCGGATGGATCACCGCCGAGATCGAGGGCCCGTTCAAGGGCGGGGCCGGTACGACGGGCTGGTGACGGGACGCGCAACGGGGCGGGGCGGGACGGTGGGCGGGCACCCCGGCGGCGGGAGCTGGGGCTGTCACCGCGGCCGCAAGTAGACCTCGTCGGCATAGCACCACGCCCAGTCCTCCCCAGGCTCGGCCGAGACGGCCACGGGGTGTCCGCTCGCCTCGTAGTGGGAGGTCGCGTGGGCGCCGGGAGAGCTGTCGCAGCAGCCGAGGTGTCCGCACGTGAGACACATGCGCAGATGGACCCAGCGCCGGTTCGCGGCCGTGCACTCCTGGCAGCCGCCGTCCGCGAGCGGGGGCGGGCCTGGCTGGTCCAGATGCGCGCAGTTCCGGCCCTCGGGCCGGCCGCCGTCCGTTCGCGGCACCCACGTCGTCATGGCTCACGTCCGTTCTCGTGGTCCGCTCCGTACGGCGGACCGTGCGGTTCCCCTCCGGGTGTTCCGCCCGGATCCCGCTCGCGGTTGCACGTCCGGGGGCCGCGCCGGCGCCCTCCGGCCGGAGGATGCTCCGGGCGAAGGGCGCCGAGGCGCGAAGGGGTGGCGTGCCCGCCCGCCCCCTCCGCGTCTGCGTCGCTAGACCTTGCAGAACCCGCTGGTCTTCAGAGCCCGGTTGATCCGCCCACCCTGCGCCTGCGTGGTCTTGACGTCCTTGTAGGAGAAGCGTTGCGCGGCCGACCGGTCCAGCCCGGCGGCACGGCCGTTGATCGCCGAGCACTGGTTACGGGCCGCGTCGACGGCCTTGTCCTCGTACTTCACGATGTTCGGGCTGACGGCCGAGAGGTCGTGCAGCAGGCGGGCGCGCTTGGGGCCGGTCGGCTCGGGCGGGACACCGAGGGCCTTCCCGGCCGCCCCCTGATCGCCGCTCCGGCCGGCTCCCGGGCTCGCGGCGCTCTTGGCCTTCCCGGCCGCGTCGGACTTTCCGGCCTTGCCGGACTCACCGGTCTTGGCTGCGTCGCCGGTCCTGCTGTTCTCACCGGCTGCGCCGGCGGAGCCGGTCGAACCGTTCTCGCTGGTCTCGCCGGCTGTCGCGGTCGGCGCCGCGTGTTCCCCGCCGCCCGGGCCGTCGGCGTGGCCGGGTCCCGAGCAGGCGGCGAGTGCGAGAGTGGTGGCGGCCGCGAGGAGCGCGGCGGTGGTGCGGGTGTTCAAGGTCCCCCCTTGGACGGTGTGCTTGAGGGGCCATCATGCCGTCTGTGATGTCCGTGTGAGTTACGTATGGTCGGATCAGGTGGAATTTCATCCTGTCGCACGGACTCTTCCGCGTTCGCTTGTCGTGACGGCCGGCTCGGCTGCCGGTCTCACGGCTGCTTCGGGGCGTAGGGGGCCGCGTTCCCGGCGGGGTCCGGTGTCGGTGCGCCGTGTCCGGTCGCGGCCCAGCTGGCGAGCAGCATGAGGGCTCGGTGCGAGGGCGATCCGGGTTCGGCGGTGTAGCCGATGACCGTGAGGCCGGGGGCGCTGGTGACGCCGAGGGCCTCGAAGCGCAGGGTCATGTCGCCCACCGCGGGATGGTGGAACTCCTTCGTGCCGTTGAGGTGGGCGCGGACGTCGTGCGCCGCCCACCGGGTCCGGAACTCGGAGCTGCGGGTGGCCAGTTCACCGATCAGACCGGTGACGGCCCTGGAGTACGGCGATCTGGTGGCCTCCACCCGCAGCAGCGCCACGGCGTCGTCGGCGGCCTTCTCCCACGCGGGGAAGATCTCGTCGGCGGCGGCGTCCAGGAAGATGAAGCGGGCCAGGTTGGGAGGTTCCGGCTGGCGCTCGTGGACGGCACCGTAGAGGGCTCGTCCCAGGGGGTTGGTGGCGACGATGTCGAGGTGGGCGTTCTGCACGATGGCCGGCGCGGTGACCATCGTGTCGATGAGTGCCTGGACGCTCTCGGGGACCTGCCTGCGCGTGCTGCGGGCGCGCGCCTGCTTTCTGCCCGCCCTGGTGCTCGCGGCGCGGGCCAGGTCGAACAGGTGGGCCGTCTCGACCTCGTCCAGCCGGAGGGCGGCGGCGATGGCGTGGAGGACCTCGTCGGAGACCCCCGTGACCTGGCCGCGCTCGATCTGGACGTAGTACTCGGCGCTCACCCCGGCCAGGAGAGCGACCTCCTCACGCCGCAGGCCGGGCACCCGGCGGCGTCCCGACGAGGGCATCCCCACCTGGTCAGGGGTGATCCTGGCCCGGCGGGTCATCAGGAAGTCCTTGATCTCCTTGGCGGTGTCCATGTTCCGAGGCTAGGCCCGTACCGGCCGGCTATGCAGAGGCTGCCGGTCCCCCCGATGAGCAGCGTCTCCCACGCCCTCGCGAACGGCCGCAGTCTGGACGACGTGGCCCGGACCGACCGGTCGGGCACATCAGCACAGACATGGAGCGACAGTGGAAGCCATCACCTTCCCCAACGGCCCGATCACCATGGCCGGCCACCTCTATCTGCCCGCCGGTTTCGACCCCGAGGGCAGCTACCCGGCGGTCGTCACCGTGCACCCCGGCGGTGGCGTGAAGGAGCAGGCCTCCGGCCTGTACGCGAGCAAGCTCGCGGAGCAGGGCTTCGTGGCACTCGCCTTCGACGCCTCCTTCCAGGGCGACAGCGGCGGCGAGCCGCACCACCTGGAGGACCCCTACGCCCGCGTGGACGACGTCCGCGCCGCCGTGGACCACCTCCAGTCCCTGCCCTATGTCGACGCCGGGCGCATCGGCGCCCTGGGCATCTGCGCCGGTGGCGGCTACGCCGTGAACGCCGCGATGACCGACCACCGCATCAAGGCCGTCACCACCGCCAGCGCCGTCAACATCGGCACGTCCTTCCGCCGCGGCTGGTACGGCACCGACTCCGACGCGGCCGCCGTGCCCACGCTCCGGGCACTCGCCCAGCAGCGCACCGCCGAGGCGCAGGGCGCCGAGGTGGCCTACCTCCCCTACGTCCCGGCCGAGCCGGACGCGACCACCCCGCGCGACCTGGTCGAGGCGCACGACTACTACCTCACCCCGCGCGCCCAGCACCCCAACGCCGAGAACAAGTTCCTCTTCACCAAGAGCGTCTCCCGGATCTTCACCTTCGACGCCTTCCACATGGTCGAGGACCTCCTCACCCAGCCCGTCCTCATCGTGGCCGGCAGCGAGGCCGGCTCGCTGTGGATGTCCACCGAGCTCCACGGCCGCGCCCGCGGCCCCAAGAAGCTCGTCGTCGTCGAAGGCGGCGCCCACATGGACTTCTACGACGTGCCGAAGTACGTCGACCGCACCGTCGAGGAGGCCGTTCCCTTCTTCCAGGAGCACCTCACCACCGACGCGAGCTGACCTTCCCGGGAGCGACAGCCCGGACCTCCCCCTCCCCGACCGTCACCCACGACGGAGACCCGCCCCTCTCAGGAGGGGCGGGTCTCCGTCGTCGGCGCCTCGCCGCCGGTTGTACGGACGAGGCCCGCGCGTCAACGGCTGGTGGTGCGGGGGCCGTTGTACTGCCGGTCGGTGACCGCTTCGTTCCACTCGGTCTCCGGGCTGCCGTCGCCCCTGCCCTCCCACAGGGCGATGTGCTCCATGAAGCGGTCGGGGGTGGCGCCGTGCCAGTGCTCCTCGCCGGGCGGGCAGGTGACGGTCTCGCCCGGGTGGGCCTCGAAGACCGTGCCGTCCCGGGTGCCGATCAGCGCGACGCCGGACACGACGTGCAGGGTCTGGCCCAGGACGTGCGAGTGCCAGTGCGTGCGCGCGCCCGGGGCGAAGCGGACCAGGTTGGCCCGCAACCGGGACGGCTCCTGACCTGCGTGGATGACGTCCCACCACACGTCACCGGTGAACCAGTCGGCCGGTGCCTTGCTCGTGGAGGGCTGCTTGACGAATTCCATGGTGTCCCTTCCGGGGAGTATGTCGTTCCTGATCAGAGGGTGTCGGTGCGGGCCAGGTCCATGCCGGGCCCGCGCGAGGCCTCGGCCTGCGCCGGCAGTTCCCCGCCCGTGACCGCGACGGCCTCGATGGCGTCCGAGCCCGCGACGAACCGCAGCGGCGGCTCGTCCAGCTCCACGACCTTCGGCAGGGCGTCCGCGAGCTCGACGGGGTCGCCGTGCTGACGCCGGTTATGCGCACGCGGCCCTCCCGCAGGGCGCTCCGGACGAGGCGAGGTGGCGGGGGCGGCCGGGCCGCGTGCTGCGGTCCGGCCCGGCCGCCCGGGGTGACGATCGACGTTCAGATGGTGGAGTTGTCGATCACGAAGCGGTAGCGCACGTCACTGCGCAGCACACGCTCGTAGGCTTCGTTGACCTGTTCGGCACTGATGACCTCGACCTCGGCGCCGAGCCCGTGTTCCGCGGCGAAGTCGAGCATCTCCTGGGTCGCGGGGATGCCGCCGATGCCGGAACCGGCGACCGACTTGCGGCCCATCATGAGGGAGCCGACGTTCGCCGAGACGGGCTTCTCGGGGATGCCGAGGTAGACCATGGTGCCGTCGGTACGCAGCAGGGAGAGGTAGGCGTCCCCGTCCAGGGAGGCGGAGACCGTGTTGAGGATGAGGTCGAAGGTGCCGGCCAGTTCCTCGAAGGTCTTCGGGTCGCCGGTGGCGTGGTAGTGGTCGGCGCCGAGCGCGAGTCCGTCGTCCTTCTTGCGCAGCGACTGCGACAGGACGGTGACCTCGGCGCCGAGCGCGTGGGCGAACTTCACGCCGAGGTGGCCGAGGCCGCCCAGGCCGATGACGGCGACCTTCTTGCCGGGGCCGGCGTTCCAGTGACGCAGCGGGGAGTAGGTGGTGATGCCCGCGCACAGCAGCGGGGCGGCCTGCTCCAAGGGGAGGCCCTCGGGGATGCGCAGGACGAAGTGCTCGTCGACGACGATGTGGGTGGAGTAGCCACCCTGCGTGGGCGCGCCGTCCGTGTACCGCTCGGTGTCGGCGTAGGTGGCGACGAGGCCGCCGCCCGTGCAGTAGACCTCCAGGCCGCGCAGGCAGTTCTCGCACTTCCGGCAGGAGTCGACCATGCAGCCGACGCCGACCCGGTCGCCGGCCTTGTACTTCGTCACGCCGGGCCCGGCCTCGGTGACCACACCGGCGATCTCGTGGCCGGGTACGAGGGGGAAGCCGCCGCGGCCCCATTCGTCGCGGGCATGGTGGATGTCGGTGTGGCAGATGCCGACGTATTTGATCTCGATCAGCACGTCGTTCTCACCGACGGGGCGACGCTGGATGGTGGTGCGCTCGAGCGGCGCTCCGGCGGAGGGGGCGGCATAGGCCGAAACGGTGGTCATGATGAGAAGTCCTTGTGGGGGGGGGTGGGGCGGTCGGTCGGACGGGACACCCGCGCGTGGGGCGCGTCAGCGGTCGATGACCGCCATGCTGATGTCGTCGTGGCGGTCGCCGGCCGCCGGGGTGAGGTCGTTCAGGCGGGCGATCTGGTCCGCGGTCAGCTCGATGCCGTCGGCGGCGCTGTTCTCCTCCACGCGCGAGACACGCTTGGTGCCCGGGATCGGAGCGATGTCGTCACCCTGGGCGAGGAGCCAGGCCAGCGCGGTCTGCGCCGGGCTGCTGTCCGGCCCCACGCCCTCGCGGCCGCTGTGGGAGATGCCGCCGCCGGACTTCGTCGCCGGCACCACCTGGTCCCGGCGCCCCTTCAGGGCCCGGCCCACGAGCTCCTCGTCGGTGAAGGGGCCGTACACCTCCGCGGTGTCGATGTGGGTGACCCCGAGGTCCAGCGCGCGGTGGACGGTGCGGACCGACTCGGCGTCGTCACTGCCGGCGCCGGTGTAGTAGGCGGACATCGACATGGCGCCCAGACCAAGGCGGGACACATCGAGTCCGCCGAGGGAAACGTGCTTCATGCGAAAGTGGTTCCGTTCTCCGGATACACGGCGAGGGGAAACACGGCCTCACCGATGTGTCGGGCCTCGTCCGGCGAAGCGGGCACGCGTCCGCGCCTCATTTCTTCATCGCCCTTCCATGCTGGAAAGAGTCACACGCCGCGAGAGAACGTTCCAGGGTATGAATCTCTACCCCCCACTCAGGCGGTCCCGGCAGGACCGCGGCAGTACCCTGAGCGGCATGAGCAGGGACGTGAACCGCAGTGAACTGGGACAGTTCCTCAGGGCCCGGCGGGCCGAGCTGAGCCCCGCGGCCATGGGACTGCCCGAGACCGGGACGCATCGGCGGGTTCCCGGCCTGCGCCGCGAAGAGGTGGCCCAGCTGGCCTCGATCAGCGAGCAGTACTACACCCGCCTGGAGCAGGGCAGACTCCAGGCCTCCGCTCCGGTGCTGACCGTTCTGGCACGGGTGCTGCGCCTGGACGACGACCAGCGCGACTACCTGTTCGAGCTGGCCGGCAAGGAGAGCGCGCGTCCCCACCGGCAGAAAGGGCAGAAGGTCCGGCCGCCGCTGCAGCGTCTTCTCGACACCCTCACCGATATTCCCGCGGTGGTGCTCGGCCGCCGTATGGACATTCTCGCCTGGAATCCCCTCGCGGCCGCCCTGATCACGGATTTCTCGCGCATACCGCAGGAACAGCGGAATTACGTGCGGCTGGTGTTCACCGACCCCGCCGTACGGGACCGGTATCTGGACTGGGAGACCATCGCCCGGGACTGCGTCGCTTTTCTGCGGATGGAGGCCGCGCGGAATCCGGACGACCCGCGCCTCACGGCGCTCGTCGGGGAGCTGTCCGTCAAGGATCCGCAGTTCCGTCAGTGGTGGGCGGGTCACCATGTCGCGCACAGGGCCTTCGGGACCAAGACGATGCGTCACCCTGTGGCCGGTGAGCTCGTCCTCGACTGGGAGACCCTCGGCTCCGCCGCCGATCCCGACCAGCAGCTGACCGTCTGGACGGCCGAAGCGGGCACGCCCTCGTACGAGGGCCTGCGCTTCCTCGCCTCCTGGACCCCCGCGGAACAGCCCGCTTCACGGCGGACCGGCCAGACCTGAGGGCTGTTCGTGGCCCATTGCGGGTGCGCGGGGGCAGGCATTTCGCGGCCGGTTCCGGTGCGCGGGGGGCCACGCCTTGCGCCGCCGGAGGCCGGTGCGGGGGGGGCAGGCCCTTCGCGGCCGGTTCCGGTGCACGGGAGGGGCAGGCCTTTCGTAACCGGTTCCGGTGCGGGGGGGGGCAGGCTTTCCGCAGTCGGATCCGCATGCCTCAGATGACGCCGTCGGCCCGCAGTTCCTCGATCCGGGCCGCGGAGAGGCCCAGTTCCGTCAGGACCCGCTCGGTGTGTTCGCCGACGTCCGGCACGGGGTCCATGCGCGGCGCGACTCCCGTCAGGTCCGCCGGCGGCCGGAGCGCCGGCACCACGGCGCCGGGGATCGCGACCTCCCGCCAGCGGCCGCGCCCGGCGAGCACCGGATGGTCGAGGAACTCCTCCACGTCGTTGACCCCGGCGTTCGCGACGCCCGTCGCCTCGAGCAGCTCCATCAGCTCGTCAGCACCTGACCGCAGGAACCGTGCGGCGACGATCGCGTCGAGTTCGCCCCGATGGGCGACGCGGTCGGAGCCGGTGGCGAACCGTGGATCGTCCGTCAGCTCCGGCTTCTCCAGCACCCGTTCGCACAGTGCCGCCCACTCGCGTTCGTTCTGGACGGAGAACAGCACCTGCTTGCCGTCGCCCGTCGTGAAGGCGCCGTACGGTGCGATGGTCGGGTGCTGTGTGCCCATGCGCGGGGGTTGGACGCCTCCGTGGCGGGTGTAGTAGGCGGGCTGACCCATCCACTCCGCCAGCGCCTCGAAGAGCGACACCTCCACCGCCCGCGCCACACCCGTGGTCGCCCGCGTGTACAGGGCGGTCAGGACACCGGAGTAGGCGTACATGCCCGCGGCGATGTCGGCGACCGACACACCGACCCGGGCGGTCTCCTCCGCCGTACCCGTCAGGGAGACCAGGCCGGTCTGGCACTGCACGAGCAGGTCGTAGGCCTTGCGGTCCGCCCAGGGGCCGGTGGTGCCGTATCCGGAGATGGTGCACAGGATCAGCGACGAGTGCCGCCGGGCGACGGACGCGGCGTCCAGGTCCAGACGGGCCGCAGCACCGGGCGCGAGGTTCTGCACGAACACGTCCGCCCGGCCGAGCAGTTGCTCCAGCACGTCCCGGCCGGCCCGGGTCTTGAGGTCGAGGGTGACGGATTCCTTGGACCGGTTGGCCCAGACGAAGTAGCTGGACTGGCCGTGCACCGTGGTGTCGTAATGGCGGGCGAAGTCGCCGACCCCGGGCCGCTCGATCTTGATCACGCGCGCGCCGAGGTCGGCGAGCTGGCGGGTGGCGTAGGGCGCCGCCACCGCCTGCTCGACGGTCACGACGGTGACTCCGGAGAGCGGGAGCACGGTCATGTCCGGCCTCTGCCGCGGGGGTACTTCTGCAGGAGTCATGATCATCCCTTCGACCCGGCGGATCTACCCAGGGATGTCACGGCCGGAACCCGGCAGGCATATTTCATGCCCGCGTCGCGGTGAAGAGGGTGCCCGCCCGGTCGGTCCGTTTCAGGGCGGCCACATATAATCGACTGATGCAAGAGCGGGCTACAACTGTCGACCCTGCGGTGTCCGGGGCTCCACCCGAAGACCTGATGATCGCCGTGGAGCAGCTGGTCCGCTATGTGCGCCAGAGCGCCACCGCCGGCGGCCTGAGCACCGCCGCGTCCACCGCGATCGCCCGGCTGGGCCGGGAGGGCCCCCAGCGGCTGACGGCGCTGGCCCGGGCCGAGGGAGTCTCCCAGCCGAACATGACCCAGCTCGTCACCCGCATGGAACGGGGCGGGCTGGTCCAGCGGGTCGCCGATCCCAGCGACGGCCGCGTGGTGCTGGTGGAAGCCACCGAGGCCGGTCTGGAGATCTACCGGCAGCGCCACGCCGAACGCTCCCAGGCCCTGCAACAGCTGATCGAGGAGCTGGCCGGGCCCGAACAGCACGCGGTGAAGCTCGCGCTCCCTGCCCTGGCCCGCGCGATCCAGGACCGCCAGTCGCGTTCCTGACCCCGGTGCGCGCGGGAGCCCTACCGGCCCGATGCGCCGTGCCCCGGTCGGCGGGGCCTCGTCATCCGGCTCAGGCTGCCCGGTGCCGGCGGGCGCGACCGCGACACGGGAGCGCTGCGGGAGAACGGTCAGGGTCTACTCGTTGTACTCGACCTCCTTGCCCTCCACGGGGTTGGTCAGATCGACGTAGCTGTACCTGGGCATGAGGGCTTCCCCTCGGTGAAGGGAAGAGAGGTGATCGGCGCGGGGTTCAGCGGTCGAGCAGGGTGATCACGGACTTGGTCTCGAGGTACTCCTCAAGGCCTTCCAGGCCGTTCTCGCGCCCCCAGCCGGACTGCTTGTAGCCGCCGACGGGCATCTGGACGCCGCCCGCGCGGTGGACGTTGATGCCGATGCGGCCGGTGCGCAGCCTGCGCGCGATGGTGTGGGCGACCGCGATGTCGCGGGTCCAGACGCTGCCGGCCAGGCCGTAGTCGGTGTCGTTGGCCGCGGCCACCGCCTCGGCGGTCTCGGTGAACGGGATCACTCCGAGCACGGGGCCGAAGATCTCCTCGCGGATCATGCGCATCGACGGGTCGGCGTCGGCCATCACGGTGGGCTCGAAGAAGAAGCCCCTGTCGCCGATGCGGGAGCCGCCGGTGACCACGCGGGCGCCTTCCGCGATCCCGCTCTCGACGTACTCGGTGACCCGGTCGAGCTGCCGCTGGGAGATGAGCGGGCCGAGGTCGATGCCCGGCTGGGAGCCGTGGCCGACCTTGAGCGAGCGGGCGTGTCCCGCGATGCCCTGGACGACGTCCTCATAGACGTCCTGGTGGACGAAGAGGCGGGTGCCTGAGGTGCAGATCTGGCCGGAGTTCCAGAAGATGCCCATGGCGACTCCGGGGATCACCTGGTCCAGTTCGGCGTCCGGGAGCACGATCACCGGGGACTTGCCGCCCAGCTCCAGAGAGAGCTTCTTGAGGTTGCCGGCGGCCGCCTCCACGATCTTCTTGCCGACCGCGGTGGAGCCGGTGAAACTCACCTTGTCCACGTCGTCGTGCGCGGCCAGCGCCGCACCGACCGGACCGTGCCCGGTCACGACGTTGACGACACCCTCCGGCACCCCCGCCTCCAGCAGAAGGCGTGCGAGTGCCAGTACCGTCAAGGAAGCCTCCTCCGACGGCTTGACCACGCAGGCGCAGCCCGCGGCGAGTGCCGGAGCCAGCTTCATGGCGATGCCGATCAGCGGCGCGTTCCACGACACGATCAGCCCGGCGACCCCGACCGGCTCCTTCAGCGTGACGCCCTGAAGGCGCCGTGCGCCGGGACCGATCTCCACGGCCTGGCCGCGGATCTTGTCCGCCCAGCCCGCGTAGTAGCGGAACAGGTTGACCGCCTCGCCGAGCATGGCCCGGGCCACCGACAGCGGCATGCCCACGTCCAGGCTCTCCAGCCGGGCCAGTTCCCCGGCATTCGCCTCCAGCAGATCGGACACCCGCCACAGCACGACCGCCCGCTGCTGACTCGAGAGACCCGTCCAGCGCTCCTCCTCGAAGGCCTGCCGGGCGGCCCGGACCGCCGCGTCCACGTCGGCGGCGTCGCCCTCGGGAATGCGGGTGACCAGGTCGCCCGTGCCCGGGTCCACCACGGCGAAGGCCGCACCGGACCGGGCCGGGACCCAGGAGCCGTCGATCAGCATGCGCTCCGGCTCCACGAGCGGGCCGGGTCCCGGCGTCCCGATGTCGGCTGTCACTGTCATCTCTCCTCTGCTGCCGGCGCCGGATCGCGCACCGTTCCCGCTCGCGAACCGGCCGGGCGCGACGCCCGGTCGTCCAGTTCCGCCCACGGTCCCGGGCCGCTCATCGAGAGGGGGCGAGACCGACCGTCAGTGACGGTGGGCACGAGATGCATAATAGCGCTATATAAATGAGTTATCCATGTGGTCCATCTCTCCGCGCGCGACCCCACTCCGAGCGCACCCGCAAACGATGCAGATGCATAAGGCATGTATATAATGAACGCATGCACTCGCGGGCGCAGGACGCAGAACGGATCACGCGTGCCTCCAGGGACCTGCTGAGCGGCATCGGCAGGCTGGGCCGCACCCTGTACCGCCTCGGCGAGTTCGGGGTGCCGCACAGCCATGTCAACGTGCTGACCGCTCTGGAGTCGGGCCCGCACCGGGTGGGCGACCTGACCCTGCCCACCGGGCTCACCCAGCCCAGGGTCACCGTCCTCCTCCAGGAACTCGAGGAGCGCGGGCTCGTCGAGCGGCGGCGCTGCACCGACGACCGGCGCGCGACCCACGCCCGTCTCACGAGCCAGGGCCGGGAACTTCTGCGGCAGGCGCGGCGACGCATCGCCGCGGCCCTGCTCGACGCGCTCGGTCCGGACGCCGAGGCCGCCGAACCCGCCGTCGCGGCCGCCCGCGAGACCGTACTCACCCTCCTCAACGCACTGGAATCCGAGGCTCCTTGAGCACCCCCACCGCTTCGCCGGCCGTCGACAACGCCCCCTCCGGGACTTCCTCCGGCTCAGCCGCTCCCCCCGGAACACCTCAGTACAGGTTCGCTCCCGGCCGGGTCGGCGGACCGCGCCGGTGGTGGGACTGGGTGCTCGCGCTCGACCCGGGGCTCGGCCAGACACAGGCGGGCTGGCGCACCCTGGTGTCGATGATCACGGCCCTGGCCGTGGGTCACGGAATGTCCCACGCCCTGGGCGTCCCGGCCGTGCTGGGCATGACGGCCGGTGGCGTGCTGGGACTGGTGGGCGCCTTCCTGATCGCCGAGAACACCCCCGGCCGGCTGGCGCGTGCCGTCCTGTGGATGCCGGTCCCGTTCGGTGCCGTGCTGCCGCTGAGCGCGTGGCTCCGTCCGTACCGGCTGCCGAGCCTGTGCCTCCTCGTCGTGGCGCTGGTCCTCATCATGGTGCTGGCCAGGTTCGGCCCCCTCGGCCTGCTGACCGGCACCCTGGTGTTCGTCGCCTTCGTGGTCGGGGCGATGGCTGCCGTCCCGCTCTCCGAGTGCGGCCCGCTCTTCGCCCTCTCGCTGGTGACTTCGGTGGCTCTGCTCGCCGCCCGGCTGCTCCTGTGCTGTCCGATGCCTCGCGAGGACCTGCTGCGGACCCAGCGGGCCTTCGTGGTCGAGGCACGCCGGGTCGCCGACGCCGCGGCCGACGCCCTGGACCCGGACGCGGACCCCGCGGTCGCGATCAAGCGCATGCAGCGCGCTCTGCGCCGCCTCAACATCACCACCCTGATCATCGACGGACGGCTCGCACAACCGGAGGTCGCCGCCGACCCGGAAGCCGCCGAACTGCTGCATCAGCACCTGTTCGACGCGGAACTCGCCCTCCAGGGCATCGGCGAGGCCGTGCGGGAGATGTCGCGCCACCCCGTGCCGCCGGCGCTGCGCGAGACGCTGGTCGTCGGCCTGACCATCGCCCGCGACACGCCTCTGGGCCGGGCCGACGCCCTGCGGCCGGCCGCCGAGCTGATCCGGGGTCACGCCAAGGGAACACCGGGGGCCACGGACCGGGACGAGGAGGTCCACGCGTCGGCCCGGCGGGTCGCTGACCTGCTGGACTCGCTCGCCGACTCGCTCGCCTCCTGGCTCCGGCTCGGCCGGCACACCTCCCTCACCCGAGCGAAGGTCCCCTTCCAGCCCAGCGTCGTGCTGGAGAACGGGCGCCTGCCCGAAGCCGGTCCGGCGGCCCGGCGCGTGGTGTCCGCGCAGAGCGAGCGTGGTCCGCGGCGGGCCGTACCCGCGTTGCGCGCACCCCTTCAGGCCGCCGCGGCGGGCGCGATCGCCCTGGCGGTCGCCGATGCCGTCAACCCGCAGCGCTACTACTGGGGCATCATCGGCGTGATGGTCGCCATGGTCGGGACCAACACGACACGCGAACGTCTGCGCAAGCTGGCACACCGCGTGGCGGGCACGCTCGCCGGCGCCGTGATCGGCATCGCGCTGCTCCGCCTCATCGGCCCGGGCCACGTCCTGTGGACACTCCTGGTCATCGTGGCCGCGCTGTCCCTCGGTGCCGCGTGCATGCAGCGCCGGTACGGCTACATGGTCACCGGACTGGTGGTCGCGCTGGTGCAGGTGTACGGCCTCGCCACGCCGTACGCCCGGATGGACAGGCTGCTGGCGGACAGGCTCCTCGACAACGCGCTGGGCATGCTGGTGGCCACCCTCTGCACCCTGCTGATCCTCCCGGTGTCCACCCGGAAGATCTCCCGCGAGGCCGCGCACGGCTACCTGTCCGCGCTGGAGGAGCTGATCGGCAGGCTCAGCGAGCGGTGGCGCGATCCCGAGGCGCCGGTGCGGCTGCGAGGCGCGGCACGCGGCGTGGAGGCCGCGCTGTACCAGATGAAGAGCGTGCACCAGCCGCTCATCAGGATGCCGCGCGGAACGCGGGGCCGCGGCGCCGACAACCTGCTCGGACTGCTCGGCACGGCCACCCGGCACGCACGGTCCCTGGCCGCGGCGGCGGACATCGACATCGACCTCTCCCCGCGGCTGCGCACCGGAGTCGAACACATCACGGAGGTCCTCACCGCCTCCGTCCGCGCACTCGACCGGCAGATCACCACCGGCGAGCACGGCGGGACCCGGGTCCGTGTCGGCCCCGCCGTCTCCAGGCTGAAGGCCGAACTGCACTCGGCGGTCGGACCCCGCGCCGACCGGCTGCACAGGGCGCTGTGCGAACTCGCCGCGCTGGACGAGGTGCTGGCGAGCATCGCCCAGAGCCGCGGCCTGACCGTCACCACGCCGACCGCCGCGCCCACCGGCGCCGGAGGGACCCGGCCACGCCACGACACCTCGGGCGCGGTCGCCCTAGCCGGCAGCCCGCGCACCCCGGGCCGCGACGACGACGGAACGGTGACCCTGCGCGGGTCGGTCCACTGCCCGGAGCACGGCCGGTGCGAGGCGTGGATCACGGTGGTGGACGGCCGCGGCAAGCGCCGGGCCCAGGTGCGTACGTCCGGCGGCGACTACACCGTCACCAGGCTGGCGCAGGGCCCGTACACGCTGGTGGTGTCCAGCCAGGAGCACCCGCCGCACGCGCAATCCCTGCTGGTCCACCGGCCCGGTCACGACCTGCGCCGCGACATCGCGCTCGCCCCCGGAGAGCCCGGCGAGCTCCAGGAGCACGGCGAGCCCCAGGAGCCCGGGGAGCACGGCCGGCCCGAGAAATAGCGGGTGGGGCCTGCTGCCGGACATCGCCGCAGTTCACCGGGCCGTGCCGTCTCCCGCCCGCCGGGCGGGGCGGTGAGGTGCGAGGCCCCGGACGGCATGAACCCCGGACGGGGCCCGCGGAGCCCTCGTTCTTGCTGCGCTTTGGCCGGTTTGGTGCGGCAAACCGTGCGGAACATCCAACCTGTTCGATTGCAGACGCGTGGTGAGCAAGGTGGCTCAGAGGACGGGGGGTCTGTTGTGCGTGACAGAGATCGGGGCAGACTGCCGGGCTGCACCATGGCCCACCAGGGGATGTCGACCGAGGGCGGCATAGACGTCCAGCAGCAGTTGGAATCCCTCATCAGGGACTTCCGCACCAGCGATCCGCCGATGCCGGTCGTCGTGCTGCACGCCGAGGACGCCGCCGACGACGAACGGGTCGTCACTTGCGTCGAGGAACTGCGCCGTGGCCAGAGCGCGCACGGCACCCGGTGCGCGGTCGCCTCGGGCGTACCGGAGGGTGCCACGCAGGTGCGCCGGGCGGCCGGACTGGTACGGGAACTCGGCGACCCCAAACGCTGGGGCGACGGCGCGTCCCTGTACCGGCGTTACGCCTTCCCCCGCCTCCGGCTGGTGCACGCCATCGAGGACGCGGTACGCGAACTGGGGCCCGACTGGCCCGCCCCGGCCGCCGGCGGCGCTCCGCCCGACAGCCTGCACGACCCCGCGCAACTGCTCCTGAACCAGTTGGCGAAACAGCGGTGGCGGCCGCGGAGTACCACGCGCTGGGACTCCGTGATGCCGCTGTTCGACATGGCACACGTCCTGCCCGCGAGTCTGATCGCGGTGCTGACCGCTCTCCTGGCCCGCACCGGCTGGTACACGGCCGTCGTCCTCGGACTGGGCTTTCTGCTGCTCCTCGCGGTGCTCAGCTACATCCTCCCGGGCCGGGCGCCGATCTTCCTGTGGCTGCGCAGGGAGAGCAAGTGGTTCATGACCACTACCTTCCTCAGGGCCGCCGCACGGGACCGGTTCACCGAGGTCTCGCTGCTCAGACCCGTGCGCTCGTGGAAGGCGATCGCCGCGCGCGCCTCCGACGTGGCGGAGGCGCTGAAGGAGGGCGAGGAGTTCCAGCTCCAGCTGTACGTGCTCGCCCTGTTCGAGGACCTGCGCGACAACCACCGCCGCTGGAGCTGGGATCTGCGCGGCTTCAAGCGCACCCGGCCGCCCATGCTCTTCCTGCCCCGCGCCGGCACGGACAACGGCGGCATCGAGCTGATCAAGGCCATCAGCGACGTGCGCAGCCGGCGCAGCGAGCTCGATCCGCTCCTGTGCGTCGCCGCGGTCCCGGCGGCAGGCATCCAGCGGCTGGAGCGCGGTGTCGTCGGTGAGCCGCAGCCGGACCGGACCGCGCGCCCGTTCCAGGACCGGCTGCGGGACTGGTACGAGCAGTGGGCGCGCAGTCTCCGCTCCGGCCAGTCGCCCAGCCGTGAACGGTCGGTGCTGCCCTGGGTGCTGAAGATCCCGCTGCCCTCGTCCGAGCTGGCGCAGTTGCGGGACCGTCGGCGGCACTGCGTGAAGGCGTCGACGAGACCCACCCTCGCACGTGTCACCTGGGCGCTGCACACGCTGGTCGTGGTGGCCGTCGTCGTCGCGTCGACCGTCGCCGTGCGTGCCGGGCAGCTCTCCCACGCGTACTGCTCGGCGACGGTGCTGACGGCCAACCGGGACACCCGGCGCCTGGCCGCCGCCGACGGGGGCACGGAGTGCATCGGTGTCGCCACCGGGGATGTGCGCTTCGCGGACTGGCTGCCCGACGAGGCGGCCGGCGGCACCGACGCGAAGGCGTCCGCCGACGCGAAGCGCGCGCCGTGGACCCTGGCCCAGCTGGAGGACCGCATCGCCCAGGAGAACGAGCAGGTGCTGCGCTCTCATCCGGGCGACTACGTCAGCGTGGTCTACGCGGGTCCACTCAGTGTCGATCCGCACGGTGGCTCCTCTCCGGTGAAGGGCATGGAGGAACTGGCGGGCGTGTATCTGGCGCAGGCCGTCATCAACGACACCTTCACCGTCAAACTCCGCGTCCTGATCGCCAACGGGGGCGTGGACCTGGACCACCAGACCGACATGGCGAAGTCCGTCGCCGCCTACGCGGCGACCGATCCGACGGTCGTCGGGGTCGTCGGCACCGGTCGGGACCTGAAGTCCAGCGAGGCGACGACACGCACGCTGCGGGACGCGGGTCTGCCCATCGTGTCGGGCACGAACTCCGCCACCTACCTGCCGCGCGAGTTCGCCAACTGGTTCAGCCTGGCCGCCACCGACGAGTGGCAGGTGTCCCAACTCGGGCTGATCGCGCACCAGCTGCGGAAGCCGGGGACCCAGCAGTTCTCGCTGACGCTCGCCCGTGACACCGCCCGGACCGACGACCGCTACACCGACGAGCAGGCACGCTACGGCGCGCAGATGCTGAGCAGGACCGGATTCACCGCGCTCCCCCAGCGCCGCTACACCCTCAGCGGAGGAAAGCCCGAGTTCCGTCTGCCCGCCGAGGAGTTCTGCGGCGGCAGCCGCGTACCGTCGGTGATCTACTTCGCCGGACGGGTCGAGGACGTCGACCCCCTCATGACCCAGCTGGGCACGGAACCCGGCTGCGCCGACAAGAACATCTCCGTCATCACCGGTGACGATCTGTCCAAGGGCGACTTCGCCCAGGGCCGGGACGCGGTTGCTCCCAAGGTCACGCTGTACCACGCCTCGCTGGCCGAACTGCGCAAGCCGGCCAGGGCGACGACGTTCTACCAGGACGCCGGCAAGTACCTCCCCGGACTCGGCAAGGAGCCCAGCCGCTACGACTCCCCGGCCTTCGCCAGCGGCCAGACCGCTCTGGCCCATGACGCGACCCGGGCCCTGTACTGGGCGGCGACCCGGAACGGCATCCCGCAGAGCCGGGCCGCGACCTGGGTGAACCTCAGGACGGTCGACCTCGAGGGGATGGCCACGGGCACCATCGACTTCACCCGTGCCCCGCTCTACGGCGACCGCAGCGGGCACAGCATCGTGTTGATGGAGGTCTGGCACGCCGCCGACGGAAGCCTGGAGTCCCGCGAGGTGTGCAGCAGGGTGGCGGGAGACGTGCGCCCGCTGTCCTTGAAGGAGTGTTCCATCAGCCACCACGGCTGACGGCGGTGCGCGGCGGTCGGGGGGCACGGAAGGTCAGGGCGCCCTCAAGTGGTCCCGCCGGACGGTCGGTCGACGAACTCCATGGCGGGATATCGGGCCGAGGGTCCGTCGAGGAGTCCGGCGGGGCCGCCGCGCAGCCAGTGGTCGAAGAACGCGGCTATGTAGGCCTCCTCGGTGCGCAGTGCGGTGGCCGGATCGATCGTGCCGATGTCCCGCGTCCGGGTGCCGGCGGGCAGGCCCATCCCGGGCAGCAGCGCCTCCGCGTCCGTGAACGAGGCGTGCTCGGAGCCGCGGAGGACGAGCCGGCGGCTCCAGCCTGGCGTGTGGGCGCGGAACGCCTGCCAGCCCGGTCCGGTGTCCGTCTCTCCGTCCTTGCCGAGGAGCAGGAACGGCCGCGTGAGACCGTGCTCGGCCACGGGCATGGGTGTGCCCTCGTAGTCGGTCAGATTGCCGTCCATGTCGATGCCGGCGTCGATCCGCGGGTCGCTGTCCATGGTCGTCGCCGCGGCCGAGCCGCCCAGGGAGTGGCCGAACATGCCGACCCTGGAGAGGTCGAGCGCCCCGGCGAGACCGGCAGGCAGACGGCGGCCGTCCGCGTCCGGATTCCGGCCGGTGTTCAGCCGGGCCAGCCGGTCCAGGACGAAACCGGTGTCGGTGGCCCGCACGGCCAGGGACTTCCTGATGAAGGCGCCGGGGTCCTCCGGCGTGACCATGGTGGCCAGCGAACCGTCGGGGAACTGGACCTCCGGAGACTCGTAGGTGTGGTCGACGGTGACCACGACATAGCCGCGGGAGGCCAGCTCCGTGACGAGCGTGGTCCCCCAGGTCCGGGGTTCGCCCAGGCCGGGCGAGTAGACCAGTACCGGTCGGGTCACGTGACCTCCGGCGACGGGAGCGCCCTGGGCCACATGCGTCCTGACGGCCGCCCAGTCGACCTGTCCGGTCGGCAGGTCCAGCCCCAGGGCGCCGTCGGCGGTCACCGAGTCGAAGTGGGCCGCCGCACGCGGGAGCATGTAGGGGGCGTCGGGACGGTCTCTGGTGCGCCGCGCGGGGTAGAACACGCTGATCATCAGTTCACGGTGTCTCCTGTCCGCCCGCCAGGGATCGGGCCGGGACCGGTCGACGAGATGCACGTCGGCTTCCCCGACCTCATGTGTCCCGGTCGGCTCCGGCAGCCGCAGGGCACCGGGACCGGGACCGGAACCGGTGGTGCGTCCGGCACCGGTGGCGCGTCCGGCACCGGTGGCGCGTCCGGCACCGGTGCCCCCGGCGATACCCGCCGCATCCGCGGCGGACGCGCTCCCGGCGGGCAGGGCTCCCGCCAGGGCCGCGACGGTGAACACCGCGCCGGCGATCACGAGTCGTACGCGGCGATGCCGAACCGTTCGTTGCCTGACCCGCTGTCGTCTCGTCATGACCACCATGCTGCGGGCGATCGGGTGTCCGGCACTATCGGGATGATCCCCCATTCCTGCCGCTGTCCTCCCCTAAGGGAGGTTCTGTCACCACGCCCGCCCCGGTTCGCGGGGCCCGTCGGCCACCTGATTCGATCACTCGGACGCAGTGCGACAGAATCTTGCAGGTAAGAGGCCGGATGGCCGTCCGATCCCACCAGAGAAGCGTGCATGTTTCAGGAGACACCGATCTACACCCGCCTCATCACCGAGCGCGGCGACGTGCCCGCCCAGGTACGCGGCGAGGCGGACCGCATCCATCGCGAACTGGAACGGGTGACCGGCTACTCCCCCGTCCTGGCGCCCCACCACAGCTTCCAGTCCATCGCTCCCGTCCAGCGTCACTGAGCCGCTTCCGTGAGCGGGCCGGCATCGGTCCTGCCGGCCCCTCCTGACCGCCTCCACCGGCACGGACGGCCCCACGCCCGCTCCCGGACGGCCGCCCCGTTCCGTTCACTTCTCGTCGGCGCCGGACCGGCACCGCGTCGACGTGGCGCGTGGACCGCTGCCGGTCGCGCGCGACCGTCCACCGCCAGGGGCGGACCCGTCCCGACGGCCCACCAGGGAGCACGGCGTCCCGGTCCGCGCCGTCGGCTGTCCGGAATCGCGGTACGGGCAGGGGCCGTCGCGCACCGCTGCGGTTTTCAGGATGTGGCTTCCGAAGGCTTGCCGTGCGCATGACTCATCTCTTAAATCAAAGCATGAACTAAGCACGGGGAAAGGTGAGTCGAACCCGCAGTCGAGGGAGCCGCCGTATGAGACTGAGATCCCTGGGCACAGCGCTCGCCGCCACGGCAGCACTGATCGCCCTGCCCGCAACCCACCCGCCGGCCGTCGCGGCCGAGACCCCCCTGTCACAGGGGAAGACGGCCGTCGCGTCGTCGGAGGAGAACGCCGGCACCACCGCCACGAAGGCCGTCGACGGCGACGCCGGGACCCGCTGGTCCTCGGCCGCAGGTGACGAGCAGTGGCTCCAGATCGACCTTGGATCGAGCGCCACGGTGACCCAGGTGGTCCTCAACTGGGAGGCCGCCTACGGCAAGGACTACAAGCTCCAGATCTCCGGGGACGGGAGCAACTGGAACGATCTGAAGTCCGTCACCGGCTCCGACGGCGGTGTCGACACGCTCGACGTCTCCGGCCAGGGCCGCTACGTGCGGATGCTCGGCGTGCACCGCGCCACCCAATGGGGCTACTCGCTCTGGGAGTTCCAGGTCTTCGGGACGGCCGGCGGCACGTCCGCCGGGTGCGGCACGTCGAACGCCGCCCAGGGCAGGCCCGCCACCGCCTCCTCCACGGAGAACGCGGGCACCCCCGCGTCGGCCGCCTTCGACGGCAGCGGCACGACCCGCTGGTCGAGCCAGGCCTCGGACCCGCAGTGGGTCCAGGTCGACCTCGGCTCGGTCCAGGACGTCTGCAAGATCGACCTCACCTGGGAAGCGGCGTACGGCAAGGACTTCCAGATCCAGGCCTCCTCGGACGGCCAGAACTGGAGCACGCTGAAGAGCGTCACCGGCGCCACCGGGGGCACGGCCTCCTACGATGTCAGCGGGTCGGGCCGCTACGTCCGGGTGTACGGCACCGCACGCGGCACCGTCTACGGCTACTCGCTGTGGGAGGTGGCCGTGCACACCGGTTCCACGGGCGTCCCGCCGGTCCAGGGCGGGGGCGACCTCGGGCCCAACGTCATCGTCGTGGACCCTTCCACACCCAATCTCCAGCAGAAGTTCGACTCCGTCTTCGCCCAGCAGGAGTCCAACCAGTTCGGCTCCGGCCGCTACCAGTTCCTGCTCAAGCCGGGCACCTACAACGGCATCAACGCCCAACTGGGCTTCTACACCTCCATCTCCGGGCTGGGCGCGAACCCGGACGACACGCAGATCAACGGTGACATCACCGTGGACGCGGGCTGGTTCAACGGCAACGCCACGCAGAACTTCTGGCGTTCGGCCGAGAACCTCGCGATCAGGCCGTCCAACGGCACCGACCGCTGGGCCGTGGCCCAGGCCGCCCCGTTCCGCCGCATCCACGTCCAGGGCGGCCTCAACCTCGCCCCGAACGGCTACGGCTGGGCCTCCGGCGGCTACATCGCCGACTCGAAGATCGACGGCACCGTCGGCCCGTACTCCCAGCAGCAGTGGTACACCCGGGACAGCTCGGTCGGCGGCTGGACCAACGGCGTCTGGAACATGACCTTCACGGGCGTCCAGGGCGCACCGGCGACGAACTTCGACAGCGGGCCTTACACCACCCTGGACACGACCCCGGTATCGCGGGAGAAGCCGTTCCTGTACCTCGACGGCTCCACCTACAAGGTCTTCGTCCCGTCCAAGCGCACCAACGCGCGCGGAGTGTCATGGCCGGCGAACGCGGGCACCTCGCTGCCGCTCGACCAGTTCTACGTCGTGAAGCCGGGCGCGACCGCCGCCACCATCAACACCGCGCTCGCCCAGGGCCTCAACCTGCTCTTCACGCCCGGCGTCTACCACCTGGACCGGACGATCGACGTCACGCGCGCCAACACCGTGGTGCTCGGCCTCGGTCTGGCCACGCTCGTCCCGGACAACGGGGTGGACGCCATGCATGTCGCCGACGTGGACGGGGTCCGGCTCGCCGGCTTCCTGATCGACGCGGGTCCCGTCAATTCCGACACCCTTCTGCGCATCGGCACGCCCGGCTCCGGGGCGGACCACTCCGCCAACCCCACCACCATGCAGGACGTGTTCGTCCGCATCGGCGGTGCCGGTCCCGGTCTCGCCACCAACTCGGTCGTGGTCAACAGCAACAACGTGATCATCGACCACACCTGGCTATGGCGCGCCGACCACGGCAGCGGCGTCGGCTGGGACACCAACCGGGCGGACTACGGGCTCCGGGTCAACGGCAACGACGTACTCGCGACCGGCCTGTTCGTCGAGCACTACAACAAGTACGACGTGTACTGGAGCGGTGAGCGGGGGCGCACGATCTTCTTCCAGAACGAGAAGGCCTACGACGTGCCCAACGCCGCCGCGATCACGCACGACGGCATCGTCGGCTACGCCGCCTACAAGGTCGCCGACTCGGTCACCACGCACGAGGCGTGGGGGCTCGGCAGCTACTGCAACTTCACGGCCGATCCCTCGATCGTCCAGGCGCACGGGTTCCAGGTGCCCACGGGCTCCGGTATCAAGCTGCACGACCTGCTGGTGATCTCCCTCGGCGGCAAGGGCCAGTACGCCCACGTCGTCAACAACACGGGCTCCCCCACCTCGGGGACGGACACCGTTCCG
Organism: Streptomyces sp. NPDC090108; assembly: GCF_044747185.1. Lineage (NCBI taxonomy): Bacteria > Bacillati > Actinomycetota > Actinomycetes > Kitasatosporales > Streptomycetaceae > Streptomyces > Streptomyces sp. NPDC090108. The sequence goes on from NZ_JBIVDQ010000003.1 coordinate 115,221, forward strand.
TCCAAGGTGACGCAGTTCCCGTGACATCAGGTGCACGGAGCCGTCCCGGGACGCGGAGCAGCGCGTCCCGGGGCGGCGTGTCCGGGCGGCCGGTCACCCGGGTGACCGCCCTGCGCGCTGCCCCGCCGCGCCCTCCGGTCACTCCGGGTCCTGCCACCGGCCGGCGCGGGTGTCGTTCAGGAAATGGTCGCCGATCGCGCGCAGGCCCGGGGCGGCGAGCACGCGGCCCGTCAGGGCCCTGGCGTTGCGCCAGAACCGGTCGAGCCCTTCGGACTCGGCGAGTTCGAGGACGCGTTCCCCGGTCAGCAGGGCGGTCCTGAAGGTGGCGGCCTCGGCGGCCGCGACGAGCGCGGCGGCATCGGCGCGCGGACCGGCGTCCAGCTCCCGTCCCGCGCGCAGGGCACACCCCATCGCCGCGGTCGCCCGGTCGACGACCGCGGCAGCGGCGCAGGAGGCGAGCGCCAGCTCTCCGAAGGCGAGCAACTGGTCGGCGTCCGCGGCGGGAACCGGCACGGGCAGCCTGCCGCCGCTGCCATCGGCCGCCCACCGGGTGTGGGTCTCGGCGAGACGCAGATCCCTCGCCTCCGCCAGTGCCCCCTCGGCGATGCCCAGGGCGACCTGCGCGAGCATCAGCCGCAGGGCGAGCGGGGCGACGGTCGCGTAGGGCGCGCTGCCGTACTCGTCGTGGACGGCGGGCCCCAGCACCTGACCGGCCGGCACGGATACCTCGTCGAAGAGGAGCGTGCCCGCGTCGGCGAGCCGCTGGCCGAGCCTCTCGGGCGACGGGGCACGCGTGATACCCGGACGGCTCGGGTCCACGAGTACGACGAGGGTCTCACCGGTGGCCGCGCACACCGCATCGAGGACGAACCGGTCGGCCACGTTGACCGCGGTGGCCAGGGTCAGGTGGCCGGTGAGCAGATAGCCTCCGGCGGCAGGGGTGAGCACGGGAGAGACGCCCCCGCCGCCGGGACGGACGGGCTCCGCCGGCGCCTGGCCCGGGTCCGGGAGCCGGACGTCTCCCGCCCACAGCCACTGCTCCCGCACCGCCCGGGACTCCACCTCGGCGGCGTGCCCGGGGTCGGCGAAGAAGCGCGGGCTCCAGGACAACACGTAGTGCCGGCCCAGCAGTTCACCCATCGAGCCGTCGGCGGCGGCGACCCGGCGGACGATGGCGCACGCGCTCTCCCACTCCATCCCCGTCCCCGTGCCGGCCGCCCCGGGCGGCGCGAGCACGGCGTGCAGACCGGATTCCCGCAGACGCGCCACCTCGTCGTACGGCGGCTTGCCGGCTCTGTCACGGTCGGGTGCGTCCACCGCGAGGTCGTCGCCGAACTCGTGGGCGACGCGCTGCCAGAACCGCCCTGGCAGGACACCGTCCTCCGCCTCGGCCTCGCTCGCCGCCGCTCCCCGCCTCTGCCCGGAACCCGCGCTCACAGCCACCTCGGACCATTCCCTAGTATTCCTAGTGCCTTAGTAGGGATTAATCCTGTGGACGGGTGGCGCCCCGGGCAAGGGAGCATCCAGCACCTGGACACGCACGTCTCGCCCACCGGGAACCCGTCATGGATTCAGCCAGGCGTCCGGCGTCTCGGTGAGCGTCAGGACACCGGCGGGGAGCTGGCCCGCCACGACCTGGGCGAGGGAGGTCCCGTCGAGGATCTGACGGACGTTGACCCGCAGCGCGACCCACAGCGGGAGCAGGGACGTGGCGGGACCGGAGTACGACAGGTCGGGCGGACGTACGCCCTGCACCGACACCAGCGGCCCGTCCACGACACGGATGACGTCGGCGATGCTGATGGAGGCCGCGGGCCTGGCGAGGCGGTAGCCGCCGTTGGCGCCACGCTGGCTCAGCACCAGCCCGCCGCGGCGCATGTCGTTGAGGATGCCCTCGAGGAACTTGTGCGGAATCGCCTGGGCCTGGGCGATCTCCTCCGCCTTGAGCGGCGCGGTGTCCCCGGCCGCGGCGAGTTGGAGCGCGGCCCGCACCGCGTAGTCTGCTTTGGCCGAAATCCGCATGACCCCCATTATCCGGCACGAGGACCCCCGCGAGGCGCGGAGCGCGGCGACCCGTGCGGCACGAGGCGAGCGGCGGTTCCGGCGCCGCCCGATGGCCCCCGGATCCGGGCCGGCCCGGTGCCCGCGGATCCGGCGTCCGCCTCGTGGCCGCCGGTCCGGACCGGCCGCGGGAACGGGCGGAGAGGAACGACACCGCCGCACCTTCCGACGCGTGCGAGCAGGCCGTTCGTCAACTCCACGTGTCATGCTGGTACTTCGTGGCCGCCTGTGGTTACCTGAGTCCATGACCGTGCTCGTGACCCGCCGCCACGTCGATTACGTGCGTGTCACCACCACGGCGTGTCCCCGCGTGAGCTGACGCTCCGCCCCGGGACCTGAGCGTTCCGCCGCTCCCGGCTCCGGCCGCGCCCTTCGCTCTCTCCTCCGCCGCCTTCCCGGCGTTTCCCGCGTTCCCCCTGTTCGCCGCACCGCGCTGTCCGCCACCCCTGTCCGGGCGTGGCACCGGGCTCCGCGGCGCCTTCGCCGTCCGCCTCCTCCTGCGCACCCGCGCACCCGCACGCCGCACAAGGGAGAAACATGAGCCAGCCCCTCGACTCCGTCAGCGCCGGCCACACCCCCGAGGACGAGCCCGCCGGACCGGACACCTCCGCCTGGTCGTTCGAGACGAAGCAGATCCACGCCGGTGCCGCGCCGGACCCGACGACCGGGGCCCGGGCCGTGCCGATCTACCAGACCACCTCGTTCGTCTTCCGCGACACCCGGCACGCCGCGGACCTGTTCTCGCTGGCCGAGCCCGGCAACATCTACACCCGCATCCACAACCCCACCCAGGACGTCTTCGAGCAGCGCGTCGCCGCCCTGGAGGGCGGTGTCGCCGCGGTGGCGGTCGCCTCCGGACAGGCCGCGGAGACCCTCGCCGTGCTGACCCTGGCCTCCGCGGGCGACCACGTCGTCTCCAGCACCTCGCTGTACGGCGGCACCTACAACCTGTTCCGGCACACGCTGCCCAAGTTCGGCATCGAGGTGTCGTTCGTCGACGACCCCGACGATCCCGACGCCTGGCGGGCCGCGATCCGGCCGAACACGAAGGCGCTGTTCGCCGAGACGCTCGGCAATCCACGCGGGAACGTCCTCGACGTGCGCGCGGTGGCGGACGTCGCCCATGGGGCGGGGGTCCCGCTGATCGTGGACAACACGGTCCCGACGCCGTATCTGCTGCGGCCGGTCGAGCACGGCGCCGACATCGTCGTCCACTCCGCGACCAAGTTCCTCGGCGGGCACGGCACCACCATCGCGGGAGTGGTCGTCGACGGTGGAACCTTCGACTTCGGTGCGCACGCCGAGCGCTTCCCCGACTTCACGGAGCCGGACGCCAGTTACCACGGTCTCCGGTACTGGCCCGCGCTCGGTCCGGGCGCGTTCGCGGTCAAGCTGAGGGTGCAACTGCTGCGCGACCTGGGCCCCGCCCTCTCGCCACACTCGGCGTTCCTGCTTTTGCAGGGCGTGGAGACCCTGAGTCTGCGGCTCGAACGGCACTCCGCCAACGCCCAGGCCCTCGCCGAGTGGCTGGAGCAGCGCGACGAGGTCGCCGCCGTCCATTACCCGGGGCTCCCGTCCAACCGGTGGTACGAGGCGGGCCGGCGGTATCTGCCGCGGGGCGCCGGGGCGGTGCTGGCCTTCGAGCTGCGGGACGGGGTCGAGGCCGGGAAGCGGTTCGTGGACGCGGTCGAGCTGTTCAGTCATCTCGCCAACATCGGGGACGTACGCAGTCTCATCATCCACCCGGCGTCCACGACCCACAGCCAGCTGGACGAAGGCCAGTTGACGGCGACCGGCACGTCGCCGGGTCTGGTGCGGCTGTCGGTCGGCATCGAGAACCTGGCCGATCTGAAGGCGGACCTGGAGGCCGGTTTCCGCGCCGCGAAGGCCGCGTCCTGAGCACGGAGCCGTCACCGTCCGGGATCCCTCTGCCGCCGGCCTCCGGGGCCTGGCGGGAGGGGGACCCGCCCGGCCGCCGCCACTGGCATCCGAGGGAGAAGGCGCTGTCACTGGAGGCGGGCGGTGAACTGCCCGGTGTGCGGCTGGCGTTCGAGACATGGGGGCGGCTCGCGCCGGACCGTGCGAACGCCGTGCTGGTGCTGCACGCGCTGACCGGCGACAGCCATGCGGCCGGACCCGCCGGGCCCGGTCACCCCTCCCCCGGCTGGTGGGACGCCCTCATCGGCTCGGGGCGGGCACTGGACACGGACCGCTGGTTCGTCGTGGCTCCGAACGTGCTCGGCGGCTGCCAGGGCAGCACCGGGCCGTCCTCGCGCCGTCCCGGCGGGCGGCGCTGGGGCGGGGACTTCCCGTTCCTGACGCAGCGCGACCAGGTCGCCGCGGAGGCCGGGCTGGCCGACGAACTGGGCATCGGGCGCTGGGCGCTGGTGATCGGGGGCTCCATGGGCGGGATGCGGGCGCTGGAGTGGGCGGTGACCTGGCCGGAACGCACAGCGGCGCTGCTGCTGCTCGCCACCACAGCGGCGGCGACCGCCGAGCAGATCGCCTGGGCGAACGTCCAACTGCACGCCATCCGTGCCGACCCCCACTGGCGTGACGGCGACTACCACGACGCCGGCCCCGGTCGCGGCCCGCACGCGGGGCTCGGCCTGGCCCGTCGCCTCGCCCATGTCACCTACCGGAGCGAGCCGGAGCTGGCGGCCCGCTTCGGCCGTTCGCCCCAGGGCGCGGAGGACCCGTGGCGCGGTGGCCGCTACCAGGTCGAGTCCTACCTGGACCACCATGCGGCCAAGCTGGTCCGCCGTTTCGACGCGGGGAGCTACGTGACGCTGGTGGAGGCCATGAACAGCCATGACATCGGCCGGGACCGCGGCGGCGTACGCACGGCCCTGCGCCGGGTCACCGCGAGGACGCTGGTCGCCGGGGTCGACTCCGACCGCCTGTATCCGCTGTCCCAGCAGCGGGAGTTGGCCGCAGCGATCCCCGGTGCGGACGGTCTGCGTTTGATCGAGTCCCCTCACGGCCACGACGGTTTCCTGATCGAGGCGGAACAGGTCGGCGCACTCGTGCGTGAGCTTCTCGGCTGAGTGGGGTCACCGAGGGCGCGAGGGGTCCACCGCCTTCGGCTCCGCCCGGTCGAGCGGCCTGTCCCGGTGTTCCGCGTGGTCAGACGTTCATGCCGTAGCCCAGTTCCTCGGCGGCGATGTGCCAGAAGGAGTTCTCGTCGGCGACGGCGTCGGGGTCGAGCGCCCGGAATCGGTCCAGCAGCGCCTCGGTGAGTGCGTCGGCTGCCTGTTCGGCCAACTCCAGGGCCTCGTCGTCAGCCGTACCGTCGTCGGCCCCCTCGAACGCGGCGGCCTCGGTGGCGGCTTCGCCGTAGGCGTGATGGAAGGCGGCGAAGGCCTCGACACCCGAGTTCACCCATCGGGGGTCTCCGTCCTCCGGCAGGCACCACAGCGAGCCGTCGTCGCGCCGGACGGCGAGCGCGCTCAGCCCCGGGTCGACCGCGACCAGGGCGTACCGCGCACCGCCGACCGCGCGTTCCGTGAACGGGGAGTCCTGCCACACCCCGGGGTACGGGCTGTCGGCGCATCCGGCCAGCAGTGCGGCGGCTTCGGTGTCGTTCATGCGGCGAACATAGCCTGCGCCGCCGACGGCAGGCGGGCCCGGGGCAGGTGCGGTCGGGCGGTGGTCCGGCTGACGAAGTCCGCGACGGTGTCCTCCATCTGCCGCAGCCCGGGGTCCTCCAGGCGGTCCTTGCTCAGGACCCGCATATGGCGGCAGGGTCGTTGACCAGCGCGGACATCGTGGACGCCAGGCTCATCGGGTACTTGGCGGCGGCGGCCGGTGTCTTCGCGAGCATGCAGACAGTGTGGGACTCGCCGGTTCAGAGGACCTTGCTGAGGAAGTCCCTGGTCCGCTCGTGCCTCGGGTGATCCAGCACCTGGCCGGGCGGCCCCTGCTCGACGATCCGGCCGCCGTCCATGAAGACCACCTGGTCGGCGACCTCGCGGGCGAAGCCGATCTCGTGGGTGACGATGACGAGGGTGGTGCCGCCGGCCGCCAGGTCCTTGATCACGGCCAGCACCTCACCGACCAGTTCGGGGTCGAGGGCGGAGGTGGGCTCGTCGAAGAGGACGACGCCGGGACGCAGGGCCAGGGCGCGCGCGATGGCGACCCGTTGCTGCTGTCCGCCGGACAACTGGCGCGGGTAGGCCCGGGTCCTGTCGGCGAGCCCGACGCGGGCGAGGAGTTCGCGGGCCAGATCCTGGGCCTCCGCCCTGTTCAGCCTGCCGGTCGCCACCGGGGCCGTCGCGACGTTCTCCAGGACGGTCAGGTGCGGGAAGAGGTTGAAGTTCTGGAACACGAACCCGATGCGGCCGCGCTGGGCCAGAACGACCCGTTCGCTCAGCTCCTTGAGCCGTCCTCCCTCCCGGCGCACCCCGATCGGCTCGCCGTTCACGCTGACATGACCCGCCTCGGGCTTCTCCAGATGGTTGATCACCCTGAGCAGCGTGGACTTGCCCGAGCCGGAGGGGCCGAGCACGACCGTGACCTCGCCGGGCCGTACCGTCAACTGGACTCCGTCCAGGACATGATGGGCACCGAACCACTTGTGCACATGGTGGACCTCGACGGCGGCGGGATCCGTGCCGGACGCGACTCCGCCCTCCGCCTCGGCCTCCGCCGTCTTCCCCGTCAGCCTGTTCGTCACTCGCCGTCTCCCTCTCCGTCTGTGTCTGCGTGTACGTGGCCGGTCGGAGGTGTACGCCGGTTCGCTCGCCCGGGCGGTGGTAAGGCCGTCTCCCGCCGAACCCGGGAGCCTGCGTCGCGCAGCGCGTTCCGAGCCGTCGGCGACGGGGCCGGGGCGGGGACTGGGCGGGGTGCGCGGTGCGGGAGGGCCGCTCAGGCAGGCCGCGCCGATCCAAGACACACAGTGATGCCGGGAGACTCGCTCCTCAGCGGCTCGGAACCCGTCAGAGCTGACGGACGGCGCGACAAGCGGCCGTACACAGAGCGCTGTTGACGCGCAGCAGGTCGACGGAGCGGTCCGCGCACAGCAGGACGCGGCCGGGGCGCCGCGGTGCGGCCGTCCCGTGAGCTGCGTGCATGGCCGTCACCGTCGCTTCTCCGCCCCTGGAGCAACTCGCTGTGGGCGGCCAGTAAGACACGCCCCGCGGAGGGATGTCAACGCACCCGAGCACGCTCACGTCGGCGGCCGCTCCCTGAGCATTCCGCTGAACGGGGTGACAGGGCGATCCAGTCGGTCGCCGTCGACGGTGAGGGTGACCGCCTCGTTGTAGAAGGCGAGGAGATCCTTGACGGCGCCCACCGCGGGCAGCGGCTCCGGGTAGCTCCAGACGACGTTCGGCGGAACGTCGCCCTCGCCCCGCCACGACCAGTACACGGCGGTGCCCTTGTAGGGGCAGCCGGTGCTGTGGTCGGTGGGTTCGAACAGGTCCAGACGGACGTCCTCGCGCGGAATGTAGTACCGGGTCGGCAGGCCGGTCTCGAAGACCAGGACGGGGCGGCGGGTGTCGGCGACGACCGTGCCGTCGATCTCGACCCGGACGTGGCGGCTGCCCGCGATCGCGTCGACCCGCTTGTGCGGGTCGCGGGGGTGCACGAAGATCTCTTCCTCCTCCTCGTACCAGTGGTCCAGGCCCCGCCCGGACCGCTGGAACCACTCGAACGCGATGTGGCCGGCCAGGTCTTCGGCGGGGAACGTCCACGCGGCGTTCTCGGCCGTCGCACCGGCGGTCTCGAGATCGTAGAAGATCCGCGATCCGGTGTGCGTGCCCGTCGGGGGGTTCTTCGCCGGGCGCAGCAGGTCCTCGCGGACGTCGGCGCGGGGGAAGGCGTACAGCGGTACCGGCAGTCCGGGTTCCCACACGAGGACCGGGTGCCTGCTGTCGACGACGGTGACCTCGCCCTTGCGGCCGCGTACCCAGCGCTCACTGGGCTCCCACAGGATGCCTTCGGGAGTGGTCCGTACGGCTCGCGCGGTGGGGAACGTGGTCATGCCCGGGTCTCCTTCGGCGCCGGCCCTCCCGCCGGCATCGGCGGTCCTCCGTCGACGTTACTGCCGGCTCACCCGCACAGCGATCCGTACGACCGCCCCACGCCAGGACACGCGCCGAAGCGGGCGACTCGGGCGACACGGCCGTCACCACCGGTTCGGCCGGTTCGGTCGATGCAGCCGATGCAGCCGATGCAGCCGATGCAGCCGATGCCGGAACGCCGTACGTGCCCGGGGCGTTGTCAGTGGTGGCTGGCACCATCGCGGGTATGGCGGACATCGACGACTGGCATTCCTTCCTCGCGCAGTGGTCCCAGGAATGGGAGGATGCGCAGGATGGCGGCGCGCCCGCGGCCCCCGCGCCGGAAAACGGCCCTGCGGGTACGGACACGCTGGGCTTCCCGCCCGCTTCCGAGGAGCGGATTCTGGCGCTGGAGGAGCGGCTGGGGCACCGGCTGCCGCCCTCTTACCGGGCGTTCGTGGCGGTGAGCGACGGATGGCGGCACGCGGGCGGCTTCGTGTGGCGGCTCGCCGGGACCGGCGAGGTGCGGTGGCACGAGGACGCGGAGGGGCTCTCCGAGTATTTCCCGGGTGAACCGGACGACGAACCCACACCCGAGGACGCGTTGCTCGCCGGGATGTGGAGCAGGTCGCTCCAGCTCGACGTGGAGTCGGACGGCGTCTACGTGCTGCTGGATCCGGGGGACACGGACGGCGACGGCGAGTGGGCCGTGTACACCTACGCGTCGTGGCGGGCGAGTCCGCCGGAACGCCATCCGTCGTTCGGGGCGTTCATGCGGGACATGTACCAGGAGTTCCACCGGCTGGAGGTGGACCGCTCGTCGCGGGAGGGGCGCGAGTTCGCCAACGCGACCACGAGGGCGCTGGACGAGGCCGTCGAGGCGGCACGGCGGGACGCGCTGGCCGGCCGGTACGAGCGGGCCAGCGCGGCGCTGGCGGAGGCGGTCGCGTACGGCAGGCCGAGAGCGCAGGGGCTGCGTGACCAGATACGCCGGTTCCTCGGGGAGACCTACATGGTGTACTTCCCCGGGCTCGCCGCCGATCCGCTGTACGCGCCGGAGATCCTGCCCGTGCTGGCCGCCGAGCACGCTCGGCACCACCGGGACGAGACGCACGCGCTTTCGTTCGCCAGGAGCGTCGGTGTCCCGGCGGACGGCCCGGCGGACGACGTCCTGCGTCGGGTACGGGCAGGCACCTGCCGCTACGCCCCCGAGGGGCCCTTCGGGCTCGCCGTGGAGGAGGCGCGGGAGCAGGCGCGCTGGGGCGACACCGACGCCGCTTGGCGCACGCTGCGTGGCGCGCTCGACGCGTGGCGGCCCCTGGGTCCCGACCACCTCGCCCCGGTCGGACTGTGCGCCGATCCGGTGCTCGGTCCGCTGCTCACCGTCGAGCGCGGCCGGGAACTGCTGGCCACGCCCCGTGCCGGGCGACAGGGCGAGACACCGGTGCCGTCGGGCGACCTCGATCCGCCGGGCCTGGCGTGGCTGGCGGACGGGGAGCAGGGCGTCTTCCGGGCGTCGTACCGCTTCGTGCTCGTGGAGTCGGTGGAGCCGGCCGCTCTGCCCGGGCTCCTCGGCGCGGACGGCACCACCACCGTGCTGAACGAGCCGATGACCTTGTGGGACGCGCGGATGCGCCTGCGGGAGAACAGCTCGTCCTGGGAGGACCGGGCGCTGACCGCGGTGGGCCGGGCGGGTCGGGGCTGGAGCTTCGCCGTGGAGCCGGGTCCGGGCGGGAGGTTCTCCGAGAAGCGGTTCGTCTCCCCCGGTACCGCCGCGTCCCGGGGTACGCGCGCGGTGACGGTGTGGTGCGAGCCGGGCGACCCGCACCGGCCCGGTGTCTTCCAGCTGTCCGTGGCGCGGGACGGGGTGGAGCAGTACGGCTTCACCGTGCGCGGGGAGGAGGTGACCGGGCAGGGGGCGATACCGGACGTTCTTGATCCGCACCGGCTCTTCCAGGAGGACGGCCCGGCTTCCGGGCGGCTGGGCGAGCGCCGGGCGCTGGAGGCGCTCACCGCCCTGTTCGGCGTACGGTTGCCGCGGTTCGCCCTCGCTCACGGACGCCTTCACTCGTTCCGCACCCGGCCGTGGAACCGGGCGCCGGGCCCGGGCGAGGGCTACATGACCGTCAGAGTGGTCCACGGCACTCCGTGACCACGCAGGTCCGTGACCACGCAGGTCCGTGACCGCGCCGACGGCCGGACCGGACCGCGACCCGCCGGGCCGGCCGGGCCGGCGGACGCGGACTCGGCACGGGTGCGGACTCGGTGCGGGTGCGGACCCGGCGCGGATGCGGGCACCGGCGCGGATGCGGGCACCGGCACACAGCCGTTGCGCCGGTGGCCGGGGCCGTCCGCGACGGACGGCCCCGGCCACCGGTGTGGGAAGAGCGTCAGGCGGTCGTGGGCTCCGGGCGGACGGTCCGGCCGAGGCGCACCGGGATGCTCTGGTGGCCGTTGGAGATGAAGCTGGCGAGCGGCTTCAGCTCTCCGGGGTCGACGGCGAGGCTCAGGTCGGGGAAGCGGGCGAAGAGGGCGGAGAGCGCGATGCGCGCCTCGGCGCGGGCGAGTTCGAAGCCGAGGCAGAAGTGGACGCCGTGGCCGAAGGCGAGGTGGTCGCGGGCGGTCTCGCGCGTGACGTCGAACCGGTCGGCGTCGGACCCGTGGGCGCCCGGATCGCGGCCCGCGGCGGCGAAGTTGACGACCAGGGCGTCGCCCTTGGCGAAGGTGACCCCGCTCGCCTCGTCGGTGAGGTCGTTCACGGCGAAGCGCATGATCATCGTCGCGAGGGGGGCCTCCAGCCGGAGGGCCTCCTCGACGACCTGGTCCCAGGGGGTCTTGCCCGAGGTGACGAGGGCGAGCTGGTCGGGATGGGTGAGCAGGAGGACCGTGGCGTGGTCGAGCAGGTTGACGGTCGTCTCGTGGCCGGCGCCGATGAGGAGCATCATGCTGTCGGCCAGTTCCTGCGTGGTGATCTCGCCGGCGGCCTGGGCGCGGACGAGACTGGTCGTCACGTCCTTCTCGGGGTGCTCACGCTTGTACTCGATCAGCCGGCCGATCAGCCCGTACACGTCGGTGGCGGCGGCGACGGCCTCCTCGGGGGTGCTCCCGGTGGAGAAGAGCCGGCCGATGGTGTCCCGGAACGCGTCGTGCAGGTCGTCGGGGACGCCGAGGACGGCGTTGACGACGAGGAGCGGGAGGCGCCAGGCGAAGCGGGCGCGCAGGTCGACGGTCTCGTCGGGGCCGGCGTCCTCGAGTTCGTCCAGCAGTCCCTGGGTGATCTCCTCGATCCGCGGGACGAGGGCGCGCACCCGGCGCGAGGTGAACGCGGTGGACAGGGCGCGGCGCAGCCGGCGGTGCTCCGTGCCGTACGCGGACAGGGCGTTGCGGACGTCGACCCAGATGCGCAGGGGCCAGTCGGCGGGGACCTCGCCGTCGATGTAGGCGGGCCAGTGCTGGGAGGCGTCCTTGGAGATGTCGGGGTGGACGAGCAGGCGGCGTATGAGCGCGGGGTCGGTGACCGACCAGGCTCTGATGTCGCCGGGGAGGAGGGCCGGGGCGGCGGGTCCCAGGGCGCGGAGGGCGTCGGCCTCGGCGTGGATGTCCGTGCCGGCTCCGTCGATGGCGTAGGGGCAGCCGGTGACAGGGGTCGTGGAAGTCATGGCATCACTTTCCGGCGGGTGCGAGTGGAGTGTGGGGCTTGAATCGGACGGGCAGGGCGGCCGGCCCGGCGAGGAACGTGCCGGGCAGCGCCGGGATCTCGGCGGGGTCGACCGCGAGGCGCAGACCGCTGAGGCGGTCCAGGAGGCGTTCGACGGCGGTCTCGGAGATGACGCGGGCCAGTCCGGGGGCCGGGCAGGCGTGCGGGCCGGCCGAGAAGGCGAGGTGCGCCCGGTTGCCGACGCGGTCGTCCGGTGCGACGGCGAGTTCGGGGTCGCGGTTGGCCGCGGCGAAGCTGCACAGGATGGGGTAGCCGGGTTCCACGAGCACGTGGTCGATGCGCTGGGGGCCCTGCGCGTACAGGGGGCAGTAGTTGGCGACCGGCGGCTCGTCCCAGAGAACCTCTTCGAGCGCGGCGGCGACGGGGCGGATGCCGGTGTGGACGCTGCCGGAGAACCGCTGGTCGGTGAGGTAGCGCTGCACGCCGCTCGCGATGTGCTTGCCGGCCGGGGGCGCCGCGGCGCCGAAGACGAGGAGCAGGGTCTGCACCATCTCCTCGTCGCCGAGGCCGGTCTGGGTCAGGTACGTGACGATGTCGCGGCCCGGCTGGTCGCGCTTGAGCCGTACGAGGTCCAGGCACGCGGCTTCGAGGTCGGCGTTGGCGTCGGCGGCGTCGGGGCCGGCGGCGAAGAGCCGGGTGACGGCGTGGACGATGCGTTCGCCGATGTCGGCCGGGCAGCTGAAGAGGTCGATGACGCTGAGCATCGCCAGCGGGTCCGCGTACTGGGCGACGAGGTCGGCCTCACCGGCCGCGGCGAACGTGTCGACGAGTCCGTCCGCGATGCGGGCGACGGCGTCGGTGACGGCGTAGGTGTCGACGCGGGCGAGGGCGGTGGTGATGGCGCCGCGCAGCCGCTGGTGCTCCTCGCCGTCCTTCCACAGGGCGTTGTCGCGGGGCTGCATCATCACCCTGGCCGGGCTGTCGGCCGGGACCTTTCCGTCCATCAGGGCCTGCCAGTTGGCCGTCGGGTCCTTGGCGAACAGTTTCGGGCTGTTGCGCAGGAGGTGGACGACCGCGCGGTAGGTGACGGCCAGGTAGCCGTACACGCCGGGGGCGATCTCGACGGGGGCGATGGGGCCCTGCCGGCGCAGCCGCCGGTAGGTGGCGTGCGGGTCGGCGTCGAACTCCGGGCCGTGGATCGGCAGCGGCGCCTCCGACGGAGAGGTGTGTGCTCCCGGCGGGCACTGCGCGGCGTGCGGGGGGTGAGCGGTCATCAGGAGGACTCCGGCATGAGGTCGAGCAGGTGGCGGATCAGAACGGCCAGCGCGCCGCGCGAACTGTCCGGATCACGTGCGTCGCAGATGACGAGGGGGGTGGGACCGTCGAGATCCATCACCTCGCGCAGCCGCTCCGGCGAGTGCACGGGCGCGCCGTCGAAGGCGTTGACGGCGACGGCGTACGGCAGCCCGAGCTTCTCGATGAGTTCGAGGATCGGGTAGGTCTCGCGCAGGCGCCGGGTGTCGACGAGGACGAGTGCGCCGAGCGCTCCCTCGGCGAGGTCGCTCACGATGGGGAAGAACCGTTCCTGTCCGGGCGCGCCGAAGAGGTAGAGGACGAGGTCCTCGGCCAGGTGCAGCCGGCCGAAGTCCATCGCCACGGTCGTGGTCGACTTGTCCGGCAGGTCGGTGTGGTCCGTGGCCGTGCCCGCTGCCGTCATCACCTCCTCGGTGCTGACGGGGCGGATCTGGGAGAGCCCGTGGACCAGCGTGGTCTTCCCGGCCCCGACGTGCCCGGCGATCAGGATCTTCACGGTCCGTTCGGTGCCGCGCAGCGCGGGCGGCTCAGAGGCGTTGAAGCCCGGCAAGAACGTCCTCCAGCAGTTCACGGGTCTTGGCGGGGGCGGGCGCGGTGATGCGCTGCCGCGTGGTGATGTGCCCGGTCTCCATCAGATCGGCGAGCAGGATGCGCAGCACGCTCACCGGCAGGGCGAGCAGTGCTCCGAGTTCGGCCACCGACTGGGATCCCTCGGCGAGGGCCTCCAGGATCCGGAGCTGTTCGGGGTTGAGCTGGGTCCGGGTGAGGGAGCCGGCCGACGAGGACAGTGTGATCAGGGTGATGTGGTCGAAGGTGTTGCGGCTGGCGTACGACCGGCCTCCGGTGATCACATACGTCCGCACCAGCCGGTCGTCACCGTGCCCTGCCGGGCTCATCCGTGCTCGGCGGGCGACTGCCTCGGCTCGACACTGAGTTCAGTGCCCAGCCGCTTCACGACGTCGGCCATCTGGTAGGAGAAGGCGGCGATGTCGACATCGCTGTCGGCGGACGCCACGAGGAAGCAGCCGCTGCCGGCGGCGATGATGAAGAGGAAGCCGTCGCGGTAGCTGACCATGGTCTGCTGCCAGGGCGTCTTCTCGTCGCCGACGAACCGCGCGGCGTTGCGGCTGAGCGACTGGAGTCCGGAGGCGGTCGCGGATATGTGGTCGGCCAGGTCCTGCTCGACGTCCTCGGAGGCGGCCATCGGCAGTCCGTCGGCGGACAGGACGACCGCGTAGCGGGCGTGCGGGAACTGGACGAGATTGTCCACGATCCAGCTCAGGTCGGGTCGGACACTGCTGGTCACGGGGTCGGCTCCTTGGGCGCGCGGGGCTGGGCGGGGATGTGGGCGCGGGTGACACGGGCGAAGGCGGCAAGGGCCTCGCCGGCGTCCCGCGGCGGGGGTTCGGTGGCGGGGAGGGTACTCTCCACCGGCTGGGGCTTGACGCGGCGGCGCATGGGCAGCCCGTCCTCCGCCACGGGGTAGGAGCGGGCCGGTTCGGCGGTGTCCGCGGCCGCCGTGGAGGCGGGGGCGGGGGTGGTCCGCGCGGCGGGTTCCGGGGCGGGGTCCGCCGGTGCGTCGACGAGGAGGTCGCGGGGGATGAAGACCACGGCCCGCGTTCCTCCGTGCCGGGAGTACTCCTCGTCGATGCTGACGTGGAAGCCGTAGCGGGCGGCCAGGTCGCCGACGCCGGCGTGGCCGAAGGCCGCCGGGTTGTCGATCTCGGTGAAGCGGAAGGGTTCGCGGCCGGACAGCCGCCGGTCGGCCTTCTGCCGCACCTCGGCGGACATGCCGGGTCCGGCATCGTGGATCTGGACGCTCACCCCTCGGTGGGCCTCCAGGACGGTCACCTCGACCGGGGTGGTCGGAGCGCTCTGGCGGGCGGCGTTGTCCATGAGTTCGGCCAGCACCAGCACCAGCGCCTCGACGATCCGGCCGGAGACGTGGAACTCGCAGGTGGCGGGGACCTGTACGCGGCGGAAGTCGCGGATGCGGGACATGCCTCCGCGTACGGCGTCCAGCAGGGCCGTGTCGTCACGCTGGCGGCCGGGCCAGCTTCCGGTGAGCACGCTCAGGAGCTGGAGGCGGCGCAGCAGCTGGCTGGTGGCGTGGTCGATCGGCTGGATCAGTTCCAGGAGCTTCTCGTCGTGCCGGGTGTCCAGCAACTGGGTGATGGCGACCTGGAGTTCGTAGCCGAGCGACTGCACGGAGCGGGTCGCGGCGCGCACGGCCACCCGTGCCGCGCCTTCCGACAGCTCGGACTGCTC
Organism: Streptomyces sp. NPDC090108; assembly: GCF_044747185.1. Lineage (NCBI taxonomy): Bacteria > Bacillati > Actinomycetota > Actinomycetes > Kitasatosporales > Streptomycetaceae > Streptomyces > Streptomyces sp. NPDC090108. The sequence continues at coordinate 130,524 of NZ_JBIVDQ010000003.1, forward strand.
CGCGATGAGGCGGCTGATCTGCTCCAGGACGGCCCGGTACGCCGTGTCGACCTCGGTACCGGCGAGTTCGGGGTGGAGCAGGCCTTCGGTCGCGGTGCCGGCCTCCGCCCTGCTCTGCTGTGCGAGCACCTGCCGGGGCAGCCGGGTCTCGGCCAGGTGCGAGGCCTCCACCTCGTGGACGGCCACCCGGCGGTCGGCGCGCACGGCGGCTTCGGCGGCGGCTCTGCCGGACTGCCCCGCCTTGGCGCGGTAGTGGATCGCGACGCCCCCGGCGGCGGCAGCGGCGACGGACGGAGCCCACAGCAGCACATCCTGCACGAGCGGGTTCATGGGGCGACCTCTTAGCTTGGGGGTGGCGTGCGGGCCGGGGGCTGCCGCCACCCGGCCGGACGAATGCTCCTGCCCCCGGGGAGGGGCGGTACGGCACTCACGCTTCCCCCAGACCGACTACTCAGCGGATGTTCGCGCACGAATGCCAACTCGGCTGAGAGGAAGTCCAGTTGACGAACAGAAGGTGACACGGCCGAACCGGATCGTGATCCTCCCTTGAGTGTCGGCGCACTGTCAACTGAGGCGATCAAGAACGGCGGCACGGATCGCGGCGGTCACCGAGGGGGTGTCGGAACCGGTGCGGGAAGGGGGCCGGACCGGGGCGGCGGAGAGCGCCGGAGCACCGGCCGGCCGCCGGTCACTTCTCGATCTGGAGCACCGCCATCATGCCCGCGTCCTCGTGGTTGAGCACGTGGCAGTGCACGACCGTCCTGCCCGGATAGTCGCGGAACCGGATGCGCACGACCATGGTCCCGCGCTGGGGCACGTCGACGGTGTCCTGCAGGCCGTAGTCGGTCCGCGGTCTGCCGTTGACGCTCATCACCTGGAAGTCGTTGGTGTGGACGTGGAAGGAGTGGACCTCGTCGCTGTCGTTCTTGATGGTCCACTCTTCGGTGGTGCCCAGCCTGGAGCGGAAGTCGACGCGGTTGTGGTCGAACTGCCTGCCGTTGATGTAGAAGAGCGTGCCCGCCTTGTTCTCGGTGAAGACGACCGACTTGCGTGCCGCGACGGGCTCCGCGCCCAGGTCGTCGGCGGGGGCGAAGGTCGTGGGGAGCGCCGCCGGCCGCTCGGGCGTGCCTTCGGAGCGGACCGTGGCCAGCGTCGCGCGGGGGAACTTGTTGCCGGCCTTGCCGGTGTCGTACGGCAGGGTCAGCAGTTCCGAGGTGCCGGCCTTCGGGCCCTGCACGAGTACGTCGTAGCGGGCTCCGGCCGGGATGACCAGGGAGTCGGCCGAGTAGACCTTGTGCACCGGGTAGCCGTCCTGGGCGACGACGTGGAATCTGGTGCCCGGCAGCGCCACCTTGTAGAAGATGTTCGCCCCGATGTTCGCGAGGCGCCACAGCTGGGTCTCGCCGGGCCTGATCCGGATCCTCGGGTTGAGCTGGCCGTCGACGGTGCGTGTGGTGGGCGCGCCCATCTTGAGGTCGGCGGTCTTGATGCGGTCGCCCACGATCTGGAAGTCCTTGAGCGCGACGACGTGTTCGGTGATGCCGCGCAGCCGCGCGGGCAGGTACCGGTCCAGGCCGTCGACCACGATGAGTCCGGCCATGCCGCCCGCGGTCTGGGCCGCGGAGAGCGTGTGCGGGTGCGGGTGGTACCAGTACGTGCCCGGTTCCAGGCTCTTGGGGAAGGCGTACGCGTACTGGAACGTCCTGCCCGGCGCGATGCTGAGGAAGACGTTGTCCGAGTTCCCGGCGGGTGAGACGTGCATGCCGTGCACGTGCAGGTTGGTCTGCTGGTCGAGCCGGTTCTCGAAGGTGATCTCCATCCGGTCCCCGGCGCGCAGCCGGAGCGTGGGCGGCATGTACATCCCGTTGTAGGTCAGGGCCCACAGCTCGCGGCCCGCCAGCCGCACCTTCCTGCGCTCGACCACGATCCTCGTACGGAGCAGGCCGTTCCTGCTCACGACCTCTGCCGGGTCGCGCAGATCGGCGGTCGCCCGCGCGGTGACGGCCGGCGACGGGGACACCGTGGCGGACAGGCTGGCCGGGGCCGCCTCCGTGTGGCTGTGCGCACCGGGCTCCGTCCGCGCGGTGCAGCCGGCGGCGAGCGCGAGCGCAGCGAGCGCGGATCCGGCGGCGGTGCGGATCGCGCGGATGTGTGCGGACAAGCGGGACTCCCCTGCGCTGCGGTGGCGGACGGACGCGTGGCCGGCCGCCATCATGCACGGGGAGCCGGGGGAAACCGGTGACGACGCGAGGGGCGGTCACCGGTGTCACCTCGGTCGGCGGACCGTACGGCTCCGGGCTCCCGTGCCGGCGGTCCGGCTCGATACGCGGAGTCGGTCTTCCGGGTGAGCCGCCGGGTCAGTCGTCCGACTCGGCGCTGCAGTAGTCGCGGTACTGCTTGGCGTCGAGCAGACCCTCCAGGTGCCCCCGGTCGGCCACCTTGACGTCGATCAGCCAGCCGTCGCCGTACGCGTCGACGTTGATGTCCTCGGGCGAGTCGTTCAGCGCCTCGTTCACGGCGGTCACCGTGCCGTCGACCGGCATGTAGACCTCGGTCACCGCCTTCACCGACTCCAGGGTGCCGAAGGGCGCCGTCGCCTCGAACCGGTCCCCCACCTTCGGCAGCTCGGCGTACACGATGTCGCCGAGCTGCTTCTGGGCGTGGTCGGTGATGCCGATGCGGGCGGTGTCGCCCGTGATCCGCAGCCACTCGTGGTCCTTGGTGTACCGGCAGTCTTCAGGGATGTTCGCCATCGGAGCTCCTTGAGGGTTGATCAGCAGGATCAGCCTGCCGCCTCAGGGGCCGTGAGGGGCGGAATGTCACCCGGACGAGTGGGGCGGGGTCCGGCCGGTGCCGCCCGCGGCCGGCCGTACGTCCGCGTGACCGGCCACCGCCGCGGCGAGGCTCGGCTGGAGCCGGCGGGCGGCGTCGAGGTGGTCGCGGGTCCAGATGAGACGGACCGCGGTGGCGGCGTCCTGCTCCTGGTCGTCGTGCAGGGCGCGGAAGATGGTGTCGGCCAGGCGTCCGGCCAGGGCCGGATCGTGCTCGACCGGCGCCGGAAGGGCGGCGCCGTGCTCCACAGTGGCGCCCAGGTACCCGAACCAGTCGGTCACGCGGGTGGTCGCGGCCAGCAGCGTACGGCGGGCCTCGTCCCGGTCGGCGCCCGGGAACCGGCCGTCGGCGTGCCGCCACAGGGACAGGACGGCGTCGGCCGCGAGCCGCAGTCCGACCACCCCGGTGACGAGCGTGGTCATGTCCGCGAGCGGCATCTGCTTGGATCCCCGCTCGGCGAGGTAGTTGCGGAAGGCGTCGTCCAGCCGGCGCGCGGCCGCGGCGGCCTCGCGGCCGGCCCGCAGCGCCTGCCCGGGCCCGACGGGTCCCGCGGCGGAGCCGACGGCGTACTCCACCGTGGACGTGAGGTACCGCGCGCTCTCGGTGTACGCGTCGGCCAGGGCGTGGTCGACGGCGGCCGAGGCTCCGCGCGGCCAGAAGAACAGGGCGACGAGAACGCTCACCCCGCAGCCGAGGGCGATGTCCTCGATGCGCAGGAGCACGATGTGCCAGTCCGGGTTCTGGTCGATGTTGAACAGCACGACCAGGGTGATGGTGAAGGCCGCCTGGCCGGCCGCGAAGGAGATGACTGCGGGGGCGATCCCGGCGAGCAGGATCGCGAGCGGCAGCAGAAACCACAGGACCGTCCCGTGGTGGCCGATCAGGCGCAGCAGTCCGGCTCCGACGACGGATCCGACGACCGTCCCCATGACGGCCCGTACGGCGCTCTGGCCGGTGTTGAGCGCGTTGGACCGCAGCACCGACAGGGTGCCCAGCAGGACCCAGAAGGAGTGCTGGACGCTGGTCGCACCGGCCAGGGCGACCGCGATCCCGAGGCCGATCGCGCCGCGGACGCTGTTGTGCAGCCACATCGAATGGCGTTCCAGGTGAGCCCTCGCCCTTGCCGCCGCGGCGGCCAGCGGCGCGGTCGGGTCGTCCGGTTCGAGCCCCAGGAGCCGCTCGGCCCAGCTGCGCTGTTCGGCGGCCGCGGCCTGCTGGACGTTGGCGGCGATCTGCAGGACCGCGAAGCCCAGTTCATGGGCGCGGAAGGACAGGTCCAGAGAGGTCAGGAACCCGTAGACCTCCGTCACCGTGCCGGGCCGTACGGCGGGCAGACGGGTGGTGGAGCGCTCCTCCATGTGGTCGAGGGCGGAGCGCAGCGCGGCCGCCGAGGACCGCAGTCCGGCCGTGTCCGCACGGAGGTCGCCGAGCAGGACGGCGGCCTCATCGAGAACGTCGGCCGCGGCACGGCGTGCGGCGCGGGCGGCGGGGTCGGGGCGCGGTACGTGGTCGCCGTAGTCGGCGGTGTCGTCCAGGATGCCCCGCAGCCAGGTGAGTTCGTCGACCAGGCGTACCAGGGCCCGGGAGGTCGCCGAGAGCCCGGCGGGCCGGTAGGGGGTGGCCTCGAAGGCATGGCGCAGGTCTTCCGCGGCCGCCTCGGTGCGCTCGGCGGCGACCCCGCACAGCGGGACGCCGGGGGCTTGCGGCCCGCCGTCCAGATGGGCGGCCTCGGTGCGCAGCTGCAGGGCGGCCGCGCGGCAGACACGGGCGGCGGGCGGGGCGACGGGGTCGCCCGCGGGGCGCGGCCACAGCAGGCAGATCGCGAGGGCGGCGGCAGCGGCGGCGAGCCCGGCGCCGGCGAGCCGTTCGGGGAGCTGCGCGAGCGGGGCCGGGGTCGTCACCGGCAGGATGAACGCCAGCAGCAGTGCGGTCGAGGCCCCGGCGAGGACCGAGCTGACGACCCCTCCGAACAGCACCAGGAAGCCGACCACGACCGTCGAGACGACGGCGGCCCACGGCGGGTGCGCCACCACCGTGCCCAGACAGATCAGCACCCCCCAGGCCGCCGTCAGGCTCAGCTGGGCGCGCAGGCGCTGCATCATGGGGCCGGTGAACTCCACGAGGAGCAGCATCGAGAACGAGGCGAAGGCCGCGTAGCTCGCCATGACGTGGGAGTGGAACACCTGGGTGCACAGCGCGAACAGCGCGGGCATGACCAGGGCGGTCCGGCAGGCCCGCCGCGTCGCCGCCAGCTCCGGGTCGCGGGCCCGCAGCCGCTCCACCGCCCGCGCCGCGCCGATCCGACCTGGTGCTCGCATGGACCCGCACGCCTCTCGCCGAGGGGACGGCCGGCCGCCCCGCTGCTGCCGAGTATCCGCCGCGCCCGCCCGTGCCGCCGGTGACCTGCCGTACGACTCACGGAGGTGGCGGAGTGCGCGGGGGTGTGCGGGGGATCATGGCACCGCCGGTGCGGGTGCCGGTGTCGGGCGGGGACATCACCGTCCCGCCGCCCGGAGCCGGCCGGCCGTCGGGTTCACCGGCGGCACGCCCGGACGTGACCGGGAGCGGGCGGGCGATGCCGTACGGTCCGGCCGGGAGCGAGCCGGTGGCCGGCGTACGTCCCGGCGAGGGCGAGCCGGTGGCCGCCGCACGGTCCGGCGAGGGCGAGCGGGCGGGCGGATCGGATGCCGTACGGTCCGCCGGCGCGCGGGTTCGTGGTCCGCCGCCGTGCCGGTTCAGACGAGGACCGAGAGGTCGACGGGGGCCGGGGCGAGGGACTGCTCGACCCAGATGGTCTTGCCGCGGGGGCTGTAGCGGCTGCCCCAGCGGGTGGCGAGCTGCGCGACGAGGAACAGGCCGCGTCCGCCCTCGTCGGTCCAGCCCGCCCGTCGCAGCCGGGGCTGGGTGTTGCTCGGATCGGTGACCTCGCAGACGAGGACGTCCTCGCGGATCAGCCGCAGGCCCACCGGGCCGCCGGCGTAGCGGACGGCGTTGGTGACGAGTTCGCTGACGATCAGTTCGGTGGTGAAGGCCATCTCCTCCAGCCCCCACTGTTCGAGCTGCCGGGCCGCCGCCCGCCGGGCCTCGGCCACGACGGCCGGGTCCGCGGGGAACTCCCAGCTCGCGGTGGACCGTTCCGGCACGGCTCGGGTGCGGGCCAGGAGCAGGGCGATGTCGTCGCGGGGCGGGTCGTCGCCGAGGCCGGCCAGGAGCGCCCGGCCGGTGTCGCCCAGGGGGCGCCCGGGGTCGTACGCGGCGGCGAGGTGCTCGGTCAGCCAGCGCAGGCCGGCGTCGACGTCGCCGTCCGTCCGTTCGATCAGGCCGTCGGTGTAGAGGGCCAGGACGCTGCCGGGCTCCAGGTCGGCGGTGACGCTCTCGAACGGCATGCCGCCCACTCCCAGCGGCGGCCCCGGGGACAGGTGGATCACGTGGGTGGTGCCGTCGGGGCGGATGACGACGGGGGGCGGGTGGCCCGCGCAGGCGACGGCGCAGCGGTGCGTCACGGGGTCGTACACGGCGTAGAGGCACGTGGCGCCGACGAGGCTCTCCGCGTCCGCGCCGTCGCTGAGCCGCTGGACGAGGTCGTCGAGGTGGGTGAGGAGCTCGGTGGGGTCGAGCTCCAGGTCGGCGAGGGTGCGCACCGCGGTGCGCAGGCTGCCCATGGCCGCGGTGGCGTTCAGGCCGTGTCCGACGACGTCCCCGGCGACCAGGGCGAGCCGGAAGGAGGGCAGGGGGATGACGTCGTACCAGTCGCCGCTGATGCCCGCCCCTCCCCCGCCGGCGGGCAGGTACATGCCCGTCGTCTCGGCCGCGGGCGTGTCGGTGGTGGCCGCGGGGAGCAGCCGCTGCTGGAGGGCGAGCGCGACGCGGTGCTCGCGGGTGTATCGGCGGGCGTTGTCCACGCTCAGCGCGGCCCGGGAGGCGATCTCGGCGAGCAGCTCGGCGTCGTCGGGCTCGAAGGGATCCTCCCGGCCGGTCCGCCAGAGCGTGACGGAGCCGAGCACCAGTCCGCGCGCGTACAGCGGCGCCCAGATGCCCGAGTGGCCGTCGTCGGGCACGAAGAGGGCCAGGTGCGCTTCGTCGCCGAGCACGACGGCCGCCTTCTCGCGGTCCACGATGACGGCACGTCCGTGCTGGAACTCCCACAGTTCGGGGCTGTGCGGCAGCCGGGGGACCGGGTCGCCGGGCCGGAGCAGGGTGGCGGAGTCCGGGACGCCCTCCGCGGCCGCGGCCACCCGGCGCAGGCTCAGCTCGCCGGCGCCGGTGCCCTTCGGGGGTTCGTCCCCTTCGAGCACGGCCTCGGCCAGCTCCACCCATCCCATGTCCGCCAGCGAGGGGACGAGGAGGCCCACCAGGTCCTCGCTGGTCCGGACGACGTCGAGTGAGCTGCCGAGCCGGGAGGCGGCCTCGTGCAACAGGTCCATGCGGTGGCGGGCCCGCTGCTGCTCCGGGGTGTCGGTGAACATCGCGACGACCCCGGCGGGATCGCCGTGGGCGTCCTCCACCCGGAAGGCGGACAGCGACAGGGCCAGCCGCCGGTCCGGCGCCCGCGGCGAGCGCACGCGCAGGTCCTTGCCGATCAGGGGCTCGCCGGTCTCCAGGACACGGCGCAGCGCGGTCTCCGCGGCCTCGGCCTCGTCCGGGGAGAGCACGTCCTTCAGCCGGCTGCCCTCGGGCAGCACGGTGCCGCCGAACATGCCGGAGGTGATGTTCGTCCACATGACGTTCAGGTCGGTGTCGTGCATGCCGATCCCGACGCGGTCCTGGGAGAGCAGGGCACGCAGGACGTTCGCGCCCTGCTCCCAGTGGCTGACCTGGTGGGTGGGAGCGAGCAGCACGAGGGCTTCGGCGGCGGGCTCGGTCCGCAGGACCCTGAAGGTGATGTCGACCGTGTCTCCGGACCGGTGCCTGAGCAGGACCCGGCCCGAATCCGGGATTCCGGCGCCGACCGTCAGCCGGTGGCACTCTCCGGCGAGCAGGTCCCGCACCGGCCGGCCGCAGACCTCGCCCGCGGTCAGCCCGAGGAGTCCGGCGGCCGCCTCGGACCAGCGGGAGACCCTGCCCTGGTCGTCGAGCACGGCCGTGGCGATTCCGGCGAACGAGAACACCAGCTCCCCGCCGCCGGCGCTGAACCCGCGCATCCCGCTCCTCTGGCTCGGCGCCCCCACCTCTGCCTTCGGCTCCTCCGGCTCGGCGTCCCCCGCCTCTCCCTACGGTACGACCGCGGGGGTGGAGGCGCTTTTCCGCGGGGCGGCGCGCTCAGGCCGGAGCGGCGAAGACCGGCGTCAGCGTGGCGCGGGCCAGCGTGTGGCCGAGGAGCTGGAAGCCGAGCCAGGCGGGGGTGGCGTCCGGTCCGATGTCGAGCGTGGGGATGTCCAGCGCGTGCACCACGAAGATGTAGCGGTGGGCGCCGTGTCCGGGCGGGGGCGCGGCACCGAGGTAGGCCCGCTCGCCCGTGTCGTTGGCCAGGACCTTGGCGCCGGCGGGGAGGTTCGCGCCGCCCGCGGCACCGGCGTTCTCGGGCAGTTCGCGCACGGAGGCGGGGATGTCGTACACCACCCAGTGCCAGAATCCGCTGACCGTCGGCGCGTCGGGGTCGAAGCAGGTCACCGCGAAAGACCGCGTGCCGGCGGGCTGCCCCTCCCAGTCCAGCTGCGGGGAGCGGTCCTGCCCGGGGCCGCCGAAGATGCCGCTGCACTGCGCGGTGTTCAGGGGCTCCCCGTCGGCGATGTCGGCGCTGCGCAGGGTGAACCGCGGCACCCGCGGCAGGACGCTGTAGGGATCGAAGGGGTGGGACATGGTCATCTCCTCTGTGTCCAGGGACATTCACGCACAATGCGCCCGCTCCACGACGGAGCCTCGCGCTGCCGACGTGGAGCGGCCCGACGGCCGGACGACTGCCGGACGACTGCCGGACAGCGGCCGGGGGCGTGCGGGCGCGGGCGGGACGGACCGGTCGGGCGCCCTCCCGGCGGGCGCCGCCGCCGTCTTTACTTCACCGTACACGTAGATGCATAATGCGCTTATGCATACTCCGGTGTCATGCCCGGGCCCGCGCGATCCGGGCCGGCCGGACGCGCTCCCGGGCCGCACCCGTCGAGATCCCCGTATCCGTCACGACCTGACTGGAGAGAACCGGCAATGAGTGGACCGCACGGAAAGACCGCAGGCCCCTTCAGGCAACCGAAGGCCGTCTGGGCCGTCGCGTTCGCCTGCGTGATCTCGTTCATGGGCATCGGCCTGGTCGACCCGATCCTGCCCGCCCTGGCCGACAGCCTGCACGCCTCACCGAGCCAGGTCTCCCTGCTGTTCAGCAGCTACCTCATCGTGACCGCGGTGGCGATGCTGTTCGTGGGCTGGTTCTCCAGCCGGTTCGGCGCGAAGCGGACCCTCGTCATAGGCCTGGCCGTCATCGTCGTCTTCGCCGCGCTGGCCGGCACCTCCGGATCGGTCGACGGCATCGTCGGCTTCCGGGCCGGCTGGGGCCTCGGCAACGCCATGTTCATCGCGACGTCCCTGGCGGTCATCGTGGCCTCCGCCAGCGGCGGCTTCGGCGGCGCGATCATCCTCTACGAGGCCGCGCTCGGCCTCGGCATCGCCGTAGGACCGCTGCTCGGCGGGGAGTTGGGGGCGATCAGCTGGCGCGGCCCGTTCTTCGGCGTCGCCGTCCTGATGGCCATCGCCCTCGTCGCCACCGTCGCCTTCGTCCCCTCGCTGCCGAAGCCCGCACGCCCCACCTCGCCCGTCGCTCCGCTCAGGGCGCTGCGCCACCGCGGGCTGCTGACCATGGGCATCATGGCGCTGCTGTACAACTGGGGCTTCTTCACCATGCTCGGCTACGCCCCCTACCCGATGAAGCTGAGCGCCCACGAACTCGGGCTCGTCTTCACCGGCTGGGGTCTGCTCGTGGCCGCCTTCAGCGTCTTCTTCGCCCCGCGCCTGCAGGCCCGGTTCGGCACCGCCCCCGTCCTGTACGCCAACCTCGTCTGCCTGAGCATCGTGATGGCCGTGATCGCGGCGGGCGTCGACCACCCCGCGGTGGTGATCGTGGCGGTCGTCGTCTCGGGCGCCTTCATCGGCATCAACAACACGCTCACCACGCAGGCCGTCATGCTCGTGGCCCCGGTCGAGCGTCCGGTGGCCTCCTCCTCGTACGGCTTCCTGCGTTTCATCGGCGGCGGTCTGGCCCCGTACGTCGCGGGCAGGCTCGCCGACGCCGGTGGCCTGAGCGTTCCCTTCTACCTGGGCGCCGGCACCTTCCTGCTCGCCGTCCCCGTCCTGGCCTGCGGGCACCGTCTGCTCCGCCGGGCCGAGGAGCGGGCCGAGGCCGGCGAGCCGGTTCCCCCGGCCTTCACCCCCGTGCGCGCCGCCTCCGGCGACGGCACTCCCGCGGTCGTCGTCGCCGTGGGCGCCCACGGCAGGGCCGCGGCCATCGTCGACGCGGCGGCGCGGCTCGCCCGGGGCACCGGCAGCCCGCTGGAGGTCGTCCACGTCCGGCAGACGGCCGTGGTCGAGGAGCAGGCCGTCGACACCGAGACCGCCGACCAGGCCCGTGCGGCCGTCACCGCGCACCTCGACCGGCTGGCCGCTCTGGGCATCGCCGCCGGCGGCCAGATCCTCACCAGTGTCGGCGACCACGCCGCGGCCGGCCGCGCGCTGGCCCGGCACGCCGCCGAGGTGCACGCCCGTGCCGTCGCCGTCGGCCGCTCGCCGCGCGGAGCCCTGGTCCAGTTCGCGGACGGAAGTTTCACCAGCGCCCTCACCCGGTCCTCGGGCTGCACGGTGGTCCTGGTCGATCCGGACGGCGCTCCCCGGGACCTGACCCCGGAGGCGCTGGCGGAGCTGCGCGACACGACGGTCTGAGCGCCCGCGTATCCGGCTCCGCTCCCCCGCGGGCGGGCCGCGTCGCACTTCTCATGCCGCGGCCCGCCCCGCTGTGCGGGGCCCCCGACGGGTCCTGCGCGTTCCGGACGCCCGGGCAGGCGGCCCCGCGGTGGCCGCGCCCGGCCGGTGTCACCCTTCCTCGGGCCGCCGCGCCACGAAGACGAACTCCCGGCCGGGACGGTCGGGAGCGTCGCGCAGTTCGTCGACCACGAACCCGCTCGCGATCAGGTCCGCCTCCGCCTCGCTCCGCTCGCGGTAGCGCAACGTCGAGTCGGACGTGAGGACTTGACCGTCCGCGGCGAAGACATAGGTGGACCGGAACGTCACCAGCGGCCATCGCACGTCCGTCACCTGGATCCAGTGCTCCACCGCACCGACCCCGGGGATCTCCGTCACGCCGTAGGTGTCCGCGCGGTTCCACTCCTCCCACGCGCGCCTGGCGGGGTCGCGGGTCTCGAACACCAGGCGTCCGCCCGGCCGCAGCGACGCGTACGCCGTCCGCAGCGTCTCCCGCCATTGCCCGGGTTCGACGATGGCCTGGGCGACGTTGGCCGTCATGGTGGCCAGGTCGGCGCGCAGCGGCGGGAGTGCCGTCGCGTCGCCGCGGATCCAGCGCACCCGCTCGGCACCCGGCTTGGCCTCGGCGACGTCGACGGACGCGTGGGCGGGGTCGACGCCGATGACGTCGATCCCGCGACCGGCCAGCAGGAGGGCGAACACCCCGGTGCCGCAGCCGATGTCCAGCACCTGCTGCGCCGCGAACTCCTCGGCCATGCGGGCGTACATATCGAGGTCGCCGCGATCGGGGTCGAGCCGGTCGTAGACCGCGGCGAGCCGCGGATGTCCGTAGCACTCGTCAGCCATGGAGGTGACGGTATGTGGCATCCGGTCCGGGTCACCACCGGGTTTTCCGCCGGGCGGCGGCGTCCGGCCGATCAGCGGCGGGACGCGTTCCCCCGCGCACGCCGTCCGTGCCGGCGGGTACTCCACCCGGAGGCCACCGAGGCCGTCGCGTAGGCCGGATGCCCGCGCCCGGATGCGCGTCGAGTGCGTTCGCCACAGGATCCTGACCATGCGGACATCTCGTGGTACCCGGTCATCTGTGCGGCTCGAACGACGCGGCGGTGCGCGTCATCTCATATCCGCGGCCCTCGCCTGCGGCGTCCTGGTGACGGCGACGACGGCGTGCGGCGGCACCACGGCGCGAACGAGCCCCGCGGGCGCGCCGGGAACCAACAACCCGGCGGCACCCTCCTCCCCCGGGGCCTCGGCGGCCTCCCGTCTGCCGGGCGTCGGTGAGCGCCTGTCGAAGCAGGTGTCGTCCCGTACCGAGCAGGCGGTCGTGGTCTACGGCGAGGGGCGGGACTCGGCGAACAGCCTCGCCGTGCTGTACGAGAAGCGCGGCACGGCCTGGGAGCAGAAGGCCAGCTGGCCGGCGCACAACGGCCGCATGGGCTGGACGACGGACCATCGTCTGGACGACGAGAGCAGCCCCGTCGGGGTGTTCACCCTCAGCGACGCGGGAGGCTCGCTGAAGAACCCGGGCAGCAAGCTGCCGTACTGGTACGACGACAACGCCTACGCGTCCATGGTGAACACCGACGACGAAGCCCACGTGCACGACTTCGACTACGTCATCGCCGTCAACTACAACCGTCTCAAGGGCGTCCCGCCCTTCGACTGGACCCGTCCCGACGGCGTGGAGAAGGGGGGCGGGATCTGGCTGCACGTGGATCACGGCGACGGCACCTCGGCGTGCGTCACCGTCCCCGAGACCGCCATGAAGACCCTGCTGCGCACCCTCGATCCCGCCCGCCACCCCGTCGTGGTGATGGGTGACCGGGAACGCCTCAAGGCCTGACGGCCCGGACCCGACGGACGCTGCCCGGACAGACGCCGCCCCGGCACACGGAGCGTGCGGTCCCTGTCCGGGCAGCGCTGGTTCTCCGCCGGCGTCCCCGGGATTCAGGCGGGCCGCACCGTCCCGTACTCCGCCAGCATCGCCTCGCTCGCCTTCTCGCCGACCAGGTAGACGGCGCTGGCGATGAACAGGCCCGGGATGTCGGGGAAGACGGACGCGTCCACCACGCGCAGGCCCTCCACGCCACGCACCCGGAAGTCGCCGTCGAGCACGGCGAGGGGGTCGTCGTCGGCGCCGATCCTGGCGGTGCCGCAGGCGTGGTGGCCCCACGACTGGCCGCGCACCCAGTCCTTGAGCTGGTCGTCGGTCGTGAACTCCGGGCCCGGGATCAGCTCGCCCTTCACTCCGGCGTCGGCGGCGTGCGCGATCACGTCACGGGCGATCCGCATGCCGTCGACGACGCCTTGCAGGTCCTCCTCCCAGCCCTCGGAACCCTCGGAGAAGTAGCGGAAGGCCATCTCGGGGGGCTCGGCGGGATCGGCGGAGCGCAGGGTGAGGAGGCCGCCGCGGTTCCTGGTGTGTCCCTTGAGCACCACGACGGCCAGCCGGTCGCGGGCTTTCCCGCCGTCCGTGGAGTAACCGGGGTAGTAGCCGTGGAAGTCGACGGGCAGCACCAGCAGCATGAGGTCGGAGTCGCCGTCGGAGACGCTCGATCCGGCGATGACCGTCGCCAGCAGGCCGTTGGTGGAGTACGGGCCCCCGTGGTCGGCGTCCCACTCGCTGATGAGCGCGTCCCTGTGCTGCCCCTCGGTGGGCACGTCCAGTGAAGCGCCTTCGAACAGCCGGTAGTCCTCGTCGAGTTCGGCGACGACCGACACCTCGTACCGGTCGTGCAGGTTGCGTCCCACGCCGGGGGCGTCGACGCGCACCGGGACGCCGAGCCGCTCCAGTTCGGCGCGGGGGCCGATGCCGGACAGCATCAGCAGCTGCGGGGTGTTGTAGGTGCCGCCCGCCAGGACGACCTCCTGGCGGGCGTACGCGGCCCTCTCGGTGAACTCCTCCTGCCCGGAGTCCTGTTGCCGGCTCTCGTCCGCTGGGTCGGGGCAGAGACGGCAGCTCTTGCCGGAGGAGGCGCCGTAGGCGTGGCGCTGCTCCCGGTAGGCGACGCCCACCGCCCGGTCGCCCTCGAAGAGCACGCGGGTGACCAGGGTGTTCATCCTGATGGTCAGCCGGTCGCCCACCTGCCGGCGTACGTCGAGGAGGCGTTCGCGGGAGCCGTTGCGCTGTCCGTCCCGTACCGCGATCGGGACGAAGCCCATGCCCTGGAAGTCCGGCGGGGTGTCGGCCGCGTTCGGGTCGCGGGGCAGCGGTACGTCGTCGGGGATGCCGAACCGGTCGCGCGCGGTCCGCTCGACGGCGCCGATGATGTCGAGGAACTTGGGCTCCCGGCGGGCCAGGGCGGGGGCGGCCCGGGTCGTACCGAGCCAGCCGTCGCGGCCGTGCGCGGCCTTGGCGTCGCGCTCGGCCGGGGTCTCACCGGGAAGCGGCTCGGCGTCGGCTCCCTGCCAGCTCTCCATCCGCCGGAACCGCTCCCGCATGGCCTCGGCGCCCCAGCCCGCGTCGCCGGTCGTCTCCACCAGCCTGTCCCACTCCTTGCCCTGCGGGAACAGGGTGATGAGGGCGTTCACCGTCGTGCTGCCGCCGAGGGCGCTGCCGCGCGGATAGAGGACGCCGTCGCGGGCCTCGACGAACTTGGCGTCCTCGCGCTGGGCCGCCGTGTCGTCCCAGTGCCGTACGAAGAAGCTCCACGCCATGTCGGGGTCCTCGCTGGCGAAGGCCTGCATGATCGGGATGGAGTAGTACGGGCACGCGTGGTCGTCGCCGGCCTCCAGGACCAGCACCCGGTGTCCGGCCAGGGCGAGGTTCGCGGCCAGCGGTCCGCCGCCGGCACCGGATCCGACGACGATGAAGTCGTATGTGTGAACGGTGTCGCGCGGTTGCTGAGGCACCTGGCTTCCTCCTCCACCTGCCGGCTCTGCTCACGCCGACGCGGGGACGTGCCGCGCGGCCCGCGGACGGCGCGGGGTGTGCCGGGGCGGGCGCGGCCTCGGGGGGCCTGCGGGGCTGCCGGTCGGCGGCTTCCTCCTGACCACCCTGCCCCGCCTGCCGGGGCTACGCCACCCGGCCCAACGCGGCGGCGCCGGCGTGGGGCGCGGAGGCGGGGTCGGGGGGCGGGGCGGCGGGGGGCGGGCAGTCGGGGCCGAGGGTCGAGGCAGCGGTGGGGCGGGCAGTCGGGGCCGGGGCGGGAAGTCGGGGCGGGGAGTCGTCCGGGACCGCTCAGGCCTCTCCCCCGGTGGACGCCGGGTTCGCGCGGTCCGCCGTCGTGGACCCGCGCGGCCCGGTGGTCGCGGCGGCCGAGGCGGTCGCGGGGCGCGGCATGAGGAGCAGCGCGGTCATGGCGGCGGCGCAGCAGCCCACGATGTACCAGCTGATCCAGGTGCTGGACCCGGTGTGTTCCAGGATCGCCGCGGCGATGAGCGGGGCGGGACCGCCGGCGACGACCGAGGCGAGCTGGTAGCCGAGTCCGGCTCCGCTGTAGCGGACGTTCGCGCCGAACCCCTCGGCGATCAGCGCGGCCTGGGGTCCGTACTGGACGCCGTGGAACACGAGCGAGAGCACGATCGCGAGGAGGACGAGGCCGGGGCGTCCCGTGTCGAGGAGGGCGTAGTACGGGAACGCGAACAGCCCGACGCAGGCGATGCCGATGCCGTAGACCAGCCGCCGCCCGAAGCGGTCGGAGAGGTGGCCGAAGAAGGGCACGCAGACGAGGCCGACCGCGGCCGCGACGAGCGTGTCGTCGAGCAGGTCCGCCTTGGCGAGCCCGGCCTTCTCCGTGCCGTAGGTGAGGACGAAGGTGATGAAGAGGTAGAAGGGCGCCTGCTCCGACATCCGGACGAAGGCCGAGGTCAGCACCGCGCGGGGCTGGTTCCGCAGGACGCTGAGAACGGGCCGGCGGACCACCACGCGTTCCTGCTTCACCTCGGCGAAGGCGGGGCTCTCCAGGACCTTCAGCCGTACGT
This sequence comes from Streptomyces sp. NPDC090108, assembly GCF_044747185.1. NCBI lineage: Bacteria > Bacillati > Actinomycetota > Actinomycetes > Kitasatosporales > Streptomycetaceae > Streptomyces > Streptomyces sp. NPDC090108. The sequence continues at coordinate 146,181 of NZ_JBIVDQ010000003.1, forward strand.
ACAGGCCGATGCCGATCAGGACCACGCTGGCGAGGAACGGTACGCGCCAGCCCCAGGAGCCGAAGTGGTCGCCGGTCGCGGCGGTCATGAGCTTCACCATGCCGGTCGAGGCGAGGAGGCCGAGCGGGACGCCGAGCTGCGGCCAGCTCGCCATCAGCCCTCTGCGCCGCCGCGAGCCCCATTCCATGGACATCAGGACCGACCCGCCCCACTCGCCGCCGACCCCGACGCCCTGGACGACCCGCAGCAGGACGAGCAGCACGGGTGCGGCGGGTCCCAGGGTGTCGTAGCCGGGCAGGAGGCCGATGAGGAAGGTGCTGACGCCCATCAGGACCAGGGTGGTCACCAGGGTCGACCTGCGGCCGACCCGGTCGCCGATGTGCCCGAAGACCGCGGCACCGAGCGGACGGGCCGCGAACCCCACGAACTGGGTGCCGAAGGAGGCGAGCACCCCGGTGTAGCCGGCGTGCCCGGGGAAGAACACGTGCGGGAAGACCAGGGCGGCGGCCGTGCCGTAGAGGAAGAAGTCGTACCACTCGATCGCGGTCCCCACGGTGCTGGCGGCCGCGGCGCGGCGGCGGTGCCGGCGCACGTGGTCAGGGGCGTCCGGGGTGGTCTCGTACGTGGTCATCGCGGCTCCCTGAGTAGTTGAACCACAGCACCGGTGAACGGACTCCGGAGAGAGTCGTGGTCCGCTGACGGTGTGTCAAGGGATGGCGCGGTGACGGAGGATGCGGCGGGGGAAGCAGGTGCACCGGTTGCGCCGGGGACGCCGCGTGACGGGCTCCGGCGCCGGAGCCCGCCCCGGCATCGGAACCCGGGGGCGTCATGGTCCGCCGGACGCGGCCTTCACGCTGTCGCCTCACAGGCGCGGCCGGACGGGTGACCCGACCGCCGGGGTGGCGCCCTGGTGGTTCTCCCCCGAGATCAGTGCGGCGATCTGTGACCGGGAGGAGAAGCCGAGCTTGGCGAGGATGTGCTCGACATGCGCGTCGGCCGTGCGTTTGGAGATCACCAGGTCCTGCGCGATCTCGCGGTTCGTCATGCCCTTGGCGATCAGCGTGGCGACCTCGCGCTCGCGCCGGGTGAGGCCGTCGCTTCCGGACGGCCGGGGCCGGGCGGGGAGGTCGGGGGGCATGTCCTCGTCGGACAGGGCGAAGGCGACCAGTTGCTCCCGGGGCAGCCTGGCTCCCTGGCGGCGCAGCCGTTCGAGTTCGGTGCCGCCGAGTGCGTCCCCGGCGGTGCGCAGCGCCTGCTCGTGCAGCCTGGTCAGCAGCGGATTGCCGAGGGCCCGGCGCCGGTCCAGCAGGTCGTACGGCGCGTCCACTCCGCCGAGGATGAGAGCGGCGCGCCGATGGCGGCCCTGGGCCACCGCCGTCCAGGCGACGGCGTCGAGGGTGACGGCGAGGTCGAGGACGCCGTCGCGGAGGTCGTGGAGTTCCACGGCGCGGCGGCCCGTCCGCGCGGCCTCCTCGACCGCTCCGGCGGCCAGGTGGGCGACCGTCAGATAACCGTGGGCGCAGCCCTGGACATAGCTGTCCGTCCGGTCGCCGCCGGCCGGTTCCGTCAGCTCCCCGAGGACGGTGAGCGCGGCGTCCGTGCGACCGCCGAGCGCGTAGGCCATGCCGAGGCGCAGGGTGGCCAGGGCGACGTCCAGTTCGGTGCCGGTGGCGCGCAGTTCGTCCAGGGCCACGGAGAGGTCGGCCACCGCCTCGTCGCACGCGCCGCGGAAGGCCGCCGCCTGTCCCGCGCACAGCCGGGCCAGGGCGGTCAGCCGGGGGTCGGCGAGCTGTCCGGCCTGTTGCCGCATCTCATGGGCCAGTCCCGTCGCGCGGGCGTGGTCGCCCTGGAGGGCGGCGAAGGTGGAGGCCCACTGAAGTGCCCGTACGCGCTCGGGGGTCGCCTCGCGGTGCTGGGCCAGGGCCAGTTCCAGCCAGTGGGTCGCTTCGGCGGGCTGTCCGCCGCACAGCCAGTAGGGCCACATCTGCGCGGCCATGGGCAAGAGGTCGCCGTCCGCCTGGGCGTACTCCAGGGCGGCGCGGAGGTTGTCGTGCTCGGTCCGCAGGGCCCGGTGCAGCCGGGCCTGGTCGGGGCCGAGGAACCGCTCCTCCAGCCGGCGCAGTCTGCTCCGGCAGTACGTGGTCAGCCGGTGCCGGAGGGCGGCGGTCTCGTCGAGCTCCGCCAGCCAGTCGGCGCCGAACTCGCGGATGGTGTCGAGGAGTTGGTAGCGGCTGTCCAGCCGTACCACCACCGACTTGTCGACCAGGCCGATCAGCGGGTCCACCACGTCGTCGACGGGGAGCCGGGGATCGGTGCACACGGACTCCACCGCCGCGAGGTCGAAGGAGCCCGCGAACACCGACAGGCGGGCCCACAGCAACCGCTCGGGCGGCGAGCACAGTTCATGGCTCCATCCGATGGTGGTGCGCAGCGTCTGATGCCTGGGCAGCACCGCCTTCCGGCCGCCGTTGAGGATCGCGAAGCTGTCGTCGATCCGCGCGGCGAGCTGTTCCAGCGGCAGGGCCCGCAGGCGTACGGCGGTCAGTTCGATGGCCAGCGGGATCCCGTCGAGGCGGCGGCACAGGGCGGCGGCGAGAGCGCGCCGGCCGTCCGTGAGCGTGAATCCGGGAACGGCGAGGGCGGCACGCTGCTCGAACAGGTCGAGGGCGTCTCCCCCTTCGTCGCCCTCCGGCAGCCCCAGCGTCACGGGCAGGACGTACTCGCCGGGGACGTCGAGGGCCTGCCGGCTCGTGGCGAGGATCTTCAGGCCGGGCGCCTGCGACAGCAGGAGGTCGGCCAGCAGGGCGCAGGCGTCGACGAGATGCTCGCAGGTGTCCAGCACCAGCAACAGCCCGGCGCCGGCGAGGTGCTCGACGACCGAGTCGACCGGCGACATGCCCGCCCGGGCCGGCAGCCCCAGCGCGTCGGCGATGACGCCCGGCAGCAGGTCGGGGTCCTTCAGGCCGGAGAGTTCGGCCAGGCGCACGCCGTCGGGGAAGCCGTCGGCCGCGTCGGCAACGGCTCGCAGCGCCAGCCGGCTCTTGCCGACCCCGCCGGGTCCGACCAGGGTGAGCAGCCGGGCCTGCCCCAGCATCTCCCGGATCGTGGCCAGTTCACCGGCGCGCCCGACGAAGCTGGTCAGTTCGGCCGGCATCCGACCCGGGCGCCGCCATGAGGACCCCAACTGCACACTTACCCCCCGCAGTCACCTTCCGCGTATGAACCGTATCCGAGGGTAGCCGCCCTTCCGGGTCGGCGACCGGTCCTTCCGCAGGCTCCGGCGACACCGTGCCCCGGAGCGGAGCCCGCGCCGGACCCCGGACAGGTCCGCCACCGGAACCCGCGGCGGACGGCGTGCCGTCCGGGAGCAGCGGGGCGTGCCGTCAGGGCGGGGCGAAGCGTGCCGCCCGGGAGGAGAGCGGCGTGCGGCTGCCCAGCCGACCGGGGCAGCCGCACGCGCCCGCGCCGCCGGGAGAGCGGGCGGCACGGACGCCCTTCTCATGACAGCCGTGGGGATGACCAGCACTGACGGCGTCCGGGCCGTCCGCCCCCGGGCGGCAGAGGAACCCTCGCAGGGCGCGGGCCGCGCCCGCATCGGTGACCGGCGAAGATCCGTATCCCCATGCGGCGGGGTCCGCGGCCCCCGCGTGCGTACGTACGCGGCTCGGCGATCCGGCCGACAGTCCGACAGCCCGGCCGCCGGCGTATGCCTGTGGGCGTACGTTCGCCGCGCGGCGATCCGGCCACCCGCCCGGCGGCCGGCGCGTGCCGGTCGCGCCGGCTGCCGCCCGCCACACCCCCGTCACCTGCCCCTCGCCGCCCGTCCTCCGCACGGGACCAACCCTCACGCCGGTCCCTCCAACTCCCCTGACAACGATGTCCGTTACGCCTGTGGACATAGTGAAGTCCGCATGGTGTCATGCCTGGAGCCCGCCTTTACAACGTTGTAGGCGAGCGCGCAGGCAAGTGCAGTCCTCTCCTCATGTCCGTTGCGCCCACCCGGGCGCCGCTGTCCCAGGATGGAGCATGCCGTGCGACCCCCCTTCCCCAGATCCCCACACCCCCGCCGCACCCGTGCCGTCGGCCTGATGCTGGCCTGTACGACCGTGGCACTCGGTCTGGCCTGCGCCGATGTGGCGTCCGCGGGCTCACCGGGCGCCCGGCCGGCCCGTCCCGCGACGGTGACCCTGTCCGACGCCAGGTTCGAGGTGCTGTCACCGACCCTGATCCGTACCGAGTACTCCGGGGACGGACGTTTCGAGGACAGGCCCACGTTCGACGCGATCGGCCGGAGCGCCTTCACCTCACCGCCCGCCTACACCTCGTCCGTCGAGAACGGCGTCCTGACCATCACCACCAGCGCGCTGACCCTCCGGTACCAGGTGGGTTCCGGACCGTTCGACGCGCACAACCTGACCGTACGGCTCACCGCGGGCGACACCCCCGTGACGGCGGCGCCCTGGCAGCGCTCCTCGTGCACGGCCGGGGCGCTGTGCGAGGCGGAGGACCAGGCGTACGACGGGGCCGGAATCGCCGTGGACCACACGGGTTTCACCGGCAAGGGCTTCCTCGCCGGCTTCGAGGTCGACAACAACTCCCTGTCCACCGACGTGCGGGCGCCCGCGGCGGGCACGTACGACTTCGCCGTGCGCTACGCGAACGCGGTCGGCAGCGACGGCCGGCACGAGACGCGCACCCTGAGCCTCGCGGTCGACGGGGGCGCGGAACAGAAGGTGAGCCTGCCGCAGACGGCCGACTGGAACTCCTGGGCGGTGGCCCGCGTGCCGTTGCGGGTCGGAGAAGGACCGCACACGGTGAGGCTGCGCCACGCGGCCGGTGACTCGGGGAGCGTCAACGTCGACAGCGTGGCCCTGCTCGGATCCGGGGCGGCGTATCCGTCCAGGGCGCAGACGGCGCTGCCCGGCTGCCGGTTCGGCACGAGCTGCGAGGCCGAGGACGCCTCGGCGGCGGGTTCCGCGGTGACGGCCACCGACCACCGGGGGTACTCGGGCGCCGGGTTCAGGGCCGAGCTCAATCAGGGTGCCCAGCTCTCGGACCAGGTCGTGGGGGTGCCCCAGGACGGCACCTATCTGCTGCACCTGCGCTACGCCAACGGCACGGGCGGCGACGGTCTGCACCGGTCGCGTGACGTGACCGTGCACACCGGGGGCGGTGCGGACCGCACCCTTTCCCTGCCGCCGACCGACGACTGGGACACCTGGAAGTCGGCCGCCGTACCGGTGGAGTTGAAGGCGGGCACCGACCGCGTCACCCTCGGCTGCCCGGAGTCCGTCAGCTGCCATGTCAACGTGGACACCCTGGCCCTCACCTCCGCCTCGGACGCCGCGCCCCCGCCGCACCTCGCTCTGGGCGGCTACCGGCGCAGTCTCGACGGGTTCGACGGCGAGGGCGGCGCGACGCCCCGGACCGCGCCCGGGCTGCTGCACCGCGACGGCTGGTACCTGCTCGACGACACGACGTCCGCGGTGTACGACGCCGGTGCGGGGAAGGCCACTTCCCGGCCGTCCCACGGCGGGCTGCCCTACAGGGACGGCTACCTCTTCGGCTTCGGGCACGACTACCGGCGGGGCCTCGGCGATCTCGCCACGCTGACCGGACCTCCGCAGCTGCTGCCCCGCTGGGCCTACGGCGTCTGGTACTCCGAGTACATCGACCGCACCGCGAGCGACTACGAGAACACCGTCGTGCCCGGGTTCCGTGCCGCCGGGGTGCCCCTGGACGTACTCGTCACGGACACCGACTTCAAGTCCCCCAACACCTGGTCGGGATGGAACTTCGACCCGGCCAAGTTCCCCGACCCCAAGGGCTTCTTCGACTGGTCCGCGGCGCAGGGCCTGCACAACACGCTGAACGTGCACCCGAGCATCCTGGACTCCGACCCCCGGTTCGCGCAGGCGCAGGCGACGGCCAAGGGCAGGCTGAAGAAGGGCGGTTGCGCGTCCGACGGCGGCGCCGAATGCTACACCTTCGACTTCGGGGACCCCGACCAGCTCGCCGCCTACCTGGCGCTCCACCGGCCGATGGACGCGGCCGGCAACGACTTCTGGTGGCTCGACTGGTGCTGTGACGCGTCGCGGTCCTCACAGGCCGGAGTCACCCCGGACGCCTGGATCAACCAGAAGTACGCCGACCTCACCGCGGAGACGGCCGGACGGGGATTCGTCCTGTCACGCGCCTACGGATCGCTCCAGGCGGGCGGTTACAGCGGTGGCGTCGGTCTGCCCACCGGGCCCTGGGCGGACAAGCGCTCCACGCTCCACTTCACCGGCGACACCGCGTCCACGTGGGGCACGCTGCGCGCCGAGGTCGGCTACACGCCGGGCGAGTCCGCCGCGACCGGCATGTCGGCCATCAGCCATGACATCGGCGGCCACAACGACGGGTTCGGCATCCCGGGCGCGGAGACCTACACGTCCGGCGGCACCTCCCGCCGCACCACGAAGCTGCCCGACGACCTGTACGCGCGCTGGGTGCAGTTCGGCACCTTCCAGCCCGTCGACCGCCTCCACAGCAACCACAGCGACCGGCTCCCGTGGCAGTACGGCACGGACGCGCGGAAGTCCGCCGAGAAGTTCCTCTCGCTGCGCGAGGAACTGGTGCCCTACACCTACACCCTGGCCCAGCAGGCCGCGACCACGGGAGTCCCCGTCGTACGGCCGCTCTACCTGGACTTCCCCGAGGAGGAGACCGCCTACAGCCGGTCCGGCAGCGAGTACCTGTACGGCCCCGACCTCCTGGTGGCGCCGGTCACCACGCCGGGCGCCACGGCCACCACGTCGGTGTGGTTCCCGCCGGGGCGCTGGACGGACTACTTCACCGGGCAGACGTACACGGCAGGCGCCGGCGGAGCCGCCTTCGACGTGTCGAGCACCCTGGACACCATGCCGGTCTTCGTCCGCGCGGGCGGCCTGGTCGTCACCCGGACCGGCGACACCACCGGCGGCGCGGACAGCCCGCTGTCCGAGGCCGGGGTCACGGTCGGCACCGGGGCGCCGGGGGCGTTCACCCTCTACGAGGACGACGGGGTGAGCCCGGTCTCCGGGCGGGCGGCCACCACGCGGATCCGCTACACCGAGCACCGCGGCGAGCACCGGGTGCGGATCGCGCCGGCCAAGGGCTCCTTCCGGGGGCAGACGGCACGGCGCCGGTGGACCGTCACCTTCCGCGGAGCGGATCACGCTCCGGCCCAGGTGACCGCCGGCGGCACGCGCCTGAAGGCGTCGGCCTGGCAGTGGGACGCGAGTACGCATGTCCTGCGCGTGACGCTCCCGGCGTCCGGCATCCGTCAGCCGGTGACCGTCGGCTACCGGTAGGAGACCGGCGCAACGGCACATGCGGGGGCCCGCGTCACCGGCCGGTGACGCGGGCCCTCTCGCACCCCGCGACTCCGGCGGGACTGAACTTCGCGCCGTCCGGGCGCCATTGGCGTCGAGAAGCCCCCTCTCCCCCTCGGATCCACGGCCCGAGCATCGCGCCGCGACGGTGCCACTCAGGGCCGGCGAAGGACCGCACGCGTCCGCGGGCTTCGGCGATGTCGGGCCACGCGCTTCGAACGCCGCGACCTCGGCCTGGGGCTGATTCTCGCCAGAGAGCGGATACGGGCGCGTATGCCTCTTCCGTCGCCGGTGACGGGGGTGCACCGGTCCGGGGGCGGTTGCCGGGCACGGAGCGATTGGCCGGTTTTCGACGTTTCGCCGTCACCGGATTGGTGCTGTCCGAGCCCGACGACCTACAGTCGATCTTGGTTGGCCTAGGCAACCTTTACCCGTGTATAGGCCACCGATCGTGGAGCCGAGGCGGCGCGACCCGAGGTCGTGCGGCGCCCTCCTCCCGTCCCCCCACAAGTACAGCCACGACGCGCCGGCATGCCATCGACGTGCGCCGGCCCAGGAGGACCACAGATGCCCGACGTCGCCCCACGCTTCCGAAGCCATGTGGAGGACATCCTCGACGCGCTGCGGGAGAACCCCGGCCGCGAGGCACTGGTGCACGGCGAGAGCCGTGTCACCGCAGGAGAGTTGCGCGACCTGACGTACCGGATGGCGTGGGCCATGCAGGCGCAGGGGATCGAGCGCGGACAGACCGTCACGCTGCTCAGCGGCAACCTGCCCGAGGCGTTCGCCGTCCGGTTCGCCGCCAACCTGATCGGCGCTCAGGTCAACCACCTGTACAGCAAGCTGTCCGCCGACGTGCAGGCCGCCATCGTCGAGGACGTGGAGACCCGGGCACTCGTGGTCGATCCGCGGCTCGCCGCCCGGGCCGCGGAGATCGCCGAGGCCGTACCGGTGAAGTCGGTGCTGTCGCTGGGCCCGTGCGCCGGAGCCGAGGACCTCGTGGCGCTCGCCGCCGTCCAGTCCGGCGAGCCCTTCCCGAGCCTGGCGGAGCCGGACGGCATATGCGGCATCCGCCACACCGGCGGCACCACCGGCCACCCGAAGGGCATCTGCACCACCTACCGCCAGGTGCAGGAGATGCGGTCCGTACGTCCGGTCGGCAGCGACGAGGCCGGGGCGCCCCGCCAGCTCGTCGCCACCACGATCGCCCACGCTGCCGGACTGCTCGCCGACGCCGTGCTGGAGACCGGCGGCACGGTCGTCATGCTCGACGACTTCGAGCCGGGCGAGGTGCTGGCCACCATCGGGCGCGAGCGCATCTCCCACCTGTGGCTGCTGCCGCCCCTGCTCTACCAGCTGCTCGACCACCCGGACATGGAGCACACCGACACCTCCGGACTGCGCCAGATCCTGTACGGCGGCTGCCAGTCCTCCCCCGCGCGGATCGCCGACGCCGTACGCCGCCTCGGCCCGGTCCTGATGCAGGGGTACGGCCAGAACGAGGGCGGCCTGATCAGCGTCCTGCCCCAGAGCGACCACGACCCGGACGACCCGGCGCGGCTGCGCACCGCCGGACGGATCCTGCCCGGCGTCGAGGTGGAGATCCGGGACGAGGACGGCAACGTCCTGCCGAACGGCGAGCACGGCGAGATCTGCGTGCGCTCCGCGATGGTCATGCAGGGCTACTGGAAGCAGCCGGGGCTGACCGCGGAGGTCCTCCAGGACGGCTGGCTGCACACCGGTGACGTCGGTTTCCGCGACGACGCGGGCTACCTCACCGTGGTGGACCGCCTCAAGGACATGATCGTCGTGGTGGGCGGCCACGTGTACACCACCGAGCTCGAGGATCTGCTCAACAGCCACCCGGACGTCCTGCAGAGCGCCGTCTTCGGTGTGCGCGACGAGGACCGCATGGAGCAGGTGCACGCCGCCGTCCTGCTCGCCCCCGGCGCCACGGCCGGCGCCGACGAGCTGCGGGCGATGGTACGCGCGGAGCGCGGGGCGATGTACGAGCCCGCCCGCATCACCTTCCCGTCCGAACTGCCTCTCACCGACGTGGGCAAGCCCGACAAGAAGGAGCTGCGCCGCCGCGCCGCGGCCCCCGCGGGCTGATCCCGCGCCGTCCCGCCGCGCCGCCCCGTCCCGGACCACGGATCCGGGGTGGGGCGGCGCGGCGATGACGTCACCGGGCCGCCCGTGGCGCTGCCGTACGGCGGCCCCGATCGTGCCCGCCGGGCGGTGAAGGGGCGGTGCGACGGCGAAGCGCGGGCAGGCCGGTGTCCGGCGGAACATGCCGACCGGTGGAGCAATCACCGGCGTGCCGGGCGGCCGGGTACCAGGCTGGTGCTCTTGTCGAGAGGCCAGGTGACAGGAGTTCCGTGTGCCGAGCCCGCCCAGGCCGAAGCGTCAGGCATGTCGTGCGCCGGTTGCCGCGCCCCACGGCACGGTCGCGTCCGGCACGGCGGCCGGCGGGTGTCCGGCGGTTCACCGCGCGTCCGTGAGGACGGTTCGCACCTCCGGGGGCGGCGGGTGAGGCGCGAGCGTGACGGTGCGGGCCAGGAGGGCGATCTGGCCGCGCGGACCCATCTGCCCACGCCCCCGGCGTGGATGCGCTGGCTCCCGGTGCTCTTCGTCGCGGGCGTGCTGGCGCTCGAACCCCTCACGCCGGTCGACTGGCCGGTGAGCTTCGTGCTCGTCGCGCTGCCGCTGGTGGCCGCGTTCGCGCACGGCCCGGCCGTCGTCGCGGGCGCCACCGTCGGGGCGATCGTGCTGGAGGGGGTGCTCGCGGGCACCCCGTGCTGCGCGGGCCGCCCCGTCGGCTACCTGTGGGACCGCCACTATGTGGCCTCCTATGTGTGCACCGCCCTGGTGGGCGCGCTCGGCACGGTGATCGCGGCCCACCGGACACGCCGTGAACGCACGCTCGCCGACGTGCGTTTCGTGGCCGAGGTCGCCCAGCGCGTGCTGCTCAAACCGGTGCCGCACCGGCTCGGCGACCTCGCGCTGGAGAGCCTGTACCTCGCCGCCGCGGCCGAGGCCCGCATCGGCGGCGACCTCTACGAGGCCGTCCTCACCCGGTACGGCGTACGGCTCGTCATCGGTGACGTACGCGGCAAGGGGCTGCTGGCCGTCGAGACCGCGGGCGCGATACTCGCCGCGTTCCGCGAGGCCGCGCACGACGAGGCGGAGCTTCCGGGACTGGCGGACCGGGTGGAGCGGAGCATGAGCCGCAGGGCGGCGCAGCTCGGCGGGACCGAGACCGCCGAACGGTTCGTCACCGCCGTCTTCGTCGAGATGCCGCCGGGCGACCACGTCGTACGTGTGGTCAACTGCGGGCATCCGCCGCCGCTGCGCATCCGCCCGGGCGACGTACGCGAACTCGACCGGGGGCGTTCGGGTCCGCCGCTGAACCTCGGGATGCTGGTGCCGGAACCGTTCCGGGCCGACACCTACTCCTTCCACCCCGGCGACGAACTCCTGCTGTACACCGACGGTGTCACCGAGACGCGGGACGCGGGCGGCACGTTCTACCCCCTGGCGGAGCGGCTCGCGTGCTGGGGGCCGCTGGGTCCGCGCCGGCTCCTGGACCGGCTCCACCGCGATCTGCTGGTCTACAGCGGCGACCGCCTCCAGGACGACACCGCCGCGCTGGCCGCCCGCCGCCTCCCCGCGGAGCGGACCGAGCGCGCCGCACGCTCCGCACGGGCCGAACCGGCCGAGTAGCCCGGACCCGCCGGTCGCCCCCCCTGCCCGGCCGGCGGGGAGGCTCAGCCGGCGGCGCCGAAGCCGTTGAGCAGCGCGTCCACGACCAGGTCGGCGGCCTGCGGCGGATCCGTCTCCGGGAAGCGGTGGGCCGCGCTGGAGACGAGCTGGTTCAGCGTCTCCCTGACCCACGGCAGCGGGACGCCGGGGCGCAGCAGCCCCTCGTCGGCGGCGCGCCGCAGGAAGGCGTCCAGCCGGGCGCTCTGCGTCTCGGCCCGCCGGTTGGCCTCGGGGTCCTCCCGCATCATGCGCCGCGTGTCGACGGGCCAGTCCCGACTGACCGGAACGATCCCCTCCACGTAGCGGTGCAGGGCCACGGCGACCGGGGCCTCCGTCAGCCGGGCCTCGTCGAGGACGCGCTCGGCGGCATCGAGCTTCGCCTGGAACACCGCGCTGAGCAGCGCCTCCCGGTTGGCGAAGCGGCGATGGGCGGTGGTGCGGTCGACGCCGGCCGCCGCGGCGATGGCGGACAGCGGTGTGCTCGGGTCTTCGGCCAGCAGTCGGGCCCCGGTGCGCAGGAGTGCGGCGAGGTTGCGGGCGGCGTCGGCTCTCATGATGCGCCCACCCTAGCAAGGAGTCGCACTTCCCCCTTCTTGCACATCTCACACGTGGCACTAGAAATTCTTAGTGCTACATTCCTGTTGCAGATACCGAGGGACGTCCGGGATCCCGACTGTGGACCCGGCGCATGGCTCCCACCTGCCACCGCGCCGCCGGGCGGTCCCGCGGCGCGACACCCGATGAGGAGATGTGTCATGGCAAGAACCTGGATGATCACCGGTGCCTCGCAGGGCCTCGGCCACGCGCTGGCCGTCGCCGCGCTGGAGGCGGGCGACCAAGTGGTGGCGGCCTCCCGCAGGCCCGAGGCGCTCGCCGCGCTGGAGGCGGACCACCCCGGCCGGGTGATGGCGGTCGCGCTCGACGTCACGTCGCCGTCGTCCGCGCGGGACGCGGTCGCGGCGGCCGTGGACCGGTTCGGGTCCCTGGACGTGGTGGTCAACAACGCCGGCTACGCGACCAGCGGCTCGATCGAGCACTTCCCGGAGGACGAGTTCCGCGCGCAGATCGAGGCGAACCTGTTCGGCGTGGTCAACGTGACGCGGGCGGCGCTGCCCGTGCTGCGCGCGCAGCGCTCGGGGCACTTCGTGCAGATCTCCTCGATCGGCGGCCGGGTGGGCGGCACACCGGGCCTGAGCGCCTACCAGACCGCGAAGTTCGGGGTCGCGGGCTTCTCCGAGGTCCTCGCGAACGAGGTGGCCCCGCTGGGTGTCAAGGTGACCGTCGTCGAGCCCGGCGGCATCCGCACCGGCTGGGCGGCGGGCGCCGCGCTGGCGTCCGGTCCGGTCGGGGCCGACTACGAGGAGACGGTCGGCCGGTGGGCGCGGCTGTTCGGCGAGTACAGCGGCAACGAGCCGGGCGACCCCGTCCGGATGGCGCGGGCCGTCGTCGGCGCGGTGGAGGCGCAGGACCCGCCGCGCCGGCTGCTGCTCGGCAGTGACGCCCTGGAGATCGCCCTCAAGGCGGAGGAGGAGCGTACGGCCGAAACGCGGGAGTGGGCCGATGTCAGCCGGTCCACCGATCACGCCGTGACGCTCTGACCCGACCACCCGATCCGGAAGGAAGCACACCACCGATGACCACCGACGAAACGACGACGCCGCCGCCCGCCGGCGAGGGGCGCGGGGCGTACCAGGCCGCGCTGGCCACGGCCGAGCGGTTGCTCGGCAGGTCCCTGGAGCCGTTCCTCGCACCCGTCCCGGGCGAGCCGGCCGCCGGCGAGGACTTCAAGCGCCTCGCCACGACGCACACCTTCGGGGACGCGTGGTCCCGCACCGACGGTCCCCTCGACACGCGGACCCGCGCGCTCGTGTCCGTGACGATCGCGGCGGTCCTCGGCACCCTCGAACCGCTGCGCGGCCAACTGCGGATCGCGCTGAACAACGGCGCCACGCCGGAGGACATTGTCGAGGTCTTCGTACAGATCGAGGCGTACGCGGGCGCCGCCCGGGCCTTCGAGGGCTATCAGGTCGCCCTGGAGGTCTTCCGCGAGGCGGCCGCGGCGCGGAACGAATGACGCGATGCCGTACGGCGGCGCGGCCGTCCCGCGGCACGGGTGCCGGGGCGCGGCCGCCCCGCGGGACGGGTGCAGGGCGGGATCAGCTCAGCGGCAGGGGGGCCGAGCCGGAGACGATCCCCTCTTCCCGCAGCGCCTGCCAGAAGGCCTGCGGCACCGGCCGGCCGAGAGCGCCGAGGTCCTCGGCGATGCGACCGGGGCGGCTGGCGCCCGGGACCACCGCGGCGACCGCCGGGTGCGCCAGGACGAACTGGAGCGCGGCGGACTTGACCGGGATGCCGTGCTCCGCGGCGAGCGCCGTGATGCGCTTCACCTTCTCGACGACGGCCGCGGGCACCTCGCCGTACTCGAAGTGACTGCCGCCGACGAGGACGCCGGAGCTGTAGGGCCCGCCGACGACGATGTCGACGCCCCGCTCGGCGGCCGCGGGCAGCAGCCGCTGGAGGGCACGCTCGTGGTCGAGCAGCGTGTACCGGCCGGCCAGCAGGAAGGCGTCGGGGCGCGGTTCGTCGAGGTCGAGCGTCAGTTCCAGAGGCTCGACCTTGTTGACTCCGAGGCCCCAGGCCTTGATGACGCCTTCCTCGCGCAGCCGGGTGAGGACCCGGAAGGCGCCGGTGCGGGCCTCCTCGTAGCGGCCGATCCATTCGTCGCCGTAGAAGTCCTGGGCCACGGAGTGGACCCAGACGATGTCGAGGCGGTCGGTGCGCAGCCGCTTGAGGCTGTCCTCGATGGAGCGCAGGGTGGCGTCCGCGCCGTAGTCGTTGCGGATCCTGTTCGGCAGGCCGTACTGGAACAGGTTGCCCTTCTCGCCCAGTTCACGGGTGGCCGGCTCCTCGAACTCGTCGAGGATGAGGCGCCCGACCTTGGTCGAGAGCACGTAGTCGGCGCGGTCGTGGCCGGACAGGAATGCGCCCAGACGGGTCTCCGCGAGGCCCGCACCGTACACGGGCGCGGTGTCGAAGTACCGGATGCCCTGGTCCCAGGCGGACCGCAGGGTCGCGTCGGCTTCCTCGTCGGAGAGGGAGCGGAACATGTTGCCCAGGGGGGCCGCGCCGAAGCCGACGGGGCCGGGGAGCAGGTGACGGATGCTCATGACTGGTCTTTCGGGTGGGACGGGTGACGGACCTCGCGGAGCCTGGATCTGGGTCTTCCTTCCGGATCAGGCCGGGCCGGCGATCCGGAAGGAAGACCCTGGGGCTCCCTAGTTCAGGGTGTCCGGGTCGGGGCCGGTGCGCAGGCCGCGGTCGAGGGCGGCGAGGGCGTTCAGGTCCTCGTCGGTCAGCCGGAAGCCGAAGACGTCGAGGTTCTGACGGATGCGGTCGGGCGTGACGGACTTGGGGATCACGACGTTCCCGGTCTGCAGGTGCCAGCGGATCACGATCTGGGCGGGGGTGACGCCGTACCGCTCGGCAAGGGTGAGGACCGGCTCGTCCTTGAGGACAGCGCCCTGCGCCAGCGGGCTCCAGGCCTCGGTGACGATGCCGTGCTCGGCATGGAAGGCGCGCAGCTCGGCCTGCTGGAGGGCGGGGTGCAGCTCGATCTGGTTGACCGCCGGGGTGATGCCGGTGTGGTCCATGAGGCGGCGCAGGTGCGGCACCTGGAAGTTGGAGACGCCGATGGCGCGGGCGCGGCCCTGCGCGAGGATCTCCTCCAGCGCGCGCCAGGTGTCGAGGTACAGGTCACGGGCCGGGGTGGGCCAGTGGATGAGGTACAGGTCGACGTGGTCGAGGCCGAGCTTGTCCAGGGAGGCGTCGAAGGCGGCGAGGGTGCTGTCGTGACCCTGGTCCGCGTTCCACAGCTTGGTGGTGACGAACAGTTCGTCGCGGGCGATCCCGGACTCGGCGATGGCGTTGCCCACGCCGCGCTCGTTGCCGTAGATGGCGGCCGTGTCGATGCTGCGGTAGCCGGCGCGCAGGGCGTGACCGACCGCCTCGCCGGTCGCGTCGTCGGGGACCTGGAAGACGCCGAAGCCGAGCTGCGGCATCCGCACGCCGTTGTTCAGGGTCACGTCGGGGATCGTCATGGGGTACTGCACCTTCCATCGCGGCTGTCGGCTGGCGCACGGCGGCCTGCCGGAAGGCGGGGAACCGGCGTCACGGCAGGTTCCCGCGCCCTCGCACGTCCTCGGACGGAGGCGCGCCGTACGGGTTCCGACACTACTTGCACACGCGGGATACTTGCAAGCGCCCTATAACGGCGTACGCAATGCGGTGATGCGGTCCCGCGCGGTCAGCCGGCGGCTCCGTCCTCGAAGCAGCGGCGGGGTACGTCGACGAGCATGCGGGTGATCTCCTCCTGGGTGACCCCGCGCTTGCGGACGTAGGGCAGCACCTCGTCCTCGATGTGCAGGTAGTGCCACTGGGACAGCAGGGGCATCACCTCGGGGTCGATCCAGTCGATGTAGCAGGAGGCGTCCTGCGAGAGCACCATCCGGTCGGCGAACCCCCTGCGGACCATCTCCACCAGCGTGTCGGCCCGGGCCTCGAAGGTCGTCTCGACGTTGAGGCCGAAGCGGTCCATACCGAGGACGAACCCGGCCTCGGCCAGCTCGGTGAGGTGGTCGACGTCGGTGGTGTCGCCGCTGTGCCCGAGCACGATCCGGCCCGGGTCCACCCCCTCCTCGTCGCACAGCACACGCTTGACGTCCCACCCGGTCCGCGAGCCGGGGTGGGTGTGCACGGTGATCGGCGTGCCGGTCCGCAGGTGCGCCCTGGCCACCGCGCGCATCACCCGCTCCACCCCCGGGGTCGGTCCCTGGTGGTCGATGGCGCACTTGAGCAGCCCGGCCTTCACACCGGTGCCGGCGATGCCCTCCTCGATGTCGCCGACGAACATGTCGACCATCGGGTCGGGCACGTCCGTGCCCGCGACGGCGTTCAGTGCCGGTCCGCGGTGGTGGAAGAAGAGCGGCACCTCGGTGTGGGTGTAACACCCGGTCGCCACGATGATGTTGAGCTCGGGCAGCTGCTCGGCGACGCGCTGGATCCGGGGTATGTAGCGGCCCAGGCCGATCACCGTCGGGTCGACGACGGTGCGCACGCCCTGCGCGGCGAGCGCGCCGAGTTTGGCCACGGCGTCGGCGATCCGGACGTCCTCGTCGCCCCACTCCTCCGGATGGTTCAGCTGCACGTCGGGGGTGAGGATGAAGACGTGTTCGTGCATGTACGTCCGTCCCAGTGCGGACGTCTCCACCGGACCCCGGACAGTCTCCACCACAGCCATCAGCGCAGCTCCTTCTTGAGGATCTTTCCGGTCGGTCCCTTGGGCAGCTCCTGGAGCACCCGGACCTCGCGGGGGTACTTGTAGGCGGCCAGACGTTCCTTGCAGTGGGCGATCAGTTCCTCGGGCGCGGCCTGCCGTCCCGGATGGAAGCTGACCACCGCGACGACCTCCTCGCCGAGCCTGTCGTCGGGGCGTCCGATCACCGCGGCCTCGGCGACGGCGGGATGGCCGTAGAGGACCTCCTCGATCTCGCGGGGGTAGACGTTGTAGCCGCCCCGGATGACGAGGTCCTTCTTCCGGTCGACGACGAAGAGGTAGCCGTCCTCGTCGGCGTAGCCGAGGTCACCGGTGTGGAACCAGCCGCCCCGCATCGCCTCGGCCGTGGCCTCGGGGTTCTTGTAGTAGCCCTTCAGCACGTTGTGCCCGCGGACCACGATCTCGCCGACGTGCCGGGGACCGGGCGGCAGCGGCTTGTCGTCGGGGTCGACCACACGCACCTGCACCCCCCACACCGGCTTGCCGACGGAGAGCACCTTGCGCCGCTCGGCGCTGATGTTGAAGGTGGCGGTGCTCGCGGTCTCCGACAGACCGTAGCCCTCCAGGATCACGACGCCGGGGAACCTCTCCTCGAAGGCCCGGATCACCTCGCCCGGCATGGCGGCGCCGCCGGACACGCCGACGCGCAGCGAGGACAGGTCCCGGTCCCGGCCCGCCGCCTCCAGGAGCGCGACGTACATGGTGGGCACGGCCGGGAAGACGGTCACGCGGTGCCGCTCGACGGCGTCGACGACCGCGCCGGGCTCGAAGCGCGGCACCAGCACCAGGGTCGTGCCGAAGCGCACCGCGGTGTTGAGGACGCTGGACAGGCCGAAGACATGGAACAGCGGCAGGACGGCGAGGGTGACGTCGTCGTCCGCGAAACCGAGCAGCTCCCCGGACACGGCACAGTTCATGTAGAGCTGGAAGTGTGTCAGCTCCGCACCCTTGGGCCTGCCCGTGGTACCGCTGGTGTACAGCAGTACGGCCGTCTCGTCCGCGTCGGTCGGGACGATGTCGGGGGCCTCGGCCGGGGCCAGCAGTTCCGCGAACTCCTCGGTGCCCTCGGGACGTCCGCCTCCGCCGAGGTCGACGACGTACGTCGCGACGCCCGGCACCGCGCTCGCACCCCGGTGCGCCTCCTCGGCGAACGGCTCACCGGTGATCAGCACCCGGGCGTCGCTGTTCTCCAGGTGGTAGGCCACCTCGGGCGCCCGCAGCAGCGGGTTCAGCGGGACCATGACCAGGCCCGCCCGCATCGCGCCGAAATAGGCGAGGAGGAACTGCGGCACGTTGGGCAGCTGCACGGCCACCTTCGCGCCGCGTTCGAGGCCGAGGGCGAGCAGGTTGCCGGCCACCCGGCCCGCCATCTCCTCGACCTGGGCATAGGTCAGGGTGGTGTCACCGAGGACGACACAGGGCTTGCCGGGGTCGGCGAGCGCCGACTCGTGCAGCATCGTGGCGAGGTTGAAGCTCACAGCGGCTCCTGGGGACCGGGGCGCGGGCCCCTATCCATACCGCCCGGTCGGTACGGGGTCAAGGGGTCGCGCACGGAGTGAGGGCCGGCTGTTCGCGGACGCTGGTGGGCCGGGCACGGGGTGAGGATCTGCCGTTCGCGGACGCTGGTGGGCCGGGCACGGGATGAGGATCTGCCGTCCGCGGACGCTGGCGGGCCGGGCACGGAGTGAGGGGCGGCCGTTCGCGCAGGCTCGCGCGCCCCGCGCGGGTCTGCTCGGGGGTCCGCACGCGGGTCTGCGCGGGAATCCGCACGCAAGTCGGTGTGCGGCGGTGTGTGCCCGGCCCTCACCCGGCCGGGTCCGCGGACCCTCCGGGCGTGTTCGCGGTTCCGGGATCGCCCTCGGGGCGCCAGCCCAGTTCGCGGGAGATGGCGGTCGTCGTCTCCAGCAGTGCCGGGAGGTGGGCGCGCAGGTCGGACAGGCCGGAGCGGGATTTGATGGCGGTGATCGAGATGCCGCCCGCGGCGGTCCCCGAGTGGTCCCACACGGGGGCGGCGACACAGTTGGAGATCGCGTCGTACTCGCCGTCGTCGTAGGCCCACCCCTGCGCGCGCACCTCCGCGAGGCGTTCCTCGAAGGCGGTGCGCGAGGTGAGGGTCGTGTCGGTGAAGCGCTCGAACGCGGCCTCCGCGAGGAACTTCTCACGCTCCTCCGGCGGCAGATGGGCGAGGAGTGCCTTGCTCACCCCGGCGGTGTGGAGCGTGACGTAGCCGCCGATGCGGGTGTTCAGGCGGATCGAGTCCGGCGGCTCGATCTTGTCGACGTACACGATGCGGGAGCCCTGCGGCACCGCGAACTGCACGGTCTCGCCCACCCGTTCGCTCAGTTCGACGATGTGCGGGTGGACGACGGTGCGCAGGTCGAACTGGTCGAGGGCGGCACTCGCGAGGGCCGCGAGCCGGAAGCCGACGCCGTAACGGCCGCGTTCGTCACGGCGGATGAGACCGCCGGCGATGAGTGTCTGCACGATCCGGAGGGCCGTGGTGCGGTGCACGCCCCACAGCGCCGCGATCTCACGCAGTTCGCGGGGCCGGCGACTGCAGAACTCCAGTACGTCGATCGCTCTGCCGACGGTTTGCGACACCGTGTCTCCCTGTGCGTTCCTCGCGTCGGCGTACCTCGCGTTGTGCGAGCGGGCTGCGCGCCCCGAGTCTACTGCCGGCGCTCCCGTCCGCCCGGGGCGGCCGTGGCGGGGGGGGCTTTCTCCGGAGGCCGCCTCGGCTCCCGGCTGCCGGCTGCCGGCTGCCGGCTGCCGGCTGCCGGCTGCCGGCTGCCGGCTGCTGGCTGCTGGCTGCTGGCTGCCGGGGGCTCGCAGTGTGTCCGGCTGCCCCCGGGGTCGCCGCGCGGCATCACCGGCTACCCCCGGTCGCCGGATCGCCGGGTGGAGCCGGGTCGCCGGGTCGCCGGGTCGCCGGGTCGCCGGGTCGCCGGGTCGCCGGGTCGCCGGTGGACCGTCAGCCGAAGTACTGGCCGCCGTTGATGTCGACGACCGTGCCGGTGACGTATCCGCTGTGCGCGGAGGCCAGCCAGAGGGCGGGACCCGCCACGTCCTCGGGGCGGCCGACGCGGCCGGCCGGGATGGTGGTGAGCGTGGCCTCCTTGGACGCCTGGGTGGTGAACGTGTCGTGGAAGGGGGTCGCCTCGATGAAACCCGGGGCGAGGGCGTTCACGGTGATGCCGCGCGGCGCGAGTTCCTTGGCCAGGCTGCGGGTGAACCCGAACACGGCCGCCTTGGCGGTGGCGTAGGCGAGCGCACCGGGGTGGCCGCCGTTGCGTCCGGCGAGGGAGGCGACATTGATGACGCGGGCGCCCTCACCGGTCATGAGCGGCAGCGCGCGCTGGGTGAACAGGAACATGCTGTCCAGGTTGACGGCGAGGACCCGGTGCCACAGCTTCAGGTCCAGTTCCTCGATCCCGGCCCGCTGCACCAGGCCGCCGACGTTGTTCACCAGGACGTCGAGCCGCCCGAGCTCGCGGCCGACCGCGTCGACCGCGCCGGCCACCTCCTGCTCGTCGGTGGCGTCGACGGCGAGGGCGAGCGGCGCGTGGCCGGACAGTTCGGCGAGCTCGTCGAGGAAGGACGGGTCGGGCTCGTGGGTGCGGTACGTGACGGCGACCCGGGCACCGGCGCGGGCGAACTCCCGGGCGATGTCCTGGCCGATGCCGATGCCGCCGCCGGTGACGAGGGACGTCCGGTGCTCGAGAAGGCGGGTCATGGTGCTTGCTCCTTGCTGTGCGTCCGCGCCGTCCGGACCTCGGTGCCGGACGCGCGCGGGGTGGGGGGTGTGAGGGGCGGGCGGGAGTGACGGGTGTGAGAGCTGCCGCGCCTCAGTCGGTCGGCACGGTGGTCGTCGCGGGGGCGCTCGTGGCGGGGAGGCTGGTTGCGGGGAAGGGAGCCGCGGGAAGGGGCGTCGCGGGGAGGTTCGCCGCGGCCGGTGCGGGAGCCGCGGGGCGGCCGGGCGCGGTGCCCTCGGGGCGTGCGGCGGCGTACCGGTGCACGAGAAGGGCGGTGAGGGCGAGGCAGGCGGCGAGGAACAGGAGCGCGTAGCGGATGTCGCCGGTGCCGTCCTTGATGAGGCCCACCGCGTACGGGGCCACGAAACCGCCCACGTTTCCCAGGGCGTTGACCAGGCCGAGCCCTGCGGCGGCGGCCGCTCCCGCGAGCGCGGCGGACGGCATGGCGAGGAAGGGCGCGGTGGCCGTGTAGATGCCGACGGCCGCGACGACCAGCATGAGCAGCGCGGCCGCGGGGCTGATCGTGTACACCAGCGCGGCTCCGGCGAGGCCGGCCGCCGCGGTCGCCATGCTCACCGCCGCGTGCCAGGCGCGGCGCCCGGTGCGGTCGGCGCGCCGGCTCCAGTAGAGGACGCACGGCACGGCCACGGCGTACGGGATCATGACGAGCAGCCCGAGGAGCGTGCTGCTGTAGTCGCCCATCGCGTCGACGATGGCGGGCAGCCAGAGGCCGAGGCCGTAGATCCCGCACACCATGCCGAAGTTGAGCAGTCCGTACACCAGGGAGCGGCGGTCCTTCAGTCCGGTGACGAAGGAGCCGCCACGCTGCCGCGCCGGCTTGTCCGCGCGCTCCGCCTCCAACGAGCTTGTCAGCCAGGCGCGTTCCTCGCCGGTCAGCCAGCGGGCGTCGGCCGGGGTGTCGGTGAGGAGCCGCGGGGCGAGGCAGCCGAGGACGACGGCGGGCGCCCCTTCGAGCAGGAACATCCACTGCCAGCCGTGCAGGCCGGCGACACCGTCCAGGTGCAGCAGCAGGCCGGAGAGCGGGGCACCGAGGGCGTTGGCGACGGGCTGCGCCATCACGAAGACGCCGAGCGCGGCGACGCGTTGGGCCTCGGGGAACCAGAGGGTGAAGTAGAAGAGCACCGCCGGGAAGAAGCCCGCCTCGGCCGCGCCGAGCAGCAGCCGCACGGTGTAGAACGAGGTCGCGCCCTGCACGAAGGCCATGGCGAGCGCCATCACGCCCCAGCTGACCAGGATCCGTGCGATCCAGCGGCGGGCGCCGTAGCGGTACATGCCGGCGTTGCTGGGGACTTCCATCAGCACGTATCCGATGAAGAAGATCCCGGCACCGAGCCCGTAGACCGCGTCACCGAAGCCGAGGTCGTGTTCGAGGCCGGCACGGGCGAACCCGACGTTGTTCCGGTCGAGATAGGCGACCAGGTACAGCAGCACGATCACCGGAAGGACGCGTCGGCGGACCTTGCGCAGGGTCCGCTCGGCAAGAGCGTCGGGGATCTGCTTCCCGGTCCGGCGGACGGCCGGGTCGGGCGCTGTCTCGGGCATGGCGGCTCCTCGGACTCGGGCCGGACGCACGTCCTTGAACGCCCGGCTCACGCGGCTCAACGTACGCCCCGCGCACAGGGTGTGCAATATGTGCACAGAAAGAAATGCGAGCGGTAAGGCAGTTCGCGCCCCGGGATGCCCGTCCTGTGACCCCTGATCCACGGGCGCGCGTACTCCGCGCGGCAACATCAAGCCTGTGAAGGCGAGTTGACGGCGCGAGAAAGCGACGGAGCACCCTCGCGGCCGGGCGGCGAAAGCGT
This sequence comes from Streptomyces sp. NPDC090108, assembly GCF_044747185.1. Lineage (NCBI taxonomy): Bacteria > Bacillati > Actinomycetota > Actinomycetes > Kitasatosporales > Streptomycetaceae > Streptomyces > Streptomyces sp. NPDC090108. The sequence goes on from NZ_JBIVDQ010000003.1 coordinate 168,205, forward strand.
GCCGCCACCCTTTCGTGGTTCGTCCGAAGTGATCTAACCTCCTTGCCACGCATGACACGTGTGTCACATGTGTCACGGTCAGGGGGAGACCACATGCAGCACCGTTCCACACCGCTCGCCACGTTCCTGGGGGCGGCGGCTCTGCTGTCCGCGACGGCCGCATGGGCGATGTCGTACGCCAGGTACGACGCGAAGACCCCGCGCCTGGACATCCTCGTACCGCTCGCGCTGGCCGGGGTGTTCGCCCTGGCCTGGCTGCTCACCTCCCGGACGGCGCCACCGGTGGAACCGCTGCCGGCGACAGGTGCGGCCGAGGCGGGCATCCCCGGCAGGCTCGCGCCGATACGCCGCGACTGGGGGCACATCGGCGCGGTCTACCTGATCGTCTGGACCCCGCTCGCGGCCGTCCGACCCGCCTACGGCGACGGTGGGTCCGTGCTCGGCTCGCTGTACTGCCTGATCGCCTGGCTCTTCGGTTTCGTGATGTCCCTGTACGCGATCGGCCTGCTCAAGAACCAGCTGGGCCCCGCACAGCGGATGCTGCGGGAGGACGCCGCGGGGGGCCGGGTGCACGCGATGCGCGTCCGGTTCACCACGCCGGTGCTGGAGTCGTACCGCTACCCGGCCCAGACGGGCGTCGGGAAGATCGCCACCTCCACCACGTACTCGGCCGAGCTGACCCCCGAGACCGGCTCCCAGGGGCGACGGACCATCAGGCTCACGGCGATGCCCGACTACAACTTCCGCATCTCCAACGGCGACAAGCATCTGGCCCAGGCAGCCGCGCGACTGGTGGGACACGACGGCTGGCTGTGCTGGCCCACGCGGTGGCGCGACATCGCGGGCACCGACAAGCAGCGCCGGATCCCGGCCGCCTTCGTCTCCGATTCGGGCCACGTGGTGTGGGGCGCGATGTCGGAGGAGGACTACGCGCCCTACCTGCGCACCGACGTCGCACCGGTACGCGAGACCGACACCACGCTCACCGCCGGCCCCCTGCCCCGCCCCTCCCGCTACGTCCCGAAGAAGCACGCCTCCGCTCTGCGCATCGCCGCGGTCGGCGCCCTCCTCGCCGTCCCCTACCTCCTCGGCGTCGTCCCGTACTGGGCAGGCCTGCTGCTGGGCGTGGCCGCGGGCGGCGTGGGCCTGTTCGCCGGAATGACGACGGACGGCGCGGGCATTCCCCGGGAACAGTGGACGGTACGGGAGACGTCGCATCCGTCACTGCGCTGAAGCGCTCACTTGTACGGCGGGCCAGGGGGTGCGACAACGCGCCCGACCCGCCGCGCGGACGGCAATTGCCTAAACCGCCTTCAACAGCCTTCCTCCGATGGGTCAGGCACGACCGGAACCTGTTCGGCACCCCCGACAGCTCCTTCCGAATCCCCTTTTCCACGGCCGCGTTCGACCGACCCTCGCGGGTGCACGACCGGACGGCGATGGCTCCGGAGCGCATGGCAAGCGCTTGCCCGAATCACCACACACGGCTCACCCTTGGCCAATGCATGGCAAAATTCCAGTAATGCCATGCGCGCGGAAATGATCAGTGCTCGATGACGGCAACCGTCTACTTTTCTTGATCACTTCTCCGCGCCGGTCGACCGCAAATTCCGTGGAGAGAACGCTCACCAGTGCAAATGCCATTTCGGCCGCGCGCCGGAGCGGCACCGCCGGGCGACGTGCGGGCGATCGGACGGGGCACAACACCGGCCCCCCGGAGGGAGGAACGCCTCGAACACCTGTCTTCACACTTCCGCCACATGACATCCAGGCCATCTTTTCACTTGGTATGGTTCTGACCGCTTCGATGCGACGGGGTTTTTTCGAAGCTGTTGTGACCGCGCGTTCCCCGTTCGAAAACGGGACGCGCGGTCCCCGGGGGAGGGGGAGAAAAATGGAACGTCACTGGGGTGTGCCGCGTCCGCATCCGGACGGCCTGGCGTCATAGACCACACGCCGTTCGTCGACCGCGGGGCACTCATGCCGCCCCGCAGGTGAGCGATCTGCCGGCACGGTCGGATCCACTTCACCTTTTTCTCCGCCAACGGGCGCATCCCGCCCGGACGGAAACTCATGCTGCCCGGACGTGAAGAAGCGCTCCGGGAAATCCGCCATGTTTCCGCGCTGTTCCCAGACTGTAATTCCGGCACTATTGGGGGGCTCACGTGAAGAGGCTGTCCGTCGTCATTCCCGCGCTCAATGAAGCGCTCAATCTCCCACCGCTCATGGAGACCATCCCGGTCACGGCGCTCACCAAGGCGGGGTGGGAGACCGAGGTCGTCATCGTCGACAACGACTCGTCCGACGGGACCGGTGACGTGGCGCTGGGCCTGGGAGCCCGTGTCGTCCACCAGCCGCGACGCGGCTACGGGAACGCCTACCAGGCGGGGTTCGCCGCCGCGTCCGGCGACGTGATCGCCACGGGAGACGCCGACCTCACCTATCCCTTCGACGCCCTCCCGGCGCTGCTCACGGCGCTGGAGGAGCACGAGATCGAGTTCATGAGCACCAACCGGCTGCTCCGGGAGAACTCGAACGCCATGAAGTGGTCGCACATGGTCGCCAACCACGCGCTGAGCCGGGTCAGCCGGATGCTCTTCCGCAACGGACTGCGCGATTCGCAGTCGGGCATGTGGATCTTCCGGCACTACGTGTGGCAGGGGATCGACGTACGCTCCCCCGGCATGGCGTTCTCCCAGGAGATCAAGAACGCGGCGACGCTCGCGGGCTTCCGCACCGCGGAGGTACCGATCGAGTACCGCAAGCGGGGCGGCCAGGTGAAGCTCAACGCTCTGCCCGACGGGATGGCCAACCTGCGTCAGCTCTTCCAGCACCGCTACGGCAGACCGCACATGGCGTCCACGGCCCTGTCCTTCCCGTCGCCCCTGTCGACCGCGGAGGGATTCGGGACCACCGCATGAGCCGACTGCTCGACGCGCCCGGCCGGCCGGCGGGCTCCGCGCCGGAGCCCCGCCGCCACCGGCGTGCGCCGGCGAAGGGACGCACGCGAACACGGCGGGCACCGGGCCGGATACTGGCCTTCGCCGCGGCGCTGTGCGCGCTGGCCCTCGCCGCGTGCGCCGTGCCCGGGGTACGGCATCAGTTGCGGGCGTCGTTCACACGCCTGCCGAGCCCGTACACCGAGCTGTACTTCGCCGGTGAACCCTCGCTCTCGCACGGCGAGATCACCGCGCCGGTGACCCTGGTGGCCCACGGCGGATCCCCCGGCAGATACCGGCTGCGCACCTGGGTCACCACGGCCGGGGGCCGGGTGACCGGGTCCCGCACCGACACCGTGGCCCCGCGCCGCACGGAGACGCCGACGACGCTGACGGCGCGTCTGCCGGCCGGCGGCAGGGCACACAAGGAGTCCGGGGCGTTCGTCGTACACGTAGCGCTGGTGGGGCAGACACAGTCGCTCCACTTCACCCTGAGAGGCACCCCATGACACACCCCGCGGTGGTGGTCACCACCAGCTGGGACGACGGGCACCGGCTGGATCCGCGCCTGGCCGACCTGCTCGACGAGCACGGCGTCGCCGCCACGTTCTACATCGCCCCGCGCAACATCGAGTTCGACGCGGCGGACCTTCTCCCTCCCTCCGGTGTGCGGGAGTTGGCCGACCGTGGCTTCGAGATCGGCGGTCATACCCTGAGCCACCAGCGGCTGCCGCTCATCCCCGACGCCGCGGCGCGGGAGGAGATCGAGGCGGGAAAGTCCGCACTCGAGGACATCACGGGCGGGGCGGTGACGAGTTTCTGCTACCCGCGCGGCGAGTACCGGCCCGTGCACGTCCGGCAGGCGGCACAAGCGGGCTTCACCTTCGCACGCACGGTCGTCCGCGGCTCGCTCGGCAGCGGTCGCCCCATGGAGGCGGCCACCACCGTCAACGCCTATGCGCACCGGGTGGACGTCCCGCTGGTCCTCAGGATGGCGGCCGGCCATCCGGTCAAGGCAGCGCGGTTGTATCTGAACTGGGAGGAACTCGCCATCCACTGGTTCGAGTTGTGCCGCCGCGAGGGTGGCGTCTACCACCTGTGGGGACACAGCTGGGAGATCGACGAGCGCGGCGACTGGGACCGTCTGAAGCGGGTGCTCGCGCACATCGGCGGCCGGGCGGACGTCCGGTACGTCACCAACGGCCAACTGTCCGGGATGGAGGCCGCATGAGCACGGTCGTCCAGATCACGCCCTACTACCCGCCGCATCTGGGCGGGCTGGAGCGTGTCGTGGAGAGCCTCGCCGCCGGACTGTCCGAGCGGCACGACGTCCGCGTCCTCACCACCGGCATCGGAGCCGAGGGAGCGGCACGCCTCAGCCGGGAGGGCTCGGTGCGCGTCGTGCGGCACCGGTCGGTCGAGCTGGCGCACACGCCGGTCGCCCCCGGCATGGTCCGCTCGCTGCTGCGCGCACCGCGGGACGCGGTGCTGCACCTGCACTCGGCGCATGCCCTGCTGCCCGAACTGGTCGCACTGCTGGCCCGGTTGCGCGGACAGCGCTTCGTCCTGCACTTCCACCTGGACGTCGACGCCTCCGGACGCCTGGGGTGGCTGCTGCCGGCCTACAAGCGGCAGGTGTTCGGGCGTGCCCTGCGGGCCGCGGCGGGCGTGCTGGTCCTGACCGAGGCACAGCGGGACTTCGTGACCGGTGCCTACGGCGTCGCGCACGAGAAGGTGTTCGTGGTGCCCAACGGCGTCGGCGACCGGTACTTCAGGCCCGTGCGGGAGGCCGGACAGGGGCCGCTGGACCTGCTGTACGTCGGACGGCTCAGTTCGCAGAAGCGGGTGGACCGGCTGCTGGACGCCATGGCTCTGGTGAAGCGGCCGGTGCGGCTGCGGATCGTCGGCGACGGCGAGGACGGCGAGGCGCTGCGGGCGCACGCGGCGCGTCTGGACCTCGGCGACGTCGTCTTCGACGGCCCACGGCTGGGCGAGGAGCTGATCGAGGCCTACGCCCGTGCCGACGCCTTCGTGCTGCCGTCCGACAAGGAGGGCATGCCGCTGGTCGCCCTGGAGGCGATGGCCGCGTCGCTTCCGGTGATCGCCACCCGGGTGCCCGGCAACACCGAACTCCTGGACGGCGTGGGTCTGCTGGCGGATCCCGAGCCGGAGGCGCTGGCGGCGGCCGTCGACTCCGTCGCCGGTGATCCGGAGCTGCGCCGGCGGCTCGGCGAGCGGAGCGCCGCAGCGGCGCGCGAGCACACCTGGGACGCGGTGGTGCGGCAGGTCGAGGACGTGTACCGGACGGTGTTCGCGTGAACGTCCGCGTCTGCGCCGTCGCGTCGGCGACCTTGGCGGCGCTGCTGGAATGCGTGCCCGGTCCGCCTGCGGTCCTGCTGGTGCCCGCCGGGCTGTGGCTGCTCGTCGGGGCGCCGGCCCTGCTCTGGTACGGGGTGACGGAGCGGGCGGTGTCCACGCGGGACGGCCGTGCGCTCGTCGCCCTGGGGTTCGGCGTCCTCGGGGCGATGGTGGTGCCGCTCGCGCTGAACACGGTGCTGCCCGGTCTGGGCGTGGCGCGCCCGCTGGAACGCGCGCCGCTGACCGCGGCGTCCTGGGCGTACGTGGTGCTGGTCGCGGCCGTCATGACCTGGCGCGCCGGGGACTGGTCCGCGCTGCGGTCCCGTCCCGCGCTGCCGCGGCCGCGCGGGCCCCTCCCCCACGGCCTCGGCACGGTCGGCGCGGCGGGCGCGCTGGTGCTGGTGCTGAGCGTGGCCGGGCCCGTGCGGCTCGACAACGGGCTGGGCGGCCAGGTCGCCGTCGTCGCCCTGGTCGCGATCACCGCGCTGCTGGCCTGGCTGATCGTGCGGCGGGGCCGGTACGGGACCCTGGTGACGGGCCTGGGCCTGTGGTGCGCGGCGGCGGGACTGCTGCTGCTGACGAGTCTGCGGGGCTGGTACATCACCGGGCACGACATCCAGCGCGAGTACCAGGTGTTCCGGCTGGCCGCGGACAACGGGCACTGGGACATCGGGGCGTTCCCCGACCCGTACAACGCCTGTCTGAGCATCACGCTGCTGCCGACCGCGCTGGCCCGCCTGACCGGCATCGAGGGCACGTACGTGTTCAAGGTGCTGCTGCCCTTGCTGTTCGCGCTGACCCCGGTGCTGGTGTACCGGTCGGTGCGCAACGCGGCGCCGGCGATCGTCGCGCTGCTGTCGGCCGTGTACCTGATGCTGTTCCCGACCTTCTTCACCGACATGACGTTCCTGGGACGGCAGGAGGTCGCGTTCTTCTTCACCGGCTGCGCGATGGTCGTGGTCACGGACACGGCACGTCCGTTCGCGAGCCGGCGCCTGTTCTTCGCGGTCCTGGGGGCCGGGATCGTGCTGTCGCACTACTCCACCACCTATGTGCTCGTCCTCGTGCTCGCCCTGGCCCTGGGCACGGACCTGTGCTGGCGGCTGGTGACCCGGCTGCGGGGCAGGCCGGCCGCGGGGCGGAGCTTCCTGACCTGGTGGCTGGTCGTGGTGACCGCCGCGGGCGCGTACGTCTGGACCGGTCCCGTGACCCACACGTCGGGGCAGCTGCACCGGACCCTGTCGCTGACGGTGCGGGAGATGAGCGGCGGCGCGACCGGGGACACCGCGTCCTCCGACGTGTCGTACAGCCTGTTCAGCGGTGCGTCCGTCAGCGCGGGGCAGCGGCTGCGGGACTACCGGGTGGACATCGTCCGGCAGACGGCCCGCGGCCGGGCGCAGGGCGACTATCTGCCGCTCGCCACGATCGACCGGTACCCGGTGCCCGTGGTGGAGGGTCAGGCGCGGCTGCCGCTGACCGTGGCCGGACGCGCGCTGGACGGGGCCGGGATCGACGTGGCCGCCTTCAACGACCTGGTGCGGGCCTCTGCGGCGCGGCTGCTCCAGATCCTGCTGCTGGTCGGTCTGGTCGTGGCCGTGGTGGCCGCGCGGCGCTCGCGCGGCCGGGCCGGCTTCCGACCGGTCCGTGACCAGGTGACCCTGTCGGCCGGCATGGTCGGCGTGATCGGGCTGCTGACCGTGCTCCCCCAGCTGTCCGTCGACTACGGTGTGCTCCGCGCATTCCAGCAGGGGCTGTTCTTCTTCGCGCCGTTCGTGGCCGCCGGGTCGCTGTGGCTGTTCCGCTGGGCGCGGCGCTGGACGGTTCCCGCGGCGTGCGCGCTGGCGCTGGGTCTGTTCCTGGACCTCACCGGTGTGGTCCCCACGGTGCTCGGCGGCTATCCGGCGCAGCTGCACCTGGCCAACACCGGCCAGTACTACGACATCTACTACGTCCATCCGGAGGAGCGGTCCGCGATCCGCTGGGTGCAGCGGCGGGCGACCGAGTCGCAGCGGGAGGACGTCCAGTCGGAGGTGCAGACCGACCGGTACACGTTCAGCAGGTTGCAGACCCTGATCCGGGGCCGGGCCGAGAACGACATCTATCCGGTGCTGGTGGGCTCCCGTACCTATGTCTTCCTGGGCAGCACGACGGTGACCAAGGACGAGGCGACCACGTTCTACCGGGGCGACCTGGTGACGTACCGCTATCCGACCGGATTGCTGGACGCCACGAAGGACAAGCTGTACAGCAACGGGGGAGCGGAGATCTACCGATGACGCGGGTACTGCTGGTGAGCCACTACTACCCGCCGCACGTGGGCGGCATCGAGAACGTGGTCCGCCACGAGGCGCTGCACCTCACCCGTGCGGGCGCCGAGGTGACGGTGCTGACCAGTGGCCCGCGCACGGTCACCGAGGAGGACGAGGGGGTCCGGGTGGTGCGCGTCGCGGCGTGGAACGGCGTCGAGGAACGGACCGGGGTGCCGTTCCCGGTGCTCTCTCCCCGGGTGCTGGCGGCGGCGGTGCGCTGGGCCCGGTGGGCGGATGTCGTCCATGTGCACGACTGCCTGTACATGACCTCGTGGGCGGCCGGTCTCGGTTCGGCCCTGACCGGCACGCCTCAGGTGATGACCCAGCACGTCGCGCTGGTCGAGCATCCGTCCGTCGTGGTCCGTGCCGTCCAGCGTGCCGTCTACGGGCTGGCGGGACGGCTGCTGCTGCGCCGCGCGCGCCGTGTCCTCGTCGTGAACGGCCGCGTCGCCGACTTCGTCACCGCGCACGGGGCACGCGCCGTGGACCATCTGGCCAACGGCGTCGACACCCACCTGTTCCGTCCACCGCGCTCGGCGGAGGAACGCCGTTCGGCGCGCCGGGAGTTCGGGCTGCCGAAGGACCGGGTCCTGGTGCTGTTCGTGGGCCGGCTGGTGCCGAAGAAGGGCTACGACCTGCTGGTCGGCGCCGCCGACGCGGGGTACGACCTGGTCTTCGCGGGTGACGGGGCCCAGGAGACCGCCGACGCCCCCGGTGTGCACCACCTGGGTGCTCTGGCGCCGGACCGGCTGGCGGGGCTGTACCGCGCGGTGGACCTGTTCGCGCTGCCGTCGGTCGCCGAGGGCTTCCCGCTCACCGTCCAGGAGGCGATGGCGTCCGGGCTGCCCGTGGTCACGACCGACGATCCCGGCTACGCGCCGTACCGGTTGGCGGACGCCGGGGTGCGGCTGCTGCCCCGGGACGGCGGACGCCTGCGCGGGACGCTGCGGGAGCTGGCGGGGGACGAGGAGCTGCGGGCCGCCATGGGCCGTTCCGCGCACGCCCGCGCGGCCACGGACTTCGCCTGGGAGCAGCACACGGCCGCGCTGCTGCGCACCTACGCCGCGGCCGTGGTCCGCCGGATGCCGAAGGCCCCGGCGTGAGCCGCGCGCCGGGGACGGGGCCCGCGGCGGGTGGAAGGCCCGCGCCGCGCGTGATGCGGGCGGCCGCGGAGACCGCCATGGTGTACGGGCTGCTCGGCTGGCTGTACGTGGCCGTCGTCGCCGCGTTCCGCCCCGACGTCCTGGCCGGCCCGGTCAGCGCTCTGGTGCCGGTGCGCCGGGACACCTGGGGTGCCGTGTGCTTCGCCGTGTCGGCCGGCGCCGCGCTCGTGCTCCAGGCGACGACGGGCGCGTGGTGTCCGAGGGCGGCGCCGCGCCGCGGTCCGCTGATCGCCCTGGCGCGGGTGTGCTGCGGCTACGGGCTGCTCGTCTGGGCCTATCTGTGCCTGAATTCGCTCACCCATCCGGACACCCTGTCCCGGCCGCTCACGCACTTCGCCGCCGTGCCCCGGGAGGGGCAGACGGCGTTCTGGGCGTTCGTCGTGTCGGCGGCGGCCATGCTGGCGGCCAGGGCCACGGCGCGAACCGAGGACACCGGCGGAGGGATCTCATGACCTTGGCGACCCAGCCCTGTGCCACCGACCCCACCCCCGCGCCCGTCCCGGGCCGTGCCGCGGCCGGACGGGCGCGGCTCGTCGCGGCGGTCCGTGACCCGCTGCTGCGCAACTCCTTCTATCTTCTGGCCACCACCGCGCTGGGCGCGGCGGCCGGGTTCGCCTTCTGGATCCTGGTCGCCCGGCTGTATCCGGCGGCGGACGTGGGCCGTGCCTCGTCGCTGCTGTCCAGCCTCTCGCTGCTGTCGTACTTCAGCCTGTTCGGGCTCGGTTCCACGCTGGTGCGGCACCTGCCGACCAGTGAGCGCCGGGCGGAGGAGACCAGTACGGCGCTGAGCGCGGTCGTGGTGGCCGCGGTGGTGATCTCCGGGGCGTTCGTCGTGCTGGTGCCGTGGGCGGCACCCGAGCTGGGGTTCCTGCACGGATCGCCCCTGCGTGCCGTGGTGTTCGTGGTGCTCGCCACGGGTGCGGCCGTCAACCTGCTCACCGACTCCGTCTTCGTGGCGTTCCGCACGAGCAAGGTGAACCTGGCGGTCAACGGTGTGCTGATGAGCCTGGTCAAGCTCGTCCTGCCGGTGCTGTTCGTGGCGTTCGGTCCGTTCGGCATCGTCGCCGCGAGCGGCACGGCGTCCACCGTGGCGGCGGTGGTCAGCGTGCTGGTGATCCGGCATCTGCTGCGGGTGCGGGTGCGGCCGGCGTTCTCCTGGCGCACGTTCCGCTCGACGCTCGGGTACTCACTGAGCAGCTATCTGTCGGGGAGCCTGAACCTCGTCCCGCAGATCGTGCTGCCGATCGTCGTGCTGCAGACGCTCGGCCCCGTGCCCGCGGCGACGTACTTCGTCGCCTTCCAGATCGCGAACCTGGTGAACTCGGTGTCCTACGCGATCGGGGAGGCGCTGTTCGCGGAGGGCTCGCAGGCGGGCGTGGCGCTCGGACCGGTGGCCCGCAGCTCCGGCAAGGCGATCGCGCTGGCGACGGTGCCGGCCGTGCTGGTCGTGTGCCTCCTGGCCCGTCCGGTGCTGTCGGTGTTCGGACCGCGGTACGCGGCCGGCGGCACGGCGACGCTGGTCGTGTTCACGGTCGGCGCTCTCGCGGTCGCGTTCAACACCTGGGTGAGCTTCCTGCTGAAGGTGACCCGGCAACTGGTGGCCATGGTGGTGTCCAACGTCGTACTCGCGGCCGTGGTCCTGGCCGTCGCGGTGACCGGGCTGGAACACGGGCTGCAATGGGCGGCCGTGGCGTGGGGGGTGGGCAATCTCGCCTCCGGGGTCGTGGCCGGCGCGGCTCTGCTGGCCGGGGGTCTGCGCGAGCCCTACAGCGGGCGGCACCGCCGCCGGCGCGGTGGACGGAGGACGGCATGAGGATCCTGCAGATCGTCAACATCGGGCAGGAGGCCGGAGGCGCCGAGAAGAGCGTCCGGCTGATCGCGGACGGCCTGCGGGCCCGGGGGCACGGGATACGGGTCGTCGCCACCGATCTGCTCAGCGAAGACGGTGAGGTGTTCGCGGACGAGCTGGTGCCGGCCATCTCCGGCCACCCCGTACGGCGCCTGGCCCGCAAGTTCTGGTACCGGCGGGCGTACGAGCAGGTCACGCGGGCCGTGCGCGACTTCGCGCCGGACTGCGTGCACCTGCACACCATCGGCGAGTTCAGCCCTTCGGTGCTGTCCGCGACCGCCGGGGTGCCCCGGCTGCTGACCGTGCACGGTCCGGAGGACTGGACGCGCGAGCTGCTGCGGTGGAACCTGCCGAGCGCGGTCGACGGCCGGCTCACCCCGCGTGACGCGCTCCGTCATGCCTACCTGCGCCGGGTGCAGCGCCCCGCCTACCTGCCGCGGCTGCGGCACGTGGACCGGGTGCTGGCACCGAGCCGGTACTTCGCCGACGCCGTGCGGGCGGACTTCCCGCCGCATGTTCCCGTGCACGTGCTGCCGAACGGTGTGCCGGGCGCGGTCGCGGCGCGTCCGCTGCGCTCGGCGGAGGACGTGCTCTACGTGGGCAGGCTGGAGCGCGTCAAGGGCGTGGACGTCCTGCTGGAGGCGTTCGGCCGGCTGGAGCGCGGCCGGCTGACCGTGGTGGGCGACGGCACCGACCGGGCGCGCCTGGAGCGCCTCGCCGGACCCGGCACCGTCTTCACCGGCTGGCTGGACGAGGAGCGGGTGGCCGGGCGGCTGGCGGAGGCCTCCGTGGTCGTCCTGCCGTCGCTGTGGCCGGAGAACTTCCCGACCGTGGCGCTGGAGGCCCTCAGGACCGGGCGCGCGCTGGTCGCCTCACGCGTCGGCGGCCTGCCCGAACTGGTCGGGGACGACAACGGGGCGCTCGTCCCCCCGGGCGACGCCGGGGCGCTGGCCGAGGCGCTGCGGCGGCTGCTCGGCGACCGGGCGGGCCTGGAACGCAAGGGGGCCGCCTCGGCAGTGCGCGCCCACCGCTACACCGTCGGGGTCTTCCTCGACGCCCTGGAACGGCACTACAAAGAGGTGGCGGGACGATGAAGGTCGTGATCGTGAACGCGTTCGAGCGGGGCAACCGGGGTGACGCGGCCCTGCTCAGCGTGGCGGTCCAGCAGGTCCGGGAGGCGTTCCCCGCGGCCCGCGTGCTCGTGGCGGGTTTCGAACACCCCTACCGCTGGCCCGAGTTCGACGGGGCCCGCAACATCGGCTCGATCCGCCGCTACGCGGGCGACGAGGCCGCGAGCCGCCCGGTGCGCGTCCTGCGCAAGCTGCTGGTGCTGGCACTGGTGGCGGTCGCGGCGCTGCCGGTGGGCGCCCGGCTCGTGAGGGCGTTCGCGCGGCTGCTCCCCCGGGAGATCCGCGACGAGACCAGAGCGGTCACCGAGGCCGACCTGGTCGTGTCTCTGGGCGGTGGCTATCTGAACGCGCGCGCCGACCTGCCCTCGGACCTCAACATCGCCTTCCTGCTGCTGCCCCTGTGGCTCGCCCAGCGCGCGGGTGTCCCGACGGTGCTGGGACCGCAGTCCTTCGGCCCGTTCCCGCGCCGCCGTCAGCGGCTGATGGTCCGCCGGGTGGTGGGCCGCGCCGCGGCCGCCGTCGCCCGCGAGGACATCAGCGTGACCCGGCTGGCCGAGGCGGGAGTGACGGCGCCGACCGTGGAGCGCGGCGTCGACAGCGCGTTCGCCTTCCGGGGCGGCTCACGTCGTCCCTGGCGTGCCGAACTGGGTGTCCCGGCCGGTGCCCCGCTCGTGCTCGTCACCGCCCGCAGGCATCTGGCGCCGGAGCCGCAGGCCGCCTACGAGGCCGCCGTCGCCGCCGCCGTCCGCCATCTGCTCGGCCGGGGCTGCCACGTCGTGCTGGTGCCCCAGGTCACCTGCGCCTTCCAGGCCGACGACGACCGCGCGGTCAACGCGCGCATCGCCGAACTGGTGCCCGGAACGCCGGAGTTGCGGGTCCTGGACGACGCCGGGATCGACCACCACGACATCCACGCCCTGTACGGGGCCGCCGACTTCATCCTCGGCACTCGCTTCCACTCCGTCATCTTCGGCCTCACGGCAGGCGTGCCCTGTGCCGCCGTGGAGTACGACCACAAGACGCGCGGCATCATGCGGGACCTCGGACTGGAGGAGTGGGTGGTCCGGATGTCCGACGTGCGGGACAACGCGCTGATCCCGCTCGTGGACCGCCTTCTGGCCGACGGTGAGGACTACCGGAAGCACCTCGCGACGGTCCTGCCGGCCTACACGCGGCTTGCCGCCGGCTTCGTCCCCGTACTGCGCGAGGCGGTGGGCCGATGACCCCCGCGGCAGATGCGGACGACGCGCGTACGGGCGGCGCGGACGCCGGAGGGGCCGCGGCGGGGCGCGGCCCGGCGGTGCTGCTCGCCGCACCGTACTTCCCGCCGGCCATAGGGGGTGTCGAGCAGTACGTGTGGCACCTGGCACGGGAACTGCGGGACCACCACGGGCATCGCGTCGTGATAGCGACCACGAGCACGCCCGGCCCGAACGGCAGCGGACCGGGCCGCTATCAGGACGGCCCGGGTGGCTGCACCGTGTACCGTCTCGCCGCCCCCGCGCGCGTCTCGCGCACACCGTACGGGTTGGGCTGGCGGCGGCAGCTGAGCCGGATCATCCGCTCCGAGCAGGTGAGCCTGGTCAACGGCCACGCCCCGGTGCCCTTCTTCGCGGACGCCGCGGCACTCGCCGCCCGCGACGCGGGACGGCCGTTCGTCCTGACGTACCACACCGGCCGGATGCGCAAGGGCACGTTTCTGCGCGACGCGGCGCTGACGGCCTACGAGCACACCGTGCTCGCCCGCACCGTACGGTTCGCCCAGGAGGTCGTCTGCTCCTCCGACTACGTGGTCGCGGACCTGTCGCACCTCTTCCCGGGCCGGGCGACCGTGATCCCGCCCGGCGCCGACCTGGACCTGTTCACCCCCGGTCCGGTGCCGCGTGAGCCGCGTCTGCTGTTCGTGGGGTCGCTGGAACGGGGCACCGCCTACAAGGGGGTGCCCCGGCTGCTGCGGGCGATGGGCGAACTGCGCGAACGCGGCTCCGCGGTGACCTTGGAAGTGGTCGGGGACGGGTCGGCGGCAGGCGAGTACCAGCACCTGGCCGAACGGCTCGGCCTGCGGTCCGCCGTCACGTTCGCGGGCCGCCTCCAGGGCGCGGAGCTGGCCGCCGCCTACCGCCGCGCGCGGGCTCTGGTCCTCCCCACCTCCTACGACAGCTTCCCCACCGTCCTCGTGGAGGCGATGGCCGGCGGCCGCCCCGTGGTCACCACTCCCGTCGGAGGCATCCCGGCCCTGGTCCGCGACGGCGAGAACGGTCTCCTCGTGGAACCGGACGACGCGGACGGCCTGCGTGACGCGCTCGCCCGGGTGCTGGAGGACGACGTTCTGGCCGACCGGCTCGGCGCCGCGGCCGGGGCGGACGCCCGGAAGAACCTCGGCTGGGAACAGCGGGCCCGGCGCACCGCCGAGGTCTTCGACAAAGCACGGAGCGGCAGGGGACTGCGCACGGTGGCCGTCGTGGCGCCGTACTACCCGCCCAAGGTGGGCGGCGTCGAGCACTATGCCGCGCAGGTCGCGGGTGCGGCGGGCGCCGACCCCGACCTTCGTGCCGTGGTGCTCACCACGAACCCGGCCGGACGGCGTACCCGTGTCAGCGTGGAGGACGGGGTGCACGTCGTGCGCCTGGGCACCTGGGCGCGGCTGTCGAACACCCCGCTGAGTCCACTGTGGCCGCTCCAGCTCCGGCGCCGGCTGCGGCAGATGCGTGTCGACGTCCTCAACTGCCACGCTCCGGTGCCCGGGTTGGGGGACCTGGCGGTGGCGTTGAGCGGCGGCCGCCCCACCGTCGTCACCTACCACGCCGGTTCGATGCTGAAGGGTGAGGCGGCCACGGTCGACCGGATCATCAAGGCGTACGAACGGCATGTGCTGCCACGGGTGTTCGCGCGCGCCCGGGCGCTGGTGGCCGTGTCACCGGTGTCCCTCGCCGCCGGTCACCGTCATGCCGTGCAGATCACCCCTGGCGTCGACACCGGGCGTTTCACCCCGGGTCCTCTGCCTCCGTCCCGGCGCGGGCGGACGGTCGTCTATCTCGGGCGACTGGACCGCACCTCGGCGTGGAAGGGAGTCGACGTGCTCCTGGAGGCCTTCGCGGGGCTGCCGGACGACACACGGCTCGAACTCGTCGGTGGCGGCGACGCGCTGCCCGACCACACACGGCACGCCGAGCGGCTCGGCATCGCCGAACGAGTGCTCCTGCCGGGCCAGTTGACCGGTCAGGAACTGGTGAGCGCCCTGCAGGAGGCGGCCGTGGTGGTGCTGCCCTCCCTGACGGAGGCGGAGTCGTTCGGCATGGCCCTGGTGGAGGCCATGGCCTGCGGCACCCCTGTGATCGGCTCGGACGTCGGCGGGATACCGCACATCGTGCGGGACCGGGAGAACGGTCTGCTGGTGCCGCCCGGCGATCCGGGCGCCCTCGGCGGCGCTCTGAAACTGCTGCTGGACGACGGCGTCCTCGCGGACCGCCTCGGCGCCGCCGGCCGGCGTCATGTGGTCGGTCACTTCGACTGGGGCGGCCTCACCGCCAGGTACGTGGACCTCTTCAAGACGCTGACCTGACGTCCCCCACCCCACCGCACCGGAGGCTGGCGAACCGGTCCGGCGGGGTGGGGGCCGGGGCCGTCGATCCTGAACGGGCGGGACCGGGAAAACTGGCAGGACCGGGGGAACGGGCTAGGCCGAGGGAACGGGCAGGACCCGTGATCCGGCCGACGGCGTACGGGCCGCTTCCCGGGTCACTCCGTCTCGGAGCGCACGATCACGACCGGGCAGCTCGCGTGCAGCGACACGTGCTGGCTGACGGAGCCGAGGAGGGCGCGCACGAAGCCGCCGCGGCCGCGGCCGCCCACGACCAGGATCTCGGCGCCCTCGGCGGCCCGCAGCAGGATCTCGGCCGGGTTGCCGTGGGCCAGCCGGGTGTGGACCGTCCCGATGCCCTCTTCCCCGAGCACCTCGGCGAGCTCCAGCCGCATGCGTTCCCGGGCCTCCGCCAGGTCGATGTCCATGTCCACGGGAGGCGCCGACCAGCCGTACAGGCCCGGCAGGTCCCACGCGGTCACCGCGTCCACGGTGCCGCCGATCAGCCCCGCGTACCGCACGGCCCAGCGCAGTGCGGCGTACGAGGACGTCGACCCGTCGACGCCGACCACGACCCTCGGCTCACTGACTTCCCCGTCCATGGGTCCCACCTCTCCAGAGGCGCTCGCGCCCGCCGCTCGGCCGGCCTGCTCGCCTCCACGCTGCGCGAGACGGCGCCGTACCGCCAGAAATACGCCTCCGGGAGGAGGACGGCCGCGCCCACCGCCCACCACCGCGCGGCCGGCGCCCGGCCCCGGCGGTGGTGACGGCGACGCGGACTACTTCGGCCGGGACGCCTCCACGATGTCGCACTCGATGAAGGACGGGGGCTGCTTGCACAGCGCCGCCATGGACTCGGCGAACGCACGCGCCTCGGGGTTCTCGCGGCTGCGCATCGCCTCGTCGACGGAGGCGAACTCCAGCACCTCGTAGTAGCGGTCGGGCTGGTTCCTGTCCTTGAGGACCACCTGGTACGAGGGCCCGTTCTCCATGCCCGCGAAGCGCTTCTCCGTGTCGACCGCCAGCCTGCCCATCTCCTCGATCCGGTCGGTCTCGAAGGCGATGATCTGGACGAACTTCTCCGCTGCTGCCACGATTCCTCCAGCCGGGTGACAGCGCCCCCAGGGCGGGAACGCTCAGCTCCCAACGAAACACGGGGTGTGACGCTCGGCAATTCGTCGGCCTCCGCGCCGGGA
This sequence comes from Streptomyces sp. NPDC090108, assembly GCF_044747185.1. Classification (NCBI taxonomy): domain Bacteria; kingdom Bacillati; phylum Actinomycetota; class Actinomycetes; order Kitasatosporales; family Streptomycetaceae; genus Streptomyces; species Streptomyces sp. NPDC090108. The sequence goes on from NZ_JBIVDQ010000003.1 coordinate 184,729, forward strand.
CCGGCGGCCCTTCCCCGGCGCGCGGTACGCCACCGCTTCGCGGGCCTCCCGGCGCGAGCTTACGATCCATTCGTGGCAGACATTCCGGACAACCTGATCGCGTTGGAACGATCCGCCGAGATCGAGCGCGCCAAGCTGGCCGGCCTCACCGGCGCCGAGTACGACGCGCAGAAGCAGCGGTGGTGCGCGGCGTACGAGACCGTCCAGGTGGCCATCACCGCACGCGCGGCGGCGACGGGCGAGAGCCGGGACATCCTGGAGCGCGCGGTCAAGGCCGCGGTCATGCGCGCGCAGGAGGATCCCGCCGTGGAGTGAGGCGTGCGGCACGGCATCGTGGCGCGCGGGGGCGCGGCGCGCCGTCGTGGCGCGCGAGGGTGCGGCACGACATCGTGGCGGCCTCGACCCCGGCCCCGCGCCCCAACCCCAACCCCGGGCCCGGCCGCCCGGCCGCCCGGCCGCCCGGCCGCCCTGTCAGGAGCCTGACGGGCCGGGCTCGGCCGAGGCCGCCGGGCCGGAGCCGCCCCGCGTACACTCACGCGTCGTCGCGCACCAGCCGGTACGCCGCGCCGGCGAGGGCCAGTGCCGTCCAGCCGAGGAGGACGAGCAGTCCCGCGCCGGGTGACAGAGTGGCCGAGTCGTGGGTCAGGGCGAACATGGCCTGTCCGGCGTGGCTCGGCAGGTAGGGGTCGAAGTCGTCCTGCCAGGAGGCCGGCAGCAGCGCGGCCAGGCCCGGAACCAGCATCAGGGCGGCGACCAGCAGGGAGATCCCGCCGGCCACGGACCGCAGCAGCGCGCCCAGCGCCGTACCGATGACGCCGACCAGGGCCAGGTAGAGACCGGCGCCGAACAGGCCGCGCACGACACCCGGGTGGGTCAGGGTCGTCGCCGCGGGGGTGCCCGCGAGGATCCTGACGCCGATCAGGAACGCGGCGAACGCGCCGACGACGCCGAGCACCAGCACGACGGCGCCGAACGCCGCCGCCTTCGACCACAGCACGGGCAGGCGTCGCGGCACCGCAGCGAGGGTGGAGCGGATCAGGCCGGTGGAGTACTCCCCCGCCATGACCAGGACGCCCAGTACCCCGAAGGCGAGTTGGGCGATGCTGGTGCCGAAGAGGGACAGGCTCAGGCCGGTGGCGCGGGCGAAGTCCCCCTGGAGACGGCCCGATCCGTAGCCCGACCGGTACCGGGCGGCGGCGACGGTCCCGAACGCGACGAGGAACAGCAGGCCCAGGCCGAGGGTGATCCAGGTGGAGCGCAGGGACCACAGTTTGGCCCACTCGGAGGCCAGTACGCGCCGTCCGGTGACCCGGTAGGCGGGCCGGGCGGGAGCGGTCCCCGCGGGCTGCGGGGGCCGCGGGGTCGTGGCGAGGGTGGTCATACGGTCCTCCCCAGGGTCTCGACGCCTCCCGCGGTCCCGCGGGCCGACGTGGTCTCGATGTCCCCCGCGGTCTCGGCGTCCCCCGTGCTCTCGGCGTCCCCCGTGCTCTCGGCGTCCTGCGCGGTCCCGATGCCTGCGGCGGCCTCAGGGGCGGCCGTGGCCGCGCGGGCCCGCACGGTCTCCAAGTCCTGCGCGGTCCCGCGCGCGCCCGTGGAACCGTGGTACTCCACGGAGTCTCTGGTCAGTTCCATGAACGCCTCTTCCAGGGACACCGCGCGGGAGCCGAGTTCGAAGAGCGGGATGCCGTGCTCGGCGGCCCGCAGGCCGACCTCGCGGGCGGTCACGCCGGTCACCTGGAGTTCCTCGGAGCCGGCACGGCCGGTGACGGTCACGCCGGGGCCGGCCAGCACCTCGCTCAGGCGTGCCGGGTCCCGGGTCGCCACCTTGACCGTGCCGCCGCCCGCGGCACGGACGAGGTCGCGCACGGTCGTGTCGGCCAGCAGCCGGCCCCGCCCGACGACGATCAGGTGGTCGGCGACGAGCGCGACCTCGCTCATCAGGTGCGAGGAGACGAACACCGTGCGCCCCTCGGCCGCGAGCGAGGTGAGCAGTTCGCGGACCCAGAGCACGCCCTCGGGGTCGAGTCCGTTGACGGGCTCGTCGAGCATCACCGTCCGGGGGTCGCCGAGCAGGGCGGCCGCGATGCCGAGCCGCTGTCCCATGCCGAGGGAGAAGGACCCGGCCCGCTTCCCCGCCACGCTGCCCAGTCCGGCGAGTTCGACGACCTCGTCGACGCGGCGGCGGGGGATGCCGTGGGTGAGGGCGAGGGCTCTGAGGTGCTGGCGGGCCGACCGGCCCGGATGGACCGACCTGGCCTCCAGCAGGGCCCCGACCTCCTGGAGAGGGGCCCGGTGGCGGGCGTAGCGCCGGCCGTCGACCGTCACGGACCCGCGGGTCGGCGCGTCGAGTCCGATGATCATGCGCATGGTGGTGGACTTGCCGGCGCCGTTCGGGCCGAGGAAGCCGGTCACCGTGCCGGGTCGCACGACGAAGTCCAGCCCGTCGACGGCCGTCTTCTCGCCGTACCGTTTGGTCAGCTGCTCTGCCTCGATCACTGGCGCTCCCTCTTCTCGGCCTGTGGCGCCCGTCGCCGCCGACGTCTCACCGGTAACGCTATGAGCCGCGACGCCGGGTACCAGCGGGACCGGGGTCCGACTGGGCCGGCCGGGTGTATGCCGTACCGCGAACGGTCAGGGCAGGATCGCGTCGACGCAGCCGCCGTCGACGCGCAGGGCTCCCCCGGTGGTGGCGGACGCCTGCTCGGAGCTGAGGTAGACCACCATGTGGGCCACCTCGGCCGGCTCGATGAGCCGTCGCAGCAGGGACTGCGGACGGTGCTCGCGCATGAAGACGCGTTCGGCCTCGTCCCAGGGCAGGTCCCGGTCGACGAGTTCGTAGACGAAGTCCTCCACGCCCTCGGTGTGGGTGGGGCCGACGATGACGCTGTTCACGGTGACGCCGGTGCCGGCCGCCTTCTTGGCGAAGCCGCGGTCCAGTGCGAGCATCGCGGTCTTGGACATGCCGTACTGGATCATCTCCTCCGGGATGACGATCGCCGACTCGCTGGCGATGTACTGCACCCGCCCCCAGCCCCGCTCCATCATGCCCGGCAGGTACATCCGGGTCATGCGCACGGCGGACAGCACGTTGACCTCGAAGTAGCGCCGCCATTCGGCGTCGGAGATGTCCAGCGGGTCCGCGGAGCCGAAGATGCCGAGGTTGTTGATGAGGATGTCCACCTGCGGGAGCACGTCCAGGACGCGTCGTGCGCCGTCCTCGCTCGCCACGTCCGCGGCCACGGGGACGAGATCGGCTCCCGGCACCTCCGCCGTCAGCCGCCGGATGCTCTCGTCGACCCGTGCTTCGTCGCGCCCGTTGACGCCGACCCGGGCGCCGGAGCGGGCGAGTCCGGCGGCGATGGCCGCTCCGATCCCCTGGGTCGAGCCGGTGACGAGGGCGGTGCGTCCTGTCAGATCGATGTGCATGGGTGAGCGGCTTCCCTTCATGCGTCCGATGTGCGGCACTCTGCGGGCTTATGCGGCACTCCGGTCAGTGTGACGGTACGACAGGCGCGGCACGCGCAGGCGCATCCGTCCGGCCGAGTTTGTCCGCGGCCGCCCGGTTCCGCCGCACGGCCCGGCCCTCCCCCACCGGCCCGGCCTCCCCCTTAGGGGCAGCCCCGTCGGCGCCACCCGCCGGCCCCGTCTCCCCCGCCCGAGCAAGGACCGTCTGCGCCACCCGCCGGCCCACTCATCGACGCCCGCCGACCCCGCCCGTCGGCACTCGTCGGCGCCCCCGGCCACGGCGCGGCAACGGGTACGCAACGGGTCGGCCGACGCCCCGCACGCCACCCCCTGGTCAGGGCTAATGTCGCGGAACCGGGGCCCGCGGGGCGGCCCCGCGGGGCTGGGGGGCTTCATGCGTACGGGTGTGTCCTGGCGGGGAGTACGAGGCCTGACCGGCACCGTCGTAACGGCCGCGGCCCTGGTCTCGGCCTCCGGGTGCACGGTTCCGGTCGGTGCCGTGAGCGGCATCTCCGTCACCGAGGACGGCCATCTGCTCGGTGTGATCGCGGTCTGCGGGCACCGGATCGACGGTGCGACCGTCTACGTGGACGGCCCCGACGCCGACCACTCACCCACCGTGGGCACCTGGACCGCCGTCCGTCCCGTCACCTCGGGCGTCACCACGTGGACCCTGGACACCCCGTCGCCCGGCTGGACCACGGACAAGCCTCTCGCGCCGCTCAAGGCCCGTACCGAGTACGCCCTCTACGGCTGGACCAAGGACAACGCGTGGTCCTCGGCCGATGCCGCCTTCACCCAGGCCGACGTGAAGCGGCTCACCCCGGGAAAGGTCCGGTACGACACGGAGACCGACGACGGCCGCGAGGTCGCGGTCACCGTCCCTCTGTCGCGGTTCAAGGACCGTGCCTGCAAGGACTTCCAGGGAAGCTGACGGCCCGAGGGCACGGGGAGCGGAGGAGCCCGGCGCCGGGCGTCACCGCCCCCAAAATCGATGTCGGCCGACGGGTGACAACAGGTTGACTGTCGGCATGACCACGACACCAGCCTCACGGACCTCCGGCCCGCGGGAAGAGCGTGCCACCCGCGCGGGAGGTCTGCTGCCCGCCGACCCCGTGCTGCGCGTCGCCACCGTGCTGACCGCCGCCAACTCCCTGGGCAACGGGCTGTACTTACCCCTCGGCATCCTCTACTTCACCCGCATCATCGGCCTCGACGCGACCGCGGTGGGGCTCGGGATGACCCTCGCCGGGCTGGTGGGGGTGGTCGCCGGGGTACCGGCGGGCCGCGCCGCCGACCGCTGGGGCGCCCGCCGCACCGGCGCGCTGCTGTGGGGCGGCACGGGTCTGGCCACGGCCGCGTACACGCTGGTGCACTCCTACGCCGGGTTCCTCATCACGGCCGTCTGCGCGACGGGGCTGATGGCCGCGAGCCGCGCGGTCCAGGGCGCGGTGTACGCGGAGGTGCTGCCGGCGGCGACGCGGGTGGAGGCGCGGGCGTATCTGCGCATGGTGACGAACGTGGGGATGGGACTGGGCGGGGCGCTCGGCGCGATCGCCCTGCAACTGGACACGCGTGACGCCTACATGGCCGTCATCCTGCTGAACGCCCTGTCCTTCGCGGGTCCGGCGGTGCTGCTGCCCAGGCTGCCGCTGGCTCCGCATGTACGGGAGCGCGCGGCACCGGCGGCCGGCGCCCCGGAGGCCGACCGCTGGCGTGCGGTGCGCGACCTGCCGTTCCTCGCCGTGACCGGGCTCAACACCGTGCTGGTGGTGCAGTACACGCTGTCCGAGGTCGGGCTGCCGCTGTGGATCGTGGAGCGGACCGAGGCGCCGCGCTGGACGGCCGCGCTGCTGATGGTCGTCAACTGCGTGCTGGTGGCGCTCCTCCAGGTCCGTGCCGCCCGCCGTTCCTCCCAAGTGGCCACCGCGGTGCGGGCGATGGGCTGGTCGGGGCTGCTGCTCGCGGCGGCCTGCGCGGTGTACGCCCTGTCCGCCGGGCTGTCCCCGCTGTGGGCGGTGCTGTCGCTGACCGCCGGTGCCGTGGTGCAGGTCTTCGCGGAGGTGCTGTCGGCGGCGGGCGGCTGGACCCTCGGCTACGAGCTGGCCGACGCCCGCGCGCACGGCGTCTACCAGGGCGTGTTCAGCACCGGCATGTCGGCGGGGATGATGGCGGGGCCCACGCTGGTCACGGTCACCGCGATCGCGCACGGCACCCTCGGGTGGGCGGTGCTCGGCGCGGTGTTCGCCGCGGCCGGTCTCGCGGTGGCACCCGCGGTCCGCTGGGCCCAGCGCGACGGCGCGTGGCGGGGCGAGCCGGTCCAGGAGCAGCCGTCCGGCGTGACTCCCTGAGCGGAGGGCGTGCCCCCTGACGGAACGGGCGGCGGACGCAGCCACCCGCGCCCGCCGCACGGCGCCCGCACCCACGGCCTACCACCCACGCCCCGTCGCCCACCGCTGCGCGCCCCTCGGAGGGCGGTCCGCCACCCGGACCGCCGTCCGGCCGGGCGCGTGCGGCCCGATGGACCGATGATCGGAAGAGAGACAGCAGACCCTTCCGGTCCTCGTGCGGCGAACAGGGGAGGAACGGCCCGTGAAGCAGTGGCGGCGCGGCCTCCACCGCGTTTGGGAGTGGATCGCTCTGCCCACCCTGCTCCGGTGGGGCAAGGAGCTGGAGCTGCTGCACCGGGCCATGGGGTTCGCCACGCTGGCGCTGGTCACGCTCGCCCCGCTGCTGATCGTGGTCGCCGCCGCCGATCCCCTGGTGCGGGGCGGCTTCTCGTCGTGGCTGGCGGACGGCATGGGGCTGTCGGGGAAGTCCGCGCAGATCCTCACCGACATCTTCAGCCCTCCGCACGAGGTCATCGGCACCATCAGCGCATGGAGTGTGGTCCTGCTCGCCCTGTTCGGCATCTCCTTCGGCAGCAGTGTGCAGAACGGTTTCGAACGGATCTGGAACCTGACGGCGGGGCCCTGGCACCGGGTGTGGCGGCAGGCGACCTGGCTGGTGGTGCTGATGGCCTACCTGTACCAGGAGGTGCAGACCAAGACGACGATGTTCGGGATCCAGCGGATCGTGGTGACGACGGTCAGCACGGTGCTGTTCTTCTGGTGGGGTCCGCGCTTCCTGCTCGGCGGCCAGGTCCGCTGGCGCGATCTGCTGCCGGGAGCCCTCGCCACGATCGTGGGCCTGGCCGGTCTGCGCGCCTTCTCCGAGCTCGTCTTCGCCCCGCTGATCGTCACCAACGCGCTCAGCTACGGCGCCGTCGGCACCGTGCTGGTCGTGGAGTCGTGGCTGATCGGCGTCGGATTCGTCGTGTACGGCGGCGCGCTGTTCGGCCGCTGGTTCTGCGAGCACCACTGGGTGCCGGGCCACGGCCACGACCATGACGAGGAAGGACGGGCGAGGAAGGACGAACGGGGCACGACGGACGGGGAATGAGGGACGGGGGACGCAAGGTGACGGCGGCCACGGCACGCGTCAGGCCAGTTCCTGCTCCGCCCAGATGATCTTCCCGTCGGCCGTGTACCGGGCGCCCCACCGGTGGGCGAGCTGGGCGACGAGGAAGAGGCCACGCCCGCCCTCGTCGGTGCTGCGGGCGTGCCGCAGCCGCGGGGCGGTGCTGCTGTGGTCGGAGATCTCGCAGGTCAGACGGGCGTCGCTGAGGAGCCGCAGCCGGATGGGGGGCGTGGCGTAGCGGATGGCGTTGGTGACCAGTTCGCTCACGACGAGCTCCGTCGTCATGGCCAGCGCCCCGAGCCCCCAGTCCTCGACCTGCCGGGTCGCCTCGGCGCGTATGCGCCCGACGGCGGCCGGTTCGGGGGGCACGTCCCAGGTCGCGATGCGGGCGGGCGCAAGGAGGTGGGTGCGGGCCAGCAGGAGCGCGATGTCGTCGGGCTGCGGGACGGGCACGAGCTGCCGTACGGCGGAGCCGCACAGAGTGACGAGGTCGGTGCCGGTGTCGCCGAGCACCTCGCCGAGGCGGGCCATGCCGTGCTCCATGTCGTGCTCCGGGCCCTCCACGAGACCGTCGGTGTAGAGGCCGAGAAGGCTGTTCTCCGCCAGTTCGATCTCGGTGGACTCGAACCCCATACCGCCGAGGCCGAGAGGGGGGCCGGCGGGGATCTCGGGGAAGGAGGCGTGGCCGTCGGGGGTCACGACCACGGGTGGCGGGTGACCGGCCCGGGCCATGGCGCACCGGCCGGTGACGGGGTCGTACACGGCGTACAGGCAGGTCGCGCCGGTGAAGGTGGGCGTGTCGCGGTGGGCCGTGGCGGGGTCCGCGGATTCGTCGCTCAGCCGCAGCACGAGGTCGTCGAGGTGGGCGAGGAGTTCGTCGGGGGGCATCTCCATGTCGGCGAGCGTCTGGACCGCGGTGCGCAGCCGGCCCATGCCGGCGGCCGCGCCGATGCCGTGGCCCACGACGTCGCCGACGACGAGGCCCACGCGGGCCCCGGACAGAGGGATCACGTCGAACCAGTCGCCGCCCACCCCGTCGGTCGGGTCGGCCGGCCGGTAGGAGGAGGCCACCTCCAGGGCGGTGCCGCCCGTCAGGGCCTGCGGCAGGAGGCTGCGCTGCAGGGTGACCGCGGCGGTGTGCTCCCGGGTGTAGCGGCGGGCGTTGTCGACGCAGATCGCCGCCCGGGCCACCAGTTCGCGGGCCAGGAGCACGTCGTCGGGTCCGAAGGACACCGGGTTGAGCGAGCGGAAGAACGTGGTCAGCCCGAGCGCGGTGTCGCGGGCGCGCATCGGCACCGCGATCAGGGAGTGCAGGCCGTACTCGCGGATGCGGGCGATCCGCAGGGGCTGCTCGGCCGGGTCCTGGCCGTCGGGCGGATCGAGGACCGGGATGAGGACGGGATCCCCGTGGTCGAGCAGGTCACCGGCGTGGGGCGCGGGGACGAAGCCCGCCATCTCGCCGACCCCGACGAACGCGCCGGAGCCCTCACCGCTCACCGAGCGCATGCCGGCCCGCCGCATGACCGTACCCGCGCGGGCGGGCCCCGCGTCGGTCAGCCACGCCCCCTGGCCCTCGCTGCTGAGCACGCGCTCCAGCAGGTCCACGACGACGTGGTCGGCGAAGCGGGGTACGGCGAAATCGGCGAGTTCCTGGGCCGTGCGCAGCACGTCGAGGGTCGTGCCGATGCTGGTGCCGGCCTCGTTCACCAGGGACAGCAGGCGGCGCGCGTTCCAGCGTTCGGTGACGTCGGAGACCATGTAGCAGACCCCGGAGACGGCGTCGGCCGCGTCCGTCAGCGGGAAGAACGAGGTCGAGTACGCGCGCTCGCGGTGCGGATCGGCCCAGCTCCAGCCGACGTACTCGTAGTCCATCACCGGCTCCCTGGTGGCCAGCACCTTGCGCATCCGCCCTTCCAGGGCGTCGGCCTGCATGCCGGGCAGCAGTTCGCTCAGGCGCCGGCCGAGGCGCTGCTCGCGGGGGACACCGCCGAAGCGCTCCAGGGTCTCGTTCACCCAGACGTAGCGCAGTTCGGGGTCCATGACGGCCATGCCGACGGGCGCGCAGGCCAGGAATCCCTCCAGGACGGAGTCGTCCACCTCCCACTGCGAGCAGAGGGAGCGCGCCGAGACGAGGAAGCACTCCTCCTCGGCCATGGAGAAGACCGCGGAGACGCGCAGGTCGACGTCCGTGCGGCGGCCGTCGCCGTCGCGCAGGGCGGCGAGGCCGCTCCAGCCGGCTCCGGCGCGGCACCGGTCGGCGATGCGGGCGGCCCGTACCGGGTCCTCGGCCGCGTCCAGCAGGCGGGCGGCGGTACGGCCGACGACGTCCTGGGCGGGGAGGCCCAGCAGCTCCTCGGCGCCCCGGGTCCAGCCGGTCACCACGCCCCGTGCCGTGATCACCGCCACCGCGTCGGTCGACGCGTCGAAGCCCTTCCGCGCAGATTCCATCGGTTCCTTCCTCGACAGCACCATGGTCCCGCTTGTCCGCCCGGCGCGCACGGGGCGGGCGGACGGGGGTGCACGGGGAGGGGCCCGGGGGTGCACGGGGCGGGGCCCGGGGATGCACGGGGCGGGGCCCGGGGATGCACGGGGCGGGGCGTGAGCGGCGGCGGGCGGGCGCGGGAACGCGAAGATCGGGGTGACGCCCCCTGGCGGAGGGGCGCCGAGACGCCTCCGCAGGGGGCCGCGGTGCGGGCAGCGGCGACGGCGACGACGTCCGGGCGGTCACCCTGCGCGTCCGGCCGTGCGGTCCCGGGACGGGTGCGGCCGCCGGGACGGGTGCGGCCGGGGCACGTGCGGCCGCCGGGACGGGGCGCGCCGGGGCGCGGGCGCCCGTCCGCGTGGTGGGCCCCGGCCGGTGATGCGACGCTGGGGGCGGAGGTGACGCTGGGGTCAGAGCTGTCCGTCCGAGAAGCGGAATCCAGGAGGGCCGATGGGGCGTGACGTCCCGGCGCTCGTCTTCACCCGCGAGGACCGCCGCCGGTACCGGATCAAGATGCAGGAGTGCCTCGACGCGTTCGCGCAGATGCTGCGCGAGTCACGGTTCGAGTCCGAACGGCCGCAGGTGGGGCTGGAGATCGAGCTGAACCTGGTGGACTCCGACGCGGAGCCGGTGATGCGGAACGCCGACGTGCTGGAGGCGATCGCGGACCCGGCCTGGTCCACCGAACTCGGCCGGTTCAACCTGGAGATCAACGTCCCGCCCCGCCGGCTGACCGCGGGCGGCCCGGACGCCTGGGAGTCGGAGATCCGGGCGGCGCTCAACCACGCCGACGAGCGCGCCCGTTCGGTCGGCGCGCACCTCATGATGACCGGCATCCTGCCCACGCTGCGCCAGGACGACATCGGGGAGGAGTCGCTCTCGGAGAACCCGCGCTACCACCTCCTCAACGACCAGGTCTTCGCGGCCCGGGGTGAGGACCTGCGCATCGAGATCGACGGCGTCGACCGGTTGCGGACGTACGCGGACACCATCACCCCGGAAGCCGCGTGCACGAGCACCCAGTTCCATCTCCAGGTGTCCCCCGAGAACTTCGCCCCGTACTGGAACGCGGCCCAGGCCATCGCGGGAGTGCAGGTGGCGCTGGCGGCCAACTCGCCGTTCCTGTTCGGCAAGGAGCTGTGGCACGAGACCAGGATCCCGCTGTTCGAGCAGGCGACCGACACGCGCCCCGAGGAGATCAAGGTCCAGGGGGTGCGGCCCCGGGTGTGGTTCGGCGAACGCTGGATCAACAGCGTCTTCGATCTGTTCGAGGAGAACCTGCGCTACTTCCCGGCCCTGCTGCCGCTGTGCGACGACCAGGACCCGGCGCAGACACTGGACCGCGGTGACGTCCCCGAGCTGTCCGAACTCACCCTGCACAACGGCACGATCTACCGCTGGAACCGCCCGGTCTACGCGGTCGTCCACGACCGTCCGCACGTGCGCGTGGAGAACCGGGTGCTGCCCGCGGGCCCGACCGTCGCGGACGTCCTCGCCAACGGGGCCTTCTACTACGGCCTCACCCGCGCCCTGGTGGAGGAGGACCGGCCGGTGTGGTCGCGGATGTCGTTCGCCGCGGCCGAGGAGAACCTCCACACTGCGGCCCGGCACGGCATCGACGCCCGCCTGTACTGGCCGGGCACGGGCGAGGTGCCGGTGCCCGAACTGGTCCTCAGACGGCTGCTGCCGCTGGCGCACCGGGGTCTCGAGCGCTCCGGCATGGACGAGGCGTGGCGCGAGCCGCTGCTCGGCATCATCGAGCAGCGGTGTGTCGCCGCCCGCAACGGGGCGGTGTGGCAGAAGGAGATGTTCCACCGCATCGAGTCGTCCACCCGGGCGGGCCGCCACGAGGCCCTGCGTCGGATGACGGCGCTCTACATGGACTACATGCACCTCAACGCTCCCGTGCACACCTGGCCCGTCGACTGACCCGGACCGTGCGCGGCCACGGGGAACACCTGGGGAATTCCCGGGTGCGCGGCGGAAAGACCGGCGTATAGGCTCCGCCTGGCATGACCGGGGGAACGGTGGAGGTGGGGGGCATGACCGACGTTTCGGTAGCCGAGAAGGGGCACAACGCGGGGGTCCAGGCGGTCGCGGCGGTGCTGGCCGTCGGGGGTGCCTTCGGGGGCCTGTGGGCGCTGGGCAACGTGCAGGGGAACACCACGTCGGCGAAGGGGCCGGCGGCGTGCTCGCACGACGACGACCGGCAGGTGTCCCGGCGGGTCTCCGCGCACCGCCTGTGCACCGCGCTGAACCGGACGGATCTGCCGGTGCTCCTCGGCGCGCCGCAGGAGGAGGCGCGGACGGCGTACGGCTCGGAGAGCTCCTTCTCGGGCGCCGACGGTTCCAAGGTGGCCATGCCCTCGGCCGAGGTCGACACCAAGACCTACTCCGTGCAGCTCACGGCGTCGGACGACCGTTACCCCGTCTCCGAGACGGCGAGCCTGATGGGTACGGGCGCCGAGAAGCGCACGCTGCTGGGTCATCCGGCGGTGCTGTACTCGGACCACACGATCGCGATCCGTTTCCGTCTGGACGGCGGCAGGACCGAGAGCGGTACGGGCGGCATCGCGCGGCATCTGATGGTCGCCCTGGACCCGGAGGACGGGGGCGGATCGTTCGAACTCGCCCTCTGGCGCCAGGACGACGGCACCCCCGACGACGCGGCGCTGCTGCGCGTCGCGGAACAGGTGCTGCCCACGGTCCCCGGCTGGAAGGCCGGCTGACCTCGCACGAACGCCGGGCCGGGCGGAGACCCTAGGGGGCGTCTCCCCGATCTTCGTGGGTCCGCGACGATCGAAGAGACGCCCCCTAGGAACGATCGCGGTCTCGGGATCGTCACGTATCGGCGGCTACGGCCCGGTGCGGGGGCGGGACTTGCTGAAATTACGTCATGACCACGCCCAGCCCTCGTACGGGTGCAGGCCTCACGCGGTTGCACCGGATCGCCGAGCGACGGCGCCGCCGGCAGCCGGCCGGGGCAGCACCCCTGCCGCACGCCGCCGTAGCCCCCGCGGGGTCGGCCGCGGCCGACCCCGGTGCCGGGTCGCGGTCGCCCGCGGCCCCCGCGACGCCGACGACGGACACCGCTGCCGGCCCGACCGCTGCGCCGCCCGTCGGCAGTGGGCCGCCGGGTCCCGGGGCAACGGCGAACGGCAGCCCTTGGTGGACGCGGACGGAACGCTCGATGTCCCTCCTGGTGAGCGTCGCGACCCTGACCGCCGCCTGGTTCACCTGGATGACGATCCAGCAGGCCGGCACCGAGCAGCAGTTGGCCCGGGACGGGCAGGTGACCGACCGGTACACGGCCGCGGTGACGAACCTGGGCGACTCCGCGGAGGAAGTGCGGATCGGCGGCATGTACGCGCTTCAGCGCATCGCCCAGGACTCACCCCGCGACGCGCCCACCGTCGTCCAGGTCCTGGCCGCCTACGTCCGCAGTCACTCACCCGAGGCACGGACGGGCACCGTGGGGGTGGGCCGGCCGGCCAACGACGTCCAGGCCGCCCTGACCATTCTGGCCGCCCCTCTCGCCAGGAACACCCCCGTCGACCTGCATCACGCGGACCTGCACGGCGCGGTGCTGCCCGCCGCCCACCTGGACGGTGCGGACCTGGACGGCACGAACCTGACGAACGCGAACCTGCGCGGCGCGGACCTGCACGGCGCTTTCCTGACCGGTACGAACCTGGGCGCAGCGGACCTGTACGGCGCGAACATGCGCGGCACCCTCATGGGTCCGCGCCGGAAGACGACCCTGGCCGAGACGCAGCGGCGAGGCGGCTCCTTCGCCGAGACGGATCTGAGTCTCGCGGACCTCACCGACGCGGACCTCACCGGCGCGGACCTGAGCCACGCGACCCTGGGTGGCGCGATCATGGACGGCGTGAAGGGCTACGGCCTCCCCTCGTCGAACACCCCGCAGCCCGGTCCGTCCTCGGCACACTGAGCAATCGCGGCACCGGAGCACCGAGGCGCCGCCGGCGCGATCAGCCGGTGGCCTCCGCCGCACGGCACGGAAGCCCGTGTCGGGGAACGGGCGGGGTGGCAGCTTCATCCACCCTGTCCGGCGGAAAGTGTGATCACTTTCCCTCTCATGGAGCGTTCCCGCCGCTCTAGTCTCGCTCACGACACGCGGCTGTCCCACACCCTCGCTCCCGCCACTCCCCCATCGAGCAAGACCCGGAGGTGCTGCTGTGACTTTCCTGCCCGAGGACGGATTCCCGCTGTCCGAGATTCCCGGGGCGTACGCCGCCGAGACCGGAGACACCGTTGCGGTCCGCGCAGGAACCCGGTCGCTGACGTGGACGGAACTCCACCGCGCAAGCAACCGGATCGCGCGGGGCCTGATGGCGGCCGGCGCGACCACCGGCCGTTTGGTGACCCTGCTGCTGCCCAACTCGACGGACCTGATCCTGGCCGTGTTCGCGTGCTACAAGGCGGGGACGACCCCACAGGTCCTCTCGCCGCGGATGACGCACGTCGAACTCGACGAGATCCTCGGACTCGGCTCCCCCGCCGTGGTGGTGACCGAACCGGGCGGCGGCCCGCTCGTCGGCCGCCCAGGGGTGGTGACGACCGTCGAGGACCTGGGACACGGGCAGCCCGACGGCGACCTGGAGCCGAGGATCGCGACGTGGTGGAAGGCCCCGACCTCCGGAGGATCCACCGGCCGCCCGAAGATCATCCTGTCCGGCCGGCCCGCGGTGACCTCCGGCTTCGATCAGGAGATGTGGGGCATCGCGGCGCGGGAGCAGGCGCTGGTCACCGCACCGCTGCACCACAACGCCCCGTTCGTCACCGCGCTTTCGACCCTCTTCCTCGGCGGTACGGTGACCCTGCTGACCAGGTTCGACGCCGAGGGGACGCTGGCCGCGGCCGACGAGCACGACGCGACCTGGCTGTATCTGGTCCCCACGATGATGCGCAGGATCACGGCTCTCCCGGACGAGGTCCGCGGCCGGTACTCGCTCGCGTCCCTGCGCTCGGCCTGGCACTGCGCCGAACCGTGCCCGGCCTGGCTGAAGCGGAAGTGGATCGAGTGGCTGGGCCCCGAGCGGATCTGGGAACTGTACGCGGGCACGGAGGCCGAGGCGGGCTGCACGCTCCGCGGGGACGAATGGCTCGCCCACGCCGGCTCCGTGGGGCAGGTCACGTGGGGGGAGATGAAGCTGCTCGACGCCGATGGTGCCGAGATCACCCGGCCGGACGTCTCCGGCGAGATCTACATGCGGGTGACCCCGGGGACCGACGCCACCTACCACTACATCGGTGCCGAACCCACGACGCGCGACGGCTGGTCCTCTCTCGGGGACATGGGCCGTTTCGACGCCGACGGCTACCTGTATCTGCACGACCGCCGCTCGGACATGATCACGGTGGGCGGTGTCAACGTGTACCCGGCGGAGATCGAGGCCGCGCTGGTCGAGCACGAGCAGGTGCTGACCGCGGTCGTGATCGGCCTTCCCGACGCCGACACCGGTAACCGGCTGCACGCGATCGTCCATACGCCGGAAGAGGCCGAGGTCACCGCGGACGGCATCCGGTCCTTCCTCGACGGCCGGCTGTCCCGGCACAAGCTGCCGAAGTCGATCGAGCTGGTCCACGAGTCGCTGCGCGACGAGGCCGGCAAGGTCCGCCGTTCGGCCCTGCGCTCCCGACGGGTCACCGAGTCGCCCCGATGACGGCACCCGGCCCTCGGCCGCGCTTCTCCGACCAGGACTTACCCGGCACATGATCACCGAGCGAGTGTTCCCCGGCGCCACCGTACGGCGGGGCGGCATCGGCGGCGGTCGACCACGACGACCACGTCGGATCGTGTCCCGCGCAGGTCCTGGATGTCCACCCGCCTGCGGAACATCGCGTTCGTCGGAGGGTGCGGGGGTGGTCAGTCGGAGAACGCGGCGACGTACGACGCCGCGCATGTCTTCGGTGTGGCGCGGGAGGTCACGACGTGTCCGGCGACGGTCACCGGCGGGTCGAGCGGCACCTGGGTCATCCTGCCGGAACGCGGTGCGGCGAACTGTTCGGCCGGCATCAGCGTCCAGGTCCCGGGTTGTCGGCTGACCTCGAACAGTACGTTGACCAGGTCCCCGGCGGGCGGTGCCGGCGGCGCGACGGGCAGGGCGGCGAGGAGGGCGTCGTGCAGGGGCGGGTCAGTGTCGCGCGCGGGCAGTCGCAGTCCGGTGGGGTCGAGGTCCAGCAGACCGAGCGACGGCGCACCGGCGGCCGGGTGGTCGGTCGACAGCACCGCGTGCAGCGGCTCGGACCAACTGGGCATCACCCGAAGTCCGGGCTCCGTGACCGCGCCGCGGACCAGCGCGAGGTCCAGGCTGCCGTCGCGGACGGCGTCCAGACGCGCGGTCACCGGCAGGTCGACGAGGTGGGGAACGGCGGGGCGTTCGCTGTCGCGCAGACGGGCCAGGGCCCGGTCGAGCCGTGCGGTGACGCAGGACGCCACGCCGATGCGCAGCGGGGCCGCCTCCTCGCCGGCGACCACCCGGACGCGGGCCGCGGCGGCCAGAGTCTCCTGGGCTGCCGTCAGCACCCGCTCGCCCACCGCGGTGAGCCGGACGCTGCGCGACGTGCGCTCGAGCAACTGGACGCCGAGTTCCCGTTCGAGCCGGACGATCTGCTGGCTGACCGCCGATTGCACGATGTGCAGCCGTTCGGCCGCCCGGCCGAAGTGCAGCTCTTCGGACACGGTCACGAAATACTGCAACGCCCTCAGTTCCACCCCTCTGATCTATCACGAAAGGTGATCGCTGACTCGTGATCCTGATGATTGTTCACGCATCCCGCATCGGGTGAGCTGTCCGTATGAAGACACCGATACTTGGCATCATCGGCACCGGCATGGTCGGCACAGGGGTGGCCCGTCGCGCCGTCGCCGCCGGCGTCCATGTCGTCCTGAGCAACTCGCGCGGCCCGCGGACTCTGGCCGCCTTGGTCGCCGAACTCGGCCCCCGGGCCAGGGCCGCCACCCCGGCCGTCGCCGCCGCCGAAGCCGATCTCGTCCTGGCCGCGGTGCCGCTGACCGCCCGCAAGCGGTTGCCGATCGCCGGACTCGTCGGCAAGACGGTCATCGACCCGATGAACTACGCGATCTACCCCGGGGCGGAGATCGCGGAGCTCGACGACAACGCGTCGACCTCCAGCGAGCTCGTCCAGCGTGATCTGCCGGGCACCCGTGTGGTGAAGGCCTTCCACAACATCGGCCCCCGGCAGCTCCAGTCCCTGGCCCGCCCGGCCGGAGCCGAGGACCGTACGGGAATCCCCGTCTCGGGCGACGACCCGGCAGCGAAGAAGGAGGTGGCCGATCTGCTGGATCTGCTGGGGTTCGACGCGGTCGACCTCGGCTCCCTGGCGGAGAGCTGGCGCAGCGAACCCAACACGCCGCTGTACGCCTCCGCCTACACCGGACAGCCTCCCGCCGGCCTCAGCGTCCCGGACGCGGTGGCCTGGTTCCAGAACGCTCCCGGGACGCCGATCTCCGCTGCGAGGATCGCAGAATTGGCCGCGGCCACGGTGCGCGGACCGGCCGGCTTCCGGTTCTAGGGGCCATTCCTCGCTCCGGGGGATCAGGCTGCGGCGTCCGGTGCGGTGCCAACCCGCCCCGCTCCGGGGGCGGATCGCCCGCAGCCGGCCCGGGAAGTCAGCCCCGCCTCGTGAGCACGCGCGCGAGAGCGGTGGCGGTGCGTGCGAGGGGGCGGTGCGTGCCGAGGGCCGCCCGGGCCGCGTTGGCGCCGGGGGCGCCGTGGACGCCACCGCCGGGATGCGCGGACGACGATGCCAGGAAGAGGCCGTGGATCGGTGTCTCGGGGCGGCCGGTGCCGGGAACCGGGCGGAAGAAGGCCTGTTGGTGGAGGTTGGTGGTGCCTCCGTTGATGGCTCCCCCGTCCAGGTTGGCGTCGGTGGCCTGCAGGGTGGGCGGCGCCAGGATGCGCCGGTTCATCACACGGTCGCGGAAGCCGGGAGCGTACCGCTCGACCTGCTGCTCGACGCGGTCCGCCATGGCCTCGCGTTCCGCCCGGTCCCAGGCACCGGTGAGGTGGTCGTCCCCGGCGTCGTCCCGTATCTCCCGGGGCAGGTGGGTGTAGGCCCAGGCGGACTCGGTGCCCGCCGGTGAGCGCGTGGGGTCGGCGGTGGTCATCTGTCCCAGCAGCAGGAACGGCCGGTCGGGGACGAGCCGCATGGCGATCTGGGCGGCGAACCGGGTCAGGTCGTCCACGCTGTCGGCGAGATGGACCGTGCCGGCTCCCGCCGCCTCGCCGGCCTTCCAGGGGATGGGGCCGTCGAGCGCCCAGTCGACTTTGAAGGTGGCGAAGTCCCACTGGAAACGCCGCATGTCCGCGTGCAGACGCTGCGGCAGGTGCTCCGCGGCGATCAGCCGGCCGTACAGCGCGGGGGCGGAGACGTCCGCGAGGACGGCCCGCCGGGCCCGGATCGCGTCACCGTCGGCGGTGCGGACACCGAGGGCCGTGCCGCCTCTGACGACGACCTCGGTCACCCGCGCGCCGCAGCGGACGGTGCCGCTCCGGCGCTCCAGACGGCGGACGAGCGCGCCGGTGAGCGCGCCCGCGCCGCCGACCGGGACGGGGAAGCCGTACTCCTGCCCGAGCATGGTCATCAGCCAGCCGAAGCCTCCACTCGCGGCGGATTCCGGGCCGAGGTCGGCGTGCAGGGCGGTGCCCGCGAGCAGGAGGCGGCCGGCCTCGCCGGAGAACTCCTCCTCGCCGAAGCGCCGTACGGGCAACAGCATGCTGCGGGCCAGTCTCAGGGTGCCTCCGCCCCGCATCCGCAGGGCGAGTGCCACGAGGGATCTCACCGGAGGCATGGTCGTGAACACCGCGCCGAGGAGATCGTCACCCGCCCGGTCCCAGATCGCGCACAGGTCCTTCCAGGACTGTCCGTCGCCCTCCGCGAAGGTCTCCAGCGCGTCCGCGGTGACCTCCCGGTCCCGGTCGAGGACCGCGCAGCGCCCGTCGGGCAGCGGGTGGGCCAGTACGCGGGGCGCGTGGGACCAGCGCAGCCCCTCCCGGTCGAGCCGGAGGCCGGCGATGACCGGAGAGGCCGCGGCCAGCGGATAGAAGGAACTGAACAGGTCGTGGACGTAATCGGGGTGCAGGCCGCGGTCGCTGCGTACGGCCCCGCCGGGAGTGTCCTGTGCCTCCAGCACCTCGACGCTCCAGCCGTGGTCGGCGAGGATGTTGGCCGCCACCAGCCCGTTGGGTCCGGCCCCGATCACCACCGCGTCACTCATGGCTCGCCTCCTCCGGCGGCCGGGGCGCATCACCGATCACGCCGGCGTTCACGGCCCGCGGACCGGTGACCTCTTCCTCCACCGCTCGTGCGAGGTTGCTGAGCATCTTGCGGTGACGGATCTGGATCAGGGCGTCGAGAAGGGAGTTGTGCAGGGTGCCGCCGAGGCCGCGGAGCGGATGCTCGTCCACGAGGACCAGGGTGCCGTCGCCCCACGGACGGATGTCGAAGGCGATACGGGCACTCTGCTGCCCCGCGTGAGCCTCCAGTTCCAGGTAGCGGGGAGGCTCGTAGCGGCGGACCACCGTGAACCCCTCGGTCTTCCTGGGGCCGATCCTGACCGTGTAGGTGAGAGAGGAACCGAGCTCGGGCCATCGCCCCTCGCGCGGTGCGGAGTCCGACGTTCCCACGACCCAGTCGGCGAACCGCGACGGGTCGTCCAGCACGGTCCAGAGTGCGGTCGGTGCGCGCTGGATGAGCTGATGCCGGATCGCCATGTCTCCTCCTCCCGGCCGGCGCCGTGCGGGACAGCCGGCCGCGGCCACCCGTCACTCCGGTCACTCCGGCGACCGAGCGGCCGCGCTCCCGCTTCAGGCCTTGTCCTGCATGCCGCTGCGCGCCGGGTTGCCCTGGTCCGCGGCCTTGGGGTCGGTCTCGTCCGCCTTGGACCGCACGCTCTCCTTGATCCGCTCTCCGGTCTTCTCGTCGATGTTCGACCAGTACGCGAAGGCGCGTTCGAGGACGGGCCCGGAGACGCCGTTGAGGAGATGTCCGGCCACGTTGTCGACGAGCCGGTCCCGGGCGGCGTCGTCCATGACCTCGCGCACCAGCGTCCCGGCCTGGCCCCAGTCGTCGTCCTCGGGATGGTCGACGTACGCGGAACGCGTGATCTCGCCGTCGGCCTCCCAGCCGGGCGGGGTTCCGAAACGAGCGGTGTCGGCGGCGGGGCCGCCCTTGGAGTTCGGGGCGTACACGGGGTCCGTGGTCCTGCGGTAGGCCATCGCCCCGTCCTTCGAGTAGCTGTTGACGTCGACGATGGGCGCGTTGACCGGCAGCTGCTGGTAGTTGGCGCCGATGCGGTGGCGATGGGCGTCGGCGTAGGAGAACAGCCGGGCCAGCAGCATGCGGTCCGGGCTGGGGCCGATGCCCGGCACCAGGTTGTTGGGCTGGACCGCCAGCTGTTCGATCTCGGCGTGGTTGTCGGTGGGGTTGCGGTCCAGCGTCATGCGGCCCACCGGGATGAGCGGGTGGTCGCCGTGCGGCCACACCTTGGTGAGATCGAAGGGATTGAACCGGTACGAGGGCGCGTCGTCGTACGGCATCACCTGGACGTAGAGAGTCCAGCTCGGGAACTCGCCGTCCCTGATGTGCTCGAACAGGTCACGCATGTGGTAATCCGTGTCGACGGCGGCCATCTGGTCGGCCTCGTCCTGGGTGAAGAACTCGATGCCCTGGTCGGTCTTGAAGTGGTACTTCACCCAGAACCGTTCACCCTCGGCGTTGATCCACATGTACGTGTGCGACGTGTAGCCGTTCATGTGGCGCCACGTGCGCGGGATGCCCCGGTCGCCCATCAGCCAGGTGACCTGGTGCGCGGATTCCGGCGAGAGCGTCCAGAAGTCCCACTGCATGTCGTGATCACGCAGGTTGTTGTCGGCGCGGCGCTTCTGCGACCGGATGAAGTGCTGGAATTTCATCGGGTCCTTCACGAAGAACACGGGCGTGTTGTTGCCGACCATGTCGTAGTTGCCCTCGGTGGTGTAGAACTTCACCGCGAAGCCGCGAGGGTCGCGCCACGTGTCCGGGCTGCCCCGCTCACCGGCGACGGTCGAGAACCGCGCGACCAGGTCGGTGCGCGTGCCCGGCTGGAAGAGGGCGGCTTTCGTGTAGGCGCTGACGTCGTTCGTCACCTCGAAATGCCCGAAGGCGCCGCTGCCCTTGGCGTGCGGCTGCCGCTCGGGTATCCGCTCCCGGTTGAACTGCGCCATCTGCTCGATCAGGTAGGCGTCCTGGAGCAGGACCGGCCCCGCGGGGCCGACGGTGAGAGAGTGTTCGTCACTCTCGACCGGCGTGCCCGCATCAGTGGTGGTGTACGGGATCTCACTCATCCTGTCCGATCCTTCCCTCCGAGCGAACCGGTGACTTCGCCGCCGTTGCCACGGCCGTCACAGGCGGGAGCGGCAACGGGCCGGCGCCGCGGTCCGACGCCGCGCCGGATACGGACCCGTGAGGCCCGCGCGCCGTCATTCCGGGTGACCTCGGCATGCGACGGCAAACCTCCTCCCCCGTTCCCGCTGCCCCGACGTCACCCCGGCCGCCCGGTTCCGTCCGCTCCGGTCACCGGGCGCGCACGGCCGCACCCCGCAGGTGAACGGCCCGGGACCGCCCACCTGGGCCGGCCTGCACCGCGCGGTGGGCGGCGGGGGCCAAGGGCGCTCATTCAGGAGGCCGTGGAGAGCGTGGCGTCAGCCGAGCTGCCCGGTCGGCCGCATCGTGATGTTGTTGATGTCCACGCCCGCGGGCTGGTCGACGGCGAAGACGATCGTGTCCGCGATCTGCTCGGCGCTCATCGCCGGCGCCGCCTCGGGGGTGCCGCCGCGCTCGTCCCAGAACGGGGTGTCCACCACCCCAGGAGCGACGACGGTCACGCCGACCCCGTCCTTGCCGACCAGCAGGCGGGTGTTCTCGGCCAGCGCGTGCGCGGCCCACTTGGTGACCGAGTACAGATTGCCCGGTGTGTTGCGCACCCCGGCGACCGAACCGATGACCACGATCCGGCCCTTGGACTCCCTGAGGTGCGGCAGGGTCTCCCGCACCAGCAGGGCCGGGCCCAGGACGTTGGTGAGGACCATGGCGCGCATGTCCTCCGGGGCGTGGCTCTCCAGGTTGCCGGGCAGCGAGAAACCGGCGTTGGCGACGGCGTTGTCCAGTCGGCCCCACGCGTCCACCACGCGGCGCACGGCGGAGGCGACATCGTGCGCGTCGCTGGTGTCGCCCGCGATCGTCAGCAGTCGCTCGCCCGCTCCGGCCGAAGCGGCGAAGGCTGCCAGCTTGTCCGCGTCACGTCCGGTGACGGCCACGCGGTGACCCTGTCCGAGCAGAGCACGGGCGGTGGCGGCGCCGATTCCGGTCGAGCCACCGGTGATCAGCGTGACGGCTTCCATGGGACGGCCTCCTCAGCGATACGGGTCGGGCTGCGCCAGGAGGCCGGACGCCGATGGAGGCGCGGTGGCGCGTGAGTTCGGCCGCATCCGGGTCACCGGCCCCCGGAACGCCTGCACCATACCCAGCGATCTTCACGCCGCTCCGGTACGGTCGGCCGGAGTCAGTCCCTGGGGCGGAACTGAGGACCGTAGGTCTTCGGGGTGCCGGCGACCGGCGTCTCCATCAGGGCCACGGCAGGACTCTCCAGCCCACGCATCTGCCGTACGGCCGTCCTGAGGCTGCGGGGGTCGCCGTCGGCCCATGCCGTGTCCAGCGCTTCGAGCATCGCGCTGTACGTGCTGTCGAACTCGTCCAGGAGCCGCGCCGCTGCGGCGGGTGGCCGGTCCCAGCCGCCTGCCGGGACCCTGGACATGGGCCGTGTGTCGGGGAAGGGGACCGGTGCTCCGGTGAACTGCCATGTTCCGCCCTCCTGACGCAGTCGGCGGCCGTGGTGGATCTCGGCGAAGGCGTAGTAGTGCGCCAGGTGGCCGTCTCCCACACCGTCGGCCGGCGAGACCGAGGTGCCCTCCCCCTGGTCCTTGATGATCTCGATCGCACGCTCGACGTCCTCCAGGGTCCTGACGGGTCCGAGTGTGTCCTCGCCGATCCGTTCGCGCAGCTGCCGGTCCGTGGAGAGGCCGGGTGCCACCGTCTTGAACGCCTTGAGCAGTTCGTCGTAGAAGTGGCCGATGCTGTGGGGATCGGGCGCGCGGTCGGTCAGGGGGGCCGCGGGCGCCTCGATGGCCATCATCACGTCCCGTACGAGCTCTTCGGTCAGGCCCGACAGGTACACGTTGAGTCCGGGATGCACCCCTCCCGGCAGCGGACCGGGGTAGACCGGAGCCGTCTCCCTGATGCGTGGGCGGCCCCCCAGCCCCACCAGCAGATTGCAGACGATGCCGAGGTGGTACATCTCGTCGGAGACGATTCGCCGAATCAGCCTCGCGGCGTCACATTTGCGGTTCCTGATGGACCACCAGCCGCACAGGTACGGCGGGATGGTGGAGAACTCGATCTCCACGGCCGTCTGAAGGGCCGATCTCAGCCAGTCCACGCCGCGTTTCTCCGTGGGGACGGCGACGAGACGGGCCACGGACCCTTGCTGCGGCGGGGCGGGCCGCGGGCGTACGGAGCCGGGGGCGCACGCGGCCACGGAGACCGGTGTGGCCGCTGCCAGCGCGGCCGACGCCAGGAGAGTACGGCGCCGGACGGGAGCACCGGCCGTCTCGTCGGGGAATCCAGGTGTCTCGGCCACCGCCACGGCCGCCTCCGTAACCGCCGGTGATCCCGGCATCGCTCTCGAACCAGGTGCGCGAAGCTAGCAGCGTCGCCGGGGCTCGCCGGGGTGCCCGGAGCGCACGACACGGCTCACCACGCCGTCGGTCCAGCGCCGGGAACCGACCGGCCGTCGTACCCGACTACATGCGGATCGAGGGAAGTTCGTGCCGCCGGAAAGGGTCCGCTCCGGGCCTGCCGGCTGGCCCCTGCCGTCGGCCGACAC
Source organism: Streptomyces sp. NPDC090108 (assembly GCF_044747185.1). Taxonomy (NCBI): domain Bacteria; kingdom Bacillati; phylum Actinomycetota; class Actinomycetes; order Kitasatosporales; family Streptomycetaceae; genus Streptomyces; species Streptomyces sp. NPDC090108. The sequence goes on from NZ_JBIVDQ010000003.1 coordinate 208,104, forward strand.
CCTCGAAGCACGTCAATCCCGACGCCCGTCACCCTCGCCGCTCTGGTGCCCGTGCCGGCGGGCTCGTGGCGTTCGGGTGATCTCGTGGCCTCCACCGTGGAGTTCCGGCGCACCGGCCCGGTCACGGCTCCGGCCGTGGTGGCGCGGCCGGGTACGGTGTCGCTGCAGTGGTCGTCACCGTGCTCATGAATTCCCGGGCGTCCGCTGCGAGGTGCTTCACCTCGTTGTCGGTGGGTCGGAGGGCGGAGGTGCTCACGTACCGCCGTCGACGATCGGACCCCGGGCGCGAGGATGAGCGGACGATGACTGTGCCAGGGTGGTGCCGCACGGCGCGGGCCGGCGTGTTCGCCGCGGTCTGCGTCCTGCTCGCCGCCCTCGGCCACGCGGCCATGTCGGAAGTCGCCGTCCCCTGGTGGGCCATGGCCGCGGGAGCGGCCGGGACCGGCGCGGCAGGCTGGCTGCTGGCCGGGCGGGAACGTGGCCGCACGTCGATCGTCGCGGTCGTGGCCGCTGCTCAGGCCGTCCTCCACGCGGCCTTCTCGCTGTCCCAGCCGTCGGCGTCCGTTCCCACCACCATGTCCCGGACGGGTCGGCCGACCGGCGCGAGCGTCACGGACATGGGGCCGATGGGCTCGATGGACATGGGCTCCATGAGCGGGACGGGCATGCACGCCGGGTCCTTGGGCGGGATGCACCTGTCCGCCGGCCACATGGTTCACGGCATGGCCGGCCTCGGGTATACGCACGGCAGGGGCGGTGGCGCCTCGCTCGGCATGGTCGCCGCGCACCTCCTGGCCGCGGTCCTGTGCGGGCTGTGGCTGGCCCACGGCGAGCGGGCCGTCTTCCGCCTCCTGCGGGCCACGGCGGCCTGGCTGGCGGCTCCGCTGCACCTGCTGCTCGGGACCCTGCCTGCGCCGTTCCGTCGCCCCGCTGTACGCGGGCGCCGTGCTGTCGACGCATCGGCACCGGTGCGGCTGCTGCTGTGCTGTTCCCTCACCTTCCGCGGACCGCCGGTGGGTGCCGCTGTCCGCTGAGACAGCCTGATCCACCGGAGCCCCGTCGCCTCCTGTCCTGCTGTGCCTGTGCCTGTGCGCGCGGGTGTGCCCGGCCTTCGCCGTCTGGCACCGGTGCGCCGCCGAGAGCGGACTGTCCTCCTGACGGGCTCCGGGTATCGCCCCTGCCTCCCGTGCGCGGGCGCACCCATGTGCCGGTGAGTCATGCCCCGGAGCGGGCTTGCCTCCCACAGGACCTGAGAAGGACATCACGAGATGACCTCTGCCATGCCCGCTTCACGGGCCGAACGTGCCGCCATGGACGCGAGGGCAACCGCGTGGGCCCTGGCCGCACGCGGCGGTGACCCCGACGCGGCCGAGCAGTTCGTCCGCGTTCTCTACGGTGACGTACTGCGTTTCGTGGCTCACCTCAGCGGCGATCCCCAGGCCGCGCACGACCTGACCCAGGACACCTTCGCGCGGGCGTTCGGCAGCCTGCACCGCTTTGAGGGCCGGGCCACGGCCCGTACCTGGCTGCTGTCGATCGCGCGCCGCGCGGTCGCCGACAGTCTGCGCCGTGCCGCGGTCCGTCCCAGGATCGCGGATGCCGCGGACTGGCGGACGGCGGTGGAGGGCAGCCGGTCCGTGGGCCTGCCGGCCTTCGACGACGGCATCGTCCTGCTCGACCTCCTGGAAACCCTGCCCGACGAGCGCCGCGAGGCTTTCGTGCTGACTCAGCTGGTCGGGTTGTCGTACGAGGAGGCGGCGGGCTTCGTCGGCTGTCCGGTCGGTACGGTCCGCTCGCGGGTCTTCCGCGCCCGCGTGGCTCTCGAAGGGCTTCTGCGGGATGCCGAGGCCACGAGCGCCCTGGGCTCCGGCGTCCCATGGCACGCCCGCACCACCAGGTCTGCCATGGCCACGGCTGCCGGGTAGGCAGGACGCGTTGTGCGCATGCCGTGCCGACGCCCCCGGGAGCGGTACACCCGGGAGCCGTGGCTTCTTGCAGCCCGGGACGTGGCGGGCCGGACCCGGGGCCTTCCGGGCTCGATGCGGCGCACGCGGATAGCGCTCCCGGCGCCCGGCGCCGCCGGATCAGCGGACGGAGGCGGGTTTCCACCAACGGGACCCTGCCGACCGGGCGTACGGGCATCATGACCATATGCCCCAAACCGAAGGAACCGGGAGCCCGCGGGACCCCGAAGGCAGCGCCTTGTCCGCCGACGAGCCTGCCACTGTGCCGACGCAGGCGTCAGGGGCTGCTGACGGCCCGGCCGGTGCTGCGACGAATGAGTCCACGCCCGTTGCCGGAACGGCTGGAGCGGCGCCGACGCCGACGCCTCGGCGCGACGAGGCCGGGGCCGCCCCGGACGCGGATGCCGACTCCGGTCCGTACCGCGTCACCGTGCTGGATCTGGGACGGTTCACGGTCGCCGCGGTCACCGTGATCGCGGCGCTGGTCGGCCTGGTGCTCGGGATCCGGGCCGAACAACGGGCCGGGGCCGACGAGCGGCGGACCGACGCCACGGAGCAGCGCGAGAAGGAATCGCGGGAGAAGTCGTACGCCGACCTCGTCGACTTCTACCGGACCGACTCGGGGGTGATCGTGGTGAACGGAAGTTCCCGCGTCATGGACATGCGGCTCACTCTCCCGGCGAGCAGGCTGACATGGGACCTGGACCTCCAACGACCGTGCAAGCAGGTCGACATCCCGAACCGGGAACTGCTGGACTCCATGGCCGGGAAACAGCCGTCGGTACGCCTGACAGAAGCAGACCTCGCCCAGCTTCGCCTGGAGTTCAAAGACCCGGCCGGCCGGGTCTGGATCCGCAGCAGCGGCGGGCCGCTGGCGCGCCTGGACACGTGGAGGCCGTCAAGGCTGCCGAACAGAGCCGACATCGTGAACTCCGAGAAATGGAACGCTCGAGCAGAGGATGCGCCCCAGTGCGGTGCATCCTGACGACTGCAGGACTCACCCGCGCGCGCCGGGACCGGACTCCGGCGGTGCCGTGCTGACCTGGATACTTACCGGCATGCGCGTCGACTTCGATCCCGAGAACATGCCCGCCCACGACTTCTACCGGTTGCTCACCTCGGTGGTGGTACCCCGGCCGATCGCGTGGGTCTCGACCCTCACGGCGGACGGGGAGACGGCCAACCTGGCACCGCACTCCTTCTTCACCGTCTCCTGCGTCGATCCGCCCATCGTCCAGTTCACGTCGGTCGGCAGGAAGGACTCGCTGCGCAACGTGGAGGAGACCGGGGAGTTCGTCGTCAACCTGGCGCCCGAGCAGCTCTTCGCCGAGATCAACGCGACGGCGACCGACTTCCCCCGTCACGAGGGCGAGTTCGACGCGGTCGGCATCGCCCGCGAGCCCTCGCTGCGCGTGCGGCCGCCGCGCGTGGCCGGCTCCCCGGCCGCGCTGGAGTGCACCCTGCACTCGACGCTGCGGCTGGGGGACTCCACGGTGGTGTTCGGCCGGGTCGTGCACGCCGTGGTCAGCGAGGAGGCGCTGGTGGAGGGCCGGCCGGACATCCGCATGCTGCGCCCCCTGGCACGGCTGGGCGGCAACGAGTGGAGCACCGTCGGCGAGGTGAGCGAGCTGGCCCGCCAGCGATACCAGGACGAGCCGCGCGCCTGACCCGCCGACGCGCGCCTTCCGCGACCGGCTGGCGGGCCGAGCCGGCCGGGACGACGGGGGCCCGAGGTCAGGCCGACCGCTCGCCGGTTCCGTCCGCGCCGGCCGTCTCCCGGTTCTCGGTCGCGGCACGGCCGTGCGGCAGCGGTCCGCCCTGCGACGGGCGGCGTACGACGAGCCGGCTCACCTCGTACGACATCGTGGTGATCCGCGGTCCGGGCGCGGGGTGCCAGCGCCCCGCGCACACGGACAGGTTGACGATGAGATAGGCGTGCCAGGAGCGCCCCGTGCCCCGGTGGTCGGCGTACACCCGCTCGCCGTTCACCCACCAGACGACCGACCCGGCGCCGAACTCGGTGCGCAGGTCGATCCAGGCGCCGGGCGACACGTCCTGGCGGTGCACGTAACGCCCGCCGCCGCGCACATGGTTGCTGAACTCCAGCAGGTCGGGGTTGTCGGGGTGGTACTCGAAGACGTCGATCTCCTGGCCGCCGTCCCGCCAGGTCCAGATCGCGGGCCAGGCACCGGTCTCCCGGGGCAGCCTCACACGCGTCTCCAGGATGTCTCCCGCCCGGAGCATGAACCCCTCGTCGCTGCCCTCCGTGGTCAGCAGTCCGGTGTTCCACAGGCCGTCGGGACGGCGGGTGGCGCGGAAGACACCCGCGCGGCTGTAGTCGGGGTCGGCGACGAGGTGGTCCAGTTTGTCGTCGTCCCGGTTCTCCGGGCCGCCGTCGGGGTACGCCCACGACCGGCCCGCGACCCACTGCCGCCGGGAGGAGAAGTCGGCCGCGAACACCACATCGGGGCCGGACGGAATGCGCGGGGGCGGGACCGGGCCGCCCGCAGTCGGTTCGTGCATGTCCCATGTCTGACCGCCTCACGGCGAGCCATGCGCACAGAGCGTGACATCGCCACCGGAATGACCCGTCCGGGTGAACGGATGCCACCTTCAGCGCTGTTACCTACGGTCACCGCAAGGCCTCCAAGGCTTCGGCATCAGCACCAGGAGACCAACAGGCGTCCCGGCCTCCAGCACCAAGCCCGCGCCCCGCCCAGCCCCGCTCCCCCGCTCAGCCCCCGTCCCCCTCCGCGTCCTGGACCAGGACGAGCGGGACGCCGTGGCAGGGCACCAGGCGCAGGCCGTCGTGCCCGGCCGGTACGGCCTCCGCGAGGAGCCGGCCGAAGTCGGGGCCCTTGACCAGCGAACCGGCCAGGCGGGCGGGGTCGGTGGAGGCGGCGACCCGCCCGCGGGCGTTGACCAGGTAGGCGGGCCGGGGCAGCCGTCGCAGCAGGGGCAGCGCGGCCGCTTCGAAGTGGCGCAGATACACGTCCGCGGCGGCCACGCCGGCGAACCGTCCGTCCATGCGGACGGGCGCGGACAGCGTGAGGCTGTACTCGTCGGAGCAGAGGTAGTCGACGTAGGGGCCGGCCACCGCGCGGCGCCCGGTGTCTCGGGGCAGCGCGAACCAGTCCCAGTGCGTGTAGTCGGAGTACGCCGACTGCCCGGGGTCGAGGTCGAGCAGCAGCGGCCGTACGACGCCGTCGGCGCCCGACTGCCACCACTCCAGCCAGGCGGGGACGTCCGCGAGCAGGCCGGGGGCGGCCACGAAGCCGACGCCGGAGACGAGTTCCTGGCGGGTCAGGCGCAGGTGGAGTCCGGGGCGCAGGGCCGCGAGGTCCGCGCTCGTGGGGCGCCGGCCGTCGGCGGTGACCCGGGCGAGCAGGGCCGCCGTGTCGGCGCGGGTGGCGGCGACGGTCTCGAACACGGCCTCCAGCGCGCCGCCCACCCGCGCGGCCACCCATGTCCCGGTGTCCGTGTCGAGCGTCGCGGCCGCGGAGCGGTCCGGCCCGGTGCTCCAGGCCATGGGGTCCTCCAGCGGACGGGAACCGGACGCGGCGCGGTCAGAGGGTGAGGCGTACGGCGACGAGTCGTGCCGTGGACTCCCGGACGCACCGCTCGGCCAGCGTGCCGGCCGTTTCGTGGGCCCCATCTTGCACGGCCGAGATCACGGCGCGGTGACGGTCCGACACTTCTTCACGATATTCGTCCGCGGCCATGACGAGGCAGAGCAGGGCGCCGACCTCGCTCTGCAGCGCGACCTGTTCGCGGGTGAGGCGGGCGGACTGGGCGGCGGCGGCGAGTTCGACGTGGAAGCGGCCGTACAGGCGGCTGCGGGTGGCCGGCTCCCCGGCGTGCGTCAGCTCGTCGGCGGTACGGCGGAGCGGGCGCAGGTCGGCGGGTTCGGTGCGCTGGGCGGAGAGGCGGGCGGCGGCGCCGGACAGGGCGGCCCAGTGGTCGCCGAGGTCGCGCAGTTCCTCGGTGCTCCAGCCGGACAGGCGCATCCGGAGGCGGTCGTCGGCGGGGTCCTCGGGGAGGGTGACGAAGCTGCCGCCGCCGCGGCCCCGGCGGGTGGTGAGAAGCCCCTGCTGGCGCAGGGCCATGAGGGCCTCGCGCAGGGTCACGGTGGAGACGCCGAGCTGCGCGGACAATTCGCTCTCGCCGGGCAGTTGCTCACCGTCGGCGAGGAGGCCCAGTTCGATGGCGTCGCCGATGCGCCGGACGACCGCGTCCACGCGCGCGCGGTTCTCCACCGGGCTGAAGACGGCCCTGCGGGCCCCGCCGTCCACCTCGTGCTGTCTCACGCCACCACCTCGTACGTTGACTCAAGCTTTACCCTAAGGGGATCTTGAGGTTTGAACTATGAGTTCATATGTTTACGCGCAACGTTGAACGCGCCAGAAAGGTTCCCGCATGGAGGGAATAGCGATCCGGCTGCAGGATGTGCGGAAGTCCTTCGGTGAGACGACCGCCGTGGCCGGAGTCGACCTGGAGATCCGGGACGGGGAGTTCTTCTCCATGCTCGGTCCGTCCGGATCCGGCAAGACCACGGTCCTGCGGCTCATCGCCGGGTTCGAGAGCCCGACCGGGGGCAGGATCGAGCTCGCCGGACAGGAGGTCACGGGGCTCGCCCCGTTCGAGAGGGACGTGCACACCGTCTTCCAGGACTACGCCCTGTTCCCGCACATGACGCTCGAACAGAACGTGGCCTACGGTCTGAAGGTCCGCAAGGTGCCGAAGGCCGAACGTCTCGCCCGCGCCCGCAAGGCACTCGCCGAGGTACGACTGGAGGGGTACGGGGGGCGCCGGCCCGCCCAGCTCTCCGGCGGCCAGCGCCAGCGCGTCGCGCTCGCCCGCGCCCTCGTCGGCCGCCCGCGTGTACTGCTGCTCGACGAGCCGCTGGGCGCCCTCGACCTGAAGCTGCGCGAGCAGATGCAGGTCGAACTCAAGGCGATCCAGCGGGAGGTGGGCATCACCTTCGTGTTCGTGACGCACGACCAGGAGGAGGCCCTGACGATGAGCGACCGCATCGCCGTCTTCGACCAGGGCCGGATCGCCCAGGTCGGCACCCCGGCCGAGATCTACGAGCGCCCCGCGACCGCCTTCGTCGCGTCCTTCGTCGGCACCTCGAACCTGCTCGACGGGGAGGCGGCCGAGCGGATCGTGGGCACGGCGGGCACGTACAACATCCGCCCGGAGAAGATCCGTGTCCTCGACGACTCCGCCGCGGCCGACGAGCCGGAGCACGACTCCGTCACGGGCACGGTCGCCGAGGCGGTCTACCTCGGCGACGCCACCCGTCTCCTCGTCGATCTCGACGGCGGCGGCAGGCTGACCGCGCTCCAGCAGAACCTGGAGACCTCCTCCGAGGACGTGGCCGCCTACCGCGGCACCCGGGTCCGTCTGCGGTGGCACCGGCGGCACGCCGTCCGCATCCCCTCCTGACCCGCCGCTCCCCCGTCGTCCCCGCAGTCCCCGCAGTCCCCGCAGTCCCCGCAGTCCCCGGCGACTCCGGTCGCCGGCAACACCCTTGGTTCCCCGCACCACCCGCTCCGCGCAAGGCTCCCTCACCCTCTGGAGAACGTCGTGCGTCTCACCCCGATCCTGCGGGCCGCGGCCGGCTGTGCCGTCCTGCTGCTCGCCACCGCCTGTGGCTCCTCCGGCTCCGGCGGCTCCTCCGCCACCGGCCTCAACCCGCCCGACCTCAAGGCCCCGACGAAACTCGGGAAGACAGAAGGCCAGGTCAACCTGATCGCCTGGGCCGGTTACGTCGAGGACGGCTCCAACGACCCCAAGGTCGACTGGGTCAGCGACTTCGAGAAGCAGACCGGCTGCCAGGTCCACTCCAAGGTCGCCGCCAGCTCCGACGAGATGGTCAAGCTGATGAAGACCGGCGAGTACGACGCCGTCTCCGCCTCCGGCGACGCCTCCCTGCGCCTGATCGCCTCCGGCGACGCGGCACCGGTCAACACCGCCCTCGTCCCCAACTACAAGGACATCTACAGCGGGTTGAAGAACGGCCCCTGGAACTCGGTGCGCGGGAAGATGTACGGCATCCCGCACGGCCGGGGCGCCAACCTGCTGATGTACAACACGCGGAAGGTCACGCCGGCCCCGGACTCGTGGTCGGCCGTCTTCGGCGGCGCGGCCGCGCACAAGGGACACGTCACCGCGTACGACTCCCCGATCTACATCGCCGACGCTGCCCTGTATCTGAAGTCCGCCCGGCCGGAGTTGAAGATCAAGGACCCCTACGCGCTGGACCAGAAGCAGTTCGACGCCGCCGTGGACCTGCTGAAGAAGCAGAACGCGGACATCGGCGAGTACTGGGGCGACTACCTCAAGGAGGTCTCGGCCTTCAAGAGCGGCGACTCGGTCGTCGGCACCACCTGGCAGGTCATCGCCAACCTCGCCGCCTCCGAGGGCGCGCCGGTCAAGGCGTTCGTGCCCAAGGAGGGCTCGACCGGCTGGTCGGACACCTGGATGGTCGCCGCGAAGGCCAAGCACCCCGACTGCGCCTACAAGTGGCTCGACTGGATCGTCTCCCCGAAGGTCAACGCCCAGGTGGCCGAGTACTTCGGCGAGGCCCCGGCCAACTCCAAGGCCTGCGCCGAGACCAGTGACAAGAACTTCTGCACGGTCTACCACGCGGCCGACGAGAGCTACTGGAAGAGGATCGCCTTCTGGAACACGCCCATCGAGCAATGCCTCGACGGCCGCAAGGACGTCCGGTGCGTGCCCTACGCCAAGTGGGTGCAGGCCTGGACCGAGATCAAGGGCTGAGGCGTGACGACCGATGTGACGCCCGCCGCCGGACGGGGAACCGTCCGGCGGCTCGCCGGAACCCTGCACCGCAGGCCACGGCTCCGGCTGACCCTGCTCCTGACGGCCCCGCTGCTGTGGCTCGCCGTGCTCTACCTCGGCTCGCTCGCGGCACTGTTCGTCTCCGCGTTCTGGACGACGGACTCCTTCACCTCCCAGGTGGTGAAGGTCTGGTCGACGGACAACTTCCACGAGCTGTTCACCACGCCGGTGTACCGCCAGGTCGTGCTGCGCAGCGTCGGCGTGGCCCTCGCGGTCACCGCGCTGTGCGCCCTGATCGCGTTCCCGGTCGCGTTCTTCACCGCGCGGGTGGCGAGGCCGAGGTGGCGGCCGCTGCTCGTGGTGGCCATCCTGACGCCGCTGTGGGCGAGTTACCTGGTCAAGGTGTACGCGTGGCGGCTGATCCTCTCCCAGGGCGGACTGGCCGACTGGATGCTCGCGCCCTTCGGGCTGAACGGCCCCGGCTTCGGCCTGCCGGCCACCGTGCTCACCCTGACGTACCTGTGGCTGCCGTACATGATCCTGCCGGTCCACACGGCGCTCGAACAGCTGCCGGACAGCCTGCTGGACGCCTCCGCGGACCTCGGCGCGCGGGCGGGCCGCACCTTCCGGTCGGTGGTGCTGCCCATGGTGCTGCCGTCCGTCGCGGCCGGTTCCGTGTTCACCTTCTCGCTCAGCCTCGGCGACTACATCACCGTGCAGATCGTCGGCGGCAAGACGCAGCTGATCGGCAACCTCGTGTACTCCAACATCGAACTCAACCTGCCCATGGCGGCCGCGCTGGGCACCGTGCCCGTGGCCGTGATCGTCCTGTACCTGCTGGCGATCCGCCGTACGGGCGCCCTGAACAGCCTGTAGGAGAGCGCCATGCATCTCAGCCGCACCGCGCGCATCGCGTTGCGCGTCGGCGCCGGACTCGGCTTCGCCGTGATCTACGTGCCGCTGCTGCTCGTCCTCGTCAACTCCCTCAACCCCGACCGCAGCGCGAGCTGGCCACCGCGCGGACTGACCACGCGCTGGTGGACGGTGGCCGCCCACAGCACCGGCGCGCGCGACGCCCTGTGGGTGTCGGTGAAGGCCGGCCTCGGCGCCACGGCCGTCGCGCTGGTGCTCGGCACGCTGATCGCGTTCGCCGTCGCCCGGTACCGCTTCTTCGGGCGCGGCACGGTCTCGTTCATCGTGGTCCTGCCGATCGCGCTCCCCGGCATCGTCACGGGCATCGCCCTCAACTCCGCTTTCAGCACGGTGCTCGCGCCGCTGGGTGTGGGGCTCGGGCTGTTCACCGTGATCGTCGGACACGCCACCTTCTGCATCGTCGTGGTCTTCAACAACGTGGTGGCCCGGCTGCGGCGCACGTCCGCGTCGTACGAGGAGGCCGCGATGGACCTCGGCGCGACCCCCTTCCGCACCTTCCTCGACGTCACCTTCCCGCTGGTCCGCTCCGCGCTGCTGGCGGGCGGGCTGCTCGCCTTCGCGCTGTCCTTCGACGAGATCGTCGTGACGACCTTCACCGCGGGCCCCGGCATCGAGACGCTGCCCATCTGGATCTTCGGCAACATGACCCGCCCGCAGCAGGCGCCGGTGGTGAACGTCGTCGCCGCCGTCCTCGTCCTGCTGTCGGTCCTGCCGATCTACGCGGCCCAGCGGCTCTCTGGAGACACGGCGACGTCGAGCAGGGTGTGAGGGCCTCCCCGCGGCGCCGGCGACGCGCGCGGGGAGATCGGCCCGGCGGCGGGATGGCGAGGGCTTTCGTAGGCTGAGGGTGCCCGGAGCTTCTCCGGGAGGTGTGCCCGCAGGCGGGAGACAGTCGTGATCGAACTGGCCGCGGCGTTCGCCGTCGCGGGAGCGGCGAGCAATGCGGTGGGAACGGCGTTCCAGCGCAAGGCCGCCTCCGTGAGCCGGCACAGCGGTGTCCGGCTGCTGGCGGAGCTCGTACGGCAGCCGGCGTGGCTGTTCGGCATGGCCGGGGTCATCGGCGCGGCGGTGTTCCAGAGCCTGGCCCTGGTCAACGGGCCGCTGGCGCTGGTCCAGCCGCTGTTCATCCTGGAACTTCCCTTCGCGCTGCTCGCCATGGGCCGGATCATGCACCGGCATCTACCGGCGTACGGCTGGGCGGGCGTCGGCGCGGTGGTGGCGGGGCTGGCCGTGCTGCTGGTCTCGGCGGCACCGCACGGGGCCACCGACCAGGCCGCGCTGGTCCGCTGGATCCCCGCCGTGATCATCTGTGTGGGCGCGATCGCGGCGGCCGTGTTCCTCGCCGGGAGACGGCACTCCCCCGCCCGGCGCGCCGGGCTGCTGGCCGCGGGCTCGGCGATCGCCAACGCCCTGACGGCCGCGCTGCTGAAGTCGGCCACGGGCACCTTCGCCGACCACGGATTCCCCGCGTTCCTGAGCGCCTGGCAGACCTACGGCTTCGCGATCGCCGGAGGGGCGGCCGTGCTCCTGCTGGAGAACGCCCTCCAGGCCGGTCCCCTGGCAGCGGCCCAGCCCGCGCTGACCATCGGCGACGCGGTGGTCAGCCTGATCCTCGGCGTCACCCTGTTCGGGGAGACCATCCGCACGGGCTGGTGGCTGGTGCCGGAGGCGTGCGGGGCCGTCGTGATCGTCGTGGGCGTGCTGATCCTCAGCCGGGCGGTGCAGAACCTGATCGAGCGGCCGCCGCGCGGGACCGCCTCGAAGGCGCGGGCGGCGAGCCCCGACCAGGGTCGGTGATCTCCGCGGCGGCGGTGACCGCGTCCCCCGAACGGCCGCTTCCGCCGCCCGCGGATCCCGGGCGCGCGCACCACGGTCGTGGCGCGTGCGGCATCGCCCCGGACCCGGGGCACCACGACCCCCTGCGGACGCGTCACCCCCTGTCGCGCGCTCACCGCACCCGGCGGCGAGCACGGCACACCCGGCCGGGTGCGGATCGCACGCCGCCCGCCCCGGGCAGGCCGGGGCGGGCGGTGTGGGCGGTGTGGGTACGGTCCCTTGCCCGCCGTCCCTGGCCGGCGGGGCCGCCGCGCCGGGCGGGCGGTCCCCGGCGGTGGGAGGAACGGCGGAGCCGGTGGGGGGTGACGGCGGGCGAGGGAGGCCGGTCAGCGCACCTTGTTCAGCTTGTCCAGCGCCTTCGCGAGTCCGGCGGCCCACAGCTGCTCCACACGGGAACGCTCGCTCGCATCGGGGTAGCGGTTGGTGCAGGAGGTGCCGGGGCCGCCGCCCGACATGAGCTCGCTGCACGGCCCGCTGTAGTGGTCGGGCAGCCCGAGCACGTGTCCGGTCTCGTGCGCGGTGACGCGGACGGAGTCGTACTGCTGGTTCTGCGCGTAGTCGAGGAAGATGTAGCCACTGCCGTGGCCGTCGGTGGAGGCGTACGAGCCCTGCGGGTCGTTGCCCTCGTAGTAGGTGAAGTCGCCGCTGCCCGAGGTCGCCTGGAGCTTCACGTTGGACACGGAGCCGTTCCAGACCGACGCAGCGCTCGCTATCTGCGAGCTGAAGCTGGGCGCCTGGGAGGCGTTGTAGTAGACGGTGACCGACTTGATGCCCGGGTGGGCGGCCTGCTTCTTCGCGACCGAGTCGAGCACGGCCTCGAAGAACGCCTTGTTGTCCGCGGCCTGCCCGGCCGAGGGGGTGTAGTGGGAGTGGGGGGCGGCGGCTGCCGTGGGGGAGGGAGCCGCGGAGACGGCACCGGCCGGAACGGCGGTGCCCAGCGTCGCACAGGCCAGGCCGAGGCCCAGCGCGGTCAGCCTTCTGGTGGTCCTCGCGGACGTGGTGGTCGTACGGGACGACGACATGTGGGGGGAACTCCTTCTCGTTCGTGTGGGGTGGTGAACGATCGGTTGCCCACGAGTCTCGGCCACCTCAACGGCATCCGGATGATGGCAACTTGGGATAGCGCCGGGCTATCACGGGCGACTCGGGCGGTTCCGTCGGGGTTTGATCGTCTGGCGCCGCACCGGTCACCGCCCTACGCTCCCCGGCATGGAGCTAGAGGTGAGGCACTTCCGCGTCCTCTGCGCCATCGCCGACGCCGGCAGCCTGCACCAGGCCGCACGTGAACTCGGCCTGGCACAGCCGTCGTTGAGCACCCAGTTGCGCCGCATCGAGGAGGAGCTGGGCGGACTGCTCTTCACCCGCGGCCGCACCGGCTGCAGGCCCACTCCGCTCGGGCGGCTGGTGCTCGGCAGAGCCCGGCCCCTCGTCACCGAACTCGCCGCGCTCGTCACCGAGACGAGAGCGGCGGCCGCCCGCGCCACGGGTGGGCCCCGGCCCCGAATCGGCGCCACCGCCAGCCGCGCCCTGCCGGGCTGGCTGCGCCGGCTGCGCTCGCGGACGTCACCGCTCGCGCCGGCGCTCCAGATGGACGCCTCGGCCAACGCCCTGCTGCGCATGGTCGCCGAGGGGCGGCTCGACCTGGCCTTCGTGCACGAGGTCGAGGGCAGTCCGCTCCGCATCCCGGAGGGGCTGCGGCTGCGCGTCCTGATGGAGCGGGAGCCGCAGTTCGTCTCCCTCGCCGCCGACCATCCGGCCGCCGGCCGTCCCGAGGTACGGCTCACCGATCTCGCCGCAGACCGCTGGATGGTCGACTCGACCGTCGACGGCGAATGGGACGGTCTGTGCCGTGTGCTGCGCGAGGCCGGGCTGGAGCCGCAGATGCTGCACGGCGACTATCTGACCGCCTACGCGCTGGCGGCGATCGGCGAGGTGGTCACGGTGAGCCAGCCCACCGCGCACCCGCGCTCCGACCTCGCCATCCGCCCCCTGCACGGCGACCCGATCGGCGTACGGCTGCTGCTCGCGGCGCGCACCGAGGCCCAGTTGGACAACGGCTTCTCCGAACTGGAGGAGGCCTACTGGGAGGCGGCCCGCCAGGCACCGGCGTACCGGGAGTGGCTGGAACGCACGGACCGCGCGACGCGCCCTCCGCGCATAGCACGGGCCTAGGGGGCTCCACTCCGTCAGGCGGCGACCGTGGCCGGTCCGGGGCGCAAGGAGGCCGCGGCGGCGCGGCCGGCGTGGTCCAGGTCGGCCAGCAGGCGTTCGACGTCGGTCATGAGCGAGCCGTAGACGTGCCAGGCTCCGGGCTCGGGCAGATCGCCGCGGGCGATCAGGTCGGTCATCGCCTGGTGCCAGAGGGCTGCCTCGCCGATCCCCCGGCGCAGCCGGTCCCGGGCGGCGTCGGGCCGGCCGGGGTCTTCGCCCGCTGCGGGGTCGCCGCCCGCGACGGGTGCGGCGCACACCCCGGGTGCGGCGCACACTCCCGGTACGGCGAGCGCCGGGAACGCGGCGTAGGCGGTGACCGCCTGCCCGGCCGCCTCGAGGGTCTCCGCGTACCGCTCCAGGAAGAGTCTGCCGAGGCGGTGGCCGGTGTGGCGGTCGTCGACGTTGTCGGCCAGCGTCCGGGCGATGCCGCGGACCTGGAAGGACACACGATGCAGGGTGTGGAGGGCCTCGCGGTGGGCGTGCGGTTCACGCGGCCGCCTCTTTCCGTGCACGGCGCACCGCGTGTTCCAGCGCAGGCTCTCCTGCCCCCGGTCCACGTCCTCGTGCGCCCGCGCGACGAGGTCTTCCAGGTGCCTGCCCTGGTCCAGCCAGGCGTGCGCGCGGTCGGTGTGCCGCCGTTCACGCAGCCCGCGGCCCATGTCGTCGAGCAACGCCCCCATGGAGGCGGCAAGTTCGCGCACCGAGGCGTCGGAGTCGGCCAGGTGCAGGGGCGGCAGGACGAGCGCGTTCACCACGATGCCCACCGCCGCTCCGGCCAGTGTCGCCAGGACCACCGCGACCACGTGGCCCACCGGGGCGGCCGCGGCCACGGCCAGGGCGAGGACGGCCGTCGAGACCACCTGGAGCCTGCCGTCGGCGCCGCGGCGGCCGCCGGCGCCGGCGAACAGGGCGATCGCCAGGACCGCCGCGACGCTCCCGGCGGTCGTACCGAGCAGCCACACGACCGCCGCGGCCAGCGCGAGCCCCGCCGCACGGGTGCCCACGCTGCGGACGGCCTGGATCACCGACCGGTGGACCGTCGGGGCACCGGCCATGAGCAGGGCCGTGGCCACGGCGGAGTACTCCTGCCCGCCGGGCAGCCACCACGAGGCGATCTCCCAGGCCAGGAGCGCGGCGATCAGCCCTTTGGCGCCCTGGACCAGCACGGCGGGCAGCCGCGCACGGTACGGCGCCCGCGCGGCTCGCGGCGGACGGCCGGTGACGAATCGCAGGAGGGAGAGAGCGGAGCGTGTCGCGTCGTTCATGCCACTGGCCTCGTGCACGCCGGAGCCGGAGCCGATGTTCTCGCACGCGGCGGCACCGCCGCGCGAAGGCGCCCGGTCCGCCGCGGCACCGGAAAGACGCCGGGCGCGGTGCGGGAGAGCGTGCGGGTGGGGGTGGACGCGAGGGCGCGGGCGCGGGTCACGTCGCTCCGTGGAGCAACCGTGACAGCGCGGCGTCCAGGCGGAGTTCGCGGCCCTCCGCTCCGGCGGGCACCAGCAGATACGTGCGCTCCAGCCATTCGGCCACGGCCGGGAGCGAGGCTCTGAGACGGGCGTGCCCGTGCGGCGACGACAGGGTCAGATACAGGACGGCCGCGGATCCGCTCCCCTGCGGCCGGACCCGGACGTCCCCCTCGCCGACGGCTTCCCGCATCCCCCGTGCCAGCAGTTCGCGGGCGAACACCCACCGGACGGGGGGTCGGACGCCGGTGTGGAAGGTGAGGTGCACGGCGAGCGGGTCGTGCCGCCGGTACGACAGACCGGCGCGCAGGGCGACCGGCTCCTCCGGCGCGAGCAGGAGCTCCATGGGCATTACGTGATCGATACGGTCGGCCATGGCTGGACTCTCCGATTCGGCATCGGCGGACGGGGAGCGGCGCCGGTTCCGGATCACGGATCCGCACGCGGGGCTCCGAAGCGGCCGCGGTGAGAGGGGCGGCGTCCCGTTCGGTGATCGCCGCTGTCCCCTGGACGATCAGGGACACCGCCCCGGCTGTGGAACACGGCGCCCCGCGCCGTGCCGTCTCTCTCTTTCCCCTAGGGGGCGTCTCTTCGATCTTCGTGGATCAGGCCGCGGCGTCCGGTGCGGTGCCTCGGCGTGCGGCCGGACCGCCCTCGTACTGGGCGTACGTGGGCGGTTCGGCCGTGCGGCGAGGTGCCGTGCCGGGCGTCGCGGACCCACGAAGATCGGGGAGACGCCCCCTAGCGGTCCTGGAGCGGCAGTCCGTGGGCGCGCGCCCACTGGACCTGGTCGAGAACCCATGCGGCACGCGGGTCGTCGGCGCTGCCGAGCCCGGCGCGGGACGCGTGCGCGGCGTGTCCGTCATGACCGCCGGCCACCCGGGCGGGGGCGCCGTGCGGACCACCGGCACGCCCCTCCGCCGAGGCGGCGCCGGCGACGGCGAGAAGTGCCGCCGCGGCGACGGTCACGGAGACGGCCGCGCCGACGGCGCGACGCACGATCATGGGCGTCATTGTCGATTCCTCCTTGCTCACCCCGTGGCCCACGCAGGACCACGGCGGTTCGCCCTCTTTCCGGGCAATGGAGACAGTACGCCCTTTTGGTTGAACGATGAACTATCCACCCTGTGAGGTCCGTCATGGCACGCGGAACCCGGCCTCGACCCTGCGGTCGGATGCCACGAACGGCCAGGTCAGGTCCCTGATCCGAAGG
The DNA here is from genome assembly GCF_044747185.1 of Streptomyces sp. NPDC090108. Lineage (NCBI taxonomy): Bacteria > Bacillati > Actinomycetota > Actinomycetes > Kitasatosporales > Streptomycetaceae > Streptomyces > Streptomyces sp. NPDC090108. The sequence continues at coordinate 224,531 of NZ_JBIVDQ010000003.1, forward strand.
TCTGCGTCGTGTAGGCGCACTCCGTGTAGATGTAGCCCGGCCGGAGCTTCGCCGTGTCCGAGGCCGGGGTGGCGGTGCTGCCCCCGTGCGGTTTGTGCACGAAGTACGTGGTGCCGGCGGGCAGGCTCAGCGTGCGCTGCGGGTAGTTCCTGCCGCTGTCGTCGCACGGCTTGAAGCCGCGCACGAGCGTGCTCACCAGGGAGTACGACGTGCAGCGGCCGCACGCCTTCAGCGTGAAGCTGCCGGTGACCGGGCCGGTGTACAGGACGGTGACCTCGTCCGGGCTGTCGTTCTTCACGGTGACGGAGATGCTGCCGCCGGAGGCCGTGGTGGGCAGCTTCTTCCCGGCGGCCGGGATGGTCTGCGCCACCTCGGCGGCTATGGCGATCTTCTTGGCGCGGTCCCGCCTGGCACCGCCGCCGGTGTCGGCGACGAACTGCTCCATGGTCTTCTGGGCGCTGTCGAAGTCGCCGTCCCTGTACTGGTCGACGCCGCACGCGTACCCGCCCGCGTCGCCGCTGCGGCCGGCGCGCGCGGCGGCCTTCGTCAGACCGTCGGCGGACTGCCCCGCCGAGCCCGCCAGCCGGCCGATCTCCGTGTCGAGGCCGCGGAGTCGCTCCACGGCCGCGCAGGGGCTGCCGCCGTCGACCGCCTTCTCCGCCTTGCCCACGGCCGACTCGACGGCGGGCACGACCTTCGCCGCCGGCGCCGACCCGGGGAAGGTGTCCAGGAGGTCACCGAAGTGCGTGACCCAGTCCGCGCCGCCGCCGGCCAGGGCTGTCGAGCCGCACGCGTAGAGCGACTCCGCGAGCCGGCCGTCCGGCCAGCGGCTCAGCGGACCGAGCTGCCCAGCGGGCATGGTGCGCGGAACCGTGCGCAGATACGTCAGCGGCTCGATCGCCTCGCAGTAGGCGTGCCGGCCGTACGCCGCGCCGACGGTCGCGTAGTAGGTCCGCATACGGTCGGGCACCTTCCCCGCCGCACGCGATCCGGGGTGGTGCACCGCGAGGTCCCGGTACACGCCGAGGGCGGTCCGGTAGTCCGCCCGGGAGGCGGTGAAGGGCTGCCGGCCCGCCGCCGTCACCAGCTCGTCGGCGTGCCGGAGCCGGTCGAGGAGGGCCTGCTGCACGGCCTCCTCACGGGCGTCGTCGTACCAGAGCCCTCCGCCCACGGGCACGGCGAGCAGCAGCACGCCCAGGAGCAGCGCGAGCGGCGCCCGGCCGGGCCAGGTCAGACGGGTGCGCAGCCCGGCGAACGCGCCGTGGACGGCCGCGAGGACGAGGAAGAGGGCGTACACGGCGAGCGCGGACGCGGGGACGCCGTCGGCGTCCGCGGGCAGCGCCACGAAGAGCAGGACGGCGGTGGCCGCCCAGCACGCGGCCGCCGCTGCCCATCTGCGCAGGAGGGCGTAACCGAGGCCGAGCCCGGTCAGGTTGAGCAGGCCTGCCGCGACCGCCCGCAGCGCGTCCGGCGGAGCCGGCGGCGGTCCCGGAGGCATGGGCGGGACGATGAAACCCGGGCTCGGACCGTACGACTGACCGGACATGGCGGCTCCCCCCGTCAACTGCCCGCGTATGTCTGCGGATCGGCAGTGTAGGACCGTGGAAGCGCGCCCGACAGAGGGCGCGTGCACGGCGGCTCCGCGGCGGGCCGGACGGTCCGTTCGACGGACCGCCGTCGCGGCGGCGCACGGCGGGCAGCGCGCGGCGTCAGCGCTGTTGCGAAGCGGCGAGGGTGTGCACGGTGTCCGCCGTCTGCTCGTACAGCCGTCGGTAGAGTCGGTACAACTCGTCGTATACGGCGGCCTGTTCGCGGCGCGGGTGGACCGTCTCGCGTACGGGGTTCCAGTCGTCCACGCGGGCCTCGCCGACGGTCTGCGCGGCGAGCAGGGCGTCGCCGTAGGCGGCTCCGAGGGTGACCGCGCGTACTTCCTGCGGGAGGCCGGTGATGTCGGAGACGATCTGCGGCCACAGCGGGCCCTGGGTGCCGCCGCCCACGGCGACCACGCGGCGGATGTCTCCCCCGGCCGCCTCGATCGTCTCGACGTTGTGGCGGACGCCGAACCCGGTGGCCTCCAGCGCGGCCCGGTACAGGTCGGCGCGGGTGTGCGACAGGGTCAGTCCGGCGATGACGCCGCGCGCGTCGGGATCCATGAGCGGGGTGCGTTCACCGGCGAAGTAGGGGAGCATCAGCAGGCCGTTCGCGCCGGGCGGAGAGGCGGCCGCCTCGCGGCTGAGCGTGGCGTGGTCGGCGCCGGCGGACAGGTCGCGCAGCCAGTCGGTGACCGCTCCCGAGGTGGCCATGCCCCCGGCCAGGTTGCGGGTGCCGGGCAGGGCGCCGACCGTCCCCCACAGGGCGGGACTGGTGAGCGGCCGGTCCACGGTGTGGAGCAGGAACATGGTCGTGCCATACATGAGCATCAGGTCGCCGGTGTGGTGGGCGCCTACGCTGAGGGCCTCGGCCCAGGCGTCGATCGTGCCGGTGGTGACGGGGATCCCGGCCGGGAGACCGGTCTCCCGGGCGGCCTCGGGCGTCACGGTGCCCGCCGGTTCGCCGGACCAGCGCAGTGGCGGCAGGTCGAGGCCGGGGGCGACCTCGGCGGCCCAGGGGGCGTACCACCGGTGCGCGTGGGTGTCGTACAGCGGGGTGCACTGGCTGGCCGAGTGGTGGTCCAGCACATAGGCGCCGGTGAGCTTGCCGACCAGCCAGCCGGCGGTGGTGTAGAGGCGGCGGGCCCTGGCGTAGACGCCGGGTTCCTCCTCCGCGATCCAGGCGATCTTCGGCCCGGCGGCCTGGGTGCTCAGGGCGGAGCCGCAGCGCCGGACGATCTCCTCGGCGCCGAGCCGCTCCTCGATGTGCCGGATCTGGCGGACCGAGCGGGTGTCCACGCCGTAGAGGACGGCGGGGCGCAGCGGCTCGTCGTCCTCGTCGGTGAGCAGGACGCAGGGGCCCATCCCGCTGATCCCGACGGCGACGACGTCGGCGTCGCCGGGGCCGGTGAGCTCACGGGTCAGAGCGACGCACTCGCGCCACCACACGCGCGCGTCCATCTCGAAGCGTCCGGGGGCCGGCCGGTCCGGGGTGTGCACCCGTACGGCCGAGCGGATCACCTCGCCGTCCAGGCCGACCAGGACGCCCTTGCTGCCGGAGGTCCCGATGTCCACTCCGATGACTGCGTCGCGGGGCATGGCGAGGACGCTCGCAGAGATCATCGGCGGGGTCAAGGGAGCCGGGCGGCGTGGCCCGGCGTCGATCCGGCACCCGGCGGGACGACGTCGTGGGCGGTCGGGCGCAGCGCCGGACCGGCCGGCTCACGGGACCGTGCGAGGCTGCGGGCGCAGGCGGCCGGTCCGGGTGACGGCCGGGCGGCCCGGCGGGCTTCACGGGACACTTGTCGGGACGCGACCGATCGGCAGGGCGGGAGGCGATGAGCGGTGATCGCCGTCAACCCCACGGACAGCGGCTCGCTGCTGGCCGCCTTCGGCGCCATCGGGGTCCTGGTGGTCATCTTCGCGGAGTCGGGCCTGCTCGTCGTCGGGTTCTTCCTGCCCGGGGACACGCTGCTGTTCCCGGCCGGTGTGCTGTGCGCGGGCCACGGCGACCAGGCACCGCGGCTGGAACTGTGGCAGGTGCTGCTGTGCGCGGCCGTGGGGTCCGTCGCCGGCGCGCAGGTCGGCTATCTGCTCGGACGGCACGGCGGGCGGGCGCTGCTGACCCGTACCTCCAGCCGCCGGGTGAAAGAGGGCGCGGCCCGCGCGGAACGGCTCCTGGCCCGCTACGGCTACCGCAAGGCACTGGTGATCGGCCGGTTCGTGCCGATGGTCCGTTCCGTGCTGCATCCGGCGGCGGGCGCCCTCGGCGTGCCCGTGCGCACGTTCACCGTCTGGCAGACGGTCGGCGGCCTGCTGTGGTCGCAGACCATGGTGCTCGCCGGCTATCTGCTGGGGTCGTCGGTGTCCGGAGTCGAGAACTACCTGCTGCCGCTGGTCGCCGTGATCGTCGTCCTCTCGCTGCTCCCGCTGGCGGTGGAGGCGTACCGCACCCGGCACACCCGGCGGGCCGAACGGGAGGAATGAGCGGAGCCCGTGCGACGCGGCCCGCGAGGAGCGCCGCCGGGAGAACCGGGCAGGGCGCGACCGGACCGTGCGGCACCGGACCGGGGAGGACCGCACCAGGGAGGACCGCATCGGGGAGGACCGCATCAAGGAGGGCAGCCGCCGCGGACCGGTGTGCGCCTGCCCGGCCCGGGTGCGCTGGACGGGCCGCTTTCCCCGGCGGCGCTTACCGTTCTCTAGACGTGACCCACGGTCGCGATCCGACTGCGGAGCGAGAGGAGGTGGGCGGAGTGGGGCGGTGGTGGGGGCGTCGGCACCGGGGCGCGGACGCGGGCCGTGAGGCGCGGAAGGGACGGCCGGACGGCTCGGCGGGGCCCGGCGACGGCACCGCTTCCGGGTCCGGCGGGACGGTGGTCGAGCACACCGTGCCCTGGCTGCGGGTCACCGCCGCGTACTCCTGGCGCCTCATCCTCGTCGGCATCGTCGTCTACGGCGTCTTCACGGTCCTCGGCCGCTTCCAGCTGATCGCCGTGTCCCTGTTCCTCGCGCTGATCATCACCTCCGTGCTGCGTCCGGTCGCCGATCTGCTGGACCGGGTGCTGCCCCGGCCGCTGAGCGTCGCCCTCGCGCTGATCGGCAGCATCCTGCTCATGCTGGGCCTGCTCGCGCTGGTGGGAAACGCGGTGGCCGGCGAGTCGGACCGGCTGGCCGGGGAGTTCCGGGGCGGGGTGCACCGGGTCGAGACCTGGCTCCAGCGGCCGCCGTTCCGGCTGAGTCCCGGGACGCTGTCCGATCTGCAGGGCCAGCTGACGGACTACATCTCCTCGCACCGGGCGGGTCTGCTCAGCACCGCCGTCTCCGGCCTCGGCCGGATCGTGGAGCTGATCACGGGCGGCGCGCTCGCGCTGTTCGCGTCCGTCTTCTTCATCCACTCCGGTGAGCACATGTGGTGCTGGGCGCGGGAGCAGTTGCTGCCGCGCGGCGCGCGCCGGGCCTGGGACCGGGCGGGCCACGCGGCCTGGCGGACGTTCTCGGGGTACACGCGCGGCATCATCATCGTGGCCGCGACCAACGCCGTGCTGGTCGGCATCGCGCTGTTCGCCCTGCGGGTTCCGCTCGCGCTGCCGCTGACGCTGCTGGAGTTCTTCGCCGCGTTCGTGCCGCTGGTGGGCTCCCCGGTCGCGCTCGGGGTGGCCACGGTGGTCGCCCTGGCCGGGCGGGGACCGTTCACGGCGGCCGCGGTGGTGGTGCTGATCGTCCTCATCGGCCAGTTGGAGGGGCATGTGCTGCACCCGCTGGTGATGAGCTGGGCCGTCCGTCTGCACCCGCTCGTCGTGGCCGTGTCCGTCATCGCGGGCAGCATCGTGGCGGGGGTGATCGGTGCCGTGGTGGCGGTGCCGTTCGTCTCCGTGGTCTGGGCGGTGCTGGGCGCGCTGCGGGCTCCTCCGGAGGCGGATCCGCGGCCGGACGGGGAACCGGATCCCCCGGCACGGCCGCCGCCGGAGCACCCCTCGGATCCGTCCCGGGCGCATCCGAAGCCGACGGCGAAGGCGGCCACGAGGTCCGGGGCCGCGAGCTGACGGCACGGCGGACCCCGGCGCGACCGGTTCCCTCGTGGCGGCCGCCCCGCGACCGGCCGGGGAGGCTCACGGACGCCGGGGCGGCGCCTGCTCCCCCGTTCCGGGGAGAGCGCGCCGCCGTCGGGCGGGTTCCGGGGCGACGGCCTTCCGCCGGCCGCGGGTGAAGCGCCGCCGGAATCCGGCGTACCGGCTCAGGGCGCGATCGGAAGTCCGCGCTTGTGCCCGGTGAGGCGGTAGCGGGAGACGATGGCCTGGAAGGCGGGCTCCGCGACGGGCTTGCCCTCCAGCAGGTCGTCGATGTCGTCGTACGTGACGCCGAGCGCCTCCTCGTCGGGCTTGCCCGGGGCGAGGGTCTCCAGGTCCGCGGTAGGGGTCTTCCACACGAGGTCGGACGGCGCGCCCAGGGCCTCGGCCACGGACCGCACGCGGCGCTTGGTGAGACCGGTGAGCGGAACCACGTCGGCCGCGCCGTCGCCGAACTTGGTGAAGAAGCCGGAGATCGCCTCGGCCGCGTGGTCGGTGCCGACGACCAGGCCGTTGTGCGCGCCCGCCACCGCGTACTGGGCGATCATGCGCTGGCGGGCCTTGATGTTCCCGTGCACGAAGTCCTGGTGATGCGCGTCACGGAAGTCGGTGCCGCCGGCCACGACCGCGTCCATGGCGGCGTCGCTCGCGGGCTTCACGTCGACGGTCAGGGTCCGGTCGGGCCGGATGAAGTCCAGCGCGCGCTGGGCGTCGGCCTCGTCCGCCTGGACGCCGTAGGGCAGGCGCATCGCGTAGAAGGTGGCGTCGTGGCCCGCCGCGCGGACGCGCTCGACGGCGAGCTGGCACAGCCGGCCGGCCGTCATGGAGTCCACGCCGCCGCTGATGCCCAGCACCAGCGAGCGCAGGCCGGTGGAGGTCAGCTGCTCGGCCAGGAAGGCGACGCGGCGCTCGGCCTCCCGCTCGGCCTCGAAGGACTCGGTCACCTGGAGATCCCGGGCGATCTCCTGCTGCAGCGACGTGGACGCCAGGTCGGTCACGGTCGTTCCTCATCCTTCCGCGGTGCCGGCGGGGCCGTCCGAGCCGTGTCGGTGCGCGCCGTCACCCGTGGTCGTCATCGGGCTGGACGCCCGTTTACCTGAGCAAGGGTATGCCGAACGCCGTCCGGGCCGGTCGCGGCCCCCGCCCGCGTCCCGTCCCCGCGGGCCCGGCGGGCGGCGGGCGGCGGGCGGCGGGCGGCGGGCGGCGGGCGGCGGGCGACCGAGCCGGCCCGGGGTACCGGGGCGTTGTCAGTGGCGGGTGGCAGGCTTTCCCCATGGTGATCGACGGGTACGACGACGACTGCGTGGTGGCCGGGGAGGAACTGCTCGGCCTGCCGGGGTTCTGGGCCGCCTACCTGCTGATGCTGTGCCGGCGGGACGAGGAGCGGGGTGAGCCGTCGCCGGAGTGGTTCGGCGCGGACGCGGCCGACGTGGACGCGGCCTCGGACGCGCTGTCGGACGCCGGGCGGTGGCCGGCGCTGCGGATACCGTTCGCCGACGGGCACACCGCGGTCGTGCTCGGCCGGAACTTCGAGGACGACCCGGGAACCGAGTACTTCGTGGTCCACCCGGAGTGGAACAGGCCGGGCCACCTGGCCACGATCGACGGACACGACTCCGGCCCGGGTCTCGCCTGGCGCGAACTCCTGCACATCGCGCGCACCGTGGCGGCCGGCGCGCCCGGCACCCACGACGCGCACGCCCGGCTGCTCCTGCTGCTGCCGGCGCTGGGGGACAGCGAGCTGCCCGGCGACGCGGTCGGCGTCGTCGGGCGGGCACTGGCGTGGGCCGGGGTGCCCGTCGCCGACAGCACGTGGCTTGCGGCCCATCTGCTCGACCACACCTGGTTCGCTCCCGCCACGTGGTCCCTGCCCGGGTCCTCACCGCTGACGGGGGGTGAGGACCCCTACGAGGGCATCCTGGTGTGCGACGGCACGCTGAGCCCGCGCCACGGGATGCGGCTGGCGCAGGGCATATCGCGGGAGCACAGCGACCGGCTGGCCAGGGCGCTGGGCACCTGGACGGGCGCCTGAACGCGGCCTGCCGCCTCAGGCCTTGGCGAAGGCCCGCACGTCGTCGGCGGAGCCGCGGAACCGGTCACGGTCGCCGACCGTCGGGCCCGTGGACGTGTACTGCCACATGGTGTAGGCGCTCCAGCCCGCCGGGAGCGTCCCGGCCGTGGAGGCATAACGGGCGATCCACAGGGGGTTGGCGCCGAATCCGCTGTAGTTGCCGGTGCAGTCGCTCCACCAGGTGGTGGCGGTGTAGATGACGGCGGCGCGGCCGGTGCGCTTCTTGTAGCGGTCCAGGAAGTCGCGGATCCAGGTGACCATGGCGCTCTTGGACTTGCCGTAGCAGGAGCTGCCGTACGGGTTCCACTCGATGTCGAGGACTCCGGGCAGGGTCCTGCCGTCGCCGGACCAGCCGCCGCCGTGGTCGACGAAATAGTCGGCCTGCGTGGCGCCGCCCGTGGTGTCGGGGGTGGCGAAGTGGTAGGAGCCGCGGACCATGCCGACGCCGTACGGGCCGTCGTACTGCTGGGTGAAGTAGGGGTTCTTGTAGTACGTCCCCTCCGTGGCCTTGGTGTACGACCACTTGACGCCGTCGCCCCACAGCTTCTTCCAGTCGACGTCGCCCTGGTGGCTGGAGACGTCCACGCCCTCGGCCGTGGAGGCGCGGGCGGCCTGGGGCGACCGGGCGCCGGGAGCGGCGCCGTCGTGGGCCAGGACACCGACGCCCATGTAGGCGCTGCCGCGCGGGGGTGTCCGCCCGCCGGAGTCCGGCGCGGCGGTGGCGGTCGGCAGACAGAGCAGGAGGCCGGTCAGAACACCCGTCAGGACGGCGAGGGGGCGCCGGCGCGCGCGGAGACCGCGGTGGGGGGACATGTTTTTTCGCACGCTGTCCATATGACACGCCGCCGGTGCCTGCCGCACTCCGGATTCACCCCTGAGAAGAGCCGACGGGCCGCAGGTTGGTCCGTGTGGGTGGCGCAGGCCGCCGGTGTGCGGGGGCGCGGTGCACCGGGAGCCGGGAGGTGCGGGAGCCGTGGGCGACGCCTCAGGGGCGCCGCCCACGACCGTCGGGACTGGGCCGTCCGGGTCAGCCGTCGATGCGGTGCTGGGTCCAGAACGAGGTCAGGTCGGTGCTCGTGGCGGCCTGGGCCGCGGCCTTGAACTCGGCCGTGGTCGAGACGCCGTACCAGTGCGCGGTGGCGTAGTCCTTGAGCAGCTTGGCCATGACCGTGTCACCGAGGAGACGGCGCAGATCGTGCAGGGCGCACTTGCCGTAGCCGTAGACGACGGTGGAGTAGCGACTGGAGTGCGCGTCCCAGTAGGCCATGGAGTTGGTGATCTTCTCCGAGCTGGAGGACCAGGAGACGTTGCTCCAGCAGTTGGTGCCGGTCAGCCCCTGCGCCAGGTCGGTGGCGTAGTCGGTGAACGCCTCGTCGAGCCACGGGCTGTTGTACTCGTCGTCGCCGACGATGCCGTACCACCACTGGTGGCCGATCTCATGGGTGAGGGCGGTGGTGCTGACCAGGTCGAGGACGAACCCGGGGTACTCCATGCCGCCGAACCAGTAGTTGTTGTCGATGACGGCGTCCAGCTCGCCGTACGGGTAGGCCCCGAAGCGTGCCGCGTGCGCGTCCACCGCGGACTTGGCGGTGCTGAGCATGGACTGGGCGCTGGAGGAGCTGATGCCCGAGACGGAGTACACGTTGACGGGTACTCCGGCGGAGGAGGTGCCGGAAATCTTGCTGAACGGGCCGGAGCCCCAGGCGAAGTCGCGGACCTTGGACGCGGTGGCGGTGGTGACGGTCCGGCCGCTCGTTCCCGGGGTGTCGGTGGAGGTGCCGGTGGCCGGGACCAGCAGCGAGGACGGATGGTCGAGGGTCACCCGGAAGTCGGCGGCGAGGGAGTAGAAGGACTCGCCGTTGTTGGTGTACGGGTCCAGGTGCCAGCCCGCGCCGTCACGCACCGCGAGGACGGGCAGGGCGTTGCCGATGTTGCTGAACGCGCCGTCGTGGCCGAAGCGGTCGGCGCCGCTGGGCACGGTGATGCCGAGGTCGAAGCCGATCGTGGTGCTCTGCCCCTGGTTCAGCGGGGTCGGCAGGGTGATCTTCAGGGCGGTGCAGTTCACCGAGAGGGCACCGGCGGTGCCGCCGGTGACGTTGGTGACCGTGATCGGCATCGCCGAGCAGGTGCCGTGGTAGTTGTCCCACAGCCGCAGGTAGACCTCGTTCAGCGCGGACGCGGAGGCGTTGGTGAAGGACACGCTCTCGTGCCCGTTCCAGACGAAACCGTTCGTGTCGCTGCTCAGGTTCACGGTGTAGGAGGGCGCGGCCGGTGTCCGGGTCGAGTCGGCCGGGGGCGGGGTGCTGTCGCCGGAGGTGTCGAGGGCGATGTCGTCCAGCACGAAGCTCGTCCTGAGGCTGGAGTCCTCGGTCCCGGTGAAGGACAGGGTCACGGTCTGGCCCGCGAACGAGGACACGTCCAGCGACTTCTGCACGTAGCCGGTGTTCTTGTCCAGGTTCGAGTAGGTCGCGAGGGTGGTGCTGCCGATCTTCGCCGTGAGCTTGTCGTAGGCGGTGGACGACGTCGTCTCGGTGGTGTCGATGTGCAGCCAGAAGGTGAGGGTCGCGCTGCTGCAGCCGCCCGGGATCGTGACGCTCTGCGAGAGGGTGTCGGTGTGGGTGCTGCCGACGCCGTCGAGCCAGGCGAACGTGGTTCCGCCGTGGGCGCTCTCGCCGGTGCGACTGGTGATCACACTGGTGGAGGACGCGCTCCACGGCGATGTGCCGTTCTCGAAGCCGCCGTTGGTGACCGCCTGCGCCGGGGTGCAGGCCGCGGCGACCGGGGCCGGGGCGGACCGGGCCGCCTCGGAGGTCCGGGCGGCCGCGGGGGTTGCGGGGAGGGAGAGGGCGGCCAGCGCGGCGACGACGAGCGCGCCGGCGCCGAATGCCCTGTGGGGGGTCGATCTCACACGCTGCTCCTTTACGGAGGCCGGGGTCTCCCGGCCTGCTCGATGGCCGCCCGGCCGGCAGGGGTTCGCCGGGGCGGCCGTGGATTGCGGTTGCGCGATCGCTGTTCTCGAAAGGGCCGCGCCCTCATGGGGTCGGGGCGACGGCTGTCGAAAGAGTGACAGATTTGAACAGGGCATGCCAGAAGGGGAAGGTAAGTGAGGGACCGTGCTCCTGATGCCGGGCACCTCCCGGCCTCGCGGGCTCTTCCCCGGCTCCCGGGCTCTGCACCCTCGCCTCCCCCGGTTCCGGGCTCCCTTCTTCTACCCCCCGCCGGTCCCCGGCTCCTCCTCCCCGCCGCCCGGGTCAGTCCGCGCCGAGCACCATGAAGACCGCGCGCAGACGGGTGCCGTCCGGGGCCGCCCAGCCGCCGGCGACATGACCGACCGCGCCCTGTGCGGGCAGCGGCGGGTTCCCGGCGGCGGGCGTCAGGACGCGGTGGACGCGCAGCGTCGTGCCGGCCGGCACGGGAAGGCGGGTACCGCTCTCGTCGTCGGCCGGGGACGGGGTGAACGCGGTGCGCGGGAGGGGGCCGCCGCTGTGGCCGCGGGTCACCTCGTCGTCGGGGGTGTCGGAGACGCTCTGGGCCATGGCCGGTGCCCTGCCCTCGATCAGGGCGAGCAGTTCGGTGGCGAGCACCGGGTCGTGGCAGCCGTCGTAGACCCAGCGCTTGCCGAGCACCCCGTGTTCCAGGGTGCCGACGAGGCCCTGTCCGGCGCCTTCCAGCGGCGCGCCGCGATAGGTCAGCGGGACCAGGTAGGCGGTCGGCTCGGGGCCGGCGGTGTCGGTGACCACCATGAACTCGATGCCGACCTCGCCCTCCGGGTCGTCCAGCCGGAAGCCACCGGACTTCTCCAGCACGGGCACCGCGGAGCCGCCCCGGTACCAGGGGCGGCCGGGCAGCCAGTCGGTGAGGAGTTCGACCTTGGTCGGCGTGAGCGTGGTGCGGTGGATGACGGCCATGAGGCGGACTCCCCTGATCGGCGCGGGTCTGTCCCGGCAGCCTTCCACATCCACCGCCCCGCTCAGCCCACCGCCCCCACCAGGGCGGGAGTCAACTCCGACCAGGGGTTGGGCGGTTCGCCCGTGACCGGTCCGCAGACCCCGGCACCGCGCTCGTGCGCGGTGCGCACGGCGAGCGGTACCAGGGCCTCGGGCACCCCGTAGACGAGGTGGCAGAACCGGTCGGGCGCCCTGCGTGCCGCCCAGGCCGGCCGGGTGAACGCCGAGACGTACGTGGACCAGTGGCCCTCGAACGTGACGGTCAGATCGGCGAGCCGGAGGTAGCCGGGCGCCGGGTGGACGCCCGGGTTGAGGACCACGGGGTCCGCGCCGAGCCGCCGCAGGTCCCTGACCAGGCGGCGGCAGGCGGGCAGGCCGTCCCGGGTCGCGGTGACCCGGTCGAGGAAGCAGCCGTCGGTGGCGTACCACTCCTGGTGGCGGCGCAGGTCCGCGGCGATGTCGGCGTGCTCGCGCAGGCCGTAGTCGGTGTCGACGTAGCCCAGCAGCCGGGCACCCGCCGCGCGCAGGGCCCGCGCGACGGCGGTGAAGGCGGGATCGGGGCCGTCGCCGGGACCGCTCGCGGGGTTGAGGACCACCGCGTAGGTGCGCGTGGCGGCGCCGATCAGGCGGTGCCAGGCGCCGGGGTCCTCGGCCGGGTGCACATAGAGGGGTATCAGCAGGGTCACGGCACGCGCTCGCTCACGGCCGTGGCGGCCCACAGCGCGTCGAGGGAGTCGTCCAGGCCGTGCGCGGGCCGCCAGCCGAGCGCGCGTCCGGCCGAGGTGATGTCGGAACACTGCCACGACACCGGCGCGGACCGCGCCGGGCCGCGGTCGTCCTCCTCCAGCCGTCCGCGGAACCCCGCGCGGCGGGCCAGCCCCCGGACCAGTTCGCGCACGGGGACGGCCGCTCCGCCGCCGATGTTGAGCACGGGCGGCAGGGGGCCGGGAACGGAGACGGCGAGCACGACCGCCCGGGCGAGATCGCGTACGTCCACGAAGTCGCGGTGGGCGGACAGGTCGCCGAGCCGCAGCACCGCTCCTGGTTCCGTCCCCGCGGTCCGCAGCAGCGAGGACAGCCGTCCGGGCAGGCTCGTGGCGGGTGCTCCGGGGCCCACCGGGTTGCCGACGCGGAGCACCACGCCGTCGAAGGCCGCCGAGGTCACCGCGACCGTACCGGCCAGTTTGGTCACGCCGTACGGGGTGACGGGGCAGGCGGGTGCCGTCTCGGTGACCGGGGTGCCGGGGGCGCCCGGTCCGTACTCGGCGGCCGAGCCGAGATGGACCAGGCGGGCCGAGGGCGCCGCCTCGCGGAGCGCGGCGCACAGGGCGGCGGGCCCACGGGCGTTGACCTCGGCGAGCGTCACCGGATCACCGCCCGTGGCGCCCGCGCAGTTGACCACGGCGTCCGGCGCGGCCGCGGCCAGGACCGCGGCGAGCCGCTGCGGCGGGTCGGTGGCGAGGTCGGCGGGGTACCGGGCGGCCGAGGAGCGGCCGGCGGCGAGGATCTGCGCGCCGGGGAGGGCGCGCAGCCCCTCGGCCACGTGGCGGCCCAGGTATCCGGAGCCGCCGAGGACGAGAATGCGCATGTGGTACTCAGGCTCCCTTGAGCAGAAGCGACTTGCGGGTGGTGAATTCGGCGTTCGCCCGGTCGTAGTCGTCGGGGCGTCCGATGTCGAGCCAGTACCCGTCGAACTCGTAGGCGTGCGGCGGGTTCTGGGTCCGGAGCAGATCGAGGACCAACTCGTCGAAGCCGAGGGGCAGTCCGGGGGTGTAGCCGTCGAGGGTGGTACGGCTGACGCCGTAGACCCCCATGGAGACGCGGTAGTCCATGCTCGGTTTCTCGGTGAAGGCGACGACCTTGCTCGCGTCGGTGGTGAGCACCCCGAAGTCGATGTGCACCTTGCGGGCGTACGTGGCGATGGTGAGCGGGGCGCCGGACGCCTCGTGCCGTCTCAGGACGTCGGCGTAGTCGAGGTCGGTGAGGACGTCCCCGTTCATCACGAGGAAGGTCTCGGGCAGCCGGTCGCGCAGGGAGAGCAGCGGGCCCATGGTGCCGAGCGGGCTGTCCTCGGTGGCGTAGTCCACCTTCATGCCCCACTGGGAGCCGTCGCCGACGTACGCGCGGATGATCTCGCCGAGGTGGCCGATGGCCAGGGTGCAGCGGTTGAAGCCCGCGGCCGACAGCTGGCGCAGCACGATCTCCAGGATGGCGTGCTGGTCGCCGATGGGGACGAGCGGCTTGGGCAGGGCGGTGGTGTAGGGGCGCAGCCGGACGCCCTTGCCTCCCGCCAGGATCACGGCGTGCATGGGGTTCCTCCTTCAGGGACGTTGCGGGTGTGCGGACGGGTGGTGCGGGTCAGATGTTGTAGATGCCGGTCTTGTAGCGGGCCAGGTTGGCCGGGTCGCGGAAGAACTCCACGGTCCGCGCGAGGCCTTGTTCGAGGCTGTGGGCGGGCTGCCAGCCGGTGGCCGCGGTGAGCCGGGAGGCGTCGGCGACGAGCCGCATCACCTCGGAGCCGGCGGGCCGGACGCGCTCGGGGTCGGCGCGGACGTCGAGCGGGGTGTCCATCACCTTGCCGATGAGCGCGACGAGGTCTCCGACGGAGATCTCCTCGCCCGTACCGGCGTTGAAGGTGCGGCCGACGACCTTCTCGGCGGACGCGGTGCCGACGGCGAGGAAGGCCCGCGCGGTGTCCTCGGCGTAGGTGAAGTCACGCGTGGGACGCAGGTCGCCGAGGGTGAGGGTGCGCTCCCCCGCCGCGACCTGGCCGATGACGGTGGGGATGACCGCGCGCATGGACTGGCGGGGCCCGAAGGTGTTGAAGGGCCTGAGCGTGACCACGGGGGTGGCGAAACTGGCGTGGTAGCTGTCGGCCAGCCGGTCCCCGCCGGCCTTCGAAGCGGCGTACGGGGACTGGGTGTTGATGGGGTGGTCCTCGGTGATGGGCACGGTCAGCGCGGTGCCGTAGGTCTCACTGGTGGAGGTGTGCACCAGTCGGGGCGTGCCGAGTGCGCGGACGGCTTCGAGCACGTTGAGGGTGCCGGTGACGTTGGTCTCCACGTAGCTGTGCGGGGCCCGGTAGGAGTACGGGATCGCGATCAGCGCGGCCAGGTGGTAGGCGACGTCGGCCCCTTCGAGCAGGCCGCGGACCGAGCCCGGGTCGCGCACGTCACCGAGGACGATCTCCACCTGGTCCAGGACGTCCGGGGCGAGGGTCTCCAGCCAGCCGTAGGAGGAGAAGGAGTTGTACTGGGCCATGGCCCGTACCCGGTGTCCGGAGACGACCAGGGCCTCGGTGAGATGCGAGCCGATGAAGCCTTCGGCCCCGGTGACGGCGGCGAGCGGTGCGGAGGTCAACTCGGTTTTCCTTCCGGTTGGTTGCACAGGTGTGGCGTGAACGGACGCGGTGCGCACGGGCGCGGTGGGTGTGTCAGGCGTGCCGGGCCGGGCGGCCGAGGAGGCGCACCGCGCACAGCAGCAGGCAGAGTTCGGCGGCGGCGCAGCACAGGGGCAGCCCGGGGATCCCCGGTGGCAGGCGGGGCGCGGCGGCCGCCGCGGCGGTGACCGCCGCGGCGAGACAGACGGCGGCCGGGGGCCACGCCGCGCCGAAGGCCTGGAGGAGCAGCGCGGTCCACAGGGTGGCGGCGAGGAGCAGCAGGGTGACCGGGCCGGAGCCGGTGAGGAGCGCCGCGGGCAGCAGCGGCAGGAGATAGCCGAGCAGGCACAGTCCGAGCACGCCGGTGGAGCGCAGCAGGAATCCGGCGGGCCCGGCGGCGGCGCGCAGGGCGGCGACCGACAGGCCGCGGTAGCGGTAGAGAAACCATTCAGCCGGGCCCATGCTGACGGTCAGCACGATCACGGCGTACGGCTCCTGCCGTCCCTCCAGCAGCACGAGCAGGCCCGCGGCCAGTCCGAACAGCCCGTACGGCAGGGAGTCCAGCAGCGCGGGCCGCCCGGCGTCCGGCACGGCCGGGGCGGTGCGGGCGGCGCGGAGCGCCACTCCTGCGGCGGCGAGCACCGCGAGCAGCGCCGCGAGGGGCAGCCCGGTCCGCAGCCAGGGCCCCGGTTCCCACCAGGGCAGCACGGCGGCACCGGCGATCAGCGGGGTGAGCGCCGCGAACAGCAGGCGTTCCCGGGCGAGGACGAGCAGGACGCCCGCCGCCGCGAGGTACAGCGACTGGGCCGCGACCGCGAGGAGCGCCGCCCCGGTCCCCGCGGGCAGGGCGGAGTCCCACGCGGCCGGACCGGACGTGACGGTCGCGCGCAGGGCGGTCCAGGGCAGGGCCGCGCCGGACAGCACGGCGGTGGCCGTGGCGAGGAGGGCGCCGAGCGGCGCACCGGTGAGCAGGGTGCGGGCCGCCTCGCGGCGCCCGGTGGCCATCCGCAGATGGGCGCGGTGGCCGAGGCCCTGTCCCCACGCCCAGGAGACGAGTCCGGCCACGATCAGCCCGGGCGCGTGCCGGCCCGGGTGCCACAGGGGCGCGGTGAGGAGGTAGGCGAGTCCGGGCAGGGCGAACAGGATGCCGCGCAGCAGGCAGCGGACCGTGTCGGGGCGCCAGGGGTCGGCAGCGGGCGCCGGTTCGGGGAACGTGCGGGGCACCTGGTCGTACAGGGCGGCGGCGAGGGAGAACAGACCGGGGTGGCCGTAGCGTTCCCTGATCAGGTCGGCGGTCAGGCCCTCGGCCTCCAGCAGGGCGGCGACCTCGTACGGGTGGACGGCGGGCCCGATGCGGTCGGCGAGTTCGGCGGCGAGCCGGCTGACCTCCTCGCCGCCGCGCCCGTCGGCCCGCGGGGCGGGTGTGCCGTCGTCACCGTGTCCGGCGGGCCACGGGACGAGCGTGCCGTCGTCGCCGTGTCCGGCGGGCCGCGGAACGCGCCTGCCGTCGTCGCCGCGGCGCCGGGCGGGTGTGCCGGCGAGCCGGAGGGCGAGGGTGTCCTGTTCGGTTCCACCCGGTTCGAGGGCCATCGGTCCGCTCATCCGACCAGACTCCCCGCGCCGGTGGCGACGTCCCGCACGGGGATGTTCTCGGCGGGCGGCGCCGTGAACGTCTCCGCGCGGAGGGAGAGGTCGAGGTAGACGGAGCGGAAGGTGTCGATGGTCTGGCGCAGGGTGAACTGCTCGATCACGCGCAGCCGTGCCGCCTCCCCCATCGCCCGGCGGCGTACCGGGTCGGCGAGCAGGTCCAGGGCGGCGGCCGCCATGGCGGCCGGATCGCGGGGCGGGACGACGAGCCCGGTGTCGCCGACGGCCTCGCGGACGCCGCCGACGTCGGTGGAGACGGTGGCCCGGCCGCAGGACATGGCCTCGATGAGGGTGAACGGGAAGCCCTCGCTGATGCTGGAGAGCATCACGACGTTGCCGGCCGCGTAGGCGTCCTTGATGTCGTCGACGCGGCCCTCGAAGGTGACGGCGTCCGCGTGGCCCAGTTCGGCGGCCAGTGCCTCACAGCGTTCGCGGTAGGCCTCGCCGCCCCGGGGTGTGCCGCCGAACAGCCGCAGCCGGGCCTCGGGTTCCCGGTCGCGGACGAGGGAGAAGGCACGGATGAGGGTCTCCAGGTCCTTGATGGGGTCGACGCGGCCCGCCCAGCTGAGGGTGGGCGCGGCGGGCTCGGGTCCGGCCGGCGGGAAGGCCGCGGGGTCGACGCCGTTGTAGACCGTGCGGATGGCCGCCGGGTCGGCGCCGCCCTCCTCCTCCCACAGCCGGTTGTAGCGGTTGCCGGGGGTGATCAGGGCGGCCCGGCGGTAGCTCTCCTCGGCCAGCAGCCGGAAGAAGCCGAGGACGACGGCCTTCACCGGCCAGCGGTACGGGGCGGTGCGGTAGCCGAGGTAGCGCTCGCGCAGGTACACGCCGTGCTCGGTGAGCAGCAGCGGGACCCCGTCCCGTTCCAGGGCGGCGAGTCCCGGCAGGACGGCGACGCCGCCGCTGACCGCGTGCGCGACCCCGTCGCCCGGCGGCCGCGCGGCGAGCGGCCGCAGGGCGTGTTCCAGCAGAGCGGTCGCGGTGACGGCGTCGTGCAGGCTGGGCCGGGCCTCGCGGACGGCGAGTCCGGGCCGGTTCCAGACGGCGGCGAGCACCGCGACGGCCTTGTCCCCGCGCAGGAAGGGGCTGAGCGTGCCGTCGCCGGCGGCGTGCGCCATCGCGTACAGGGCGGGGGCGAATCCGTCCTCGGCAGACGGGTCGAGCAGGGCGGTCAGGAACCTTTCCCAGGCGGCGGTGAGCCGGTTGCGGGCACGGCCCCGGGGCGGCCGGCCCTCGGGCGGCGCGCCCCACATGGGGACGGCGCACACGTCGCGGACATGGCCGGGCAGGTCCCAGACGACCGGTTCGCGTCCGGTGCCGGTGACGGCGATGACGTCGAAGTCGAGGTCGGGCATGCCCTGGACGAGTTGGTCGCACCATACGCTCACGCCGCCGTGGCTGTGCGGGTAGGTGCCTTCGGTGAGCAGGGTGACGCGCGTCGCGGCGAAGCCGCGCGCGCCGTCGGGAACGTGCATCGATGTGCTCCACGGCCGAGGTGTGGGGTGGTCGTGACGGCCCCGGCCGCCGGGAGGCGGCCGGGACTGCGGGCGTCGGTGCGCCGTTCAGTTGTCCGGGACGTACGGCACCCGCTCGGTCACACCCGCGGGAGTCCTGGTGCGCGGTGCGGGAGCGGTGGCCGGCCGCCGGGCGCCGGAGGGCCGGGCGGCCGGGGCGGCGGAGGGCAGGGTGAAGGTGCGCGTGGTGCCGGAGGCGGCGGTCCAGCCGGAGACCAGGCCCGCGTAGGCGCTGCCGAAGGCGGTGGTGCCGAGGGTGGTGCCGGCGGGCAGGGTCGCGGTGGCGGCGACGCCGCCGGGCGCCTGGACGGTGACGGTGTCACCGATGCGGTAGGCGGTGACCTGACCCGCGTCCACGGCCGTCTTCCACGCGGCACGGCGGCGGAGTTCGGTTCCGATGTCCTTCATGCGCAGGTTCACCAGCGGGGTGTCGGCGGCGAACAGGGCGTCGTAGCCGTCGAGCACGCCGTCCAGGACCGGGTAGGCGATGCGGTCCTCGGCGAGGTTGGACTGGTGGATGAAGTGCGGCTTGGGATCGTTGGCGAGCACATGGCCGAGGTCGATGCGGGTCTCCAGCGGCACGATGTAGCCGGCGTATCCGGTGCCGGTGTCCAGTGGGGCGGGCAGGCAGGTGCTGGTGGCGGGGTTGTCCTCGCAGATGCCGCTGCCGCCCTGGGCGCGGCTGGTGTAGATCCAGTTGTACTCGTCGACCTGTTCGGCGGTCCGGCCGGCGTTGTAGAAGACGTTCATCGGGTAGCGGGACACGGTGGTGGCGGGGCCGACCTGACGCTGCTGGGGGTCGCGGGAGTTGTCGGAGCCGAGCCAGCCGATGCCGTTGTCGGCGAGGGCCGGTGCGAGGTTGGGATTGTCCGCGGGCTGCTGCGGGAGGATCTTCAGGCCGGAGTGCTCGCCGGTGACCAGCTCGTCGTTCTCCAGGGGGAGTCCGGCGCTCTGTCCCCAGGCCCGGTTGGTGGCGATCTCGTCGTCGATGGTGCTGCGGCTGACCCATTCGATGCCGCCGCCGGCGCCGGTCCGGCAGGTCCAGGGGACGACCGTGGTGTTCTGTTCGCAGCCGAGGAAGGCGTGCGTGTAGGTGTGGTTGACCCAGCGGAACCGGTTCCGGTCGGCGACGAGTCTGTCGGCCAGCTGGTCGACGCCGTCGTTGTCCTCGCGCTGGTCGACGCTGCCGGCCCCGTTGTAGACCAGGTCGAGGGTGAAGTGGTGCTCGCTCTGCCAGGCGACGGCGTGGTCGACGTCGGCGGGGGTCATGCGGATGGGGCTCGGGGTGCCCGCCCCGTCGGCGCAGTCCACGTCGCCGGGGGTGCAGTTGAGCTGGGTGTCCCAGCGGTCGTCGGCGGCGAACACGTCGTCCACGTGCACGGCGAAATAGTTGCGGGAGGCGCCGAGGTGCACGCCGCCGGTCATCCACTCCACGATGCCCCGGGCGAGCAGCCGGAACTGCTGCTGATACTGGTTGTAGACGAAGGTGACGACGAGCTCGCGCCGCCCGTCGTGACGGTACTCGCCGACGAGTGAGCCCTGTTGCGAGCTGCCCGGGACGGTCGCCTCGACGTACGGGGTGAAGTCCGCGCCGGGGGCGGGGGCCGCCAGGTAGGCGTAACTCTCGCCGACGCTCGGCGAGTTGTCCTCGAAGGGGACGGCGCCTTCGAGGTAGCCGAAGGGGCCGGACCTGCCGGCGGCGGTCACCTGGGCCCGCACGCCGTCGACGCTGCCGCCGTACGCCGGGTACTGGAGGCCCGCTTCGGGACGGGCGTAGGTGTAGGCGTCGACCTGGGGGATCGCGTAGGCCTGCTCGTAGGCGGCGAGTGCGGCCATCTCGGTGGAGCCGGCGGCGAACGGGTTGTCGTTGGGCAGCACCACCGCCTGGAACCTGGCGCGGGGGCGCCCGCCGACGGTGTCGGAGAGGAATCCGGCGTCGATGGCGGGCCGGTCGGACCGCGTGAGGTCGACCTTGGTGAACGGGGTCCCCGCGGTGTCGAGTTCGGCCGCGATGGCGTCGGTCGCCGGACCGCCGTCGCTGACCAGCAGGACTCTCAGGTCGACACGGGGCGCCGTGGCCGCGGCCTGGGCCGGACCGGCCGGCAGGCCGAGCACGCCCATGAGCGCGCCCACCGTCAGCGCGGTGGTGCGAATCGTCCGCTTCATGCGGTGAAGTCCCCTCCCCAGGGCAGGGGTGGGCACAGCTCCCATGGAGCGGACGCACCCCCTTGCGCGACGCCGGCGCCCCCTCAGAAGCCGGTCGTCCACACATCCGTTGCGTCACATAGTGGTGCCTCTGTGTAGCTTTTGTGCGGGAGTCGCGAAACCTGACGGAAAAGCGCAGGTGTCCATCGGCGTCCCAGGGGAACCGGATGGACCGTTTTCTCCTCCGCGCCGGCCACCTGGTCCCCACCCGGCGGACCGCCACGACCTGGCAGTTCCGTTGCCGGGCGACGCGCCGCCGGCCTGCGCGGGTCCGCCGGGCGGGAGTTCCGCGGCCGGGTCGGGGCCCGCTTCCGGCCCGACCGATGATTTCCGGTCAGTCCGACCGCGGGGCGGCCGGAATCCGGACCACCGGTTGCGCGTCGGGGACTCCCGGCCAACCGTCGTTTCCCGGGCGGCAGTTCACCTTCGGCAGAAGGGCCCTCCCTGGGCACGAAGTTGGCTCCCGCTTCTGGTCGGCGGCACCTACTGGACGGTATACAGACCCAGTTGAATCCGCGAGCATCGCCCGTCGGGGGTGCTCGACGTGGTGTTGCGGCCTCAGGGGGAGGACTTCATGGCGAACGGCACGCGCACGGGGAACCGGGTCACGAGCAGGGGGCGGGCGGTGGCGCTGGGGGCGGCACTGGGCGGCTGCGCCCTCGTAGCGGCCTCCACCACGCCGGCCGCCGCGCACCCCTCCGGGCACGGTCACGGCCGTGGGATCTCCTACGCCGCCCTCGGCGACTCCTACACCTCCGCGCCTCTCGTGCCGACCCAGGTGGACGCCAACTGCGCCCGGTCGGACCGGAACTACCCGTCCCTGGTGGCGGCGGGTCAGCACGTCGGCACGTTCAAGGACGTCAGCTGCTCCGGCGCGACGACGAACGAGATGTGGAAGGCGCAGGGCACGAACGGACCCCAGCTCGACGCGCTGGGCCGCGACACCGACCTGGTGACGGTGCAGATCGGCGGCAACGACGTCGGTTTCGGCACGATCATCGGCACCTGCGCCCACCTGGCCGCCCAGGACCCCTCGGGCAATCCCTGCGAGCGCTACTACGGGTCGGGCGGATACGACCAGTTGGCGCTGACGGTCGCACGGACCGCGCCGAAGATCGACCGGGTGCTGCGCGCCGTGCGCGACCGGGCACCGCACGCCAGGGTCGTCCTCGTCGGCTACCCGGACCTCCTGCCGGACGACGGCAGCGGTTGTTTCCCCTCGGTGCCGTTCGCCCAGAAGGACTTCCCGTACCTGCGCGACACCGAGAAGCGCCTGAACCTGATGCTGCGTCTGGTCGCCGCGTGGAACCGGGTGGACTACGTGGACACCTACGGCCCGACGGTCGGCCACGACATGTGCAAGGCCCCCGCCGACCGCTGGATCGAACCCCTCCAGCCGGCCTCCCCCGCCGCTCCCGCCCACCCCAACGCCAAGGGCGAGGCGGTCATGGCGCAGGCGGTGCTGGACCGACTGGAGCGGCACCGGGCACGGAGCTGACCCCGGGCGTGACCACGGTGCGGGCCCGGCCCGGCAGATGGGCCGGGCATCGCCTGACGGGTGAGCCGGAGACGGCCTGACAGGGTGACGGACTCGACGGGTGAGCCCGGCGGCGTCTGACGGGTGACGGACTCGGCGGACGAGCCGGACGCGATCGACCGGCGACGGCCTCCACGCACTCTGCGCGGAGGCCGTGGCCGGCCCTCGGGTCAGCCCTTGAGCGCGTTGTCGACCACGCCCTTGGCCTCCTCCTGCACACGGGCGAGGTGGTCGGAGCCGAGGAAGGACTCGGCGTAGATCTTGTACACGTCCTCGGTGCCCGAAGGACGCGCGGCGAACCAGGCGTTGGCGGTGGTGACCTTGATGCCGCCGATGGAGGCACCGTTGCCGGGAGCCTCGGTGAGCACGCCGGTGACCGGCTCGCCCGCGAGGGTGTCCGCGGTGACCTGCGCCGGTGACAACCTGCCGAGCAGCGCCTTCTGTTCGCGGGTCGCCGGCGCGTCGATGCGCGCGTAGGCGGGGGCGCCGAAGCGGGCGGTCAGGTCCGCGTAGTGCTCGGAGGGCGTGCGGTCGGTGACCGCGGTGATCTCGGAGGCGAGCAGGGCCAGCAGGATGCCGTCCTTGTCCGTCGTCCACACCGAACCGTCCCGGCGCAGGAAGGACGCGCCGGCCGACTCCTCACCGCCGAAGCCGAGGGAGCCGTCCGCCAGTCCGTCCACGAACCACTTGAATCCGACCGGCACTTCGACGAGCCTGCGGCCGAGATCGGCGGCGACCCGGTCGATCATCGAGGACGAGACGAGGGTCTTGCCGACGCCCGCGTCCGCGGACCACTGGTCCCGGTGCCGGTAGAGGTAGGAGATGGCGACCGCGAGGTAGTGGTTGGGGTTCATCAGGCCCGCGTCCGGGGTGACGATGCCGTGCCGGTCGGCGTCGGCGTCGTTGCCGGTGGCGATGCGGAAGCGGTCGCGCTGCTCGATGAGGGAGGCCATCGCGTACGGGGAGGAGCAGTCCATGCGGATCTTCCCGTCCCAGTCCAGCGTCATGAACCGCCAGGTGGGATCGGTGCCCGGGTTGACCACGGTCAGGTCGATGCCGTGCCGCTCGGCGATCCGGCCCCAGTAGGCGACGGACGCCCCGCCCAGCGGGTCGGCGGCGATGCGGACGCCAGCGGCGCGGACGGCGTCGAGGTCCAGCACGCTCGGCAGGTCGTCGACGTAGGTGCCCAGGAAGTCGTACCGCCCGGTGGTGGGCGCGAGGAGCGCGCGGGCGTACGGAATCCGCCGTACGTCCTTCATGCCGTCGACGACGATCTGGTTGGCGCGGTCCTGGATCCAGGAGGTCGCCTCGGAGCCGGCCGGTCCGCCGCTCGGCGGGTTGTACTTGAAGCCGCCGTCGCCGGGCGGATTGTGCGAGGGGGTCACGACCACACCGTCGGCGAGGCCCGCGGTGCGGCCCCTGTTGTGGGTGAGGATCGCGTGCGAGACCGCGGGGGTGGGGGTGTAGCCGTCCTCGCCGTCGATGAGCACGGTGACCCCGTTGGCGGCGAACACCTCCAGCGCGGTGACCTTCGCCGGCTCCGACAGCGCGTGGGTGTCCGCTCCCAGGAACAGCGGGCCGTCCACCCCCTGGAGGGCGCGGTACTCGCAGATGGCCTGGCTGGTGGCGGCGATGTGGTCCTCGTTGAAGGCGCCCACCAGGGACGAACCCCGGTGCCCCGACGTGCCGAAGGCGACCCGCTGTGCCGGGTCGGCCGGGTCGGGGTGCAGCGCGTAGTACGCCGTGACCAGCCGGGCCACGTCGACAAGGTCCTCGGGCCCGGCCGGCCGGCCGGCTCGCTCGTGCGGCATGAGTCCGTTCCTTCGTGTCGGTGTGTTCGAACGCTCGGGGCCATCTTTCCTTGTCAGGAGCCTGGCGTGCGACCACGCCACCGGCGGGGCGAGCGGAACCGGCCGTCCGCCCGGTGATCCCGCCTCTCCGGCGCGTGCGCGCTCCGGTCCCGCTCGCCGGCGTGGCGCACGCGCCCGGAACGCCCTGGCCGGTCCCGCTCGCGTCGCCCCGGCGACGCGACCGAGGCAAGGTGCGTTTGTCCGACTGATGATCATCGGGGCTTCCGTGCCACAGATCCCACATGAGACAACACGGACTCCATTGAGTTGTTCCGGGCTACTATGCGAGAGGGGAGACTTTCCACTGCTGAGCGACGTGCCGACGCGGCGACCCTGCTCCCCTGCCCTCGTCCGGCGACCCCGAGGTGGCAGATGGCGGAGAGCTCGTCGAGACCGGCGTCAAGAGTTCCCGACCATGTGCTCCGGATCGCCGCCGTCCAGCTCGATTACACGCCCAACACGGAGAGCAGCAACAACAGACGCTGGTTCCCCGACGAGCCCCTTGTCGACTGGCGGCAGGCGAACCAGGGGGCCGAGGCCAGATTCTCCGTGCGCAGCGGGCCGATCGACGCGCACCAGCCGACGCGGGACCGCACCCAGTCGGTGATCAAGCAGTTCCGCCGGTACCGGCAGGAACAACTGGACCGCAAACTCAAGCAGATCCTGGAGTTCTGCGTCCGGCGCGACGTGGACATCGCGGTGCTGCCCGAAGCCCTGGTGCCCGCGGCGCTGGTGCCTGTCCTGGTCCACGGCTTCCGCAGCCGGCTCGCCGTCTTCGCGGGCCTCGGCACCCTGCGCCCGGAGGACGCCCGCACGCTCCAGGAACTCGGCTTCGAGAACGCGGCGGAGGAGATAGGCCGCAACGCGGCCGTCTACGTCGACGCGCACACCATCGAGCTCGTCACCAAGCGCGACCGGGCGGCCAACGAGGTGATGGAGCGCGGCTCGGGCACCGCCAGGGTCGAGTTCCGCAAGGGCAGGTTCACCCGTGACCTGGGTCTGGCCGTGTGCCGTGACTACGTCAACGCGCCCCGGACCTTCGACACCGAAGTCCCCCCGCCCGACCTCGTCCTGGTGTCGGCCCTCACCAAGCCGACCGAGGACTTCATCCGCACACCGCGCAACTTCGCGGTCGCTTTCGCCAACCACGCCGCCGAGGGCGGGAGCGCGGTGCTCGCACCCCAACTCCAGGGGTTCTTCCTCGACATGGCGCGACGCGGGACCGATCCTCTGCCGCCCGGTGAGTCCATCGTCGTCGTGGACTACGAGAAGTTCGGCCAGACACCCACCCAGACCGTCGAGCCGGGCAACCGGCTGGTCCACCGCGCCGCCCTGGTCTACGACGACCCCTCCCCCACCGACCCGGGCGGTTCACGCAGCTCCCTGACCCGGCAACTGGCCGACCTCACGCTCACCGGCCTCAACTTCGGTGACTACGACGAACTCCTGAGCGTCGCCGAAGCACGGTTGCAGGGCATGTCGCCGCAGACGCCCGTCCTGCTCAGCGCCGTACAGGAGTTGCGCCGCAACGCCGGAACACTCAGCAGCCAGCTGGACCTGAACCTGTTCACCAGCCATGTCATCCTGACCGACGTCAAGTCCGAGGCGGAGCTGCAGTACGAGGTCCTCGGCAAGCTGCTCCGGGAGTGGCACTACCTCATCGACCCGGACAGCGACCTCGACCTGCCCGAGGGGATAAGCCTCTACTTCGAGAGAGGCCGCACCCTGCGCAGCCGGCTCTCCGCGCAGATCCGCACCGCTCACCGTGACTCGCCGCTGGTCACCAGGGAGAACGAGGGGCGCGGGTCCGACGGCGCCACCACCGCCTCGGAGGAAGAGGAGAGCGACGGGTTCTCCCTCTTCTACAGCGCCCGCCTCGGTTCCTACGGCTCCGACAACGCGGTGCGGAGTCTGGAGCAGCAGCTCGGCGCGCTGCGCACCCTCTCGGCGGCCGACGACGACACGGTGCGGCTCGTCTACCAGACCCACACGGCGCGGCAGACGAAGGGACATCTCGCGCCGTTCTTCGACGTGATCGGCATGACCGAGTCGACGGAGGCGGACACGCTGGAGGGCCTCGGCGAGGGGGTCGGCCAGCAGCTCGCCACCGCGTTCCGCAGCACCTGGGACGTCAGCGCGGGGCCGGAGCACGGCACGCTGGAGGCCGACACGGTCGTGGAGCTGCGCCTGCGCCCGCAGGCGGTCCCCTGGATCCGGGAGGACTGGAGCACCCTCGTCGACTACCTGCGCACCCTTCGTGTGCCGGTCACCGTGCAGTTGACGTGCCGCCGGCTCGGGAAGGGCGACGGGGAGGAGGAGCGCGAGCCCTCGCCGGCCGAGGCCGTGCTGAACGCTTTCGCCACGGCGGCGCACCACGCCGACCCCACCGGGTTCTTCTCGGCGTACGAGCGGGACGCCGCGGCCTTCCTGGAGCGCGCCGCCCGGGAGGAGGCGGACGAGCGGCGCAATCTCACGCTCCTGGTCCACATCGGCTCCGCGGAGCCGCTCCCGGACTCGGTGCTGTGGGCGATCGGCAACTGGCTCTTCCGGTCCATGCCGTTCGACATCGTGCGCGGCGAGGAGGCGAGGGAGCCCCTGGCGCCCGGAGCCGCACCGGAGAACGCGCCGCGGCTGACGCCCTCGGAGATCCTGCGGATCTTCCATCCCCCCTACGGCCGGATGGAGTCACGCGGACTCGACACACGGCGGGCGACCAGTGTCCCGGTCCCGGCGCCCGCGCTCCCCACCGAGGGCCTGCTCCTTGGTAGCGCGCGGACCGAGGGGACCCGTGAGGACCGCTGGCTCGACGTGCGGCTGGACCGGACCGCGCGGCTCCGGCACACCTACGTTCTCGGCCCCACCGGGTCGGGCAAGACCAACCTGCTGAAGAACCTGGCCCGTCAGGACATCCTGGAAGGCCGCGGCCTCGTGGTGATCGACCCGCACGGCGACCTCGTCGACTACCTGGTGAGGCACACCAGGACCCGGGACGGGGAGGTGCTGCTGCTGGACTTCGGCGACCCCGAGTACCTGCCGGTGCTCAACCCCCTGGATCTGGACGTCCAGTCGGCCAACGACCGCAATCTGGCCATCGAGCGGTTCATCGGCCTGATGGTGCGGCAGTCGCACCACACTTTCTACGGCCCGCGGTTCGAGAGCTTGATCAGGCTGGTTCTCGCCTCGGCCACGCACTCGGTGTATCCGATCCGCCCGGCGTCGGTACTGGACGTCGGCACGATCCTGCGGAACAAACAGGTCAAGTCGTGGGTGCAGTATCTGCTGCGGGACGTGCCCGGCCTGCGGGAGCGGTGGCAGACCTTCGACAACCAGGGCGGCTCCGACTTCGCCGAGCTGCTCGACTGGGCGCTGTCCAAGTTCAGTGAGATGGAACAGGACGGGACGCTGCGGCACGTGCTGGCCAGCGGGGAGTCGACCGTCTCGCTCAGCCGCTTCGTGCACAACGGCGGGGTGGTGCTCGTCAAGATTCCCGAATGGGAGATGAGCGCCTCGTCCGCGGCACTGCTCGGCGGGTTCGTCCAGGAGCACATCCGGCAGACGGTGTACCGGCGGTGGCGGCAGCCGGAGGGAACGTCCGAGCCGTTCTTCATGTATGTGGACGAGTTCCAGGCCTTCTCGCTCGGCGGCTTCGAGGACATCGTGGCCGAGGCCCGCAAGTTCGGCCTCGGACTGGTCCTGGCCCACCAGCACCTCTACCAGCTCAACTCCTTCTCGCGCTTCACCGGTTCGTCCTCGGAACAGCTGATCGGGGCCATCCTCGGCAACGTGGCCAACCGCATCGTCTTCGGCCTGTCCCACCGGGACGCGACGGAACTCGCCAAGGACTTCGACACCGACGTCAAGCGCCTGATCAATCCGGGTCTGCACCGGGCCACCGCGCAGGTCCTGCTCGGCCAGCAGCAGCGCACGTTCACGCTGGCGATGACCGACGCCGACTCCGACGCAGGCCTCCCGGACCAGTACGACCACGTCCGTCGTCAGATGATCGAGAAGGGCTACTGGCGCAGCCGCGAGGACCTGCGCTCCCAGGACGAGGCACGGGCGCGCAAGCTGAAGCTGGTGGTCAGGCGCTGGCAGGCGGACCGTCGGCGGCAGGCCTCGCAGCAGTCCGGCAAGGTGCCGCCGCAGTCCAGGCCGATGCCCCAAGGGGAACCGCTCACACCATGGCCACCTGAGGGCGCCCCCGGAACCGACCACGTGCACGCATGGGAGCAGGTGCTGAGGCGGTGGCTGCAGCGGGAGCAGACGCCTCCCGGGAACGACGAGCCGAGGAAGGACGGGAGGCCCGATGATCGCCCTTGACGACGCGCTGCTGCGGGAGATCGGGCTCGGGGAGCTGCCGGAGCCCCACGTCAGGCTCATGTTCCGTTACTTCTACGAGGTGCTGGAGCAGCGGGTCGGGCTGGCGTTCGCCGAGGAGATGACGGAGGAGGAGTTCGAGGAGTTCGAGGCTTTCATCGACGCCGCCGACGAGGCCGGGGCGATGGGCTGGCTGAGCAGGAAGAGGCCGGACTACCCGGAGGTCGTGGCCGCGCAGTTCGAGAAGCTGAAAGGCGAACTGCGCGATCAGGCCACCGCTCTGGTCAGAGTCTCCGGCCTGTACATGTCCGGGTGGAAAGCCGCGGAGAAGGCCGAGGACGGCGTCGCGCAGCCCGGGGGATCCGAGGTTCCCGCCCCGCGCGCCGGGGCGTCCGCCGGGGAATCCGAAGTGCCCTCCGGTGAAGGCGGGGCTCCGGCCCAAGAACCGGAAACACCGGCAGGGAGTCCCGGAATACCGGTCGGGGCTCCCGAAGCGACCGCGGAAGACGTCGACGTACCGGGCCAGGGGGGAACGCCCGAATGACCACGTGGATACTCGCACTGTCGTCACCGGCCGTCGCCGTCGCCATCGCCCTGTGGGGCTTCCGGCGCGGTGACCGGGCGGACCGTCTGCGGATGCTCTTCGAGATCCAGGAGCGCTACCTCGCCCAGCGGGCCCGGGACGGCCGCCGGCTGATCCACACCCGTCTGGCCGGGCGGGGAGCCGACGGGGTGCGGACGTGCACCCGGGAGGAACTCACCAGCATCGGTCACACCCTCGCCGTCATGAACATGATCGCAATCAGCGTGGAGAGCGGCCTGGTGGAGGAGCAGCTGGTGCGGCGGAGCCTGGGGCGGTCGTTCGCCAGCGCGGTCGACGGCGCCGCCGACTACATCGATCTCGTCGAGCAGCAGCGGGGATTCCGCCCGTACGCGTACGCGCAGCGGCTCGCGGCGAAGTTCAGGACCGGATAGCGCGGGCGGGCCCCCACAGGGCCCCGGGCTCCGGCACGTGCCGGCGCCGGGGCCAGTGTCGGGACCGGGGTCATCGCCGGGGTCGGTGCCGGGGTCAGTGCCGGAGCCGGTGGCCTTAGCCGATGTGGTAGCTGTCGCCGTACACCTTCCAGTCCAGCGGGGTGCCGAGGTCGAGGTTGCCGTTGCGCAGGAAGACCCGCTGCTCGGTGTCGACCCTGGTGGTGTCGCTGTGGGCCTCCTCCTGCTTCATGGCCCAGACCCGGGCGTCGAGGAAGGCGTTGAGGTAGGTCTTCTCGTCGCCGCCCTGCGCCGGGGTCTTCGCCGTGCGCAGGGCGCGCCCGCGGATGGCGGGAAAGCCGGTGGGGTCGTCGCCGCCGCCGTGCATCACGATGGCGTCGTAGTAGATGAACTGCCCCAGGGCGCGGAGCCCGTCCGACTTGCCGCGGGAGACGGCGGGGTCGAAGTAGACGCGGTCGCGCTCGTCGTTCTGGGCCTGCTGGAACGCGGTGTCCTGGGCGGCCTTGCGCCAGTCCCTCGGATAGTCCGGGTCCAGCCCGTCGTGCGCGTCGGTGCCGTCGACCCGGCGCAGGGCGGGCAGGTACTTCACCAGGACGTTGCCGGGCCTGCGGTCGGCGTAGAGCTGGACGAGGTCGAGCATGTCGCCGGTCCCGGAGCAGAAGCCGATGATGCCGGCCGTGTAGCCGCGCCCGTCGCCGATGTCCTCGATGTACTTGTACTGGGCCTTCCAGTCCAGTGAGGAGTTCTCCGCGCTGGAGACCAGGCGCATGGCGATCTCCTTCTTCGCCGGGTCGTCGAGCCCCGGGGCGGCCGCCGGAGCCGGTGCGGCCGCGGCGCAGCGGGAAGCGCCGAGCAGTGTCCCGGAGGCCACCACACCGAGCGCGGCGACGATGGCCCGCCGGGATATGCCGGGAGTGCGGGGACCGCCAGGGCCGATGGGGCTGATGGGGTCATGGGCGGGGGATGCGTTTGTTGCCGTCTCGCGGTCTGCGTGCACCACAGGGTCTCCAAGGAAGGTGGGGGGTGGGGAGTCGCTCCGTCACGCACTGGTAGGAAAGTTTCCTATCAAGGCAGGGCGATGGCGGTAACCCGTAGTGCGGGAAGTTCGTAGGATCGGACAGGGCCCGGCGGGCCGGGCTCCGGCACGGCCGCCGGCATGACAGCGTGCCGCGGCGGCATCGCGGCCGATTCAGAAGCCGTGACGCTCAATCTCATGAAGGGCAGCGGTTGGACTTACGAATCTTGAAGGCGCAGGGTGGAGCTTGACCCCTGCGCGTACCAGGGGCACCCCTACGGCACCACCCGGAGAAGACCCGATGAACCACGTCGCTGACCCCGAGCGCTACAACGGCACCATGCGCTACCGGCGCACCGGACGCTCGGGACTGGACCTTCCGCTCCTGTCCCTGGGCTACTGGCACAACTTCGGCGACGACCGCCCCTTCGAGACGCAGCGCGAGATCGCCCTGCGCGCGTTCGACCTGGGCATCACCCACCACGACCTGGCGAACAACTACGGCCCGCCCTACGGCTCGGCGGAGATCAACTTCGGCCGGCTGATGAAGCAGGACCTCGCGCCGTACCGCGACGAGCTGGTCGTCTCGACCAAGGCGGGCTGGGACATGTGGCCGGGCCCCTACGGGCAGGGCGGCGGCTCCCGCAAGTACGTGCTCGCCTCCCTCGACCAGTCCCTGAAGCGCATGGGCCTGGACTACGTGGACATCTTCTACTCCCACCGGCTGGACCCGAGCACTCCGCTCGAGGAGACGATGGGCGCGCTCGACACCGCCGTCCGCCAGGGCAAGGCGCTGTACGTCGGCATCTCCTCCTACGACGCCGAGCGCACCCGGCAGGCGGTGTCCATCCTGCGTGAGCTGGGCACCCCGATGCTGATCCACCAGCCGTCGTACAGCATGCTCAACCGCTGGATCGAGACCGACGGCCTGCTGGACGCCGCGGAGGACGAGGGCTTCGGCGTCATCGGCTTCACCGCGCTGGCCCAGGGCCTGCTCACCGGCCGCTACCTGGACGGCGTCCCCGGCGACTCGCGGGCCGCGCAGGGCAAGTCCTTCGACCCGTCCTGGCTCACCGAGGACATGCGGGGCCGGCTGCGCGCCCTGAACGACCTCGCCGCCCGCCGCGGTCAGTCGCTGGCCCAGATGGCGCTGGCCTGGGCGCTGCGCGACGAGCGGGTCACCTCGCTGGTCATCGGCGCCTCCCGCGTCGAGCAGCTGGAGCAGAACGTGGCCGCGCTCGAGAACCTCGAGTTCTCCGCCGAGGAGCTGGCCGAGATCGACAAGTACGCCACCGACGGCGGCGTCGACCTGTGGCGCAACGCCCGGCTGGGCACCCTGGACAGCTGACCTGCGCCTGGGGGGTGTCTCCCCGGTGACCTCCGTCGCCGGGGCACCCCGGTGGGACGTGGCCGGTACCGGCCGGCTCCGACGCACGGAGCCCGGCGGTGCCGGCCACGGGCGTGTGGTGGCGGATGCCGTGGGGGCGGATGCGGTGGGACCGGGCCGTGAGCGACGTACCGTGACCCCATGAGCCCTCCCCTCCCGGGCCCCCTCGGCCACCTCGCTCCGCTGCTCGGCCACTACGGGTACTGGGCGGTGGGGGGCGTGGTCCTCCTGGAGGACTTCGGGCTCCCGGCGCCGGGCGAGACGATCCTGCTCGCGGCCGGTGTCTACGCGGGGGCCGGGGAGCTGAACATCTACGCGGTGGCGGGCATCGCGTTCGCGGCGGCCGTGATCGGCGACAATCTCGGCTATCTGATCGGCCGCACGGGCGGCAGGGCGTTCGTGCAGCGCTGGGGCAAGTACATCTTCCTCACCCCGAAGCGTTTCGCGGCGGCCGAGGACTTCTTCGCCCGGCACGGCGGCAAGATCGTGACGGTGGCCCGGTTCGTCGACGGCCTCCGCCAGGCCAACGGCATCATCGCCGGCACCACGCGCATGCCGTGGCCCCGGTTCCTCGCCTTCAACGCGCTCGGGGCGGCCCTGTGGGTGGGTCTCTGGGCCACCCTCGCCTATGTGGCCGGCAACCACATCGGGGCCGTGTACGACGAGATCGTCCGGTACCAGCGCTACGTCCTCATCGCGCTCGGCGTGGTGGTCGCGGCGCTCGTCGTACGCCATCTGGTACGACGCAGGCGCCGGCGTGACTCCGGCACTCCCCCGGAGCCCCCCACGACGCCTCCGGCTCCCCCGGCTCCCCCGGCGCGTTAGCGTCCGACCCGGGGCGTCAGCGTCCGACCCGGCGCGCGGCGGGAGCATGGGCTCAGGGTGAGGACGGTGTGCGGTGCTGCGCCGCCCGGCCCGTCTCGGAGTCGTCCTGCGGGGTGTCCCGTGGGGCGTCGTGCGGGGTGTCCTGAGCCGGGTCGCCGTCCGGACGTTCCCGGCCGCCCCGCAAGGCGGAGGCGAGCGCCGAGACCAGTGCCATGCCCGCGGCGACGCCGAAGACGATGGTCAGACCCTGGTGGAAGGGCCCGGAGACCAGTCCGGGGAAGAAGGTGTGACCGGTCAGGGTGGCGTGCTGCGCGGCCCCGAGACGGCCGAGGGTGTCGGCGCCGAGGAGATGCCCGACGGGGTTCTCGCCGAGGAACGTCGCGAAGAGGGTGCTGACCGGCGGGAGTCCGGCCGCCTCGTGGGCCGTCGCGGCCGGGACGCCGTGCGCCTGGAGTCCGCTGCTGAGGGTCGCGGGCAGCGAGGACGCCAGCCCGGAGACCATCAGCGAGAAGAAGACGCCGATGGACAGGGCGGTCCCGGAGTTCTGGAAAGTGGATCGCATCCCGGAGGCCACGCCACGGTAGCGGGCCGGGACGCTCCCCATGATCGAGGAGGTGTTGGGCGCCGAGAACATGCCCTGGCCGATCCCGTTGAGCAGCAGCAGCGCGGCGAACATGCCGTAGTCGAAGTTCACGGGCAGCGCCAGCAGGCCGAGGAAGGAACCGGCGACCACGATCAGGCCGGACGTGGAGAACACGCGGGAGCCGAAGCGGTCGGACAGATAGCCGGAGAGGGGCCCGGCGATCAGGAAGCCGAGGGTCAGTGGCAGCATGAAGATGCCCGCCCACAAGGGCGTTTCCTCGAAGTCGTAGCCGTGCAGCGGCAGCCAGATGCCCTGCAGCCAGATGATGAGCATGAACTGCAGGCCGCCGCGGGCGATGGCGGTGAGCAGCGCGGCGAGGTTGCCCGCCGCGAAGGACCGCACGGTGAACAGGGACAGCCGGAACATGGGTTCGGCCACCCGTGTCTCGACCAGGCAGAACACCAGCAGCAGGAGCACGCCGCCGGTCAGGCCCGCGAGCACCCAGGGGTTGGTCCAGCCCGTGGCCCGGCCCCCGTAGGGCTGGATCCCGTAGGTGATGCCGGCGAGCAGGACGCCGGCGCCGGTGGCGAACGTGATGTTGCCGAGCCAGTCCACACGCCCACGCACGCCGGTCGCGGTCTCCCGCAGGCTCAGATACGACCAGACGGTGCCGGTGATGCTGATGGGGACGCTCACCCAGAACACCGCGCGCCAGTCGACGGCGGCCAGCAGACCACCGGCGAGCAGGCCGAGGAACTGCCCGGCGAGCGCGGTGATCTGGTTGACGCCGAGCGCCATGCCGCGCTGCCGGGAGGGAAAGGCGTCGGTGAGGATGGCGGCCGAGTTGGCGGTCAGCATGGAACCGCCGAAGGCCTGTACGACGCGCCACAGGATGAGCCACAGGGCGCCGGCTCCGGCCCGGAAGGGGTCGAGGGACAGCGCGACCGAGGCGCAGGCGAAGACGAGGAAGCCGAGGTTGTAGATGCGGACCCGGCCGAACATGTCGCCCAGCCTGCCCAGGACCACCACCAGCACGGCCGATACCAGCAGATAGCCGAGGATCATCCACAGCAGATAGCCGATGTTGCCCGCGGCGAGGGGGTCCAGACCGATGCCTCGGAAGATCGCCGGCAGGGAGATGATCACGATGGAGGCGTCCATCGTCGCGATCAGTACGCCGAGCGTGGTGTTGGACAGGGCCACCCACTTGTAGCCGGGGCCGGGCGGCGTGTCGCGGTGCCGGGCGGAACGGGCCGGCAGCCACGCGCGCGCTCCGCCGGCGGGTTGCGCGGCGGACGGTGCGGCGGCCCGCTCGGGCCGGTGCCCCGTCACAGCCGTTCCTCCAGACGGTCGAGGAGCGGCAGTGCCGCTCGAAGGGCCGCCCGCTCCCCCGGCGTGAACTCGTCCAGGGCGTGGGCGAGTCGGGCGACGGACTCGGAGCGGCGCTCCTCCAGCATGGCCCGGCCCTCGTCGGTGACCGACACGATGGACCGTCGTCCGTCGGCGGCGTCGGGGGTACGGCGGACCAGCCCGCGCTGTTCGAGACCGGCGAGGGTGGCGGCCATGGCCTGGGGGCGGACGCGTTCGAGTTCGGCGAGCGAACCGGGCGAGTCCGGGCCCTGGGCGGCGAGCCGCGCGAGGACGGAGACCCCTGACAGGGAGATGTCTCCCACGGCGTGTGCCTGGCGCAGCCTGCGCACGGTCCTGCCCATGGCCAGCCTCAGGGCGGCCGCGAGCGCGACCGAGTCCGGTGAGCTGTCGGCAGCGCCTGGGGCTCCGGGACCCGCAGGGGATCTGGAACCAGTAGGGGAACCAGGACCCGTAGGCGATCCGGAACCAGTAGGGGAATCGAGATCCGTAGGGGAACCAGGGTCCGTAGGGGAACCAGAACCCTTAGGGGAACCAGAACCCTTAGGGGACCCGGAACCCTTAGGGAACTCAGGCCCCGTAAGGGACCCGGGACCCGCAGGGGACTCAGGGACCGTAAGGGATCCCGGTCGCGGCGCCCGCGACCCGGCTATGAAGGGGCGGGTTCCGCCCTCGGTAGCGTCCTCCACGTCCACACTTACTAACATTAGATTTATCAGCCTGGACTGTTCAACAGGACGTCGGGCATCGAGCCCGCCTACCGCCAGGGAAACGCCGCACCCTGCCCCTCGTGCCCCACGACGAGGACGGCGGCGTCGTCCTCGTAGCCCACGCTCTCCGCCCCCTTGATCACGGCCGCGGCCAGCGTGTGGACCTCCAGCCCGGCGACGGCCGCGATGCCCGCGAGCCGGACCACCCGGTCGAGCCCCTGTTCCACGCTGAGCGCGGGGCCCTCGACGACTCCGTCGGTCAGCAGGACGAACACGCCCCCGGTGGAGAGCCGGTGCCGGGACACGCGGTACTCCGCTCCCCGCGCGACACCGAGCGGCGGCCCTCCCTCGTCGTCGAACAGGCCGGACTTGCCGTCCGCCGTGGCCCAGACGAACGGGACGTGCCCGGCCCGGGCACTCTCCAGGAGCCCCGACTCCGGGTCGAGGCGGACGAAGGTGCAGGTGGCGAACAGTTCGCCGCCCAGGGAGATCAGCAGGTCGTTGGTCCGGCCGAGGAGTTCGCCCGGGTCGCCGGTCACGGGGGCGAGGGCGCGCAGGCCCGCCCGTACCTGGCCCATGAGGGCGGCGGCCTCGACGTTGTGACCCTGGGCGTCTCCGATGCAGAGCCCGACGCAGCCGTCGGCGAGGGAGAAGGCGTCGTACCAGTCACCGCCGATGTCGAGGCCGTGCCGGGCCGGCGCGTAGCGTACGGCCAGGTGCACGCCGGGGACCTCGGGGAGGTCTCTCGGCAGCATGCCGCGCTGGACCGTCGTGGCGAGCTCGACCTGGGCACGCCGCACCTCTGCTCGTTCGCGCGCCTGAGCGGTGGGCCGGCCGAGCCTTGCCGGCAGCTTGCCGCCGTCTTCCGCGAAGCGCTTGCGGTGCATCGGTCCCTTCCGGACGGGCGGGAGCCTTCGAGAGCGGATACCAACATTTTACCTTCACTGGCTGATATCTCCCCATTACGGGACAAGCCGCCTCGCATTACGGGAGACAAGCCGCCCCGCACCTCGTCCCTCACACCTGCCCCCTACAGCGGCGAGTGCGCCACGACCAGCAGATAGGCCCCGTACAGCAGGGACACGACCGCCAGCGCGACGCCGACCAGCAGGGCCTGAGCCGGGCGGACCCGCCAGGTGCGGGCGAGCGCCAGAGCCGGCGGGACGAGAAGCGGGAAGACCGGCAGAAGGAAGCGCGGCTTGGACGAGAAGGAGCCGGAGGCGCCCACGACGAGCAGGAGCAGGACGCCCGCGAACACCACGAGGGCGAGAGGAGCACGGTCCAGACAGAGCAGCCCGAACAGCACCAGACAGACGATGATGATGATCAGCGCCGTCGGGTAGACCACGCCGCCGCCGTGGAGGAACAGCGCTCCCAGGAAGCGCACCGCGCCGACGCCGAGGTCGAAACGCGAGTCCCAGGCGCTCTGCACCCGGAAGTACCCTCCGAACGGATCACCGGTGCGCCACCCCACCCACAGCACGTAGCCGAACCAGCCCAGCGGGGCGAGCAGGGCGCCGGCCCACAGCCGGACCGGTACCCGCCCGCGCCGGCTCAGTACCTCGTGTGCCGCGGCGGCGCAGACGGCCACCGCCACGGCGAATCCGGTCGGCCGGGCCAGACCGGCCGCCGCGGCGAGCGCGCCCGCCCACACCCAGCGCCCCTTGAGGACGCTGTACAGGGCCCAGGCGGCCAGTGCCGCGAAGAGGGATTCGGTGTAGGCGATGGTCAGCTCGACCGCGTGCGGCAGCACGGCCCACAGGGCGACCAGGGCGGTGGCGGCGGCACGGCCGTACAGATGGTGCCCGATGGCGTAGACGCCGTAGGCCGCCACGATCGCGGCACCCCAGGCGACCAGCAGTGCGGCCTGCCCGGGGGTGACGAAGGGGAGGGCGGCGGTCGCGGACCGGATGAGCAGGGGGTAGAGCGGGAAGAAGGCCCAGTCGGTCTGGACCCCGCCGGTCGGGGTGATCCAGATGAGGCGGCCGTAGCCGTGCGTGGCGATGTGCAGGTACCAGCGTGAGTCCCACGAATGGGCGAGGATCCTGCCCGCCGAGTGGCTGTCGAGACGGGCGCCGACGATCACTGCGGCGACCCCGGCCAGCCGTACCGCCGCGAACAGGGCGAGGGCGAGCGGGGCCCCGTAGGGGATCCGGTCCCGGGCGGCGCGCGGCAGTACCGGACGCGTGACCCGGGAGAGCGCGGGGCGGAGGTGGCCGGACGGCACGGCGGGCTCGGGCCGGGATGCGGAAGACGTGCTCACGCTCCGACCTTGGTCACGCCGTGGTGGCCGTGCAATCCACGACCCGGGTTTCTCGCGGTCTTTAACCCTGATTCAGGAACAGGGACGACCCGGACGACCCCGACCGGACCTCCGGGACGGCACGGGCGGGACCTTCAGAGAAACGAGGACAGTGCCTCCGCGGTCCAGGAAGCGGTGCATGAAGGCGCGCCCGAGCCGCACATGAAGCCATGCGCGCAACCTTGCGCGAAACCCGGGCAATCCGGACCGTGGCGACCCTCACACGCGCCGCCCGGAGAGATCAAAGTAGGGTGTGGCTACCATATGAGCGCCGCCTAGCTCGAAAGTTAGATCTGTGACTGTCAACGACGACTCGTTCACCAACTGGATGCACCGCGAGGAAACCGCGGAGTCGATGATCCCGCTCATCGGGAAGCTGCACCGCGAGCGGGACGTGACCGTCCTGCTGCACAGCCGCTCCCTGGTGAACAAGTCGGTGGTCAGCATCCTGAAGACGCACCGCTTCGCCCGGCAGATCGCCGGCGCCGAGCTGTCGGTCACCGAGACCATGCCGTTCCTGCGGGCCCTGACCACCCTCGACCTCGGGCCCTCCCAGATCGACCTCGGCATGCTCGCCGCCACCTACAAGGCCGACGACCGCGGCCTGAGCGTGGAGGAGTTCACCGCCGAGGCCGTCTCCGGCGCGACCGGCGCCAACAAGATCGAGCGCCGCGAGCCGCGCGATGTCGTCCTGTACGGCTTCGGCCGCATCGGCCGCCTGGTCGCCCGCCTCCTGATCGAGAAGGCCGGCTCCGGCAACGGCCTGCGGCTGCGTGCCATCGTCGTGCGCGGCGGCGGCCCCCGTGCCGCCGGGGACCTCGTCAAGCGCGCCTCGCTGCTGCGGCGCGACTCCATCCACGGCCAGTTCCAGGGCACCATCACCGTGGACGAGGACAGCAGCACGATCCTGGCCAACGGCAACGCGATCAAGGTCATCTACGCCGACGACCCGTCCGCGGTGGACTACACCGAGTACGGCATCCGGGACGCCATCCTCATCGACAACACCGGCAAGTGGCGTGACCGTGAGGGCCTGTCGAACCACCTGCGCCCCGGCATCGACAAGGTCGTGCTGACCGCACCGGGCAAGGGTGACGTCCCGAACATCGTGCACGGCGTGAACCACGACACGATCAAGCCGGACGAGCAGATCCTGTCCTGCGCCTCCTGCACCACCAACGCCATCGTCCCGCCGCTCAAGGCGATGGACGACGAGTACGGCGTACTGCGCGGTCACGTGGAGACGGTCCACTCCTTCACCAACGACCAGAACCTGCTGGACAATTACCACAAGTCCGAGCGCCGCGGCCGGTCCGCGCCGCTCAACATGGTGATCACCGAGACCGGTGCCGCCTCCGCCGTGGCGAAGGCGCTGCCCGACCTCAAGGCGCCCATCACCGGCAGCTCGATCCGCGTCCCGGTCCCGGACGTCTCGATCGCGATCCTCAATCTCCAACTGGCCCGCGAGACGACCCGCGAGGACGTCCACGAGTACCTGCGCGACGTGTCGCTCACCTCGCCGCTCAAGCGCCAGATCGACTTCACGACGGCACCGGACGCGGTCTCCAGCGACTTCATCGGCTCGCGCCACGCCTCGATCGTCGACGCCGGCGCGCTCAAGGTCGACGGCGACAACGCGATCCTCTACCTCTGGTACGACAACGAGTTCGGCTACTCCTGCCAGGTCGTCCGCGTCGTCCAGCACGTCTCGGGCGTGGAGTACCCCACCTACCCGGCCACCACGGCCTGACCGGACCTCCACCCCGTCTGCACAGAGCCATTCGGAACAACCTCAGCTTCTCTGAGAGTTGCTCCTGAACTGCACAGACGGGCACGATCGAAGCACACGGCGAGGGCCGTCACCTACCACTCGGGTGACGGCCCTCAGTGATCATTTCTAGGCGCAGGGAGTTCTCAGGGAGCTTCCACCGGCGCCGACGTCTCAGCCTCGGAAGGGGCGATGCGGAGCTGCCCCAGAGCCTGGCACGGCCGAACCGCCTCCGGGAAGTAGCCGCTCCGGTTCACCGCCTGGACCACGGCGAGACCCCGCCCTTCCCAGTACTCGTCGACCCATGACGCACAGGAGAGTTGGTGTTGTTCATCATGGTGACCACCCAGTGCTCATCCGGCGTTGCTGCGCCCTGCCTGTCTGTCGAAGCGCCAGCCTTCGCGGCAACCATGCGTATCCGCTTGGCTTGAGCCGTACGCCGATCCTCGGCCGCGGCGCGCAGCTCGACATGCTCCATCTCGAGGTTCTGCTGCCGCTCAGCCATGAAGCGCGTCTGGTCTGCGATGAACCCCCCTCTGCTCACTGATCTGCCGACGCTGACTTTTGATCGTCATATACGCGAACCACGCTGCGGCGCCGCAAATATGGGCGCGCCCCAGGTCGGAACGTCCCCCCACTGAACGCCATGCGTACGTTCCCCCGCTTTCTTGATCCTGAAGGAACGCTGTACCGCACCGGCTTGGATCCAGTACACGTCCGACGGCCCTGACGACCGTCACGACGGGGCGAACGTTACAGGACTGCCACAACCACCACACAGGCGGACAGCCCTCGCCATGATGCCCCTTCAGGACATCAGCGCAGGGGGGACCATGAGCAATCCGCCGTACCAGCAGCCCACCGGCCCACAACCGCAATGGGGCGCCCCACCACCCGCTCCCGCCCCGAAGAAGAACAGTGCCGGGAAAGCCATCGGCTGCGGCTGCGCCGGCATCATCGGCCTCTTCATCATCTGCCTGGCCATCGGCGCAGCGGTCGACGAGAACCCCAAGAGCACCACGACCAGCAGCTCCGCCGCGCCACGAAAGGCGCCCCCCGCGCATGCCCCCGCGGCGCAGGCGCCCACGCCTGCGGCCACCACCATGGACAAGCACGAACTGACCCGGCTCAGTGTCGGCGTGGTCTGGGACAGCTACACCTCGGAACAGCGAGACTCGCTCTGCCTGGGAGTCGATGTCTACGGCACCGACTGGTTCGCCAGGCAAATGCACTCCGACAACCTGGATCCGGACTACGCCGCCCAGCTGGTGAAGGCCAAGTGCGCCGCACGATGACACCGCAGACGCAGTTGCAATCCGGCGCCCGGTGATCCATGTCGGGGGCCAAGTCCGGTGTGCCCGGACACTGAAGCTTCCCCGAAGGCCCCGCCCGCTGCGGGGGGGCGTGGAGTACCCCACCTACCCGGCCACCACGGCCTGACCGGACCTCCACCCCGACCGCGCGGTCCTGGACGAACAGCTCCTGAACTGTGCGGACGGGTAGGTCGATACACGCGGCGAGGGCCGTCACCCATCACTCGGGTGACGGCCCTCAGCGGTCGTTCTCCGATGCGGGAGTTCCCCGGGGGCGGGACTCGCAGCCGGTGACGGTGGCCTCTTCGGAGGAAGTGCTGCACCTGCGCGAACAGGCAGGTCCGGCCGCGGTGTTCGGCTGTGAACGACAGTACGGGGTGCTCGCCGAAGGTCCCGTGGACGCCCGGCAGGACCAGCCTCGGACGGCGGAGATCTCCGCGGAGGGGTGACTTTCTCTTCACAGTGCAACCACATCGCCTTTACCTGAGTCATACATGAGCACGCATTCGTCACTTTGGGGGGCTCATGACTCAGCAGGACCCGCACTACCCGCAGTACCCGCAGCAGCCCGGCCAGCCCCACTACGGCCAGCAGCCGCCCGGCGGATGGGCCGGCCCCGGCGCACCGCAGCAGTGGGCACCGCCGCCGCCGAAGAAGAGCAACGCGGGGAAGATCGTCGGATTCGGCTGCCTCGGAGTCGTCGGCCTCTTCGTCGTCCTCGGCATCGCCGGAGCGGCCATGAGCGGTGGCTCCAAGGACACGGCCGACGACAAGCCCGCCCTCGTCACCGACGCGCCCAAGGCCGGACAGCCCAAGAAGGACGACAAGCCGGCCGAGGCCACCAAGACGCAGGCGCAGCAGTTCCAGGCGTGCGTGGCCAAGTCGGGCACGCCCACGGAGAAGGCCGCCGTGAAGCACGTCACCAAGGTGACCGGCACCGACAAGCGCAACGACATCCTGGACTCGGCCGAGGTCTACACCGACTTCACCGGCGGGTTCATGAGCAAGGACGCCGGAGACGCCAAGCTCATCGCCAGCGCGTTCACGTCCTGCTACAAGTCGGACAACGGGCTGGTCACGGTGTACGGCTCGGACGGCGACATGATCTCGAACGCCAACTACTGACCTGACCTATGGGGGCCTGGTCCCGTGGTCGTGCCCCAGTGGCCATCCGGGCTCACCTCAGAGCGGCCTCACGCCGTCGACTCAACAACCAGGCCCCGTCGCGGAATCCCGCCCGCGGCGGGGCCTTCGTACGTCACCCCCGGCAACGACGTTGCACGCTGCTACAGACGGAAATCAAGCTGCTGCGGCCCGCTTCGCCGCATAACCTCCAGGCCGTGGACAAGGAACGCAGTGCTCGGCAACTGGGTCTGATCGGTGAGACCGTCGGGATCGCAAAGACGCTCGGTGTGGAGGTGTGGCTCCGCGGCGGCTGGGCGATGGACTTCTTCCTCGGGGAGGTCACGCGCGACCACGTGGACATCGACTGGTTCGTCCGGGCGAAGGATGCGTCCGCTCTCACTGCCGGCCTCCTGCGTTCGGGCTATGAACCTCTGCCCGGGGCGCCCGCCCACCAGCAGCTCGATTTCCGTAAAGAGGGGATGGAGAGCAGCTTCGCCCTCCTGGACGTCAACCGGTGCGGCCAGGTCGTGGTCGCCGGGGGCCCCTGGGCCGGAGCGGTGTGGCCAAAGGGCATGCTCGACGCTTCCTCGGGCCGTATCGGGGCACTGCGGTGCCCAGCCATCAGTGCTCACGCCCAGATCGAGATCAAGCGGATGATGCCGGTCTGGGTTCCGGGCCGGGCGCGCCGCCCGAAGGATGCCGAGGACATCGCCCGGCTGGAGGCGGCTCTCCAGGAGCGGGGCGCACACCCGGCGTGAGTGCTTCGGCATGCGCGCGGCTCCGCTGTCGCAACGTGGGAGACCGGGTGCGCTCGCGCGAGACCGATGCCGCTGGGGCCGGCGGCCGCCGGGACGGCCGTGTGCCGCCGGTCCCCCGTCACGCCCCCGTCACACCCCCGGGCCGCTCCATGTACGGGAAGCCCAGGCTCTCAAGTGCGGGGCCTGGGCGACGAGATCGCGGTAGGCGGCGGTGGCCGACTGGAACAGGGCGTCCACGATGTCGTCGGTGACCGCGTCGGGGCGCCACGCGAGTACGTACCGGCACCACAGCGGGGAGCCCGCCAGCGGCTTGACGACGACGTGCGGGATGGGCCGCAGGGTCGGCTGCACCATGGAGACGCCGAGGCCGTCCGCGATCATGGTCTGCAACTGGGTCGTGTCGCCCAGGAATTCGTGCACGGCGACCGGGGTGAACCCGGCGGCCGTGCAGGCGTCGTAGAACACGCCCGGCCAGCCCGCACCGTCGTCCGGGGTGAGGAACCACTCGTCCTCGGCCAGGTCCGCGAGCTGGACCTGGGCGTACTGGCGCAGCCGGTGCCGGTCGGGCAGTGCGACGAACGTCGGCTCGGTGACGATCCCGCGATGCCGGACCGCGGCCGAGTGGCGCAGTTCCATGCCCGGATAGTCGGCGGCGATGGCGACGTCCGCGGCGCCCTCCTCCAGCAGTTCCACGATGCGCGAGGAGGCGTAGACGCTGGTCATCGTGAGGGACAGTTCCGGCAGCCGGGTGCGGGCGCGGGACAGCGTGCCCGAGAGCACGGGCGAGTTGGTCGCCGCGACGCGCAGTGTCCGGCGCGGCCGGACGGCGGCCGGCCGGTGGCCGATGGCGTCGGCGCGGGCGAGCACGTCCCGGGCCTGGTCCACGACCTCGGCCCCGTACGGCGTCACCCGTGCGCCGCTCGCGTCCCGCTCGAACAGCGGCTCGCCCAGATGCCGCTCGATGCGCGTGAGCTGCGTGCTCACGGCGGGCTGCGAGTACCCGAGCTGTGCCGCCGCCCGGCCCACGCTGCCCGTGTCGGCGACCGCGCACAGCACGCGCAGGTGCCGAAGCTCCAGCTCCATCAGCTCCACTCCCCGTTCCGCTCCACGCGGCCACTCGACAGCCGGCCCAGGGCCGGTACGCGACCGCTCCGCGGCCCGGTCCACAGTCCGCTCCGTGGCACGCTCCGCGGCCCGGTCCATGGCCGGTACGCAGCCGATACGCGGCCGGTCCATTGTGCCTCCACCGGCGTGGGCGGTGACCGGATGTCCGGCTACAGTTGTTTCTTGTTTGCCTAAAGGATTTAGGTTTCCACATAATCTGTTCAGTTCAGAAGGAGGTGCTTCATGGTGCGCGCGGGTCTGACCACGGAACGTCTGGTGCGGGCGGGAGCGGAGCTGGCCGACGAGGCCGGCTTCGAGCAGGTGACGGTGTCGGCGCTGGCGCGGCGGTTCGACGTGAAGGTCGCGAGTCTGTACTCCCACGTGAAGAACTCGCACGACCTGAGAAGCGGGATCGCCCTGCTCGCTCTGGAGGAACTCGCCGACCGCGCCGCCGAGGCCCTCGCGGGCCGGGCCGGCAAGGACGCCCTCAGCGCCTTCGCGAACGCCTACCGCGACTACGCCCGGGAGCACCCCGG
This sequence comes from Streptomyces sp. NPDC090108, assembly GCF_044747185.1. NCBI lineage: Bacteria > Bacillati > Actinomycetota > Actinomycetes > Kitasatosporales > Streptomycetaceae > Streptomyces > Streptomyces sp. NPDC090108. The sequence continues at coordinate 268,441 of NZ_JBIVDQ010000003.1, forward strand.
CCGGTACGAGGCGGCCCGGTACCGCCTGGATCCGGAGACGGCCGCCGCGAGCGCCGGCGGGCGGCACGCGGAGATGACCCGGGCGATCCTGCGCGGATACGACCTGACCGAGCCCGACCAGACGCACGCGGTACGGCTGCTGGGCAGTGTGTTCCAGGGCTTCGTCACCCTGGAGACGGCAGGCGGTTTCAGCCACAGCGCGCCCGGCTCCGAGGAGTCGTGGACCCGCGTCATCGACGCCCTCGACAGCCTGCTGCGCACCTGGCCGGCGGCCTGAACACACCCAGGACACGGAATACGGGACGCGCGCTCCTCTTCCCCCTGCCGTCGAGCGCCGGCCCCCTCGGCGCCGCAGTCCCGGCCCGGCTCCACGCCTCCCCGACCCGGGCCAGAAGCCCCAGCCCCGCCCTCCGGCCCGACCAGCGGCGCCCGGGCTCCGGACCACCCGCCCGACCCATGACACCCGGCCCACGACCCACGACCCACCGACAGGCTCGCCTCATGCCCACCACCTCGTACGACTGGATCACCACCCCCCTCACCCCGGCTCTCGTGCGCGGCGCGCTCGATCTGGAGCGCACCGGTAACGGCCTGCTCCCGCACCGGCTCCCCGCGTGGGCCCGGGCTCAGTGCGCCGACCCGCAGCTGCTCATGGCGGAGTCGCAGCCGTCCGGCGTGAGGCTCGTCCTCCGCACCCGTGCCACCGCCGTCGAGCTGGACACCCTGCCGACCCGGCGGGTCTACCTGGGCGCCCCGCCGCGCCCGGACGGGGTGTACGACCTGCTCGTCGACGGACGCCCGGCCGGCTCCGCGAGCGTCGACGGCGGCGACACCCTGGTGATCGACCTGGCCACGGGGTCCGCCGAGCGGCGTCCCGGCCCGGTGGGGACCGTTCGCTTCACCGGACTGCCCGGCCACGCCAAGGACGTCGAGATCTGGCTGCCGCACAACGAGACCACCGAGCTGGTCGCCCTGCGCACCGACGCGCCGGTGGAGCCCGTCCCGGACCGGGGCCGCAAGGTGTGGCTGCACCACGGCAGTTCCATCAGCCACGGTTCCGACGCCGCGACCCCCACCACGACCTGGCCGGCGCTCGCCGCCGCGCTCGGCGGCGTGGACCTGGTCAACGTGGGACTGGGCGGCGGCGCCCTGCTCGACCCGTTCACCGCGCGCACCCTGCGGGACACGCCCGCCGACCTGATCAGCCTCAAGCTGGGTATCAACCTGGTCAACACCGACCTCATGCGGCTGCGCGCCTTCGGCCCCGCCGTCCACGGCTTCCTCGACACCGTCCGCGAGGGACACCCCGCCACCCCGCTGCTCGTGGTCTCGCCGATCCTGTGCCCCCTCCACGAGGACACCCCGGGGCCCAGCGTGCCGGACCTGTCCGCGCTCGGCGCCGGGCTGCTGCGGTTCCGGGCGGCCGGAGACCCGGCGGAGACGGCCCGGGGGAAACTGACACTGAACGTCATCAGGGAGGAACTGGACCGAATCGTGCGGCAGCGTGCCGCCGACGACCCCCACCTCCATCTGCTCGACGGCCGCGACCTGTACGGAGCCGCCGACTTCGCCGAACTGCCGCTCCCCGACGGCCTCCACCCGGACGCCGCCACGCACCGCCGCATCGGGGAGCGCTTCTCGGCGCGGGTCTTCGGGCCGGGCGGCCCCTTCACGGACGGCCCTCTCGCTCCGGCCGACGCCGACTGAGCCGCGGTGGGCCCCCACAACCGGAGGACCCCGCTTCCCCCGTCGGCCCGACCGCCGCCGGAGAGCGAGCCGCCGGCCCGCCGCCGCACGCCCCGCCCCGCCCCGCCCCGCCCCGCACCGGTGCGGACCACACCGCCCGATGCGGACCGCCCCGCGTCACACGAGGTGCGCGAACACCACCAGGTTCTCGGTGTAGTCCTTCGCCGTGTGGTCGTAGTCGCCCGCGCAGGTGATGAGCCGTACCTCGGGGCGGGACGCGTCGGCGTACACGCGCTCGCTGGGGAAGGCGTCCTTCTCGAACGTCTCGGCGCTGTCCACGACGAAGTCCGCCGTACGGCCGTCGGCCCGTTCCACGGAGAACCTGTCGCCGCGCACCAGGTCCTCGAGGCCGGCGAAGACGGCGGCCGAGGTCGTCGTGTCCACGTGGCCGGCGATGATCGCGGTCCCCTTCTCCCCCGGTGACACGCCCTTGGCGTACCAGCCGACCAGGTTGGTGTTGCCGGCCGGCGGGGGTTCGAGCTGGCCGGAGGCCCCGATGACGAGGGCGGTGAAGGGGGCGTCGACGCCGATCTTCGGGATGCGCAGCCGGGTCGGCGCGGAGTGGGGCAGCCCCTGGCCCGCCGTGCGCGGGTCGGCCGTGGCGACGCCGGCCCGGGAGGTGCCGGAGGCGTCGGTCGTACCGCGGTGACCGCCGAGCACGCTGAAGGCGAGGACGACGATCGCCACGCCCCACAGCGTCAGCCGGCCGCCGCGGCCCGGGGTCTGCTCGTGCGACGCCGGTGCGGCGGAGTGCGGGGAGGAGGGATCTGCTGCCATCGGACACCACCTCACTCGGGCACGGCAGCACGGGGATCGGGATGCGGGTGGCGCGGGCCGCCGGCACGGAGACGCACCGGCGGCGGCCGCGGCATCCGGGTGGGGGAACCCGGGGGCGGTTCAGGAGCCCTGCTCGGCCCTCTTGCGGCGCAGCGCGTACAGGCCGGTGGCGCCTACGGCGAGGACGGCGAGGCCGCCCGTGGAGACACCGGAGCCGGCCAGGGCGCCGCCGCCGGTGTGCATGCCGCCGCGAGGCTCGTCACGGCCACTGCCCTTGTCGTAACCGTCGTCGCCCGAGTCGCCGTTGTCCCCCTTGTCGCGCCCGCCACCGTTGCCGTTGCCGTTGCCGTTGCCGTTCCCGTTCCCGTTGCCGTTGCCGGAGCCGCTGTCGCCCTTGTCCTTGTAGGTCTCCGGGTCGAACCTGCTGTCACCGGAGCCGGAGCCGCCACTGTCGCTGCGGACCGCCGCGAGGGCGCCGCCGCCGGTGTGCATGCCGCCGCGCGGCTCGTCACGGCCGCTGCCCTTGTCGTAACCACTGCCGGAGTCGTCGCCCCGGTCTCCGCCGGAGCCCTTGTCGCGGCCGCTTCCGGAGTCGTTTCCGGAGCCCTTGTCCCGGCCGCCGCCGGAACCGCTGTCGCGGTCGCTGTTGTAGGAGGAGTCGTCCCGGTTTCCGCCGTCCGCCGCGAGCGCGGCGCCGGGTGTCGCGCAGGCGAGCGCCGCGGAGGCGGCCGCCGAGGCGAGAAGAATGCGGGCAGAGCGCATGTCGTCGTCCTTCCGCCGTGACCGGGCAGCGGATCCGTCATCGGCTGTAGAGCCCGGCCTCGACATGACCCACCGTCGATCAGGCCGTTGCACCGCACCATCCAGGCCGCCCAGCCGGGTCACCTCTCCACCCGTCTGTCGCAGCGACACGCCGTCACAGCCCCCGTTCGGACCCACCCGCGTCACCCGCGAGCACGTCACGCCGATGTGCCTCGGGCCCGTTGTCCGGGGCGGGTTCGAGCACGGCCCTTGTTATGACGATCTTCGTACCCCAGGCTGATGCCGACAGCAGGCAATGACCGGCTCGGTGGGAGGCCTCGGTGGCGGACGGAATCGCGCGGGCGATGTGGGAACGGTACGAACCGGTGCACGATCTCGTGTACTTCGCGCCCGAGGCGAGGCGGGCCGCGGACGGGCTGGGGCTGCGCGGCTACTGGATGGGGTACTTCGCGCTGCGGGCCGCGCCGCTCGGCGCGGCGGGACCGGCCGTCGTGACGAGCTGCTTCTACGTCTTCCATCCGCGCAGGGTGGGCCGGGCGCTGCCGGACGCCTGGACGTACACCACGCCGGCGGACGCGCTGGCGGCCCGGTGGGAGGCCGTGGACGCGGCGGCGACGCGGGTGCTGGGCGCGGACGTGGCCCGGTCGGCGGAGCTGGCCGAGGCGGCGGACCTCGCGTGGGAGGCGGCGGCCGCCGCGGACACGACGGGCCGGGTGCTGGCCGCGGCGAACCAGGCGCTGGAGCGGCCGGAGCGGCCCGCCGTGCGGCTGTGGCAGGCGCTGACGACGCTGCGCGAGCACCGGGGCGACGGTCACATCGCGGTCCTGGTGGGCCGGGGGGTCGGGCCGGTGGAGGCGATGGTCCTCAAGGCGGCCGTCGGGGACTCCGACAAGGCGTTCCTGCGCGACACGCGGCAGTGGGAGCCGGCCGAGTGGCAGGACGCGGAGCGGCGGATGCGGGAGCGGGGGCTGCTCACGCCGGACGGCGCCCTGACGCCCGCCGGAGTCACGCTGCGCGAGGAGGTGGAGGCGTCGACCGACGCGGCGGCCGAGAGTCCCTGGACCGCGCTCGGCGCGGACCGCAGCGCCCGCCTCGCCGCTCTGCTGGAGCCGCTGACCCGCGCCGTGGAGACCTCGGGCATGTTCCCGCCCGGCAACCTGGTCGGCCTCACCCGTCAGCGCCCCGCGGCTCGCTGACACCGCGCCGGGTCGCGCCGGCCGGGCGCCCGGTGCAGAGCGGGCACCTCTCGGCCGTGCGGCCCGGCCCGGTCCCGGTGGAGACCGAGGCGCCCTGTCACCGTGTGGCGCGGCCCAGGTGACAGTGGCGAGCGGGACGCCCTTTCGCCGTGCGGCACGGCCCGCCGTGGACACCGGGGCGCCCTGTCACCGCGCGGCGCGGCCCAGGTGACAGTGGAGAGCGAGACGCCCCCTCGCCGCGCGGCACTGCCCCCCGTGGACACCGGGGCACCCTTTCACCGTGCGGCGCGGCACGACCCTCCGTGGACACCGGGGCACCCCTCCACCGCGCGGCGCGGCACGGCACCGCCGGCCGACGCCCCGGACGGGAGCGGCCGTGCGCGACCGTGCGTGGCCGCTCGCCGCAACGGCCGGGATTCGCCGCCTGGCCGTCTTTTCGCCCGTCGTACCCTGGGCCCGTGGTCGAGCGAGACGAGGATCCGGGGCAGGTGGCGTCACGGCTCACCGGGCTCCGGGTCACGGATGCGGCACCGGCGTCCGGGTCGCCCGCCGAGGTGACCCTGGAGGACGGCACGACGGTGATGGTCAAGCGCGGTGACGGCCCCGGCGCGGTACGCGCCGAGGTGGCGGGTCTGCGCTGGCTCGGCGCGGCGGGAGCCGTACGGGTGCCCGAGGTGCTCGGCCACGACGAGTGGTGGATGGTCTCCGAGCGGGTACGGACGGGGCGGCCCGGCCCCGGGGCGGGCGTGCGTTTCGGCCACGCGCTGGCGGCACTGCACGCCGCCGGGGCGCCCGCGTTCGGGGCGCCGCCGCCGGGCGGCCCGGAGGCGGCCCGCATCGGCCGCGCGCCGATGCGCAACGTGCCCGGAGCCGACTGGCCCTCCTGGTACGCCGAGCACCGCGTCCTGCCGTACCTGCGCGACGCGGTCGACGCCGGGACCATCGGGCCCGGCGAGGCCCTCGTCGTGGAGCGGGTGTGCGAGCGGCTGCCCGAACTCGCGGGCCCGGCGGAGCCGCCCGCGCGGCTGCACGGCGACCTGTGGAACGGCAATGTGCTGTGGGGCGCCGACGGCGAGGTACGGATCATCGACCCGGCCGCGCACGGCGGTCACCGGGAGACGGACCTGGCGATGCTGAGCCTGTTCGGCTGCCCCTGTCTGAACCACGTGCTGGAGGGGTACCAGGAGGCGGCGGCGCCGGCCGACGGCTGGCGGCGGCGGGTCGGGCTGCATCAGCTCTTTCCGCTGCTGGTGCACACGGTGCTGTTCGGACGGGGGTACGCGGAACAGGCTCTCGTGACGGCACGCGGTGTACTGGCGGCCTGAGCGGGCGGGCATCACCTCCGTAGGACGGGCCGGTGTCCCCGCACAGGTCCGCCGGGTCCCCGCGCAGCCTCCCCGGCGCGTTCGGCGTCCTTGTACCTGAGCGCCGGACACCCCGTGCCCCAGGCGCCGGTGACGGAGCGTGAGGAACCCAATCGCCCGTTCGAATCGTATAAGGACGTGAAAGCCGAATCAGGGAGAGACCATGCAACCGTTCACGCTCAACTATGCGCGACCCGCTGTGCAGTTGGATGTCATCGCTCCGTACGCGTACGACTCCGGACTGCAGTTGAACGTCCTCCCGGACGGGCGGATCGCCGCCACGGACCACGCGACCCTGCGTGCCCTGGGTACGACGACCTCCACGGCGGGGTCCAAAACACACTTCGACGACTGAACGCGGGCCCGCTGAAGATGACCGTACTCATCCTGACCAGTGAAGAGGACGTGACGGCGGACCTGGTGGTGCTCCGGCTGGGCGAGGCGGGCGTGCCCGTCGTCAGGTTCGACCCCGCCGATCTCACCAACGGGGTCGCCCTGTCGGGCGAGTACATGGGGGGTTCCTGTGGCGGGCATCTGTCCGTCGGCGGCCGCCTGGTGAGCCTCGACGGGGTGCGCTCGGTCTGGGTGCGCAGACCGGGAAAGGCGGCCCTGCGCGCGGCCCAGCCGTCCGCGTGGCTGACGGAGGAGTCCACGCAGGCGCTGTACGGCATGCTGCGCTGCACCGGGGCGCGCTGGATGAACCATCCCGACGCCGCCCGGCGGGCCCGGCAGAAGCCCTGGCAGCTGCGGCTGGCTCAGCTCAGCGGTCTCGCGGTGCCGGCCACGCTCATCACGACGTTCCCGCAGGCGGCCCGGGAGTTCGCCGAACGGTTCCCGGACCTCGTGGTCAAGCCCGTCTCCGGGAGCCACCCCCAGGAGCCGCCGCGTGCGGTGCCGACGAGCAGGGTCGCGCCCGACACGGACTTCACGGCGGTCGCCTACGGCCCGACGCTGCTCCAGCGGCGGGTCGCCAAGCAGGCGGACATCCGGCTGACGGCCGTGGGGAACACGCTGCTCGCCGCGCGCAAGCGGACCGATCCCGACGCCCATCCCGACGACGTGGACGTACGGTTCGCGCCCTCGGCCTCCCCCTGGCGGGCCGCCGAGGTGCCCCCGCGTGTCGCCGAGGCCGTCCGCCGCTACCTCGCGGATGCGGAACTCTCCTACGGCGCGTTCGACTTCGCGGAGGACACGGACGGCGACTGGTGGTTCCTGGAGTGCAACCAGTCGGGTCAGTTCGGGTTCGTCGAGCTGGACACCGGGCAGCCGATCGCCGCGACGATCGCGCGCTGGCTGGCCGGAGACGAAGAGCCGCCGCAGCCGTATGTCAACGGTGAGCGGGACACGGCGCGCTGACGCCGCGGAACCCGGATCGGAGAAAGGGACACGACATGCGCATCGGACTGCTGGGAACGGGCCCCTGGGCCCGTGCGGCCTACGCCCCAGCCCTCGCCGGGCATTCCGGCCTGGAGTTCACCGGGGTGTGGGGCCGCCGTCCGGAGGCGGCGGGCGCCCTCGCGCGGGAGCACGGCGTGCGGGCGTACGACGACGTGGACACCCTGCTGGCCGACGTGGACGCGGTGGCGGTGGCGCTGCCGCCGTCCGTGCAGGCGGAGCTGGCGGTGCGCGCGGCACGGGCGGGACGCCATCTGCTGCTGGACAAGCCGCTGGCGCTGGGGGCCGCCGAGGCGGCGGCCGTGGCCGGGGAGGCCGAGCGGGCGGGGGTGGCGTCGGTGGTGTTCTTCACCACCAGGTTCCAGAAGGAACCGGACGCCTGGATCGCGGAACAGGCCGCCGCGGCGGGCTGGTTCACGGCGCGCGCCCAGTGGCTGGGCGCGGTGTTCACCAGTGACAGCCCGTTCGCCGACTCGCCGTGGCGGCGTGAGAAGGGCGCGCTGTGGGACGTGGGCCCGCACGCGCTCTCCGTACTGCTTCCGGTGCTCGGTGACGTACGCCAGGTCCTGGCCGCGGCGCACGGACCCGCGGACACCGTGCATCTGGTCCTCGAACACGCCACCGGCGCCTCCAGCACGCTGACCCTGAGCCTGACGGCGCCGCCCGCGGCGGCCGGCGCCGATGTCGAGCTGCGCGGGGAGTCAGGGGTGTCCCTCCTGCCGCGAAGCACGGAGGGCGCGATACCCGCCCTCACCCGGGCCGCCGACGCGCTGCTGACCGCCGCCCGCACGGGCCGGCCGCACCCCTGCGACGCGGGGTTCGGCAGACGTGTCACCGAGATTCTGGCGACGGCGGAGTCCCGGCTGGCGGAGGGGGCGCCGGTCCAGGTCCACTGAGCACGCGTGCCGCCGGCAGGGGCACCGGCACGTCCGGCGGGCGGACCGGCTCCGCCGGTCGCGCCGGGGTGCCGGGGTGCCGGGGTGCCGCCGTCACGATCGGCGTCCCT
>NZ_JBIVDQ010000003.1:276784-1107998 GCF_044747185.1 Streptomyces sp. NPDC090108
CTGCGTCCCTGCGTCCCTGCGTCCCTGCGTCCCTGCGTCCCTGCGTCCCTGCGTCCCTGCGTCCCTGCGTCCCTGCGTCCCTGCGTCCCTGCGTCCCTGCGTCCGGACCGGTGTCCCGCCGGGGGCCAGTCGGGGTTCGGTCGGGGGGTCAATCTCGGCAGGATGCCTCTCCCGCCCAGAAGTTGAGGCGTTCGCGCACGACGGGATAGCCGGCCCGGGTGAAGTGGGCGGCCATCGGCGTGTTGCCCTGGTCGGTGGCGGCGGCGATGAACTCGGCTCCGCGCTCGGCGAGATGGTGCGTGCACTCGGCGAGGAGGTCGAAGGCGTAGCCGTGGCCGCGCTGTTCCGGCAGGACGCCGATGAATCCGACGCAGGGACCGGCGGGGTTGCGGGCGGGGATGTGGATGCCGGCCAGTGCGCCCTCGGGCGTGCGGGCGACCTGCCACCACTCGCGCGGCGACGGCATCCACCGGAAGATGTCCATCTCCTCCTGGGCCGCCTGTTCCACCCCGCCTTCCGCGATGGCCCGCAGGGCATGGGCGTCGAGGGTGCGGGAGTGGATGCGGCGCAGGGCGTCGTGGAAGACCGCGTCGTCGGGTTCCGGGGAGAAGCGGAGGCGGCCCGGGCGTTCGGGCAGGCCGTGGACGGGGGTCCAGCGGTAGACGAAGCGTTCGGCCAGCAGTGCGTACCCGGCCAGGCCGGCGGCGGCGGTGCGGGTGGCGACGGCGGCCCGGCTGCCGGGGACGTCACGCCAGCCCGGGGGCAGGTCGAGTTCCAGTTCCTCGGTCCGCCAGGGCGCGCTGCGCAGGAGTTCGGCTCCCGCCTCCTCCTCGCCTTCCTCGACGTCGAACCAGTTGATCACGAGCGGCTCGGTGTCCTCGGGGCGCCCCCACCAGGCGGCACGGGCGACGGGGCGCCCGGCGCGCAGGGCGACGCGCTTCCAGTCGGGGCGGTGGAGGGTCAGCCGGTGCTTCTCGCGGAAGCCCAGCGGGTCGGGCAAGGTGTCGAACAGGTGCGCGCTGCTCGCGTCGAGCGCGCGGACGACCGGTGCGGTCATGGATTCCTCCGGGAGGCGTACGTGGCGCGGCGCTCCCGGTCAGGTCAGACCCGGCACGCCCGGGACACGGGGAGGGAGGAGCGCTGGATGACAGGGACCTGCATGACGCTCGCCTCCTTCCGGCCGTCTCGGGCGTGACGGTCACGGTAGGCGGGCGCCCGTACCGGCGTCCACACCTTTTGCGCGGCCCCGGTCCGCGGGCGCTCCGGGGCCCGGAAAAGGCCCCCTCGGCGGCGACGGCGTAGCGTGGGCATGTGAGATCGGTGCGCGGCCGGCGGCCGCGTCGGGACCGGGACGGGCGCGGCTGGTTGCGCGGCGCGCCGCCGCCGTGGTGGGTGCGACTGCTCCCGGTGCTGCTGCTGGTGGCGGTGTCCCTCGCGACGAGGGTCACCTCGCACGCGCGCGATCTCGGCTTCCTGCTCGGCGCGATCCCGCCGCTCGCCGTCCTGTCGTACGGTCCGTGGGGCACCGCCGTCCTCGGCGGTCTGGTCGTCCTCGCGCTGAACCTGCCCGTCACGCATCTGAACCGGCCCGGCGACACCGATCTGCTCACCATCGTGTTCGTCGCCCTGCTGAGCGTCTTCGTCTCCTACGTGCGCAGCCGCAGGGACGCCCAGCTGGACACGGAGCGCGCGATCGGCGAGGCGGTGCAGCGGGCCGTGCAGCCGCCGCTGCCGAGGCGTGTCGGACCGGTCGGGTGCGCGGGCTTCTACCGCGCGGCCCAGCACGGGACGCTGGTGGGCGGCGACTTCTTCGACGTGCGCGACGGGCCGTACGGCGTGCGGGCGGTGATGGGCGACGTCAAGGGGCACGGGCTGACGACGGTCACGACCGTGGTGTCGCTGCTGGGCGCGTTCCGTGAGGCGGCGCTGGACCAGCAGGAGCTGGAACGCGTCGCCGCCCGGATGGACCGCAGGCTCGCCGTGGACTCGGCAGGCGTACGGCACGCGGAACTGTTCGCCACGGTGATGCTGCTGGAGTTCTCCGGCGACGCGCGGACGGTGCGGCTGGTGGTCTGCGGTCATCCGCCGCCCGTGCTGCTGCACGCGGGGCGGGCCCGGGAGATCACCGTCCCGGCGTGCCCGCCGCTGGGCATCGGGCTGCTCGACCTGGATCCGCCGAAGGAACTGACGGTGACGCTCGACCCGCTCGACCGGCTGTTCGTGGCCTCCGACGGGGTCTGGGAGGCGCGCAACTCCTCCGGCACCTTCTATCCGCTGCCCGCCCGGCTCACCGCGCTCGCGGCCACCACGCCCGCCGGCCTCCCGGACGCGGTCTGGGCGGATCTGCTGCGGCTGCGGTACGACGTGCGCGACGACGCCAGCATGCTCGTGCTGACCCCCGCGCCGCCGGACTGACGGCCGGGCGGACGAACCAGCTCACGGGATTCGAACACACCCACCGAAACGCCATGCTTCGCCACCCCTTCCGCCACGTAGAAATATCTACGAGCATGCATATGCCGGGTTGGAGTGGGCTCACACCGAACGTCCCGGCCTCGGTCTTTCCCCGCACCCCCGCGAGGCGAGTGACGATCACCCGGAGCGGTAGATGTCGAACAGGATGTGGATGCGCGGCGTGGAGTGGCTCGCCGCGGCGGCGCCCGACCCCCGCACGTGCAAGTGGGACTGGGACCACGGCGAAGGGGTCGCGCTGCTGGAGGCGGGCCGCTTCTGGGACGTCCTGAGCGTGCCCGAGCGGCTCGGTCTGGTCGCCCTGGACATCCTGTGGCTGCCCTCGCCGCACGCTCCCGGGCCGACGCTGGTGGACAGCGCGGCGGCCCGCATCGGCTTCTTCCTCCCGCCGGACCCGGGAGACCGGTGGGTGGGCGACGGGCTGCGGTACGCGACGCGGGGCTCCTGGGTCGCCGTCCCCCCGCCGTACCGGCCCGCCCGCTCCCTGGAGTGGCTGGTACCGCCGGACGGCACCGGCATCCTGCACCGGCCCGACACCCTGGAGGCGGCCCTCCGCCAGGCCAACGGCAGACTGGCCGTACTGGCACCGCCTCCGGGCCCCTGACGGGACCAGCGGCGCCGGCCCGGCGGGCCTCCGGGTCCCTGACGGCGCAGGCCGAGCCGGCCCGGCGGGCACGGCGGACTCAGCAGGCACGGCGGACTCGGCGGGCTTGGCGGACTCGGCGGGCACGGCTGGCGCGCCGGACTCGGCGGGCACGGCATGCGCGGCGGACACGGCGGGTCAGCCGCGCTCCGGTTCACCGTCGGGACGGGCCCGGGGTACGGCGCCCTCGGGACACGCGCGGGGTCCGGCACCCTCGGGGCGGCCATGGGCCACGGCGCCGCTCTCGGGACGCCTGCGAGGCGCGCCGTGCTCGGGGCGCACGCGGGACACGCCGGCCTCGGCGAGAGGGCCCGGCGTGAACCGTGCCGGTGGCGTCCGGGCGGGGTCCGGCTCGCCCGGCACCGTACGGCCGAGGATCCGCCACTCCAGGAGGAGCTGGGCGTAGATCGGCTCACGGAACCGGTCCACCGCGCCCGCGCGAGCCGGCCGGTCGCTCCGGGCGGCCCGCGCACCCCGGCGCGTCAGGGCCGTCCCGTCCGTACGGGCCGTCGCGAGCGTCATGCCCATGCGTGCACGGCCGTCCACGCGAGCGGTCCGGTCGGCCGGGACCGCCCCGGCCGCCGTCCGGCCCTCGCCGCGCCCGTCGCCTCGGCCGGGCGCACTCCCCCGCCGTTCCCAGGAACCCGCACGGCCCGTGCGATCCGTGCGGCCCGCACGGTCCACGGCGTTCGCGTCATCCACATCATCCACGTCGTCCACGTCGTCGGTGGCGTTCATGCCGGGGCAACGTCCGGGGCGCGCGGCCGGTACGCCCGGACCCGTGGGCTCACCGGCCCGGGTGAGCACAGCCCTCGAACGGAGGGTTCCGCCCGTCCGACAAGCATCCCGGGCAAGGCCGACAGGCATCCCGGGCAACGCCGGCAGGCATCCCGCGCAGGGCCGCCGCGCGGAGCCCCCGCACAGCGCCGGCACCGGGCCGCGCGGGGCACCCGTACGGCCGACGGGCGTGGCGAGGTGAGCGCTCCTATGCTGGGGGCCCGGGTCCGGCGTCCCACCCACCGCACGTTCACCTCGCGTCCCTGGAGTTCTCACGTGCTTGGAGTCAGCCCATGTCGCGAACATCCGCACGCCTGCGCAGAGGGATCACCGCAGCCGCGGTGGCCGGGGGCCTGACGGTCCCTCTCACGGGCACCCCCGCCGGGGCCGCACCCGCGCCCACGGCACTCACGGGACCGGCGGCGTCCTCCGTGTCCGCCGGCCCGCTGCCCCTCGCCCCCGCCGCCGATCCGCCCGGCCCCACTCCGTCGGCCAGTCCCACCGCCTCCCTGCCGGGCACCGGCGTCCGCGAACTGACCCCGGCCGTGGCGCGGGAGCTCGACGCCGCCGTGCGCAAGGTGATGCGCGAGGCGGACATCCCGGGTGCGACCGTCGGCATCTGGACGCCCGACCACGGGAGTTACGTCCGCTCGTTCGGTGTCGCCGACAAGAGCACCGGTCAGCGGATGTCGCCGGACCTGTCGATGCGGATCGGCAGCGAGACCAAGACCTTCACGGTGACCGCGCTGCTGAAACTGGTGGACCAGGGGAAGGCGGGCCTGGACGACCCCATAGGCAAGTACGTCGACGGCGTGCCGAACGGCGACCGCATCACCCTGCGGCAGCTGGCCGGCATGCGCAGCGGACTGTTCAACTACTCGGAGGACGAAGGCTTCTTCAAGGCCCTCACCTCCGACCCGGAACGTCCCTTCACCCCGCAGGAGCTGCTCGACTACTCCTTCAAGCACCCGGTGATGTTCCCGCCGGGGAGCAAGTTCTTCTACTCCAACACCAACCTCATCCTGCTCGGGCTGGTCGTCGAGAAGCAGAGCGGGCAGAAGCTCGGCGACTACATCGCCCAGCACATCCTGCGGCCGGCCGGCATGCGGCACACGGTGTTCCCGACCGGCGCGGAGTTCCCGGACCCGCACGCGCAGGGCTACACGAACCAGACGGCCGACGGCAAGGTCGCGGACGCGGCCGACTGGAACCCGTCCTGGGGCTGGGCGGCCGGGGCGATGATCTCCCGGCTCGACGACCTGCGGGTGTGGGCGCGCACGGTGGCGACGGGCGAATACCCGGACGGCGTGCGCATGGTGGACCCTGCCACGCAACGGGAGCGGCTCGTCACCCCGTCGACCTCGGTCCCCGGGGTGGGATACGGGCTGGGCATCTTCGATGTGCACGGCTGGATCGGCCACAACGGCTCCCTGCCGGGGTACGAGTCCCTGACCGTCTATCTGCCGTCGGCGCGGGCCACCATGGTGGTGCTCCTGAACACCGACATCAGCCACGCGGGCCAGGAACCGAGCACCCTGCTGGGCAAGGCGGTCACCGGCATCGTCTCCCCGGACCACGTGTACGACCTGCCCGCCGCGCCCAAGGGCCGGTGAACCCGGCGGCGGGGCCTGCCGTCCGGAACGACGTGCGGGGCCCCGACCGGCCCCCCGTTCCGGTCGTGCCCCGCAGACGGGAACCTACGTGCGAAGTCCGGACCGCGGCCATCGCGCCCGTGCCCTCTCGGAGGCGGTGAGCACTCACCCGTGCACAGGTGAGTCCGCTTGGTGCGCGTTCGTCCCGCCGAGGGCGGGTGCCGTGAGCGCGCCGGTGGCCAGATGGGCGAGGACGACCTCGTACAGGTCGTTGCCGCCGGCCAGCAGCTGTCGTTCCAGCACGGGTTCGGCGGCACGGACGTGCTCGCGCACGGTCTGGGCGTGGACGCCGAGGTCCCGGGCGGCGCGTTCGGCGTTGGCGCCCGCCTCGATCCAGGCGCGCAGGGTGCCGCGCAGGTCGCGGCCGTCGCCGTCCAGCCGGGCCAGGAGGTCCCGGGCCCACAGACGGGGCGCGGCCGAGCCGAGCAGGCCGCCGAGACCGGCGCGCGCCGCCGGGCGGACGGCCGTACCGTCGCCGTCGTACGAGCCGTGCGCCGCCTCGTTGTTGAGCGCGAGGCGGGCCGCGGCGCGGGTGGTCAGGTCGGAGAAGTCGGCGCCCAGCAGCGCCTCGACGCGGTCCATGCGGGCGCGGACGGTGTTGCGGCTGACGCCGAGCACCTTGGCCGCGCTGACCGCGGTGAAGTCCAGGCCGAGCCGGGTGGTGGCGAGGAGTTCCGCGCGGGTGTGGTGCGGCAGGGTGTCGAGCGGGCGCAGCACCCCGGCGGACCAGGCGCGCAGACCGGCCGGGTCCAGGAGGCGTTCGGGGTGGGTGCGCGTGGCGTAGACGGCACTGCGGTCGGGACGGAACCGTGCGACGGCGAGGGCGCTGACGGCCTGCCCGTAGGCGGTCGCGGTCCGCGCGAGGCGCTGGCGCAGACTGCCGCCGAGGAAGGTGTCCGCCCTGCCGTCGAGCACGGAACGCAGCCGGTCCCCGGCGGCGGGTGCCGGTCCGACGACGATGACGTGGCCGTCCACCGCGGGGCAGCGCACGACGAGCGCCTGTCCCCGGGTGGCGTCCACGCACGCGTCGGCGAGGGCGTCGCGCCGCTCCGGGGCGCTCTCGACGACGTACACACGGACGGTGTCGTGTTCGAGGAGACCGGGCCACAGGCCCGCGGCGACCCGGCGTGCGGAGACGACGTCCTCGACCATCAGGAGCTGCAGGATCGCCAGCCGCAGATCCGCCGAGGCGCGTCGCAGCCGGTGCGCGGACTCCGTCAGCTCCCGCTCCCTCAGGAGGAGTTCCAGGACGCTCGCGGTGCCGTGCAGGATCTCGGTGGTGCGCCGGTCGAAGGGTTCCGGGCGGGCCACGGCCAGTACCGCGGCCGGGGCCTGTCCGGGGTGCCGTATGCCGACCAGGCGGATCCGGCGGCCGTCCGCGTCGAGCGCGGCGGAGGAGATCCGTCCGGAGAGCAGGCGGTCGAGGACGGCGCCGTCGAGCGGCAGGCGCTCACCGGCGAGGAGGGAGCCGTGCGCGTCCTGGAGGCAGACGTCCGCCCGGACGGTCCGCGCGAGCCAGCCGACGACCCGTCGCGGATCACGTCCGGCGGAACCCAGCTGGCCGAGCAGCTGCTGCGCCCAGGTGCCGTGGGTGTCCTGCGGCTGCTGGGCGCGGGGGCCCTCCTCGGCTCGGGCGGCCACGTCGTGCGTCTCCTCGTCGTCGTGCTGACCTCGGCGTTCCGACGCCGGACGTTACCCGAGACACGGTCCGGTGGGATCCCCCGTTACGGCAACACCGCAACCCCCTCACGGCATAAGCTCGGTGAATGGCGAAGTACTTCGACGTGCATCCAGAGAACCCGCAGCCGCGTGGCATCGCCCAGATCGCCGACGCGGTGCGCGCGGAGGCACTCATCGCATACCCCACCGACTCCTGTTACGCGCTGGGCTGCCGGCTGGGCAGCCAGAACGGGATAGAGCGGATCCGTTCCATCCGGCATCTCGACGACCGGCACCATTTCACCCTGATGTGCCGGGACTTCGCGCAGCTCGGCCAGTTCGTCCGCGTGGACAACGACGTCTTCCGCGCCGTGAAGGCGTCGACCCCCGGCAGCTACACCTTCATCCTCCCGGCCACCCGCGAGGTGCCGCGCAGACTGCTGCACCCGAAGAAGAAGACCGTGGGTGTGCGCATCCCCGACCATGTGGTCACCCAGGCCCTGCTGGCGGAGCTCGACGAACCGCTGCTGTCCAGCACGCTGCTGCTGCCGGACGAGAAGGAGCCGATGACCCAGGGCTGGGAGATCAAGGACCGGCTGGACCACGTGGTGGACGTGGTGGTCGACTCCGGCGACTGCGGGACCGAACCCACCACGGTCGTGGACTTCTCCAGCGGCGAGGCGGAGATCGTACGGCGGGGCGCGGGGGACCCCTCACGCTTCGAGTGAGCCGGGCGGGGCACAGGAGACCTCCCGCGGTCCGCGTGTGATCATGGTCCGCGTGCGACGGGCGGGGCACGGGAGCCCCCGCCCGGTCCGGGAACCCTCACGGTCCGTGTGGCACGCGGGCACCGCGCTGAGGGGTACGGCAGCGGTGACGGCCGTGCGCGGCATGCCCGCCGGCCGCCCCCTCCCGTCGTCGTGGATCTTGCGTGACAGCATGTGAGGCGCACATGGGCGCCGAGGGGATTCCGCCTCGGGGCACCGAGTCCTCAGGAGGCTTCTCGTCATGACCGCCGTACAGGGAACAGCAGTCGACATCCCGACCGCGGACGGCGTCGCCGACGCCTATCTCGTCCACCCCGCCGACGGCCGGCCGCACCCCGGCGTCCTGTTCTTCCAGGACGCCTACGGACTGCGGCCGCACCTGCGGGCGATGGCCGACCGGCTGGCCGCCGCCGGATACACCGTTCTGGTGCCCAACGTCTTCTACCGGGCCGGCCGCGCCCCGGTGGTGCCGCTCGGCGAGTTCATCGACCCGTCGGCCGATCCGACGCTCTGGGAGCGGCTCGGTCCGCTGGTCGGTTCGGTGGGCGCGGCGGAGGCCTCGCGGGACGCCGATGCCTACCTGGGCTGGCTCGCCGACAGCCCGCTGGTCGACGACGGTCCGGTCGCCGTGACCGGCTACTGCATGGGTGCCCGGCTGGCCCTGCGGGTCGCGGCCACGCACCCCGGCCGGGTCGCGGCGGCCGCCGGGTTCCACGGCGGCGGCCTGGCCACCGACGCCCCGGACAGCCCCCACCTGGGCGCCGGGAACATCACCGCCGAGCTGTACTTCGGCCACGCCGACCAGGACCACTCGCTGCCCGAGGAGCAGATCCGGCTCCTGGAGGAGACCCTCACCGCGGCCGGGGTGCGGCACACCTGCGAGGTCTATGAGGGCGCGCGGCACGGCTACACGCAGGCCGACACCCCCGCCTACGACCGCGAGGCGGACGAGCGGCACTGGTCCGCCCTGCTCGGCCTGCTCAAGCGCGCCCTCTGAGGCCCGGCCGGCGCCCGTCGTACGGCGGGCGCCGACGGGATCCGTCCATCTCATTGACATGTACGCAACCTGCCCGCCACGCTGAGAGCGCTCTCAAGCAGGTACGGACCATTCCCCGTGCCACCCCGAACCCCACACGGAGGTGGAGAGTGCCCCACGCCCTCGCACGCCCCGCGCTGTCCCTCGCGGCCGCGACCGCCCTGTTCGGCACCGCCCTCGCCCTAGGCTCACCGGGCCGCGCCGAGGCCGCCGTGCCGGACACCATCCCCCTGAAGATCACCAACAACTCGGGCCGCTCCGACCGGGTGTACATCTACGACCTCGGCACCCAGCTGTCCACCGGGCGGCAGGGCTGGGCCGACTCCGGCGGCGCCTTCCACGCCTGGCCGGCCGGCGGCAACCCGCCGACCCCCGCGCCCGACGCGTCGATCGCCGGACCGGCCGCCGGGCAGTCCGTGACGATCCGGATCCCCAAGTTCTCCGGCCGGGTCTACTTCTCCTACGGCCAGAAGCTCGACTTCCGGCTGACCACGGGCGGCCTCGTCCAGCCGGCCGTGCAGAACCCCTCCGACCCCAACCGCAACATCCTGTTCAACTGGTCGGAGTACACGCTCAACGACGCCGGACTGTGGCTCAACAGCACCCAGGTGGACATGTTCTCGGCGCCCTACGCCGTCGGCGTGCAGCGGGGCGACGGCAGCGTGAGCACCACCGGGCACCTGAAGAGCGGCGGTTACAACGGCGTCATCAACGCGCTGCGCGGCCAGTCGGGCGGCTGGTCGGGGCTGGTCCAGACCCGCTCCGACGGCACCGTGCTGCGGGCGCTGTCCCCGCTGTACGGCGTGGAGACCGGGGCGCTCCCGGCGACCGCGATGAGCGACTACGTCAATCGGGTCTGGCAGAAGTACGCGTCGTCGACGCTGACCGTGACCCCGTTCGCGGGGCAGCCCAACACCAAGTACTTCGGGCGGGTCTCGGGGAACGTCATGAACTTCACCGACTCCTCGGGCGCGGTCGTCACCAGCTTCCAGAAGCCGGACGCCTCCAGCATCTTCGGCTGCCACAACCTGCTGGACGCGCCCAACGACGCCGTGCGCGGCCCCATCTCCCGCACGCTGTGCGCCGGTTACAACCGGTCGACGCTGCTGACCAACCCCAACCAGCCGGACTCGTCCTCCGCGAACTTCTACCAAGACGCGGTGACCAACCAGTACGCGCGCGCCATCCACGCGCAGATGGCCGACGGCAAGGCGTACGCCTTCGCCTTCGACGACGTCGGCAACCAGGAGTCCCTGGTGAACGACGGCAACCCGCAGCAGGCGCTGCTGACCCTGGACCCGCTCGGCTGACATGCGGCGGTCCCGCACGCGGAGGGCTTCCGCGTGCGGGACCGTGCTGTCATGCCCCGGTTGAGGCGATCAGCTGGTCGTCAGGGCGGTGTCGTCCACGACGAAGCTGGTCTGCAGGGAGCTGTCCTCGACTCCGTTGAACTTCAGCGTGACCGTCTGGCCCGCGAAGGAGGAGAGGTCGAACGTCTTCTGGCTGTAGCCGGAGGCGGCGTTGAGGTTCGAGTACGTCGCCAGGCTGGTCGAACCGGCGGTCACCGTCAGCTTGTCGTACTGGGTGCTCGCGGTGGTCTCGCTGGTGTCGATGTGCAGGTAGAAGGTGAGGCTCGCCCGGCAGCCGGCCGGGATCGTCACCGACTGGGACAGCGTGTCGGTGTGCGTGGTGCCGTACCCGTCGAGCCACGCCTTGTACGAGCCGCCGTGCGCGGCCTCACCGGAGTCGGTGGTGATAACACCGGAGGTGGCGGTCCAGCCGGTGGCTCCCGACTCGAAGCCCGGGTTGGCCAGCAGTTGGCTGGAGGAGCAGCTGCCCGCGGCCCGGACCGTCCAGGTGAAGGCGGCCGTGCCGGTGGCACCGGTGGAGTCGGTCACCGTGACGGTGGTGCTGGAGGTGGCCGCCGTCGTGGGCGTACCCGAGATCAGGCCGGTCGAGGAGTTGATCGACAGCCCCGCGGGCAGTCCGGTCGCCGCGTAGCTCAGGGCGCCCGCGTTGGTGCTGCTCGCCGAGATCTGCAGGTTCACCGCGGTGCCGACGACCGAGGACTGGCTGCCCGGGTTGGTCACCGTGACGCCGTTGGCGGGCGGGTTGATGTGGCTGCCCACGTTGATGCCGGCGAAGGCGTTGCCCACACCCGCGTACTGGGTGGAGTTGGTGCCGTAGAGCGCGGCGGCCGCGTTCAGGGCGGCGGTGCGGGCGGCCGCGTAGTTGGTGCTCGACGTCATGTACGACGTCAGCGCCTTGTACCAGATCTGCAGGGCGGCGGCCCGGCCGATCCCGGTGACGGCGACACCGTCGGACGTCGGGCTGTTGTACGTGACCCCGTTGATCACCTTGGTTCCGCTGCCCTCGGAGAGCAGGTAGAACATGTGGTTCGCCGGGCCGGAGGAGTAGTGCACGTCGAGGTTGCCGACGCCGGAGTACCAGCTGTCGGCGGAGCCGCCGTCCTTGCTGGGCTTGTCCATGTAGCGCAGCGGGGTGCCGTCGCCGTTGATGTTGATCTTCTCGCCGATGAGGTAGTCACCGGGGTCCGAGGCGTTGTTGGCGTAGAACTCGACGCCGGTGCCGAAGATGTCGGAGGTGGCCTCGTTCAGACCGCCGGACTCACCGGTGTAGTTGAGGCCGGCGGTGTTGGAGGTGACACCGTGGCTCATCTCGTGGCCCGCGACGTCCAGGGAGGTCAACGGGTCGTTGTTGCCGGTTCCGTCGCCGTAGGTCATGCAGAAGCAGCTGTCGTCCCAGAACGCGTTCACGTACGCGTTGCTGTAGTGGACGCGGGAGTAGGCGGCGACGCCGTCGTTCCTGATGCCGCTGCGGCCGAAGGTATTCTTGTAGAAGTCCCACGTCACGGCGGCGCCGTAGTGCGCGTCGGCGCCCGCGGTGGCGGCGTTGGACGTGGTGCCGTTGCCCCAGGTGTCGCTGGTCTGCGAGAACAGGGTCCCGGTGCCGGACGTGCCATGGTTCAGGTTGTACGTCTTGTGGCCGCCGCGGGAACCGTCGGTGAGCGTGAAGTTCGACCCCGACTGCGTGGTCGTCAGCGTCACCTGGCCGCTGTACTGGGTGTTGCCGACACCGGACTTGACCGCCTGGTAGCGGTACAGCTCCTTGCCGGTCATGGCGTCGCTGATGACGTGCAGCTGGCTGGGGGTGCCGTCGTCCTGGAAGCCGCCGATCACGGTCTCCCAGGCGAGCTTCGGGGTCCCGTCGCCGGCCCAGATCACCTTGCGGGCACTGTCCGCCGCGGGCTTCTTCGCGTCGAGCGTCCGGGCGGCCGTCAGCGCCTTCGACTCGGCGGCGGCCTTGGTGAAGGTCGCGGTGGTGGAGGCGACCTTCATGGTGTGCTTGTTGTTGAAGGTCGCGCTCACCGTGCCGGCGGCCGACGAGGCGGGCGGGGTGTGCACGACGAGGTCGCCGCCGAGGACGGGGAGTCCGGCGTAGGTGCGCTCGTAACGGGTGTGCACCGTACCGTCGTTGTCCTTGACGACGTCCCGGACGACCAGCTTCTCCTTCGCGCCGAGCCCGAGGCTGCGGGCGGTCGCGGCGGTCTTCTGCTGGGCGTCCTTCACCAGCGTGCGCTGCTGGGCCGGGCTGAGCTTGGCTTCCAGGCCGCCGGTGCGCAGCGGGCTGGGGTGGGGGGCGGCGGGCTTGGCGTCGGCGGGCACCGCCTGGATGCCCACCGCCAGGAAGGCCGCTGTCGAGACCAGGGCTGCTCCGACCGCGGTCCGCTTGCCGGAAACACGTCTGTGGGGAAGGGGTCTCACTCGTACTCCTCCTGCTGCGGCCGTGTGGGGCACGGCCGATGACAGACCGGGCACACGGCTGTGCTGCCCGGGCGAGCTGAGCTGTGCGGGACCGTGCACCCGTGAACAGGACGGGAGGATCTGCGTGCGGGGGGAGAATATGTCAGGGTTGACTCGTCCATGCCAGCCAGTGCGGGGGCAATCGAGGGTTTTCCCTATGACGTGCCGCCGTCCCCCTGCCAGGGTTTGAGGTCCCGCGGACCGCGTCACGGGTGATGCGGGCGGTGCGGGCGGGCCGTGTCGCGGCGAGGTCGTCGATGCCGAGCCGGAACAGCAGCGTTCGGCCTGGCCCGAATGCCTCGCCCGCGGGCCGTCCGCCTGATGGGATCCGGGACATGACTGCATCTGCTGCCGGGGCGAGCCCGGCGACGACGGCTCACGGCCGCGGGGACACGGAAGCCGGCAGTGACGCCGGCTACGGCTACGGCTACGGCTACGGCTGCCGGGAGGCTCGGCGGCGCGGCAGCCGACCGGAGGGGCGGATCGCCGTGTCGGCTCCCCGCCGCGGCGCGGACCGGGGGCGCCACGCCGTCCTCCTCGCGGCAGGGCCGCGGGCCCGGGCGACGGGAGCCGGGGCATGACGGCGCCACCGGTCGCGGACGGCTGGTACGAACTGCACGAGGTGGGAGACGGGGTCGCCCGGATCACCGAGCCGCACGCGGACAAGCTGCTTCGGGCCAACGTGTGGTGGCTGCGCGGAGCCGGCCGCGACATCGTCGTCGACGCGGGCCTCGGTGTCGCCTCCCTGCGCGAGTGGCTGCCGGCGATGTTCGAGCGCGACCCCTTGGTCCTTCTGACCCACGCCCATCTCGACCACGCCGGCGGCGCCCACGAGTTCCGCGAGCGCGCCGCCCACCCGGCCGCCGCCCACGCGCTGGCCCGCGGGGTCGCCGCGAGCCTGCACGGTCCCGAACTCGCCCGCCTGCTCGGCATCGACGCGTCGGAGGATCCCCTGCCTCCTCTGCTGATCGACGCACTCCCCCACCCCGGATACGACCCGCGGGCCTACACCGTCGCGCCCCTGACGGTCACCCGGACGCTCCTGGACGGTGACGTCGTCACCTGCGGCGGGCGGTCCCTGACCGTCGTCCACCTGCCCGGGCACACGCCCGGTTGTGTCACCTTCCACGAGGCGGACACCGGCACGCTGTACACCGGCGACGTGATCTACAACGGTGATCTCGTCGACGACCTCCCCGAATCGGATCCCGCCGCCTACCGCCGCAGCCTCACGCGGCTGTCCACCCTGGACGTGTCGGTCGTCCACCCGGGCCACGGGCGCCCCTTCGGCCGGGAACGGCTGGACGGCCTGCTCGACCGCCATCTGCGCCGGACGGCGCCCGGCGAGAAGGCGGCGCGCAGCATGCGGGCGTAGGACGCGGGCGCGGAGGAGGGCGCACGGGCACGGGGCGGGCGCGCCCGTGCGCAGGGCAGGCACGCGCGGGCACGGGGCGGGCGCGCTCGCGCGCAGGGCGGGGCCCTGCCCAACAGCCCCTGGTCCGGCGATTGTTACCGTGCCTCGCGTGACTGACTCCTCGCGCGACACCGCACAGGGCGCCGGCTGGGGCGTGGCCGAGCCCGGCGCCTACCGGCAGTTGATGCCGGACCACGTCGAGAAACTGTCGTGGCTGAACCCGAAGACGCTGTGGGCGGCCCGGAACGGCGTGGTGGCATCGTGGTTCGGCGACCCCACGGGGCGGACGCGGGGTCGCTGGGTGGCGCGGCGGGCCGCCGCGGGGGCGCCTGCGGACAAGGTGATCCGGCGGGAGGTGCCGGACCGCTTCTCGTTCATGGTGATCGGCGACACCGGGGAGGGCGACGCGTCCCAGTACTGCGTCGTGCCCGGCTTCCTCGCGAGCGGCAAGGACACGGAGTTCGCGGTGATCGCGAGCGATGTCAACTACCCGGTCGGCAGCGCGGACGGCTACGGCACCAAGTTCTTCCGGCCGTACCAGGACTACCCGGCCCCGATCTACGCGATACCCGGCAACCACGACTGGTACGAGGATCTCGGCGCGTTCATGCGCGTCTTCTGCGCCGACACCCCGCCCCTCTCCCCGGAGCCCTCTCCCCGGCCCCTGACGGCCGGCTGGTGGCGGTCGGCGCTGTGGCGCCGGCCGCGGCCGGTGGACGAACAACGCCTCGCCGAGGCACGGGAGTTGCGCGGGGCGCCAGGGCAGCAGGCCGAACAGCCGGGTCCCTACTGGGCGATCGACGCCGGGCCGGTGCGCATCGTCGGCATCGACACCGGGCTGCTGGGCACGATCGACGCCGAACAGGGCGCGTGGCTGCGGGAGGTGTCCCGGGGGCCGAAGCCGAAGATCCTCATCACCGGGTCGCCGCTGTACGTGGACGGCGAGCACCACCCGTGCGCCGTCGAGGGCGGCGGCACGGTCGACGACGTCGTACGCGACCCGGCCCACCACTACGTGGCGGCGATCGGCGGCGACATCCACAACTACCAGCGCTACCCGGTGGACGTGGACGGCCGGACGATCCAGTACGTCGTCTCGGGCGGCGGCGGCGCCTTCATGCACGCCACGCACACCATTCCCCGGGTCTCGGTCGCGAACGTCACCGAGCGGGACTTCCGCTGCTATCCCCTGCGCGGCGACTCGCTCGCCTTCTACAGCCGCCTGTACGGGCGCCGGCTGGGGCTGCGGCGCTTCTTCACGCTCACCGAGTCGGAGGCGACGGCCGTGGTCGCCGAGCGGCTCGGCATCGAGCCGGGGCGCGCGCCCGGCCCGGACGCCCGCGTCACCCGGCGCACCCGGATCGTCGCGGGTCTGCTGGGCACCGGCCGGCGCCCGGACCACCGGCGCCGGTTCCGGCTGCCGGTGCGGAAGATGTACACCCAGCTGTTCTCCCCCGGCTCCGCCACCTACAGCCCGCCGTTCTTCAAGTCCTTCCTGCGGCTGGACGTCACCCCGGAGTCGGTGCGGCTGCGCTGCTTCGCCGCGACCGGCATGCGCGCGCAGGAGACCGATCCGCCGGTCGAGGACGAGGTCGTCATCGCGCTGGGCTGACCGGGCCGGACCGATCACACGGTTGTCACACTCGGCTGCGAGAATCGGACCGACCCCGGAGGGAACTCGCGTACGACCACTGGAGGAGCCCGTGCCGTCCACTCCCCGCCCGCTGCGCAAGCTGGGCTTCCTCACCATCGGCCTGTTCGACGCGGCCGATCCGGGCCGGGGCCACGAGTCCACGCTGGAGATCATCGAGCTGGGCGAGCGGCTGGGCTTCGACAGCGCCTGGGTGCGCAACCGCCATCTGCAGTACGGGATCTCCTCCCCGGTCGCCGTGCTGGCGGCGGCCTCGCAGCGCACCAGCCGCATCGAGCTGGGCACGGCGGTGATCCCGCTCGGCTGGGAGAACCCGCTGCGCCTGGCCGAGGACCTGGCGACCGTCGACATCCTGTCCGGCGGCCGGCTGAACCCGGGCGTCAGCGTGGGCCCGCCGATGCACTTCGAGCAGGTCAAGGAGGCGCTCTACCCGGACACCGCCGACGCGGAGGACTTCGGTCACGAGCGGGTACGGCGGCTGCTGGACCTGGTGCGGGGCAAGCCCGCCGGCGGCTTCAGCGGGGTGGAGGGCTTCGAGGTCTTCTCCGACGTGGTCCAGCCGCACTCCCCCGGGCTGGACCGGCGGCTCTGGTACGGCGGCGGCAGTCTCCGCTCGGCCCGCTGGGCCGGCGAGCACGGCATGAACTTCCTGACGAGCAGCGTCGTCAAGGCCGGGGACGGGGCGGGAGACGGAGGCGGGGCCGGGGCGGGAGACAGGGACGGAGGTGGGGCCGGGGACGGGGACGGCCCGCAGGACTTCACCGCGGTCCAGCTGTCCCACATCCGCGCCTTCCGTGCCGCCCACCCCGACGGCGACGCGGCCCGGGTCTCCCAGGGCCTGGTGGTGATCCCCACCGACTCCGCGACCCCGGAGCAGCGGGCCCGGTACCACGCGTACGCCGCCGGGCGGCTGCCGCGCACGGCGTCGCCGCAGGGCCCCGCGCGGCTGATGTTCGCGCCCGACCTGGTCGGCACGTCCGACGAGATCGCCGGGCGGCTGCTGGAGGACGCGGCGTTCCGCGAGGTCGACGAGGTGGCGTTCGCGCTGCCGTTCACCTTCGGGCACGAGGACTACGTGCAGATACTCACGGACATGGCGACCGGTCTGGGCCCCGCGCTGGGATGGCGGCCGACGGCCTGACCCCGGCCGCCGTACGGCAGCGCCGCCCCCGCGGAGCGGGCGCGGTCACCGGCCGCACGGAGCGTGCGCGGTCACCGGCGTCCGGCGGCGGGTGCGTGCGCGGTCACCGGTGCCGGAGTGCCGCGGGCGCGGTCACCAGCGTCCGGGCTCGGTCCCGACCACGGCCCGGGAGCGCCTGCCGTCGACGCCCACCGGTACGTCACCGGCGAGCATCACCCGGTGCATGATCCGAGGGAAGCCGAGGTGGGCGCTGTCACCGGGCGCGAGGTGGATGGTCGCCCGGTTGTCCCAGAAGGCGACGCTGCCCGGTTCCCAGCGGAAGCGGACCGTGTACTCGGGGCGGACGGCCTGTTCGAGGAGCATCTCCAGCAGGGCGGCGCTCTCGGGGCGGGACACGTCGGCGATCTGCTCCAGGTAGTACCCGTTGACGGACAGCACCCGCTCCCCCGTCTCAGGGTGCACCCGTACCAGCGGGTGCACCGAGGCGACCTGATGGTCCTGGAGGTGACGGAGGTAGGCGTCCTCGCCCGGCCGGGGCTGGTAGCCGACACCGAGCCGGTGTTCGGCGCGCAGTCCGTCCACGAAGGCACGGACCGGAGCGGACAGGCCGGCGTAGGCGGCGGCGAGATTGGCCCAGGTGGTGTCCCCGCCGTACGGCGGCACGGTCTCGGCGCGCAGCACGGTCGCGGCCGGCGGGTCGATCCGGGCGCCGTGGTCGCAGTGCCAGCCGCGCAGCAGGCTGTGCCGGCGCCGGCGCAGCCACTCGTCGTGCTCCATCCCGAACCGGCCGCCCAGTTCCAGCCGGTCGGCGGTGGTCTCCACCTCGGGATGGCCGGCCGGCGAGGCACCGCCGCGCCGGCCCAGGACGACCGGCTCGCCGAACCGGCGGGCGAAGGCGACGTGTCCCGCGTGGTCGAGCTTCTGGCCCCGGAAGAACACGACCTTCCAGCGCAGCACCGCCCGCCTGATGAGCGCGACCACGTCGTCGTCCAGGGGACCCGCGAGATCGGCGCCGGTGATCTCGGCGCCGATGTGCCCGGCCACCGGCCGCACCTCGACGCCGTTCACCCGTTCCGGCCCGGCGGGTTGTCCGGCGCCTGCGCCGTGCTCCTCCCGGCCGGTCTGTTCGGTGGTGGCCCTGTCCGTCGTCATGCGCGCTCCGATGGTCGTCGTACCGGCTCCAGGGAGATCGTGGCAGTGAAGCGGCCCGGCGGCGACAGGGCCTCACGCGGCTCCTCGCCCGGGAGCGGCGCGACGGACCGGCGGGCCGGCGGCGTCACGGATCCGGGACCCGAGGTCCGAGGTCCGAGGTCCGAAGTCCGGGATCCGAGGTCCAGGACCCGGTGCCGCCGGCCCTGGCGGCTCAGGCCTTGGCGGCGCGCAGTGCGGCGAGGGCCCGGTCGGCGTGCGTGTTCATGCGGACCTCGCTGCGGACGACCTCCAGGACGGTGCGGTCCTGCCCGATGACGAAGGTGGCCCGCTTGGTGGGCACGAGGGCGAAGCCCCGCTTGACTCCGAACAGCTCACGGACCGTTCCGTCGGGGTCGGAGAGCAGCGGCATGCCGAGGGTGTGCCGCCCGGCGAACTCCTGCTGGCGCTCCACGCTGTCACCGCTGATCCCGACGGGCTGGGCGCCGGCCTCCGCGAACTCCGCGGCGAGGTCGCGGAAGTGGCAGGCCTCGGCGGTGCAGCCCGGCGAGAGGGCCGCGGGGTAGAAGAACAGCACCACCGGTCCGGCGGCGAGCAGTTCCGTGAGACGCCGTGGGGTGCCGGTCTCGTCCGGCAGCGTGAAGTCCTCGGCCTTCTGTCCGACCTCGATGCGTTCGCTCATGACCGTCACTCTCCGCCGCGGGCCACACGTCGGGCCCACAGCACCAGGGGCACCTGGAGCGGCAGCCGGGCCAGGGCAGCGTTGCGCTGCGGCGCGGGCCGGTGACGCCAGTCCAGGGCCATCTTCACATTGGCCGGGAAGACCCCGACGAAGAAAGCGGCGGCCGCCTTCGCGGCCACCGGGCGCGTCCGGCGCGTGGCGACACCGGCCGCGAGCGCCAGTTCCACGGCCCCGCTGCCGTACGTCCAGGCCCGGGGCGAGCCCGGGAGCAGCGCGGGTACCGTGGCGTCGAACCGGCGCGGCGCGGCGAAGTGGGCGACCCCGGCCGCGGCCAGCAGACCGGCCAGCAACAAGGGTGAGCGTTCGGTGGGCCGGGGCACGTCGTCTCCTCTGATGACCTGCCGCCGGATATTACTCCAGGGTAGACGCGACGGAGATCGCGGGGCGGCCCGCACGGTCCGCGGCCCAGCAATCCGGCCACCGAGGACCGGGCGCGGCCGTAGGGTCCGACGGCACTGCGGCCGGGCGCGGCCGTACGGTCCGGCCGCACAGCGGACCTGGGGCGGACCGGCGCGTGCCGCGGCCCCGGTCCGGTCGCGCGGGCACGGCGGAACGCCCGGCCCGGAACCCCGTGCGCGCGGGGCGTCCGGCGGCGGGCCGTCCCCGGGAACGTCCCGGGCGTCCCACGGGACGCGGGGACGGCATCGCGGGCACCCCCGGCGGCAAGGCTGACGTCGTGATCACGGCTGGTGGTCACGAGAACGACAGCCGGAGGTTTCCATGATCCGACGGACCCTCAAGAGCGGCCTGCTGGCCACGGTCGCGGCGCTCGCCTTCCTGCCCACGGCGGCCGGCGCGGCCCCCGCGGCCGCGGCACCGCAGCCGGTCCCCGTCCTGACGGCCCAGCAGCTCGCCCACGCCCTCCAGGACCCCGCCCAGCTCGTCCGGGTGCGGACGGGACACGCCGCACACCGCGTCCGCCCCGCCCGCCGCACGGCGTGCCGTACCCGCGGCGCGCACCGTTCCGCCTGCCGCACGCACCGCACGCACCGTCGGCTCCACCCGCGCCGCGTCCGACACGTCCTCACCCGGGGACTCGCCTCCTACCGGCCCCTGCCCGCCGCCTACCGCACCCCGGCCCTCCTCGGCCGCGTGAGCACCCACCGCACGCGGCTGAACGTCCGCTCCGGTCCGGGCACCGGCTACCGCGTGACCGGACACCGGCACACGGGCCGGCTGATCGCGCTGTCCTGCCGGACCTACGGCTCCGGGGTGCGCGGCGACCACACCTGGTACCGGCTCGCCGGCCACCGGGGCTACGTCGCCGCCCGCTACGTACGCACCGGGCGCACCGTCCCCTGGTGCTGACGGCCGCCGTTCGTCGTACGACCTGACCGCCGAGGCCTGTCCGGGAGTTCCGTGTCCCGAACAGGCCTTCGGCGTGTCACGCGGATCACCCCCTCATGACCTGTCAGGTGTTGCGGCAGCCCCATCCCCGGGAAGCCATGGGACATCAGGGGCCAAAGCGCCCATAGCGGAATGGGAGTCGAGGGACGCGCCATGCTGCATCCCCGGGAGACGGGCACACCGGAAGAGGACCTGGCGGCGGGCCTGCGCGAGCTGAAGGACCGCACGGGCCTCAGCCTGGCGGCGCTGGCCGCGCGCACCCCGTACAGCAAGTCCGCCTGGCACCGCTATCTGACGGGCGGCCAGCATCCCCCCGCCGCGGCCGTGGAGGCGCTGAGCCGCCTCGCGGGCACGGACCCCGCGGCCGTACTGGCCCGCCGGGAAGCGGCCTGCGCGCCACCGCCGGCCGGACCGGCGGACGAGGGTGCCGCCGCGGCCGGCGCCGGAGAGGCGGGCGGCGGGGAGCGAAGCGGCGCGGCGCACGGCGGCGCGGCGCACGGCGGCACGGGCGGCGAGGCGACGGGCGGAGCGGGCGGCGGCCGGCGCGCCTGGGCGCGGTGGGCGCCGCTGCCCGCGCTGGCGCTGCTCGGCGTGACCGCCGTCGTCGCCCTGCCCGACCGGGTCGGCATGCCCTCCGTACGCGTCCTGGCGGCGGTCCCGCACTGCCACGGGCACGTCTGCCGGGGCGAGTTGCCCGAACAGTCGGCCTGCGCACGCGACGCCCGCACCGAGAGCTCGGTCTCGGGGGCCGCCTACGACGTCCGGCTGCGCTACTCGCCCTCCTGCGGCACCGCCTGGTCGGAGGCGCGCACGCACACCCCGCGGTCGATGGAGGTGTCGGTACGGTCGGGCCAGGACGCCCTGTCGGCCAGTTATCCGGCCGACGGCTCGGCGGGCGGGACCAGCCCGATGCTCGCCGTCCGCTCACCGCGGGGTGTGGAGGCGTGCGCCGAGGCGGCGGGAGAGGTGGCCTGCACGGGGCTGGACGCGGAGCCGGACGGAATGGACGAGGCTCTGTCCGTGAAGTAGCGCCGCCCGCCCACGGAAACGCCCACGGCGACGCCCACGTGCGCACGGAGGCCTGCGGGCGGGGGCGGGCGGGCGGTGGCCCTGCGCGTGCGGGCGAGGGCGGTCGGGCGGTGGCCCTGCGCGCGGGAGAGCAGAGCCGCGCCGGCATCCCGGACCGGACGGCGCCTCACGGGCACGGCCGGGCGTTCCGCCGGGGTCCGCGCGGCCCCGTTCAGGGGAACCGGTGCCGAAAGGCGCGTGCCGGCGGCGCCCGCGGTCGACACCTTCTGCCGTGACCGCCATGACACTGCCGCTCGTCCCGCCGATGCTCGCCACCCGCGGAAGCCTGCCGTCCCCCGCGCAGGACGCGCGATGGGCGTACGAGACGAAGCAGGACGGCCAGCGGGTGATGGTGTACCTGCCCGGTGACGGCACCGTGCTGCTGCGGGCCCGCTCCGGGGAGGACATCACCGGCGCCTATCCCGAACTCGGCGCGCTCGGCGGGATCCTGGGCGGCACCCCTGCCGTGCTGGACGGCGAGGTGCTGGCCCTGGACGAACAGGGGCGCGCCGACTTCCAGTTGCTCCAGGGCAGGATGGGTCTCGCCCACTCCCCCGCGACGGCGGCGCGCCGGGCCGCCCGGGTGCCGGTCCATCTCGTGCTGTTCGACGTGCCGTACCTGGCGGAGCCGCTGCTGAGCGTCCCCTACGCGCGGCGGCGCACACGCCTGGAGGACCTGGGCCTCACCGGTGCCTACTGGTCCACGCCCGCCGCGGTGGTCGGACACGGCGCCGAGGCGCTGCGCGCGACCCGGGAGCACGGCCTGGAGGGGCTCGTGTGCAAGAAGCTGGACTCGGTGTACGAACCCGGGGTGCGGTCCCGGTCCTGGATCAAGATCCGGAACGTGCGCAGCGAGGACGTGATCGTCGGCGGCTGGCTGCCCGGCAAGGGGCGGCTCGCCGGGCTGCCCGGCGCGGTGCTGGTCGGCCGGCGGGACGGTGGCAGGCTGCGGTACGCGGGCCGGGTGGGCACCGGCTGGGACGAGGCGGAGCGTGCCGGACTGGCGGCGCTGCTGCGGGCCGCCGCGAGCGAGGACTGCCCCTTCGACCCGGCGCCGCGGATCCCGGACGCGCACTGGGTGCTGCCCCGGCTGGTCGGCGAGGTCGGTTTCAGCACACGGACCCGGGCCGGTCTGCTGCGGCAGCCGACCTGGCTGCGGCTGCGCCCGGACCTCACGCCGGAGGAGTCGTCGGCCGGCCTTCCCGAGGACGGCGACTGAGGCACGACGACGCCCGTTGGGCAGGGTTTCACTCCTGGGACGCACGGGACGTCTTGGCACCGGGACACTTCACCGGGATGCTGAACTCCCGTACCCCCCACCACAGTTGGAGATTTCCTTGACCTCTCTCACCGCCCGGTTCCGGCGCGGCGGACGACTCACGGCGCTCACCGCGCTCACCGGTGCCGCCGTGCTCGCCGTCGCCTTCCCCGCGGCCGCGTACGCGGGCCCGCCGCCGGCGCTGCCCGTCAGCGCCGAGCCGGACGAGCTGACGTACCAGCCCGCCTTCGACTACGACACGGACGGCTGCTACCCGACGCCCGCGATCGGCACCGACGGCACGATCAATCCGGGCCTGAACCCGACCGGCGCGCTGAACGGCAACTGCCACGACGCCTCGGACCTGGATAACACCAACAGCTACTCGCGCTACAAGTGCAACAACGGCTGGTGCGGCTATCTGTACGGCCTCTACTTCGAGAAGGACCAGGCACTGCCCGGCATCAGCCTCGGCGGGCACCGCAACGACTGGGAGCATGTGGTCGTCTGGGTGCAGGACGGGCAGGTCCGTTACGTGTCGACGTCGAACCACGGCTCCTTCACCGTGCACCCCGCCTCCGACGTGCGCTTCGAGGGCACGCACGCGAAGGTCGTCTACCACAAGGACGGCATCGGCACGCACTGCTTCCGGCTGGCCAACACCAACGACGAACCGCCGGAGAACCACAAGCACACCTGGCAGTACCCGCCGCTGGTCGGCTGGAACGGCTACCCGGCGGGCCTCCGCGACAAGCTGAGCTCCTACGACTTCGGCAGCGCCAACTTCGGCCTGAAGGACGCGAGCTTCGCCTCCCATCTGTCCTCGGCCAAGCCGGCGGGCATCCCCTTCGACCCCAACGCCTGACCCGGCCGGCACCGGCTTCCCCCGGCGGGGCGACGGATGCCGCCCGGGGGACGCCGGTGTGCGGTCCGGCGGCCGCCAGGGTCTAGGGTGTCCCCCATGTCCGTGCCCGAGCTGATCCGCATCGTGTCCCGTGACTCACCGATGGCACTCGCCCAAGTCGAGCGCGTACGCGCCGAGTTGGAGGCGCTGCATCCCGGTGTGCGCACCGAGGTCGTCCCCGTGAAGACCACCGGCGACAAGTGGCTCGGCGACCTGTCCCAGGTCGAGGGCAAGGGGGCGTTCACCAAGGAGGTGGACGCGGCCCTGCTGGCCGGCGAGGCGGACCTCGCGGTCCACTGCGTCAAGGACGTGCCCGCGGACCGGCCGCTGCCCGCCGGCACGGTGTTCGCCGCGTTCCTCCGGCGCGACGACATCCGTGACGCGCTGGTGCACCCGGGCGGTCTCACCCTCGACGCACTGCCGGCCGGCACCCGGATCGGCACCTCCTCGGTCCGCCGGGTGGCCCAGCTGGCCGCCACGCACCCGCACCTGGAGTGCGTGCCCTTCCGCGGGAACGCCAACCGGCGCCTGGAGAAGCTGGCCGCGGGCGAGGCGGACGCGCTGCTGCTCGCGGTGTCGGGCCTGGAGCGGATCGGCCGCGAGGACGTGATCAGCGAGGTGCTGTCCACGGAGACGATGATGCCGCCGATCGGCGCGGGCATCCTCGCCCTGCAGTGCCGGGAGGGCGACACCGAGGTGATCGACGCGGTCAGCGGTCTCGGCGACCCCGCCACGCACCGCGAGGCCACGGCCGAGCGCATGTTCCTGCACGTCCTCCAGGGGCACTGCAACAGCCCCATCGCCGGCTTCGCGCGCGTGGACCACAGCGGCGAACTCTCCCTGCGCGCGTGCGTGTTCACACCGGACGGCAAGACCAGGCTGAACGCCCACGAGTGGGCGGGGCGGCTGGACGCGGCCACGCTCGGCACGTCGGTGGCGGTCGCCCTGCTGCGCCAGGGGGCGCGGGAGATCATCGACGGCATCGCGCACTGACCGCCGTCACGGGCCGCCGGGGCGGCCCGTGACCCGGTGCCGGGTCACGTGACGCGCGCCGCCGGCGCGGGGTGCCGCGGGGCGGGCCGCCGGCGCTGGTCCCGCCGGTCAGGCGGTGCCCGGGTCGGCCTGTTCCTTCAGGAAGGCGGCCACCTGGTGGGTGAGGCTGCCGGGCCCGGCGCTCACCGTCACCGCGGCGGTCGCGGCCTCCTGGACGCCGATGCCGCCGGTCCACAGACGGCGGTCGGCCCACTCGTCGTCGACCCGCAGCTGCACCTGGATGTCGACGTGGCCGAGCGCGGCCTCCGGCGCGGCCGCGTAGAGCACGGCGGTGGCCCGGCGCAGGGGGTGCACGTCGAAGCCCTCGATGAACTGGGAGTTGCGCCAGTCGAGGAACGCGCCCTCCCCGTCGGGTCCGACGCGGACGTCGAGCTGGCCGTCCTCGAGATGGATGCCGTAGTGCCGCGTGCCGCGGTTCTCGACGGTCACCCGGACGGTGAAGTACGCCAGACCGGCGGCGGCCTCGTCGCGTCCGCGCGGCGGCTCGGCCGGCTCCAGACGGTGCACGCGCACCCGCAGGCCCGCGTGCTCGTCGTACTCCTGCCAGTCACCGACCACGTTCGGCTCGTACACGGCGCCCCTCTCGAACTCTCAAGAGGTGCTGTCTATCCGTGTGCTCAGCGCACTGTCAAATGAGCGGAATGCGACGTCGCCAGGCGATTCACCCCCTTTGATCGGCGATCAAGCGCTGCCCAGGAAAAACCCCCGCGGTGGGCCGGCGGCCGGGGCGCGGGGGCGTGCCGTACATCACGTCGGCGGCAAGATCAGCGGGCCAGGCGGCCGAGCAGCGAGGAGGCCGCGGCGATGCCGAGGGCGGCGGCCAGCGCCAGCACGCCGAAATCGAGGCCGAGGTGGGCCGGGGTGCCGAGCAGGAGTCCGCGCAGGGCGTCCACCTGGTAGCTGAGCGGGTTGACCTTGCTGACGGCCTGGAGCCAGCCCGGCATGATCGAGACGGGATAGAGGGCGTTGGAGCCGAAGAACAGCGGCATGGTGATCGCCTGCCCGATGCCCATCAGCCGGTCGCGGCTGAGGACGATGCCGGCGATGGTCATCGACAGGCAGGAGAAGAAGGCGGAGGCGAGGATCACGGCCGCGGCGACACCGAGCAGCCGCAGCGGGTTCCAGGTGAGGGCGACGCCGAGCAGGGCGGCGATGACGACCACGACGACGGCCTGGATCAGCGCCTTGACCCCCGCCGCGAACGCCTTGCCGGTGATCAGCGCCGAGCGCGGGGTCGGCGTGACGAGCAGCTTGTTCAGGATGCCGGCGTCCCGCTCCCAGATGATCTGGATGCCGTAGAAGATCGCGATGAACATCGCGGACTGGGCGATGATGCCGGGCGCCAGGTAGTCGATGTAGGGGATGCCGCCGGTGGGGATCGCGTGGATCCGGGTGAAGGTCTGCCCGAAGATCAGCAGCCACAGGGCCGGCTGGACCGCCCGGGTGTACAGCTCGGTGCGGTCGTGGCGCAGCTTCTGCAGTTCGACGGCGCACATGGCGACGACCCGGGCGGGCAGCAGCCGCCAGCCGGAGCGCGGGCGGGGCGGGGTCAGCAGCAGGGAGGCCGGGGCGGTCACGGCGCCGGGGTCAGCCGACACGGCGGGCGGTGCGGCGGGTGCTTCGGACATCGCGGAAGTCTCCTCCTGAACGGTCCCGGTCGCCGAGGCCGCTGCCGGCGACCTCGCGGAACACGTCCTCGAGCGTGGGCAGGGTGTCCGTCTCCCGGCGTTCGGCCAGGCCCCGGCGCAGCTCGGCCGGGGTGCCCAGGGCGCGGACGCGGCCCCGGTGCATGAGGCCGACCCGGTCGCAGTACTGGTCGGCCTCGTCCATGTAGTGGGTGGTGACCAGGACGGTCATGCCGGTGGCGGCGCGGACGGCGTCGATGTGCGCCCAGACGCTGGTGCGGGCGATGGGGTCCAGGCCGATGGTGGGCTCGTCGAGAATCAGCAGCCGGGGCGCGCTGACCAGGGCCTGGGCGAGTTCGAGGCGGCGGACCATGCCGCCGGAGTAGGTGCCGGCCAGCCGGTCGGCGGCATCGGTGAGATCGACGGCGGCGAGCGCCTGGGCGACCCGCTCGGCGCGCTCGCGGCGCGGCACGTCGAAGACGCGGGCGAAGAGGGCGACGTTCTCGCGTCCGGTGAGTCCGCTGTCGGCGGACAGCTGCTGCGGGACGTAGCCGAGCAGGCGGCGCACCGCCATGCGTTCCCGGGCGGCGTCGTGGCCGAAGACCCGGACCGTGCCCGCCGGCACGGGGAGCAGGGTGGTGACGCAGCGGATGGCGGTGGTCTTGCCGGCGCCGTTCGGACCGAGCAGCCCGAACACCTCGCCCTCGCGGACGTCCAGATCGAGTCCGTCGACGGCGTTGGTGTCACCGAAGGCGTAGGTGAGCCGTGTGCAGGAGACGGCCGCACCGGCCGTGGGGGCGGGGGCGGGGACACCGTCGCGGGTCATGGCGCCGTCGGGGGCGGTGGCGCCGTCGGGGGTGGTCGTCATTCTTCCTCGGCCTCCTCGTGCAGGGCGTCGGCCAGCTTGCGCAGGGCCGGGAGCGCGGCGCGCAGGGCTTCGCGGTCGGCCTCGTCGAGCCGTGAGAGCTGCCCGGTGACCAGCTCGGCGCGGCGGTGGCGCCAGGCCTCCAGGCGGGTGCGGGCGGCGTCGGTGAGCAGCAGCCGGGCTGCCCGCCGGTCGGCCGGGTCGGTCTCGCGTATCAGGTATCCGTCCCGGACGAGACGGTTGACCAGGGTCGACACGGAATTCCCCGCCAGACGCAGTTCACGGGCGGCGTCCGAGACGCTGGCGCCGGGACGCCCCTCGACCATGCGCAGCAGTTCCGCCTCGGCGCCGCGCAGCCTGGGCCCCGTGAGACCGGCCCGCAGCCGGCGCCGGATCAGCCGCGGGATGCGGACCAGCGCGTCGGCGAGTTCCTCGGCGAGAGGTGCGGTGTTCACCCTTCGAGATTATCTCTGTCACAGAGGTAATTACCTCAAGAGCGGGTCAAGGGCGCCACCGGTCGGAGCGGAGAGCAGGGACAAAAGCCGCAGAGCGGGGCATTTGTTTTGATTCACCCTTCCGGGGGAATTATTACGTCGTGCTTCGGCCAGGAGGCACGTCCGTGGGAGACCGGTGCCGACCGGGCCCCGAGCTTTCTGTGCCGGGTCCGAGCGCTCCCTTCCCACGGCGACTGTCGGTCTCAGCCGAGGGAAGTAAGCACGATGCCTGTCACTGGCTGCACGAAGCCCCATCCCCATGACGACGCCCCCGACACGGCCGAGTCCTTCGCACGGCTCGCCGCACTGCCGCAGGGGCCCGCGCGCCGTGCGCTGCGGGACGAGCTGGTCCGCCTGTGGCTGCCCATGGCCGAGCGGATCGCGGTGCGGTTCCGCGGCCGGGGCGAGTCCCTGGAGGATCTGTACCAGGTCGCCGCGCTCGGCCTGGTGAAGGCCGTGGACCATTTCGATCCGGCGCGCGGACGGGCCTTCGAGGCCTACGCGGTGCCGACCATCACCGGCGAGATCAAGCGCCACTTCCGGGACCACATGTGGACCCTGCACGTGCCGCGCCGGGTGCAGGACCTGCGGAACCGGGTGCGCGGCGCCATGAAGGAGCTGGCGCAGACCACGCCCGGCCGCGCCCCCACCGTCGCCGAGATCGCCGCGCACACCCGGCTCACCGAGGACGAGGTGCGCACCGGCCTGGAGGCCCTGGAGTGCTTCTCGGCGCTGTCCCTCGACGCGGAGGTGGCCGGTACGGACGGATACGCGCTGGGCGACTCCCTCGGGGAGCCGGATCCCGGGTACGACCTCGTGGTGGACCGCGCGGCCGTCAAGCCGTGCCTCGCGGCCCTTCCCGAGCGGGAGCGCGTCATCCTCTATCTGCGCTTCTTCCGGGGCATGACGCAGAGCCGGATAGCCGAACAGCTCGGCATCTCGCAGATGCACGTCTCGCGGCTGCTCAGCGGCTGCTGCGACCGGCTCCGGGCCGAACTCCTGTCGGACAGCAACTGAGCTTCAGGGGTGGTTCCCCGTAGGGGCACCATGGGCACCGTCCGCCGTCGCTTCGGGCGAGGACGGGGTGACGGCGGGCAGAATCTGTTCTCCGCCGGGGACCTGTACGGGCCCGTGCCGGTCGAGCGCGCTCTCCAGCTCCGCGCGGATCTCGGGCGCGATGTCACCCCGCCGGCCCCAGACGAGGATCAGCTCCGCGATGGTGCGCAGCTTGATGTTGGTGTGCTGGGAGACCTCCTTGAGCACCTCCCACCCCTGGTCCGGGGAGATCCGGCCGAGGGCCACCATCATCCCGATCGCCTGGTCGACGACGGCGTGGGAGGTCACGGCCTCCTTCAGCTGGTCGACTTCCGTCCGCAGCTCGGTGATCCGTTCCGGCTCGCTGTCCGCCATACATCCATGCTGCTCACTCGCCTGGCCCCTTGCCACCGGGGTACTCGACAGGCACCCCACCCCCTTCCGGTTGGACACTGGTCGCAGAGCGGTGGCCGCCGGGCCCCGAGAGCAGGACGCGACCGCAATGACCCATGAGACCCCTCCCCGCGGTGAACCGAGGAAGAACAAGGAGACCGTCTCCACCCACTCCGTCTTCGGCGCCCCGTGCTGGGTGAGCCTGACCAGCCGGGACCGGCAGACCACCCAGGACTTCTACACGGCCGTCCTGGGCTGGCGATGGCGCAGTGCCAAGCTGGGCGACCACTTCCGGATCGCGCTGGCGGGCGGCGTGCCGGTGGCCGGGATCGCGGCCGTCGCCGACATGTGGCAGATGGCGGTGGCCTGGACGCCGTACTTCGCGGTGCCGGACGCCGACGTAGCCGTGGCCCGCGCCCGCGAGCGCGGCGGTACGGCCGCGGTCGGGCCGCTGTCCTTCCCGCCCGGCCGGGCGGCGCTGCTCGCCGACCGCGACGGGGCCACCTTCGGGATCTGGCAGGGCGAGCTGGTCTCCAACTGGGAGACGTGGCGCCGCGCGGCCCCGACCTTCATCCGGCTGCACACCCGCAACGCCTTCGACTCCGCGATCTTCTACGGCGAGATCCTCGACTGGGCCTCCGGGAAACCGGGGTGCTGCGAGGTGGAGTACGAGGGCGGCGAGGTGGTCCTGCGCAGCCGGGGCGACGTGGTGGCGCGCATCGACTCGGGCGCGGCGGAAGCGGCTCCCGACCCCTCCGTACGCCCTCACTGGCAGGTTCATTTCACGGTGGCCGACGTGTCGGCCTGCGCCCGCGCCGCCGAGAAGCACGGCGGCAGCGTGCTGCTGGAGGAGGAGCAGGACGCGATCCTGCGGGACCCCGACGGGGCCCAGTTCACGGTGACCTCGCGCCACACCCGCTGACCGCCACGCGCGCCGACCGCCGCCGGCCGCCACGCCGGCGTCCCGCGCGGCGGCCGCCACACCCCCGGCGCGGCGATCACGCGCAGGGGCCGGCCGGGCTCGGCTCCCGGTCCCCTGCCGCTGCCCCTGCCCCTGCCCCTGCCCCTGCCCCTGCCCCTGCCGCTGCCGCTGCCGCGCAGCATGCCCCACGCGGGCCGCGAAAACAGGTCACCGCCCTCGCGCGGAACGCTCGCGAGGGCGGTGACCTGTGCCGTGTCGTCGGCGGGGCGGAGCCGGGCGCTATCTCCTGTTCGCCCTCCCGCCGGACTTCCCGCCCCGCTTCCCGGCGGACCGCCCCTTCGCTCCCCCGCCCGTCCTGCCGGACGCGCGCCCCGCCGCCCGCACGGGCGGCGTCCCGAGCGACGGACGGGACAACACGATCAGGCTCCGGGCCTCCACACGCAGGTGGGTGCCGGCCTTGTGCTCACGTTCGTCGGGAATGCCGTCGGACTCGGCGGTGTCGATCAGGGCGGTCCAGCGTTCGCCGTAGGAGGCGTCGGGGAGCCGGAAGTCGACGGGCTCCCAGTAGCCGTTGAGGAGCAGCAGGAACGAGTCGTCGACGACGCGGCGCCCGAAGGAGTCGCGTTCGGCGATGGCGTCCCCGTTGAGGAACGCGCCGACGGTGTGCGCGTCGCCGCGCTGCCAGTCCCGGTCGGTCATCTCGCGGGCGTCGGGCCGCAGCCAGGTCAGGTCGGGCAGCCGCTGCTGCGGGTTGGTCGCGGTCTCGCCGCGGAAGAACCGGCGGCGGCGCAGCACGGGGTGCCCGGCGCGCAGGCCGATGACGTAGCGGGTGAACCCGGCGAGCGTGCGCTGCTCGTCGGTCAGGTCCCAGTCGACCCAGGAGACGTCGTTGTCCTGGCAGTAGGCGTTGTTGTTGCCCCGCTGGGTGCGCCCGAGTTCGTCGCCGTGCGACAGCATCGGTATGCCCTGGCTCAGCAGCAGCGTGGCGAGGAGGTTGCGCTGCTGGCGGGCGCGGAGCGCGAGAACGGCGGGGTCGTCGGTGTCGCCCTCCTCCCCGCAGTTCCAGGACCGGTTGGTGCTCTCGCCGTCCCGGTTCCCCTCGCCGTTGGCCTCGTTGTGCTTGTCGTTGTACGACACCAGGTCGCGCAGGGTGAAGCCGTCGTGCGCGGTGACGAAGTTGACGCTCGCGCGCGGCCGGCGCCTGCTGTGCTGGTACAGGTCGGAGGAGCCGGTGAGCCGGGAGGCGAACTCGCCGAGCGAGCCGGGTTCGGCCCGCCAGAAGTCCCGTACGGCGTCCCGGTAGCGGCCGTTCCACTCCGACCACAGCGGCGGGAAGTTGCCGACCTGGTAGCCGCCCTCACCGAGGTCCCAGGGTTCGGCGATGAGTTTGACGCGGCTGATCACCGGGTCCTGCTGGATCAGGTCGAAGAACGCCGACAGCCGGTCCACCTCGTGGAACTGCCGTGCCAGCGTGGCCGCGAGGTCGAACCGGAAGCCGTCGACGTGCATCTCGGTGACCCAGTACCGCAGCGAGTCCATGATCAGCTGGAGCACGTAAGGGTGCCGCATCAGCAGGCTGTTGCCGGTGCCCGTGGTGTCGTAGTAGTGCCCCCAGTCCCCGTCGACGAGCCGGTAGTAGGAGGCGTTGTCGATGCCGCGGAAGGACAGCGTGGGGCCCATCTCGTTGCCCTCGGCCGTGTGGTTGTAGACCACGTCCAGGATGACTTCCAGGCCCGCGGCGTGCAGCGCCTTCACCATCGCCTTGAACTCGTCGACCTGCCGGCCGCGCGAGCCGTGGGCGGCGTAGCCGTTGTGCGGGGCGAAGAAGCCGATGGTGTTGTAGCCCCAGTAGTTGGACAGCCCGCGGTCCTGGAGGACGCCGTCCTGCACGAACTGGTGGACCGGCATCAGCTCGACGGCGGTCACACCGAGCGAGGTCAGGTGCCCGGTGATCGCGGGGTGGGCGAGACCGGCGTAGGTGCCGCGCAGCCGCTCGGGGACCTCCGGGTGGGTGCGGGTCATGCCGCGCACATGGGCCTCGTAGATGACCGAGTCCGCGTACGGCCGGTTCGGCGGGCTGTCGTCGCCCCAGTCGAAGTGCGGGTCGGTGACCACGCCGAGCATCGA
Source organism: Streptomyces sp. NPDC090108 (assembly GCF_044747185.1). Classification (NCBI taxonomy): domain Bacteria; kingdom Bacillati; phylum Actinomycetota; class Actinomycetes; order Kitasatosporales; family Streptomycetaceae; genus Streptomyces; species Streptomyces sp. NPDC090108. Next base: position 308,803 of record NZ_JBIVDQ010000003.1, read on the forward strand.
GTGCCCGGAGCTGTCGCCCGGCGACGGGCCGTCGGCGGCGTGCTCGTAGAGGGAGGCGTGGTTGTCGATCTGGCCGTCCACCGCCCGCGCGTACGGGTCGAGCAGCAGCTTCCTGGGATTGCACCGGTTGCCGAGGGACGGCTGCCAGGGCCCGCGCACCCGGAATCCGTAGCGCTGTCCGGGCCCGACTCCGGGCAGGTGGGCGTGCCACACGAACCCGTCGACCTCCTGGAGGGCCACAGGGGTCTCGGCGCCCGCGTCGTCGACCAGGACGAGGTCCACCCCCTCGGCGACCTCGCTGAACAGGGCGAAATTGGTGCCCTGCCCGTCGAAGGAGGCGCCCAACGGGTAGGGGTGCCCGCTCCACACGGGCACCCCTTGCCGGGACTTCCGCGACGTCACCGGGCCCCCTCCAAGGCGCCCTCCAGGATGTCGTCGAGGACGTCGTCCAGGGGCGTGGCCGGCGCGGCCACGGAAGCGGCCCGCAGCGCGCGCGGCACTTGCAGCACCTGGCGCAGGCTCGGCGCCGGGGCGATCGGCACCAGCGGGACGCGCTGCCCGGCGCGGGCGCGCTGGGAGAACCAGATGATCTTGCTTCCGGTCTCCGTGGCACAGCAGCCCCAGCCGTCGCTCATGGCGGCGATGTCGGCCAGGCAGGCCCGCAGGTCCTGGTCGGGGCGCAGGTCCCGGTCGTCGCCGCCGACGGCGGTGATGAGGTGCTGGCCGTTCCACCACATCTCGATCGACGTGGCCTTGTCGGTGGCGTGCTGGTCGATGGCCCGGAGCAGCAGCTCGGCGCCATGACGGACGGGGACCACCAGGTTCTCCAGGTCCCAGTAGCGCAGGTGGGCGGCCAGGATGCGGCTGACCTGTCCGACCCGTTCGGGGCTGACTTCCACGTCGAGGTGGTAGTAGCAGGGCACTGCGGTCTTCATCGTCGCTTGCTCCTCACCGGCGAAGCTTCCGGTGCCGCGCCCCGCCGGGAGGGATCCCGGACACGTAACGTGAGCGTCGGTTGCTTCTGAGTCACCTCCACCCTGCGGTCGCTACGCCATTCGTGCAACACGAGCATCACGAACGGCCGGGTCGTTGAAGGTCCAACAGGACGTTGTGTGTCCATACGTGCACCATGAGTGAAAGCCTCGATCGCCGTAACGGTTCCGTGCCCCTCCCTGCGCGGACGCCACCCGACCGTCGGGAGCGCGAACCGGTCGAGAGCGTGGAAGGTGAATGAGGGCCATGCTGCTACCCGCCAAGGCCGAAGTGGCCCGGCAGTTGCGGCGTTACCGGGCATGGGAGCGCGAGATGCTCGCCTCGCCCCACGACCGCACGGTCCGGGTCACCTTCGAGGACTCCGGCTACACGTTGTGTGTGCTGATGGGAAAACGCTGTGCCCGCGAGGCCGCGGACGCGGCCGAGCGGTATCTGCGCTCCACCCTGGCCGGCTACCTGCGCGAGCAGGACGGCCGGCCGCAGCCGGGCCGGGCGGCCCGACGCGCGCCGCCTTCGGAGCGGCGTTCCACGGCGCCAAGCCCCTGAGCTGGCACCGTTCATGGCGTTCCCCGCGGGACGGCGACGGCCGCCCCGTTTCTCGGATCGCGAAGCCGGGCCCGGTGCCCGGCTTCGCGCACGGCGGAGGTGAGATGCATGCGCAGGACCCCGGCTATCGGCCGCGTACCGGTACGTGATGTCCGGCCGGCCGTGGAGTGTGGCAGGCGCCCGGCGAAGGCGGTGACCGGAGAAACGTTCCAGGTCACCGCCACGGTGTTCCGTGAGGGACATGACGCCGTGGGCGCCAATGTGGTCCTGCGCGATCCGAAGGGCCGGCGCGGCCCGTGGACCCCGATGCGCGAACTGTCCCCCGGCAGCGACGTCTGGGGTGCGGAGATCACCCCCGACGCCACGGGCCGCTGGACGTTCCGGGTGGAGTCCTGGAGCGATCCGCTGCGGACCTGGCGGCACACCGCGGACGTGAAGATCCCGGCCGGCATCGACGTCGGCCTGGTCCTGGAGGAGGGCGCCGAGCTCTACGAGCGCGCGGCGGCCGGAGTGCCCAGGGGGCCGGAGCGGGTGCTGGTCCTCGCCGCCGCCACGGCCCTCGGGGACGACACCCTGGAAGTGGCGGACCGGCTGACGGGTGCCCTGTCGCCCGAGGTGGCGGAGGTGCTGACCCGGTTCCCGCTGCGGGAGCTGGTCACGGCCTCGGACGCGATGCCGCTGCTCGTGGAGCGGGAGCGTGCCCTGTACGGGTCGTGGTACGAGTTCTTCCCGCGCTCGGAGGGGACGGCGGAGCAGCCGCACGGCACGTTCCGGACGGCGGCCCGGCGGCTGAAGGCGATCGCCGACATGGGCTTCGACGTGGTGTATCTGCCGCCGGTGCATCCGATCGGCACGACGTTCCGCAAGGGCCGCAACAACACTCTGGACGCCACGCCGGACGATGTCGGTGTGCCGTGGGCGATCGGCTCTCCCGAGGGCGGTCACGACGCGATCCACCCCGATCTGGGCACGCTCGACGACTTCGACCACTTCGTCGGCCGGGCACGGGAGTTGGGGCTGGAGGTGGCGCTCGATTTCGCGTTGCAGTGTTCGCCCGACCATCCGTGGGTGCAGAAGTACCCGGAGTGGTTCCACCACCGTCCGGACGGGACGATCGCGTACGCGGAGAATCCGCCGAAGAAGTACCAGGACATCTATCCGGTCGCGTTCGACGCGGACATGGACGGGCTGGTCGCGGAGACCGTGCGGGTGCTGCGGCACTGGATGGAGCACGGGGTGCGGATCTTCCGCGTCGACAACCCGCACACCAAGCCGGTCGTGTTCTGGGAACGGGTCATCGGCGAGATCAACGGCGCCGACCCGGACGTCATCTTCCTGGCGGAGGCGTTCACCCGCCCGGCGATGATGCACACCCTCGCGCAGGTCGGTTTCCAGCAGTCGTACACGTACTTCACCTGGCGCAACACCAAGCAGGAGCTCACCGAGTACCTGACCGAGCTGTCGGGCGAGGCCGCGGCCTACATGCGGCCGAACTTCTTCGCCAACACCCCCGACATCCTGCACGCCTACCTCCAGCACGGCGGCCGCCCCGCGTTCGAGATCCGCGCCGTCCTCGCCGCGACGCTGTCCCCGTCCTGGGGCGTCTACAGCGGCTACGAACTGTGCGAGAACACCGCGCTGCGGGAGGGCGGCGAGGACTACGCCGACTCGGAGAAGTACCAGCTCGTCCACCGCGACTGGGAAGCCGCCGCACGCGAGGGCCGCACCATCGCCCCCCTCATCACCCGCCTCAACACCATCCGCCGGAACCATCCCGCGCTACAGCGCCTGCGGAACCTCCGCTTTCATCAGACCGACAACGACTCGGTGCTCGCCTACAGCAAGAGCACGGGCACGGACACGGTCATCGTGGTCGTCAGCCTCGACCCGCATCACACCCAGGAGGCCACGGTCTCGTTGGACATGCCGCAACTCGGCCTGGACTGGAACGCTGCCCTGTCCGTGCACGACGAACTGACAGGGGAGACCTACCACTGGGGCAGGACCAACTACGTGCGTCTCACGCCCGGCGAGGCGTCGGCGCACGTGCTCCACGTCGGGCGTGAGACGCCCCAGATCGGAGGGCCCGCAGCCTCATGACTGTCAACGAACCCGTGCTGGACACTTTCGAGGACACTCCCGCCAAGGACCGGGACCCGGAGTGGTTCAAGCGCGCCGTCTTCTACGAGGTGCTGGTCCGCTCCTTCCAGGACAGCGACGGTGACGGCGTCGGCGACCTCAAGGGCCTGACGGCCCGGCTCGACTACCTGCAATGGCTCGGAGTCGACTGCCTGTGGCTGCCGCCCTTCTTCAAATCACCCCTGCGTGACGGCGGTTACGACGTCTCGGACTACACCTCCGTACTCCCCGAGTTCGGCGACCTCGCCGACTTCGTGGAGTTCGTCGACGCCGCCCACCAGCGCGGCATGCGCGTCATCATCGACTTCGTCATGAACCACACCAGCGACCAGCACCCGTGGTTCCAGGAGTCCCGCAAGAACCCCGAAGGTCCCTACGGGGACTACTACATGTGGGCCGACGACGACAAGCAGTACGAGGACGCCCGGATCATCTTCGTCGACACCGAGGCCTCCAACTGGACCTTCGACCCGGTGCGCGGCCAGTACTTCTTCCACCGCTTCTTCTCGCACCAGCCGGACCTGAACTACGAGAACCCGGCCGTGCAGGAGGAGATCCTGGCCGCGCTGAAGTTCTGGCTGGACCTCGGCATCGACGGGTTCCGGCTCGACGCGGTCCCCTATCTCTACGCGGCCGAGGGCACCAACTGCGAGAACCTTCCCGCCTCGCACGCGTTCCTCAAGCGGGTCCGGCGCGAGATCGACGCGATGTACCCGGACACCGTGCTGCTGGCGGAGGCCAACCAGTGGCCCGAGGACGTGGTCGACTACTTCGGCGACTACGCCACCGGCGGCGACGAGTGCCACATGGCCTTCCACTTCCCCGTGATGCCGCGCATCTTCATGGCCGTACGGCGCGAGTCCCGTCACCCGGTGTCCGAGATCCTGGCCAAGACCCCCGCCATTCCGTCGAACTGCCAGTGGGGCATCTTCCTGCGCAACCACGACGAGCTGACCCTGGAGATGGTCACCGACGAGGAACGCGACTACATGTGGGCGGAGTACGCCAAGGACCCGCGGATGCGTGCCAACATCGGCATCCGCCGCCGCCTCGCACCCCTGCTCGACAACGACCAGAACCAGATCGAGCTGTTCACCGCGCTGCTGCTCTCCCTGCCCGGCTCGCCGATCCTCTACTACGGCGACGAGATCGGCATGGGCGACAACATCTGGCTCGGCGACCGCGACGCGGTACGCACCCCGATGCAGTGGACCCCCGACCGCAACGCGGGATTCTCCTCCTGCGACCCCGGCCGGCTGTTCCTGCCCACGATCATGGACCCCGTCCACGGCTACCAGGTCACCAACGTCGAGGCCGCCATGTCCTCGCCGTCCAGCCTGCTCCACTGGACCCGCCGCATGATCGAGATCCGCAAGCAGAACCCCGCCTTCGGACTGGGCTCGTTCACGGAACTCCCCTCCTCCAACCCGGCGGTCCTGGCGTTCCTGCGGGAGTACGAGGACGACCTCGTGCTGTGCGTGCACAACTTCTCCCGGTTCCCGCAGCCGACCGAACTCGACCTGAAGACCTACGACGGGCGGCACCCCGTCGAACTGATCGGCGGGGTGCGCTTCCCCGCGATCGGCGAACTGCCGTACCTGCTCACCCTCGCGGGACACGGCTTCTACTGGTTCCGGCTCACCCGAGTCGCATCCCGCATCGGCCGCCGCCGCTGAGGCCCCGGCGCCGAGGAAAGGACGCGTCACCATGCCGAAGACCACCACGCTCCGGCCCGTAACCGCCGCCGTGGCCGGCGGGCCGCTGGCCTCGCTGGGCGGGATGCTGCACGAGTGGCTGCCCGGGCAGCGCTGGTTCGCGGGCAAGGACCGGCCGGTCACCGATCTGTCCGTGCTGTCCATGACCGAGCTGTTCCCGGGCTGCCTCCACCTGCTGGTGCACGCCTCGCACGCGCCGGTGCCCACCCCGGGCGGCACTCCCCCGCCGGGCGACTGCTACCAGCTGCTGCTCGGCCTGCGCGAGCAGCACACCCCGCGCCTGGAGCGGGCCTTCATCGGCCGGGCCACGAGCGGGCCGCTGGCGGGGCTGTCGGTCTACGACGCCCTGCACGACCCGCGGGCCGCGCATCTGCTGCTGGAGCGGCTGCGGCAGCCCGGCAGCGCCGGTCCGCTCACCTTCGAGACCGCTCCGGGAGCCGGTCTGACCGGGGGCCTGCCGCCCCGGCTGCTGGACGCCGAGCAGTCCAACTCCTCGCTGGTGTACGGCGACTCGTACATCCTGAAGGTGTTCCGGCGCATCCAGCCGGGCGTCAACCCGGACCTGGAGGTGCCGGGCGCGCTGGCCGCGCAGGGATGCCGGCGGGTGCCCGCTCCGGTGGCGTGGTTCAGCACGTCCGCTCCGCGTCCGGCCACGCTGGGAGTGCTCCAGCCGTTCCTGCCGGACGCCACCGACGGCTGGACGCTGGCGCTGCGTGCCCTCGCCGCGGGCGACGACTTCACCACCGAGGCCGGTGAACTGGGCCGGGCCATGGCCGAGGTGCACGTGGCGCTCGCCGGGGCGTTCCCGCCGGCCGCGCAGGGCGAGAACGGCCGCACCGCGGAAGGGATGCGCGCCCGGCTCGAGGCCGCCGCACGTGCCGTGCCAGGGCTGCGGCCCTATGTGCCCGGACTGCGGGCGGCGTTCGGCGCGCTGGAGACCTGCGACGCCGGACCGCCCGCCCAGCGCATCCACGGCGACCTGCATCTCGGGCAGGTGCTGCGGGCCGGACGCGACTGGTTCGTCATCGACTTCGAGGGCGAGCCCTCCCGTCCGCTCGCCGAGCGGCGGGCCGCGCACTCCCCGGTGCGGGACATCGCCGGGATGCTGCGCTCCTTCGACTACGCGGCCCGGCAGCGCCGCCCCTGGCGACCCGAGTGGGCGCGCCGCTGCCGGGAGGCGTTCTGCGCGGGCTACGCCGCGCGGGCAGGCTGGGATCCACGCAAGAAGCACGCGCTGCTGCGCGCGCACGAAACGGACAGGGCGGTGTACGAGGTGCTGTACGAAGCGAGACACCGGCCGGACTGGCTGCCGGTCCCGATGGCCGCGATCGAGCGACTCGCCGTGTGGGGGGGCTGACGTCATGGCACTGCGCGACACCTCGCCCCCCGAGACGGCGGGCCCCGCCGGCGCCACGGCGCTGCGCCTGGGACGGTCCGACCACGACCGCCTCCTCGGCGGCACGCACCACGACCCGCACGCGCTGCTCGGCGCGCACCCGGTGCCGGGCGGCACCCTGTTCCGGGCCCTGCGCCCGAACGCGCGCTCCGTGAGCGTGCTGGTCGACGGGATGCGCAGCCCTCTGGCCCCGCAGGGCGACGGCCTCTTCGCCGCCGTCCTCCCCTACCACCGGATCCCGTCCTACCGGCTGCTCGTCGCGTACGACGACGGGGAGCAGGAGACGGAGGACCCCTACCGCTTCCTGCCCTCCCTCGGCGAACTCGACCTGCACCTCGTGCAGGAGGGCCGGCACGAGCAGCTGTGGAAGGCGCTGGGCGCCGAGCCGATGACCCACGAGGGGGTCACCGGCACCCGGTTCACCGTGTGGGCGCCGAACGCCCAGGGCGTGCGCGTCGCCGGTGACTTCACGTTCTGGGACGGCACGCAGTACCCGATGCGCTCGCTGGGCGCGTCCGGGGTGTGGGAGCTGTTCCTGCCGGGCATCGGGGAGGGCGCCCGCTACAAGTTCGAGATCACCTCACGCCACGGGGGCCGGTTCCTGAAGGCGGACCCGATGGCCCGCCGCACGGAGGTGCCGCCCGCGACCGCGTCCGTCGTCGCGGTGTCGCGCTACGAGTGGGACGACGCCGAGTGGATGGCCCACCGGGGCGACACCCCCGTGCACGAGGCCCCGTTCTCGGTGTACGAGGTCCATCTGCCCTCCTGGCGTCCGGGGCTGACCTACCGCGAGCTCGCGGTCGAACTCCCCGCCTACGTGGTGGAGATGGGCTTCACGCATGTGGAGCTGATGCCGGTGGCCGGGCACCCGTTCAGCGGGTCCTGGGGCTACCAGGTCACCTCGTACTACGCGCCGACGCCCCGTCTCGGCTCGCCGGACGACTTCAAGTTCCTGGTCGACGCGCTGCACCGGGGCGGTGTCGGCGTGATCATGGACTGGGTGCCGGCCCACTTCCCCAAGGACGACTGGGCGCTGGCCCGCTTCGACGGGGACCCGCTGTACGAGCCCGGGGACTCGCGGCGAGCGGAGCACCCGGACTGGGGCACCTACGAGTTCGACTTCGCCCGTACCGAGGTGCGCAACTTCCTGGTTGCGAACGCCGTGTACTGGTGCGAGGAGTTCCACATCGACGGGCTGCGCGTGGACGCCGTCGCCTCGATGCTCTACCTCGACTACTCGCGGGACTCCGGGCAGTGGGAGCCGAACGTCTTCGGCGGCCGGGAGGACCTCGGCGCGGTCGCCTTCCTCCAGGAGATGAACGCCACCGTCTACCGGCGCTGCCCCGGGGTGGTGACCATCGCCGAGGAGTCCACCGCGTGGGAGGGCGTGACCCGGCCGACGGACAGCGGCGGCCTCGGGTTCGGCCTGAAGTGGAACATGGGCTGGATGCACGACTCGCTGGAGTACATCCAGCACGAGCCGGTGCACCGCAAGTACCACCACAACGAGATGACGTTCTCGATGGTGTACGCCTACAGCGAGAACTACGTCCTGCCCATCTCGCACGACGAGGTCGTGCACGGCAAGCAGGCCCTGGTGTCGAAGATGCCCGGCGACTGGTGGCAGCGGCGCGCGAACCACCGCGCCTACCTGGGCTTCATGTGGGCCCACCCCGGCAAGCAACTGCTGTTCATGGGGCAGGAGTTCGCGCAGGGTGCCGAATGGTCGGCGGAACACGGCCCGGAGTGGTGGCTGCTGGACGAGGACTACCACTCCGCGGGCGATCACCGGGGTGTGCGCGACCTGGTGCGGGATCTCAACTCCCGCTACCGGGACACGCCCGCGCTGTGGCAGCGGGACACGGATCCGGGCGCCTTCCGCTGGGTGCTGTGCGACGCGGCCGACGACAACGTCCTCGCGTTCCTCCGCCACGACCACGCCGGCTCACCGCTGCTGGCCGTGTCGAACTTCTCCCCCGCCGTCCGCGAGGACTACCGCCTGTGGGTCCCCGAGGAGGTCCCCGCCTGGCGGGAGGCGCTGAACACGGACGACCGGCGCTACGGCGGCGGGGGCGTGGGCACCGGCGCCGGTGACGGCGGGGCGCTCGCCCCGGAGGACGGCTTCCTGCGGCTGACCCTGCCGCCGCTGTCCACGGTCTGGCTGACCCCCGCACCGGGAAAGGGGCGTTGAGGCCCACGCACCCGCACCGGCCGTCGGGGCCCACGCACCGCAGCCGGCGCACCGGACGCTGATCCGGGGCCGCCGGACGCCGATTCGCTTTCACAAACGGCCTGTTCCAGGGGCGGCCGGGGTCGCGAGGACCCCGGCCGCCCCTGTCGTCGTGTGCCGGTGACGGGCTCCGAGGGACGTTCCCCGGCCACGTCCGGACGCTCCCAGGTCATCAGCGGATCACGACTTGCCTGATCCGGGCCCCGAAAGCGCTTGCCTGGGCTACATTCGTGCACCGCCGACGACAGATCCGGTCGGCAAAGTCACCCTCCGTACACCCAGGAGCAGTGCATGCGCGACGACGATCTCGCTCTGGCGGCCGTCCCGCCGCTCACCGGCGGGCTCGCCGACACCGTCTTCGAGACCGCGGAGCGCGACCCCACCCTCGCGCTGCTCGCGCGGCGCCGGGGACCGTCCTCCCAGGAGTGGGAGGAGGTGACGGCGGTCGAACTGCGGGACGAGGTGGTCGACGTGGCCAAGGGGCTCGTCGCCGCGGGGATATCCCCGGGCCACCGCGTGGCCATGATGGCCCGCACCCGCCACGAGTGGACGGTGCTGGCCCACGCGCTGTGGACGCTCGGCGCGGAGGTCGTACCGGTCCATCCGACGTCGTCGCGCGAGCAGGTGGAGTGGATCCTGCGGGACGCCGGCTGTGTGGCGGTGGCGGTCGAGGACGAACAGGGAGCCATGACCGTCGGCACGGTGTGCGCGGCGCTCCCCCGGCTCCAGCATGTGTGGCAGCTGGACGCGGGGGCCCTGGGGCAGCTCACCGAGCGGGGCGCCGTCATCCCGCTGACCACGGTGGAGTCGCTGCGCCGGATCGTGCTGCCGGACTCGACGGCGGCCATCGCCTACACCTCCGGCACCTCCGGGCGGCCGCTGGGCTGCGCGCTGAGCCACCGGAACCTGGCCTATCCGTGCGACACGCTGCTGGCCGGCTGGGGCCACACCGCGGCACCGGCCGGCGAACGGCCGTCGGTGCTGGCGTTCCTCCCCTTCTCGCACGTGTACGGGCTCATGGTGCAGCAGATGTGCCTGCGGGGCGGCATCCTGATGGCCCACGAGCCGGAGATGAGCGAGGCGTCGCTGGCCTCGGCACTGCGCACCTTCAGGCCGACGTACGTGTACGGCGTGCCGTCGGTGTTCGAGAAGCTGTACAAGACCTTCCTGCGCACGGCCCAGGAGGCGGGCCGGGGGGCGGTGTTCGAGCGGGCGGCGCAGACGGCCCGCGACTTCGCGGAGGCGGAGGAGCGCAGCCGGCTGGGCACCGGGCCGGGCCCCGGGCTGGAACTGCGCCTCCAGCACGCCCTGTACGAGCGGACGGTGTACCGCAAGCTGCGCTCGGCGTTCGGCGGGCGCGCGCAGCGGGGCACCTCGGGCGGCTCCTCGCTCAGCCGGGAGATGTCCCTCTTCTACGAGGGCATCGGCATGGCCATCCACGACGGTTACGGGCTGACCGAGACCGCCGGCGGGATCACCGTGCAGCCGATCGGGCGGGGGAAGTCGGGGACCGTGGGCCTGCCGGTGCCGGGGACCGAGATCCGGGTGGCCGACGACGGGGAGATCCTGGTGCGCGGACCGTCGGTCTTCCAGGGCTACGTCGGTGACGAGGCGCGCACCCGGGCGGCGCTGCGCGACGGCTGGCTGGCCACCGGTGACATCGGCCGGCTGGACTCCGAGGGCTATCTGACGATCACCGGCCGCAAGAAGGACGTCCTCGTCACCAGCGGGGGCAAGAGCGTGGCGCCCGCCCCGCTGGAGCAGCGGCTGCGCATGCATCCGCTGGTGCACCAGGCGGTGGTCGTCGGCGACGACCGGCCCTGTGTGGGGGCGCTGATCACCCTGGACCCGGAGTTCCTCGCGCACTGGCGGGGCGCGCTGGCCCTGCAGGGCGACTCGGCGGGCCGGGAGAGCCGTGAGGAGAACGCGCTGCGGGACGAGCTGGCCCGGGCGATCGCCTCGGCGAACAGTTCGGTGTCGCGGGCGGAGTCGATCAGGGTCTACCGGGTCGTCCAGGAGCCGTTCGGCCCGGACAACGGTCTGCTCACCCCGTCCCTGAAGCTGCGCCGCGACGCCATCGCGCGGCACTACGCCGCCGAGATCGAGGCGATGTACGAGGCGCGTTCCCGCGCGATCCGGCGGCCGGCCCCGCAGGAGCCCGCCGACTGGGACGAATCGGACGACGTCTTCCGGTAGGCCGGTCCGGCGGCCCGCGGCGGATGTTCCCGCCGCGGGCCGGCGGCCGGAGGGGATCACCTCGCTGATCGGCGCTTACGCGGCCCCGCTGTGGGAACCCGAAGCGTGGGGAGTGATCCGCGACGACGACCACCCCGACCGTGCACGGCCGATCCGCTCCCTCACGGCCGGGGCCGGAGAAGACCGAGATGCCGACGGAGCCGCGCTGGGACGACACGCCTTCCTCGGAGGAGCGGTACGAGTGCGCGTACGCCTTTCCGGGTGAGCTGCGGAACGTCACGGGTGCCCGGCTCGCCGCGGAGGCGTTCCTGCGTGCGCTCGCGCGCCGCGCGCCGCCCACCGCGCCGGAGTACTGGGACGACATCCTGCTGGTGGTCACGGAACTGGCCGCGAACGCGATCCAGTACGCGCCCGGCCCGTTCGGCCTGCGGATGCGCCGCACCTTCGACGGGGTGCACGTGACCATGCACGACACCAGCCGCGTCCGGCCGGAGCCCCGGCCGTTCCGTCCCAGCTCGGGAGGGGGCGGCATCGGCTGGCATCTGGTGCGCACGCTCAGCGACCAGGTGAGCGTGGTCGTGGAGGACCACGGCAAGGACATCCATGTCTTCCTCCCCTGGTGACCGGCGCGTTGTCCGCCCCGTGCCCCGCGGCCTCCGCCCGGTGCGCGGCCCCCTGGAACCGCCGTCGCCGTGTTCGCCTGCCTGGCGCGGCCCGGCTGGCGCGACGGACCCGGGCGCGATGGGATCGGTGTGGTGGTGACGGTCCAGGGGCATGCGAACGGCGTCGAGCCGGACCGTATGGAGCCCAGAAAGGGATGAACACCGTGACACGACCCAGGATCCTGGTGGTGGGGGCGGGCTTCGCCGGAGTCGAGTGCGTCCGTCACCTGGAGCGTGAACTCGCGCCGGGCGAGGCGGACGTCACGCTGGTGACGCCGTACTCCTACCAGCTCTATCTCCCGCTGCTGCCCCAGGTCGCCTCCGGCGTCCTCACGCCCCAGTCCATCGCCGTCTCCCTGCGCCGCAGCAGGAAGTACCGCACCCGGATCATCCCGGGCGGCGCGATCGGCGTGGACCCCGAGGCCAAGGTGTGCGTGGTGCGCACCATCACCGACGAGATCGTCAACGAGCCGTACGACTACCTCGTGCTCACCCCGGGCAGTGTGACCCGGACCTTCGACATCCCGGGCCTGGCCGAGCACGCCATCGGGATGAAGACGCTCGCCGAGGCGGCGTACATCCGTGACCACGTCATCGCACAGCTCGACCTCGCCGACGCCAGCGACGACCCGGCCGAACGCGAGGCGCGGCTGCAGTTCGTGGTGGTCGGCGGCGGCTACGCGGGCACCGAGACCGCGGCCTGCCTCCAGCGGCTCACGCACGCGGCCGTCAAGCGCTATCCGCGTCTCGATCCGGGTCTGATCAAGTGGCACCTGATCGACATCGCGCCCAAGCTCATGCCCGAGCTCGGCGACCGGCTCGGGCGCAGCGCGCTGGAGATCCTGCGCGACCGGGGCATCGACGTGTCGCTGGGGGTGTCGGTGGAGAAGGTCACGGAGGACCAGGTGACCTTCACGGACGGCCGGGTGATCCCGACACACACGCTGATCTGGACCGCCGGGGTCGTCGGCAGCCCGCTGATCGACACCTTCGGCGCGGAGAAGGTCCGGGGCCGGCTGAAGACCACCGCCGAGATGACCGTGCCGGGCCAGGACGGGATGTTCGCGCTCGGCGACGCCGCCGCCGTGCCGGACCTGGCGAAGGGCGGCGACGCGGTCTGCCCGCCCACGGCGCAGCACGCGATGCGGCAGGGGAAGAAGGTCGCGGAGAACGTCATTGCCTCCCTGCGGGGCGAGCCGCTCCAGCCGTACGTCCACAAGGATCTGGGCCTCGTGGTCGACCTCGGCGGCAAGGACGCCGTGTCCAAGCCGCTCGGCATCGAACTGCGCGGAATCCTCGCCCAGCTCGTCGCCCGCGGCTACCACTGGTCGGCCCTGCGCACCAACGTCGCCAAGGCCCGCGTCCTCGTCAACTGGCTGCTCAACGCCGTCGCCGGCGACGATTTCGTCCGCACCGGCTTCCAGCGCGGCCGCCCCGCCCGGCTCAAGGACTTCGAGTACACCGACGCCTACCTCACCCCCGACCAGGTCCGCGCCGAGGTCCGGGAGAGCCGGGCCGCACAGCGGTCCTGACGCGTCCGGACCCTCCACGCCGGTGTGACCCGGATCACCAGGGACCGCCGCTCATCCGCACCAGGGGCGGCGGTCCTATCCGTGACCGAAAGACGTCACACGAGGAGGCACCGCCGCCATGACCGAGAAGACCGTGAAGGGCCCCGCGAGCTACTTCCCGTCGATCGAGAAGAAGTACGGCCGCCCGGTCGCGTCCTGGCAGGAGCTGATCCGCTCCTCGCCGCTGACGAAGCACATGGAACTGGTCGCCTGGCTGAAGGCCGAACACGGCCTGGGACACGGACACGCCAACGCGCTCGTGGCGTACACGCTGGCAGAGAGCAGGTAAACGGCACCGCCGTGCCATGCTGGACCGGAGATCACTTTCGGTACGGCAGAGAGAGCACGGCGGCGTGAGGGCACTGAGCCGAGCGGTGCGGGTGGGTCTGTGGGACCGGATCGCGGCGTCCGATCCCGGTCTGCTCAGACTCACCGCGGGCATGCGCAACATGTTCTCCGTCGCGCTCGCCCTCGGTGTGCTGGCGGTGCTGCGGGTGCCCGTGCCCCAGCTGGTCGCGGGCGCCATGACGGCGATGGCCGCGACCTTCGCCATCCGGGAGAAGCACCCCGCCGCGCAGGCCGTCACCTTCGCGCTCAGCGTGCCGGTGGCGTTCGCCTCGGTGTCGCTGGGGGCGCTGCTGAACCAGTGGCCGGTGGCGAGCGACATGTGCTTCGTCCTGGTCATCTTCGCCGCCGTCTACAGCCGCCGTTTCGGCGACCGCGGCACGGCGCTCGGGGTGATCGTCTTCCAGATCTACTTCGTGGCGCTGTTCGTCCAGGCGTCCGTCTCCTCGCTGCCCGCGCTCAGCCTCGTCATCGCCGTGTCCTTCGGGTGCAGCGCCCTGACCCGGTTCGTGCTGCTGCCGCAGACCCCGGCGGGCACGCTCGACCGGCTGCGGCGGGCCTTCCGCGCCCGCCTCGGACAGCTGATCACCATTCAGGCCGAGCTGCTGGACGCCGACCCCGACGACGTGGACAAGGTCCTGAAGGACCTGCGTACCAGCACCGCCCGGCTGCACGAGACGGCGCTGGAGATCCAGGGCCGGCTGGACTACAGCGTCCCCGACCCGGCGGTGGCCCGGCTGCTGGAGCGCCGGATCGCCGACGCCGAGATCGCCGCCGAGCGGCTCGGCCTGATGCTGCTCACCGCGCGCGGCGCCGAACGGACCAACACGCTGACCCTGCATCTGCCGGGCGCCCACCTGAAGATCGGCGACGTGCCGGTGCGGGAGGAGGCGAGGTCCAAGCTGCGCCGGGACCTGGCGTCGCTGCGTCTGCTGGTGCTGCGGCCGGCCGGCGAGGCCAGGGGCACGGCGATGGCGCACGTCCGCAACCGGCTGCTCGGATACCGCGACGAGGAGAACCTGCCGAAGGCCTCCCCGCCCGTGCAGGACGTGTTCCGGGGCATCGGCGAGGCCACACGCGCCGTGCTCGGGCTGCGGACCGCGCTGGAGGGACCGCAGGACGAGTCCGACGACAGCCCCGAGACGGCCCGCTCCCGCGAGGAGATCGAGGCCGAGAACGCGGCCATCGAGGGCAGCGAGGAGACCGGGGCGGAACCGGCCGGGCTGAAGCGGCTGACCACGCGGTCGGCGATCCAGGTGGCGGTGGGGTCCGCCCTGGCGATCGGCGCGGGTGAGCTGCTGTCCAGCAGGCGCTGGTACTGGGCGGTGCTGACCTGCTGGATCGTGTTCGTCAACACCGCGTCCACCGGCGAGATCCTGGTGAAGGGCTACCGCCGGGTCCTCGGCACGGTGCTCGGCGTGGTGGCCGGGGTCGGGCTCGCCGGGCTGGTCGGACACCACACCTGGACGGCGTTCGCGCTGGTGCTGGTGTGCATCTTCGCGATGTTCTACACCGCGTCGATGTCGTACACGCTGCTGTCGTTCTTCGTGACGGCGGCCCTGGGCCTGCTGTACACGCTGCTGAACACGTACAGCATGGCCGTGCTGCTGCTGCGGGTGGAGGAGACGGTGCTGGGCGCGGCGTGCGGGGTGCTGGCGGCGGTGCTGGTGCTGCCGGTCGACACCGACCGGCACACCAACGAACTGCTCGTCGACGTCCTGGACCGGCTCGAGGACGTCACGCGGGCCGCCGTGGACCAGCTCAGCGGTACGCCGCACACCGACCTGGTGGACAGGGCCCGCGACCTGGACCAGGCGCTGGCCGACCTGCGGGCGGCCACCCTGCCGCTGACGCATCCGATCACTCCGATGCGCGCGCGCCGGGACGCCGCCCGCTACGTGGTGGCGCTGCTGGAGACGTGCGCGTACCACGCGCGTGCGCTCGCGGCCACCGCCGAACTGCTGCCGAGCAACCCCTCGATCGCCGCGGACCCGCGGCTGCGCGGGGCCTGTCAGCGGATCCTGCACAACATCGCGGCGATCGCCGCGCACGTCCGGGACCCGCGCTCCACGGCGGTGCTGGAGACCGGTCCCAGCATCGCGTCGATGCTGGAGCCGGGCACCCTGGGCTCCCCGCGCTACGGCCGCGTGACGGACCGGGTGCTGCGGCATCTCCAGCGTCTGGACGAGGCGGTGTCCGGTCTGGCCCGGCCCCTGGGCCTCACCGTCGGACAGCCGAAGAAGACGAAGGGCGCGCAGGGGACGAAGGGGACCAAGGAGCGGGCCGAAGTGAAACAGGTCACGTGACCTGTTGAATCCCTTGCGGGGGCGCCGGGCAGATGGTTTATCGTTCACCCATAACTGATGGCTCAGCGACCCGGCCTGTCCGTGCGTCCTGCGCTCGTCACCTCGTACGGCCCTGGCTGGTTTCCCCCGTCCAGCCAGGGCTTTTTCCTGCCCTCGGGCCGGACGGCCGCCTGAGCGGCGCGGTTTTCGAGGTGCCCTGTACGGCGGTAGCCGCTGAAATGGGGTGAGGGAAAGCATCTGAACCGCTGCCGGCGAGGAGCCCCGCGCCATGACCAAAGCGATAAAACTGCTGACCGCCCTGCCGCAGGCTCAGCGTGAGCGTCTGATGGAGCTGGCCAAGGAGGTGTCCTTCCCGGAGGACAGCCGCATCTTCGAGGCGGGCGGCACCGCCGACCGGTTCTGGGTGATCCGCTCGGGCGCGGTCTCCCTCGACCAGCAGGTCACCTCCCGGCAGTGGGTCACGGTGGCCACGCTCGGCGCCGGCGACATGCTCGGCTGGTCCTGGCTCTTCCCGCCGTACGAGTGGGACTTCGGGGCCGTGGCCTTCAGCAACGTACGGGCCTACGAGTTCGACGGGCCCTCGGTGCTCGGTCTGTGCGTGGAGGATCCGCTGCTCGGCCTGTCACTGGTCCGCACGGTCGCCGAGATCCTCGCCCATCGTCTGGAGACGACCCGCGGCAAGCTGATGGACCAGTACTCGGTCCGCCGGCAGCGCCCGGTGTAGGCGGCGCTGCCGCGGCGGACCGCGGGGCGGTCCGTCAGATCCGGTAGCGGCGCAGTGCCGGGACCGCGGCGGCGAGCACCAGAATCGCCACGACGACCAGCACACCGCCGCCGGCCACGGCGGCCTGGGCGCCGAAGACCGAGCCTGCGGTGCCGTGGAGGACATCGGCGAGGCGGGGGCCGCCCACCACGACGACGGTGAACACCCCCTGCATCCGCCCGCGCATCTCGTCGGTCGCAGCGGACAGCAGGATCGCCTGGCGGAAGACCATGGAGACCATGTCCGCCACTCCCGCGGCGGCGAGGAAGACCAGGGCCAGCCAGAGATTGCCGCTGAGCCCGAACCCGGCGATGGCCACGCCCCAGCCGGCCACCGCGCCGATGACCATCCAGCCGTGCCGCCGGGCCCGCGAGAAGACCCCGGAGAACAGGCCGCCCAGCACCGCGCCCACCGCGATGCCGGCGAAGAGCACGCCCAGCGCGAGCCCTTCGCCCCAGGAGGCGTACGTCTGCGCGGCCAGCTCCGGGTACAGGGCGCGGGGCATGCCGAAGACCATGGCGATGATGTCGGCGAGGAACGACAGCAGCAGCACCTTGTGCCCCGCGATGTAGCGGAACCCGGCCGCGATCTCGCGCAGCCCGGCCCGCCGCGCCGGCGCGTCGCCGAGCGGGGCCAGCGGGGGCAGCCGGAAGACCGCCCAGACGGTGACGCACAGGGCGAGCGTGTCGATCAGGTACAGCGACGGCAGCCCGATCACCGGGATCAGCGCGCCGGCCAGCAGCGGTCCGACCACCAGGCCGGTCTGCATGACCGTCGCGCCGAGCGCGTTGGCCGCGGGGAGCTCCTCGGCCGGGACCAGCCGGGCGACCGAGGCGCTGCGTGTCGGGGAGTTGAGCCCGAAGAAGGCCTGCTGCGCGCCGAGCAGCACCATCAGCAGGGCCACGGAGTGCGCCCCCATGGCGGCCTGCACCCAGAACAGCAGCGAGGTCACGGCGATGCCGGCGTTGGTGATCAGCAGCAGTCTGCGCCGGTCGACCGTGTCGGCGATGGCCCCGCCCCAGAGCGCGAACACGACCATCGGCACCAGACCGACGAGGCTGGCGTAGCCGACCCAGGCCGAGGAGTGCGTGATGTCGTAGATCTGCTTGGGCACGGCGACGGCCGTGAGCTGGCTGCCGACGGCGGTGACGATGGTCGAGGACCACAGCCGCCGGAACGCCGGGATGCGCAGCGGCCGGGTGTCCATGGCCCAGCGGCGCCAGCCCCGCGGCGGCGTCTGCGGGGTCGCCTCGGCGGGGGCGGATTCGGTACTGCTGCTCTCGCTCGTGTCCACGTAATTCCTGGTTGCTCGATACATCTTTCGATTCGGGCTTCACTATCCCAGCAACTCCTGTGACCGCCGAACCGATTGCGCGGGATCGGGCCGGATCAGATCCCGGAGACGAGCATCATGGCCCCGAGGCCGAGCATCGTGACGGCGACCAGGCCGTCCAGGAGACGCCAGGCGCCTGGCCCGGCGAGGAAGCGGCCGAGCAGCCGGGCGCCGAAGCCGAGGGCGGCGAACCAGCACAGGCTGGCGAGGGCGGCCCCCAGGCCGAAGGTCCAGCGGAGCGGGCCGCGGTCGGCGGCGAGGGAGCCGAGCAGGAAGACGGTGTCCAGGTACACGTGCGGGTTGAGCCAGGTCATCGCCAGGCAGGTGAGCACCGCGCGCCGCCGGGAACCGGGGACCGCGCCCTCCGCGCGCAGGCCGGTGCCGGCGGGCGCGAACACGCGCCGGGCGGCGAGGGCGCCGTAGCAGAGCAGGAACACGCCGCCGATCAGCCCCACGGCCCGTACGGCCTCGGGCCACGCCACCACCACCGCGCCGACTCCGCCGACACCCAGCGCGATCAGCAGCGCGTCGGACAGCGCGCAGATGCCGACCACGGTGAGGACGGCCTGGCGGCTCACCCCCTGGCGCAGGACGAAGGCGTTCTGGGCGCCGATGGCGACGATCAGGGAGAGTCCGGCGCCGAATCCGGCGGCCGCGGTGGTCAGAGCGTGGTTCATGGTTCCGACGGTAGACAAGCGGTCTCAGCGGGTACAGCTAAAGATTCTTACGTAACCTTAGCTCTCGTGATGACGGAACTTCCCCTGGACCAGGTGCGCACACTGCTGGCCGTGGTGGACGAGGGCACGTTCGACGCGGCGGCCGCGGCCCTGCACGTGACGCCGTCGGCCGTGAGCCAGCGGGTCAAGGCGCTGGAACAGCGGACCGGGCGGGTGCTGCTCCTGCGCACCAAGCCGGTGCGGCCGACGGAGTCCGGTGCCGTGCTCGTGCGGTTCGCCCGCCAGCTGGCGCGCCTGGAGCGGGACGCGCGCGGCGAGCTCGGGATGAGCGGCGCCGGGGAGCAGACCCGGGTGTCGGTGGCGGTGAACGCGGACTCGCTGGCGACCTGGTTCCTCGGGGCGCTCACCCGGGTGCCGGGGCTCTGCTTCGAGCTGCACCGGGAGGACGAGGCCCACACGGCGGCGCTGCTGCGCGAGGGCCTGGTGATGGCGGCCGTGACCTCCTCGCCCGACCCGGTCCCGGGCTGCTCGGTGCGCGCGCTGGGCCGGATGCGCTATCTGCCGGTGGCCGCGCCGGAGTTCGCCGCCCGGCATCTCGACGGCCCGCTGCGGGACACGCTGCCGCAGGCGCCGGTCGTGGTCTTCGACACCAAGGACGAGTTCCAGGACGCCTTCGTACGCCGGCTGGGCGGCAGGGGCGCCGGTCCGCTGCGGCACCAGGTGCCGACCTCGGAGGGCTTCGTCGCCACGGTCGCCGCGGGCCTCGGCTGGGGCATGGTTCCCGAGGTCCAGGCCGCCCCGCTGCTGCGCGAGGGGCGGCTGGTGACGCTCGGCGCCACCGGCCCCGGCGCCCCGGAGCAGTGGGTGGAGATCACCCTGTACTGGCAGCAGTGGAAGCTCGACTCCCCCGCGCTGGCGGCGCTGGCCGAGGCGGTCGCGCAGACGGCGGCGGAGACGCTGCGGGGCTGAGCTACGGCGACGCCGCGGGGCTCCGCGCCGGAGACACGGCAGGGCTGAGCGGCGACCGGGATACCGCGGGACCGAGCGCCGCGCGTGTCCTCACTCCCCCGCCGCGAGCCGGCTCTCCGCGCTGTCCAGGAGCATCTCCAGCGCCGTCGGATACGCGCTGTTGACCATGCGCCGGGCCAGGTGGGGGGCCGCCTCCGCGATGCGCGGGTGGGTGGACCGCGGCAGGCGCGCGTAGGTCGAGAGCCACTTGTCGTCGTCGGCCCGCTGGGAGGCGCTCGGCAGGGCGAGGGTGGCGGCGTCGAGGGCGGCGAAGGCCAGGGTCTGGTCGATGAAGGCGTGGTAGACGCGGACCGTCTCGGCCAGGCCGAATCCGGCGGTGCGCAGGACGTCCAGGACCGCCTCGTCGGCGGCCAGTTCGTGGACCCGTCCGGTGACCCGGCTCGCGGTCAGCAGCGCCGCCTGCGGATGGGCGACGTACGCGGCGTGGATGCGCAGCCCCATCGCGCGCAGGTCCGCCCGCCACCGTCCCGTGCGCTCCCAGCCCGCGAGGGCCTGCCCGATCAGCGCGTCGCCGATGGCGAGGGTGAGGTCGTCCATGCCCCCGAAGTACCGGTACAGGGTGCTGGGGTCGCAGTCGAGCGCCAGGCCGAGGCGGCGCGCGGTGAGCCCGGCGCTGCCGTGTTCGCGCAGCAGGCGCAGCGCGGCCGAGACGATCAGCGTCTCCGACAGCACGGTGCCGCCGCGGGTCGGCCGGCGCCTGCGGCGTTTCTCCTCGGGTACGACGGCCTTGGGCACCGCGGCTCCTCCCCCTCGCTGTCGCTGCCCGGGCGGTCCGGGGCAGGCCGGCACGCTCGCGGAACGGCCTCGCGCGCACGTGCGGAGCGCGTCTCTTATGCCAACGCCATTGACCTTACGGCACGGTCCGGCGTTGGATTCCGGCCAGGCGCGCCGGCCAAGACCTCTTTTCGTCCCGATCAGGCAGGGAGTTTCCGACATGCGTGTACTGCTCGTGGGAGCCGGCGGTGTGGGCACGGCCGTCACCCGGATCGCGGCCCGGCGTCCGTTCTTCGACCTCATGGTGGTCGCCGACTACGACCCCGCGCGGGCCGACGCGGCGGTCAGGGCCCTCGACGGCGACGGCCGGTTCGTCGCCGAGCGCGTCGACGCGGGCGACGAGGCGGCGGTGGCCGGGCTGCTCGCCCGGCACGGCTGCGACGTGCTGCTCAACGCGACCGACCCGCGGTTCGTGATGCCGCTGTTCCGGGCGGCACGCTCGGCCGGTGCGACCTATGTCGACATGGCGATGTCGCTGTCCCGGCCGCATCCGGAGCGGCCGTTCGAGGAGTGCGGGGTGAAGCTCGGCGACGAGCAGTTCGCGCTGGCCTCCGAGTGGGAGAAGGCGGGCGCGCTCGCGCTGGTCGGCATGGGCGTGGAGCCCGGTCTGTCGGACGTGTTCGCCCGGTACGCGGCGGACGAGCTCTTCGACTCCATCGAGGAGATCGGTGTCCGGGACGGTGCGAACCTGACCGTCGACGGCTACGACTTCGCGCCGTCCTTCAGCATCTGGACCACCATCGAGGAGTGCCTGAACCCGCCGGTGGTCTACGAGGCCGACCGGGGCTGGTTCACCACCGAGCCGTTCAGCGAGCCCGAGGTGTTCGACTTCCCGGAGGGCATCGGCCCGGTGGAGTGCGTGAACGTCGAGCACGAGGAGGTGCTGCTGATGCCGCGCTGGGTGGGCGCGGAGCGGGTCACCTTCAAGTACGGCCTGGGCGGTGAGTTCATCGAGACGCTGAAGACGCTGCACCGGCTGGGCCTGGACACCACCGAGCCGGTGGCCGCGCCCGGTCCCGAGGGGCCGGTGCCGGTCTCGCCGCGGGACGTGGTCGCGGCGTGCCTGCCGGATCCGGCGGGGCTGGGCGGGCGGATGCGCGGCAAGACCTGCGCGGGGACGTGGGTGCGCGGCACCCGGGACGGGGCGCCGCGCGAGGTGTACCTCTACCACGTGGTGGACAACGAGTGGTCCATGGCGGAGTACGGGTGCCAGGCGGTGGTGTGGCAGACGGCGGTCAACCCGGTCGTCGCCCTCGAACTCCTCGCCGCCGGCACCTGGTCGGGCGCCGGGGTCCTCGGCCCGGAGGCGTTCCCCGCCCGGCCGTACCTCGACCTGCTGACGGAGTACGGCTCCCCGTGGGGCCTGCGCGAGCAGTGAGTCCGCTTCGCCGGCGCGGGCCCCGCGGGGATCGGGCGCGGCCGTCCGGTCAAGCGCGGCCCGGCTTGCCCTTCGTGTACAGCCAGGTGTGGAAGAGCCCGTCGAGGTCCTTGCCCGACACGTGCTCGGCGAGCTTCGTGAACTGGGCCGTCGTACCGTGTCCGGCCCGGTGCGCGGCCGCCCAGGCGCGCAGGATGCGGAAGAAGTCCTGGTCGCCGACGGCCTTGCGCAGCTCGTGCAGGGTCATCGCGCCGCGGGCGTAGACGGGTGTGTCGAAGATGTTCGCGCCGCTGCCCGGGTCGCCGGGCGGGAAGGCCCACAGGCCGTTCGAGGCGGGGCGGGCGTAGAGCGCGTCGAAGGACTTCTGGGCGCTGTCGCCGCCGTGCTGCTCGCTGTACAGCCATTCGGCGTAGGTGGCGAAGCCCTCGTTGAGCCAGATGTCCTTCCACGTGGTGAGCGAGACGGAGTCGCCGAACCACTGGTGGGCGTTCTCGTGGACGAGGGTGCTCAGGTCGGGCGCGGAGTCGTAGAGCGGCCGGCTCTGGGTCTCCAGGGCGTAGCCGACGTCCGGGGCGTGGTCGACCAGCGAACCGGCGGCGCGGAAGGGGTAGGGCCCGAACAGCTTGCTCTCCCACTCCAGCACGGAGGGCAGCTTCTTCAGCACCGGCGCGGCCGCGCGGGCCTCCCGCGGGTCCACGGCGTTGTACACCTGCACGCCGTCGTGGGTGGTGTACCGCTCCACGGTGAACTTGCCGACCGTGGCGGTGGCCAGGTAGGCGGCCATGGGCTCGGACTGGCGCCAGCGGAAGGTGGTGCGGCCGTGCGCGGTGCGCTGTCCGAGCAGGACGCCGTTGGCGACGGCGGTGCGCCCCTCGGGCACGGTGAGCGTGAAGTCGTACGACGACTTGTCCTTGGGGTGGTTGTTCGCCGGGAACCAGGTCATGGCGCCCTGCGGCTCACCGGCGACGAACGCCCCGTCGTCCGTGGTGATCCAGCCGTCGGCGGAACCGTCCGGGTCGGTGACGGAGGCGGGGACGCCCCCGTAGGTGACGGTGACGTGGAACTCCTGGCCCGCGCGAAGCGCGTGGCGCGGGGTGACGACGAGTTCCTGGCCGTCGCGGGTGAAACGGGCGGCGGCGCGGTCGACGGTGACACCGGTGACCTTCAGGCCCTTGAGGTCGAGGTCGAAGCGGGTGAGCCGCCGGCCGGCGTGGGCGGTGAGGTCCGCCTTGCCGTCGAGGTGGCGGGAGGAGGTGTCGTAGCCGAGCGTGAGGCCGTAATGGCGGACGTGGTAGCCGCCGTTGCCGCTGAGCGGGAAGTAGGGGTCGCCGGCACCGGAGGCTCCGGTGGTGCCGGCCGCCGCGGGTCCGGCGGCCCCGAGCAGCGCCGCGACGGCCACGGGCACGGTGGCGAGGACCGCCTCGCGCCGGAGGACTGCCGTTCGTCGTCGTGCGGCCGGTCTGCGGGGTGACGTCACTTGCGCTCCTCGGTCAGGGGGTGGCGGTGATCGAACCGCCCACAGACTAGAGGGGCGCCCCGCACCGGTTCCCCCTCATTCAGGTCAAGTCACGCCGCGTCGCCGTCCGGTGGGCGGCGCCGGCCGACGTAGGCTCGCGGCATCGTCCGTGTCCCGAGGGGAGCCCGACCGTGAGTGTGCGCGTGCGCCGCATCTACGACCCGCCCGAGCCCGACGACGGCCTGCGCGTGCTGGTGGACCGGCTGTGGCCGCGCGGCGTCAGCAAGGAGGAGGCGCGGCTCGACGAGTGGCCCAAGGGGCTGACGCCGTCGACGGAACTGCGCCAGTGGTACCACGGGGGCGGCTCGTACGAGGAGTTCCGGCGCCGTTACGGGACGGAGCTGGAGGCGCCGGAGGCCGCCGAGCTGCTCGACGGCCTCCGCAAGGCCGTCCAGAACGGCCCGGTCACGCTGCTCACGGGGTCCAAGAGGCCGGGAGAGAGCCACGCGGACGTCCTGGCGGAGCTGTTGCGGGACTGACCGGGGCGGTGCCCGGCCCGACCCTCGCCGCCGCGGGGAGCGGGGGCGGCCGTCCTTCGCGGGACACGCCGCCTCCGCTCCCCGCGGCGACGGACGGTCCGTCAGTCCGCCTGGCGTGCCGCCGCCCGGCCGGCCGCGCGGCCGGAGAAGAGGCAGCCGCCGAGGAAGGTGCCTTCCAGGGCGTTGTAGCCGTGCACGCCGCCGCCGCCGAAGCCGGCGACCTCGCCCGCCGCGTACAGGCCGTCGACCGGGCTGCCGTCGGGGCCGAGGGCGCGGGAGTCGAGGTCGGTCTGGATGCCGCCGAGGGTCTTGCGGGTCAGGACGTGCAGCCGGACGCCTATCAGCGGGCCGGCGGCGGGATCCAGGATGCGGTGCGGGGAGGCGACCCGGCCGAGGCGGTCACCGATGTAGCGGCGGGCGTTGCGGATGCCCTGGACCTGGGCGTCCTTGCTGTAGGGGTTGGCCATCTGCAGGTCGCGGGCCTCGATCTGGCGGCGGACCTCGGCGGCGTCCAGCAGCGGCTTCCCGGTGAGCCCGTTCATCCGCTCGACCAGCTGCTCCAGGGTGTTGCCGGTGACGAAGTCGGCACCCTTGTCGAGGAAGGCCTGGACCGGGGCCGGGGCGCCCTTGCCGAGCAGCCGGTCCTTGAGCACGGCCTTGCGGTCCTTGGCCGTGATGTCGGGGTTCTGCTCGGAGCCGGAGAGCGCGAACTCCTTCTCGATGATCTTCCGGGTGAGGACGAACCAGGAGTGGTCGTACCCGGCGATGTCCCCGGTGGTGCGCAGGTGCCTGAGGGTGCCGAGGGTGTCGTAGCCGGGCAGGCAGGGCTCGGGCAGACGGCGGCCGAGGGCGTCGAGCCAGACCGAGGACGGGCCGGGCAGGATGCGGATGCCGTGGCCGGGCCAGACGGGGTCCCAGTTGTGCAGGCCCTCGGTGTAGTGCCACATGCGGTCCCGGTTGACCAGGCGCGCCCCGGCCTCGGCGCTGATGTCGAGCATGCGGCCGTCGACGTAGGCGGGGACGCCGGTGACCATCCGGGCGGGGGCGGTGCCGAGCCGCTCCGGCCAGTAGCGGCGGACGATGTCGTGGTCGGCGCCGATGCCGCCGCTGGTGACGATCACGGCCTGGGCCCTGAGTTCGAAGTCGCCGGCGCGGTCGCGGCTGGAGGCGACGCCGCGCGGTGCGGGGTCGTCGGCGAGGACGGTGCCGCGCACGCCGCGTGCGGCGCCGTTCTCGACGATGAGCTCGTCGACGCGGTGGCGGTGGTGGAAGGTGAGCAGTCCGTCCCGGGCCGCCTTGCGGGCGTACGCGACGAAGGGCGCGACCACGCCCGTGCCGGTGCCCCAGGCGATGTGGAAGCGGGGCACGGAGTTGCCGTGGCCGCTGGCGCGCAGGTCGCCCCGCTCGGCCCAGCCGACGGTCGGCAGCAGTTCGATGCCGTGTCCCTGGAGCCAGGACCGCTTCTCGCCGGCCGCGAACTCGACGTAGGACCGGGCCCAGCGCACCGCCCAGGAGTCCTCGTCCTCGACGCGGTCGAACTGGGCGCTGCCGCGCCAGTCGTTCCAGGCGAGGTCGAAGGAGTCCTTGATGCCGAGGCGGCGCTGCTCGGGCGAGTCCACGAGGAACAGCCCGCCGAAGGACCAGAACGCCTGACCGCCGAGATTGGCGGCGTTCTCCTGCTCGACCAGGGCGACCCGCTTGCCCCGGCTGGTGATCTCATGCGCCGCGACCAGGCCGGCGAGGCCCGCTCCGACGACGATGACGTCCGCGCCCGTGTGGTCCATGGCGTCCGTGTTCTCCATGACGTCCGACTCCTTCCGTCTCCGACTACGACTCGTCCGGTGTGCCTGTGCCCTCGCCCGGGGTGCGGCGGTCCCGTGCGGGAGTGCCGCCGTGCCCGGGGGCGCCCGTGCCGTCGGTGAGCAGGGCGGTGAGCAGTTGCTTGAGCCAGCCGCGGGCGGCGTCGACGTCCTTGTCCAGCAGGAGCTGGGTGGTGACACCGTCGTAGGCCGCGACCACCGCGTGGGCGGCGCCGTCCGCGCCGCCGAGCACGGCGGGCAGTGCGCCGGGCCCGCCGGCCCGGAGGCGGTCCGCGACGGCCTCCCGCAGGCGGGCCCGGTGGTCGAGGAGGACCCCGGCGACGGCCGGGTCGCGGGCCGCGTGCACCAAGAAGTCGGTCTTCACCAGCAGCCAGTCCACGTCGAGCAGCAGCACCTCGGTGACCCGGTCCACGGAGGCCGGCACGTCGAGACCGGGTCCGTCCTGGGCGAGCGCCTCGGTCACCTGCGAGGCGATGAGGTCGGCACGCTCCCGGTAGAGGGCGAAGAACAGCTCGTCGAGGGTGGCGAAGTTGGAGTAGAACGCGCCGCGGCTGTAGCCGGCCGCCTCGCAGACCTCCTCGATGGAGACGCGGCCGAATCCCTTGGTGGCGAAGACCGCGAAGGCGGCGTCGAGCAGGTTCGCCCGGGTCCGCGCCCGCCGCCTGGTGACACGCGGGGCCGCGGCGTCCGCCGTGTCCCGCGCCGGGGTGTCCCGCGCCGGGGTGTCGCCCGCCGTGCCGTCCGTCGTGCGCTCCGCCGTCATGGCCGCCTCCGTTTCGATACGGGAATGTATCGGATACGTCGGTGTATCGAAAGAGGTCGCCGCCGGGCGGCGACTCCGGAGCGACCACCCTCCGAAAAGGGAACACATTTTCGATTACCGAGGTACGCTGGAACCATGTCCACGCACCTCCAGGGCTCCCTGTTCGACCAGACCGACGAGCTGCGGCTCGGCCCCCTCCAGGGGCTGCGCCGGACGGAGCTGAGCGCCGGCGCCTGGATCGACACGCTGCCGGGGTGGCTGAGCGGCGCCGACGCGCTGTACGGACAACTCGCGGCCGAGGTCCCGTGGCGGGCCGAGCGCCGCAAGATGTACGACAGCATGGTGGCCGTACCGCGCCTGCTCGCCTTCTACCGTGCCCGCGACCCGCTGCCCCACCCGGTGCTCGACGAGGCCCGCACGGCCCTGAGCGCGCACTACGCGGGGAGACCGGGCGCGCCGTTCACCACCGCCGGGCTGTGTTTCTACCGTGACGGCAGGGACAGCGTCGCCTGGCACGGCGACCGGATCGGACGCGGCGCGCGCGAGGACACGATGGTGGCGATCCTGTCCGTCGGCGCGCCCCGGGACCTGCTGCTGCGGCCGCTGGGCGGCGGCGACACGGTACGGCGGCCACTGGGGCACGGCGACCTGATCGTGATGGGCGGCTCCTGCCAGCGGACCTGGGAGCACTGCATCCCCAAGACCGCACGGGCCACCGGCCCCCGTATCAGCGTCCAGTTCCGCCCGCACGGCGTCCGCTGACCCGCCACCGCCCGGCGCGTTCCGGGACGTGTCGGCATGTGCCGGGATGTGCCGGGATGTGCCCCGCAGGCTCCGGCGACTCCGGGGGGCCGCTCACGGGCGGTGCGGCCGGGTCTGGTTGGCTGCCCTGCGATGATCGACCGCGGGCGATCGCCGACAGGGACCGAGGACAGCATGACGACAGATGTACGCCAAGTCGCCGACGACACCTACCTGGTGCACGGCCACCACACCAACTGGGTGATCCTCAAGGACGGTGACGCCGTCACGCTGATCGACACCGGGTATCCCGGCGACCGCGAGGGCGTTCTCGAGTCCCTGGCGGCGGTGGGGAGTTCACCGCAGGACGTCGCCGCCGTGCTGATCACCCACGCGCACAACGACCACATCGGCTCGGCCGAGCACCTGCGCACGGCGTACGGCACCCCGGTCTATCTGCACGCCGCCGAAGTCCCGCACGCGCGCCGGGAGTTCCTCCAGCAGGCCACCATCGGGGACGTGGTCCGCAACGCCTGGCGCCCCGGTGTGCTGTCCTGGGCGGCGCATGTCATCAAGGTCGGCGGGACCGCACACAACCCGGTCACCGCCCCCGAACCCTTCCCCACCGAGGGCGCGCTCGACCTCCCCGGGCGCCCGGTCCCGGTGCACACGCCCGGCCACACGGACGGCCACTGCGTCTACCACCTTCCCCAGGCGGGCGTCGTGATCACCGGCGACGCGCTCGTCAGCGGCCACGCGACCTCCCGGGTCAAGGGCCCCCAGCTGCTGCACACCTTCTTCCACCACGAGCGCGCCCGCGCCCTGGCCTCCCTGGACCTGATCGGCGCCCTCGACGGCGACCTCCTGCTCCCGGGTCACGGCCCGCTCCACGAGGGTCCGGCACGGGCGGCCGCCGACCAGGCCCGGGAACGGGCCGCGTAGGGGGTGTCGTCCGCGCGACGGCCCTGCCGGGAGGGCGGGTGATGGGTGTTCAGGAGCGGGAACGCAAGGTGTACCGGGCACTGCGGCGGGCCGGCCTGGAAGTGGTACCGGACGCGGTCCCGGACGGCACGATGCCGTTCGTCGCCGGGTACGGCGCCGATGAGGTGGTGGGGTGCTTCTTCCACCCGTACGAGACTCCGCGGCTCGTCCAGCGGCTCAACGAGGACTGGTACGACCTCGCGGTGTCCACGGGGCTTCTCGACCACCGGCGCGAGTTCCTCGTCAGGCTTCCGCAGGGCACCCGGACGCACCGGGCCGACCTGGAACACCGGCACAGCGGCAACGACGCGCCGATGGTCTGGACCCGGGTCAGGCTGCTGAGACGCTGGGACGTCATGGGCCGGGGCGCGGCGTCGGCCTTCCTCGGCGTGCACGCGGGCCACCCGGGCTTCGGCATGATGTCTCTCGACGGCAGCGTGTACGTCGTCGCCTCGACGGGCGAGCGGGGTGTCGACGTGTTCGCGGTGGGCCACGTCGACCGTTCGGAGAACGTCCTGCGGCACATGGAGCGGGTCGCGCCCGAAGACGGCCACCCGTTCCGGCGGCAGGTCGCCGCCTGGCTCGCCGGCCGTGCGCGGAGCGGCGCTGAATCGCGGTGCGGATCAGGGGAGTTCCTGTCACCCTGAGCGCGTGTCCAAGATCGAGAAGGCAGATGAGTACGGGCGCGCGACCGCTGCCCCGGCCGGCCCCGACAACCTGTTCACCTACCGGATCCGCGGGCTCGCTCGCAGTGCGCTGGTGCTGTGGAGCTGGGGGCCGGAGGTCGCGGAGGACCGGGTGCACACCCTGGCGGAGGACGGCCGCCGGCGGATGCCGGTGTTCGTGACGGCCAGACAGGCGCGTGCGTACGCGAGCCGCCAGGGGTGGGACGTGTACACGGACGGCGACAGCCCGCTGGAGCTCGTGCGGGTCCAGCGCTGGCTGGCGGACCCCGTTCACCGGCGGACCCCGCCGGGCGCGGTGCTGGACGCGTGGAACTTCTTCGAGGACCTCGCCCGGGGATGCCGCACGCCTCACGCCCTGCCCGCGCAGGGCGAGGTGCACAACCACGCGTACGAGAAGCTGTTCAGCGGCGAACACGACGCGTGGACCGCCGAGGAGCGTGCCGCCGTGCTCGAACTGCTCTCGGCGGGCGTGGAGTTGTGGGAGTCCTGCCCGGTCGTGCGGAACCCTCCGACTCCCGGCCCCCGCCCCCGCTCACCCCAGCCCGCCGCCCCCGGCGCGAGCGCGGCCCCGGCACCCCACGCCCCCGCCGCCTGACGGCGACACGACGGAGGCACGGGGCCCGCAGAGCAGCGATCTGACACCACCGGCCGCAAACCGAGAGCCCGCAGCCCCGGGCCGGGAGCCGGGAGGCCAGAAGTCCAGGGGCTGAGGCCGATGGCACGGGGGAGCCTGTGGCCAGGCGCCGTAGGCCGAGGGCCGAACCCCAGATCCGGGCCGGTGGCCGGGAGCCGCAGACTCGGGCCGAGGGCCGGGAGCCGCAGACTCGGGCCGGGGGCCGGGGGCCGGGGGCCGGGGTCCGAGGGCCGGTGGCCGGGGGCCAGAAGTCCAGGGGCTGAGGCTGGTGGCCAGGGGCCGCAGGCCGAGGGCCGAAGCCCGCAGATCCGGGCCGGAGGCCGGGAATCCGGAGGCCGAGACCGGGGGCCCCGGGGCCCGGGGCTCATCCGGGAGCCGGCCCCCGCTCCCCCGAGCCGACCGCAGGTCAGTCGTGCGGGACCACCGCCACCGGGCACTCGGCGTGGTGCAGTACCCCGTGCGCGACCGAGCCGATCCGGCCGCCGACGGCAGTGCGGTGGGCGCGGCGGCCCACGACCAGCAGCTGGGCCCGGCCGGCCAGGGACAGCAGCACCTGACCGGCGCTGCCCATCTCCACGTGCTCGGCCACCGGCACCTCGGGATAGCGCTCGCGCCAGGGGGCCAGCGCGTCCGCGAGGGCCTGCTTCTCGTACGGTTCGAGGCCGCCCGCGTCGTCGAGGAGCTTGAGCGAGGCCGGGCTGTAGGCGAAGACGGGCGGGAGGGTCCAGGCGCGGACGGCCCGGACGGTGGCGCCCCGGGCGGCCGCCGTCCGGAACGCGAACCCGAGCGCGGCCGCGCTGTCCTCCGGCGCCCCGTGCTGGCCGACCACGACGTCCCGTCCGCCGGCCTCCGCCACCGGCTCGTCCCCGGCGCGAACCAGAACCACGGGCCGTGAGGCCTCGGCGATCACCCGCTGTCCGACCGAGCCGACCAGGAACCCGACCACCGGGCCGTGCCCCCGCGAGCCCAGGACCAGCATCTCCGCCCCGGCGGCCGCGCCGGCCAGCACCTCCGCGGCGTCGCCCTCCACCACGTCCACGGTGACGGCCGCCTTCGGGTACCGGCCGCAGACGGCGTGCACGGCCTCGTCCACGCCGTCGGTCACCCAGCCCTGCTGGGTGGCGCGGTCGGCCCCGGCGAACGCGTCGGAGAAGCGCCACACGTGGACCACGCGCAGGGGCAGCCCCTGGCGCACTGCCTCGCGGGCGGCCCAGTCCAGGGCGGCCAGGCTCTCCTCCGTGCCGTCCACCCCTGCCGTGATCGGGCGTGTCATGCGTGGGCCTCCTCGTCGTACGGTTGCGTGGAAGCCAGTCTTCCCCGAGCGGCGCCGAACTCTCCCGCCCGACGGGCGGCGATCACGGCGGGGACGCCGAACCCGAGCGAACGCGAGCGAACCGGAGCGAACCGGGGCGATCGAACATACGATGGGCGGGAACCGGTGCGGTGGCTCCGCGTCACCGTCTCGTGGATCCAGCAGCCGCTCGGGTGGGAGACGTATGGCACAGGCCGCCGACGCGACGCGGACCGTCATCCTGACCGTGGACGACGACCCGGGGGTCTCCCGCGCCGTCGCCCGTGACCTCAGACGCCGCTACGGCGCGTCGTACCGGATCGTGCGCGCCGAGACCGGGGAGTCCGCGCTGGACGCGCTGCGCGAGCTGAAGCTGCGCGGCGACCTGGTGGCGGTGATCCTGGCGGACTACCGGATGCCGCAGATGAACGGGATCGAGTTCCTGGAGCAGGCGCTCGACGTGTATCCCGGGGCGCGGCGGGTGCTGCTGACCGCGTACGCGGACACCGGCGCGGCGATCGACGCGATCAACGTCGTGGATCTGGACCACTACCTGCTCAAGCCGTGGGACCCGCCGGAGGAGAAGCTCTATCCGGTGCTGGACGACCTGCTGGAGGCCTGGCGGACGAGCGACTACCGGCCGGTGCCGGCGACGAAGGTGGTCGGACACCGGTGGTCGGCGCGCTCCTCGGACGTGCGCGAGTTCCTCGCCCGCAACCAGGTGCCGTACCGCTGGTACTCGGTGGAGGAACCGGAGGGCCGGCGGCTGCTGGGGGCGGCCGGGCAGGACGGGCAGCGGCTGCCGGTGGTGATCACCCCGGACTGCACCGTCCTGGTGGAGCCCGATTCGCCGGAGCTGGCGGCGCATGTAGGCCTGGCGACGAACCCCACGTCCGACTTCTACGACCTGGTGGTCATCGGCGGCGGTCCGGCGGGGCTGGGCGCGGCGGTGTACGGCGCGTCGGAGGGGCTGCGGACGGTCCTCGTGGAGCGGTCGGCGACGGGCGGGCAGGCCGGGCAGAGCTCCCGGATCGAGAACTACCTCGGCTTCCCCGACGGTGTGTCCGGCGCCCAGCTCACCGAACGGGCCCGGCGGCAGGCCACCAGGTTCGGCGCCGAGATCCTGACCGCGCGCGAGGTGACGGGGCTGGAGATCAACGGGGCGGCGCGGATCGTGCACTTCGCGGACGGCACGGCGATCGCGGCGCACAGCGTGATCCTGGCGACGGGGGTGCAGTACCGGCAGCTGGAGGCGGAGGGCTGCCTCGGGCTGACCGGCTGCGGGGTGTTCTACGGTTCGGCGCTGACCGAGGCGGCCGCCTGCCAGGACCACGACGTGTTCATCGTCGGCGGGGCCAACTCGGCGGGCCAGGCGGCGATGTACCTGTCGCGGTTCGCCAAGTCGGTGACCCTGCTGGTGCGCGGCCCGGACCTGTCGGCGTCGATGTCGTACTACCTGGTCCAGCAGATCGACGAGGCCCCGAACATCTCGGTGCGCCCGCACACGGTGGTCGACGCCGCGCACGGCTCGGACCGGCTGGAGCGGCTGACGCTGCGCCATGTGGCGAGCGGGGAGAGCGAACAGGTCGACACGCAGTGGATGTTCGTGTTCATCGGGGCGGCGCCGCTCACCGACTGGCTGGGGGACGCGGTGCTGCGCGACGCGCGGGGGTTCATCCTGGCCGGGCCCGACCTGACCGCCGACGGGCGCCCGCCGGCCGGCTGGGAGCTGGACCGGCCTCCGTACCACCTGGAGACCAGCGTTCCGGGCGTGTTCGTGGCGGGCGACGCGCGCGCGGAGTCCGCCAAGCGCGTCGCGTCCGCCGTCGGAGAGGGAGCCATGGCCGTGATGCTCGTCCACCGGTATCTGGAGCAGTCGTGAACGGGCAGGTGATGCCGTGCAACCCGAAGGAGATCGGCTCCCTGTTCCTGTTCGAGAGGCTGGCGCCCGAGCAGCTCGGGCGGCTGTGCGGCGCGGGCCGGATCGAACTGTTCCAGCCCGGCCCGGTGTACACCGAAGGTGAACCGGCCCACTGCTTCTACGTGATGCTGGAGGGCACGGTGGTGCTGTACCGCCGGGTCGGCACCGACGACATCGAGGTGACGCGGACCTCGCAGCGCGGGGTGTACGCGGGGGCGATGCAGGCGTATCTGGGCGACCGGGTGCGGCAGGTGTACACCAACTCGATGCGGGTGACGGAGCCGACGCGGTTCTTCGTGCTGCCGGCGGAGACCTTCGCGGAGATCATGAGCGAGTGGTTCCCGATGGCGGTGCATCTGCTGGAGGGGCTGTTCTACGGCTCGAAGCACACCCAGGCGACGGTCGGACAGCGGGAACGGCTGCTGGCGCTCGGCTCGTTGTCCGCGGGGCTGACGCACGAGCTGAACAACCCCGCCGCGGCCGCCGTCCGGGCGACGGCCTCGCTGCGGGAGCGGGTCGCGAAGATGCGGCACAAGCTCGCGATGATCGCCGAATCCCCCTTCTCCCACGAGGCGTTGACGAGCCTGATGGAGATCCAGGAGCGCACCGCCGAGCGGGTCGCGAAGGCTCCGGCACTCAGCCCGCTGGAGGTGTCCGACCGGGAGGACGAGCTCGCGGACTGGCTGGAGGACCACGGCGTCGAGGGCGGCTGGCAGATCGCGCCGACCTTCGTGCAGGCGGGACTCGACACGGACTGGCTGGAGCAGGTCTCGGCGGCGGTCGGCGAGGACATCCTGCCGGGGGCGGTGGGCTGGCTCAACTACACGGTCGAGACCGAGCTGTTGATGAACGAGATCGACGACTCCACCACCCGGATCTCGCATCTGGTCGACGCGGCCAAGCAGTACTCGCAGCTGGACCGGGCGCCGTACCGCGTGGTGGACGTGCACGAACTCCTGGACAGCACCCTGCTGATGCTGTCGGCGAAGACCGGCCCGCGCATCAAGGTCGTGAAGGAGTACGACCGCACGCTTCCGCCGGTGCCCGCCTACCCGGCGGAACTGAACCAGGTGTGGACCAACCTGGTCGACAACGCGGTGTCGGCCATCAACAGCGCGGGCGGGGAGGGCACGCTGACCGTGCGGACCCGGCCGGAGCACGAGTGGCTGGTGGTGGAGTTCCAGGACACCGGGCCCGGGGTGCCGCCGGACATCAAGGACCGCATCTTCGACCCGTTCTTCACCACCAAGCCGGTCGGTGAGGGCACCGGGCTCGGTCTGGACATCTCCTGGCGGATCGTCGCCAACAAGCACCACGGCGCCCTGCGGGTGGAGTCGGTGCCGGGCGACACCCGCTTCCAGGTCTATCTTCCGCTGACCGCCGAGACACCGGACGACGGGTCCGGCACGCGACCCGAGGAGGCAGCATGAGCGACGACGCGATCGACCCGGGCGTTCCCCCCAGCGGGACCGGGTGCGTCGAGTGCGACGCCGCGGGCGGCTGGTGGTTCCATCTGCGCCGCTGCGCGCAGTGCGGGCACATCGGCTGCTGCGACGACTCGCCCTCCAAGCACGCCACCGCCCACTACCGTTCCACCGGTCACCCGGTGATCCGCAGCTTCGAGCCGGGCGAGGAGTGGTTCTGGAACTTCGCCGAGAACGAGCTGTACAACTCGGGGCCCGAACTCGCTCCCCCGGTCTGTCATCCGGAGGACCAGCCGGTGCCGGGCCCGGCCGGACGGGTTCCGGCGAACTGGGCGGACACACTGCGCTGAGCCCGTCAGCCCGTGAGCCCGGCGGGCGGACCGGCGTCAGTGGCGAACCCGCCGCCCGCAGTCCAGGCTCGTGAGGTCCACGGCACCGGCGAGGGCCCGCATGCCCCGGTCACCGGGGTGCAGATGGTCACCGCCGTCGAGGCCGGGGCGCATCCGCTCGGGGTCGCCGGGGTCGCGCAGGGCCCGGTCGAAGTCGGCGACCGCGTCGAACGCGCCGCCGGTGCGGATGAACCGATTGACGTCCCGGCGCACGGCCTCGGCGGCCGGGCTCCACTCCGGCCAGCCCTTGAACGGCCCCACGGTCGCCCCCACCACGCAGACCCCGGCCGCGTGCGCGCGCCGGACGATCTCGCGGTACCCGGCGACGAGCGCCGCGGCGGAGGCTCCCGGGATCCCCTTGAGGTCGTTGACCCCCTCGAAGAGGATCACCGTGCGCACGCCCGGCTGGGAGAGGACGTCCCGGTCCAGCCGGTGCAGGGCGCTCTGTCCGCCGCCGTCCCGGAGGAGCTGGTTGCCCGATATCCCCTCGTCGGCGACGCCCTGGACCGCGGCGCGGGCCGTGCGCAGACGCCGGGCGAGGTCGTCGGGCCAGCGCCGGTCGCGGTCGGCGGTGGACAGCCGGCCGTCGGTCACGGAGTCGCCGAGCGCGGCGACCGCTCCGGTGCCGGGCCGTTCCGGGCGCACGGAGACGGCGTCGAGGTACCACCAGGCACGGGTGGTCCGCGTCCAGTGCGCTCCGCTCTCCTCGGCGGTGTGGTCCCCCTCGGAGAGGTACGACGTCCTGAGGGCCAACGCGTGTCCGGTGGCCGGGCCCGCGGCGCCCGGTGTGCGGAGGCTGACGGCCAGTGCGGCGGCCGCCGGCCATCGGCCCGGCAGCGGATCGCTCCACACGACGGCGCCGGCCGGCACCGTGACCGTCCGGGATCCGCCGAAGGTCAGCGGCCGGTTGCTGCCCTCGCGCAGGGCGGCGCCGTCGCCGCGCAGACCGGCGTAGGCCCTGTCCACGGTGAGGGGACGGTCGCCGAAGGCGTTGGAGACGCGGATCCGCAGGCCGCTGCCGCCGGTGCTGGTGCGCACGACCATCCGGTAGCCGCGGCCGGAGGATCCCATCCCCGCGAGGTCGGCGCTCGCCGCCCAGGTGACCACTCCGGAGGGGCGTCCGGGGGCGGCGGGGGCAGTGGCTCCGGCGGGCTGGGCCTGCCCGGCGACGGTGAGGAGCAGCAGGGCCGCCACCCGCCGCAGCGGCCGCCGGGGGGCACCCGGGACGCCGTGGGCCGTCCTGTCCGGCCGCGGCACGGACCCGCCGGCTCCGGGGCGGACCGTAGGGGACGTGCCTGCGCGTCTCACGCACGCCATCGTCCCGCCGTTCGGGTGAATACGCACCCCGATGGGTCCGCCCGGCGGCCCGGCGGGCTTCCCGCCCCTGTCCGGGCCCCGGTACGCGGATGCCCCGCACGGGGCGGGGCATCCGGTGGTGCCGGTGTCACCCGGCCGTCGGTCAGTGACCGGCGGCCGGCGTGTTGGCGGCGGTGACGTTGACCCCGGCCCACGCCTTGTCCACCGTCTTGTACTCGGTGCTGGTGGAGCCGTACAGGTCCTTGGCCGCCTTCAGCGTCGCGACGCGCGCGTCGTGGAAGTCGGTCGTGGAGACCATGTAGCGGGTCAGCGCCCGGTAGAAGATGGCGGTCGCCTTGGTACGG
This sequence comes from Streptomyces sp. NPDC090108, assembly GCF_044747185.1. Classification (NCBI taxonomy): domain Bacteria; kingdom Bacillati; phylum Actinomycetota; class Actinomycetes; order Kitasatosporales; family Streptomycetaceae; genus Streptomyces; species Streptomyces sp. NPDC090108. The sequence goes on from NZ_JBIVDQ010000003.1 coordinate 345,162, forward strand.
CCGATGCCCTTGACCGTCGACCCGTTGTAGGTCGGCGAGTTGTAATTGACCGTGCCGATGGTCTTCTTGCCGCTGCCCTCCGCGAGGAGGTAGTAGGCGTGCGAGGAGACACCGGACCCGGCGTGCACCTCGGTGTCGTACACGGACGGCGACCAGTAGTCCACCGTGCCCTCGAGCTTGTCGAGCGAGGGGTGGTCCAGGCGGCGCAGGAACTTCTGGGCCAGGCCCAGCTTCTCGCCGATCAGGTAGTCCGGGGTGTCCTTCGCGTTGTTCGTGTAGAACTCCACGTTGGAGCCGAAGATGTCCGCGAGGGACTCGTTCAGCGCGCCGGGCTCACCGTACTGGTTGCCGTTCGGGTCGACGTAGGTCGGCTCGAGCTTGGCGGTCGCGTCCACCACGCCGTGGGTCAGCTCGTGACCCGTGACGTCGAGGACGACGAGCGGCTTCTTGAACATGTCGCCGTCGCCGTCGCCGTACAGCATGCAGGTGCAGGTCGGGTCCCAGAAGGCGTTGGCGACCTTGCGGCCCCAGTGGACCATGCCGCGCGCGGCCTTGCTGTTGTTGGCTATGCCCTTGCGGCCGAAGGTCTTCTTGTAGAAGTCCAGCGTCTTCGTGATGCCGTACTGGGCGTCGGCGGCGGCGGTGGTGCGGCTCGTGGTCGCGCCGTTGCCCCACACGTCGGTGGTGTTGGTGAACTTCGTACCGGCGCCGAAGCTCTCCGTGTACTTGTTCTTGGCGTCACGGGTCTCGGTGCCGTACCGGCTCGGGTCCGTGAGCTGGTAGTGGCCGCGCGAGGTCGCCGTGGTGGTGAGGCCGACACTGCCCACGAAGAGCGTCTTGCCGGTGCCCTTCGCGGTCGCCGGGTAGTGCGTCACGCCGGTGAGGCGCGAGCCGAGCAGCCCGGACATCGAGGGCGCGGTGCCGGTGGCCGGCTCGGCCGTCTCCCCCTGCTGGTGCAGGGTCTTGAGCAGCTTCGGCGAGAGGAACTCGTCGGCGTCGGGCGTGTTGCTGCGCACCTTGCCGGTGACGGCGTCGATGACGACGGTGCTGGAGCCGCCGTCGGCCTGGTCGGTGCCCGTCACCTTCACCTGGTAGGCGAGGGCGGGGGTGCCGCCGCGGGCGTCCACGACCAGCGCGACGCTGCCCGCGTCGCCCTCGGCGGCCTCGGCGGCCTTCGCCGCGGCCTGGCCGGCCGTCAGCTTGGGCTTCGTGGCGGCGGGCGTCACGTTGCGGTCGGCCGCGCGGGTCACGCCCGCGTACGCCAGGTGCCGGTCCAGGTGGACGACGAGGTCGCCGCCGAGCACCGGCATGCCGGCGTGGGTGCGGACGAAGCGGACGTGCCGCGCGCCCTCGGGGTCGGCCATCACGTCCTGGACGACGAGTTCGTCGCCCTGGGAGACGCCGGTCTCGGTGGCGTGGGCGAAGGCGGCGGTGCGCGCCGCCCCGACCACCGCCGCGGACGACGTGGCGGCGGACGAAGCGGACGGCTCCATCCCCGTGGAGGGCCCCGCGACGGCCGTACCGGCCAGGCCCGTGGCAGCCGTCGTCGCCGCGACGGCGACCGCCAGGCTGCGTATGTGCGGTCTACGCACTATGGAGGGTTCCTTCGTTCGAGGACGGCCGGGATCGCCAACCGTCCGGAGGCATGGCGCCGTTGGCGCCACGGAGACCGAGGAGGCCCCGTGGTCACCCTTTCGGATTAGTCATGCGCACGTAAAGCCGGAATGATCGATTTCGCGGCTTTCTATGGCAATCCTTTGCAAATCAGCGCCACAGAGTGATCAAGTCTTGACCACGTGTGTGTCGGGACTGGAGACGCCCCGCCAATCCCCTAGGTTCCAGGCCGGAATGTGACCGACGTCGCATCACGAACCGCGAGGAACCCCATGGATGAAAGCAGGTGCCGAATGGTTTCAGCAAAGGTGGGCAGGGGTGCCGTCCTCGGCGCGGTCGCGCTCTCGCTCCTGACGGTGCCCGCGCGGGCCGCGACGGCGGGGGCCGGCGCCCCGGCGGCGCCCGCGCTCGCGGCGCCCGACACGGCGGGCGTCGACGCGGTGCTGCGCGCCGTACGGTCCCAGGGCGCGCCGGGGGCGCTGGCCCGGATCGACGACCACGGCACCGTGTACCGGCTGAGCCGGGGAACCGACGACCGGGGCACGGGGCGGGCCATGAGCAGCCTCGACCGGTTCCGTATCGGCAGCGTCACCAAGTCGTTCTCGGCCGTGGTCCTGCTCCAGCTCGCCGACGAGCACAAGCTGGACCTGGACGCCTCCGTCAACCGCTACCTGCCCCAGCTGCTGCCGGACGACCGCATCACCGTCCGGCAGGTGCTGAGCCACCGCAGCGGGCTGTACGACTTCACCGACGACCTCTTCGCGCAGAGCGTCTCCGGCTTCGAGGCCGTGCGGAACAAGGTGTTCACCTACCGTCAGCTGGTCGCCCTGTCCCTGAAGAAGCCCCGCACCAACGCGCCCGGCGCCGCGTACTCCTACTCGAACACCAACTTCGTCGTCGCCGGACTCCTCATCGAGAAGCTCACCGGCGCCTCCGTGCGGACGGCGTACGAGAACCGCGTCATCAAGCCGCTGAAGCTGGCCGACACCTTCTACGTCCACCCGGACACCGCGATCCCGGGCCGGTACGCCCGCGGATACCTGACCCCCGACCGGGCCGGCGCCGGGCTGGTCGACGCGACCTCCCAGACCGTCTCCTGGGCGCAGAGCGCCGGGGCCCTCATCTCCAGCGCGAAGGACCTGAACACCTTCTACTCCGCGCTGGTGCGCGGGAAGCTGCTCTCCTCCGCGCGGCTGGCGGAGATGGAACGCTTCACGAAGGTCAACAGCACCACGGCGTACGGCCTCGGCCTGCGGCGCCGCGACCTGTCCTGCGGCGTCTCGGTGTACGGCCACACGGGCGCGGTCCAGGGCTACTACACCTACGCGTTCACCACCAAGGACGGCGGCCGCAGCATGACCGCGGCCGTCAACACCTCCAACAACGGCCAGGTGCTGGACACCCTCGCGGGCACCCTGGAGTCGGCGTTCTGCGGCAAGGCGGCGAAGAAGGCGACCGGGACGCGGGCCGCGAGGCCGGGGCGGTCTGCGCGCGGCACGGCGGTGGCCGGGCGCGGCACGGACCTGGAGGAGTAGGCGGGACCGGCGCTGACCGCGATCTTGGCGGAACGCTCCCCTCCGGGACACCATGCACCGCATGAAGGGTGATCTCTTTTCCAGTGAGCATGTGGTGCGGCCGGCCGTCGAGCCGGGGATGAGCATCGAGAACGCCAAGTGCGTCAAGTACGCGGTCAGCGGGGAGATGTTCGCCCGGCAGGGCGCGATGATCGCCCACCGCGGGAACCTCCAGTTCGAGCGCAAGGGCCAGGGCGTGGGCGGCATGCTCAAGCGCGCGGTCACCGGTGAGGGCCTGCCGCTGATGGCGGTGCGCGGACAGGGCGAGGTCTGGTTCGCGCACGAGGCGCAGAACTGCTTCATCGTCGAGGTGGAGCAGGGCGACCAGTTCACCGTCAACGGCCGCAACGTGCTGTGCTTCGACCCCACGCTGTCGTACGAGATCAGGACCGTGAAGGGGTCGGGCATCGCCGGCGGCGGGCTGTTCAACAGCGTGTTCAGCGGGCACGGCCGGCTGGGTCTGGTCTGCGAGGGCAACCCGCTGGTGATACCCGTCTCCGCACAGGCGCCGGTGTTCGTCGACACGGACGCGGTGGTCGGCTGGACCGCGCATCTGCAGACCTCGCTGCACCGCTCCCAGTCCATCGGCTCGATGCTGCGCGGCGGTTCGGGCGAGGCGGTGCAGCTGATGCTCCAGGGCGAGGGGTTCGTCGTGGTGCGGCCGAGCGAGGCCGTGCCCCAGAAGGTCCAGCAGCACTGACCTCACGGGGTGACCCACGCCTCACAGGGTGATCCCCGCCTCACAGGCAACCCCCTCGGCCGTACCGGCGTCTTGCCCGGCGACAGACCACGCCCTGCCCTTCGGGGCAGGGCACCTTCCCGAGACGCTATACACGCCGTGTATACACTCTGTGTATAGAAAGGTACGCATGTACGGCAAGGCTTTCGCCCCGGAGTACCAGGGCTCTCTGACCACCCTGTCCGTGAACTCCTCGCTGACCGACGTGCTGGCCGAGGGCACCGCGCGGCTCCGCGAGGCCGAGCGGTCCGGACAGCCCGGCGAGGTGGCGCGCTGCGGGCTCGCCGTGGCGGAGGCGCAGCGGCGCCTCGGCCTGGTGCACGACGCCGACCGTTCCTGGAAGGCCAGTTACCGCGCCGCGCGGGACGCCGGGGACACCGCCGCCATGGCGTGGGCCCTGTGGAGCGGCGGCACGCTCGCCCGGCAGCGCGGCGGCTTCCCGCTCGCCCGGCGGCTGCTGGGGCTCGCGGCGGAACTCGGCGAGCGGGGCGGCGACATCGTCGTCCGCGGCTACTCCCTGGCCGGGCTCGCGGAGACCGGGCGCATCCAGGGCGACTACGCGGCGGTCGGCAGGCTGCACGAACAGCTGCTGGCCGAGGCCCGGCGGCGCGGGGAGGCCCGGCACACGGTGTGGGCGCTGGAGGGCATCGCCCAGATGCACCGCAACACCGGCGCGTACGACCGCGCCCGCGAACTGTTCGAGGAGGCGGCGGAGATAGCCGAGCGCGCCGAGGACCGGCGCGGGCACGCCTGGGCGCTGCGCGGGCTGGCCGACATACGGTCGGCGTGCGACGGCGACACCGAGGGGGCGCTGGAGCTGCTGACGCGGGCGGAGACGATCTGCCGGGCCATGAACCTCTCCAGCGCGCTCGCCTACAACCACAAGATGCGGGGCAACGTCCTCTACCGGGCCGGGCGTCACGTCGAGGCCCGGGACCTGTACCGGCTGGCGCTGTCGGAGTTCGGCGCGATGAACGAACCGCGCGGCACCGCCCTGGCCCGGCTCGGCCTGGTGAAGTCACTGGCCCGGCTGGGCCGCGAGCGGACCGAGACCCTCGCCGAACTGGCCGAGCTGGCGGACGCGTTGGAGCGGAGCGGGCTGCGCCACGCACGGGAGATGGTGGCGCGCGCCCAGGCGGAGTTCGCGCCGGACACCCAGCCCGCCCCGGCGGCCGGCCCGGGGGCGCCCGTCGGGGGTGCCCGGTGACGCCGTCCGCCCCGGCGGCGCGGACCGCGCCGCCCGCCCCGTCCGGGCAGGCCGGGCAGGCCGCGCCCGAAGTCCTGCTGCGGTGCCGGGAGTCGGTGCGTCCGGCGCTGCGGAAGGCGGTGGACACGCTGCACCCGTGGCTCGCGGAGATGGCCGCGTACTCCTTCGGCTGGTGCGACACCGCGGGCACCCCGACGGCCGCGGACGGCGGCAAGGGGGTGCGGCAGGCGCTCGCGCTGCTCGGCGCCGAGGCGGTGGGCGCGGACGCGGAGACCGGTGTGCCCGCGGCGGTCGCGGTCGAGCTGGTGCACGCCTTCTCGCTGCTCCACGACGACATCATGGACGGCGACGCGACCCGGCGCGGCCGCCCCGCGCTGTGGCGGGCGTACGGCACCGGACCCGCGATCCTCGCGGGTGACGCCCTGTTCGCGCTGGCCGTCGAGACCCTCACCGCCGCGCCGGAGGGCGGCGGCGCCCTCCGGCTGCTCTCCGCGGCACTGGCCGACCTGGTGCGGGGCCAGGCGGACGACCTGCTGTTCGCCGCCCGCCCCTGGACGGGACCGGGGCGTGTGACGCCCGGGGAGTACCGGGTGATGGCCGAGCGCAAGACGGGTGCGCTGCTGGGCTGCGCCCTCGCGTCCGGAGCCGCGCTGGGCGGCGCTCCGCCGCCGGTGGTCGCCGCGCTGGACCGGGCCGGACGTCATCTCGGCGTCGCCTTCCAGGTGGCCGACGACGTGCTCGGCATCTGGGGCAGCCCCGACGTCACCGGCAAGCCGGTGGGCGGCGACCTGCGCGAGCGCAAGAAGACCTTCCCGGTGCTGGCCGCCCTGGGCACGCCGGCGGGCGGGCGGCTGGCCGCGCTCCTCGGCTCCCCCGCGCACACCGCGGAGGCGGCGGCCCTGGCGGAGCGGGCCGGAGGGCGCGAGGCGGCGCTCGCCGAGGCCCGCGCGGAGGCGGCGGCCGCGCGGGACCTGCTCACCGGGCTGCCCCTGGCCGCCGCGGCCACCGGGGAACTGCTCCCGCTGCTGGACTTCCTGGTGCGCCGCGACCTGTGACGCCGGCACACCCCGCCCGCGTCCGGTGCGCGCCGCCCACACCCTGTACGCGCCACCCGGGCCCGGTACGACCCGGTACGGCGGCGCATGGCGGAAAGCGGCGCCGCACCCGGTCGCTTACCTTCGGTTACCCGCAGGTCGACACGGGTGCGCACGCCGTCTTCGCAGAGCGCGGGGCGCCACGGAGATGTGAATAAAAGGCAGGAAGGCGAGCGGAGTTGAGGATTCATTGAACATACCCCCGCGCGCCCCGCGTACCTCTGGGAAACACGAGGCAGCGGTTGCAGCGAGGGATGACGATGGTCGAGGCGCACGTCTCCGCACACGAGTTGGTGGCCGGACGGTACCGGCTGCTGGAGGTCTTCTCCCGCGAGACGAACCGCGTGTGGTGGTACGCGGAGGACGTGCCGGCGGGACGGCCCCGCCTGGTGGCGCGGACCGGACTGCCCGCGGCCGCCGACCCGGAGACCCTGCACCACGCGACGGTCCGGATCGTACGGACCGCCGAGACCATGTGCCTGCTGCGGCCCGGCCGGGTCGCGCCCGTCGTGGACGCGTTCGTCGAGGCGGGCTCCCTGTGGACGGCGACGGACTGGATCGGGGGCACCCCCCTCGGCGAACTCCTCGACCGGGAGGGCCCGTTCAGTCCCGAGCGGGCGGCCCGGATCGGCCTCGACGTGCTCGGCGTGCTCGACGCCGCCCACGACGAGGGCATCACCCACGGCGAGCTGAGCCCCGGCCAGATCCTCGTGCGCGACAGCGGCCCCGCCGTCGTCACCGGGTTCGGGCTCGCGGGCACCACCCTGGCGCCGAGGCTCACCGCGCCGTCGTACGCCTCTCCGGAGCAGGCCCGGGACGAACGCGTCGGGCCGGCCGCCGACCTGTGGGCGCTCGGCGCGATCCTCTACACCATGGTCGAGGGCAGGCCCCCGTTCCGGGACCGCGGGCGCCCCGAGGCCACGCTGAGGGCCGTGGAACGGCTGCCGGTGCGCACCCCGCTGCGCGCGGGCCCGCTCACCCAGGCCGTACGGGGACTGCTGCGGAAGAACCCGCGGGAGCGGCTGACCCGGCCGGTGGCCTTCGAGTCACTGACCCGCGCCCTGGAGGAGGGCGCGGCACAGGACGCGGGACCGGCGCCCGCCTCCGGGCGGCCCGGGGCGTGGCCGTCGGGGCGGTCCGGTATCCGGGCCACGCGCCGGCGGGTCCTGGTCGCGGCAGCGGTGCTGGCCGTCACCGCGGCCGGCACCGCCGTGGCGGTCTCGCGGTCCGGCACCGGCACCACGGCGGCGGAGTCTCCGTCCCGCCGGACCGTGACGGCCGCCCCGCCGGCCGGACCCGCGGAGACCGCCGCCACCCAGACGTCCGGCGCCACCTCCGGCACCGGCGGCTCTCCCGGCACCGGCACGGCCTCCGCCCTGCCGGCCGGATACCGGGTCCACAGCGCGCCCGAGGGCTTCTCGGTCGCGCTGCCCCAGGGCTGGCGGCGGCTGTCCACCGAGAGGGCCGCCGATCACGCCTACCGCGTCACCTTCGGCCAGGGCGACGGCCCGCCGACGCTCGCCGTCACCTACAGCGAGCGGGTCGGCGCGGACCCCGTCGCCGTGTGGCGGAACGACGTGGAGCCCGGTCTGCGGCAACTGAGCGGCTACCAGCGCGTCGGGGCCGTACGGGCCACGACCTATCAGGGGCGCGCGGCCGCCGACCTGGAGTGGCTGTCGGGCACCGGGGACGCGCGGGCGCACACCTTCGGGCGGGGGTTCGTGCTGGGCGGCGGGCGCGGCTTCTCCCTGCGCTTCACCACCCGGGCGGCGGACTGGGACGACGCCGCCGCCCGGCTCGCCCTCGGGACCTTCCTGAGCACGTTCCGCGCACCGCGGGGGTGAGCCGCCCCGCGCGGGCCCCCCGCGGAGGCGACCGGCGGGAACCGTCTCCGTGAGGGGATCCGCGGCGGCCGCCCTGACCGCGCCGTCAAAGCATTCCCAATGGGGCGATATAGGCTTTCCTGTCTGCACCCGGGCGTCCGGGTGCGGGTTCCCCCAGCCTTCCCCGCAGGAGAGACATCCGTGACCCTGGCCATCGACCCGTCCGAGACGTCCGTTCCCGCCGCGGCGCCCCTGTCCGATCTCGTGGCGCGCGACGCCCGCGAGTTCGGCGTGTACGCCCGCACCGGCGGCTGGGCCTTCGCGCTGATGGTGGCGCGCAGCGTACGGCCCGGCGGGCAGTCGTCCGGGGAGACGCCGAAGGTGTCGGCGAAGGAGTTCGCGGAGCTGGCCGGCTGCTCCGCGGACCGGGTGATGCGCTACTACAAGGCGTGGGACCGCGCCGCCGACGACGGTCTCGTGCCGCTCTTCGAGGCGCTCGCGCCCGGCCAGGACGTCGAGCTGCCCGATGCCGACGTCTGGCTGAGCTACTACGTCTCCCGCAACAGCGCCGGCTCCGAGCGCGGCACCGCGATCGCGCAGGCCGCGGAGGCCGAGGGCATCCGCCCCACCAAGGCGCTGGAGGTCGCGGAGAACCCCACCGCGCTGCGCGCCGCGATCCTCGCCGACCCCTCCACCGCGCGTACGGCCCGCGCCGCGCTGCTGGACCGGTTGCGGGAGGACCCCGTCCTCCAGGCCGAGCTGGCGCGGGACGTCGTGCGCACCGACGACCTGAAGAAGGCCGTGGCGACCGAGAGCCGCTCGGCGGACCGGATCGGGTACGTGCGGCAGATCGTCGAGTCGGGTCAGATCAGGACGCCCGCGGGACAGACGGTCGACGCCCCCGCCGAACTGCGCGAGGAGGCCGAGCGGCACCTGTCGCTGATCGACGAGCTGGAGGACGGCGACGACGCCGGCGAGTGGGCCACCGAGGCCTGGGACACCATGAAGAACATGGTCGCGGAGACGGTCGCGGCCGACCCCGAGCTTCGCGTCCAGGAGCGGCGGACGAAGTTCTACAACGGGCTTCAGAAGGCGACGAAGGCGTTCGAGGAACTGACCTTCGACGACGCCCAGGACTTCTACGAGGACGACATGGTGCAGCGCCTGGAGGAGCTCCAGCAGGCCATCGGAAGCTGTCTCGCCGCGCTGCGCGGCACCGGCGGCGACCGGTAGCGCAGGCCAAGGCTGGTGACGGGGGTCCCAGGCTGGTGACGGGGGTCCCACGCTCGCGCCGGCCGGTGGTGGCAGGGCGGGCAAGGGTCAGGGGCGGCGGGGTACCCGGGACGGGGTGAGTAGCGGTACTCATGCCCGGTCCGCCGTCCCGGGCCAGCATGGGGTGGCCGGAGACGCCGAGGCGTCCTCCGGTTCCCCTCCGACTGCCCGTCCCTGCCATGCCGAGGAGCCCCGCCATGACCGCTGCGCATCCCGTCCCCCGCCACGCGCCGCGCCGCGTGCCGCCCGCCCTGTTCGCGGGAGTGGCGGCGGTGGGTCTCGCCGTGTCGGCGTGGGACGTGCGGGACCGTACGACCTGGCTGCTGGAGACCTTCTGGGCGCTGATCGGGCTGCCGCTGGTGGTGCTGGTGTGGCGGCGCTTCCCGCTGACCGGGCTGCTCTGCGGGCTGCTGGCCGCGCACGCGCTGGTGCTCGCGGTGGGGGGTCACTACACGTACGCGCAGGTGCCGGCCGGCGACTGGGTCCGCGACACCTTCGGACTGTCCCGCAACCCGTACGACCGCTTCGGACATCTGATGCAGGGGTTCGTGCCGGCGATCCTCGTCCGTGAACTGCTCAGCCGTACCTCCCCGTTGCGCGGCAGCCGCTGGCTGGCCCCGCTCACCGTGTGCGCCTGCCTCGCCTTCAGTGCCTTCTTCGAGCTGCTGGAGTGGGCCGCGGCCGAGATCGGCGGCCACGGCGCCGACGCGTTCCTCGCCACCCAGGGCGATGTGTGGGACACCCAGTGGGACATGTTCTGCGCCCTGATCGGGGCGGTGCTGTCGCTGCTGCTGCTCAGCAGGGTGCACGATCGCCGGATGGCGGAACTGGTGCCGGGCGACGGCGTCCGCTCTTCGCGCGAGTTTCACCCGCACGGGTGACAGTGATCGACGGGCCGCGCGGAAGCGTCCCGCGGCCCCCCTAGCGTGACTCCGTGAGCGATCATTTCATAGGCAATATCCCCTCCGGCGGGATGCCGGCGGCGCCCGTCGGCCAGCGCGCGTTCCTGCGCGCGGCCGCCGCTCTGGCCGCCGTACCGGTGCGGGTGGCGGCCGATCCGGCGCGGGCCGCGGCCGAACTCCCGGACTTCCCACCGGAGGTGGCGCTGTACCGGTCCGGGTACCGGGGCTGGGTGGGCGGGTTCACGGCCGACGGGCTGTGGGCGTGCGCGCCGGCCGGCCCCGACCAGGTGGCCGGTGTCGTCGACTGGGCGTGGCGCAAGGGCTGGCGGGTCCGGGCGCGCGGGTCCTCGTACGGCTGGTCCCCGCCCGCGGTCGCCGGGGCGGCGACGGACACGCGCGTCCTCCTGGTCGACACGGCACCCCATCTGACCGGCCTGGCCATGGAGTCGGCGTCGGCGGTGCGGGCGGGCACGGGTGTCACGCTCGCGGCGCTGCTCGGGTTCCTGGAGCAGCACGGGCTGGGGCTCACCGCGGCACCGGCGCCCGGTGACCTGACCCTGGGCGGTGCCCTCGCGATCGACACGCACGGCGCGGCCGTACCGGCCGTCGTGGAGCATCCGCCGCCCGGTACGGCGTACGGCTCGCTGAGCAGCCGGGTGCTGGAGCTGACGGCGGTGGTGCGGGACGGCACGGCGGGGGGTCACGTGCTGCGGACGTTCCGCCGTACGGACGCGGACCGGGCGGCCTTCCTCGTCCACCTGGGCCGGTCCTTCGTCACGGAGGTGGTGCTGCGGGTGGGCCCGGACACCGGCACGCGCCGGGCGGGCCGCACGGACGCCCCGGCCACCGCGCCGGTCACGGGGCCCGGATCCGGCGGCCGCGCCGCCGGCGGTCCCGCACGGCGGGCGGGCAAGGTTGGAACGGTCCGGTTCACGGCGGCGGTCTCCCCCTGGCCCGGGCCGCACAGCGCCGACCCGGCCGGTCCGTCCGCCACGACACGGCACCCGGACACACCGCACGTCCGCTCTCGCGCCTCCGCCGTCGCACCGGCCGACATGCCCGACCCCGCGCGCGCCCCATGACCGGCGGCGCCGGGCGCGCGGCAGGGGTCTTCGGCACCACGGGTCCCGGCGCCTGCCGTCGGAGAGGGACGTCCGCTCCGCGCACGAGGACCAGGAGCGTCGGCTTCGCGCCGCGGCACCGGCAGCGCGGCGCGACCCCCGGGCGGACGACGGGAGTCCTCGGCGCCGAGCGTCCCGGCGCCTGCCGGAGCAGACCACCGGCCGGTCGGCCCATGAGGGCCGGAGTCTTCAGCCGTGCGCCGCGCCCGCGGACGGCGCCGCTCAGCCGCCGGGTGTCAGCTGGGCCTGGACGAGCGGGCCGTAGAGGTCGGCGATGGTGTCGATGTCCGTCGCGCGCAGGTGCGTTCCGCGCGCGATGCCGTACATGACGCCGAGGCCGACCAGGGCCGCGACGGCGAGTTCGGCGCGCGGGCCTGCGCCCGGGCCGGTGAGCCGGCCGGCGAGGCGTTCGGTCACCTGGGCGCGGAAGTTGGCGCGCAGGATGTCGCCCTGGTCGCCGTGCAGGGGTGCGAAGGCGATGCGCAGCAGCGGGTCGGTGCCCTGATCCCGCTGCGCGGCCAGGACGTACCGGACCATGTGCCGGCCGAGGCCGGCCAGGGGGGCGTCCAGCAGGGCGTGCGCGTCGGCGTCGAAGGACATGACGCGGGCGAAGAGGGCGTCCTTGTTGCCGAAGTACTTCAGGACCAGCGGCGGGCTGACACCGGCGCGTTCGGCGACCGCCTTGAGCGTGACGTCGGCCTGCGCCCGGCGGACCAGGAAGTAACGGGCGGCCCTGAGGATCGCCGCCTTGGTGGCCTCGGCATCGCGGCGGACGGGTGCGGCGGCCGGTTCGCCGGGGGCGGAGGCCGGGCCGGTGGCGGCCGGGCCGGTCACGGCCACAGCGGGGTCGGAGGGGGAGGCCGAAGCGGGGACCGCGGCACCGGCACCCGCACCGACCGCCTCGGGCCGGTCCTCGCCGGAGTCGGAACCGGAACCGGCAGCCTGACCGGATGCCGCCCCGCCGGAAACGGAACCCGAACCGGCGGCTGGGCCCGAGACCGCAGCCGCGGGGCCGGAACCGGAAGCCGCGCCGGGGGCGGAAGCCGGACCGGAATCGGAAACCGGCCCGGGAGCGGAAGCCGGACCGGAGTCGGAAGCCGGACCGAGGCCGCGAGTCGGACCGGCGTCGGAAGCCGGACCGGCATCGGAAGCCGGACCGGGGTCGGAAGCCGGGCGTGGGGAGCTCGACGGTGCGTGCGGGGGCGCGGACGCGCGGGGGCCGTGGGAGGTGCTCACGGCACTCATGCTCCCTCCAACGCCCCGTCACGCGCGGCCGGGGTCGCGTCCGGGGCCTCCCGGGCGCGCCGCGTGTCGCCCGAGGGGGCGTCGCCGGGGATCGACAGGGCGGCCGCGCAGGCGACCAGCGCGACGGCACCCGCCATGCCGAAGGCCAGCAGATAGCCGTGCAGAGTGGGCACCGGAACTCCGGCGAGGGGGCTGCTGTGGTGCACCAGGACCGCGGCGACGGCGGCGCTGGAGACGGCCTGGCCCACGGTCCGCATCAGGACGTTGACGCCGTTGGCGGAGGCCGTCTGGCCGGCCGGTACGGCACGCAGGATCAGGGTCGGCAGCGCGGAGTACGCGAGGGTGGTGCCGCTCGCCACCACCGTCGCGCCGAGGATGATCATCCACAGGTCCCGGCTGTCGGTGATGCGCACCGCGTAGCCGCAGGCGATGACCGCGGCGCCCAGCGCGAGGGTGACACGCGGGCCGCGCGCGGCGGAGATGCGCGCCGACAGGGGCGACAGGAGCAGCATGGTCACGCCGCCGGGCAGCAGGCACAGGCCGGTGGAGACGATGGAGAGCCCGAGACCGTAGCCCGTGGCCTTCGGGGCCTGCACCAGCTGGGCGGTGACGAGCGAGTTGGCGTAGAAGGCGAATCCGGTGAGCAGGGCCGCGACATGGGAGAGCCCGACCCGCGGACGGGTGACGAGACGCAGGTCGACCAGAGGCCGCTCCGCGCGCAGCTGCTGCCACCACCACAGGGCGAGGACCACGACGGTCGCGGCGAACAGCCCGAGGATCCGGGGGCTGCCCCAGCCCCACTGGCCGCCCTGTGAGACGCCCAGCAGCAGGCACACCAGCGCGACCGCGAGACCGAGCGCGCCGAGGAGGTCGAACCGGCCCGGTTCCCTCACCGGCGACTCCTTGACCGCCCACCAGGTGGCCGAGACGCCGAGCGCGCCCAGGGCGCCGGTCAGCCAGAACATGGTGTGCCAGTCGGCGTACTGCACCACGACGGCGGCCAGCGGCAGGCCCAGGGCGGCGCCGATGCCGACGGTGGAACTCATCAGCGCCACCGCCGATCCCCGGCGCTCCGGCGGGAGTTCGTCGCGCAGGATGCTGATCGACAGCGGTACGACGGAGGCGGCCGCGCCCTGGAGCGCGCGGGCCGCGATGAGCACGCCGATGTCGGAGGACAGGGCGCACAGCACGGAGCCGGCGGTCATCAGCATGAGCGCGGCGATGAGCACCCGGCGCTTGCCGTACATGTCGCCCGCGCGGCCGAGCACGGGCGTGAGCACCGCCCCGGAGAGGAGGGTCGCGGTGACCGTCCAGGAGACGGCGGCCGCGGACGCGCCGGTCAGCCGGGGCAGGTCCGGCAGGAGCGGGACGACCACGGTCTGCATGACGGCCATGAGGATTCCGCCCGACGCCAGCACGGGGATCGTGAGCCGGTCCCGCAGCCGGGGCGTGCCCTCGGGGGTGCCGGACGGCACGGGTATCGGGGCGGAAGAGTCCATCGGCGCTCCAGGATGCGGTGCTCGGCGAGCGAGGTGAATGACTATTCACCCTATCGAGTGAATGGATATTCACCAACATTTACCGGGCGTACGGGTGGAGCACACCGGGGGCGCTCGGAGCGCGCGGCACCGGCGGGAGGCGAGGGGCGCACGCGGAGGGGCGGATCGCGTCAACCGCGGCGCCCGGCGGACCGGGCGTGCAGGGCGCGGGCCGCCCGGGGGCCGAGCCAGCGCTTGAACCTGCGCAGCGGCTCCAGTCGCCCGGCCGCCTTGTCGAGGCCGTAGTACAACTGCGGCGGCACGTACGGCAGCAGCGGGGAGTGCCGCTGGCCGAGGAGGGCGAACATGCGGTGCGGCGGCAGCCGGATGTAGCGCGGCAGGTTCTCGTACCACTGGGCGCTGTAGCGGGCCGCGCTCTGCACGGAGAGCAGTTCGCTCGCGCGCTGCCGTTCGTAGGCGGTCAGCGCCTCGGACAGCGTGCCGTGCGCTCGCAGGGCGCCGGCCAGGCACATGGCGTCCTCCAGGGCGAGGGTGGTGCCGGCGCCGATGGAGTAGTGGGTGGTGTGGGCGGCGTCGCCGAGCAGGACGAGGTTGCCGTGGTGCCAGGTGGTGTTGGTGAGGGTGCGGAAGTTGAGCCAGGGGGTGGTGCCCGCGGCCGGCGGGCGGCCGATGAGGGGGTGGCCGTCGAGGACGTGGGCGAAGAGCTTCTCCAGCGTCGCGAGCGCCTCGCCCTCGTCGGCGCGGTCCAGGCCGAGTCCCGTGAAGGTCTCCGGGGCGCACTCGACGACGCAGGTGCTGTGCTCGCCGCTGTAGCCGTAGCCGTAGGCCCAGATCCAGCCGTGCGCGGTCTCGGTGAACGCGAAGGTGAAGGCGTCGAAGACCTTGGTGGTGCCGAGCCAGATGTAGTGGTTGCGCCCGAGGGCGATCCGGGTGCCGAAGTGCGCGGCCCGGCCGGCGCGCAGGGTGCTGCGCACACCGTCGGCGGCGACCACGAGGTCGGCGTCCGCGGGCGGTTCGGTGATCTCGCTGCCGAACTCCAGCCGCACGCCGAGGCCGCGCGCGCGGTCGGCGAGCAGTCCGAGGAGCCGGTGGCGGCCGATGCCGAAGCCCTGGTCGCCGCGGTGCCGGGTGGACCGCTCCCCCACATGGGCGACACCGTCGCTCCAGCGGACCGAGTGCTCCTCGATGGCGCGCGCCGACTCCGGGTCGTGGGCGCCCAGCCTGTCGAGCAGCCCCTGCCAGTAGGTGACGCCCCAGCCGTACGTCGAGCCCTCGGGGTCGCGTTCGTGGACGGTGACGTCGTGGGACGGGTCCTGCAGCTTGAGCAGGATGGCGAGATACAGGCCGGCGGGCCCGCCTCCGACGCAGACGACCTTCACGCGCACACACCCCTGACGATTACCTTGCGTAGCTGTGAAGCACCGCAGAGTAGCAGGGAACGGGTGACGTGAAGGCGGGGTCCGGCGCACCCGCCGGACCCCGCCTCGATCGCGCCAGGAGACGTCCCCCTGGGGGCCGCCGGTCAGTCGCCGGCGGTACGGCACTCCGGGTGGCCCCAGCCCTGCGCGTTCTTCGCGATGGACTCGCCGGCCGCGTACGGGCGGCCGCAGACGCAGCGGCCGGGGAACTTCGCCTTGAGGGTGCGGGAGGAGGACGCCCCGCCGCCGGACCGGGCGGACGCGGCGCCGCCGGTGCGGCGGGCCGGCTTGCGGCGCGCGCCGGAGGACGCCGGGGTGTCGGGCGAGGGCGGCGGCTCCGGGGAACCGAGCGCGCTGCCCGCCGCCTCCTGGACCGAGGCGGCCTGGCTGGCGGCCCGGTCGGCGAAGTCGTTCAGCGGGTCGCCGTCGGTCTGGTGGGCGGGGACGTAGCGGAACTCCACGGACCGGCCGTCCAGGAGTTCGTCGATGCGGACCACCAGCTCCTGGTTGGCGACCGGCTTCCCTGCGGACGTCTTCCAGCCGTTGCGCTTCCAGCCCGGCAGCCAGGTGGTGACGGCCTTCATCGCGTACTGGGAGTCCATCCGGATCTCCAGCGGCACGCCGGGGTCGGTCGACGCCAGCAGCTGTTCCAGCGCCGTCAGTTCGGCCACGTTGTTCGTGGCCCGGCCGAGCGGGCCCGCCTCCCAGCGGGCCGCGGTCAGCTCGTCGTCGGACACCACCCAGGCCCAGCCCGCGGGTCCGGGATTCCCCTTCGAAGCCCCGTCGCAGGCGGCCACTACACGTTCAAGCATGGACACGATCATGCCACGGCGGGCGGGGCCGCCCCGCCGCCCGCCGGACGTCCGCCGGCCCTCGGGAGCCGCTGCCCGGCGCGGGGTCCGGTCCGGCTTTGGGTCCGGCGCCGGTCAGGCCTCGGGTCAGGCTTTAGGTCCGGCGGGTCAGGCCTCAGGTCCGGCGCCGGATCCGGATCGGACCTCGCTGGTCTCCGGCATCTCCCCCTCGGCGGCCGTGACGTCGATCACCGAGAAGTTCGCGCCCTGCGGGTCGGTGAGCGCGGCGAACCGTCCGAAGGGGCTCGTCATGGGGCCGAAGCGGAGCACGGCGCCACGCTCGACGGCCCGGGCCACGGCCGCGTCGCAGTCGTCGACCGTGTAGTAGACGTTGATGTACGAGGGCACTTCGGGCGGAAACTCGCCGGTCATCCGCATCCGGCCGAGAACGGGGTCTCCCCCGGTGTCGAACAGCCGGAAGTCCACGGCGTCGTCCTCGATGTCCTTCATCCGGTAGGGGAAGACGGCGGAGAAGAACGCGTCCGCCTTCTCCGGCTCGCGGGTGAAGACCTCGGCCCAGCAGTACGCGCCGGGGGTCGCCATCGCCCCGAATCCCTCGTGGGTGCCCGGCTGCCACACCCCGAACACCGCCCCGCTGGGCTCGCGGGCCAGGCACATCGTGCCGAAGTCGCCGACCCGCATCGGCTCCATCAGGACGTCACCGCCGTTCGCGCGGATCTTCGAGACGGTCTCGGCGATGTCGGGCGAGGAGAAGTACAGGCACCACTGCGACTGGCCCTCCTGGCCGGGCATCGGGGGGACGACGGCCGCGGCCGCCTTGCCGTCCGCGTACGCCTGGGTGTAGTTGCCGTACTGCGACGACGTCTCACCGAAGGTCCAGCCGAGGACGTCGCCGTAGAACGCCTTGGCGCCGTCCAGGTCGGTGAACATCGCGTCGGCCCAGCAGGGCGTTCCTTCGGGGCGCACGGCCATGGCGGGGCCTCTCCGTCGTAGCGGGCTCGTACCGGGGCGCGTCCGCGCGTCCCGGCGGACCGGGGACGTCCCGGGACCTCACGCTAGCCATCCCCGGGGCCGCCCGCGCGCCGAGCGGACCGGCGCCGTACACCAGGGCGCGGAAGCGGGTGACCGGCGCGCGATCACGTCCACTGCGCCGAATGCTTCCGGCAGCGGGTTTGCGCGACATGGAGATCAAATACGCCCCTTTCACGCTGTACCCGTAGATCACGCGCGCTGTTTGGCTTGACCCAGCACACCGGCAACCGGAGCACCACCGGCCGCCGTTCACCACCGTTGACCGCCAGGCGCGTTCAGCTCTGCGATGGGGGGAAAGTGTCCACACCGGACATCGCCACCGTTTCCGACGTCGATGAACCCGCGCCCGTCCCCCCTGCCGACGGGCAGCTCACCAGCCTGGGCACCCGGGCGGCCCGGCAGCTCGCGACCACGACCAAGTCCGAACCCCAGATGCAGGGCATCACCTCACGGTGGCTGCTCAGGACACTGCCCTGGGTGGACGTGCGGGGCGGCGCCTACCGGGTCAACCGGCGCCTCCAGCTGCGCACCGGCCGTGGGCGCGTGCACTTCGTGCGCGACGGGGCGGACGACATCCAGGTCGTCCCGCAGACGCTGACCGAACTGCCGGCCCTGCGCGGATACCCCGACCTCGACGTCCTGCGGGAGATGGCCTCCCGCTTCCGGCCCCGGGAGGTGCGGGCCGGGCAGGTGCTGTTCGAGGCGGGGCAGCCGGTCACCGAGGCGTATCTGGTGGTGCACGGCCGCTTCACGCGCTACACGGCCGGCCGGTACGGCGAGGAGGAGATCCTCGGGACCGTCACCGGCGGCGACCAGCTGGGCGACGAGGCGGTCGGGCGGTCCGACCCGCTGTGGCCGGTGTCGGTGCGGGCGGAGACCGCGGGCACGGTGCTGGCGCTGCCCTGGGCGGACGTGCGGGAGCTGACCGGGCGGGCGCCCTCCCTCGACGCCCATCTGCGGGCGTACGCCGAGCGGCAGTCCAGACCGATGAACCGCAAGGGCGAGGCCGAAGTGCCCCTGCAGGCGGGTCATGTGGGCGAGACGACCCTGGAGGGCGGCTTCGTCGACTACGAGCTCGCCCCGCGGGAGTACGAGCTGTCGCTCACCCAGACGATGCTGCGCGTCCACACCCGGGTCGCCGACCTCTACAACGGCCCGATGGACCAGACCGCCCAGCAGCTGCGGCTGACCGTGGAGGAGATCCGCGAACGGCAGGAATGGGAGCTGGTCAACAACCGCGAGTTCGGGCTGCTCCACAACATCGACCACGCGCAGCGGATCAGCACCTTCAGCGGGCCGCCGACCCCGGACGACATGGACGAGCTGCTGACGATGCGGCGGGGCACCAAGGTGTTCCTCGCCCATCCGAAGGCGATCGCGGCCTTCTTCCGGCAGTGCAACCGGCGCGGGCTGGTGCCGGGCACCGCGAACGTCGACGGGCACGAGGTGCCCGCCTGGCGCGGGGTGCCGATCCTGCCGTGCGGCAAGATCCCCGTCGCCGGCGACCACACCAGCAGCATCATCGCGCTGCGCCTCGGCGAGGCGAGCCAGGGTGTCGTCGGCCTCTACCAGACCGGCATCCCCGAGGAGTACCAGCCGGGGCTGAACGTCCGCTTCATGGGCATCGACGACGCCGCGATCGTCAGCTACCTCGTCACGGCCTACTACTCGCTGGCCATCCTGGTCCCCGACGCGGCGGGAGTCCTGGAGAACGTCCAGATCGGCCGGACGGCCGAGTGAGGGCCTGGAGCACATCATGAGCACTTCCACCGACTCCTACACCCTGCCCGGTCCGCCGGACATCGCCCGCAGCCTGCGCCGGGAGCGGCGCACCGGGGCGATCCCGGGACTGCACCACCGGCCGGCCGTTCCCGCGGACCCGGTCAAGGCGGCCGAGATCGACCGCAGGCTGGAGACCTGGGCGCGCGGCCTGGACCTGTTCCCCGAGGCCTGGAAGGGGGACTTCTCCGGCTTCCAGTTCGGGCGGGCCGTCGTGCTCCAGCATCCGGGCGCCCTGGATCTGGACCGGCTGACGGTCGCGGGGCAGCTGCTGCTCGCCGAGAACGTCGTCGACTCCTGCTACTGCGAGGAGGACGAGGGCCGGGGCGGGGCGCGGCGCGGGCTCGGCGCCCGGCTGATCATGGCGCAGTCGGCGATCGACCCCTACCACGGCATCCCGGAGCTGGAGGAGGAGTGGCGTGCGGGCATGCGGGCCGACGGCCCCCTGCGCTCCTACCACTTCGCCCTCACCGACTACGCGGCCTTCGCCACGCCCAGTCAGACCGACCGGTTCGTGCACGACATCGCCCGGCTGCACATGGGCTATCTCGCGGAGGCCGCCTGGGCGGAGACCCGGCATGTACCTCGGGTGTGGGAGTACCTGGTGATGCGGCAGTTCAACAACTTCCGCCCCTGTCTGTCGATCGTCGACGCGGTGGACGGCTACGAACTGCCCGAGCAGGTCTACGCCCGGCCCGAGATCCAGCGGATCACCGCCCTGGCCTGCAACGCCACGACGATCGTCAACGACCTGTACTCCTTCACCAAGGAGCTGGCCAGCGACCCCGACCATCTGAACCTGCCCCAGGTCGTCGCGGCGAACGAGCGCCGCGGGCTGAAGGCCGCCTATCTGAAGTCCGTCGAGATCCACAACCGGATCATGGAGGCCTTCGAGGAGGAGTCCGCGCTCCTCTCCGCCGGCTCGCCCCTCGTGGAGCGCTACGCCCAGGGGCTCGCCGCCTGGGTGTCCGGCAACCACGAGTGGCACGCCACCAACACCCATCGCTACCACCTGCCGGACTACTGGTGACGGCCCCTCACGGGCAACCGTCACCCGCCCTTCCGGAACACCGTCACCTGCGCAACGAGGAGTCACCCTTGACGACCGCCCCCGCCCGGACCGCACCGGCCGTCGCCGTGCCGACGCAGTCCACGTACCAGAACCGCGTAGCGGAGTACTGGAACGCCGAGGAGAACCCGGTCAACCTCGAACTCGGAAAGCTCGACGACCTCTACCACCATCACTACGGCATCGGCGCAGCCGACCGGTCGGTCCTGGAGGAAGCCGACCCGGACCGGCGCCGGGAGCGGATCACCGCGGAACTGCACCGCCTGGAGCACGCGCAGGCCGAGCTGCTCGCCGCCCACCTCGGCTCGCTCTCCCCCGCCGACCGGGTCTTCGACGCGGGCTGCGGCCGGGGCGGCGGCAGTGTCACCGCGCATCTGCGCTACGGCTGCCACGCCGACGGCGTCACCATCTCCGCCAAGCAGTGCGCGTTCGCCAACGAGCAGGCCCGCGCCCGGGGCATCGACGGCAAGGTGCGCTACCACCACCGCAACATGCTCGACACCGGCTTCGAGACGGGCGCGTACGCGGCGTCCTGGAACAACGAGTCCACGATGTACGTCGAGCTGGACCTGCTCTTCGCCGAGCACTCCAGGCTGCTGCGCCGCGGCGGACGGTACGTCACGATCACCGGCTGCTACAACAACACCTACGGTCAGGCCTCGCGCGAGGTGTCCCTGATCAACGCGCACTACATCTGCGACATCCACCCGCGCTCGGAGTACTTCAAGGCGATGGCCCGCAACCGGCTGGTGCCGGTCCATGTCGAGGACCTCACCGAGGCGACCATCCCCTACTGGGAGCTCCGCAAGGAGGCCGACCATCTGGTCACGGGCATCGAGGACGCGTTCCTCGACGCCTACCGCAACGGCAGTTTCCAGTACCTGCTGATCGTGGCCGACCGGATCTGATCCGAACGGCCAGGCACAGGGGGCTGCGTCCGGCCGGACGCAGCCCCCGCTGTCGTCTCCGGCGGTCCGGGCGGCGGGGCCGGGAACAATTCGCTCGACAGGAGCCGGGCCGGGTCACTTGGATGGGGGCCCATGTGCGCGGTGATGATGCGTGAGAACGAGATCGCGGTCGACGCCGGACTGGTCCGGGGGCTGATCGCCCGGCAGTTCCCGGCCTGGGCTTCGCTGCCCGTACGGCGGCTGTCGTCGTCGGGCACGGAGAACGCGATGTTCCGGCTGGGACCGGACCTGGTGGTACGGCTGCCGAGGCATCCGGGAGCGGTGGCCGACGTGGCGCACGAGCAGCGCTGGCTGCCCCGGCTCGGCCCGGGGCTGCCGTTCGCGGCACCCGAGCCGGTGGGCCTCGGCACACCGGACGGGAGCTTCCCGTGGCCCTGGTCGGTGTACCGCTGGCTGGACGGGAGCAATCCGGTGGCGGGCGGCGTCGGGCGGCCGGAGCGGCTCGCCGGTGACTTGGGCGCCTTCGTGGCCGCGCTGCGCCGGGCCGACCCGGAGGACGGACCGCCGGCGTCCCGGGGGGTGCCGCTCGCGGCCCGGGACGCGGAGACCCGCGCGGCCCTCGCCGAGCTGGGCGGCCGCGTCGACACGGCCGCGGTGACGGCCCTGTGGGAACGGTCGCTGCGCGCGCCCGCGCACGCCGGTCCGCCCGTGTGGGCGCACGGCGACCTCTCCCCCGGGAACGTGCTCGTCGCCGGGGACCGGCTGGCCGCGGTCATCGACTTCGGGTGTGCCGGGGTGGGCGATCCCGCCGTGGACCTGATCGTGGCCTGGAACCTGTTGCCCTCCGGGGCCCGGGGCCCGTTCCGCGAGGCCGTGGGCGCGGACGACGCCGAGTGGGCGCGCGGGCGGGGCTGGGCGCTGTCGATCGCGCTGATCGCGCTGCCGTACTACTGGCACACCAACCCCGTGCTGGCGGAGAACTCCCGGCATGTGATCCGCGAACTCCTCGCCGAGGACGGGTGCGGGGACGCGTGAGGGCGTGCATCCGGGGATGCGCGGCGGGGGTGGCTAGGCGCCCTCGTAGGCGCTCTCCAGCTCGGCGATGTCGAGCTTGCCCATGCTCAGCATGGCGCGGGTGACACGGGTCGCCTTCTCCGGGTCAGGGTCCTGGATCATCCCGGCCAGCCGTTCGGGTACGACCTGCCAGGACACCCCGTACCTGTCCTTGAGCCAGCCGCAGGGGCCGGGCTCGCCGCCGTCCTCGGTGAGCCTGTTCCAGTAGTGGTCGACCTCCTCCTGGTCGGCGCAGAGGATCTGGAAGGAGATCGCCTCGTTGAACGTGAACTGGGGTCCGCCGTTGAGCGCGATGAACTTCTGGCCGTTCGCCGTGAACTCCACGACCAGCACGGAGCCCGCCGTGCCGGGGCCCGCGTCGGTGTGGCGGGTGATCCGGCCGATCCCGGAGTTCTTGAAGACGGACACGTAGTGGTGGGCGGCCTCTTCCGCCTGTCCGTCGAACCACAGACACGTGGTGAATCCCTCGGTGGGCATGGGCACCTCCTGAAGCGTGGACACGGTCGTCAGTGAAGACCGGTCCGCGCCGCGGAACTCATCGGTGGACCCGTGACACCCGGTGCCGGCCGTCAGGCGGCCAGGCACATCCCCTGGAGGGAACCGCCGGAGCGGTACGGGGCGCCGGTGCGGTACGGCATGCCGGTGGCGCCCGGTACGGCACGGCGGGCCGGGGCCGTCCGCCGGGCCAGCTCGGTCCCGGTCAGGGTGAGCAGGTCCCCGAGGCCCAGTCCGAGGGCGCGGGCGGCGGCCGCGAGGACCTCCGAGGAGGCCTCCTTGCGGCCGCGCTCCACCTCGGACAGGTAGGGCAGCGAGATCCCGGCGGCGTCGGCCACCTCCTTGAGGGTGCGGTCCTGCTCCCGCCGCTCGCGCCGCAGCACCTCTCCGACGAGGTCGCGCCACAGCGGCTCACCGGACGGGGACCGGCGCGTCCGGTGCCCGTCCGTCGACCCTGACGTGCCGTCAGTCGGCTCATCGCTTTCGCTGTCCCTCATTTTTCCAGCCTAGGGTCCGTGAACTCCCTTTGCGGACAGCCGGATTGCGCCCTGAGGGAAATCGGTGCGGCCAAGGCAGGCATGGGGTGGGGACTTCCGGGTAGCCGGGGAGCACCCGGCCCGGCAGGGACCGGGTATCGCACGGAGGCCGCAGGGGCCGACGTCGAGCCGTGACACACAGGGGAGAGGGAATGGCTACCGCCGCCGGGATCCGGCTGGAAGCAAAGACCGCCGACAGCACCGCACAGGACACCGGAAGCGCAGGGGAACTGCCGGGCATCGTGGATCCGGCATCCGTCGCCCCGCGCGACGCGCGGGCCCTGTCCCGCCAGTTCTTCCGCCGGCTGAACGAGGTGGAGGAGGGCACGCCCGAGTACCAGTACGCGCGCAACACCCTCATCGAAATGAACATGTCGCTCGTACGGTTCGCGGCCGGACGTTTCCGGGGCCGCGGCGACGACATGGAGGACATCGTCCAGACCGGCATGATCGGCCTGATCAAGGCCATCGACCGGTTCGAGCTGTCGCGCGAGGTCGAGTTCACCTCCTTCGCGCTGCCGTACATCATGGGCGAGATCAAGCGGTTCTTCCGCGACACCACCTGGGCGGTGCACGTTCCGCGCCGGCTCCAGGAACTGCGTGTGGAACTGGCCAAGGCCCGCGAGGAACTGTCCAGCAGGCTGGACCGCAACCCCACGGTCGCCGAACTCGCCACGCTCATGGACATCTCCGAGGACCAGGTCGTCGAGGCGCAGCTCGCCTCCAACGGCTACACCTCGGCCTCCCTGGACGCCGCGCTCACCGGCGACGGCGCCGAGGACGGCGAGGCGGTCCTCGCGGACTTCATCGGCGTCGAGGAGGAGGGGCTGCGGCTGGTGGAGGACATCCACGCGCTCGCCCCGCTGATGGCCGAACTCAGCCCCCGGGACCGGCAGATCATCCATCTGCGGTTCGTCGAGGAGGCCACCCAGGCGGAGATCGGTGAACAGCTCGGCTGCTCCCAGATGCACGTCTCCCGGCTGATCAAGCGGATCATCACGCGGCTGCGCAAGGGCATGCTGGGCGAACTCGGCATCGCCTGACCCCTGGACCCCGGTGGGACGGGACCCGTTCGGGGCGGACCGGCAACGCCGGGCCGCCCCGAACGGCATGCCGGCTCATGGCCCGGGACACCCGGCTGTCACATCTCGCAGGGCTCGCCCACAGGTGCGGCGGCTGGCGCAGGGTTCACCGACAGGTGCGCCGACTCGGGCAGGACTCGGCCGCGGATGCGGCGGCTCTCGCAACGCCTACCCGCAGGTGCCCCGTATCCGCCCCGCGCGGCGCGCCCAGCGCCCGGCACCGGCGCTCAGGGCGTCAGGACGACATGCGCGCAGACCCGCTTGCCCACGGGCACGCGCTCCACGGTGATCTCCGAGACGAGCGCGTTCACGATCTCCAGACCGTGCCGCCCGATCCGTGCGGGATCCCGGGGGAAGCGACGGGGCAGTGCGGCGCTGCTGTCGTAGACGGCGACACTGACCGCGTTGTCCGTGCCTTCCAGCTCCAGGATGTACGGGCCGTTGCTGTGCCGGTCGGCGTTGGTGACCAGCTCGCTGACGACGAGAAGGAGCTCGCCGTCCGCCCTGCCGTCGATCACGGCGCACCATTCGGTCCGCAACTGCTCCAGGAACCGCGCCGCGAAGGCCCTCGCCTCCGCTATGCACCCAGGTTCCCCGGAGTAGTGGGCCGCGCGTCGCAGCGGCTCCACGGGGACGTCGAAGGGTACGTCGAAACCAATCGGCATCACTGCCCCGTCCAGAATTTCGGTCATGCGTATCTCTCTCGGCACCTCGGCCCGTCCGGTTCTCTCCTGCACCCATCCTCGTACCCCGAGCCGGGCGGAGCACTCCCCCCGGACATGTGCCTGTTGCGCAAGGTGGCGTTTGTCACTCCGGACGGCTGTCGATCCGGTCGGCGCGAAGGGGCGGTGGGCCCCTGTCGCGGCGTACGGGCCGCCGTGACATGTGGCCCGCCGTGGCGAGCGGCCTGCCGTGGCGTGCGGCCCGCCATGGTGCGCGGCCTGGCGTGGCACGTGTCAGGCGACGGGCACGACGAGCGCCGGCAGCGTGCGCTGCATGCGCAGGGCGTCGATGGACTCGGCCAGCAGTTCGTACTCGGTGGTGTCGTCCATGGCGGCGATCCGCACCAGTCGTCCGCCGGCCAGTTCCTCGGCGACCAGTTCCTGCCGGGCGTCGTCGGCACACCACGCGCGGAGCAGGGCCGGGACGTCGGCCACCGTGTCCGGGACCGGTACCAGCGCACCCGCGGGGAACGCCGCGTGCTCCGGTGTCGGATCGAGCCGCTCGGCGATCCACGACGCACGGTCGCGCAGCCACCACAGGGCGAGCGCCAGAGTGGGCGCGCGGTAGGTGCCGAGCGGTACGCCGATACGCTGCCCCGCGCATGTCCCGTACGCCGTGACATGGCACAGGAATTCGTCGTGCACAATCACTCCCCCGTCGCCTCGCTGGTGTGCCGGCCCGGCCCTTTCTTTCGGTACGGCTCCTGTGCGGTGAAGTGGCCCCTACATTCGAGTATCGCCACTCCCGAAACACTGTCACCATTACTTTCCGGCCAGTCTCTTGGCATATTCGTGGCACGACGTGACCGAAAACGCGCGCTCGCGCACGCGCGAGCCATTTCCCGGCGGGACAGCGGTGATCACGGGGTTCCGGAACCGGTCGCTCACCTTGACCCCCTCACGGAAAAGGGGAAGGCGGGGGCACGAAAAGATCTCCGGGAGCGGGTCCCGGAGATCACGGAGAGAGACAATCTTGGCCACGGCTTTGGTGTACACGTACGTGAACACGTCTGATGTCACGCCAGGAGATAGCCGCGGGAAATGGAAAGCGCCGAAGCGTGCGAAAGCGGGGGGGCGCACGAAATGGAGACGGGGGAATTCACGCGCGCCCCGCGCGAAAGCCCGGCACGAGGGCGGCAGCGGGCACCGCGAGGACAGCACAGGGGCAGGCACCGGGACACGGGGGCGCGAGGGCGGAAAAGGGCGCGGACCGCGCGGCCGCCGGAGGCCCCCGGAGCGGCACCGCTCCACAAGGCCCCCGCACACCGTGCGGTCCACGCCCGCCCGCTCAGCCCCTGACGAGGGCGTCGATGCGCTTCAGCTCGTCCGCGTCGAACTCCGGGCCGCCGAGCGCGCCGACGCTGTCCTCCAGCTGCCCGGGGCTGCTCGCCCCGACCAGGGCGGAGGTCACCCGGCCGCCCCGGAGCACCCAGGCCAGCGCCATCTGGGCCAGGCTCTGGCCACGGGCCGCGGCGATCTCGTTCAGGGCGCGCAGGCGGCCGACCAGATCCTCGGTGAGCGCGTCCGACTTCAGGAAGGGGCTGTCGCTCGCGGCGCGTGAGTCCTCGGGGATGCCGTCGAGGTAGCGGCCGGTGAGCAGGCCCTGCTCCAGCGGGGAGTAGGCGATCGAGCCGATCCGCAGGTCGTCCAGGGTGTCCAGCAGGCCCTCGTCCTCGGGGCGCCGGTCGAGCATCGAGTAGCGGGGCTGGTGGATGAGCAGGGGGGTGCCGAGTTCCCCGAGGATGCGGGCGGCCTCGCGGGTCTGCTCCGCCGAGTAGTTGGAGACGCCGACGTAGAGCGCCTTGCCCTGCCGCACCGCCGAGTGCAGCGCGCCCATCGTCTCCTCCAGCGGAGTCTCCGGGTCGAAGCGGTGCGAGTAGAAGATGTCGACGTACTCCAGGCCCGTCCGCTTCAGGCTCTGGTCGAGCGAGGACAGCAGGTACTTGCGCGAGCCCCACTCGCCGTACGGGCCGGGCCACATCAGATAGCCGGCCTTGGTGGAGACGACGAGTTCGTCGCGGTACGGCGCGAAGTCGGCGCGCAGGGCGTCGCCGAGCGCGGACTCGGCGGAGCCGGGCGGCGGGCCGTAGTTGTTGGCCAGGTCGAAGTGCGTCACACCGAGGTCGAAGGCACGGCGCAGGATCGCGCGCTGGGTCTCGGCGGAGCGGCCGGGCCCGAAGTTGTGCCACAGGCCGAGGGACAGCGCCGGAAGCATCAGGCCGCTGCGTCCGGTGCGCCGGTAGGGCATGTCCGCGTAACGGTCGGGGTGTGCGGTGTACAACGCGACTCCAGGAGGTTGGCGCACGACGGGAAGAGGCCCGGACGGCAGGCTTCCGGGCAGCTTCGTCCACTCTTCCCCCGCGCACCGTCAGCGGTCCAACAGAAGAATCCGATGGAATTCAGCGGATAAGCTTCTCAATCATGGAACTGCGCCATCTCCAGCACTTCGTCGCCGTCGCCGAGGACCAGCACTTCACCCGGGCCGCCGAGCGCCTGATGGTGTCCCAGTCGGGCCTGTCGGCGTCGATCCGGACGCTGGAACGGGAGCTGCGGGCACCGCTGTTCGTGCGGACCACCCGCCGGGTCACGCTCACCGAGGCCGGACGCGCGCTGCTGGTGGAGGCCGAGCGGATCCTGGCGCAGGTGCGCTCGGCGCACGAGGCGGTGGCGGCGGTGCAGGGCGTGCTGCGCGGCACGCTCGCGCTCGGCACCGAACAGTGCATCGCCGGCGTGCACGTGGCCCGGCTGCTGGCGGCGTTCCGGGGGCGCCACCCGGACGTGGAGATCCGGCTGCGGCAGGCCGGTTCGGGCGCGCTGGCCGAGGACGTCGCGGCCGGGCGCGTCGACCTGGCCTTCGCCTACCGCACCCCCGTGGACGACGAGCAGTGGCGCTCGCTGCCGCTGACCAGCGAGCCCATGACGGTGCTGTGCCATCCCAGTCACCGGCTCGCGGCGTCCGGCGCGGCGCTCACACCGGAGGACCTCGCGGGGGAGGTCTTCGTGGACTTCCATCCCGACTGGGGGCCGCGCCGCACCACCGACGCCGCCCTCACCGCGGCGGGGGTACGGCGCACGGTCGCGCTGGAGGTCAACGACGTGCACACCCTGCTGGACCTGGTGGACGAGAACCTCGGGATCGCCGTCGTACCGCGGCACTTCCGGCACAAGCGGCCCTCCCTCACCGCGCTCCCGCTACGGGGCACGGGCGAGGCGGCGTACGAGACGGTCGCCCTGCTGCCACCGGAACGGGCCACCAGTCCGGCGGCACGCGCGCTGGTCGGCCTGCTCGGGACGAAGGGCCTGGCGGCGCCCGCGGAGTGGGCCGAGACCGCCTGACCGTGGGCCGCTGCCGCGCGCGGGTCCGGGATTTCCCGGCGCACCGGCGGCGGGCGTGCGCCATGGTGGAGTCATGCATGCCAAGGACATCCTCATCGACGGCTACGGCCGTATCCGGGAAGAGGTCCATGTGGCCGTCGACGGCCTCGGGCCGGAGGAACTGAGCCACCGTCCCGCTCCCGGCGCCAACTCCGTCGCCTGGCTCGTCTGGCATCTGACCCGGGTGCAGGACGACCACGTCGCCGGCGCCTTCGGTCTCGACCAGGTGTGGACGGCGCAGGGCTGGGAGAAGCGCTTCGGCCTGGGCCTGGCGAGCCACGACATCGGCTACGGGCACAGCCCGGCGCAGGTCGCCAAGGTGAAGGTGGACTCGGCGGACCTGCTCACCGGGTACTACGACGCCGTGCACGAGCAGACCCTGGGCGCCCTGCGGGGAATCGCCGCGAAGGACCTGGAACGGGTCGTGGACCGGCGCTGGGACCCGCCGGTCACCCTGGGCGTGCGCCTGGTGAGCGTCCTGTCCGACGATCTTCAGCACGTCGGACAGGCCGCCTACCTGCGAGGACTGCTCCAGTCCTGAGGGGACTGCCCCCCTAGGGGGTGTCTCCGGCGCGGGGGCGCCTGTTCAGAGCGCGGCGGCGTAGCCCGGCAGGATCACGTCGTCGATGAGGGCCTTGCGCTCGTCGAACGGGATGAAGGCGCTCTTGACCGCGTTCACCGTGACCGTGCGCAGGTCGTCGAGCGTCCAGCCCGCCGCCTCGACCAGCAGGGCCATCTCACGGGTCATCGTGGTGCCGGACACCAGCCGGTTGTCGGTGTTGAGGGTGACGCGGAAGCCCAGGTCCTTCAGCGCGGTGATCGGGTGCTCGGCGATCGAGTCGGCGCAGCCGGTCTGGAGGTTGGAGGTCGGGCACATCTCCAGGGCGATGCGGCGGTCGCGCACCCAGGCGGCGAGGCGGCCGAGCTTGCCGTCGACGATGTCCTCGGTCAGGCGTACGCCGTGGCCGATGCGCTGCGCGCCGCACACCTGGAGGGCCTGGTGGATGCTGGGCAGGCCGTGCGCCTCGCCGGCGTGGATGGTGAACGGCACGCTCTCGCGGCGCAGGTGCTCGAAGGCGGCCAGGTGGTCGGCGGGCGGGAAGCCGTCCTCGGCGCCGGCGATGTCGAAGCCGACGACACCGGCGTCCCGGTAGGCGACGGCCGCGTCGGCGGCCTCGGCCACCCGGTCGAACATGCGCATGCCGCACAGCAGGGTTCCGACGCGGACGGGCGTGCCGGCGGCGGCCGCCTTGGCCATGCCGGCGGCCAGGCCCTCCTGGACCGTCTCCACGACCTCGTGCAGCGTGAGCCCGCCCTGGGTGTTCAGCTCGGGGGCGTAGCGCACCTCGGCGTAGACGACGCCGTCGGCGGCGAGGTCGAGGACGTACTCCTCGGCGACCCGCAGCAGGCCCTCGCGGTGCTGCATGACGGCGAGGGTGTGCTCGAAGGTGGCTATGTAGCGCACCAGGTCGCCGGAGTTCGCGGCCTCGACGTACCAGGCGGCCAGCTCGTCGGGGTCGGTCGTGGGCAGGGTGTGGCCGACCTCCGCCGCGAGCTCGATCACCGTGGCGGGGCGCAGACCGCCGTCGAGGTGGTCGTGCAGCACGGCCTTGGGCAGCCGGCGGAGGGTCTCGGTGTCGATGCGGGGCGCGGTCATGGGCGTGCTTCCTCGGCGGCTGGAGCGGGTGGGGAGAGGTCAGGCGGCGGGCTGGAGCAGGTCCCAGCGGTTGCCGTACAGGTCCTGGAAGACGGCTACCGTGCCGTACGCCTCGTGGCGCGGCTCCTCCAGGAAGGTGACGCCCGCGGCGGTCATGCGCGCGTGGTCACGGGCGAAGTCGTCGGTGTGCAGGAAGAACCCCACGCGCCCGCCGGTCTGGTCGCCGGTCCTGGCGCGCTGGGCGTCGTCCTTGGCGCGGGCGAGCAGCAGGCCGGTGCCGGAGGCGGCGCCGTCCCCGGCCGGAGCGCTCGGCTCGACGACGACCCAGCGGGAGCCGTCCGGGCGCGACTCGTCCTCGGCGAGGTGGAACCCGAGGGCGTCGGTGTAGAAGCGGATGGCCTCGTCGTAGTCGTCCACGACAAGGGTGACCAGGGCAACGCGTCGCATCGGGGCCTTCCGGTGGGGGTGGTTAGCGGGAGAGGTTATACGTAAAACTAGACGCACGCCAGTCACCCCCTGGCGGGGGTGGGAGGCGGTGCGTGTGCCGCGGGACGGGGTCCGGTGCGGGGCGGTGCGCGCGTCGCAGGACGGGGCCCGGTGCGGGACGGGGCTGGTGCGGGACGGGGCGCGTGCCGCAGGACAGTGCCCGGTGCGGGACGGGGCGTGTGCCGCAGGACAGTGCCCGGTGCGGGACGGGGCGTGTGCCGCGGGGTGCGGCGGGAGTGTCAGGGGCGTTCTTCGCCCTGGGCTACTTCCACGCGGTGGTGGAAGTCGGCCATGCCGGCCACCGAGGCCACGCACGACACGGCGGTGCAGGCCAGCAGCAGGGCCGCGACGCCGCGGCCGGCCCGGCGGGAGGCCCGGGAGGCGCCGAGGAGGGCCTGGACCCGACGGGGCACGGGGCCGGTCGTCGCGCCGGCGGCGAAGCCGGGACGTGCGTCGTGGGCGGCCTGTCCGGCGAGGGCCGCGCGGGCGATGGCCCTGGCGGTCAGCCGCCGGTCGCCGACGGAGGCGGCGGCCGCCTCGTCCGCGGCGCGTTCGGCGGCGAGCCGGACGCTCTCGCGGACCGGGCGCAGGGCGGGGTGGCAGTGCGCCGCGAGCTCGGCGGCGGCCAGGAAGTAGTGGTGACCGCTCGCGTTGTGCGCCCGCTCGTGCGCGAAGAGCGCCTCGCGCTCCGCGCCGTCCAGGCTGCGCAGCATGGCGGTGGTGACGACGATGCGGTGCGGGCGCCCGGGCAGGGCGTAGGCGTCGGGGCGGGGCGAGTCCACCACGCACAGGTCCCCGACGGCGGGCCGGCTCCCGGCCTCCGTACGCGCGGCGCGGAACGCGCGCCCTTGGTGGAGGACCGACCGCACGAGGGTCCAGGCGCACACGGCGAGGGCGCCGACGGAGGTCGCGGCGGCGGGCAGCACGACGAGGTCGGAGGCGGTGTGCAGGGGGCGCACCAGTTCACCGGCGGCGGCGAAGAACGGCAGCTTGAGCAGGCCGATGAGGACGAAGGCGCCGAGGGCCGCGAGCGAGCAGCCGGCGAGGACGACCGCGCAGCCGGTGACCGCCCACAGCGCGGCGGCGGGCGCGAGCCGGTCCAGCGCCCGGCGGGCGAGCCCGGGGAGGGCGAAGGGCAGCAGGAGCGGCAGCAGCAGGAGCGCGATCATCGTTCGTCGGGTTCGAGCAGGTCCCGCAGGATGCGTTCGTCCCCGGGGCTGAGCTGGGCGACGAAGCGGGCGAGCACGGTCTCGCGGTCGCTGTCGCGGTCGAGTTCGGTGTGCATCCGGCGCGCGGTGAGCCCGTGGGCGTCCTGCACGGGGACGTAGGCGTAGCCGCGGCCCTGCCGCTGCCGTGTGACGACTCCCTTGTCGTGGAGCCGGGACAGGATGGTCGTCACCGTGGTGCGCGCGAGGCCGGCGTGCAGGCTCAGCTGGACCTGGCCGGGGGTCTGCGGGACTCCGGCGGCCCACAGGGCGGCCATGACGCTCGCCTCCAGCTCTCCGGCCGGCCGGCGTTCGTCCTTGTCGTCGGTCATGGGAACGACCCTCACCCCGTCTTCGTGCAGTGTCCGAGAAGACCGTCTACAGGATAGTAGTCCGCATCGTGCCGTCCGCCGTCGCGCGCGGTCGCGCACCCGTGGGGGGCGCCCGGGACGGCGGCGGAGCCGGAGGGGGGAACCCGGCTCCGCCGCACCTCCGGAAGCCTCGTCGCCTCGGGCCGGGCGCCCCCTCGGACTCGCGGTTGCCCGTGCCGTCAGACGGTGGCGGCGGTCCGGGCGTGCGTCGCGTCCAGGCGGCCGACCTCGTCCTCGGAGAGCCGCAGAGCGCCGGCCGCGATGTTGTCCTCCAGGTGCGCGGGATCACCGGTGCCGGGGATGGCGAGGACGTGCGGGCCCTGATGGAGGGTCCAAGCGATGCGGACCTGCGCGGGGCTCACCCCGTGCGCGCGGGCGACGGCGAGCACCTCGGCGTCGTTGCGCGCCTCGGCCGCACCGCGCTCGCCGCCCTCGCCCGCGACCGAGTAGAACGGCACGAAGGCGATGCCCCGCTCGCCGCACATCCGCAGAACCTCATGGGACCGCTCGCGGGACACGTCGAAGCCGAACCGGTTCTGCACGGACACCACGGGGGCGATCTCCAGCGCTTCGGTCAGATGCCGCGGCTCGACGGCGGAGATGCCGAGGTGCCTCACCAGGCCGGCCTCGCGCAGTTCGGCGAGGGCGCCGAAGTGCTCCGCGATGGAGTCCTGCCGCATCCGCCGCAGGTACACGAGGTCGAGGTGGTCGCGGCCGAGCTGGCGCAGGTTCTCCTCGACGTGGCCGCGCAGTTGGTCGGGGCGCGCGGAAGTGGCCCACTCTCCGCACTGGTCGCGGTGGGGGCCGACCTTGGTGGCGATGACCAGGCCGTCCTTGTACGGGGCCAGGGCGGTGTTGATCAGTTCGTTGGCGGAGCGCAGGGAGGAGAAGTAGAAGGCGGCCGTGTCGATGTGGTTCACGCCCAGCTCCACCGCCCTGCGCAGGACGGCGATCGAGCGCGCGCGGTCGCTGGGGGTGCCGAGGTGGAAGGCGGCGCTGCCCGTCAGCCGCATCGCGCCGAAGCCGATGCGGTGGACGGGCAGATCGCCGAGTTCGAGGGTGCCGGACGCGTCAGCGGTGATCGTTTCAACGGTCATCGACGGAGCATCGCACATCCGGACCTCCGGTCCCGTCCCGCCCCGTTGGCCGGGCGGGGCGGGCAACAGGCAGCGGTGGACGGGGAGTTCAGCTCAGCGGCTTGGCCAGGACGGCCTTGCGGTGGCTGAACGTGTCCATCGAGTAGCGGCCGTGGTAGCTGCCCATGCCGCTCTCCCCCACTCCGCCGAACGGCAGGTCGGAGACGGTGAGATGGGCGAGCGGGAGGCCGTGGCCGAGCCCGCCGGAGGAGGTCTCGGCGGCGATCCGGTCACGCGTGTCGTCGGATTCGCTGAAGACGTAGAGCGCGAGGGGCTTGTCGCGGTCGTTGATGAAGCCGATCGCGGCGTCGAGGTCCGGCACGGTGACGATCGGCAGGATCGGGCCGAAGATCTCCTCCCGCATCACCGGCGCGTCGGGGTCGACGTCGGCGAGCACGGTCGGCGCGATGTACTTGTCCGCGCGGTCGCTGCCGCCGCCGACGGCCACCCGGCCGGAGCCGAGCAGGCCGGAAAGGCGGTCGAAGTGGCGCTCGTTGACGATCCGGCCGTACTCGGGCGAGGCGGCGGGGTCGTCGCCGTAGAGTCCTTCGACGACACGGACGAGGGCGGCCTCCAGGGCCACGGCGGTCTCCGGGTCGGTGAGGACGTAGTCGGGGGCGACGCAGGTCTGGCCCGCGTTGAGGAACTTGCCGCGCGCCAGCCGGTCGGCGACCACGTCGAGGTCGGTGCCGCGGTCGACGAACACGGGTGACTTGCCGCCGAGTTCGAGGGTGACCGGGGTGAGGTGCTCGGCGGCGGCACGCATGACGACGCGGCCGACGGTGCCGTTGCCGGTGTAGAAGATGTGGTCGAAGCGCTCGGCCAGCAGGGCCGTGGTCTCCGGGATCCCGCCCTCGACGACGGCGACCGCGTCGGTGTCGAGGTGGGCGGGGATCAGCCGGGCCAGTGCGGCCGAGGTGGCCGGGGCGAGTTCGCTGGGCTTGGCCACCACCGCGTTGCCTGCGGCGAGGGCGCCGACCAGCGGGGCGAGCAGGAGCTGCGCCGGGTAGTTCCAGGGTGCGATCACGAGGACGACGCCGAGCGGGTCGTACTGCGTCCAGGCCGTCGCGTCGGCGCCGAGGTGCGCGGGGACGGGCGCGGATTCGGGGCGCAGCCATTCCTCGAGGTGTTCGAGGGTGTGGTCGATCTCGCGAACCGTGAAGTCGATCTCGGTGCGGTAGGCCTCGGTGGCGCTCTTGCCCAGGTCCGCGCGCAGGGCCGCGGCGAGTTCGTCGCCGTTCTCGGTGAGCATCGCGCGCAGGCGCCGGAGCTGGTCGGTGCGCCATGCGACGGGCTTGGTGCGGCCGGTACGGAAGGTGGAGCGCAGACGGGCGACGACGTCGCCGGGCCGCTCGGGGGTGGACTGCTTCACGGGTGCCTCGCTGATGGCGCCCGGGCCGCGCGGGCCCGGACATCCGGTCTCGGAATCAGATGTAAACGCCAACCTTTCAGGTAAGCAAGTAATTCCGGTGACGGCGCGCGGCTTCCGGTGACACGGGTCACGTCGACGTGGTCGGCGGACGACCACTCCTGCCGGGGCGCGGGCAGGGCCGTGGGCGGAGAGGGGGTGGACGGCGGTGACCCGCCGCGCGGGGCAGCTGAGGGTGCCGGGGGCCCGGCGTGTCAGGGGCACGCCGGGCCGCTCCCGCGCTCAGCTCGCGAACGGGACCCCGGCCGCCGGCTCGGCACGCTTCTCCCCGGGACGGGTCCACAGCCCCCGCGCCGCGAGGCGCGGCAGCACGCCCTCGCCGAACCAGTACGCCTCCTCCAGGTGCGGGTAGCCGGAGAGCACGAACTCGTCGATGCCCAGGGCGTGGTACTCCTCGATCCGCTCGGCGACCTCGTCGTGGCTGCCGACCAGTGCCGTACCCGCGCCGCCGCGCACCAGGCCGATCCCGGCCCACAGGTTGGGGTGGATCTCTAGGCCGTCCCTGCCGCCGCCGTGCAGGGCCAGCATGCGCCGCTGCCCCTCCGACTCGCTGCGCGCCAGACCCTCCTGGACGGCCCGTACGGTCTCCGCGTCGAAGCCGTCGAGCAGCCGGCCGGCCTCGTCCCAGGCCTGCGCCGAGGTGTCCCGGGTGATGACGTGCAGCCGGATGCCGAAGCGCAGGGTCCGGCCGTGCCGTGCGGCCAGTTCCCGGATCCAGGCGATCTTCTCCGCGACCTGGGCGGGCGGCTCGCCCCAGGTCAGATAGACGTCGGCGTACTGGGCGGCGACCTCGCCGGCCGCGGGCGACGAACCCCCGAAGTAGACCTCGGGCACCGGGTCGGGCAGCCGGCTGAGGCGCGCGTCCTCGACCCGGAGGTGTTCCCCGTCCAGGTCGACGGTCTTGCCCTCCCACAACTCCCGGACGATCCGCAGGAATTCGCCGGTACGGCGGTAGCGGTCGTCCTTGTCGAGGAAGTCCCCGTACGCCCGCTGCTCATGGCTCTCGCCGCCGGTGACCACGTTCAGCAGGAGCCGTCCGCCGCTCTGCCGCTGGAACGTGGACGCCATCTGCGCGGCGAGCGTCGGGGAGACGAAGCCGGGCCGGAAGGCGACCAGGAACTTCAGCCGTTCGGTGTGCTGGCTGACCATCGCGGTGGTCAGCCACGCGTCCTCGCACCAGGCGCCGGTCGGGGTGAGCGCACCGGCGAACCCGAGGTCCTCGGCGGCGCGGGCGATCTGGCTCAGGTAGGCGACCGTCGGCGGCCGGTCCCGGCCGGAGGACGTGGCCGGGCTGCCGTGGCCGCCGCCGACGACATGGCGGCTGTCGCCGTTGGTGGGCAGGAACCAGTGGAAGACGAGCGTCACGGGAGGTCTCCGATCTGTACGTGCGGAAGGAAGTGCTCTGCGGCGGGGCGGCTCGGCGCTCAGCTCGCCGCGGCGAGGAAGGGGGCCGTGCGCCCCAGGGCTGCCGAGAACCGGTCCACGACCTGCCCCAGCGCCTCCGCGGCGGACGGGGCCACGGTGACGGAGCCGTCCTCCCGGACCGCTATGTCCGAGTCGAGGGTGAACCAGCCCTGGACTATGTGGTCGGCCCCCATGGAGTTCAGTACCGGGCGCAGCGCGTAGTCGAGAGCGAGGACATGTGCGGTGGAGCCACCGGTGGCGAGCGGCAGCACCGTCTTCCCGGTGAGCGCGTACTGGGGCAGCAGATCGAGGAGCGCTTTGAGGACCCCGGAGTACGACGCCTTGTAGACGGGGGTGGCGATCACGATCCCGTCGGCCCGGGCGAACAGCCCGGCGGCGGCCACGACGGCCGGATGCCGCGGGTCGGCGCCGAGAAGGGCCTCGGCGGGGACCGTACGGACGTCGAGCGGGATCACCTCGTGCCCCTGGGCGGTCAGCCGCTGGTCCAGGTGACGCAGCAGACGTGCGGTGCGGGAGGTGGCGGAGGGACTGCCGGAGACGGACAGGACGGTGGTCATGCGTGCCTCTTCTCTGAAGAGCGGCGTGCGCGCGCCGTCCGGGCCGGGGCCACCTCGTCACCCCGCGCCCGCGGAGGCGGGGACGGTGGCGGGCGTGGCGTGACCCGTGGCGGCGGACACGCGAACGTGTTCCGGGCGCACGCCGCACCGGAACCCGCCCGCGTCCCACGGCGCACGGACCGGAGCCGTCGGAGTACGGGGCGAGCGGGTGCGACGGACGGACCGCGGCGGACGAGGTGCGGCCGGGGCGTGGATGGAGATCCGGACGTGACCGCCGCGGCGGACGCGCGGAAGGAATCAGGAGAACCCGGGAGAGGACGGGAAGGGCCCGGGCGGACCGGCGCTCACCGGGAGCAGAACCGGCCGGTCAGAGAGCGGCGCGACAACAGGCGCTGGAGACACGCGCGAGGTCGACATGGCGTCGCCGCGTGAGATCCAGTCGCATGGTCATGCCAGGGATCGTGGCAGCCCCCGGCGAGCACCGTCAAGGAAATCCCGCACGGTCTCGCATCGCGGACCAGGACGTTTCACGCCGCGCGGCGGTCTCCCCCGGCCCCGGACCCACCCGCCGCTCGGGCGGTAAGCCCGATGCCCCGTAGCC
Source organism: Streptomyces sp. NPDC090108 (assembly GCF_044747185.1). NCBI lineage: Bacteria > Bacillati > Actinomycetota > Actinomycetes > Kitasatosporales > Streptomycetaceae > Streptomyces > Streptomyces sp. NPDC090108. Next base: position 382,421 of record NZ_JBIVDQ010000003.1, read on the forward strand.
GCGCGCCGGGCCGCCGCCGGTCCGCTCGGCGGCCGGCCCGGCGGCGGAGCTCGGTCGCGGCCCGGCGGCGGCCCGGCGCGGCGTTCGCGTTCCGCCAGTGGAAGGACACGCATCCGCAAGCCGCGCCACGCGGGAAGTGATCACAGGGGGATCACCGAAGCGGAGGAACCGGGAGCGATGGACCACCAGGACTCGACACCGCTGAACTGTCTGGTGACAGGCGCCACGGGCTACATCGGCGGGCGGCTCGTGCCCGAGCTGCTGGCCGCCGGACACCGGGTGCGCTGTCTGGCCCGCACGCCCGACAAGCTGCGCGACCACCCCTGGGCCGGTGAGGCGGAGGTGGTGCAGGGCGATGTCACCGACGCCGGCTCGCTCGCCGAGGCCCTGCGGGACATCGACGTGGCGTACTACCTGGTGCACGCGCTCGGCACCGGCAACGACTTCGAGCAGACCGACCGGAACGCGGCCCGTGTCTTCGGCGAGCAGGCGAAGGCGGCCGGTGTGCGCCGCGTGGTGTACCTCGGCGGCCTGGCCCCGGAGGACGTGCCCGAGGAGGACCTCTCCCCGCATCTGCGCTCAAGGGCCGAGGTCGGCCGCATCCTGCTGGAGAGCGGTGTGCCGACCGCCGCGCTGCGGGCCGCGGTGATCATCGGCTCGGGCTCGGCCTCCTTCGAGATGCTCCGGTACCTCACCGAGCGGCTGCCGGTGATGCTGACCCCGACCTGGGTGCGCACCCGTATCCAGCCCATCGCCGTCCGGGACGTGCTGCGGATCCTGGTCGGCTGCGCGCGGCTGCCCGAGGGCGTGAACCGCACCTTCGACATCGGCGGCCCGGACATCCTGACGTACCGCGAGATGATGATCCGGTACGCGCGGGTGGCCCATCTGCCGCCGCGCGTCATCCTCCCCGTGCCGGTCCTCACGCCGTGGCTCTCCAGCCACTGGGTGGGGCTCGTGACCCCGGTCCCCGCCTCCATCGCCCGGCCGCTCACCGAGTCGCTGCGCTACGAGGTCGTGTGCGGCGAGCACGACATCCGGCAGTACGTGCCCGAGCCTCCGGGCTATCCGCTCTCCTTCGACCAGGCGCTGAAGCTGGCCCTGCGCCGGATCCGGGAGGCGAAGGTGATCACCCGCTGGACGTCCGCGGCGATGCCGGGCGCGCCCAGCGATCCGCTGCCGACCGACCCCGACTGGGCGGGCGGCAGTCTGTACACGGACAGCCGGCAGTCGGTGGTGGCGTCACCGGTGAGCACGCTGTGGCGGGTGATCGAGGGGGTGGGCGGCGACAACGGCTGGTACTCCTTCCCGCTGGCCTGGAGTGTCCGGGGCTGGCTGGACCGGCTGGTCGGCGGCGTGGGCCTGCGCCGCGGGCGGCGCGACGCGCAGCGGCTGCGGGTGGGCGACTCCCTGGACTTCTGGCGGGTGGAGGAGATCGAGCCGGGGCATCTGCTGCGGCTGCGGGCCGAGATGCGGCTGCCGGGCCTCGCCTGGCTGGAGATGTACGCGGAGCCGGACGGGGACGGCCGCAGCCGGTACCGCCAGCGCGCCCTGTTCCATCCGCACGGGCTGCTCGGGCAGATCTACTGGTGGGCCGTCTCCCCCTTCCACGCCGTCGTGTTCGGCGGGATGGCCCGCAACATCGCCCTCGCGGCGGACCGGCTGGCCGAGGAGGAGGACGGGCGGACCTCCGGCGCACCGGCCTGCTGACAGGCGCATCCGTCCGGTGTGCCGGGACGGAACCGCTTGGCGTACCCCACCGTCTCGCCTGGAGCCGCACGATGAACACCTCGGTCGTCCTGTTCACCGCCGATCTGCGCCTGCATGATCATCCACCGCTGCGGGCGGCGCTGGACGGGTCACGTGAGGTCGTCCCGCTCTTCGTGCGCGACCAGGGGGTGACGGACGCCGGGTTCGCCGCGCCCAACCGGCTGGGATTCCTCGCCGACTGCCTGCGCGACCTGGACACGGGACTGCGCGAGCGCGGCGGGCGGCTGGTGCTGCGCTCCGGCGACGTGGTGGACGAGGTGTGCAAGGTGGTCACGGAGGCCGACGCCGACGAGGTGCACATGGCCGCCGACGTCAGCGCGTTCGCCCATCTGCGGGAGCGGCGGCTGCGCCGTGCCCTGGAGGCGGACGGGCGGCGGCTGCACGTGCACGAGACGGTGACCGGGGTGATCCCGCCCGGTACGGTGACCCCGGCCTCCTCGGACCACTTCGCCGTGTTCACGCCGTACTTCCGGCAGTGGTCGGACCAGCGGCCGCGGGACCCGCTGGGCGCGCCGCGCTCGATCCGGGTGCCCGAGGGCATCGGATCGCAGGAGCTGCCGTCCCGGTCCGCGCTGACCGGCCTCTCGCCGGGGCTGGCGACGGGCGGTGAGACGGAGGCCCGCCGGCTGCTCACCGCCTGGCTGCGGTCCGGGATCGCCTCGTACGAGGAGCGGCACGACGACATGGCGGGCGACGCGACCTCGCGCCTCTCGCCGCACCTGCACTTCGGCACGCTGTCCCCGGTGGAGCTCGTCCACCGGGCCCGCCGGGCGGGCGGTCCGGGCGCGGAGGCCTTCGTACGGCAGGTCGCCTGGCGCGAGTTCCACCGCCAGGTGCTCGCGGCGCGCCCGGCGGCGGCGAGCGACGACTACCGCACCAAGCACGACCGCTGGCGGTCCGAGCGTGCGGCGAAGGAGGACATCGAGGCCTGGCGGGAGGGCCGTACGGGCTATCCGGTGGTCGACGCGGCGATGCGGCAGTTGCTGCACGAGGGCTGGATGCACAACCGGGGCCGGCTGCTGGCGGCGAGCTTCCTCACCAAGACGCTGTACGTCGACTGGCGGGTCGGCGCCCGCCACTTCCTGGATCTGCTGGTGGACGGGGATGTCGCCAACAACCAGCTGAACTGGCAGTGGATGGCCGGAACCGGTACGGACAGCCGCCCCAACCGGGTCCTCAACCCGGTCACCCAGGCCAAGCGGTACGACCCCGACGGCGCCTATGTCCGGCGCTGGGTACCGGAGTTGGCGGGCGCCCCGGCCAACGCGGTGCACGAGCCGTGGAAGCTGCAGGGATTCGACCGGGTGGCGATCGGCGACTACCCGGATCCGATCGTCGAACTCTCCGACGGTCTGGCCCGGTTCAAGCAGGCGCGGGGACGCGACTGAGGCACACTCCGGCGGACCAACGCCCGTGGTTCGCGGCTGAAGCCCGGCGGACGCGCGCCCTCGGCCCGTGGCGGTGACGCCCGGCGGGCGCGCGTTCCGTGGCCACGCCGGCTACGGCTCCGGAGCGGAGGCGGTCAGTTCGCCGCGGGCCCGGAGGCCGTCGCGTACACCGTGACGAGTACGTCGAGCGCGTCGGCCAGGCCGGTCGGGCGCACCATGCCGTGCGAGGGCCGGCCGGCCCAGCCGGGGCCGCCGAGCACGACGAGGGGCTGTGCGCGGGCTCCCCGCACCCCCCATTCGGTGGCCGCGACGTACTGGGCCAGCGGAGGGCTCGCGGTGGAGCGCGCCTGCGCCCAGAGCACGACGGCGGCGGGGCCCAGCCGCCGTACCACCGCGACGAGGGCCTCGGCGGGCACGGCGGCCCCGAACATCCGCGTCGGGATGCCGTGTTCGCTCAGCGCCGCGTTCAACGCCTCCAGCGGCAGGGTGTGCTGCTCACCGGGGACGCAGGCGAGGATGACGGGAGCCGTGACGGCCGGAGTGGCGTGCCGGGCGGGCCGCCGGGTGTGCCGGCGCAGCGTCGTGGAGACGTGCCAGGAGAGCAGGTGCTCGACCTCGACGTAACGGTCCCCCGACGAGGCCCACTTGCGGCCGACGGCGTGCAGGGTCGGGACCATGACGTCCTGCCAGGCGACCTGGACGCCGTAGTCCCTGACGGCGGCGTCCAGTTGCTCCTCCAGGGCGGCGGCGTCCAGGCGAACGGCCGCGCGGGCAAGGCCGCGGCACTCCTGGCGGACGTCGCCCAGGGGAAGCCCTCCGGCGGCCCGCGAGCGGCCGGCGGGTCCCTGTGCCGGGAGCGGCGGCGCGGTGACGGGCGCGGGCGGCGTGGCCCTCGCGGCGGTGTCCGGGGTTGCGGGGTGCGCGCCGCCCTTCGCGGCACGGGCCGCCTCGGCGGGCGGCACCCCGGAGGAGGTGAGCCGGCACATCGTCTCCAGCATCGCCACGTCCCCGGGCGTCCAGCGCCGGTGCCGCCCGTCGGTGCGTTCGGCCGGGCCGATGCCGTAGCGCCGGTCCCAGGAGCGGAGCGTGGTGGGCGAGACGCCGAGTCTGCGGGCGAGGGCGCCGGTGGTCAGCCCGGTGTCCGCGGGCGGGGCGGGCGGCCCCGGACGCTCCGCGGTCTCCGGTTCCGTCCGGGTACGGGCCGGTTCTTCGTCCATGGATCCAGCATACGACGCAGAATCGATGCGAGTTGTGGCCGAGGGGCGCGAATTCGCAGGATGACTGCACCGTCACATGCGAGGAGCCGAGGTCATGGCCCCGATTCGAACCACCACAGCAGTCACCTTCACCACGGTGGCCGCCTGTCCCGCGCCGGCCCGCACCGCCGTCGCGGGTACGGCGGACCGCGTCGCGCCGCGGGCCGGCGCGGGGGCGGTTCCGGGCGACGAGGAACTCGCCGAGGGCCTGGTGGCCGGCGACGAGGCGTGCCTGGCCGCCGCATATCGCCGCTGGTCCGCACTGGTGTACGCGCTCGCCAGGCGTTCGCTGGGCGACGCCGTGGAGGCGGAGGACGTCACTCAGCAGGTGTTCCTCGGCGTCTGGCGGGGACGGCGGGGCTACCGGCCGGAGCGCGGTCCGCTGGGCGGCTGGATCGTCGGCATCGCGCGCCGCAAGATCTTCGACGCGCTCTCCGCGCGGACGCGGCGCAGCGAGCTGGTGGCGGCGGCCGGTTCGGCGCTCGCGCACGCGGCGGCGGACGCCTCGCTGGACACGGGTTCCGAGGCGGTGCTCGACCGTGTGCTGGTCCAGCGCGAGCTGGAGCGTCTGCCCGACACCCAGCGGCGGGTGCTCTACCTGGCCTTCTACGAGGACCTCACCCAGACGCAGATCGCCGACCGCACGGGGTGGCCGCTCGGCACGGTCAAGAGCCATGCGCGGCGGGGGCTGCACCAGCTCCGGCGCAGCCTCGAGGACGGGGCGCCGGTCGGCGCGCACGCCTGAGACGGCCCACCGCTCCCACACCCGACCGGGACGGGCCGAGCACGACCGTTCATGAACGTCCACGACGGATTCTGAACGATGTTGAACGGTCAATGCACAAACGATGCGTATTTCCGACAGGGTCGACCGCCAGGACCGACGGAGTCACCCTCGGGCTCCACGATCCCGGTCACCCGGCTCGGCACTGTCACCACATGGTGACAATTCGGGCTATCGCTACCTATAAAGAATTAATAAGCGCAAAATGAGGAGTGCGCGGTGTCTCGCCGCGCACCGCGCCGAACGCGGTCAGGCCTGCGAGTCACGAAGGAGACGGACATGGCCAATGTCTCGCACAGAGGTGACATGGCGACTCACCCCGACATCTCCGAAATGCGGGACCGCTACTCCCGCATGCTCGGCGGTCATGATGTGGCACTCGTCGACGGGCCGGTGTTCCTGCTGGGCCTGTACTGTGCGGCATCACCGTGGATCCTGCACTACACGGCGACCCAGCCGGCCCTCACCGTCCACAACCTGATCGTGGGCATCGCGATCGGCCTGCTGGCACTGGGATTCACCAGGGCCCCCGAGCGGATGTACGGCCTCAGCTGGGCCATGTGCGCCATGGGCGTCTGGATGATCATCGCGCCGTGGATCGTGGGCAGCAACCCCGACGCGGGCGTGATCGCCAGCAACGCCGTCATCGGTGGACTGGCCATCCTCCTCGGGATGTTGTGCGCCTGGACGTCGATGAAGAGCGTCCGCAGGCCGTAGGCACCCACGGGCCGATAGACCCCAGGACCACGAAGACCGGACACGAGGGAAGGAGGACCGACTGAGGACAGCGCAGACCACGAAGAGAACACGAGGCCGGTCCGCCCGGGCGGACCGGCCTCCGACCTGCCGCCGGGCGGCGCACCGACGCGCCCCCACCGGGACGCGTCCTCACGCGGGCGCCCAGCACGCGGGCCCTCAGCGCGCGGGCATCTCCCAGGGCGCCTGAGGCAACGTGCCGCCGGTCTCCAGGAGCGACTTCAGGTTGGACAGCACCGCCGGCCAGCCGGACGCGATCCCGGACCGCTCGACCTCGTCGTTCAGGTCCTCGTGGGTGACGGTGAGCCGGACGATGTCCTCGTACGGCCGGACGTCGAAGGTGACCCGGGAGTGCCGGTCCGCACGCCCCTCCTCGTCCGGCGCGGCCCACGTGACGACCAGGCGGTTCGGCCGGTCGCTCTCGACCACCCGGCCGACCACGTCGGCGACGCCGGAGCCGTCGGTGCGCACGTGCTCCCAGCGGGAGCCCTCCTTCCAGTCGGAGACGTTGTGGTGCCCCCAGTAGGCGGCGGTCAGCTCGGCGTCGGTGAGCGCGTCCCAGACCTTCTCGGCCGTGCCGGCGATGTAGGTGACGTAGACGAAATCCGGCTTGTCGTTCATGGCTTCCTCAGCTTGTCGTTTGACGGCGGCGAGCGCGCTGAGACGCGGGCGCTCGAACCTGTCGATCCACCGCTCCTGGATCTCGTGGAGCGGTACGGGATTGAGGTAGTGCAGCTTCTCCCGCCCCCGCCGCACGGTGGTGACCAGGCCGGCGGCCTCCAGGACGCCCAGATGCTGGGTGACCGACTGGCGTGCCATGTCGATCCGCTCGCACAGTTCGCCGAGCGTCTGGCCGTTCTGTTCGCGCAGCCGGTCGAGAAGCCGTCTGCGCGTGTCGTCCGCCAGCGCCTTGAAGACCTTGTCCATCCTGATGCCGTCCTCCGATCGCACGCTTCACGTTATGCAGGCAATCGCCTGCATGTCAATCGGCGCAGCCGTCCGCCACCGCGAAGGAGATCCACACGTCCGGCGGCAGGTCCGGCCGCCCCGGGACCGGCCGGGCCTCCCGCTCCCAGGCGTCGCCGGAGACCTCCTGGGCCACGCGGTGCCAGAAGCTCACCGCGGCCGCGTTGTCGGGCTGGAACGCGACCTCCCACCGTCCCGGGTGCCGGGCCAGGACCTGCCGCACGGCGCGCAGCCCCACGCCGGCACGCCGGGCGCCGCGCACCACGAAGAAGCTGTTGAGCACACGCGTGGGGCCGGTGAGCCCCCGGACGAACGCGAAGCCGACAAGGTGTTCGCCGCAGTTCATGACGTAGGGCGCCCATCCGGTGTCCGTGAAGGCCGAGTCGAGCCACTCCCGGCGGAACTCGGCACCGGGGCCCGGCAGGACGCCCCTCAGTCCGGACAGGTCGTGACGGAACATCAGCCACAGCCGCTCGACGGCGGGGCGGTCCTCGACGGCCGCGGGACGGACGGTGAGATCGGAGAGCAGGGTTTCAGACATGAAAAAAGCCTTCCCGGCGGGCTTGCGGGCCCGCCGGGAAGGCTTGAAGTATGGGTGAACCCTAGCATGTGCCAGGGCAGTCGGGGTTCAGGTCGCCGCGGGTTCGGCGGCCGGGTCGGCGTCCGCGCCGGTCTCGGACTCCTCGGTGATCTCCTTCGCGCCGAACGGCCACACCCGCTCCCGCCGCGCCCACACCACGAAGGCCACGCAGCCGAGGGCGAGCCAGGCCAGGGACCACTCGATGGGGTGGCGGCCCGGGGAGTTCCTGTCGGCGTACCCGTAGATCACGAGCCAGCCGACGAACGCGACGGCGCTGGGCAGCGGGTAGAGCCACATGCGGTACGGACGGCGCAGGTCCGGCCGCCGCTTGCGCAGGACCGTCAGGGCGACGATCTGGGCGAGCGCCTGGACGATCACCATCACGGTGGTGAGCAGCTGGATCAGGGTCGCGAGGTCGGTGTGCCGGCCGATCAGGAAGCCGATCGCGGTGATCACGCCCATGGTCGCGAGGCCCAGCACGGGGAACCGGTGGCGGGCGTGCAGCTTCGCGTACGGGCGGAAGAAGACCCGGTCGCGGGCGGCGTCGTAGGGCACGCGGGACCCGCCCAGCAGGCCCGTGAAGACGGACGCGAACGCGGTGATCAGGATCAGCACGGTCACCGTGTCGGCGGCGCCCTTGCCCCAGGTCTGCTCCAGCACGGCGGAGGCCACGGAGGTGGCGGCGATGTCGTGCGGGTCGGTCATCCGGTGCCAGTCGACGACGCCGAGGGTGCCGATCTGGAGCAGCAGGTAGATCGCCATGATGCCGAGGATCGAGAAGAGGACGGAGCGCGGCAGGGTGCGGCCGGGATCCTTGATCTCGGCGCCCATGTAGGCGGTGGTGTTGTAGCCGAGGTAGTCGTAGATGCCGATGGTCAGGCCCGCGGCGAACCCCAGCCAGAAGTGGTCGCTCGTCAGGTCGAAGGCGTGGGCCGGGTAGGTGAAGGCCAGGTGCGGGCTGAAGTCGCTCGCGGCGGCGGCGATCACGAGCAGCACCGAGGCGATCATCACGGTCCACATCACGGCGGTGATGCGGGCGATGTGCTCGATGCCGCGCCAGAGCAGGAGCACCACGAGGGCGATGACGCCGAGGCCGACGAGGTCGCCGGAGGTCTGCCCCAGGCCGGGGGCCAGGTAGCCCAGGTACTGCACGAAGCCGACCACGCCGGTGGACATGATCAGCGGGATGAAGAGCATCGCCGTCCACACGAACAGGAACGGCATCAGCCGGCCGGTGCGGTACTGGAAGGCCTGGCGGAGATAGACGTAACTGCCGCCCGAGCCGGGCAGCGCGGCACCCAGCTCGGCCCAGACCAGCCCGTCGCACAGCGCGAGCACGGCGCCCGCGGCGAACCCGAGCACCGCCTGGGGGCCGCCGAACGCGGCGACCATCAGCGGGATCGTCACGAACGGGCCGATGCCGCACATCTGGCTCATGTTGATGGCCGTGGCCTGGAACAGGCCGACACGGCGGGCGAAGCCACCGGAGGGTGGCGGACTTCCGGACATGGGACTCCTGACGCGACGGACGCACGGACCGTGTGCGTGACGGTGCATCACCCGGACCGGATGACTGGCCGATAAAGTTAAGGAGCCTTACTAGAGGCGTCAAGTATCCGTCAGAAACACGTGAGAATGGTCCGATGCCCGCCGGTGACGCCATAGAGCCGCAGGAACAGCCCTGGAGCCGCAGCCGCCTGCGCTCCGCCAACGAGCGGCTGCTCCTGGACCGGCTGCGCTCCCTGGGCGCCGCCTCCCGCGCCCAGCTGGCCCGCGAGACCGGGCTGTCGAAGCCGACGGTGTCCAGCGCGCTGGCGTCGCTCGTCTCGGCCGGACTGGTCCACGAGGTCGGCACGCACGCCCCCGAACGGGGCCGGACCGCGGTGCTCTACGCCCCGGACCCGGCCGCCGGGTACGTCCTCGGCGTGGACATCGGCCGCGGCTGGCTGCGGGTGGCGGTCGCCGGCCTGGACGGCACGGTGGCCGCCCGCTCCGACGTGCGCAACCGCGCCCGCACCTCCGCCGCGCTGGCCGACCTGGTGGTGGGCACCGCCCGCCGGGTCGTCGGCGATTCGGGGGTGGACCCGGCGGAGGTGGTGCACGGCGTGGCCGGCACGCCCGGCGTGTACGACGAGGAGCGCCGCCGGGTGCGGTACGCGATGCATCTGCCGGGCTGGGGCCGCGCGGGGCTGTTCGACCGGATGCGCGAGGAGCTCGGGGTGCCGCTGGAGGTGCACAACGACGCCAACCTGGCGGCGCTCGGCGAGTACACGTACGGCGTCGGCGCCGGCAGCCGGCTCTTCGCCTACATCCTGATCGGGACCGGCCTGGGGATGGGCGTGGTCAGCGAGGGGCGGCTGTTCACGGGGGCGCACGGGCTGGCCGGGGAGATCGGGTTCCTGCCCTGGCCGGGGCTGCGGCCGGGGGCGCGGGAGCCCGGTCCGCAGCGGCCCGAGCGGCTGGAGGACGCGGTGTCGGGGGTGGCCGTCGTGGAGGCGGCCCGGCACTTCGGGATGAGCGGGCAGCTGACCGCGAAGGCGGTGTTCGACGCGGCCCGGCGGGGCGACCCGGCCGCGGTGCGGGCGGTGGAGCTGGAGGGCGAGCGGATCGCGCACACGGTGGCGGCGGCCGCCGCCGTCCTGGACCCGGATTTGGTGGTGCTCGGCGGCGGTGTCGGCCACAGCGTCGACCTGCTGCTCGGTCCGGTCCGCGCGCACCTGCGCACGCTCACGCCGCTGCGCCCGGCGATCGCCCCGAGCCGGCTCGGCGAGGACGCGGTGCTCCTGGGCGCGGTGGCCACGGCACTGGGCACCGCCCGGGACCTGGTCTTCGCCCGCCGGACGGGCGAGGGCTGAGCGGCCCGGCGGCCACCGCCGCGCCCCCTGGCGGCCACGAACCGAGCAGGTCGCGGTCCCGGCCGGAGTCCCGGCGGACGCCGCCGAGCGGGGGCGCGGACGTGGCGGCCTGGGCCGGCGCGGTCTCACCCGTCGTCAAGGTGGCGCTCGGCCCGGATCGTTGACACGGCTTCGCCGTCCCCCTACGTTGACGCGGGTTAGTAAAGTTTCCTAACTTTACGAGGCTGGAGCTCATCGTGTCCCCTCGCCCCGCCCCCGGCCACCGGCTCGTCACCGCAGCCGCGCTCGTCGGCCTGATCGGCACGCTCACGACCACCGCCTGGGCCGACCCCCGGGACCGGGAGGCACCTCGCGGGGCCGCGCCGCACGGACAGGCGAGGGCGGCCGTCGACCGCACTCCGCCTCACCCGCGCACCACCGCGGCGCGCGGCCACGCCGCGGTGACCCGCGTGCCGTCGTCGGCCGGCTCCGTCACGCCGCTGGCCGGGTTCGCGATCCAGTCCTCGGCGAAGGTGGGCGACCCGGCGGCCGCCGTCTCCTCCCCCGGCTATCCGGCGACGGGCTGGTACCCGGCGGGGCCGCGCTCCACGGTCCTCGCGGCGCTGCTGGCCGACGGCGTGTACCCGGACCCCTTCCACTCGACCGACCAGCAGCGGATCCCGCGCGCCGACTTCCAGGTCCCCTGGTGGTACCGCTCCGACTTCACCGTGGACGACACCGGCCGGAACACCCGTCTCGACTTCAGCGGTGTGATCTCGGCGGCGGACGTGTACGTCAACGGCCGGCAGGTGGCGAAGGCCGCCGACGTGACCGGCGTCTATCCGCGCCACGAGATCGACATCACCTCGCTGGTGAAGCCCGGCACGAACACGGTGGCCTTCCGGGTCCAGCCGAACGAGCCGCTGAAGAACCTCACCATGAGCTGGCTGGACTGGCTCCAGCCGCCGCCCGACCGGAACATGGGCCTGGTCCGCGACGTGCTGATCCGGCGCGACGGCCCGGTGGTCCTGCGCGACGCGCACGTGGTGACCGCCCTCGCCGTGCCGTCGCTGGCCACGGCCGACCTGACGGTCAGGGCGCAGGTCCGCAACGACAGCGCCGCGGCGGTCACGGCCGAGGTGTCCGGCAGTGTGGCGGGAACCCGCTTCACCCGGTCCGTGCCGCTCGCCGCGCACGAGTCCCGGACCGTCTCCTTCTCCCCCGCCGACACCCCCGGCCTGCGGCTGGACTCGCCGAAGGTGTGGTGGCCGGCCGGCATGGGCGGTCAGCCCCTGTACGACCTGGACCTGGCCGTCGCCGTGGCCGGCGCCACCTCGGACACCGCCCGCGAGACCTTCGGCATCCGCGACGTCCAGGCGCCGCTGAACGCCGACGGCGCCCGCACGTACCGGATCAACGGCCGCAGGCTGCTGATCAAGGGCGGCGGCTGGTCCCCGGACGAGTTCCTGCGCTGGGACCGCGGTTACGCGGAGGACCGGCTCAAGTACGCCGTGGACCTCGGGCTGAACACGATCCGCCTGGAGGGCCACCTCGAACCGGACGAGTTCTTCGACCTCGCGGACCGCCTCGGCGTGCTGACACTGCCGGGCTGGGAGTGCTGCGACAAGTGGGAGGGCCAGGTCAACGGCACGGAGGCCGGGGAGACATGGACCGCCGCCGACTATCCGGTGGCGAAGGCCTCCATGGCCGCCGAGGCCGCCCGGCTGCGTGATCACCCGAGCGTGATCTCCTTCCTCGTCGGCAGCGACTTCGCACCCGACGCGACGATCGAGAAGAACTACCTGGACGCCCTGAAGGCAGCCGACTGGACGCTCCCCGTCGTGCCCGCGGCCTCCGACAAGTCCTCACCCCAGCTGGGAAGTTCGGGGATGAAGATGACCGGCCCCTACGACTGGGTGCCGCCCGGCTACTGGTACGCCAAGCGCGAGGGCGGCGCGACGGGCTTCAACTCCGAGACCAGCGCGGGACCCGACATCCCCACGCTCGACACCCTGCGCCGCATGATGACGCCCGCCGAGCTCGACACCCTCTGGAAGAACCCCGAGGCCCAGCAGTACCACCGCTCCCCGTCACCCACGTTCAACACCCTGAAGCTCTACGACGCCGCGCTCACCGGCCGTTACGGCGCCCCGACGGGTCTGGACGACTACGTGCGCAAGGCCCAGCTGGCCCAGTACGAGAACGTCCGCGCCCAGTACGAGGCCTACTCCCGCAACGCGACGGACGCCTCGAAGCCGTCCACCGGGGTCGTCTACTGGATGTTCAACAGCGGCTGGACGTCCCTGCACTGGCAGCTGATGGACCGCTATCTCGACCAGGGCGGCGCCTACTTCGGCGCCAAGAAGGCGAACGAGCCGCTGCACGTCCAGTACTCCTACGACGACCGCACGGTCGCCGTCGTGAACAACCAGGACGGCCCGGCCTCCGGACTCACCGCCCGGGCGACGCTGTTCGACCCGGACGGCACCCAGAGGTACGACCGGACCGTCACCGGCCTCGCCGTCGGCGGCGGTGGCGCCCACGGCACCGCGCTGACCCTGCCGTCCTCGGTGAGCGGACTGCCCTCGACCTACCTGCTGCGGCTGGTCCTCACCGACGCGGCCGGCAAGGAGGTGAGCCGGAACGTGTACTGGCTCTCCGGCAAGCCCGACACGCTCGACTGGGCGCACACCGACTGGTACTACACGCCGACGACGTCCTACGCCGATCTGAAGGGCCTCTCCTCGATGGCGAGGGTGCCGGTGACGGCGGCGGCGTCGACCGTGACCACAGGCGACACGTCGACGACGACCGTGACGGTGCGCAACTCCGGTACGGGCACGACGCCTTCGCTGTTCACCGACGTCCATCTGGTCGACGCGCAGGGCCGGCCGGTGCTGCCGGTGCGCTGGTCGGACAACGAAGTGGGCCTGTGGCCGGGTGAGTCGGTGACGCTGACCGCCACCTACCGCACGTCAGATCTGCGCGGCTCGGCGCCGCGCGTGCGGGTGTCCGGCTGGAACACGCCGGAACAGACGGTCCCGGCGGGATGACCGCGGGGGCCCGGCACCACGGCCGGGCCCCCGGTCCGTCAGCTCACGGCGAGTGACGTGTCGTCGACGACGAACGAGGTCTGCAGGGTGGATCCCTCGGTGCCGGTGAACTTGAGGGTCACCGTCTGCCCGGCGTAGGCGCCGAGGTCGAAGCTGCGCTGGGTGTAACCGCTCCCTGCGTTCAGGTTGGAGTACGTGGCGAGCGTCGACAGCACCGTGCCGCCGCTGTTCAGCACCTGTGCCTTGATGGTGTCGTAGGCCGTGGACGTGGTGGTCTCGGCGGTGTCGATGTGCAGCCAGAAGCTCAGCGTGGCGTTGGTGCAGCCGGCCGGGATGGTGACCGTCTGGGCGAGTGTGTCGGTGTGGGCGGCGCCGTAGCCGTTCAGCCACGCCTTGTAGGAGCCGGTGCGGGCGGCCTCGCCGGTGTCGTTGGTGACGACTCCGCTGGACGCCGTCCAGGAGGTGGCCCCGGACTCGAAGCCCGGGTTGGCCAGCAGCTGGGAGGCGGTGCAGGTGCCTCCGCCGCCACCGCCCGTGGTGCCGGAACCGGCCAGCCAGGCGGTCGCGTTGAGGGCGAGGGCCGCGTTGGTCGCCCCGGTGTCGTGCCAGCCGTCGTAGAGGGTGTTGCCCGACTGGCCCGTGCCGTCGTCGACGGGAGAGCTGTCGCCCCAGAAGGCGACGCGGCCGCTGCCGAAGGCGGAGGTGAGGAAGAAGGCGCCGGTGTTGCCGGAGGAACCGGTGTGGTAGACGAGGCCCTTGACGGCCGGGTTGTCCGCGGGCTTGAGCGTGGCGGTCGTGCCGTTGGCGATGAGGCTCTTGGTGACGTTGCCGAAGGCGCCGTGCAGCACGGGGTCGGTGCTGTCGCCGATCGCCGGCGGGTAGTCGGAGTCGATGTTCAGCGAGTCGATGGAGAAGCCGAACGGGTCGGTGGAGTCGACGCTGTTGTTCGTCATCAGGTCGTTCAGGATCTTGACCGCGTCGGCGCCGTCGTTGTTGCGGTCGGAGCCGGTGTGGTCGGAGATCATGAACAGGCCGCCGCCGTTCTTCACGAAGTTCATGATCGCCGTCTTCTCGGCGGCCGTGAACAGCGTGTTGGGCTCGGGCAGCACCAGCGTGTCGAAGTTCGACAGATCGGTGGCCGAGCCGCCGCCGTAGGCGAGGGCGGATCCCGTGGGCAGCGTCTTCAGGCTGTAGCCGCCCGCCTTCTGCAGCGCGACACCCCAGGACGACAGGGCGCCGGTCCAGTCGGTCTCCGCCGACGGCGAGGCGTTCTGTCCGAGCGGGTCGGGCTGGCTGGTGGAGATGATCCAGTCGGCGTTGCCCGCCGTCTCGGCGTGGGCGTTGTCGAACAGGATCCGGTGCGTGGTGGCCGCGTGGGCGGGGGCCGCGCCGGCGCCGACCTGAAGGGCGGCGGAGGCGACGAACAGGCCGAGTCCGGCCAGTGCGGTGCCGAATCTGCGGCGGAACCTCGTGGATGCGGGCATCCGGCGAACCTCCATGGGGAGTGGGGAGAGGCAGTGGGGGCGCCAAGTCTGCGCGCGTAGAACCTGGTTGAGCCTTCTACACGCGTCGAACGGTTGAAAGGTACATGGCATGACCATGCGGTGAACAGAAAGACGGGGCAATAACAGAAGGGGACTGACTCCGCTTACAGCGGGCACATGGCAGTCAAATGAGGGACGGGACCCGAAGGGGTGGAGATGGAAGTCTCAGGCATCATCAGCGCCGTGGTCATCGGTCTGGTCGTCGGCGTGCTGGGCCGTCTCGTCGTGCCCGGCCGACAGCACATCGGCGTGCTGCTGACCATCGTCGTCGGCATCGTGGCCGCGCTGCTGGGCTCGGCGGTGGCCGCCGCGTTCGGGGTCGCCGACACCAAGGGGCCCGACTGGATCGAGTGGTTCATCCAGATCGCGCTGGCGGCACTCGGCATAGCCGCCCTGGACCGGTCCCGGGGCCGCCGCTGACGGTCAGACTCCGTACAGATACGGGGTCGTGGTGGTCAGTGCGTGGAAGCCCAGCCGTTCCAGGATCGGGCGGCTCGTGGGCAACGCGTCCACCTGCAGATAGCGACAGCCCTGTGCGGCGGCGACACGGGCGCGATGGGCGACCAGGGCACGGTAGACGCCCCGGCCGCGCCACGCGGTGACGGTGCCGCCGCCCCACAGGCCCGCGAAGACGGTCCCCGGGACCGTCTCCAGCCGGGCCACCGCGACCGGTTCGTCTCCGGCCAGCGCGATCACCGCGACGACCGTGCCGGGTTCGGCGTCCAGCCGCCCCAGCAGGCGGTGGCGGAGCACGGTGCCGTCCGCGCCGAAGGCCCGCTCGTAGGCGTCGACGGCGAGTGCGGCACCGGTCCGGTCGGTCACCGGCACGAGACGGACGCCCGGGGGCGGTTCGGCGTCCAGCGCCAGAGCCGCCACCTCGGCGACCATCAGCGTCTCCGCGGGCCCGGCCCGGAAGCCGGCGGCGGTGAGCCGGGATCCGAGATCCTCCGGCCGGTCATGGCCGTAGACCTTCCACTCGAAGTCCCTGCCCAGTGCGGTGAAGCAGGCGATCTGCTCACCGATCACGCGGTCCGCGTCCGAGTCGTCGAGGCCGCTCCACACGACGCCGTTCCAGCCCTGCGCGTCGGCCACCTGGCGCACCACGCCGCCGGCCCGTTCGACCCGGGCCCCGGGTCCGTCGGGCAGGGCGCCCTCGCGGGCCTCCCGGTCGTAGCGGGCCAGCACCGCGGCAGAGTCCATGGCACCACTCCAGCATCCCGTGTCCCGGCGGGGCAACCGGATTACCGCACGCCCGCGTTCAGGCTCCCGGGAACGCGGCCGCCGGGCGTGGCGGGACCGGCGGCCGCCGCAGGCGTCAGCCCAGTTCGAGTGTCGTCACGCCGAACACCCGCTCGGCGGCGTGCTCCCGCACCGGGCCGGTGTACATGCGGGCGGTCTCGAACGACGGGCTGAGCCCGGCCTCCTCGGCCAGCGCGACACCCGCCGTGTTCGGTTCGGGTATGTCGAGGGCGATCTCACGCCCCGCGATGCCCGCCGTGAGCGCGGCGAACAGGGCGCGGGCGTCGTCGGCGGTGTCCGCGAACAGCGGGCCGACGCGCAGGGTGTCGCGTCCGGGGCGGATCACGCCGTAGCCGGTGAGACGGCCGCCGTCGTGGCGGACGAAGGAGCGGTGGGCGGGGGCGGTCAGCCACTGGCCGAGGAAGCGCGGGCGGTCGGCCGGGAAGCAGGCGCTGTCGTAGGCCGTGATGGCGGCGAGGTCGTCGGGGCCCGCGGCGCGGACCCCGGTGGGTGCGTCGCTCTCGGGGGCGGCGCCGGTGAAGCGGATGGTGCGGTGGGCGAGCGTGAAGCCGGACTGGCGGTAGTTGTCCTGCTGGGCGACGACGCCGTCGAGGCCGACGGTCCGGTTGCCCGCATGGGCCAGAGCGGTCTTCCAGGTGGCGAACCCGTGGCCGTTGCCGCGCAGGTCGTGACGGACCAGGTAGCAGCCGAGGAAGGCGTAGTCGGAGCCGTAGTTCACCACCGAGATGGCGGAGGCCGGCTCACCGTCGACCCGGCCGAGGAAGAATCCTCCGGGGTCCTGGGCGAAGAAGGCGGGACCGTCGGACAGCCCGGGGTTCCAGCCCTCCTCCGCCGCCCATCCGCTGATCAGCGGCCAGTCGGCGGGGGTGGCCTGCGTGACGACGAGATCCTGCGGGGCCGCTGACGTCATCGGTTCACTCCGTGTTCCGTGTGGTTCGGGCTGGGTCCGGCGCGGCGGTCGTCACCGCGCCCTGATCATCCTTCCCGATCCACCGGCGCCCCCGCCATGCCGGGTCGGCCCGGCGGAGCGTCAATCCTCCCTGCCGTCAAAGCCGTTCGACTCCGGAGAGTGCGGCCTCTGGCATGGCGGAGCCCCACCGGGCCGGCGTCCGGTGGGGCCATGGGGTGCCATGGGTCAGCTGTCGCTGCCCGGGCGGAAACGGCGGAACAGCACGACGCCCGTGGCGATGAGCGCGGCACCGCCGGCCAGGGCGGGAGCCGTCAGGTCCGCACCGGTGTGGGCGAGGGCACCCATGGGTTCCGGCGCCGCGGGCTGCGGCGGGAGCGGGGCCGGGTGGGCCTTGACCGGGACGGACCGCGGCGGGGCCAGGGTCTCGGGCTCCGGAGCGGGCGGCGTCTCGGCCGACCCGTTGACGGAGGAGTTGCCGAAGACCGGGTTGCCCACCCCGACCACGTCGACGCTGTTGCCGCTGAGGTTCACCGGCAGGTGGACCGGGAGCTGGATCCCGTTGCCGGAGACCACTCCGGGCGAGTCGTTCGTGCTGCTCGTCGCGGTCGCGCCCCCGGACGTGGAGGACGCGCCGGTGCCCGTGCCGGCACCGCCGCCGCCGTTGGCGCACTTGTTGCCCATGGCCGGGTTGAGCAGCCCGACCACGTCGACGGTGTTGCCGCACACGTTCACCGGCACATGGACCGGGAGCTGCACGGTGTTGCCGGAAATCACCCCGGGCGAGCCGGCCGCGGTGCCGTCGGCGGAGGCCCCGTCGGCCGCGAGAGCGGCGGACACCGGCAGCGCCATGGCCATCGCCCCAGAGGCGGCGACAGCCATCACACCGTTTCGGGTAGCCCGTCTCATAGCTTCCTGCCTTCCGTGATCATCGCGGGAACGTACCCGCGTCTCATGAAGCGAGCAGTCACCCGCACCACATAAAACGCAGGCGAACCATCCGAGTTATGGCCAAACGGCCATTCACTCCCATGAGTGACCTACATATTCGAATCACTCGTGAAGACATCGATCGGTCGTCGACCGAACATGTCCGCGCCGATCGGCGGCGGGCGGCGGAGCGTACGGCACCTCCGGCCGCCCCGCCCGCCGGGAGGCGGGCCTCGAAGCGCCCGCTTATGGTGAGGGGGGCGCCGGCCCCGGTCCACCTCGGATGCGCCCCGGGAGGCGATCGATGCTGGCCAAGCTGTCCTCACGGCCCGTCGCGCGGCGCGGCGCCGGCGCCGGAGTGCTCGCCCTCGCCCTTCTCGGGGCGGGGCTGCCCGTGGCCGCCGCCGGCCCGGCGGACCCCGGCCTGTCCCGGTTCTACCGGCAGAAGGTGACGTGGGCCGCCTGTACGGATCCGAAGGCGCCCGACGACATGCAGTGCGGGAAGGTCACCGTTCCGCTCGACTACGCGCGGCCCGGCGCGGGCACGCTCGATCTGGCGCTGGCCCGCTACCGGGCGACCGGCCCCTCCCGCGGATCGGTGGTGCTCAACTTCGGCGGCCCGGGCGCGCCGGGCGTGAGCCAGCTCGCCGAGCAGGGCAAGGACTTCATGGACCTGACCAACGGCTACGACGTGGTCTCGTTCGATCCGCGCGGCGTCGGCCGTTCCTCCCCCGTCAGCTGCGGCGAGGGGGAGGACGCGGCCGCGGCGGCGGGAGAGGTGGACACGGCCCGCCCGCAGGTGATGCTGTCGCAGCTACGGAAGTCCGTGACCCTGTGCACCCGGTACTCGGGACCGGTCCTGCAGCACATCGGCACGGTCGACACCGCCCGCGACCTGGACGTCGTACGCCAGGCCCTCGGCGACAGGAAGCTGAACTACCTGGGGTTCTCGTACGGCTCGCGGCTCGGTGCGGTCTACGCCGCCCGGTTCCCGCACGACGTCGGCCGGATGGCACTCGACGGGGTGGACACCCTGACCGAGTCGCTGGCCGAGCAGGGGCTGGCCGGCGTGCAAGGACAGCAGACGGCGCTGGACGACTTCCTGAGCTGGTGCACGACGGACATCGCCTGCCCGTTCGGCCAGGACCGGCGGACCGCCGGGGACCAGGTGGCGCAGGTGGTGCACTCACTGGACGCGGATCCCGTGCCGAACCCCTTCGGCGGCTCCTTCTCCGGCCAGGACCTCGTGGGCGCGATCGGCCAGGCGCTGTACAGCAAGCAGCTGTGGCCCTCCCTGGAACGCGCCCTGGCCTCCCTGACCCAGGACGGCGACATCCAGGGCGTGTTCAACTTCGCCACCGGCGGCGTCTCACTGCCGTTCCGCGCCACCGCGCCCGGCGCCCGGGGCGACAGCGGCGGCACGAAGGAGGACAGCCCGGGCGCGAAGGCCGGCGACGGAGCGAAGAACGACCGTCACAGCGCGAAGAACGGCGGACTGGTCGACGCGCAGGACGTACCGACCGACAACCTTCCCGCCGCCCTGATGGCGATCAACTGCGCCGACGACCCCGACCGGCCCACCGCCGCGCAGATAGGCAAGGACCTCAAGACGCTCGGCGCCGCCTACGCGGAGGCGTCCCCGGTCTTCGGCCGCTACCGGCTGACGCAGCTGCTCATGTGCTACAGCCGCCCACGGGGCACGGACTACATCCGCGATCAGGTCAAGGACGTCCACTCGGCGAAGATGCTGCTGGTGGGCACGCGCGGGGACCCCGCGACGCCGTACCGGTGGACCGTGGAGACGGCCGCGCGGCTCGGCCCCTCCGCCGTGGTCCTCGACAACAAGGGCGACGGGCACACCGGCTACACCTCGTCCCGGTGTGTGCACCGCAAGATCGACGACTTCCTGCTGTACGGCTACCTGCCGCCCAGCGGCAGTTCCTGCCTGACGCAGAACACCGGCTGGAGCTCCGGCACCGAGGCCGTCGACTGAGCCCGGCCGCCACACGAACGGGTGATGACGGAGATCCCGGTACAACCCCGCGGCCGGGCCCCGCGTCCCACCAGGTGGGCGTGCTCCGGCACCCCGTACCCGTACCCGCCCGTGATCAGGGGGAATGCGCCATGCGTCTGCGCGCCGCCCACGCCGTACCCGCCGTCCTCTCCGCGGCCGCGGTTCTGCTGCTCACCGCGCCCGAGGGCCGGGCCGCCCCGTCCCACCTCCCCCGGTCCGCCGCCGCGGAGCACCTCCCCCGGGTCGCGCGGTGCGCGGAGGGGGCGCTGACGCTGCGGGCGAAGGCCGTGCCGGACGCCCCGTCCGTGATCCGCGTCAGTGTCACCAACCGGGGCGCCGCCTGCGCCGTCGACCGCTTCCCCACGGTCACCTTCGGCGATCTGGACGGCGCCGCGCTGCCGGTACCGGAGACCCGGGGCGGCGCGTACCGGCTCGCGTCGGGGGCGACGGCCCACGCGGATGTCCGTACCATCGCCGACCCGGCGGACCCCGAGGCCCGCCGGGTGGACGCGGTCACGGTGGCCGCGTCGGCGTCGCAGTGGGGCCGGACGTTCACCGCCGCGCGGCTGGGGACCGGCGCGGACGTCCGGGTCTGGGAGCCGGTGACCACCTGGTGGCAGCCGACCGCGGCCGCCGCGGACCGGGTGCCCGGGGCTCAGCCGAGGACCAGCTCCGGGGAGTAGAGGTCCAGCCAGTGGGCGAGGTCGAGGGCGCGTTCCAGGCCGCGCCGGGCAGCCTGGCCGCCGAGCGCCGCCCCGTCGTCCGCGGCCGCCCGGAGCCTCTCCCGGTCGACCAGCCCGAAGACGGCGTGGGAGGGCTGGGCGAGGAGGTCCTTCACCTGCTGCTGCAGGGCCCGGGCGTACAGCGGGTCCTGCGTCGAGGGGTACGGGCTCTTGACCCGGTCGTAGACGGAGCGCGGCAGAACGTCGGCGGTGGCCTCGCGCAGCAGGCTCTTCTCCCTGCCGTCGAAGGACTTCAGCGCCCAGGGGGTGTTGTACACGTACTCCACCAGCCGGTGGTCGCAGAACGGCACCCGGACCTCCAGCCCGACGGCCATGCTCATCCGGTCCTTGCGGTCGAGCAGGACGCGGACGAAGCGGGTCAGGTGCAGATGGCACATCCGCCGCATGCGGTACTCGAAGTCGCTCTCGCCGTCCAGGCGGCGCACCTCGGCGACGGCGGTGCGGTGGCTGTCGGCGATGTACGCCTCCAGGTCGAGGGACTCGGCCAGGTCGGGCCGCAGGACGCCGGCGTCCTCTCCGAAGTGCCGGCGGGCGCGCACCAGCCAGGGGAAGGTGTCGGCGGTGCGGGCGTCCTCGTCGAAGAACTGGAGGTAGCCGCCGAAGACCTCGTCGGCCGACTCGCCGGACAGGGCGACCGTGGACTGGTCGCGGATGGCGCGGAAGAGCAGCAGCAGGGAGGCGTCCATGTCGCCGAATCCGGACGGCAGGTCACGGGCGCGGACGACCTGCCGCCGGACGGCGGGATCGGCGAGGGTCTCGGCGTCGAGGACGATGTCCTGGTGGTCGGTGGCGGCGTGCCGGGCCACGTCGTGGACGAACGGCGTGTCGGGGGTGCCGCGCAGTTCGTCGGGGACGAAATGGTCGCTCTGGCCGGCGAAGTCGACGGCGAAGCTGCGCACCTTCTCGCCCCGTTCGGCGAGCTGCCGGGCCGCGAGCGCGGTCATGGCGGAGGAGTCGAGGCCGCCGGAGAGCAGCGTGCAGCGCGGGACGTCGGCGACGAGCTGCCGGCGCACGATGTCATCGAGGAGGTCCCGCACGGTGGCGATGGTGGTGTCGCGGTCGTCGGTGTGCTCGCGGGTCTCCAGCCGCCAGTAGACGCGGGTGCTCGGCCCGGAGCGGTCGACGGTCACGACGGTCCCCGGTTCGACTTCGCGCATGCCGTCCCACACGGCGTGACCCGGTGTCTTGATCATGGTGAACAGCTCGCGCAGGCCGTCCTGGGTGACACGGGGGCGGGCGAGCGGGTTGGCGAGGATCGCCTTGGGCTCGGAGCCGAACAGGACGCCGTCCGGGGTCCGGTGGTAGTAGAAGGGCTTGATGCCCATGCGGTCGCGGATCATCACGAGCTTGTCGTGCCGGCCGTCCCACACGGCGAAGGCGTACATGCCGTTCAGCCGCTCGGCGACGGTGTCACCCCACTCCAGGTAGCCGCGCAGGACCACCTCCGTGTCGGAGTCGGTGGTGAATCGGTGACCCCGGTCGGCGAGTTCACGTCGGAGCTCGGTGAAGTTGTACGCCTCCCCGGAGTAGACCAGGGCGACCGTTCCGCCGGGGGTCCGGGCGGACATCGGCTGCCGGCCGCCCGGGAGGTCGATGACGGCGAGCCGGCGGTGTCCGAGGGCGGCGGGGCCCTCGGCCCAGGTGCCGCGGTCGTCCGGGCCCCGGCAGGCCATCGTCTCGGTCATCGCATCCAATACCGTGGCCTCGGCGGCGAGGTCGCGGTCGTAGGAAACCCATCCGGTGATGCCGCACATGCGCTGCCTCCTGCCTCCGGCAGGTCTCCGGGCCCTCTCTCACCTGCGCTTTCGGGGATGGGCACCGGACGGCCGCCGAACCAGTTGTATCGAGCACCTATACATCGAGCGTCCGTCTTCCGGGCTCCGCGGTCAACGCGGCCGTAACACGGGAGCCGCCCGCTCCCCCACGGTTTCGGCCGGACTTTGCCCGCGCGTCAGCCGCGTATCTGCCGGACACGGGGTCGGAGGGACGGGAATCCGCCATGGGCAAAGACTTGTCCAAGAGGGTGGCGTGTGTGCCCCGGGCGGGACCGGGGCGTGTTCGCGGCACGTTTGCGGCGGGGGCACCGTGGCGCCGGTGGCCGGCCGGCCTCTCCTGCTCAGCCTGTGGCTGCGCCTCCACCTCCGCCCACATGCCGCACAAGATCTGCGACACACTGCGGTCAAGCGGAAGGGAGCACCGATGGGTGACCTGCTGGGTGTGGCGGTACTGGGTGCCGGACACATGGGCGCCGACCACATAAGGCGACTCGACGAAGTGGTGAGCGGCGCGAGGGTGGCGGCCGTCGCCGATCCCGACGTCGACCGGGCGAAGGCGGCGTCGGCGGGGCGCGACGGGGTGAGCGTCCATACGGATCCGCTGGCCGCGCTCGACGCGCCCGGGGTGGCGGCCGTACTGATCGCGTCTCCCGGTCCCGCGCACGAGGAGGCGCTGCTCGCGGCCTTCGCGCGTGGTCTGCCGGTGCTGTGCGAGAAGCCCATGGTGCCGGACTCGGCCGGTGCGCTCCGGATCGTGGAGGCGGAGGCCCGCCTCGGGCGCCGACTGGCGCAGATCGGGTTCATGCGGCGGTTCGACGCGGGGTACCGACGGCTGAAGTCCCTGCTGGACGACGGCAGCCTGGGCCGTCCGCTGATGCTGCACTGCGTCCACCGCAACGTCTCCTCACCGGCCGGTTTCACCAGCGCCATGCTGATCAACAGCTCCGTCTCGCACGAGATCGACGCGGCACGCTGGCTGCTGGGGCAGGAACTGACGGCGGTCACGGTCGTCCGCCCGGCGTCCTCGGCGGGGGCGCCGCAGGGGCTGTCCGACCCGCAGTTCGCGCTCTTCGAGACCGAGCGGGGCGCGCTGGTCGACGTGGAGGTGTTCGTCAACTGCGGTTTCGGATACCAGGTGCGCTGCGAGGCGGTGTGCGAGGCGGGAAGCGCCCGGATCGGGGACGAGCACACCATGGTCGTCACCGCCCGGGGCGGCGCGGCCCAGGAGGTGGCACAGGACTATCTCGTCCGGTTCGCCGACGCCTACGACCGGGAGGTCCAGGCCTGGGTCGACGCGACCCGGCGCGGCGAGGTGACCGGTCCGACCGTGTGGGACGGATACGCCGCCTCCGTGGTCGCCGAGGCGGGGGTCCGCTCACTGGAGAACGGCGGCAGGGTGCCCGTCGAACTCGCCTCCCGCCCTGAGCTGTACACCGAACCCGGCCGCTGACGCCGTCCGGACCGGAACGCCGAACCCAGCCGCTGCATCCGCCCGGACCGGTCCGCCGGTCCCGGCCGGTGAGGTGCCCGCGCGTGACGGGGCGCCCTCGGCCGGCCGGGCGGTCCCGGTCGGCGCCGGCGGCCCGGCACCGGCGGGGCTCACACCCCGCCGAACAGGGCGCTCAGCCCCTGCTCCAGGGCCCCCGTCACGTCCTCGCTCCCCGCCCCGACCACCGCGTAGGTGCACAGCAGGAACCGGCGCAGTGCCGAGGTGGGGAACCGGAGCATCGCGAGGCCGCCCGGCGCGTGGAACTCCACGACCGTACGGGTGCGGCCGAACGGCCAGATCCGTACGTCACCGCAGCCGGCCGGGGTGCGCAGGCCCTGGTCCAGCAGGGAGCGCGCGAAGGTCCAGGTGACCTCGCCGCCTTCGAGCGTGGCCTCGGGCGGGAAGTCCACGAAGACGGCCAGGGGGTCGGCGGCGGTGTAGCGCAGGATCACCGGCACCGGGACCTCGCGGTCCTCGACGGTGAGGAGGTGGGCCCGGGCCGACTGCTCGATGAGGATGTCCATGCCTATAAGGAGTCCTCAAAGGCCTCTTCGAGGACGTGTGATCCGGACAGAGTTGACGCGCGTCGGCCGGTCCTCACCGCCAGAGAACAGGTGAGCGTCGAACACCCGCCCGGACAGCACGCCGAAACACCGTCGAATGGGTCAAGTCCCGTACGTCTCCTACGCCTTGACCGGCGCCGTGCGTACGCACCGATCGTGCGCGGACCACGCCGGAAAGACTCTGGCATATGCCTTAAGCACCACCGTATCGTGTGTTGCCAAATCCCTTACGAGGCGTCGCGGGCTGTGCCACAGTCGTAACGGTCCTCCGTCCCTCCCGCCCGTCGTACCGTTCCCCATCGGAGTGCTTCATGCCGTCCCCTGTCTCCGCGGACCGCCCAGCCGCCCAGCCGCCGGGGCGCGGCGCGGTCGAGGCGTTGATCTCGCAGACCCGGCGGCTCAAGGGCGATGTGGACGCCGTACGACGGGACGCGAGGAGCGGCGGATCGGACCCGGAGGATCGCTGGCAGCGCGCCCTGTGCGACCTGGCGCTGCACCAGCTCGACGACCTGGACGCCCACTTGGCGCAGCTCCGCGACGGTCCGGCACCGACAGGGACCACCACGGACACGGCCGACCAGGCAGCGGCGGACACCGGCAATACGACCGACGCGCCCGACACGGTGTCCGCTCCGTCGGCCGGGCCGGAGGGGCCGCGGCACGAGTCCCTGCTCAGCCGGGTCGGCAGCGCGGAGTGGAACCTGCTCACGGACGAGGCCAGCTGGTCCGGGGAGTTGTACCGGATCCTGGGTCTGGAGCCGGCCTCGCCCGCGCTCACCCTGGACGAACTCCCGGCCCTGGTCGTGGAGGAGGACCGGCCCAAGCTCACCTCGATGGTCACCGACTGCCTGGTGGACGCCAGGTCCATCGACGGCGAGTTCCGGGTCGTCCGGCCCGACACCTCCGTACGGACCGTGCACATGATGGGCGAGCCCGTCCTGGGCGAGGACGGCAGCACCGCCTCGATGTGGGCGGTGCTGCGGGACGTCAGCGAACTGCGCCTGCACCGGCGGACCGTGCTCGAGAGCAGCGACTCGGTACGGCGCCACCGCCGCCAGGACCGCACCGAGCGGCGGCTCGCCGCCGAGGTGCAGGAAGCGGTGTTGCCGGCCTGGACCGGTTCCCTGCGTCTGCCCCACGGGGGGCCGCGCGCGCTGGACCTCGCCGCCCGCCACCTGCCGGCCGCGACTCCCGGGCTCATCGGGGGTGAGTGGTACGACGCGCTCGAACTGGGCGACGACACGACCCTGCTCAGCGTCGGTGATCTCACCGGGCAGGGGGTGGCCGCCACTTCGGGCATGGCGATGGTGCTGGGCGCGGTGCGCGGCATGGCGATGGCCGGCACCTCTCCCGGCCGTCTGCTGTCCCTGCTGAGCCAGTTGCTCGACACCGCCGCGCAGCCCGCCCTCGGCAGCGCCCTGTGCTGCCACTACCGGCCCGAGACCCGCACCCTGGTGTGGGCGCGCGCGGGACACCCCGCCCCGCTGCTGTTCCGCGACGGGACGGGGCGCGTCCTGCAGGCACCGGACGGCGCACCGCTCGGCGTCACCCCGAACGCCGCGTACGGGCAGGCCGAAGTGACCCTGGAGCCGGGCGATCTGCTCCTCCTCCACACCGACGGGCTGCTCTCCGGGCACCCCGGGACCACGGTGATGGACCGACTGCTCGGCCTCGCCCCACGTTTCACGCGCACGTCCACCGCACAGGACGGTTTACGCACGGTGGTCGAGGAGTTCGGCGGGACAGAACGTGTGGACGCCGCCTGTGTGCTCGTCGCGAAGGTCACCGGCTGAAGCGCACCGCACCGGGCGGTGGCCGTGACGGCGCGGGACCGCCCTATGCCGGCACTCCGCTGTCCCCCTTGCTCCTGGGCTTGGGCAGCGCGAGCCGGATCTCCTCACGCAGCTCATGGATCTTCGGGTAGCCGGAGTACTCCGCGGTGAGCCGGTACATCTCCCGCAGCCGGTCCCAGGTGCGGCGGGACGAGTTCGACCCCATCGACATCAGCGCCAGCCGGGCGTAGCGGTCGGCCTGTTCGGGGTCGTCGGCGATGAAACAGGCCGAGGCCATGGACAGATGGTCGAAGATCTTCGACCGCTCCCGTCCGTCGACGCGCAGGGACAGGGCCTTCTCCGCGTAGTACTGGGCCTGCGTGGCCGCCGCAGGGTCGAACTCGGCGAGCGTCCGGTAGGCGAGGGCCTGCATGCCGTACAGATCCTCGTGCTTGAAGGTCTGCATCCAGTCCGGCGCCTCCGTGCTCGTACGGTCGGAGACGAAGAGGTCCTCCGCCTGTCCGAGCGTGCGGCGCATCGCCTGGCCTCTGCCCATGGAGGCCTGTGCCCAGGCCTCGATGGTGTGGAACATCGCCTTCGTACGCGGCTGCAGGCGCTCGCCCGAACCGGACTGGGCGAGCTTCATGAGGTCCAGCGCGTCGTCGGGCCGTCCGAGGTGGACCATCTGCCGGGCCGCCCGGGACAGTGCCTCGCCGGCCCGCGGCCGGTCCCCGCCCTCGTGGGCGGCATGGGCGGCGATGACGAAGTACTTCTGGGCCGTGGGTTCCAGGCCGACGTCGTGCGACATCCAGCCGGCGAGGACGGCGAGGTTGGCCGCGACGCCCCACAGGCGCCGCTGGAGGTGGGGTGGGTGGCGGTAGGCGAGCATGCCGCCCACCTCGTTGAGCTGGCCCACGACCGCCTTGCGCTGCAGGCCGCCGCCACGAGCGGCGTCCCAGGCGCGGAACACCTCGACCGAACGCTCCAGTTCCTCGACCTCCTGCGACCCGATGGGGGCGGCCTCATAGCGGTCGAACCCGGCGGAGTCGGCGTGCAGGGGGTCGTCGAGGACGGGGGCGTCGGCCCTCAGGGTGGGGTCGGTGTGCAGCCAGTCGTGCATGGCGCTGCTGAGCGTGGATCCCGCGGCGAGCGCGGCGCCCGCGCCCACCAAGCCGCGTCGGTTGAGCATGAGGTCCATTCCCGTGAATTCGGTGAGGACCGCGGCGGTTCGTTCGGGCGCCCACGGCACGCCGTCGGGATGTTCCTCGTTCCCGTCGCCCTGCCGTTTCCCCGCACGCCCGTGCCGTACCAGACCGAGGTCCTCAATGGTCACGACACGGCCGAGACGCTCGGTGAACAGAGCCGCCAGCACCCGCGGCACCGGATCGCGCGGGATCTCTCCCGTGTCGATCCACCGCCGCACCCGCGAGGTGTCCGTCGACAGCTGGGGGTGGCCCATGGCCGCCGCCTGCTTGTTGACGAGCCTCGCCAGTTCCCCCTTGGACCAGCCGGCCAGGCCGAACAGGTCCGCCAGGCGGGTGTTGGGTTGTCCGCTCACGTCAAGCCCCCAGGTTCTCGGCTGAGTTGACAGTAGCCCCGTGCGGGTTGCCGGGCGACTATTCGCCATGGTTCGCCAGGGTGCGCCAGATGGTGTGCCAGTGGCCGCCGGGTGTCAGGTAGGAAAGCGCCACCCCGACCCGGTCACCGCAAGGACACTCCCCAGGGTGCACCCGGGCGACCGGGACGGGTGGGCGCATGCGTCAAGAGCACTCGGACGTGAGCGCGGGGCGCTCCGGGACGCGGGAGACCGCGGACCGGACGCGACCGCCGAACGACCGCGGAGGACCGGAGAACCTCTCCGCGCCACCGCGGCACAGCACCACCGCAGCACAGCACAGCACCACAGGAGCACAGCACCACAGGAGCGCGACAACTCCACAGCAGGACAGCTCCACAGCTCCACCCGAGCACCACCACTGCACCAACGCACCACAGCTGGACTTACAGGCAGGCACCGCAGGCACACGAAGGGATCTGTATCTCCCATGTACGCAGCATCATCCTCCGTGTCCGCCCCGCCCCGGCCGCTGCGTCCCCGCCCCGCGGGCGGCGCGCCGTACCTGGATCCGGCGGCGCGGCCGGCGGCAGCCGTGCTGGGTGCGGGCCGTCCACGGCGCATCCCGGCACAGGGCGGACTCCAACCGCTCAGCGGAAGGATCGACTTGTCCGGTCCGCAGGGAGCGCAGCTGCGCGCCGCGATCGCCTCGGTGCACCGCATCTGCCCGGAGTTCGCTCCGGTCCAGGTGCTGCGCCGCAGCGGGCGGTCCGTGCTCCTGGTCGGGACGACGGGGCGCACCACGGCCGTGGCGAAGTGTCTCCTGGACCATTCTCCCGCCTGGGCCGACCGGACCCGGCACGAAATAGCCGCATACCGCTCGTTCGTCCGGCACCGGCCGCCGGTGCGGGTGCCGAGGCTGATCGCCGCGGACCCGGACAACTGCACCCTGGTGATCGAGCGCATGCCCGGCCGGGTGGCGGCGCTCCAGCGGCACCCCTTGGAGGCGCCGCCCCGCGCGGACATCCGCGCCGCGCTCGGCTCGATCTGCCGGCTGAACGCCTGGCGCCCCCCGGCGGGCACGTTCGACGCCCCGCTGGACTACGCCGCCCGCATCTCCCGCTACCACGAACTGGGCCTGCTGACCGACCGGGACCTGGGTGACCTGCAGAAACTGCTGCATGGCATCGCGCACGCGTCCGGCCGCCAGGGCATGGGGCAGTTCTGTCACGGCGACGCCCTGCTGTCGAACATCCTGCTCTCCCCTGCCGGGCCGGTGCTCGTGGACTGGGAGCACGCGGGCTGGTACCTGCCGGGATACGACCTGGCCACGCTCTGGCTGGTCCTCGGGGACGCCCCGATGGCCCGCCGCCAGATCAGCCAGATCGCCCAGTCGGCCGGCCCCGCCTCGCGGGACGCGTTCCTGGTCAACCTCATGCTGGTGCTGACGCGGGAGATCCGTACCTACGAGACGGCCGTCCAGCGTTCGATGCACGACACGGCCCCGGCGGCCCCGGGTACGGCCCACCCGGGCGCCGCGCCGTCCGGCGAGGAACAGCGGCTGCTGCTGCGGCGGCTGCACGACGACTGCCAGCTGGCCCGGCGGGCCGTACGCGCGGCGGTCGGCACTCGCTGACGGGGACGACGGTTCCGCGGTGCGCCGAGAGCGGCGGCGCACCGCGGACCTTCGTATGTACGGGCCGTCTCCCCCTCACCTGTGTACGGACCCTTTCCCCTCACCCGCCCTCACCCGCTCCCCGGACCGCGCGGGCTCTCCTCGGCGTGCTCCCGCTCCTCGCCGCGCGGCTTCCGCTCTCTCCCCCGGCGTGCGGCCACTGGTGTAATCCACTGACGCCGCGCAGGCCCGGGCACCGCCGTGGCGAAACCCGTCCGCCCCCTCCGTGACATGGGAAGTCGCCCTCCTGAAGACATCATTGACGGATCGTCGGCAAGCCGGTACCACTGTCCGAGTTCGGCCCCGCCCGCCCCGCCACGCCCGTCCGTCACTGGAGGCCGCATTGCGAGGATCCGCCACCGACCCCACGTCCACTCCCGGCTCCAGACATCGGAGGCGGACGGCCGGCACGCTCGTCTCCGCCGCCCTGCTGCTGCCCCTGCTCGGCGCCGCCCCGGCCCAGAACACGGCCGGCGCCCACGCCGCGGCGGGTTCTCCCGCCGGTTCCGCGCCGGGGAGCCTCCAGCACGCCTTCGCCGCGGCGTCCGCCGAGTACCACGTGCCGCAGAGCGTCCTGCTGGCCGTCTCCTATCTCCAGTCCCGCTGGGACTGGCACGCGGGGGCGCCCAGCGTCAGCGGTGGCTACGGCCCGATGCACCTGACCGACGCCCGCACCGCGCTCGCCACCACCGAGCACTTCGCCGAAGGCACCGAGGACCCCCGCGGCGACAGCGCCCGCCCCGCCCTGCGCCCCGCTGCCACGGCGCCCGCGGACCAGGCGCTCCCGGCCCGTATGAAGACGCTGCCCGAGGCGGCCGGCCTGACCGGGCTGCCGGCGGAGCGGCTGCGCACCGACCCGGCGGCCAACGTCGCCGGGGGTGCCGCACTGCTCGCCGCCGCCCAGAAGCACCTCGGCGAGCCGCTGAGCGCCGACCCGGCCGCCTGGTACGGCGCGGTGGCCCGCTTCTCCGGCGCCGACGACACCGCGACGGCGGCGGCGTACGCGAACGACGTGTACGACGTGCTGCGCACCGGTGAGAAGCGGACCACGGACGCCGGCCAGCAGGTGACGCTCGGCGCTCAGCCGGGCCTCGCCGCCGACACCGCGCAGCTGGGGCGGACCGGGCTGCGCAAGGGCAAGGCGGACGACGGGCTGGAGTGCCCGCGTTCGGTGTCCTGTGTGTCGGTCCCGGCGCCGTACGCGGAGTTCGGGGACAACGACTACGGCAACCACGACCTCGGCGACCGTCCGGTCTCCCAGCGGATCAAGTACATCGTCATCCATGACACGGAGGGCGGCTGGGACGGGGTCATGAACCTGATCCAGGACCCGACCTATGTGTCCTGGAACTACACCATCCGCTCGACCGACGGGCTGATCGCCCAGCATGTCAAGGCCAAGGACGTGGCCTGGCACGCGGGCAACTGGGACGTCAACGCGCGGTCCGTCGGCATCGAGCACGAAGGTTTCCTCACCGCCCCGGACAGCTGGTACACGGAGGCGATGTACCGGTCCTCCGCGCGGCTGGTGAAGTACCTGGCCCGTAGGTACGACATCCCGCTGGACCGGCAGCACATCCTCGGCCACGACAACGTGCCGGGCCCGACCGCCTCGACCGTTCCTGGCATGCACACGGACCCCGGTCCGTACTGGGACTGGCGGCACTACTTCCAGCTGCTCGGCCACCCGTTCAGGCCGACGGGCGGCAAGCACTCCTCGCTGGTGACGATCCTGCCCCGCTACGCCTCGAACCAGCCGGTGTACACGGGCTGCGTCACCGCGGGCCGGCCGTGCACGGCGCACGGCTCCAGCGAGGTGCGGCTGTACTCCGACCACGACGTGACCTCGCCGCTGATCAAGGACATCGGTCTCAAGACGAATCCGACCGACGGGGTCAACGACCTGTCCTCCCGGGTGTCCACCGGCCAGCAGTACGCGGTGGCCGACCGCTGGGGCGACTGGACGGCCGTCTGGTACCTCGGGCAGAAGGCCTGGTTCCAGAATCCGCGCAAGCACCCGACGGCGGTACGGGCCGGCGGCCGGGTCGTCACCCCGAAGGACGGCGCGGCGAGCATCCCGGTGTACGGCCGCGCCTACCCGGAGAAGGAGGCCTTCCCGGCGGGCGTCCCCGTCCAGTCGGTGGTGCCCCTGCCGTACACGATCCCGGCCGGACAGAAGTACGTGGTGGGCGACGAGGTGGCGGGCGAGTACTACTACGCGGTCACCTTCACCACCGACTCGCACCGGGTCGTGGTGGGCAAGGACCTGTACTACGAGATCCAGTACGGCCACCGGGTGGCGTTCGTCCGCGCGGCGGACGTCGACGTGGAGGGCTCCCACTAGGAAGCCTGAAGGGGGGCCGGACCCTGCCCTGCGGGTCCGGACGACCTGCCTTGTGGATCCGGGCCTGCCCTGCGGGTACGGGTGTGCCCCGCGGGTTCCGCCGGATCCGCGGGGCTCGGTGCCGCCGGGCTCAGCCCTGCTGGAAGAGCTCCGCCGGGAGCGGCTTCAGGAGGGCGTAGAGATCGTCGGTGATGGGCCGGTCCCAGGCGGCGATCGTCACGAGGACGCCGTCGCTGCGGTCGAACTGCACGCAGGAGATGCGGCCTTCGGAGAGCTTCAGGCGGCGCACGATCAGGAGGTTGTCGCCCTGGAGGACGGGGGTGTCCTCGGTGCCGACGACGGTGATCTCCTCGTCGTTCTCCAGGGCCAGGAGCAGCTGGCCCACCTCGAAGGGGATCTCGTCCTCGGCGACGTCACGGGCGGGCGAGCCCTCGGGCAGGTTGCCGATGATCATGGCGGGACCGCGGCCGCCGAACAGGTCGTAGCGCAGGAAGACGCCCTGGCAGGATCCGTCGGGGGCGGGCAGCAGGCCCGCGCCGAGGTTGCCGGGCCAGTCGCCCGGGTCCATGGCCAGCACGTCGAAGTCAGGTCCGGCGGGAGTGGCGCTGCGGCGGCGGAGGAACGACATGCCGCCATGGTACGTGCCCACGCGTGATCGACGACGTGCGGGCGCCCCACCGGGGTGACCCGCCCGGGACCCGCCGGCCCTCTGTGGGCCCCTGTGGGCGCCGCACCCATGTGCTCGCGCCACAGGACGTACGCCCCACGCAGGCGGACGGTGTCACTCCTGCGGCGGACGCCCTGTTCGCTCAGGGTCCCGGGGGTGCCCGCACGTCGCCGCCGCGCCGCCTCCGTGTGCGGGCTCGCCCTGCCGGGGCGAGCCCTGTGCGGATCTCGGCCCCGGCGGGCGACACGATCGCCCCGGACGTCAGGTCAGGTCGAACTCGCCCTCGCGCGCGCCGGAGACGAACGCACCCCATTCGGCGGGGGTGAAGATCAGGGAGGGACTTTCCGGCCGCTCACTGTTGCGCATCGCGATGAAGCCCTCGACAAAGGCGATCTGGACATCCCCCAGACCTCGGCTGCCGGACTGCCACTCGGCCCTGCTGAGATCCAGTTCCGGCTTGTCCCAGCCCACGAGCGGCTGCTGGATGGTGCTCTCGGCCACGTCCCTGCTCCTCCCGGTTCCGTCGTCCGCGGATCAGCCTAGCGACCGGTCCCCACCTCGCACAGGCCACGCGAGGGGGACCTTCGGAACGTGGCGCGAGGTCGCGTCCGGGCCGGTCGCTTCGGCGGCGGTGTCACGCGTCGAGGAAGGGGGCCAGCAGGGCGAGGAACTCCTCCGGCCGCGTGGCGTGGACCAGGTGACCGGCGTCGAGTGTCTCCAGCCGGGCCCCGGGGACGAGTTCGGCGAGGTGCGCCACTTCGTCCTGGGGGATGGGACTGGTGTGCCCTCCTGCGATGACCAGGGTGGGCATGGTGATCCGGCCCATGTGGTCCAGCCACATGGGATCGGGCGCGTTGCGCTGGCCGTCGGTCGCCCGGATCATCGCCCAGTCGAACGGCAGCTCCCCCTCGGGCCGTTCGGCGGGTGCGCGGGGCGGGTCGAACGGCACCGGAAGGGGCACGTCCTCCAGGACGAGGCGCCGTACGACGCCGGGATGGCGCTGGGCGAGCAGGCACGCCACGATGCCGCCCAGCGAGTGGCCGACGACGTCGGCGCCGTCCGCGCCGAGAGCGTCGAGCAGGGCGCGCACGTCCTCGCACATGGTC
Organism: Streptomyces sp. NPDC090108; assembly: GCF_044747185.1. Classification (NCBI taxonomy): domain Bacteria; kingdom Bacillati; phylum Actinomycetota; class Actinomycetes; order Kitasatosporales; family Streptomycetaceae; genus Streptomyces; species Streptomyces sp. NPDC090108. The sequence goes on from NZ_JBIVDQ010000003.1 coordinate 416,152, forward strand.
TCCAGCGCGTAGTCCCCGGGCCAGTCGCTGCGGCCGTGGCCGCGCAGGTCGGGGGCGTACACGCGGCGGGGGTGCGGGGGCGCGGCGAGCCGCCGCGCGACCGTGGTCCAGTCCGCGCCGTCGGCGCCCCGGCAGTGCAGGAGCAGGACGGGCGGGGCGTCGGGCGGGCCCCAGGTGCGGCAGGCCAGGGTGATGCCGTTCGTCTTGACCGTGTGCATGTGCGCGGCGTCCATGGCGGCACGCTACGGCTGCCGTACGGGACGGGGTGTGGGCTTCGCCGAGGGCAGAGCGACCGCCGGACGGTGGGCGTGGCCGGTGCCGGCCGGGGCGACGGTGGCGCCGCCGCTGTCACTGCCGGCCGGCGCCCCGGCCACCACCGTTGCCTTCGCTGTCACTGCCGTCCGGCGCCGGGTTCACCGTCACCTTGGACGTCGCCTTGGCCCTCGCCGTCGCCGTCGCCCTCGCCCTCGCCCTCGCCCTCGCCCTCGCCGAGGAACGTGAGGACGGTCCGGGCGAAGTGCTCCGGGTCGTCGAGCCACGGGTAGTGGGCGGCGCCGGTCCGGACGGTCAGCCGTCCGTCCGGGAAGGCCTCGGCGATGCGGCGGGCGAGCTCGGGGCGCGGGCCGCCGTCGAGGGCTCCGGCGTACACGAGAACCGGGGCGGCAAGTGCGGCGAGCGCGGTCCGGGTGGCGTCCGGGGTGAAGGCGCCGTCGGCGAAGTACACCTCGCCCGCCTCGTCGTTGGTCTGCTCCTCCTCCTGCTCGGTGTGGGCGCGGGCGATCTCGTCCCAGCGGCCGTGGAAGAAGGGCAGGAACACCTCGTCGAAGTCGGCGTCGCCCGTGAGCCACGCCTCGAACGCGGGGTACGCGTGCGCGAACCACGGCTCGTCCGCGCGCAGGCGCGCCGCGGCCAGCCGGTCCTCCGGGGTGGCCCGCAGCCCGAGCGCCGCCCCGTTGGGCGTGACGAGCACGAGCCTGCGCACCCGGTGCGGATGACGGGCCGCGTAGAGCATCGCGAGGCTCGCACCGGCCGAGTGGGCCAGCAGATCCATGTGCTCCAGCCCCATGTGGGCCCGCCATACCTCCACGTCCTCGACCATGCGGTCGCAGCGGTACGTCGCCGGGTCCGCCGGCGTCCCGGAATCGCCCGTGCCCCGCAGATCGAGCAGGGCCAGCCGGCGGTGAGCGGCCAGGCCGCCCAGGTCGCCGAGGTAGGCGGAGGCGCGCATGGGTCCACCGGGCAGGACCACCAGGGGCTCCCCGTCACCGCGGAGGTGCCAGGCGAGCCGGGTGCCGTCGGACGCGATGAGGTGGGGCATGGGGACGATCATGCGTTTCGGCGCACCGGGAGCGCAATGGCTTTCACGGACGGGACGCGGCGGTGCACCCGCCCGCACCGCGCAGGGCACTCGACGGGACCGGGCCGGGGACCCCGCCGGGGGGACGGCCGGAGAGGATGGCCGGAGGGGCAGGCCGGGAAGGCCCCGGTGGAAGGCCTCTGCGCGGTCTCCGGGAAAAATCCGGGGCCACCTCTTGTCTGGAGCGCGATGTCCTGAATTACTGGCCCCGAGCACGGCGACCGAATGATCGGTCGTCCGTAATGTATGGCGGACGAGGGAGAAGTCCCGATGGCGGATGTGAGGGACCTGGACGCGGGCGAGCGGCTCGGACCGGAGGAGCTGCGGGAGCTCCAGCTGAAGCGGCTGCGCACCTCGCTGCGGCACGCGTACGACCATGTGCCGTTCTACCGGGAGTCCTTCGACAAGGCCGGCGTGCGCCCGGAGGACTGCCGCTCGCTGGCGGACCTCGCCCACTTCCCCTTCACGACCAAGGCCGACCTCCGGCAGAACTACCCGTACGGCATGTTCGCCGTGCCCCGGGATCGCGTCCGGCGCCTGCACGCGTCGAGCGGGACCACGGGGCTGCCCACGGTGGTGGGCTACACGGAGAACGACCTTTCCATGTGGGCCGACATGGTGGCGCGTTCCCTGCGCGCCGCGGGCGCCCGCTCCGGCGACATCGTGCATGTGGCCTACGGGTACGGGCTGTTCACGGGGGGTCTGGGCGCCCACTACGGTGCCGAACGGCTCGGCTGTACGGTCGTCCCCGCGTCCGGCGGGATGACGGCCCGGCAGGTCAGGCTCATCCAGGATCTCGAACCCGGCGTCATCATGGTCACCCCGTCCTACATGCTGACGCTGCTGGACGAGTTCGAGCGTCAGGGTGTGGACCCGCGCGGCACCTCGCTGCGGGTGGGCGTCTTCGGCGCCGAGCCGTGGACCGAGCAGATGCGGCGGGAGATCGAGGAGCGGTTCGCGATCGACGCCGTGGACATCTACGGGCTGTCCGAGGTGATCGGTCCGGGTGTCGCCCAGGAGTGCGTGGAGACCAAGGACGGTCTCCATGTGTGGGAGGACCACTTCTACCCGGAGATCGTCGACCCGGTCACCGGTGAGGTGCTGCCCGAGGGTGAGCAGGGGGAACTGGTGTTCACCTCGCTCACCAAGGAGGCCATGCCGATCGTCCGCTACCGCACCCGTGATCTGACCCGGCTGCTGCCGGGGACGGCCCGCGCGTTCCGGCGCATGGAGAAGATCACCGGGCGCAGCGACGACATGGTGATCCTGCGCGGGGTCAATCTGTTCCCGACGCAGATCGAGGAGATCGTGCTGCGCACCCCCGGAGTGGCGCCGCACTTCCAGTTGCGCCTGACCCGTGAGGGCCGCCTGGACGCGCTCACCGTCCGCGCCGAGGCCCGCCCGGACGCCACGCCGGAGGCCCGGGACGCGGCGGCCCTGTCCATCGCCGCGGCCGTGAAGGACGGCGTCGGGGTGTCGGTGTCCGTGGAGATCGTCGAACCGGAGTCGCTGGAACGCTCGGTGGGCAAGATCCGCCGCATCATGGATCTGCGGCCGCGCTAGGGACACCCCCTAGGGGGCGGTGCCGACTGCCGGCGCCGGGGTGGCGACCGAGGTCGTCCCGAGCCCGGCGGTCAGTTGCCGAAGCGGTCGCGCAGTTCGCGCTTGAGGATCTTTCCGCTGGCGTTGCGGGGCAGTTCGGGGACGAACAGGACGCGTTTGGGCGCCTTGAAGGGCGTGAGCTTCTCGCGGACGTGGGCGATGAGCTGTTCCTCGGTGACCTCGCCGCGCGGGACGACGACCGCTGTGACGGCCTCGACCCAGCGCTCGTCGGGCAGGCCGATCACGGCGGCCTCCGCGACGCCGTCGTGGGTGTACAGCGCGTCCTCGACCTGGCGTGAAGCGACCAGCACGCCGCCGGAGTTGATGACGTCCTTCACCCGGTCGACGATCGTGAGGTAGCCGTCGGCGTCACGCACCGCGAGATCGCCGGAGCGGAACCAGCCGTCGCGGAAGGCCTCGGCGGACTCCTCGGGCTTCTCCCAGTAGCCCTCGCACAGTTGGGGCGAGCGGTAGACGATCTCGCCGGGTGTGCCGGGCGGCACGTCCTTGCCCTGGTCGTCGACCACCCGGGCGTCCACGAACAGGACGGTACGGCCGCAGGAGTCCAGGCGTCCCTCGTGCTCGTCGGGGGCCAGCACGGTGGCGAGCGGCCCGATCTCGCTCTGCCCGAAGCAGTTGTAGAAGGCGAGCCGGGGCAGCCGTTCACGCAGCCGCTCCAGCACGGGCACCGGCATGACGGAGGCGCCGTAGTAGGCCTTGCGCAGGCCGCTCAGGTCGCGGTCGGCGAAGTCGGCCCGGCCGGCCAGGCCGATCCACACGGTGGGCGGCGCGAACAGGCTGTCCACGCGCCCCGATTCGATCAGGTCGAAGATCCGGTCCCCGTCGGGCGCGTCGAGGATGACGTTGGTCGCGCCCACCGCGAGGTACGGCATCAGGAACACGTGCATCTGCGCGGAGTGGTACAGCGGGAGCGCGTGCGCGGGGCGGTCTCCGGCGCTCAGGTCGAGGGCGGTGATCGCGCTCAAGTACTCGTGCACCAGGGCCCGGTGGGTCATCATCGCGCCCTTGGGCAGCGCGGTGGTCCCGGAGGTGTACAGCAGTTGCACCAGGTCCTCGGAGCGCGGCTCGGGACCCTCGTACGGCGGGGTGTCCGGCAGCCGGCCGAGGAACGAGCCGTCCGCGTCCCGCAGGGGCATCGTCCGTACGCCGTCCGGCAGCCGTCCGGTGAGGTCCGGGTCGGCGAGGACGAGCGCGCTGCCGGACTGGCCGACGATGTACGACAGGTCCTCACCGGTCAGGTTCTGGTTGACGGGGACGTGGACCAGGCCGGCGCGGGCGCAGGCGAGGAAGGCGATGAGGTAGGCGTCGGAGTTGTGGCCGTAGGCGCCCACCCGGTCGCCGGGGGCGAGTCCCTCGCCGAGCAGCAGGGCGGCGGCGCGGGAGACGGCGTCGTCCAGTTCCGCGTACGTCCAGGTGCGCTCGCCGTGGTGCAGCGCGATGCGCGCCGGTGTGCGTCGGGCGCTGCGCCGCAGCACCCCGTCGACCGTACTGCCGTGTCCCTGCGTCATGACAGCCGATCCTCGGCGCGACGGACGCCCAGGTCAAGCACCTGACGGCCGCGACGGGGGACGGCCTCCCCGCGGGCCGGGTCCGCCGAACGGCGGAAGCGCCCGCCGGACGGGCCGTCAGCACGGTTGGCCGGGTAGTGCTGTTGACAGGATTCACAGCCGAAACGATGGTTTCACAGGCGCCACGACGGGAGGTTCCTGATGAGTGGACACGCAGCGGGCGACGAGACCGGGACGGGTCGCGGAAGTCCCACGCGACGCCGATGGGGGCAGGGCATCATGGCCTTGGCCGGAGCCCTCGTCCTCGCGCCGCTCCCCGCCGGGCCCGCCGCGGCCGCCGGCCGTCCGTCCGGCCCGGCCCCCGGACCCGCCCCGGGATCCCCCGACACGGCGCCCGCGTCCGTGCCCAGGGCTCCCACCCTGCGCCACGGCACCGCCGCCCGGGCCGGGCTCCTCGCGCCGCACCTGCGCCAACTGGTGACCGACGCCGAGGCCTTCCTCGGCCCCTCCCCCAGGCATCCGTGGTACGCGGGGGCCGTGCTGCTCGCCGGGCGCGGCGGGACGGTGGCCCTGCACCGGCCGATCGGCATGGCGGTGCGCTACGAACGGTACGACGAGAAGACCGACACCGGTGTCGAGTTCCCGCCGGAGCGGCAGATCCCGATGGCGGCGGACACGGTCTTCGATCTGGCCTCGGTCTCCAAGCTGTTCACCTCGCTGCTCGCGGTGCGGCAGATGGAGCGGGGTGCCCTGGAGCTCGAGGCGACGGTCGCCTCGTACCTGCCCGACTTCGGCCGTGCGGGCAAGCAGGGGATCACGATCCGCCAACTGCTCACGCACACCTCGGGGTTCCGGGCCTGGATCCCGCTGTACAACGCGCCGACCCGCGAGGGAAAGCTCGAACTCGTCTGGAACGAGGCCCCGATCAACCCGCCGGGAGCGGTCTACCTGTACTCGGACCTCAATCTCATCTCGCTCCAGCTCGTCCTGGAGCGGATCACCGGGCGTTCCCTGGACACGCTGCTGCGCGAGGAGATCACCGGCCCGCTCGGCCTGCACAGCACCCGCTACAACCCGCCCGCGTCGTGGAAGCCGCGGATCGCGGCCACCGAGGACGCCCGCAAGCCGTGGTCCGGCCTGGACCGCGGTCTGGTCTGGGGCGAGGTGCACGACGAGAACGCCTTCAGCCTGGGCGGGGTCGCGGGCCACGCCGGGGTGTTCTCCAGCGCCTGGGACCTCGCCGTCCTCGGCCGTACGCTGCTCAACCGCGGCGCCTACGGGCGGACGCGCATCCTGGCGCCGGAGTCGGTGGACCTGATGTTCACGAACTTCAACACCGCGTTCCCCGGCCACGACCACGGTCTGGGCTTCGAGCTCTACCAGCACTGGTACATGGGCGCGATGGCCACCCCGCACACCGCCGGCCACACCGGGTTCACCGGAACCTGCCTGGTGCTCGATCCGACGACCGATTCGTTCCTCGTCGTGCTCGGCAACTCGGTCCACCCGGTGCGCGACTGGCGGTCCGGCTCGGCACCCCGCGTCGCCGCGGGCACGAACCTGGCGCGCGCGGTCGCGGTCCGTCCGGAGCACGGCCGTACCGCCTGGTTCTCCGGGACGGACAGCGCGTCGACGGCGACGCTCACGCTGCCCGCCGTCGACGTCTCGTCCGGCGGGGCGCGGCTGTCGTGCGCGCTGTGGTGGGACACCGAACCGGCCGACGTCCTGGTCCTGGAGACCTCCGTGGACGGCGGCGACGTCTGGCGGCCGCTCCCGTTCACCACCAGCCGGCACGGCGAAGGGCCGCAGGAGCATCCGTCCGGCTCGGTCGGCGGCTGGTCGGGCCGTGTCTGGCACCGGGTGACCGCCGCCCTGCCCGCGGGCCGCGGCGTCGCCGTGCGCTGGCGCTGCGCGACCGACCAGTTGTACGTGGGCCGGGGGGTGTACGTCGACGGCCAGCGGATCGAGGACGGCGGGCGGGTCGTCTTCGACGAGGTCCGGCCGGCGGACGCGGCACGGATCCGGCCGGCGGGATGGACGGCCTCGGCCGACTGACGTCCACCGCCGGGCGGTACCGCGCCGACGCCCCGCCCCGCGGCACGGACCCGGCGGCGGGACGGCACCCCACCCCCGGCGGGAGGCGCGGGCTACGGCTCAAGCACTGCCATCGCCGCGTTGTGCCCGGGCACTCCGCTGACGCCGCCGCCGCGCACCGCGCCCGCGCCGCAGAGCAGGACGTTGGCGTGCCGGGTCTCCACGCCCCAACGGCCGGTGTCCTCCTGCTCGTAGGGCCACGACAGGGCCCGGTGGAAGATGTTGCCACCGGGCAGGCCCAGGTCGCGTTCGAGGTCCAGCGGGGTCTTGGCCTCGATGCAGGGGCGGCCGTCGGCGTCGGTGGCCAGGCAGTCCGCCAGGGGTTCGGCGAGGTGGGCGTCGAGCTGGGCGAGCGTGGCCTTCAGCAGCTCCTCGCGGACGGCGTCGTTGTCGTGGGCGAAGAGACGCGCGGGGGTGTGCAGTCCGAAGAGGGTGAGGGTCTGGTAGCCGCGCCCGGCGAGCTCGGGGCCGAGGATGGTGGGGTCGGTCAGGGAGTGGCAGTAGATCTCCGAGGGCGGGGCGGTGGGCAGCCGGCCGGCGGCGGCCTCGGCGTGGGCGGCCGCGAGCTGCCCGTACCCCTCGGCGATGTGGAAGGTGCCGGCGAAGGCCTCGCGCGGGTCGACCGAGCTGTCGCGGAGCCTGGGCAGGCGGGTGAGCAGCATGTTGACCTTGAGCTGGGCGCCCTCGGCGGCCTCGGGGGCCTCGTCCCCGGTCAGGCGGGCCAGTTCGCGGGGCGAGGCGTTGACCAGGACGTGCCGGGCGGCGGCGACGCCCTCGCCGTCGGCCGTGCGGTAGGTGACCTCGGCGGTGTGCCCGTCGGTGTCGATGCGGACGGCCTCGCGTCCGGTCTCGATCACCGCTCCGGCCTCGCGCGCGGCGGCGGCCAGCGCGTCGGTGAGCGCGCCCATGCCGCCCACGGGCACGTCCCAAGCGCCGGTGCCGCCGCCGATGACGTGGTAGAGGAAGCAGCGGTTCTGGGCCAGGGAGGTGTCGTGGGCGTCGGCGAAGGTGCCGATCAGCGCGTCGGTGAGGACCACGCCGCGGACCAGGTCGTCGCTGAAGTTCTCCTCGACGGTGACGCCGATCGGCTCCTCGAACAGCGCCCGCCAGGCGGTCTCGTCGCCGACGCGGCTGCGCAGTTCCTCACGCGTGGGCAGCGGCTCGGTGAGGGTCGGGAAGACACGCTGGGCGACCTGGCCCGTCATGCCGTAGAAGCGCTCCCACGACGCGTACTCGCGTTCGCCGCCGGTGAGCCGGGCGAAGGCCTCCCGGGTGCGCGTCGCGCCGCCGCCGACGAGCAGTCCCGTGGCCTGTCCGGCACGTTCCACCGGGGTGTACGAGGAGATGGTGCGGCCGCGGACCTGGAACTCCAGGCCGAGGTCGCGCAGGATCTTCCGCGGCAGCAGGCTGACCAGGTAGGAGTAGCGCGACAGACGGGCGTCGACCCCGGCGAACGGGCGGGTGGAGACGGCGGCGCCGCCGGTGTGGTCCAGTCGTTCCAGCAGCAGTACGGAGCGGCCGGCCCGGGCCAGATAGGCGGCGGCGACAAGGCCGTTGTGACCGCCACCGACGATGACGGCGTCGTACGTCCGGGTTCCCTCGTGTGCAGGCATGGCCCTTCGTAACATGTGATGATCTTCGGCCGCCAGGGGTCGGCACGGCCCGGCGTCGTCCGGGAAGTGTTCAGAATCGGCCGACCGTCACCCACGGGAAGCGTTCGGGAATCGGTCGACCGTCACCCCGGAGCGATCAGTCCAGCAGCGCCATGAAGTCCGCGCACGCGGCGGCGCAGGCGCGGCAGGCCTCGGCGGCGGACTCGGCGCCGGCGGCCCCGTCGAAGGCGCGGGCGCAGTCGAGGCAGATCGAGCGGCACCACTCCAGCCGGACCTTGATCCCGTGCACGTCGTGGGGGCTCTGCTCGGACAGCATGCCGCAGGTGGCATCGCACACCTCGGCGCAGATGACGCCTGTCTTACGGATGCGGTCCAGGCTCTCGGTGCCGTCAGGGTCCAGCAGACTCACCCGCACCGCGCAGGCCCGTGCGCACTCCGAGCAGGCCTGGGCACAGGTGAACCTGTCTTCGAGGAAGCGGTAGAGCTGCTGCTCCGAAGTCTGCGGGGTCACACCGGGCGGGTAGCCGGGGAAGCGGTCGGGCAAACGTACGGATCTCCCGCGCGTGCCCGCGAAAGCGGGGTGGCGGAGGGTACCTCACCTGACACGCAAAGTATCTGATTTACCCCATAACGGGCGGGGTATTCCTCTCGTATGAGTCCTACGAGTACCGCGCCGGTGCAGCTGGCCGCGGCGAGCGGCCTCATGAGCCTCGTGCTCTTCCTGGTGGCCGTGGCGCTGCTGGGTCTGCTCGCCGGAGGCTTCTGGTTCAATTCGCGCATCAAGTACCTCGAGTCCAGCCGTCCACGCCCCGAGGAACAGCCGCACCTGCCACCGGAGGGCGCGGTGCACGAGATCAGGGAGAACAGGGAGCCGGACGAGATTCCGCACATCCCCAAGGGCGAGCGCCCGCTCACCCCGTACGAGCTGACCAACAAGGGCACGAAGCCGAGCACGGCCACGGAACGTCCGCGCTGGAGCAAGGGTTCGAGCGGCTCGTTCGGTGGCGGCGGACTCGGCGCCCACTGACACAGCCCACCGATTCCGGGCCACCGCTCCCGGATCATCGGTCCCGGATCACCCCGGCCGGCACGGCGCGCCTCGGCGCACGTGCCGGCCGGACGACGTGCGCCCCGGCCCGCGACGGACCGTCGTACGACCCCGTCAGGAGTCCTTCCTCGCCGCGTCGAGGCGGCCGACGCGGGCCACGTTCGAGCGGTCCTCCCGGTCATCGCTCACCTCGGCCGCGAACCAGGCGTCGAGGATCTCCTTGAGCACCGGCGCCGAGGTGAGCCGCAGCCCGAGCGCGAGGACGTTGGCGTCGTTCCAGCGGCGGGCGCCGTCGGCCGTGTAGGCGTCGGTGCACAGGGCGGCGCGCACGCCCGGCACCTTGTTGGCGGCGATGCTCGCACCCGTGCCGGTCCAGCAGCACACGACGGCCTGGTCGGCCACGCCGTCGGCGACGTCCCGGGCCGCGGCCTCCGAGCAGGCGGCCCACCGCGGGTCGGCGCCCTCGCGCAGCGCGCCGTGCTCACGCACCTCGTGCCCGCGCCGGCGCAGTTCCTCGACGAGGAGACGGGCGACCGGTTCGTCCATGTCGGAGGAGACGGAGATCTTCACGGCGGGCTCGATCCTCTTCGGGGCGGGGGTCGCGGTCCCGGTCGCACGCACCGGCCGGGCCCGGCCGTCATCCTTCCGGCCGGGCCCGTTCACGTCACCCCCGCAGTCACCTCCGGCCGCTCGCCACGTCAGGCGCGGCCGGGGACAGCGGTCGTACGCGCTCGCGCGCGAGTCAGTCCTTGAAGGTGTCCTTGATCTTCTCCTTGGCCTGACGGGCGTCGCCCTTGGCCTTCTCGGCGCGGCCTTCCACGGTCATCCTCTCGTTGCCCACCGCGCGGCCGACCGTCTCCTTCATCTTGCCCTTGGCCTGCTCGCCCTTGGCCCGGCTCTTCTCACCCTGCGACATGGTCGATCACTCCCGAACGTAGGAACAAACCGTGCAGGGTCCGGGTGGCCGGGATTCGCGCCGCCAAACCTCACACCCCCGTCCACCTGGCCGCCCCGTACCGCCGCGAGGTTCGTCCCGCCCTCCGGGAATTTACTTGCGCACGCTGGCATTCTGCTTGTGTAAAATAAAAGCGTACGCATCTACATGGCGGTCCTCGCCGGGCCGGCCCGCGGCTCGTGCGCCCACCGACCGCCCTCACCGGCCGGCCCCAGGCTCACCAGGAGTTGGACTTGACCACGCTCTTCACCCCCCTCACGCTCAGGTCGCTGACCATCCCCAACCGCATCTGGATGCCCGCGATGTGCCAGTACAGCGCGGCGCCGGAGGGCGAGACGGCCGGCGCCCCGACGGACTGGCACTTCACGCACCTCGCCGCGCGCGCCGCCGGCGGCACCGGCCTGATCATCACCGAGGCCACCGCGGTCGCCCCCGAGGGCCGGATCAGCCCGTACGACCTCGGGATCTGGAACGACACGCAGGTGGCCGCCTTCCAGCGGGTGACCGCGTTCCTGAAGTCCCAGGGGACCGTTCCCGGCATCCAGCTGGCCCACGCCGGCCGCAAGGCCTCGACCGAGCGCACCTGGGTCGAGCGCGGCCGCCAGATCGCCCCGGACGAGACCCACGGCTGGCAGCCGGTCGGCCCGAGCGCCCTCGCCTTCAGCGAGGCGTCGACGACGCCGGACGAGCTGAGCCGGGAGCAGATCGCCCTTGTCGTGCGGCAGTTCGCGGAGGCCGCCGAGCGCGCGCTCGCCGCGGGGTTCCAGGTCGCCGAGATCCACGGCGCGCACGGCTACCTGATCCACCAGTTCCTCTCCCCGCACAGCAACCGGCGCGCCGACGAGTACGGCGGCTCGTTCGAGGGCCGGATCCGCTTCGCGCTGGAGGTCGTCGACGCCGTCCGCGCCGTGTGGCCCGAGGATCTGCCGGTCTTCTTCCGCATCTCCGCGACGGACTGGGTGGACGAGAACCCCGAGGACGACCGGGACGGCTGGACCGCCGACGACACGGTCCGCTTCGCCAAGGAGCTGCTGGCCCGGGGCGTGGACCTGATGGACGTCTCCACCGGTGGCAACCTCCCCGACGCGAAGATCGTGGCGGGCCCCCACTACCAGGTGCCGTTCGCCGAGCGGATCCGCCGCGAGACCGGCATGCCCGTGGCCGCGGTCGGCATGATCAGCGAGCCCGCCCCGGCCCAGGCCGTCGTCGCCTCCGGCGAGGCGGACGCCGTCCTCCTCGGACGTGAGCTGCTGCGCGACCCGTACTGGGCGCGTCACGCCGCCGCCGAGCTCGACGGCGAGGTCTCCGCTCCCGTCCAGTACCACCGCGCCTGACGGCCCCTGCCGGCGAAGCGGCCTCCCCCGCTCCGCCGGCGCGGGGACCGTACGCCGCACCCGCCGGCCGCACGTCCAGCCCGGCCTCGCGGGGGACGGGCTGGGCTCCGCGCGGGAGAGAGCCCCGGCACCGGCCAGGACCGGCCGGTGCCGGGGCGGACGATCTCCGTCCTGGCAAGATGGCCGCATGGAACGTGTACTTGGAATCGGTGGATACTTCATGCGGGCCGCCGACCCCGCCGCCCTGAACGCGTGGTACCGCGACTGCCTGGGCCTGGACGCCGACGAGCACGGGTTGTGGCAGCAGGGAACCGGACCGACCGTGTTCGCGGTGTTCGAGTCCGGCACCGACTACTTCGGGTCCCCCGCCCAGCAGTCCATGCTCAACTTCCGCGTCCGTGACCTGGACGCGATGCTCGCGCAGTTGCGCTCCAAGGGCGCGGACGTGGCGGAGGAGACGCAGGACATGGCGGGCGTCGGCCGGTTCGGCTGGGTCACCGATCCGGAGGGGAACCGCATCGAACTCTGGCAGCCCGCCTGAGGGCACCGGGGAACATCACGCCTCACGACTACGGCGTCCTGCCGAGGTCCAGGTGCCAGTCCTGGCCCACGAGGTCCTGACCGAAGGAGCGGTGCGGCTTCTCTCCGACGAGGGTGAATCCGTACCGCTGGTACAGGCGGCGGGCGCCGCTGAGCACGTCGTTGGTCCACAGCACGAGGTGGCGGTAGCCGGCGTCGCGCGCGAAGCCGACGACGGCCCCCACCAGCCGGTCACCCACGCCGTGCCCGCGGGCTCCGGGCTCGACGAGCAGCAGGCGCAGCCGGGCGGTGCCCGGCGCCTCGTCGCGGACGCACATCACACAGCCCACCGGCCGTCCGTCCAGCTCCGCGATCCACACGCGCTCCAGCGCCGGATCGTGGTCCTCGGCGAAGCCGGCGACGATCCTCGCCACCAGGCCCTCGTACTCGGCGTTCCAGCCGTACTCGGCCGCGTACAGGACGGCGTTGCGCTGCACGATCCAGCCGAGGTCGCCCGGGAGGGGCTCCCGCAGCACCACCTCGCCCGGGTCTGCGGCGCCCTCTCGGCGCCGCTCCGGCTCGTCGCCGAGGATGCCGCGGATCTCGCGCATGGCTCCCGCGAGCCGCACCCGGTCGTCCGGGGCGACGGCCTCCAGGAGTTCCCCGACCCGCTCCCGGGCCCGCTCGTCCAGCGTGGCGGCCGCCTCGCGGCCGCGGTCGGTGAGCGTGACGCGCCGGCGCCGTGAATCGGCACGGGAGGGGGCGCGCCCGATCAGTCCGGCCTCCTCGTACTTGTTGAGGATGCGGCTGAGGTATCCGGCGTCCAGGGAGAGCCGTTCCCGCAGGTCGGCCGCATCCAGTTCCCGGTCGTGAGCGAGTTCGTACAGGACGCGGGTCTCCGTGAGCGTGTACGGCGCGTAGAGATGGCGGCCGTAGTCGAGGGCGCCGATGAGGCGCGTGTAGAAGCGGTTGAACGCGCGGACGTCCTGGACGGTCATGACCACTCCCCGGATACTTGACTCAGTCAGACATATATCAGAAGCGTACGTCACCACGTGGCAGTGCGGCGGAAGCCGCGGCGGGCGCCCAGCCCGGACCGGCACCGCTTGACCGGGCCCATGCCGCGCGTTGCCCGCATGTTCACCGTCCGCCCCCTGACGCCACCCGCCCCTCGTGGCACAGAGTGTCCGTCGACCCACTCAGCGAGCACGACAACGAAGGGGCATCATGACCGGGTTGACTCGCCGCAGACTGCTGGGTTCGGCCGCGGGCGCGCTGGGGGGTGCCGCCGCGCTCTCCCTCCTCCCGCCGAGCGTGCAGAAGGCGGTCGCCGCCGAACCGCCCGGACACCGTTCGCTGCGGGACATCGAGCACGTCGTCCTGCTGATGCAGGAGAACCGCTCGTTCGACCACTACTTCGGCACGCTCGCCGGGGTGCGCGGGTTCGGCGACCCCCGCGCGTTACGGCTGGACGACGGGCGAAGCGTCTTCCACCAGCCGGACACCCAGAACCCGAAGGGGTACCTGCTCCCCTTCCACCTCGACACCCGCACGTCGAGCGCCCAGGCCATCCCGTCCACCAGCCACGCCTGGTCGGTGCAGCACGCGGCGTGGAACGGCGGCCGGATGGACCAGTGGCTGCCGGCCCACCGCAAGGCCGACGGCGTCAACGGCCCTTATGTGATGGGCTACTACACGCGCGAGGACATACCGTTCCAGTTCGCCCTCGCCGAGACCTTCACCGTCTGCGATCACTACTTCTGCTCCGTCTTCGGCCCCACCTGGCCCAACCGGCTGATGTGGATGACCGGTTCGATCGACCCCGGCGGAACCCTGGGCGGCCCGGTGATCAGCAACTCGGCGCCGCAGCCGTACCGTTGGACGACGTACGCCGAACGCCTCCAGGCGGCCGGGGTCGGCTGGAAGGTCTACCAGCAGGACGACGACTACGGCTGCAACCTGTTGGAGCAGTTCGCCGCCTTCAGGAACGCCCAGCCCGGGTCCGAGCTGTACGAACGCGGGGTGCGTCCGCAGCCCGAGGGCACGTTCGAGGACGACGCCCGGGCCGACCGGCTGCCGGCGGTGAGCTGGATCATGCCGACCAGCCATCAGTCGGAGCACCCCGACTATCTGCCCGCCGCGGGGGCGGACTTCGTCGCGTCGAAGATCGAGGCGATCGCGTCCAACCCGAAGGTGTGGCGGAAGACCGCCTTCATCCTCAACTACGACGAGAACGACGGCCTGTTCGACCATGTGGCCCCGCCGACGCCGCCCACCGGCACGACGGACGAGTTCATCGGCGGTCTGCCGATCGGCGGGGGCTTCCGCGTCCCGGCGATCATCATCTCGCCTTGGACCGTGGGCGGCTGGGTCGCCTCCGAGCCCTTCGACCACACCTCGGCCCTGCGCTTCCTGGAGCACTTCACGGGGGTCGCGGAACCGAACGTCAGCGACTGGCGGCGGGAGACCTTCGGCGACCTCACGAGTGCCTTCCGCTTCCCCCACGCCCGCCGGCGCCCGCCCCGCCTGCCGCACGACACGGCGGAGCAGCTGGAGAAGGCCAAGGAGGAGGTGGCGACGCTGCCGAAGCCGACCCTGCCCGGCGCGGACCAGTCCTTCCCGCACCAGGAACGAGGACACCGGCCGCACGTCTGAGCGGGCGGCCGGCGGCGGCCCCCGGACGACAGCGGGCCGCCACGCACGACGGTCCCCCGCCCGGATGGGCGGGGGGCCGCAGGAGGTGGACGGGGGACCCGCAGGAGGCCGGGGACCGAGGGGGCCGTCCGGTGGTGGCGGGCGGACCTCCCCGGCCGCGCGGGTCGCCCAGTGGTGTCGGGCGGGCTTCCCCGGCCGCGCGGGTCGCCCGGGACGGCACCGGGCGGTACCGGCGGCACGGAGCGGCGAGTCGGGGTCCTGTGACAGACCTGTTACCGGAAGGATGGCTTCCGCCACAGCGCGGACGGGCCCGGACTGGTCAACTCCCCTGATGCGCAGACCATTTGGTGACCGTGCCGTCGTCGGTACGCTCGCCCTGACAGCGACACTCGCACTCGCCGGATGCGGCGCCGGGCAGACCGCCTCCCCCGGCGCCTCCGGCGGAACGAGCCCCCGGCCGGCGTGCACCTCCGGCGCTCCCGGGCACGACGCACCCTCCCTCGCACGGCCGACCGTCACCGCCGACGTCCCCCGTCCGCCGGGCAGCCCCAGCCCGGTGCCCTCGGCCGCCCCGGGCGCGGCGCAGGACGGGGTGCGGATCACCGGCATCTACTCCGGTGCCGTGGACGAGGACGGCACCTGCCGGCAGAGCTCCCTGACCGCGGCGTTCTCGCTGACCAACCCGAGTAGGCGGGAGATGACGTACACGATCGTCTTCGACGCCAGGGGCTACACCGGGGCGACCCGCGTCGTGGGCTCGGTGAAACCGGGAAGGACCCTGCACGGCACGGTGGCGATGGCGCGCTCCTACGGCGACGTGGCGCAGGGTGCGAACGTGTCGGTCCTTTCCGTGCGCAGCGTCCCCACCGCGGAGGCCCCGTCCACGGGCGGCTCCTGCCCCGCTTCCGGTGTCCGCGTGTACGCCGACCGGGGTGACGCCGCGATGGGGCTGCGGGTCATGGGCCTGCACCTGGAGAACTGCGGCAGGAGCCCGTACACGCTGGAGGGCCGCCCCCTGCTGCAGATCGTCGACGCCGACCACGAGCCCGTCGAGGGGATACGCGTCGTCCCCGGGGAGCAGGTGGCCCTCCTCGACAACTCGCCCGACCTGGTCCGCCCCCTCACCCTGCGACCGGGCGAGCGCGCGCGGGCGGACATCGCCTGGCGCAACACCGTGGAGGCCTTCGGCGGCGCCGTGAACGCGCCCTATCTCCGCGTCCGGGCGAAGGCGGGCGCCGCGCCCGTGATGGTGACCCCGGAGCTGGACCTCGGCACGACGGGGAGGCTGGGCGTCAGGGCGTGGCGGAAGGAGCCGTGACGGACGGACACGCGCCGGCCGGCGCCGGGGTGCCGGCCGGCGCGGACCGGATCCCGGCACGCGGCACCCGGCACCCGGCACCCGGTCGGACGCCGCGGTCCGGTCGGGCGCCCCGGCCCACGGTCGGGAACGCGGCCCGGTCAGGTGGCTCCCGCTTCGGTGACATCGCCGTCGTCCGCCAGTCCCGGGTCGCCGGCCCGCGGCGCGGGTGCGGTGAGGTGCTCCAGGACGTCGGTGAGGCGCAGGATCCGGTCCAGGCGCTCCGGCCGGTTGTCCAGGTGCAGGGTGACGCCGGCGGCGCTGGTGCGGCGGTGGATCATCAGCAGGGCGGACAGCCCGGTGGAGTCGATCAGGGTCAGCTCACGGAAGTCCAGCCGCAGGTCGCGGAGCCGTTCCTGGCCGGACAGATGTCCGGTGACGACATGGACGAAGTCGTCGCTGGTGTCGTAGTCGAGTTCGCCGGACACCCGCACGGAGAGCGTGGTGGGGTCCGGGAGAACCTTGACGGTGAACTGGGTGGGTGTCAGGTCGGTCATGCGCAGATGTCGGGGCCGGGGTGAGCAGGGGCGGGGCTGCCGGAGAGGGCGCGGGAGCCGTCACGGATCATGTGCACGCAGCGGGGGAAGTCGCGGAGCCGTTCGGCCATGATGTCCAGGCCGGTCCGGAGCGGGTGGGCCGGGATGTTCCGGGCCTCCAGGATCACGGCGCTCCAGGCGACGAACTCGGTGAAGACCAGGGCGTCGTCGACGTAGAGAGCGGTGGCCAGGTGGTCGATGATGCGGCCGATGTCCTCGGCGGTCCGCTCGCGTCGGACGTCGTCGTACTCCCGCACGGCGGGGAACCGTGCCTCCAGCTCGACGAGGGTCTGCTTGACCAGCTGGAAGCGGGACTGGGCGACCATGGTGTACTCCTGGTCGGCCAGGTGCGGCAGGTCGTCCGCCGGCTGACGGATCATCGAGGGGCGGGGCCGCGGCAGGCCGGCCTCCAGCACGTCGGCGGCGCCCCGTGCGTCGGCGGCCCACCGGTCGGCGCCCAGCGCCCGCGCGTGGCGGCCGCCGGGGCCGAAGGCACGGCCGCCGGCCAGCACGGGGACCCCGATGGCCTGGCAGGCGGTGATGGCCGCGTGCGCGGTGGGCAGATGGGTGGGGACCGAGCCGGACAGCAGGACGGCGTCGGGCGCGGTCCGGTGCAGGTGGGCCACCAGGTGCGGGGTGGGGATCTGCGTACCCAGGTAGTCGACCTGCCAGCCGCGCAGTCGTACGACCTCGGCGACGAGCCGCGCGGGAAAGGCGTGCCACTCGCCGTCGACGCAGCTGACCGTCACCCTCCCCCGGACCGGTCCGGGCGGTCCGGCGGCAGGTGCGCGGTGGACCAGGGCGGAGATGACCCGCTCGTTGATGGCGGTCGCGGCGTGCTCCTGGGCCACGGTGAAGCGGTCGGCCGCCCATTCGGCGCCGACCCTCTCCTGGACCGGGGCGATCGCTTCCAGCAGCAGCGTCTCCCTGTCCACGCCGTCGGCCAGTGCCTCGTGGACCGCGGTGACCGCCGCGTGCTCGTCGCCTTCGGCCACGGCCTCCCACAGCCGGTCGCACAGACCGGCCGCCGCGGTGGGGTGTCTCACGCCTTCCTCCTGCTCTCCTCCGAGCCCGCGTGCCCGCCCACGACCGTGAGCATGCCCGTCCTGGGCGCGCTGACGGCGACGGCGGCCATGTCGTCGTGCCGTCCCGAGCCGATCCACTGGGCGGCCAGCATCTGGACCCGCTCCACGACCGCCTCGGCCGGCATGCCCGCGCACTCCGCGAGCACGCGCCGCAGCCGGCGCTCACCGAAGAACTCGTCGCCCAGCGGACCGCCGCGCGCCTCGGTGATGCCGTCGGTGTAGAGCAGGCACGTGTCCCCCGGTGCGAGCGTCGCCGGCACGGTGCGCGCCGTGACGTTCGGCAGGGCGCCGACGAGGGTGCCGTGCGTGGGCACCTCCTCCACCGTCCCGTCGGCCCGCACGATCAGCGGCGGCAGGTGCCCCGCGCTGGTCAGCCGCAGCTGGACGCGGGCGCCCCGGCGGCGCACGGAGGCGAGCACGAGGGTGGCGAAGCGGGTGTGGTGGGAGGAGAGCAGGGCCCCGTTGAGCAGGTTGAGCACCCGTTCGTGGTCGTCGGCCAGCGGCAGCAGGGCGTGCAGCGTGTTGCGGATCTTGCCGGTCAGCACCGCCGCCTCCAGCCCCTTGCCCGCGACGTCCCCCAGGACGACGAAGGTCTCCTGGGAGGGATCGGAGCCGGGGTGGACGTCGTAGAAGTCACCACCGACCCGCTCCTGGTCCTTCGCGGCGCGGTATCCACCGGCATACTCGACGGCGTGCACGCTGCGGAGCGCCGGGGGCAGCAGCTCGCGCATCAACGTGGCCGTGACGTCGGCCTGTTCGCTGTAGAGGCGGGCCGCGGAGAGTGCGGCGCCCGCCCTGGCGGCGAAGAGCCGGGCAAAGACCTCCTCGCCTTCGGTGAAGGCCTTCTCGGTGCTGGAACGCAGCAGGACCAGCGCCCCCGCGGGCACCCCGTGACCGGGCAGCGGGGCGACGATCACGGAGCCCACCGGACCGGCGAACCCGTCCGGGACGATCCAGTCGGGGATGTCCTCGGGGTTGAGCCAGCGGGCGGGCACGGGCGGGAACCCCTGGAGTGCCTCGGCGAGGCCGGGCACCTGGGAGACGTCGAGGTGCCGTGAGACCTGCGTGACGGGACCGCCCTGACAGGCCGAGGTGACCCAGTGGCGCCGCCCTTGCGGCGGAGCCACGAGCACGACGGCCTCCGCCAGATGTTCTGCCGCCATGGACGCGGCCACCTCCGCACAGCGCGGTACGTTCAGTGTGGACAGCAGCGCGCTGGACACCTCCGAGAGGATCTCGGACCGCATCCGCGCGTCGCTCAGCGCGTGCTCGGCCTGGCGCCGGTCGGTGTCGTCGAGCAGCCACCACACCACGTCGCCGTCGCCGGCCGGGGTCGGATGCGCCTCGAAGAGACGTCCGTTGATCGCTCCGGTGAGCGGACCGGCGGCCAGTTCGGCCGATCCGTCACGGGCGCACGCGTGTGCCCCGGCGAGCCAGTACGGCACTCTCTCGTGCAGCGGGTCGCCCTCGCCGGCGGCCGGGAGCAGCGTCCGGGCGGCCTCGTTGATCCGGACAAGGCAGCCGTGCCGGTCGACCACCAGCACAGGACAGGGAGCCTCGATCCACGCCGCGCCGACCCTGTGGTCGGCGGCGGGCGGACGGGCGGAGAAGCCTCGGGAACCAGACACACCGGAGGCACGCGCCGTGCGCACCCCACCACCTTCCTACCGCGGGAACAGATGTACTCGGCAACCGTCCCGCACAAAGCGCCAGAATCGCAAGCCGCCCCCGGAAGGCACACACGAGGCGCACAATCATCACATTCGCCCCGCGGACACTCTGATGAGCGCATCGTGGGCGGCAGGCGGCTGAAACACACAGGTGAACCGCCCGTGCGATGGCTCGGAGGTCCCCACGCGAGGGGCTCCGCACGGGGTGTTCGTCACCCCTAGGCAGATGTTCGATCGGTCGCTCGTACGCGAAAACCGACCCGCTCCGCGTTCCGGATCGTTGAGCGTGGTGATGATGAACGAAGGTGACGACCATGGCCTGGTGACCGACGCGTGTGCCGTCCACGTGGACGCCTCCCGCGACGGACGGCAGGTGGTGATCAGACTCAGCGGCGAATTCGACGTCGAGGCCGAACTCGACCTGGAACTCGTCTTCGAGACCGCTTCGGCGGCACGGTCCGTGGAAGTCCATGTGGCGGACGTGCGGTTCGCCGACTCGACGCTGCTCAACCTGTTGTTGCGCATGGTGGACAGGTTCGACGTACGTCTGGTCGGGCCGCTCCCGTCCCAACTGGCCCGGATCATGCGCCTCACCGGTGTGCTGGGCCTGTTCTGCATCCGCGGCCGCGAGGGCGAGGAACCCGTATGAGGACCGAGAGCGTCGAGCACTGGCCACCACCGGAGGAGAGCGCGGCACGAGGCGACGACGGTTGCCTCTCCTGCCGCCGGAGCAGATGGAGCGGTTCGCGGGCGCACGGCGAGTGTCCCGCGCTGCTCATACTGGACAGCGACGGCGCCACCATCGGCGACGCACGTCGGGACGCGGCACGGTACGCCGCGGCGTGCTGCCCGTGGGCGGACCCGGACGACATCGAACTGATCGTCTCCGAACTGTGCACCAACGCGTTCCGGCACGCCACGGGCTGGTGGCGGCTGCGGCTGCACGCGCACACGGATCAGCTGGTGCTCGACGTGGACGACGCGTGTCCGGCCCTGCCCCGCCAGAAGGAACCGGACCTCGTGCACGGTACGGGCGGCCTCGGCATGCACCTCGTCGAGCAGCTCGCGGCCAAGTGCGAGTTCCTGCCGCACGCGGAGGGCAAGACCGTACGCGTGATCATGGCCTGCGGCTTCGCTCCGTGAGCGCGATACCCGCGGTTCGGCCCGTGCCCTTCCCGCTCCCCGCCGGGGTGCCGCTCGGCGGGGAGCACGGCCCGGACCCGGACGGACGGCCGCCGGCGACGGCCCGGTGCCGCAGCGCCTGCGCGTCGAACTCCAGGCCGAGCAGAATCGCCAGGTTGGTGATCCACAGCCAGACCAGGAAGACGACCACGCCGGCCATGGCGCCGTACGTCTTGTTGTAGGAGGCGAAACCGGCGACGTAGACGGCGAAACCCGCCGACACGGCCATCCAGATGACCAGCGCCAGGAAGCTTCCGGGTGTGACCCGCCTCAAGCCCCTGCGCCGGGCGTGGGGGCCCGACCGGTACAGCACGGCGATCATCACGGTGACCAGCAGGACCAGGACGGGCCACTTGGCGATCGCCCATACGGTCAGCGCGGTGTCGCCGATGTGCAGGGCGTGGCCGGCCCGCCGGGCCACGGCTCCGGTGAAGACGACGATGAGCGCGCCGGCCACGGCCAGCACCATCAGCACCGCGGTGACACCGACGCGTACCCGCAGGATCCTCCAGAACGGCCGGCTCTCGCTCATGCCGTGGACGGCGTTCGCGGCGCGCATGAAGGCGGCGACGTAGCCGGAGGCGGACCACACCGCCAGGGCCACGCCGACGACCGCCAGCACGGAACCGGCTCCGGCGTTGCCCTGCATCTGCTCGACGGCGCGGGTGATGATGTCCCGCGCGGAACCCGGGACCAGCCGGCCGACCTGGTCCAGAAGCCGGTCGGTGGTCGAACGGCCGGTGACCCCCAGCAGGGACACCAGCACGAGCAGCGCGGGAAACAGCGAGAGCACGCCGTAATAGGTCAGCGCCGCGGCCCGGTCGGTGAGTTCGTCCTCCTTGAACTCCCTGAGGCTGTCTTTCAGCATCGCGCTCCACGTTCGCCCGGCGAGGCGGCCGGACGTGTCCGACGCGTGCTCCTCCACGGTCCGGCCGGCTTGCCGGTCCTGTCCGGCCCCGCGGTCCGCCCCGGAGTCCTCCGCTTCCGGGCGCGGCCGGGCTTCCTCCGCGTCCCGGTGCGGCTCGGTTTGCTCCGCGTCCCGGTGCGCATCGGTTTGCTCCGCCTCCCGGCGCGGCCCGGTTTGCTCCGTCTCTCGGCGCGGGCCGGTTTGCTCCGCTGCCGTGCGGGGCGGTGCCGCGGGGCCGGGCGCGTGGTCTTTTCGCCTGGGGAGATGAGGGTTCGCCATACGGGGCGGATAACCGCAGGCGGCCCGCTCATGCCCCGGCGCCGGGAACTGCGGACGGTGGTCGGAAGGCGGTTGGCGACAGAGACACGCAGGCAGCCGCCGGCACGCGGGCAGTGGCAGACCGCACGCCGGGAAGCCCCGCATGAGGATGGCCTGACGAGGAAGAAGTCCCCCATGGCGAAGAACACAACCAAGAGCAAGAAGCTCCCGCTCGTCTACCAGCCCGTCGGCTTCGTACTCAGCTGGGCCGGGGGCGCCCTGGCGGGCAAGGCGTTCCGCAGGGCGTGGATGACGATCCGGCACGAGGAGGACGCGCCCGACGCGCTCGACCGGGACCGCGGCTGGGGCGAGATCCTCCTCGCGGCGGCGCTCCAGGGCGCGATCTTCGCGGTGGTCCGCAGCGCCGTCGACCGCACCGGGGCCAAGGCGATAGAGCGGTCGACGGGGGTGTGGCCGGTCACGGACAAGGGCGGCAGGGACTGAGAAGGAGGACTCGCGAGGGGGGTCGAGCCGGAGGACTCGCGGGGGCGGGTGGAAGGCGCGTCAGGGCGAGTGGGAGGCGCGTGGGAGGCGACCGCAGGGCGGCCGAGGCGCGGCCTCGGCGCGCCGCGCGGCTCAATCGACGCAGAGGGCGGCCAGCCGCGGCAGCCGGCGGGCCAACTCCGCGGAGTCGTCGAAGGCGAGAGCCCAAGCCGGGTCCAGCGGCGGATAGCGGATGGTGAATGCTTCCGGGGGTAGTTCCTCACCCGTCGCCGCGAGGTGCGCGTTCCAGGCGATGCCCAGCACCTCCTCGGCTTCGAGGTCGACGCGGTCGGCCGCGGCGTCCCGGACGACGGGAAGTTCCGCGAGGGCGTCGGGATCGGCGACCACACGCTCGAAGGTCTCGCGCCCCTGCGCGATCAACCAGGCACGGAAGTATTCGAAACCGTCGTCCGAGCATCCGCCGTTCAGCAGGTAGGCGGCGGCCCACAGCGGATTGGTGTACGACTCGGCCATCAGGTCCCACAGTGCCTGCTGAGCGGCGACGATCTCCTCGGCCGAACGGGCGGCCAGCATCGCGGTCGCCTCCCGGGCGACCGATTCGCCCTCCTGCGGGTCGGCCGCCCGGTCACGAGCCGCGGCGACCAACTGCCAGAACTGATCTCTGTCCATGACGGCAGAGCTTGTCACCGACCACTGACAACGTGAGGGCTGACGGTTCCCGTACGGCGCAGCGGCTCAGCTGTCCGTCACGCGGGCGGCCGCGAGGGGACGCCACGACAGGCCGAGATCGCGACAGAGGCGGACGGCAGCGGTGTCGCAGCCGTCGACCATCGGCGCGGCAAGACCGTGACCGGCCACCAGAGCGTCCGGGACGAAAGCGCGCACGGCGGTGCCCGTACCGCGCCCGCGCGCCGGTCCGGCGGTGGCGACCCCGGAGCGGGTGCATAAGATCGCCGGCATGGCACTGCGACCTGTCCAGGTGAACATCAAGGCTGTCGACTGCCGCTCCCTCGGCCGCTTCTGGGCGGAGGCGCTCGGATGGACCGCCTACGCCCCCGGTGTGACGACCTACGTCGGACCCGACGACGGTCTCGTCTGGCCGGACCCCGTCGGTGTCGGCATCGACATCGTCCCCGTGCCGGAACCCGGGACGACGGCGAAGAACCGTGTGCATCTCGACCTCGCCACCAAATCCACCGCGCATCAGGCGGAGTTGGTCGCACGGCTGCGGTCGCTCGGTGCCACACCCGCCGACGTGGGCCAGGGCGATGTGCCGTGGACGGTCCTCACGGACCCGGAGGGCAATGAGTTCTGCGTACTGGAGCCTCGCGAGGTCTACCAGGACACCGGGCCGATCGCCGCGGTGGTGGTGGACTGCGCGGACCCTCGGGCCATGGCCAGCTTCTGGGCCGAGGCGACGGGCTGGACCTTGCGCCAAGTGACGGACACACAGGCGGTGTTGCGCTCGGCCGACGGTACAGGCCCCTTTCTGGAGTTCATCCGCACGCCGGACACGAAGACCGTGCCGGACCGTGTCCATCTGGACCTGCTGCCGTACCCCGGAGACGACAGGGCGGCGGAGGTGGCCAGGCTGCGACGCCTCGGCGCCACCGACCTCGACGTCGGTCAGGGGGAGGTTCCGTGGACGTGCCTGGCCGACCCGGAGGGCCATGAGTTCTGCGTCCTCGCCCCGTCCTGACGGGGGCCCGGGGCGCACCTCGGCATGCCGACGCAGTCCGCCGACGACCGTGGCCTCCGGGCCCGTTCCACGCTTGGCCGGTGCCCTGCCCGACCTGCGCCCCTGCCCGTGTCCGCCCTCCCTGGTGCGGCCTCAGCCCTGTTTGGGTGCGGCCGGCGGAACGAGTCGTACGGTGAAGGAGTGGCCCGCCGGATCGGAGTAGCCGCGCTCCTCGTACCGTCCCGCGGGGTCACGGGTCTCGATGGGGCGCCCGCCGAGCGTGACGATCCGGCGTTCCGCCTCGTCCAGGTCCTCGACCAGGAAGTCGAGATGGGCCTGGAGGGAGTTCTCCGGACGGGGCCAGCTCGGAGGCGTGGCGTTGACATCGCGGCGGAAGGCGAGCCGGACGCCGTCCGCGCCCTGGATCTCGACCAGGTTGGCGGACCCGTGGGTCTGTTCGCCGTCCAGCAACTCCTGGTAGAACACGGCGAGTTTCTCGGGCTCCGCGCAGTCGAGCATCACCACGCAGGCATTGACCAGTGTCATGCTTCCTCCCGGGGTTTTTCCTCTCCTGTCCGGATATCCCGGCTCCGCGGATTCAGTCGGTGCCGACGGCCGGTGGCGCAAACAGTCCTGAGGCCCGGGAGAACGGTGTGCCGGCGGACCCGTCGAGCGGCCCGCGCGAGCGTGACACCGGCGCGTACCGTTCGCCCCATGAACGCTCTCGACGATCTCGTCCGCATCTGCCCGCCGCCCGGCCGGCCGCCGTCCGCGGTGGACTGGACGACGACGGAGGACACCCTGGGTACCGCGCTGCCCGCCGACTACAAGCGGCTCGTGGAGACCTACGGCGAGGGCGTCTTCGACGACACGATCTGGCTGCTCTCGCCGGGGTCGCCTCACCCCGGGTGCGACCAGCTCGCCCAGACCGCCGAACGGGACGAGATCCTCGGCGGGTTGTGGGAAGCGGGCGAGGAGCAGCCGTCCCAGTTCCTGGAGCCGGGTTCACGCATCCTGCCGTGGGCGTACGAGGAGGGTACCGGGGCGTTCCTCTACTGGTGGGTGCGGCCCGGGCAGCACCCCGACGAGTGGACGGTGCTCTACAACGAGGGACGTGGACCGCTGTGGGAGCACCACGACTCGACGTGCGCCGCTCTTGTCCTCGCCGTACTCACGGGAACGGCGCGGACGGACTACTTCGCCTACCTGTACAACGTGCTGAAGCCGGTGGAACACCGGTTCCAGCCGGCCGGCGAGATCTTCGGCGCGACCGAGACCGCGGTGTGAGCGGCGGTCGTCAGAGCGGGTTGAGACGGGCCTTGAGCAGACAGAACTCGTTGCCCTCGGGGTCCATCAGCACATGCCACTGCTCGTCCCCCGTCTGGCCGATGTCCGCCGGGCGCGCGCCGAGCTTCAGCAGGCGTTCGAGCTCGGCGTCCTGATCGCGGTCGGTGGCGTTGACGTCGATGTGCAGCCGGGACTTGCCCTCCTCCGGCTTGTCCCGGCGGCTGAGGATGATCGTCGGCTGCGGGCCGCCGAACCCCTCGCGCGGCCCGATCTCCAGCGTGCCGTCGTCCTCACGGCCGAGTACGACGAAGTCGAGGACCTCGCACCAGAATCGCGCCAGCACCTCGGGCTCTCGGCAACCGAGTACGAGTTCGCTGATACGGCATGCCATGACGAAACCTGCTCTCGGTCCGGGAACCGCCGGGTGAGCACGGGCGAGCCTCGTGGCTCCCGGCGGTGAAGACGATCACGCGACCGTACCGGAAGAAGCGTGCGCGGGCGAGCGGTTTGCCAAGGGCGCGCCCTGGCACCTCACTTGGGGGTGGGCGGGCGGAACTCCGGCTGGTCGATGACGCGCAGCCACGTGCCGTCCGGCTGCCGTCGGACGACCTGCGCCCGGGCTCCGGTACCGTCCTTGGGCGGCGTCGAGGTGAGGGCGATGTCCCCGCAGACGAGCGTCGGGAGCGGCTGCTCCACCTCGAATCGGGGCGAGTTGGCGAGAATCTTCTCCCACAGCTCACGGATGGCGTCGCGGCCCACGGTCACGCTTCCCGGCGGGTAGGCCATCACCGCGTCCTCTTCGTAGAGTGCGGCGAGACCGGCGGCGTCAGCGGCGTTGGCACGCTCGACGAAGAGGCGGGTGAGGTCCTCTGGCTTCAGAGCCTGCTCGTTCTCGGACACGAAGATCCCTTCCTGCGGGGCGGCGTGGGTGCGCGGTGCGCGGTGTGTCCATCTTCGACCGGCGCTTCAACCGAAGTCCAATTAATCGTCACAATCATTTTTATAATCAGGAGTTATGGAACTCAGGCAGTTGAAATACTTCCTCGCTGTCGCGCAAGAGGCGAATTTCACCCGCGCCGCCGAACTCGTCCATGTCAGCCAGCCAGGGATCAGCACGCAGATCCGTCAGCTGGAGAGCGATCTCGGGGCCACGCTCATCGACCGTTCGGGACGCGGCGCCCGCCTGACGGCGGTCGGCGAGGTCGCGCTCGGCCACGCCCGGTCCGTGCTGGCCGCCGTGGACTCGCTGCGGCAGGCCGTGGAGGAGATGAACGGCCTCGTCCGGGGCAGGCTGGTCGTCGGGATGGTCACGGCGTGCACCGTCGCGCCGCTGTTCGAGGCGTTGTCCAGCTTCCACCGGGCACATCCGGGCGTGGAGCTCAGTCTCGTCGAGGACGACTCCGCCGGCCTGGTCGAGCGCGTCCGGGAAGGTTCGCTGGACCTGGCCCTGGTCGGTACCGCGGGCAAGCCACCGGCCGGCCTCGACGCCTGGCAGATCGTCGCCGAGCCGGTGGTCGCCGCGGTGCCACCCGGACATCCGCTGGCCGCGCGGGAGTACGTCGCTCTCGCCGAGCTGGGTTCATACCCTCTCATCTGCCTGCCTCGCGGGACCGGGATCCGTGCGGTGCTCGACCAGGCCGCCGCCGCGCTGGGGCTCTCGCTGCCCATCTCCCTGGAGGCCGGCGCCCCGGGAGCGGTGGTGAACCTCGCGGAGCGCGGACTCGGGGTCGCCGTCCTCTCCGCGTCCATGGCCGGCCAGGACAAGGGGCTGCGCCCCCTCGCCATCACCGATGTCGACACGCTCGCGGTGCTGTCACTGGTCTCCACGCCGTCCGGGAGCCCGGCACTACGGGAACTGATGGCGCACTGCCGACGGGCCTTCGGCGCGGAGAGCCGCGAGGAGCCGGTCGCGGCGAGCGGAGCGACCGCCCGGTAGCGGTGCGACGTTCCACCGGCGGCGGGACCGACGGGCCCATGTAGCAGTACGGCACGTGTGGCCGTATGCCACGTGTGGCTGTAGGACACTACGGCTGTAGGACACGTGCGGCTGTACGGCACATGTGGCGGGGGCATGCGTGGCGGGGGCACCCCTGGCAGGGGCACGCCTGGCGGGTCGGGGGTGCGGACGGATTCCAGGCCGAGCCCCCCTCCCCCTCCCCTCCGTCCGCACCCCGGATCACCCGCCCTCGCCGGTCGAGCAGGGGTGGCCGGTCAGATGTGCACCTCGGGCGGGAATCCGGTCCAGCGCAGATCGGCGGGCAGATGCCGCATGTCGTTGGAGACGAGGACGGAGGCTGGGCGCCCCGGCATGTACCGGATGACCGTCAGCGCAGCGTTGCCGTGGTTGAGGCCGAGCCAGCGCCAC
This sequence comes from Streptomyces sp. NPDC090108, assembly GCF_044747185.1. Classification (NCBI taxonomy): domain Bacteria; kingdom Bacillati; phylum Actinomycetota; class Actinomycetes; order Kitasatosporales; family Streptomycetaceae; genus Streptomyces; species Streptomyces sp. NPDC090108. The sequence continues at coordinate 443,687 of NZ_JBIVDQ010000003.1, forward strand.
TCGGGGGCGTACATGGCGTCACGGACGAGCCAGGCGATCAGGAAGTTGTGGGTGACGACGAGTTCGTGCCGGTCCTCCTCGCCCTCGACCGGCCCGGTGAACAGTTCCTGTGCGCGCCGGGCCAGCGCAGGGCCTTCCTCCAGTTCCTCCTCCGTCGCACCGGAGAGGAACCGGAGGAAGAAGTCCGCGGACTCCGGCGGCAGTTCCTCGCGCGCCGGCATGTACGGCACATAGTCCCCGGCCACGTCCGAGCGGGTCAGCGGAACTTCCTTCAGCTCGTCCCCGATCAGGCGCGCGGTCTGCTCCGCACGCGGCAGCGGGCCATGGTGAACCGCCGCGAAGGGGATGTCACGCAGGCGCTGACCGAGCAACGTCGCCTGCCGACGGCCACGTTCCGTCAGTCCGCTCTCCTCCGACGACGCCTCGCCGTGCCGGACGAGATAGAGGTAACGCGTGGCGGTGGCGGTCATTCTGCAACTCCCCTGCACTCATGATCAGTTGTGTACCGACGGACGCATCCCGGCGCGGGGCGGTTCCCGCACTCCTTCCGCATCAGCGTCATGTTCACGCCAATCGCGCACCGGTGCTTGTCGCCGTCCTGGTCGCTCCGTACGGTGCGGTCTGGGAGTGGGAGCGCTCCCACATCACAGAGGTCCCACGCCTCATCCCCCACGTTCGGACGGAGGAACTCTTGTGATCACGAAACTCCGTGCACGTCGCCCGTTCCGGCTGCTGGCGGCAGCCCTCGTACTGGCCGCCACCCCCGTCACGGCGATGACCGCCACCGCGGGTTCGGCCCGGGCGGACACACAGGTCTGCGACAAGTTCGGCTCGGCCACCACACCGGGCCGGTACGTCGTGCAGAACAACGCCTGGGGCACCAGCGCCCCTCAGTGCGTGAACCAGGTCGGTGACGGCTTCCAGCTCACCCGCGCAGACGGCTCGGTCCCCACCAACGGCGCGCCGAAGTCGTACCCGTCGATCTTCGCCGGCTGCCACTACACGAACTGCTCGCCCGGCACGAACCTGCCCAAGCAGATCAGGACCATCGGCAGCGTGCCCAGCACCATCGCCTTCCAGTACGTCGGCGGTGCGGTGTACGACGCCGCGTACGACATCTGGCTGGACCCCACGCCCAAGAAGGACGGGGTCAACAGGACGGAGATCATGATCTGGCTGAACAGGGTCGGTCCGGTGCAGCCGATCGGCTCGAAGACCGGAACCGCCTCGCTCGCCGGCCGCAACTGGGACGTGTGGCGCGGCAGCAACGGCCAGAACGACGTGATCTCCTACGTCGCACCCGGCGCGCTGTCCGGCCTGAGTTTCGACGTGAAGGAGTTCATCAACGGGGCCGTCTCCCAGGGCCTCGCCACGCCGGACTGGTATCTCACCAGCGTGCAGGCCGGCTTCGAGCCCTGGCAGAACGGCGCCGGTCTGGCCGTCACCAGGTTCTCCGTCGGCGTCAACTAATGGCGGCGCCCGCCGGCACGCACGGCGGGCGCCGCCGTACCACCGCCTCGCTGAACCCCGCTCCTCCCGAGGGCCCGGTCACCGCCGGGCCCTCGGCGCACCTCTGCCACGGCCGCCCGGACGCGGAATCGCCTCAGGGCCGCAGCGAGACCGCCGCGGCATCACCGCCGCATCAGCGCCGCACCGGTGCGGCAGCAGTGCGGGAGCGGCACCCGTGCGGCAGCGGCATCAGTGCGGCGTCACCCAGGACGGCACCCAGGTGCCGGCGGCGTCGTGTCCGGCCGCGTCGGCGGCGAGGTAGGCGCGAAGGGTGGCCAGCGCGGGGTGGGGGTTGTCGCGGTGCCAGAGCAGCGAGTGCGGGTAGACGGGCGTGGGATCGGTGACCGGGATGCGGCGCAGGCCGTGGCCGGCGGGCCAGACGAGGCGGGTCCGTTCGGTCGTGAAGGTGGCCAGGGCAGGCGAGTCGGCGATGGTGTCGAGAAGCGCGTCCGACCCGAAGTTGGGGCCGGTCGCCTCGATGGTGAGGCCGAACTCGGCGACCAGCGCGTCGTAGTAGGCGGCCCACTCGGTGCCGGGGACGATGCCGGGCATCCAGATGCGGTGTTCGGCGAGCTGGGCGACGGTGACGGACCGGGCCCGGGCCAGCGCGTGAGCGGGGCCGGTGAGGAGCTGGTGCGGTTCGTCGAGGACCCGGACCGACGCGATGTCCTCGGGAAGCGACCGGCCCGGCATGGCGACGGCACGGAAGGACGCGTCGATCGCACCCGACCGGATGGCGGCGACGGCCGTCTCGACGTCGAAGAGCATCACCACGTCGAGGTCGATCTCCGGGTGCGCGTGATGGAAGCCGCGCATCAGACCCGACGGCGCGACGCGCGAGGCGATCACGTCGACGCGCAGTGGACGGCGGCCGGGGCGCACGGAGGTGGCCGCGCGCTCCGCGACCCGCAGCAGCTCGCGCGCGTGGGGCAGGAACGCCTGCCCGTCGATGGTCAGCTCGGCGCCACGCGGGGTGCGGGTGAACAGCCGTACGCCGAGGTCGCGCTCCAGCGCGGCGATGCGTTTGGAGACAGCCTGCTGGGTGACCGCCAGCTCGGCGGCGGCCTCCTGGAACTGCCCCGTGTCGGCGGCGGCGACGAAGGTCCGCACGGTTTCTAGGTCCATAGCGACACCTTAGGCCCACAACCGTTGGTTGTGGCGTGATGCCGTGCGGGCTCGCTCGACCAGCGCACAGGCTGCCGTCCCGGGACGTCTGCTCACGGATTGGTTGTACAGCTACAGGGAGGGCGACGCCGGGTACGGCGCGCTCGCTACGACCCACCGGGATGAAGGTGACGGACCTCCGGTCGGGGACACGCCGTACAGCCGCGGGGCCGGACAACGTCCTGCAGGGGGCCCGCAGCGGGCTGTGCGAGGCCGGCCATGGGGATCCCTTACGGGACCGGCACGGGGGTGGTCGTGCGAGGCCTGCGGTATTCGGCGGCCCCCTCGGGGGAGCAATGGTGATGCCGAGAGTTCGGATGAATCCTGGGCGAACCGGACACGAATGACGGAGAGGGCCCTCATGCGTACGACCGCTCGCAAGACCACCGTGACCATTGCCGCCACCGCACTGCTGGGCGGATGGGGCGCACTGTCGGGAGGATCGGCGGAGGCGTCCTCGCCTGCCCCGGTCGCACGGCTGGGCGCCGGATCGCAGCCCTCCTCGTGCCGCCCGGCGAACCACCTTGCGAAGATCACCTCCGCCCCCGCCTCGTCGGGACACCGCCACTATCGCGTCTCCCTGACCGCGGCGGCCGGATACGAACCGTGCGTGCTGGCCGGATCTCCGACCGACGTGACCTTCCACCGCCACGGTTCCCCGATCGGCGTCACCGCCGGCGCGGACGGACCGCAGCACACGCCGGTGACCTTCGCTCCCGGTCACCCGGTCCACTTCGACATCCAGGTGCCGAACGATGCCGTCGGCGCATTCGCGGACGAGGCCGACTTCACCCTCAGGACCCCGGACGGGATGATCCCCGGCGAGTCCGCCGCCTACGGGACGCTCTCCGTGGGTGCCGATACGGCCGTCGGCCCGGTCCAGCCGGGAGCCTGACCCCGCAGAACGCCGCCAGGAGGCAGGGGGCTGACATGGCGCCAGCCCCACTACTCGGTGGTACCGTATAGCGGTACTCGGTACTACGCAGTACCGTGAGAGACCGAGGGGGCTCGCGGTGGACGACCTGACGGAGATGCTGAAGGGCACGCTCGAAGGGTGCGTGCTCGAGATCATCGGCGGCCAGGAGACGTACGGCTACGCGATCACTCGACAGCTGAACGAGCTCGGCTTCACCGATGTCGTCGAGGGGACGGTCTACACCATCCTGCTGCGGCTGGAGCGGAACAAACTCGTCCAGGTGACGAAGCGGCCGTCCGAAGTCGGTCCGCCCCGCAAGTTCTACGCGCTGAACGACGCGGGGCGCGAGGAACTCGCGAAGTTCTGGACGAAATGGCAGTACGTCTCCTCACGCATCGACAGGCTCAAGGAGGGCGGGAGATGAACTTCTGGGAGAAGGTCACAGGCAGCGATCTCACCAGGGAGTGGGCGGAGTTCGAGGTCAGGGCGGCGGCGCTGCCCGACGATCACAGGGCCGCGTGGGAACAGATCAAGATCCACCTCTTTCCGCACGGGGACTTCTCCGGCCGCAACCTGATGCCGATCCTCGACTCGGCTCTGGGCCTGCTGGAGGAGACTGCGGCGGACGGACAGAGCATCGGCGAGGTGCTCGGCGACGACATCCCGGGATTCTGCACGGCGTTGGCCGGCGGAGAAGGGGCCCGCACCTACCGGGACCGGTGGCGCGAGCAGTTGAACAGGAACGTCGCCAGGAAACTGAACCGGCTGGGAGGCTGACGTGAGCATCCGGGACATCATCGAGGGCAAGAAGCAGTGGCGGGCGCACATGGCCCGGGTCAAGGCACTCCCGCCGGACTACCGGATCGTCTACAGGGAGATGCAGAAGTACCTGTTCAAAGTCGGACCGGTCGACCTGCCCGACGGCCAACTACTCCCCGGGATCGTCGACTTCTTCGAGGCGGGTGCCGCCACGGGCAAGGGGGTCCTGGAACTCATCGGCACCGACGTCGCGGCGTTCTGCGACGACCTGATCAAGGACTCGCGCACGTTCGCGGACGTCTACCAGGAGTCCCGCGGCAAGCAGGCGGAACCGGCCGAACCGGCCGAGAAGTAGAGCTTGCCGGCTGAGGCCAGTGTGCGCAGGACACCCCTGACGGAAAGCCCGCGATCAGCGACCCATGCGGCGCTGCACGTCGAACCGCCGCAACACCCGCACCAGACGCCACACTCCGGCCGCCGAGCCGACCACCACGCCTCCCTCCAGCACTCCGTGCCTCGCCGAACCAGAGACACCGAAGGCCAGTACGAGAGCCAGAGCCAGGGCGAAGACCGCCGCAGCCAGCGCGACGGCAGTCACGAGGGCGAAGACGATCTCCACGGTCATTGCGTCCTTCTCCCACCGCGACTCACGCCCCATGTCCATCCCGCAAGTCTCACACCAAGGCCGCCCCACGGCACGCGGGCCGGACCGCCCGGCTCGTACGTGGAGGCGCACTCAGCCCTCCGGCCGAACGCTCCTGAGTTCCGTCTGCCGCGTAACCACAGCCGCCAACTGACCGGACGCGGCGCCAAGCACAAGAAACCCGCCCGCGGACCGCGTATGCGTCGCCGCGCGACCTCCACCCACCCGCCCGCCCTGCGCCGCTTCGCCCTCGACGGCGCCGACCACCCCGCTCACAAGGCCCCGGGCCGGCATGATCCGCCGCTCCATCATGTGGCGGAACAACGACGCCGCCGACAAGCGCCGCAAAGCCCAAGCGAGTTGGACCAGCACAGCCTGACCTGCAACAGCAGCGGTAACAAGCCACGTCACCACAGGTGCAGGAAGCTTCGGACATCGTCATGGCCGTCGAGGGCCCGACCGTCCACGTCCGACGGGTCCGCCTCGGCCCGCGCCGCCAGCGACTCCACCAACGCGCGGGCCTCATCGCTGAGACGCCCGAAGCGTCGAGCGGTATGGCCCAGGCACAACCCAGCGAGCCCGAGCAGCGGACTGCCAGACACAGCCCGCGTCCCGACCTGCACGCACCAGTGCTCGACGAACTCCGCGTCGTCGTCGTTCAACGCGGTGCCGACCAGGACTCCCGCTGCCTCACCCTCTGCCGAGCGGTCACGCAGAGCCTGCTCCAACGTCTCGACCACCACCTCGTGAGGCAGGGCGGGAGGGTTCTCGAAGCTCAGATGAGAATGCATCCCGCGAGACTACGCGGACCACATCCAACGGCCACCTGCCCCGGACCCGCTGCGGGTGGGCTCCGTTCAGTTGGACAGGCTTGTTGTTCAGCGTCCGGCCAGGGCACCGCCGTTGACGTGCAGGGTCTGTCCAGTGATGTGTCCTGCGGCCGGCGAGGCGAGGAACAGCACGGTGCCTGCGATGTCGGCTGGAGTACCGGCCCGGCCGTTGACTGTCTGGGCAAGCAGGTCGGCACGGCGCTTCGGGGTCATGCCGCCCTGGAAGAAGTCGGTGGACTCGGTGTAGCCCGGGGCGATGACGTTGGCCGTGATCCCGTCTTTGCCGAGATCCTGGGCGAGGGTGAGGTTCCAGGCCTCGACGGCGGCCTTGGCGGATCCGTAGGAGCCGGAGCCGCCACGGTGGGCCGCTATGGAGCTGACGCTGATCACGGCTCCCCCCGCTGTCAGGCGGGGTCGCAGGGCTGTGGTGACCAAAACCGCGGAGAGCACATTGGCGTCGAGGTTCGCGCGCCAGGCCGCCGCCACGCCGACCAGGCCGGATGGCGCCTCGGTACCGATGTCGGTGTTGCCCCCGGCGTTGTTCACCAGCACGTCCACCTGCGCGGGCAAGGTGTCGAGTGCCGCCTGGACCTGGCCGGGGTCGCTCGCGTCGAAAGCGACCGCGCGCACGTTCACGCCGAGTTGTGCGGCGGTTTCCTCCAGCACGCCCTTGCGGCGCCCGGTGATCACCACCTGGTCGCCCTGGGCGGCGAAGGCCTCGGCAACCGCCCGACCGATCCCGGTGCCCCCACCAGTAACCACGATCTGACGCATCCCCACTCCTCGTTTAGCGCTAAACGTGCGCGGGACACTACCACCGTGACCACCCCGGACCAGCCCCGCCTTGACCGCGCCGAAGAGATCGCCCAGGCCTGGCGACGCGAGCAGCCCGGGCTCCCGGTCGACTCGATAGGGATCCTCACCCGCATCCAGCACACCGCGAAACTGCTGGCCGACGAACGTCGCCGCGTCCTGGCTCAAGTCGGCATGGATGCCGCCACGCTCGACCTGCTCAGCACCTTGCGCCGCTCCGGCCGGCCCTACCGCCTGTCCACCCGGGAGCTCGCCACCCGCTGCCTGATCACACCGGGAGCAGTGACTCAACGGGTGGACCGAGCCCGGGACGAGGGTTTCGTCCGCAGGCTGACCGCGCACCCCGGCACCCGCGCCGTGCCCGTGGAGTTGACTCCCGAGGGGCACCGCGCGGTGGAGAACGCCGTAGACACCCTCCTGACCTACGAGCAGGGCCTCATCGAGGTCCTGTCACCCCACGAGCAGCGGGCGCTGACCCGCCTTCTGGTAGTGCTCCTGCAGGACCTCAACGACCGTGCTCACCGCCGGGCCGGCGACCTCGAACGCCCGGAGGATACTGACCCACGTTCCTAGTCGGTCGCCGCCAGTCGATGGAGAACTTCCGGCGAGGTGAAGCTCCAGCCGACGAGACGCGGCCCGCTCCAGTTGATGCCGATCGCGGGTCCGTCCTGGGCGGCATCCGGCAGTACCTGTTCGCACCGGATGTCCAAGGGCATGGATTCCACGCGCAGCTCATGCCCCCAGATCTTCGCTGTCCTGTGGGCGCGGGCCGACGTCGACCAGAACGGAAGGCTTCGCGTGCCCTCTGCGGCAAGGTGGGTGGGGCTTCCGCTGTCGTTCCTGACGAGCCGGACCAGTCGGCTGTGGCGGACCTCCCGGAAGAACGCCGCTGCCTGCGAACCACTCTGACTCATGGCCACCGAGACCATCGCTCCCCACCACTCATTCCTCGGGCATGCTCACTCGTCGAGGGGGCTTCCTCAGGCCGGAACCCCCGCGTCGTCGAGGAGGCGGTGCATGTCCTCTGAGGGGAGGCTGGGGTTGCCCGCTGCCGCTCCGGCCGTGCCGGGGTCCTTGAGGAGTTCGCGGATCCGCGGCACCGGAAGGCGTGGGTGCCGGGCTGCTGCTCGGCGGAGGTCCGGTTGGTGGGTGAACCGGACCAGGAGGTCCGGGGAAAGAGCGGGATCGCGCAACGCCAGGGACCGGCGCTCCGGGTCGGTGGAGTCGGCGAACCGCGCGGCCAGACCTGCCGAGGGGAAAGAGGGCCTCGTGATGAGCATCTTCACGGCACGATGACTGCCGTTGAGGTACAGGTCGAGCAGCAACTCCGGTGGCGGCTCGGGGTGGAACTCGCACAGCAGGAGTCGTACGGCGAAGTCCTCGTCCTGTGCGAGCAGTTCGACCAGGTCGGCCGGCAGGGTCGGACACACCGCGGCGCTGCGGCGCAGCCAGGGATGCGCGGAGGTCGCACACCGGCGAAGGACGTCCGCGTCGTCCCGGGCCTCCCACACCCACTCCAGCGGGTCCAGGCGGGCGTCGGGTTCCACGGTGTAGTCGATGGCCGCGCGTTCGGATTCGGCCAGTTCGGGCCGGGCGGAGACGACGAGCCGCACGCGTGGGTCCGGGGAGAGAGCCAGGCGCCGGACGAGGCCCGGCGACAGGAAGGGGTTCGCGGCCAGCGCCGCCGCCCTCGGACCGTCCGCCATGCGCTCGGCGAGTTCGTGGCTCAGCCGCCCGGCCCTCAGGACATCGGACAGCTTCCAGGAGTCCTGGAGATGCTCGACCAGCCATGTGGTCAGCGCCTCGTCCTGATGGCAGACGCGCAGTGCGGCGACACGTCGTACATCCGGATCGTCGTCCTCGAGGAGTGCCTGTCGTGTGGCCTCCTGAAGCCGGTCCCACGCCCGGCAGGACGCCTGCCGCAGCGTGCCGTCCGGATGATGCGCGAGGCCGGCCAGTAGGTGCGCGGGCACCAGGTGCGAGGTGGCGGTCTCGCGGCGAACGCGCTCCTGAGGATGCGAAAGCAGCCGCTCGTACGCCCAGTCCGGCAGCGGTTCCACCCGGCGCCGGTACGGTGTCGGGCCCACGGCGAGGGCGAGGGCGACCCGCGGGAACGGGTCGTCCAGGAGTCGGGCACGCTGAGCCGGGTCGGCGTTCTCGCTGAGGGCGAATTCCATCCGCAGGGCCGGGTCGGGGTCCATCAGGATCGCCTCGACCAACTCCGTTGGAAGATTACCGCGTTGGGCGATGGTTCTCCTGATCGCGCGGTCGTCATACTTGAGGAGACGCATCAACACACTGCCCGGCGCGGCCTTGTTCCACGACAGCATCGCGAGCACGTCCGCGTGGCGATCGGTCATCGCGCCCTCCTGCGGTGGACAAAGATCGCGCAGCCTATCGATTCCGCTCGCCGAGCGGTACCCGACAGCCGCCGGCCTCCTCCGCCCGCACAGCGCTCGGGGTGCCGGGGCCGGCCGCGATACCGACCGCCCCTGGCATCCACCGCTCCCGCGCACTCCCCCAGGTCGAGCACACGGGAGATTTCCACGACCGGCGGCTACGGTCCCGTCAGGCGCCGGTGCCACCAATGGGTGCCGCGAACCGAGGGAGCCAGCGGATCAGGCAGCGTCCGCCGCTCGAACTCCTGGTCCAGCCTCGCGACGATCCGTCCCAGCTCGCGGCGAGCTCGCGGAGGCAGGGCGAGCAGGATCGCCTCCACGTCGTCCCTGGCGGCCGGAGCGTCGTGACACGGACAGTCCGCGAGCGGCACATACAGCCGGCGCCCTGGGCGTCGGAGGAACCGCTCGATGTGGCCGAGGGACTCTTCCAGGCAGCCTGGAGAGAACCGCTCGGCTTCCAGGCGCCGTACAGCGGCCTGGGCACTGCGCCCGAGTCCGGAGATCCGACTGAACCGACGGGATCCGTCCCGGCTCAACTGCTTCTGGGCGCGCAACGCGCCGGGCGGCCTACGCGGCATCGCCCTTTCGGATCGGAATCACGCCGCCATGATGCCACGCGTGCCGGCATCACTCGCCCGATTATCCGAAGGGACCAGCCACACGTCCACGTAGCCGAATTGAAGTTTCGCGCAGCGGTCGGGAGTGCAGGGCCAAGCCGATTCAAGGCCATGTCCGACGGCGGAACGGTACCGCCTGGCGCGATGAGCCAAGGGGTATGGTCGCCAACGCGATTGCGAGACGCAGCCCTAACGCAAGTGGTCGCGCACGACATCGAGGAATATCCGGCGGCTCGGACCGATGGCGGCCCAGACCTTCTCGTCCTGCGGCTCGCCCGGATCCCCGGGTCCGTCCCTGATCACCCCTTGCACGGCGAACGCCAGCCTGCGTGCCGCTTCGTTCAGCTCGGGCGCGCACAGCATATGGATCGTCTTCTGCGCGATCCACATCCTGTCGATGGTCTGCCGCGCCCGTGTCTGCCACTGCTCGTCGGCCAGGTGGTGGTGATAGTGGTCCACGGCCACCCGTTCCGCCTCCTGTACGGTGCTGAGGAAGTCGACAAGATGGGTCAGGCACTCGCTCCGGCGCGCTTCGACCCGCTCACGATGACCCCGACGTACCTCCGCACGCTCCGCCGCGCGTCCCATCGAGAGCTGCGCCACCCACGACACGAGGCCGCCGAGAAGAACACCGATGAGCGGCGCGAGCGTCGTCACTGCCATCCCTGCACCATGGCATCGGCACACGGACGTCAGGGCTGTTCGGGCAAGTTCAGAACAACACCGGTCAGATCGTGATCGGTTGGTCGACAGCTATGCCACATCCGCACCCGGCATCGGCCAACCCAATGGCCCGAGGCTCGGGTTGGGGCTGACAAAGCCTTCCCCTGCCGCTCGCGTCCCCCAGAATTCACGGGCGGTCGACCAACGAAGACTGTCAGCGACATCCGCGTCATTCTCCGTGACAGCGGGAAGGTAATCGTCTCACAGTGCGGCGGTTCCTACGGGTACGGATCTCGCCGACCGGGTCGTCCCGCACATCTGATCCGCATCGTGGCCGCCAAGGAGGCGCCGTGCCCGCCGAGGACATCAACATCCATGCCTGGAAGACCTACGGAGAGCGCCAGCTGGCCCGCGCCTTCATGCCCCCTGTTCCGGACAGAATGTGCTGGACCCTCTGGGAGGGAGTGGGGCCTGGAATCGAAATCCTGGGCGACATCGCCGGGCGTCGTGTTCTGGACGTCGGTTCCGGGGCAGGCCACCACGCCGTGCATCTCGCGCAGGCCTACGGCGCCCACGTCACCGCCATCGAGCTGTCCGCGAGCCAGCACGAGCGGGCTGTCTCCAGCCACGGGGACGTACAAGGGGTGGAGTTCGCTCATGCCGATGTCACCGAGTACCTTGCCGACGCCGAGCCGTTCGACGCCGCATACGCCCTCGGCACCCTGGCCTTCATCGACCCGCACCGCGCGCTGCCCGCTCTGCGACGCGGCCTTCACCCCGGCGCGCCGCTGATCCTGTCGCTTCTGCACACCGATCTGCACGGTCGCGGCCCGTCGACGGAAGTGGCGCCGCGCGAGCAGATGATCCTGCTGCGCGACGACCCGCCCCTGCCGACGCAGATGTGGGTTCTGACGCCCCACCTGTGGGAGGACCTTCTCACCGAGTACGGCTTCCGCGTCGAGGCGACAGACCTGCTGCACCACCCCGACGAGGACGTCCCGGTCATCCAGCAACTCATCCGTGCCCGCCGCCTGCCCGATCGGATTTCCCGTGTCTCCAGCCGTCCCCGCGGCGCCAAGCCGCCGGTACCGCATGCGGCAGTGGGCGTCGGTGCGATTCTTCTCGGCGAGCAGGGACTCCTGCTGGGCCGCCACCGGCGTGGAACGCTCGAACTGCCCGGCGGGACCGTCGAGGCCGGCGAATCCTTCGAAGCCGCGGTGGTGCGCGAACTCCGCGAGGAGACCGGTCTTCTCGCCGACCTCTCTGCCATCACGCTCCTGGGCACACTCGTCGACCACGTGGACGGCGTCCTCCGGGTCACCGTCGGGGCTGTCGTCCACGCCTGGCACGGCCAACCGAGTACGCAGCCGGACGAAAGCGTGGGCGACTGGTCCTGGCATCCCCTGGATCGACTTCCCGGCGATCTGTTCGTGTGCAGCGCGCAGATCCTCACCGCCTGGAAACCCGGCTTGCCCATCGACCACACCCCCGCACACTTCACCCCCTACGCCGGCGGCGACTCCGCCGGTCACGAACGGCAGGAGTGAAGCGACCGGTCACCCGCTTGCCTTCACTCCCCCCTTTCACTGCCACAACCCCCCTCGGCTCTGGGGCACGGCTCGCGGGCTCTCGTAGCAGTAGCCCTCCGGCCGGCCGCGTTCCTGAACCCGACTCCCTTGCTACAGCGCGCTGTTCGCACCCCGCCGACCACACGGACTGATGGAGAACAGGCAATCAGACCGGCTGTCCGCAGCAGGGCCGCGCAACGGGGTGGGCCGAAGCACTCCGTCGCGTGCCGTGCCAGAATGGCAGTGATCGACTTGGGGGTCCGGAGAGGTCCTGAACGAGTGCCCATGAACAGCTCAGTCTCCTCGCCCGGCCGCACGAACGGGCCAGGCGGTGCGTGCTTTCTCTCCGTGGCGTGGTGGATGCCGAGAGTGTGCTCACGCACCGGTCGCCTGGGACTGTACGGCGGCTGGGCTACCGTCCGGATGAAGTGGTCGGCCGCCGCACGGCCGACCGGCTGGCGGTCGGTCCACCGGAAGCCGCACTGCGCGGCATCGGTCGGCAGCCGGAGTGGAGGGGCCGGGGGTTGCGGCACCAGGACGGTCGCATCGACGAGGTCGACTTCCCCGCTTCCCCAGCCCTCGGCATGCGGTACAGGCCGTCCCGTACCGGGCCGGATTGTCGCGGTCGTCGGGGCCGGCCCAGCGGAGGATCCGATGGCAGACCTGAGGGGATGACACATGACCGGCGGGCCCAGCCCAGCGGAGGATTTGATGGCGGACCTGCGGGGGATGGCGTATGACCAGTTACCGATCGCTCTCGGGTTCTACGACGAGAACAACCGCCTGGTCGACGCCAACGCGGCCGGAGAGCGTTCGCAAGGCAGAACCAAGCACGAGATGCGTGGTCTACGTCTGACCGACTTCTACGCCAGTGCCGAAAGCCTCCAGGTCGAGCAGGCCATGGGGCAGGTACTGCGAACCGGCCGGCAGATGACCGTCGAGATATTCGCCCAGACGCCGGGAGGGAGCCTCCCCCGCGCCTGGACGGTCATGCTCTATCCGCTCAAGGACCAGAGCGAACGGGTGCGGGGCGTGGCTATGGCCGGCATGGACACCACCGTCCCGTTCCAGGCGGCACAGCGTCCGGCCATCGTGGACGCGGCCGGTGCCCGCATCGGGACCACGCTGGACACGGAACAGACCGTCCGGACGCCGGCGGACTTCACCACCGAGCAGTCCGCCGACCACGCCTCCGTCGACCTGCTCACCGGAGCCGGCCACACCGAGCCGGATGGGCGATGGAGGCATCTGGGCACTTCGGGCGCTGAGGAGGCGGGGAACGTCACTTCGCGTACGCCGACCGGTGCGCGCATCATTATTCCCGCACCCCTGCCCGGCAGCCTGGGACCGCACGCTTCGGACGATGAGCACGCTGCCGTACGCGAAGCTATTGCCATCATGCAGAACCGCTTGGCCGAGCCGCTCACCCTGGCCGACATCGCCGCGGAAGTGCACCTGAGCGTGTACCACTTCCTGCGCGTCTTCCGCCTCGCCACGGGCGAGACACCGTATCGATATCTCACGCGCCTTCGCATCGCACTGGCACAGCGACTGCTGTCGGACACCACCCTCACCATCCAGCAAATAGCCGAACGATGCGGCTTCTCCGGCCCCGGTCCCCTGTCTGCCGCATTTCTGCGCCACGAGGGTATCCGGCCGTCCGTCTACCGGAGGAACTCCGCATCGACCAGGTGACCGTGCGGATCCAGGCCGTCGACCTCCGCGAGGAGCGCGTGAAAGTCCCGCACGTCGCGCGGGAGTTCTGGGCGATGGAGAAATCCGTCCATCAGTGACGCCCTGTCTGGAAGGCGAGCCGGGAAGGCCCTGCGTTCCGAGGGGCACCGGGCCACGGCTACTGATACTTGCGTGACGGGCAAGCGGATGCCTGGATCTCGCCGATCCCACTCGGCCGCGGTCACCGCAGACAGGGATGCTGTCGCGCCGCCGCACCGCATGTGCATGCAGGGGAATTCTTCTCGCGGCAACCAATAGCCCTGTAGCCCTGATCTGAACCACCTGAGCCAGTCCATCGGCATCTGTGGCCGGACGCCAAGGCACGCCCGATCGATCGTGGCTCGGTGAGCATGTGCGGCTACGTAACCCGAATGGCCGATGCCGAGATCCGTCAGTCATGGAAGCAATGCCCCTGGACCGATACGCGGACCATGGCTCTCACACATCCGCGGCAGTCCAGCGGTCATGCCCACACACCTGCCGCACCCCTCGCCCACCCCCGCGCCCCGCCCTGCCGGCGGCATTCGCAGACATCTGCTCCGCTGCGCGTGACCTTCGTGGCCTCAAGGTCGATACTGCCGACAGCGAGCCACTGACCATGAACCGGACGAGCACCTCCACCCGCCCTGGACCGCCGAGATCATCGACCAGCACTGCGGTCACCGACCAGCAAGAACGCAAGTCGCAGGCCTGTCTGTCAGCCCCATCAGGAGGTACCGATGAAGATGCTGATCAACGTCCCCGAGACCGTGGTGGCGGACGCGTTGCGCGGTATGGCGGCCGCGTATCCGGATCTGACCGTGGACGTGGAGCACCGGGTGATCGTCCGGCGGGACGCTCCCGTGGCCGGGCAGGTCGCCCTGGTGTCGGGCGGCGGGTCGGGGCATGAGCCGCTGCACGGCGGATTCGTCGGCCCCGGCATGCTCTCCGCGGCGTGTCCCGGCGAGGTGTTCACCAGTCCGGTGCCGGACCAGATGGTGCGCGCGGCGGCGGCCGTCGACAGCGGCGCCGGTGTCCTGTTCGTCGTGAAGAACTACACCGGCGACGTGCTCAACTTCGACATGGCGGCCGAGCTCGCCGAGGACGAGGGCATCCAGGTCGCGAAGGTGCTCGTCAATGACGACGTGGCCGTCACCGACAGTCTGTACACCGCCGGGCGGCGCGGTACCGGCGCGACCCTGTTCGTGGAGAAGATCGCGGGCGCCGCCGCGGCGGAGGGCCGGCCGCTGGAGCAGGTGGAGGCCATCGGACGCCGGGTGAACGAGAACTCCCGCAGCTTCGGTGTCGCGCTGACCGCCGTGACCACTCCGGCCAAGGGCTCCCCCATGTTCGATCTGCCCGCCGGAGAGCTGGAGTTGGGCATCGGCATCCACGGCGAGCCGGGGCGCGAACGGCGCGCCATGATGACGTCCGGCGAGATCGCCGACTTCGCCGTGAACGCGATCCTGGAGGACATGACCCCGCGCAGCCCGGTCCTCGTCCTGGTCAACGGCATGGGTGCGACCCCGCTGCTGGAGCTGTTCGGGTTCAACGCCGAGGTGCAGCGGGTGCTCGGCGAGCGTGGCGTGACCGTGGCCCGTACCCTCGTCGGCAACTACGTCACCTCCCTCGACATGGCGGGCGCCTCGGTCACCCTGTGCCAGGCCGACGAGGAGCTGCTGCGCCTGTGGGACGCGCCGGTGAAGACCCCGGCGCTCCGCTGGGGGGCGTGACACGGCGGACGCACCGGTCAACACCTCTACCACGCAAGGAGATCAAGTGCTCGACGCCGATTTCTTCCGCCGTTGGATGGCGGCGACCGCCGCGTCCGTCGACCGGGAGGCGGAACGGCTCACCACCCTCGACTCGGCCATCGGGGACGCCGACCACGGCAGCAATCTGCAGCGCGGTTTCACGGCCGTCCGGACCACCCTGGAGAAGGAGCGGCCCGACACCCCCGGCGCCGTGCTGAAGCTGGCCGGGAACCAGCTGATCTCGACGGTGGGCGGGGCCTCGGGCCCGCTGTACGGCACCCTGCTGCGCCGGACCGGGAAGGCGCTGGGCGACGCCGCCGAGGTGAGCGAGGGTCAGCTCGGCGAGGCGCTCCGGGCGGGAGTCGAGGGCGTGATGGCCCTCGGTGGCGCGGCGCCCGGCGACAAGACCATGATCGACGCGCTGGTTCCGGCGGTGGACGCGCTCGGCGACGGTTTCGCCGCGGCCCGCTCGGCCGCCGAAGCGGGCGCCACGGCCACCGTCCCGCTCCAGGCGCGCAAGGGACGCGCCAGCTACCTCGGGGAACGCAGCATCGGCCATCAGGACCCGGGCGCCACGTCCTCCGCCCTGCTGATCGCCGCACTCGAAGAGGCGGCCGCGGGAGGCTCCGGTGAGTGACGGGAAGCTGGTCGGGATCGTGCTGGTGTCGCACAGCGCGGCGGTCGCCGAGTCCGTCGTCGAGCTGGCCAAGGGCTTGGCCGGCGGGGCCACCGCCGTGCCGGTGGCGGCGGCCGGCGGCACCGAGGGCGGTGGGCTCGGCACGAGCGCCGAGCTGATCTCCGCCGCGGCGGCCGCCGTGGACCAGGGTGCGGGTGTGGCCGTCCTCACCGACCTCGGCAGCGCGGTGCTCACCGTGAAGGCGCTGCTCGCCGAGGGGGACGAACTGCCCGGCGGGACGCGCCTGGTGGACGCGCCGTTCGTCGAGGGCGCGGTGGCGGCCGTCGTCACGGCGTCCACGGGAGCGGACCTCGACGCGGTCGAGGCGGCGGCGACGGAGGCGTACAGCTACCGCAAGGTGTGAGGGTGGCTGGGGCGTACAGCTACCGGCAAGGTGTGAGGAGGCTCGGGCGTACAGCTACCGCAAGGTGTGGGGGTGGCCGGGGCGCACGGCCGGCGCGGGAGGTGACCCGTCCCTGCGCCCTGGCGCCCCGGCGCCTCGCCTTCCGTGCCCAGGCATCTCGGCCGAGGTGCGCGTCCGGGGGGGGCACTGCCTGCGCCGGGCGTCCGAGGTGACGCCGTGGCGGCGTCAGTCGCCGTGCCGGACCAGTCGGCGGGCCGCCCGTTCGCCCGTGGACACCGCCGACCGGTGATCCTCGATGGGCGTCACCCGGGTGTTCCTGAAGACGATGTAGGTGACGCCGGAGGCCGCGCCGCCGCCTCGCGGATCGGAGTGGATGCCGAGGCGCTGGGCGGTGGCGTACGAGGCCTCGCCGATGATGTCGCGGGGTCCGGTGTCCCCGACGACCGCGTACTGCACCCGGCCCCGGTAGATCACGGCGGCCACGGATCCGCCCCGGATGCCCTGATCCCGGTGGTCCCAGACGCGGCTCGGCGCCGGGACCACGATGTACGGCAGCCGTTCGGCGGCGAGATGGCGGCCGTCGGACTGCTGGTAGGCGGTGCCGGCCGAGAAGGACGGGTCGGTACGACGGTTGCAGCGGGCGGTGGGTCGGCCGTCGCAGTCGATGTCCAGGTCGGCCTTCCAGTACACCGCCCCACGCGTGGCGCAGACGGGGACGTCGGCGGGGGCGGCGGCGTCCGTGCGGTACCGGCCGCGGGAGACCTGGGCGCATCCGCGCACCCTGGCGAGCAGTTCGGCCGCGCTCACCCGGCCCTCGCTGCGGGTCGGCCGGGCGTCGCCCCGGGGCAGCCGGGCGTCGCTGCGGGGCAGCCGGGCGTCGCCTTGGGGCACCCGGCTCGCACCGCGGGAAACGGGTCGTTCGTGGGGCGGCTGCGCGGCGGCGGGCGGTGCCGTCGGGGCGAGGAGGGCGACACCCGCGGCAACCAGTGTCAGCGACTGAACACGCACTCTGGAAGACCCTCTCCTGGGGAGCATTCCGGACACCATGGCTCAATCTGGTGCGTATCGGCATGCATGGCCGCCCGGATGGGGCCGGATGGAGCATCGCCCTGACACTCCACGAGAGGCGCACAGGGGCGGGAGATCTGAGCCGATGTCAGCCCGGATCTCCCGGCCGCCCACGTCGGCGCGGATTCGGCGACGACAGCGTGTTCCGCGCCACGGAAGTGAACTGCTTTAGCCAGCAGGCGAGTTCACTCCTCGAAGGTCCAGCATACGCACCCTCGGACATGGGGGCGCGCGGCCCCCTCGTCACACCGTGCGCCCCCTCGCCACACCCCTCGTCACGCCCTCTTGCCATGTCCGCGCGACGCGGGCCATATTGGTCCGGACCATTGAGCGGCCTGGAGTGTCACCGGTCCCGGGGAGGCAGTTCCGTGCGACGCGCCCTCCTCCCCCTCGTCCCCTCCGTCGGAGCTGTGGTCCTGGTCGCGTCCTGCGCCTGGGGCGGTACGGCCGACAGCGACTCCGGACAGTCCCCGGGCGCGCCCACGGGGGTCACCGCGGTGGCGGGAAGCGCCTCCAGCGTGCACGTGATGTGGAACGACATGGCGACGGCCTCGGACATAGGCGGCTACGAGGTATATCGCGGCACCACGAAAGTCACCCAAGTGCCGGGTGCCCAGCACATGGTGGACGTCACCAGGCTCAGGCCGTCCACCATGTATGTCTTCACCGTGCGGGCTCGCGGCAAGGACGGGCGCCTCGGACCGCCCAGTCGCGGGACACGGGCCCGTACTCCCGCCATGGTCGCGGCGGACCGCTCGGCGCCGACCGGCCCGGGGCGGCAGACCGGCCGCGTGCTCGGCAGCCGGATGGTCGAGCTGTCCTGGACCGCCGCCCGGGACGACCGCGCTGTGGTGTCGTACGACATCTACCAGGGCGGTACGAAGATCCACAGTGTGGGCGGGAACCAGGTGGCGACCGTGCTCACCGGGCTGCGTCCCGGGTCCCGTTACGCGTTCACCGTCCGGGCGCGGGACGCGGCCGGCAACCTCTCGCCCGCCGGTACGCCGGTACGGCTCTCCACCCCGGGCACCGACGACGGCCACGGCACGGCGCCGACCGGCTTCACCGTCACCGCGCACCGCTCCGCGGGCACGTACAGCATCGACCTCGCCTGGGATCCGCCGGCCGTGGACGGAACGATCACGGAGTACCAGATCCAGGTGGACGACCGCCCGGCGACCTCGCTGGTGTGGGGCGGCGAGCCGCCGCACGGCCGGGCCCACTACCGCCTCTACTCGGGCAGCGACGCCGGGACCGGGCAGCGGATACGACTGCGGGCACGGCTGCCGGACGGGACGTGGGGCGGCTTCTCGGCGGAGCGCACGGTACCCCCGGCCGCCGGTGACTGAGAGGAAGGCACCGGCGGGAACATCACTCCGGCACGGCGTGTCGGCTTGCACCGGACGGCGGACTCCTTCACCTGAGCGGGCGCGCTGCGCATGCGGCGGGCTCCGGAGCCGCGTTGGCTGCCGTTGAGAGCAGCACGGCCGCTTCCCGACCCCGGCGGCGCATGGGACGCATCGCCAGCCGTGCCGCCGGAGGACAGCCAATGCGCACTTCCCGACTTCTCCTCCGCTCCGGCGTGCCCCTCGCCGTAGCCGGCGCGCTCGCGGCCCCGTCGGCCGGGACGTCCGCGGCGGCCACGGGAATCTCCGTGAGCACCTCCGGTTCCACGGTCTCCGTGGTCACCAGCGCGTGCACGCAGAACGCCGGAAGCTGGGGCAACGCCTCGCTGCTCAGCAGCGGTCAGGCGAACTTCGCCCAGGGCCGTCAGGCCGCCCTGTCGGGCACGACCGTCAGCCAGTCCGCCGCGTGGTCGGGGGTGAGTCCGGGGACGTACACGGTCGTCGTGGTCTGCTCCAACGGCACCACCGCGGGCACGCAGTCCGTGATCGTCTCCACGCCCTCCGCGCCCTCCCTGCAGTCCGCGTCCTCCGCGCCGACGGTCTCGTCCACCTCCGCGGCCGCGCCGGCCCGTGGAGTCAGGGGCGGCATCGGCGGGAGCGTCCGCGACTTCAGCCCGCTCACCCTCGGGGTGGGCGCGGGCCTGCTGGGCTCGGGCGTCATCGCCGCGGCCTGGTTCCTGCTGCGGCGCGCGAAGCCGTACCGGTACTGAGCCCGCACGCGGCGCGCCCAGGACGCCGCACGCCGCCCGCGGCCCATCAGCGGATCACCCCCGCCGGAGGGTCGCTGCCCGCCGAAGGGTGACCGAGCGGACGGTGACCCGCGTACGGCGCCCTGGGCGCGCCGCCGGTTCAGGTACGCCTCGTCGGACGGTCGGTGTCGTCGGACACCGCGGTATCCGCAGGCCCGGCGTCCGGAACCGCAGCCTCCGGCACCTCCGCGTCCAGCACTCCGGCGTCCAGCGGCCCGGCGTCCGGCAGCTCGGCCAGTTCCTTCAGCGCGTGAGCGAGCCACTGGGTCCAGAAGGTCTCCAGGTCGATGCCGGCCCGCAGGACCAGGTGGCGCAGCCGGTCCTGCGGAGTGTCACGGCCCGGCGGGAAGTCGCGCCGTTCGATCTCCTCGTACTCGGCCAACTGGCGCTGATGCAGCTCCAGATGGCGCCGGAGGTCGGCGTCGAGGCCCGCGGTGCCGACGACGGCCGCCGCGCGCAGGCGCAGCAGCAGGATGTCCCGCTGCGGCTTGGGATCCTGGGCGGCGGCGGTCCAGCGGGCCAGTTCGGCGCGGCCCGCGGGCAGGACCTCGTACCGCTTCTTCTGCCCGCGGGCGGGCTGCTCGGACGGCAGCGCGCGGATGAACCCCTCGGCCTCCAGTTTCCCCAGCTCACGGTAGATCTGCTGGTGCGTCGCCGACCAGAAGTAGCCGATCGACTTGTCGAAACGGCGGGTCAGCTCCAGCCCCGACGAGGGCTTCTCCAGCAGGGCGGTGAGGATGGCGTGCGGGAGTGACATGGGCTCATCCTAGGGAGACCGGTGCGGCCGCTACAGGGCCGCCGCGACCTCGGTGCCCTGCTTGATGGCCCGCTTGGCGTCCAGCTCGGCCGCGACGTCCGCGCCGCCGATCAGGTGGGCGCCGCGCCCGGCGGCGATCAGCTCCTCGTACAGGTCGCGGCGCGGTTCCTGGCCGGTGCAGAGGACGACCGTGTCGACGTCCAGGACCGTGCTCTCGTCGCCGACGGTGATGTGCAGGCCGGCGTCGTCGATACGGTCGTAGCGCACGCCCGGGACCGTGGTCACGCCGCGGTGCTTGAGCTCGGTGCGGTGGATCCAGCCCGTGGTCTTGCCGAGGCCGGCACCGACCTTGCCGGTCTTGCGCTGCAGGAGGTGGACCGTGCGGGGCGGGGCGGGGCGCCGCGGCGCGGCGAGACCGCCGGGGGCCGCGTAGTCCATGTCGACGCCCCAGTTGCGGAAGTACGTCTCCGGGTCCTCGCTCGCCTTGTCGCCGCCGTCGGTGAGGAACTCGGCGACGTCGAAGCCGATGCCGCCGGCGCCGAGGATGGCGACCTTGTCGCCGACGGGGGCGCCGTCGCGCAGGACGTCGAGGTAGCCGACGACCCGGGGGTGGTCGACGCCGGGGATGTCCGGGGTGCGCGGGGTGACGCCGGTGGCGACGACCACCTCGTCGTAGCCGTCGAGGTCGCCGGAGGTGACCCAGGTGCCGAGGCGTACGTCGACGCCGTGCGCGTCGAGCTGGTGGCGGAAGTAGCGCAGGGTCTCGTCGAACTCCTGCTTGCCGGGGACCTTGCGGGCGACGTTCAGCTGGCCGCCGACCTCGCTCGCGGCGTCGAACAGGGTGACCTGGTGGCCGCGTTCGGCGGCGGTCACCGCGCAGGCGAGACCGGCCGGGCCGGCGCCGACGACGGCGACGCGCTTGCGCAGCCGGGTCGGGGAGAGCACCAGTTCCGTCTCGTGGCAGGCGCGCGGGTTGACCAGGCAGGAGGTGATCTTGCCGCTGAACGTGTGGTCCAGGCATGCCTGGTTGCAGCCGATGCAGGTGTTGATGGCGTCCGGCGTACCCGCGGCGGCCTTGGCGACGAAGTCGGGGTCGGCGAGCATCGGGCGGGCCATGGAGACCATGTCCGCGTGCCCGTCGGCCAGCAACTGCTCGGCGACCTCGGGGGTGTTGATGCGGTTGGTGGTGACGAGCGGGACGGAGACCTCACCCATGAGCTTCTTGGTGACCCAGGCGTACGCGCCGCGCGGCACGGAGGTGGCGATGGTGGGGATACGGGCCTCGTGCCAGCCGATGCCCGTGTTGATGATCGTGGCGCCGGCGGCCTCGACGGCCTTGGCGAGGGTGACGACCTCGGGCAGGGAGGAGCCGCCGGGGACCAGGTCCAGCATGGAGAGCCGGTAGATGATGATGAAGTCGTCGCCGACGGCCTCGCGCACGCGCTTGACGATCTCGACGGGGAACCGCATCCGGTTCTCGTACGAGCCGCCCCAGCGGTCGTCGCGCCGGTTGGTCTGCGCGGCGACGAACTCGTTGATGAGGTAGCCCTCGGAGCCCATGATCTCGACGCCGTCGTAGCCGGCGCGCCGGGCGAGGCGGGCGGCGCGGGCGTAGTCGTCGATGGTCCGCTCGATGTCGGCGTCGGTCAGCGCGCGAGGGGCGAACGGGCTGATCGGGGCCTGGAGGGCGCTCGGGGCGACCAGGTCCTGGTGGTAGGCGTACCGGCCGAAGTGCAGGAGCTGCATGGCGATGCGGCCGCCTTCGCGGTGCACGGCCTCGGTGATCTCCTTGTGCTGCTCGGCCTCGGCCTCGGTGGTGAGCTTGGCGCCGCCCTCGTACGGCCGCCCCTCGTCGTTGGGGGCGATGCCGCCCGTGACGATGAGGCCCACTCCCCCGCGCGCCCGGGCCGCGTAGAACGCCGCCATCCGCTCGAAGCCGCGCTCGGCCTCCTCCAGGCCCACGTGCATGGATCCCATGAGCACGCGGTTCGGCAGCGTGGTGAATCCGAGGTCGAGCGGGGACATCAGGTGCGGGTAACGGCTCATCGGGCCCTCCGTGCAGGATGCGGTCGCTTCTTGTTGTAGAGGAAGCCCGATCCTTTATGCAACTTGTTGCACAAAGACTTTCCGCGATCCTCGCCACACTTCCTTTCCGAGGGAGGGAAGTCCCGCCATGCGGGGCACCGAGCCGCGCAGCGCGTTCACGGCGGTGACGGAGAACGGCCCCGTCGACCGGTCACTCGGGGCGGGGTGGCGCAGTACGCGCAGTACGCCCCGGCCGGAGAGGTACCGGCCGGGGCGTGTCGAGGCGAGCGGACGGGTGTCAGCGGCTTTCCAGGCGGAGGTGGAGATCGCGCTCCTGGTCGCCGGAGGCCCGGCAGGTCTCGTGGACGTCGAACACCGTGTCGAGGGTGTCGCGGAAGCGGTCCACGGCCCAGTACCCGCCCTGGATGTCCGCGAGGACGGAGGAGCTGAGGCGGGCCGGCGGGCAGCCCTCGCCGCGGGCGTCGGCGATGTCGTAGGTGCCGAGCCACACCATGGGGCGGGTCTCGTGGAGCTGCTGGGGGACCTCGTCCGCGCCGCGGTCCGACGCGAAGCAGGCGCTCAGGACGTCGAAGACGACCCGTGCGTCCTCCTTGGAGCACCCGCTGATCTCCACCGAGACGGTCTCCGGATGCGACCCCGTCATGTTGTCCATGATCGCTCCTTTCACGGCCGTGCCGCGGCGGAACGGGACACCCCGTCGAACCGCGTCCACCCCCAGCAAAGCACCACCCGGCGTCCCGCACATCTCAGGCCCCGCGGGCCGCCGGCGCGCGCGTCAGCCGCGGGAGAACTTGTACGTCTTGCTGTCCGTGAGCACACAGAATCCGGGCGACACGACGATCACGCGCAGGATGCCGGTGCGGCGGTCGTAGTCGACGCCCTCCGCCTCGAAGGATCCCGAGCAGGAGCTGCGCAGCGGCAGCCGGCGCAGCGCGGTGACGTGCCCGGAGACGTCGCCGGAGCCGCCCGGCGCGGCCGACAGGTCGATCTGCAGCAGGGGCTTGGTCATGCCGAACAGGGAGCCGTCGGGGTCGTCGGAGGAGCACAGCAGCGTGGTCGGCCCGGAGAAGTCGCAGCCCTGGACGTCGCGCACGGCGTGGTCGAGGTGGACCGTGGAGGCCTGCGGGAGGTTCGCGGAGGGCGACGTGGCGGGGTTGACGCCAGGGGTCGGGAAGACCAGGAGGCGATTCATCGTGCCCCACTCGCCGTTGAGCATCCACTGCCCGTCGGGCGAGATCGCGACCCAGGAGTTGTTCAGGGCCTCGCCGGCGCCGAGGGTGTGGACGTACTCGGTCCAGGCCCCGCCGGGCGCCTGGACCCGGAACATCTTCGCGTTCCCCGAATCGGCCTGGTAGGGATCGACGACGTAGCCGCTGTACGACGCGTCGGGGTCGCCGACGTGGTTCCAGCCGCGGACCGACACGCTCAGCGGGATGGTGCCGATGCCGGTGTAGTGGTTGGGGCTGTTCGCCGGGACCTCCACCGAGGCGAGGCCCTGGCTCTCGGTCAGCGGGTCGGCGCGGTCGGAACCGGTCTCGGTCCAGTTGTCCGCGGCGGTGGCGGGGGTGGTCACGGCGAGGGACACGACGGCGGCGGTGGCCAGGGTGACGAGTCCGGCGAAGGCGGTACGACAACGTTGCCGGGCGGGCGCGGGCATGGGCCGACTCCTGGGATGGGGGGTGGGGCACTCGGTCGGCGCACAGTCTGGCCCGCATGGATGGTCATGTACAGACCAATGACGGTCATGGGGGTGAACTCACGACGGCTTCCCGCCGGAGCCGCGGCCCGCCGCCGCACACCCCCGGCACTTCCGCCGCAGCTGACCCCGGGCACCCCGTCGCAGCCAACCCTCGGCACCTCCGCCGCGTACTCCCGGCATCTCCGCCGCGCACTCCCTGGCGCCTCCTCGCGGGCCCGGGCGCCTCCGTCGTGCACCGGCCCGCCGGCCCGCTCCCCGCAGGCCCGCCGCACGCCTGCGCCGGGCCGCCGCCCCTCCCCCGGCACACGCCCCCGGCCGTATTGAGGGATGGTGGAGGGACACGCCGAGGGACGGTGCGGCAACGAGCGAGGCGAACGGGACACGGTGTCGCGCCCGAGGAGTCGGAGGTCCGTACCGCGGAACCCGGTCCGGTGCGGAGGCGTCCGGAGCGGGAACCAGGAATGAATCCATGACGAGAGCGGCAAACTCCGACTCGGGACGGGCGGCGGCACGACCGGGTGCACCGGTGGAGCGGGGGAACGGGTCCGGAAGGAGAACGGTGGAACGGAGCAGGAAAAGCGGCGGAACGGGGAACAAGGGGAGTCGGCACGGGGGACGGCGTGCCACGCGGACGGGCTAAGGCGGTGCGGGCATGAGTGCAGCCGGGGTTCCGGCGACGGAGAGCGGCGAACCCGAGCGCGGGCCGGAACGCCCCGGAGGGCTGCTCGACGTGCTGGGCGTGGCGTCGGTGGTCCTGGACACGCGCGGCCGGATCGTCCTGTGGAGCCCGCAGGCCGAGGAGCTGTTCGGGTACAGCGCGCAGGAGGCACTCGGTCAGTACGCGGCCCGGCTCATCGTGCACGAACGGCACATGGAGCTGGTCAGCAAGCTGTTCGCGGACGTCATGCGCACCGGCCAGAGCTGGGCCGGCGGCTTCCCGGTCCGCCACAAGGACGGCAGCACCCGGCTGGTCGAGTTCCGCAACATGCGGCTGCTGGACGACCGGGGCGACGTCTACGCCCTCGGGCTCGCGGCCGACCAGTCGACGGTACGGCGGCTCGAACAGGACGTGGCGCTGTCCGAGCGGATGGTGCAGCAGTCACCGATCGGACTCGCGGTCCTCGACGCCGGGCTGCGGTTCGTGTCGGTCAACCCGGCGCTGGAGACGATGCACGGCGTCCCGGCCGCTCAGCACACGGGGCGCACGCTCCGCGAGGTGCTGCCGCAGCTGGACCCCGACGAGCTGGAGGTGCCGGCCCGCCAGGTGCTCGCCACCGGCACCCCGCTGGTCGCCCACCGTGTGGTGGGCCGTACGCCGGCCGATCCCGGCCAGGACCACACCTGGTCGATGTCGCTGTACCGGCTCGACGACGCGACCGGCCACGTGCTCGGAGTCGCGTACTCGATCCTCGACGTCACCGAACAGCACCGGGTCGCGGTCCAGGCGGAGACCGCGCGGCGCCGGCTCGCCGTGATCGCCGACGCCTCCGCGCGGATCGGCACCACGCTGGAGCTGGAGCGCACGGCGCTGGAACTGGCCGAGGTCGCCGTGCCCGAGCTGGCGGACATCGCGGCGGTGGATCTGCTGGACGCGGTCGTGGAGGGCCGGCCCAGCACGCTCCGCCCGGCGGAGCCCGCCGTGATGCGGGCGCTGGCGCTGCGCGCCGAGCGGGAGTCGGAGGCCGTGGAGGCAGCCGACCCGCCCGGCGAGGTCGCCCTGTACGCCCCCGACCGGCTGGTCACCCAGTGTGTCCGCACCGCCGAGGCGGTGATGCTTCCGCGCGTGAGCGAGGAGGACCTGCCGCGCATCGCCCGCAGCCCGGAGGCCGCCGTGATGCTGGGCCGCGTGGGCCTGCACTCGTACCTCGCGGTGCCGCTGATCGCCCGGGGCGAGGTGCTCGGCGCCCTGGACCTCAAACGGACCCGCAACCCCGCGCCGTTCGACGCGGACGACCTGCTGCTGGCCCGGGAACTCGCGTCCCGCGCGGCCGTGCAGATCGACAACGCCCGCTGGTACCAGAACGCCCGCAACACCGCGCTCACCCTCCAGCGCAGCCTGCTGCCCGGCGAACCGCCGGTGACGACCGGCCTGGAGGTGGCCTCCCGGTATCAGCCCGCGGGCGCCACCACCGAGGTCGGCGGGGACTGGTTCGACGTCATCCCGCTGGACGGCGACCGTACGGCACTGGTCGTCGGCGACGTGATGGGCAGCGGGATCGGCGCGGCCGCCACCATGGGCCGGCTGCGCACCGCGACGACCACCCTCGCCTCGCTCGGGCTGGACCCGGCGATGCTGCTGGAGCAGCTGAACAGGACCAGTTCGGCCCTGGAACCCTCCATCGCGACGTGTGTGTACGCCGTCCACGATCCGCATCTGCGCCGGTGCAGGATCGCCAACGCCGGGCATCTGCCACCGGTCAGGGTCCGTCCCGGGCATCCGCCGGAGCTGCTCGACCTGCCCACCGGAGTGCCGCTGGGCGTCGGCGGCGTCGAATTCTCCACCGTCACCGTCGACTTCGAGCCCGGCGACGAACTGGTCTTCTACACCGACGGACTGGTCGAGACGCGCTGCCACTCGCTGGACGAACGCCTCGACGTCCTGCTGTCGTTGCTCGACGACCCCGGCCGGCCGCTGGAGGAGACCTGCGACCTGCTCCTGCGCACGCTGCATCATCCCGACAACCACGACGACGTGGCCCTGCTCATCGCGCGTGCGCAGGAACTGGCCTGACGTCGCCGGGGTGTCATCCCGGCGCGAGCACCCCGGTCACCACATGGGCGTCCCACTCCTCCGACACCGTCAACCGGGTGGTGAGACCGGCGCGTTCGAAGGCGGCCACGGCGGCCGGCGCCTGGTGTTCGCTGGTCTCGGAGAGCAGGCAGCCGCCGGGCGCGAGCCATCCGGCCGCCCCGGCGGCCACCCGACGCAGCACGTCGAGACCGTCCGCGCCGCCGTCCAGCGCCACGGCGGGCTCGTGGTCGCGCGCCTCGGCGGGGAGCAGGGGGACCTGGGAGGTCGGCACATAGGGCACGTTGGCCGTGAGGATGCCGACGTGGCCGCGCAGGGCGTCGGGGAGGGCGTCGTAGAGGTCGCCCGCGTGGGCCCGGCCGCCGTACGGGGCGAGGTTCCGCCGGGCGCAGCGCACGGCGGCCGGGTCGATGTCGGCGGCGTGGACCTCGACGGCGCCGAGCGCGGCCGCCAGCGCGGCGCCGAGCGCCCCGGAGCCGCAGCACAGGTCGACCACGAGCGTGGCGCCCGGGGCCTGAGCGAGAGCCGTGTCGACGAGGAACTCGGTACGGCGGCGGGGTACGAACACCCCTGGTTCCACGGCGATGCGCAGGCCGCGGAACCGGGCCCAGCCGAGGACGTGTTCGAGCGGGAGACCGGCGGTGCGGCGGTCCACCATCGCGGCCGCCTCCTCGGGCGAACCGGCGGTGGCGAGGATCAGCTCCGCCTCGTCCTCGGCGAAGACGCATCCGGCGGAGCGCAGCGCGGAGACCATGGCGGAAGGGGAGAGCACGGGCAGGGAGGCCATAGAAGCCGAGAGCCTTTCGGAGACCTGGAGCCGAAGGGCGCTCTCGCGGTCACCGCTTTCCGTACCCGTGCGGGTACCGGCGTCCGGTCCGGTACGTACGCGGGCCGCGGTGGATCCGAGCCGTCACATGACACGGTCAGCCGATGTCGTGTGAAGCTGTCGCGAGGAGAGAGCCCTCAGCCGACACAGCGGTAATGGGTCTCACCTCCCTCGGCAGCCTGCGGCCGCGAGTGGTACGCGGCCGGACGGCCACCATACCCCAGTGCGATGGATCCGCCCCCGACCGCACCGAGTTCGAAATGCGGTGGCATCGCGTGACCCCGTTCCCGTACGCTCGCCGCGATGAACACTCACTCCACTCCGGAAATGGGGGTACCGTCCGCGCAAGGTGAGTGCTGATGCTCACCGAGACCGCGAACGGGTATTCCCGTCCGTCCTTCTGGCGGCGCGTACGCGAGTTCGCCGTGCCGCCCTCCATGATCGAGACCGCGACCGCCCGGCGTGATGCCGGGGACTGGGCGGGGGCGTGTGCCGCCGCCGGTGTCGACGTCGATCTCGACCTGCGTTCCGTCGCCCGCGCCCACGGCCGCGAACTCGCGTCCCGGGTCCGCGCCGACCTCCGCCGTCTCGCTCCCGACCTGCTGCGCTGGCACATGCCCAGGATCGCGCCCGACGGGCTGCTGCGGCCGGGGCTGACACTCGCTCTGGCCCGGTACGACGACCCGGACCGGCCTTCGGGCGCCCTGCCGCACCTAGTGGTCCGCACACCGCCGGCCTGGGCGGACGCCGGTCAGCGGATCGCCCTCTCCCTGTGGGACGGGGCCGGGCCGGCGCCGGGTACCGCCAGGCATCCGCACCCCTGTCCGAGCCGACGGTTCCGGTTCGATCTGCACCGGCACCTGTGGGACGCGGGCAGGGCGGGTGAACTGCGGGTACGAACGGGCGCCGACGGATCCGGCCTCGCACTCGCAGCCGAGTCGGCCGGGGCCGCACTGGGCGGGGCCGAGCCAGCTGGGGCCGAACTAGGCGGGGCTGAACTAGAACCGCCCGAACTGGGCGCGGGCGAAGGTGCGATGGCTGTCCCGCCGTGGTCCGGCTGTGCCGTGCAGCGGTGGCCGGCCGAGGCGGCGCTCCTGCTGGCCGCGGAGGGAAAGCCCACCGGCGCCTTCGTCGTACGGCTCGGCGGCCGGCGCCGGCTGGTGCTGGAGGCGACCGCGCCGGCCGGTGACGGCGTGCCGGGCGCGCTCCGGGTCGCGTCGGGCCACGCGGAGGGCGGCGTGTCCGCGCTGCCAGTCCTGCCCGACGCGGCGACCTGGGAGCTGCCCGACCTGGAACTGCTGCGGTCCGGGCTGCTCGACCCCGGCAAGCTGCACCCGCTCGTCGCCGCCGCCCTCGTGCCGGACCACCGGTCCCCCGGCCCGCCTGCGCGCCAGGGGCCGGCCGGTGAGCCGCGCCTGGTGGAGTGCCGGGGAGTCCTGCACCGCGTGGGTCAGGTGGACGGCGTCCTGGCCGCGCTGGACCACACCCCGGAGGAGCTGCGCCGGGAGGAACTGCTGGTCGCGCTCGGCGGACCGCCGTTGCCCTGCCTGCGGTTCATCGACGAGGCGCACCGGCGTCCCGAATGCCTCGCCGGCGTCCGCGAACGCCTGGACCACGGCGACATCCCGGGGGCACTGGCCGCCGTGGAAGGCCTGTTGGGCGCCGGCGCACTGCTGCGGGACGGCTCTCTGCGGGACTCGCTGGAGCGGGCGGCGCAGCGCCGGATCACGTACGGGCTCTACCGGGCCGGTCTCGTGGGCCCCGGGCGCGCCCCGCTCGATCCGGAGCGTCGCACCACCACCCGCCGCCTTCGCGGCCACCCGCGCCAGGCACTGTCCGGCCACTGAACACCTGTTTCTCCCGGTCGACTTCGCTCGAACCCGCACGGTTCCGGCTCAACTCGCTCTCCGCGTGCCGCGCTTGCACCTCGCTCCGCCGCGCCTTCGCGCTCTTCCCTCTCCCTTCTCACACCACAGGTGACCTCATATGACTGCCTACGCGCCCTTCGTCACGCCCGAAGTCCCGACTGCCGCCTCACAGATCGACGTCGCCGGGGACCTGCTTGACCTGCTGCGGCACACCGACACCGAGCTCCGCCCGGACCCCCAGCTGGAGGCGCTGGCACTGGCGGTGGCCGCCGACCTTCCCGTGCTCCTCTGGGGCGAGCCGGGCATCGGCAAGACGGCGGCGCTGACCCAGCTCGCGTCCGCGTTCGACCTGCCCCTGACCACGGTGATCGCCAGCGTCCACGAGCCGTCCGACTTCTCGGGGCTGCCTGTCGTGGGAGACGATCCGGCGGAGCAGGGGGTCCCGCTGGCCCCGCCGGACTGGGCGGTGCGCCTGGTCCGGGCCGGGCGCGGGCTGCTGTTCCTGGACGAGCTGTCCACCGCGCCGCCGGCCGTGCAGGCGGCGCTGCTGAGGCTGGTGCTGGAGCGGCGCATCGGTTCGCTCCGGCTGCCGTCCGGCGTACGGATCGTGGCCGCCGCCAACCCGCGGTCCTCGGCGGCCGACGGCTGGGAGCTCAGCCCGCCCCTCGCCAACAGGTTCGTGCATCTCCAGTGGACGCACGACCACGAAGTCGTCGTGCGCGGCCTGGGCGGCACCTGGCCGCGTGCGGTGCTGCCCCGGCTCGATCCGGAGCGGCTCGCGGAGTCGGTGGCGTTCGCACGGCGCGCGGTGTGCGGGTTCCTCACCGCGCGGCCGGCGCTGGTGCACCGGCTGCCGGGCGCCGAGACCCGCCGGGGCGGTGCATGGCCGTCGCCGCGCAGCTGGGAGATGACCCTGCGGCTGATCGCCTTCGCGACGGCCGCCGGGACGGGCCGCGAGGTGCTGTCGCTGCTGGCACGGGGAACCGTCGGGGACGGGCCCGGGCTCGAACTGATGGCGAGCATGGACCGGATGGACCTGCCGGACCCCGAGTCGCTGCTGGCCGCCCCGGCGAAGGCCGTGCTGCCCGAGCGCGGGGACCTGCGGCAGGCGGCGCTGGACGGTGTGGTGGACGCGGTCCATGCCCGGCCGACGCGGGACCGCTGGGACGCGGCGTGGGCCGTGCTGGTGCGCGCGCTGGAGACGGGCGCTCCTGACGTGGTCGTCGTCCCCGCGAACACGCTGGCCTCGTTGCGCCGCGAGGACTGGCCGGTGCCGGCGGCGATCGAGCGGCTCGCCGGTGTGGTGTCCCTGTCCCGGCGCGCCGACGAGGCGGGCCGCCGGGCCGCGCTCGTCGCGAAGGCGGGCCGATGACCGCGGACACGCGTCCCGGGGGCCTGGACCGGGAGAAGCTGTTCGCGGCCCGGCTGCACGCGGTCCGGGTACGCCCCTATCTCGCCACCGCGCTCTTCGCGCTGTGTCCCGTGGAGTCGCGCCGGGTGCCGACGATGGCCGTCGACCGGTACTGGCGCTGCTATGTGTCACCGGCGTTCGTGGCCCGGACGCCGGTCGAGGAACTGGCCGGGGTGTGGGCGCACGAGGTGGCGCATCTGCTGCGTGACCATCACGGCCGCGGCGACCGGATCGCCCGGGAGCGCGGGCTGACCGGCGTCGGGGACCGGCTGCGGATGAACATCGCCGCCGACCTGGAGATCAACGACGACGTGTACGGCGACGGTCTCACCCGGCCCCGGGGAGCCCTCCGCCCCGGGGATCTGGGCCTGCCGGACGACCAGTTGATGGAGGACTACCTGCGGGAGATCCAGCTCGGGTCACGGGTGGGCGACCTGGCCTGGCTGGAGTGCGGAAGCGGTGCCGACGGGCTGGAGCGGGCATGGGACCTGGGCCCCGAGGGCGCCCACGGACTCGACGCGCAGGAACGGGACCTGGTGCGCCTCCGCGTGGCCCGCGGCATCGCCGGGCGGCCGGGATACGCGCCGGGTGGCTGGGAGAGGTGGGCCGAGGAGGTGTGTCATCCTCCGCAGCCGTGGCGGGAGTTGCTGGGTGCGGCCGTCCGCTCGGCGGCCTCCGGTGCGGGTGCGGGCGACGACTACAGCTACGGCCGCCCGGCCCGGCGTGCGACCGCGCTGCCGAAGACCGTGCTGCCGAGCCTGCGGCGGCGGCCGCCCCGGGTCTGCGTGGTCGTCGACACCTCCGGGTCGGTCAGCGACGCCGAACTGGGCAGCGCGCTGCTCGAGGTCGCGTCGATCTCGCGCGCCGTGGGCGGGCGTCGCGACCTGGTCACCGTGGTGTCGTGCGACGCGGCGGCGCAGACGGTGCACACGCTGTGCCGGTCGGCGGGGATCCCCCTGGTGGGCGGCGGGGGAACGGATCTGCGGGCCGGTTTCGACCGCGCGCTGCGGGCCCGGCCCCGGCCGGACGTCGTCGTGGTCCTGACCGACGGCCAGACCCCGTGGCCCGCGTCGCGGCCACCGTGCCGGACGGTGGTGGGCCTGTTCTCGCGCCCCGTCTCCTCCTACAACGAGAACGATCCCGACTACCGGCCGGACGAACCACCGGCGTGGGCGCGGGTGGTGACCATCGGGGCGACGTAGTGGCGGGGCGGAAGGGGCACGCCGCGGGCGGAAGGGGCGCGGTGGGGCGGGAGGCACATGGTGGGGGCGGGAGGCCGGGGCGCTGTCCGCCTCCGACTCTCCCGCCGGGAAATGATGTCGCCCTAGGGGGCGTCTCTCCGATCTTCGTGGGTCCGCGAAGATCGAAGAGACACCCCCTAGCCGTGGACACCGGGACCCGGCAACAGCGCTTCCCCGCGCCCGGGTTCAGACCCCGACCGTCTCCTCGACCT
The DNA here is from genome assembly GCF_044747185.1 of Streptomyces sp. NPDC090108. NCBI lineage: Bacteria > Bacillati > Actinomycetota > Actinomycetes > Kitasatosporales > Streptomycetaceae > Streptomyces > Streptomyces sp. NPDC090108. Next base: position 476,107 of record NZ_JBIVDQ010000003.1, read on the forward strand.
CTTCCTCCGCCTCGGTCTCCTCGGCGGTACGCGGTGCGGCCTGCGGCTCTTCCGGCCGCTCACCGGCCTGCGCGGCACCGGTGGTGTGCCCGGTCACGGCGTTCTCCGGGCGCTCCTTCCTGGACGACCGCTCCCAGGCGCCGGCCACCGCGGTGACGGCGAGGCCGACGACCAGCCAGAGGCTCAGCGTCCACAGGTTGCGGGCCAGGCCGTCGTTCCCGAAGTACAGCAGGCTGCGCGCGCCCTCGACGAACCCGGCGCCGTTCCAGAAGGCGTGCAGGGTGCCGAAGAAGCCGTTCTGCAGCTCGGGCCGGAACAGACCGCCGGAGCTGGTGAAGTTGAGCATCACGAACAGCACCATCATGGTCAGCGTGGTCCACCGCTTGAGGAAGGTGTGGAGACCGACGCCGATGAAGACGATGCCGGCGGAGTAGAGCCACGCCATGCCCCAGACGCCCGCGAGCGCGTGGTGGGCGAGGTGGAACACCGGCCCGGCGAGCAGCGCGCCGATACCGGCGACCACGGCCGAGACGCCGAGGGCGAGCAGCGCCCGTACCCGCATCGGGAGCGCGGCGCCGGCGGCACCGAGCGCGGCGACCGAGGCGTACGAGCCGATGCTGACCGCGATCAGCAGGAAGAACAGTCCCTGTCCGGTGGGGTCGTCGGCGACCGGCTCGGCCACGTCGGTGATCTTCAGCGGCAGTCCCTGTCCGGCGGCGACCGGGGTGAAGACCTTCTCGACGGCCGTCGCGCCCATGTCGGAGGCGGCGGTCGCGACCAGCAGCTCGGGCGCCTTGCGGCTGGGCACATAGGCGCCGGTGACGTCCCGGGACTTCAGCAGGGAGACGGCGTCGGCGCGGGTGGTGACCGTGCGGACGTCCAGTTTGTCGCCGGCGGTGTCCTTCACGGTCTGGGCGAAGACCTTCGCCTCGGGACCGGCGCCGACGACGGCGACGGGCAGGTGGTGCGGCTCCGGGGTCACGAAAGCCCCCATGTACGCGAGCCCCATGCCTATGCACATCAGCAACGGGGTGATCAGGTGCGTGAGCACATGGCGCAATGCCGGTGACCTCATCGGGCACGCCTCCAAGGGTTGGCTTTTACAACTATCGGATTGAAGGTTGGCCTATGCAACCTTCGTTTAAGTTGTACTATACAACCAGGACCGCGGTGCAGGAATTCCCGTGGCGGTGATCCCAGTGGAGGTGCCCCCATGACGGCGGCGCAGACGGCGGCGCAGTCGGCCGTCGAGACGATCCAGCGCGAGATGACGGCCTTCGCGCGCCGGGCGCGCGCGGTGGCGGCTCGCATGCACCCCGAGCTGTCGCTGGTCTCGTACACCCTGCTCGGGCACCTGGAGCAGAGCGGCGGCTGCCGGGCGACCGACCTCGCCGCGCACTACGCCCTGGACAAGTCCACGGTGAGCCGGCAGGTCACGGCGCTGGAGCGGGCGGGACTGATCGAACGGCGCCTCGACCGCGAGGACCACCGGGTCCAGGTGCTTCAGCTCACCGACGCGGGCAAGGGGATCCTGGCCCAGGTCACCCGCAGCCGCCGGGCCATGCTCCAGGAGCGGCTCGCGGACTGGTCCGAGGAGGACCTGACCCGTTTCGCCGCCTATCTGGAGCGCTACAACGCCGCGCACACGGAGACCGAGTAGGTCCGGCCGCCGGGCGGTGAGGCGGTGGGGGCGCGCCCACGGAGACACGCCCCCCTGTGCATCTCCTACGGCTGCGGGGCCGTGTGCCTGTCGGCCGTGAGGTGCTCGGGGACGCGGGCCGCGAGGAACGTCGTACGGCGGCGCAGCCGGAAGCCGAGGGACTCGTAGAGGCGGATGGCGCCCGCGTTGTCGGCGCCCGTGTGCAGGAACGGGGTGTCGCCGCGCTCGCGGATGCCGTGCGCCACCGCGAGGATCAGCCGGGAGGCCAGTCCCTCGCCGCGGAAGGCCGGGTCGGTGCAGACCGCGCTGATCTCGGTCCAGCCCGGTGGACGCAGCCGCTCCCCCGCCATGGCGATCAGGGCGCCGTCGCGGCGGATGCCGACGTAGGTGCCGAGTTCCACCGTGCGCGGCAGGAAGGGGCCCGGCTGGGTGCGGGCGACGAGGTCGAGCATCTCGGGGACGTCGGCGGGGCCGAGGACCACCGCTTCCGGGTCGGGTACGGCGGCCAGGCCGTCGTCCACCATCTGCACGCCCTCGAGGTCGAAGGTGATCTCCCAGCCCTCCGGCACGGGGACCGGACAGTCGACGAAGAGGACCTCCGCACCGGGACCGGCCAGCGCGGCGATGTCGGCCCAGTCTCGGGCCTCGGGGCGGTCGGGCATGGCCAGCCAGGGGGTGACGTCGGCCGGGTAGCGCAGCACGCGGCCGCGCCGCTCCGCGAAGTGCGCGTGCGGGCCGGTCAGCGCGGCGCGGGCCAGATCGTCGAGCACGTGTTCCGACCGGCCCGGCCCGCCCGCCCCGCCGGGCAGCCACGGCCCGATCGGGTCACGGGTGTCGCCGATGCCGGTCGTTCCGCCGGTGCTGATCGTTCCGCTCATGCTGGCCGTTCCTGTCCTTCGCGCCGTTCCGGTGCCATCCGTGACAGCGTTTCCCGTGGTCCCGGTGTTCCCGGTGGTGCCCGGCGCCCTCTGTGGTCCCGGTCGGTCGGGACACGTCACTCGTGCGGGGGCTGCCCGACCACGATCCTGCCCTGCGACGGTGCCCTCGCGGGCCCGTGGCCGCGAGGAGTTCGCACGACTGCAATGATCGGGGCGCTGACCTGGGACGGAGCACGACCGCCGACAGCGTACGGTTGAAGGATGAACGTCACCCGAGGGTTCACGGGTCGCCGGAGCACGCACCGTCCTGGACTGCCTCCAGGGCAGTACGACGCCGGCGACGACTGGCCCGTGCTGTCCGCCGAGGTCACGCCCGACCTCACGCCCGCCGACTGGTCCTTCCGCGTCGACGGACTGGTAGAACGGCCGCGCGCATGGAGCTGGGACGAGGCGCGGGCGATGCCCGCCTCGGCGTACCGGGGTGACATCCACTGTGTGACCGGCTGGTCGAAGTTCGGCGTCCGGTTCGGCGGGGTCTCGCTGGACGCGTTCCTCGATGTGGTGCGCCCCCAGGGGTCCGCCACACATGCGCTCGCGTATTCGCACACCGGATACACCACGAACCTGCCGCTAGACGACCTCACCGGCGGTAAGGCCTGGATCGCCTGGGAGTACGACGGCAAGCCCCTGCCCGCGGAGCACGGTGGCCCGGCGCGGCTGCTGGTACCGCATCTGTACTTCTGGAAGAGCGCGAAGTGGATCGCGGGCATCACGCTCCTCGACCACGAGGAACAGGGCTTCTGGGAGGGCAACGGCTATCACGAGCGGGGCAACCCGTGGGAGGAGCAGAGGTACTCCGGTGACTGAGACGGTCTCTCCTCTCGCCCCTGCCGGGTCGGCCGTTCCCGTGACGCGTTTCGCCGTGCCCGGGCGCATCGCCGTGAACGAGCAGGTGGCGGCGGTGTGGCAGACGGCGACGCTCGTCGGGATCCGGCGCGAGACGCCGCACGCGGCCACGTTCCGGTTCGCGGTCCCGGACTGGGCGGGACATCTGCCCGGCCAGCACCTGATGCTGCGGCTGACCGCCGAGGACGGCTACGCGGCCCAGCGTCACTACTCGATCGCGTCCGCGCCGGACGGTTCCGGGCACATCGAGCTGACTCTCGACCACGTGCCGGACGGCGAGGTCTCGGGGTGGTTCCACACGACGGCGCGCCCCGGGGACACCGTGGAGGTGCGGGGCCCGCTGAGCGGCTTCTTCGCGTGGCCGGGCGACCGGCCCGCGCTGCTGCTCGGGGCCGGCTCCGGCGTCGTACCGCTGATGTCGATGGTGCGCCACCACCGTGCGCGGGGCCTGTCCGTGCCGCTGCGGATGCTGGTGTCGGCGCGCAGCCCCGAGGAACTGATCTACGCGCGGGAGCTGGGCGCGGAGACGACGGCGGTCTTCACGCGCAGCGCCCCGGAGGGCACGCGGGTGGGCCGTATGACGGCCGCACATGTGGCGCCGCTCCTGGAAGAACAGCCTCCTGGTGGATGGGAGGCCTATGTGTGCGGCTCCAACGGGTTCGCCGAGCACGCCTCCCGACTGCTGGTCGAGGCAGGGCAGCCGGTGCACCGGATCCGCATCGAGCGCTTCGGGTAGCACCGGGCAGAGCCCGGAAGCCGTCGGCGGCCACCGGTGTCGCCGTCGGCCCCGGTGCCCCGGTTCGGCAGCGGCCGCCGCCGATGTCACGCCGCCGGCCGTGTCACGCCGGCGGCCGGGCGACTTTCGCGGCCACGGCGTCGAGAATCCAGTCCAGACCGGTCGCGAAGGCTGTCCCGGCGTCCATGTCCGTGCCGTCGTGCACGGCCTTGGCCAGCGCCGGGAAACGGCCTGTGGCCAGCATGTTCATCACATGCGGACCGGAGGCGCGCTGCCAGTCGAGCTCGGACAGGCCGGAGGCACGCTCGGCCCGCAGGTTCGCGATCTCACGTCTGATCGCGCCGATGACGTAGGCGCTGACGGTCTCCACGGCGCGCATCACGGTGTCGATGTCGGCGAGACCGTCGAGGGCGGCCAGCTTGGCCTCGGTCACGGCGAGGCCGTTCGGGCCCAGGGACGGGCGGCCGCCGAGCAGGTCGGCCAGCCACTCGTGGCGCAATGCGGCCTCCCTGGTCCGATGGGAGAGGACGCGCAGGGCCTCCCGCCAGTCAACTGGCCGCTCCTCGGGGAGGATCTCGCCGTTCACCTCGTCCACCATGAGGTCGAACAGCTCCTCCTTGGTGGAGAGGTATCCGTACAGCCGCATCGGGCCCGCGTTCAGCCGGGCGGCGACCTTGCGCACCGACACCGCGGCCAGGCCGCCCTCGTCGGCCAGCGCGATCGCGGCGGCGACGATCCGCTCCCGGTCCAGCGGCACAGGGCGATCCGGAGGCTCCGGCCGGTCCCACACAGTCATGGTCACACCGTTCTGTTGCTTCGCGTCGCGTTGCGGAAATACAGTGTATCGACATGAGACATCGTATCGCTGTTGTCGGAGGCGGCCCAGGCGGCCTTGCCTTCGCCCGTGTCATGCACCGCCACGGCCACCCCGTCACCGTCCTCGAACGCGATCCCGGTCCCGACGCCCGCCCTCCGGGCGGCACGCTGGACCTGCACGAGGGGCTCGGCCAGCTCGCGCTGGAGAAGGCGGGGCTGCTGGCGGACTTCCGGGCACTGTCCCGCCCCGAGGGGCAGGCCATGCGCATCCTGGACACGGACGGCACGGTCCTGCGCGACTGGCACCCCGGTCCGGACGAGCAGGCCAATCCCGAGATCGACCGCGGGCAGCTCCGCGACCTGCTGCTCGGCCCCCTGGACGTCGAGTGGGGCCGGGGCGTGGAGCGGGTGGTGCCGGGCACCCCGGACGGCGTCCGGATCGATTTCGCGGACGGGCGGCAGGAGACGTTCGACCTCGTGGTCGGCGCGGACGGCGCCTGGTCCCGGACCCGGCCGGCGGTCTCGCCGGTGACACCGCACTACACGGGGATCACCACGGTCGAGACCTCCCTGGACGAGGTCGACACCCGTCACCCCGGCCTCGCCCGGTTGATCGGGGACGGCTCCGTGGCCGTGTACGGCGTGAACCGGAAGCTCGTCGCGCAGCGCAACAGCGGGGGCCATGTCAAGGTGTACGCCCAGTTCCGCGCGCCACTGGACTGGCACGCGTCGCTGGACCCGGCCGACACCGGTGCCGTGCGGTCGGCCCTGCTGGCCCTGTACGACGGCTGGGCCGCTCCGGTCCTCGAACTCCTCCACCACGGAGCCTCGTTCGACCACCGCCCTCTCCACGTGCTGCCCGTGGACCACACCTGGGCCCACGTCCCCGGGGTGACGCTGCTGGGCGACGCCGCCCACCTGATGCCTCCCCTGGGCGCGGGCGCGAACCTCGCGCTGCTGGAAGGCGCCGAGCTCGCGGAGTCCCTCGCCACCGGCACCGCGGATCCGGACGACACCGTCCGCGCCTTCGAGGAGCGGATGTGGGAACGCGCCGGCAAGTGGGCGAGGATCACGACGGCCGGTCTGGAACGCCTCGTGAGCCCGGACCCCGCCGCGGCCGTCGCCCTCTTCGACCAGGTCCAGCCCTCCTGACCACCGGGCACCGAGGTGCCGGCGCCGGCGCCGGCGCCAGCACCAGCACCAGCACCAGCACCAGCACCAGCACCAGCACCAGCACCAGCACCAGCACCACAACTCGCCGCGGTCGCCGGGGAAACGGCACGTGTCCCGAGCCGCATCCGGTCCGAAGTGGTGGGTCGCCGGACGGGCGAGCGGCTCCGTACGGGGTACGAAACGGGTGTGCGCGCTCAGGCGCCCGCGCGCGGGGCGGCGGACACCGCCGCCCCGGCTCGTCCGGCCCTCCGGCTCCGCCGGCGGGGAGGAGGTGGACATGCGTTCCCGTACACAGGCGCGCGGCTGGCGCTGGCGGCCCAATCCGCTGCGGCGCCGCTCGGACGTCGTGGAGGCCTGGACCTTCGTGGTGGTGGCCGTCCTGCTGTTCGTGGTCGCACCCCTGACCGGTGTGGCGGCGGGTCTGCGCGCCCATGGCACGGCGGAGGGCCACGCCAGGACCCAGCGCGCCGAACGGCACGCCGTACGGGCCGTGGTGCTCGGCCGCACCGACGAACAGCTGCCCCTCGTCCGGGACGACCGCCGCCACCCGTACCGCGCCGAGGTCCGCTGGTCGGAACCGGGCACGGGAAGCCGTACGGCGGCGGCCCGGGTGCCGGCGGGGACCCGGGCGGACGATGTCGTGACCGTCTGGTTCGACGGCCGGGGCCGCAACGTGTCCCCTCCGCCGGACGCGGTGGCCGTGTGGCAGCACGCCGTGTCGATCGGGCTGTGCGCGGCCGGCGGCGCGGCGGGGACGGTGCTCGCCGCCCACGCCGTGCAGCGCCGTGTCGCGCTGCGCCACCGGCTGGACGAGTGGGAACGGGAGTGGGCCCTCACGGGACCGAGATGGAGCCGGCCTCTGACGTGATCGTCCCGCGCCGCCGCGGCGGCCCCCGTACGGTGAGTCGGGTCGGTCTTCCCTCACCCAGGCGGTTGCTGATGGCCCGGTTCGACCTGCCCCTCGACGAACTCCGCGCGTACCGCGGCGAGTCCGGTCCGCCCGGCGATTTCGACGTCTTCTGGGCGAAGACGCTCCAGGAGGCCCGGGAGCACGAACTGGATGTCCGTTTCGAGCCGGTGGACACCGGCCTGACGACGGTCCGTGTGTTCGACGTGACCTTCCGGGGGTTCGGCGGTCATCCGGTGAAGGGCTGGCTGCGGCTGCCCGCCGGAGCCGCCGAACCGCTGCCGCTGGTGGTGGAGTTCGTCGGCTACGGCGGTGGCCGGGGGCTGGCGCACGAGCAGTTGCTGTGGGCCTCGACGGGCCGGGCGCACTTCGTGATGGACACCCGCGGGCAGGGCAGCGCGTGGGGCGGCGGGGGCGGGACGGCGGACCCGGTCGGCGCCGCACCCGCCTTTCCGGGGTTCATGACCCGGGGCATCGACTCACCGGAGGACTACTACTACCGGCGTGTGTTCACGGACGCCGTCCGCGCGGTGGAGGCGGCGCGCTCGCATCCGCTCACCGACGCCTCGCGGACCGTGGTGACCGGCGCGAGCCAGGGCGGCGGCATCGCGATCGCCGTCGGCGGCCTGCTCCCCGATCTCGTCGCGGTCGCCCCGGACGTCCCGTTCCTGTGCGACTTCCCGCGCGCGGTCTCGCTGACGGACAGTCATCCATACCGGGAGATAGCCCTGTTCCTCAAGACGCACCGCGGACGCGGAGCGGACGTCCTGCGCACGCTCTCCTATTTCGACGCCGTGCACTTCGCCTCGCGCGGCCGGGCGCCCGCCCTCTTCTCGACGGCGCTGGAGGATCAGACCTGCCCGCCGTCGACGGTCTTCGCGGCGTTCAACGCGTGGGGGCACGAGGACAAGGCGATCGAGGTGTACGAGTTCAACCAGCACGAGGGCGGCGGCCCGTTCCAGGAGGAGCGCAAGGTGCGCTGGCTGCGGTCGTACGCCTGAGCACTTCCCTCCGAGTCCGACCGGTCGGTACGTTCAGGCATCCCCGGGCGGCGCCCGGGTGCCGGCTACCACGGAGGTCAGATGTCCGCGCACGAGGTACAGGTCCACGGCCACTGCGATCCGCGTTTCGGCGCGGTGCGCGAGGCGTTCGAGGAGAACTTCCGGCGACGCGCCGAACTGGGCGCGGCCGTGGCGGTGACCGTGGACGGCGCGACGGTGGTGGATCTGTGGGGCGGCTGGGCGGACCCGGCCCGCAGCCGCCCGTGGGAACGGGACACTCTGGTCAACGTCTGGTCGACCACCAAGGGGCCGGTGGCCCTGTGCGCGCACATCCTCGCCGACCGGGGTCTGCTCGACCTGGACCGTCCGGTGGCCGCGTACTGGCCGGAGTTCGCGGCGGCGGGCAAGGAGAAGGTGCTCGTACGGCATCTGCTCTCCCACCGTGCGGGACTGTCCGGGCTGCGGGAACCGCACTCGCTGGAGGATCTCTACGACTGGGAGCTGACGACGGCGCGGCTCGCCGCGACGGAGCCGTGGTGGGAGCCCGGCACCCGGTCCGGGTATCACGCGCTCACCTACGGCTTCCTGGTCGGCGAGGTCGTACGGCGGGTCTCGGGACTGCGGCCCGGGGCGTTCCTGGAACGCGAGGTGACCGGTCCGCTCGGTGCCGACTTCACCATCGGCCTGCCGGAGTCGGAGTACGGACGGGCGGCCGAACTGATCCAGACACGTCCCGCGGATGACGGCGAACAGGCGGCGCGCTTCGCCGAGTTGACGCCGACGGTGATCGCCACGCTGACGAACCCGCTGGTGGGGGCCGCCCAGGCGAACACACCCGCGTGGCGGGCGGCGGAGCTCCCGGCGGCCAACGGCCACGGTACGGCGCGCGCGGTCGCCGCGCTGTACGGCGTCCTCGCCGGCCGCGGGTCGTACGGCGGGCGGCGGATCCTGTCGGCGGGCGCGGTCGAGGTGGCGCGAGAGGGGCAGGGCGCCTGCCGCGATCTCGTGCTCGGCGCGGGCTTCCAGCAGGACACGGAGTTCGGCCTCGGCCTGTGGCTGAGCGGCCCCGGCGGCTCGTACGGCCCCAACCCCCGGGCCTTCGGCCATGACGGGCTCGGCGGCTCCTGCGGACTGGCCGACCCCGAGGCGGGGGTCTCCCTGGGCTACGTGATGAACCGCCTCGGCACCCGCATCGCGGACGACCCCCGTAAGACGGCCCTGGTGGATGCCTTGTACAGCGCCCTGTGAGGCCTTGAGGTTCTTACGGCTCGGCTGCGCATGGGGCCCGGCGGGAGCGACCGTTCAGTCCCTTCGGGCCACCACCAGTCCGGCGCGCCGGGTGCCGTCCGGGCGCCTGCCGAGGTCGGGCAGGTCACGCAGTTCGACCGTGAAGCCGGCGCCCCGCAGGTCCCTCGTCATGTCCGAGAGGCGGAAAGCCCGGTAGTACATGACGAAGGGCGGCCGCCACACCGCGTTGCGCACGCGCATGACCGCGTCGAAGCCGAGCAGGGTCCAGAACGCGGGGCTCGACGGGCGGGGCGGCGCGCCGACCGGGAAGGCGAAGTGGCCGCCCGGCCGCAACGCCGAGTGGACCTGGGCGAACAGGCCGGGCAGTTCGCGGGGCAGGAAGTGCCCGAACGCCCCGAAGCTGACCACCAGGTCGAAGGCGGCCGTGAACGGCAGGGCGCGGGCGTCCGCGCGCACCCAGGAGACCTCCGGGGCGTTCCCACCGGGCATGTGCCCCGGGTCCGGGTTGGCGGCCCGGCGCCGGGCGATGTCCAGCATGCCCGCGCTGAAGTCGACACCGGTGACACTGCGGCGGCACAGGTCGGCCAGCCCCCGGGTGCCGGCACCGGTGCCGCAGCACAGGTCGAGGCCGTCCTCGAAGGGCCCTAGCGGGGCGAGCGCCTTCGCCGTCGACTCCAGGACGGTGTCCGGCGTCCGGAAGGGGGTGTGGTCGAACTTCGGGGCGAGGAGGTCATAGCCGTGCTCGACGGACGACAGCGCCTGCACGGCGAGTTCACGCAGCGTGGGACCTTCGGGGCTGAACATCCCGTCAGCTTAGGGGGCGTCTCTTCGATCTTCGTGGATCAGGCCGCGGCGTCCGGTGCGGTGCCTCGGCGTGCGGCCGGACCGCCCTCGTACTGGGCGTACGTGGGCGGTTCGGCCGTGCGGCGAGGTGCCGTGCCGGGCGTCGCGGACCCACGAAGATCGGGGAGACGCCCCCTAGGGGGTGTTCCCCGGACCGGGAACGCGCCGCCCGGACCGGGTGAGTACTCTCTTGCGCACTTGATCTCTTTCTTCCATCGACTGACCATGAGGTGATCGGATGCGCGCGTTCCGCGAGGCCGTCGAGGCCGGCGACCTGGATGCCGTGGAGGCACTGCTGGCCGACGACGTCGTCTTCACCAGCCCGGCGGTGTTCAAGCCGTACCCGGGCAAGCCGATCACGGCGGCGATCCTGCGCGCGGTCTTCCGGGTGTTCGAGGACTTCCGGTACGTGCGCGAGATCGGCGACGCCGACGGCGCCGACCACGCGCTCGTGTTCGCGGCCCGGGTGGGCGACCGTGAACTGACGGGCTGCGACTTCCTGCACGTCGGCGAGGACGGCCTGATCGACGAGTTCACGGTCATGATCCGCCCGCTCTCCGGCCTCCAGGCGCTCGCCGAGGCGATGGGCGCCCAGTTCGAGCAGATCGCGAAGGATGCGGAGGCGCGCTCCGTCTGAGGGACGGCGGCCGGCCCCCGCGTCCCTCGACGCGTGGCGGCCGGCTCCCCCGGATCTCGCTGCTCCCCCTGCTCCCTCTGAGGCGAGCGGCCGCCTCCCCCGGATCTCAGGGTGCCAGTCGCACGGGGAGGTCCCGGACGCTGTTGCCGACGAAGCTGGCGTCGCGCGACAAGTCGTCCTCGGCAGCGGCGAGTTCGAGGCCGGGGAACCGGTCGAACAGTCGCTCCAGCGCGACGGTCGCCTCCAGGCGGGCCAGCGGTGCGCCCAGGCAGTAGTGGGCGCCGTGCCCGAGCGAGAGATGGCGCACGGCCCCGGCACGGGCGGGGCGGGTGACGTCGAACCGGTCGGCGTCCTCGCCGTGCGCGGCGGGGTCACGTCCGGCGGCGGAGTAGCCGGCGAGGACCGGGGTGCCCGCCGGGATGAGGGTGCCGTCGATCGTGAGGTCGCGCACCGGATAGCGGAACGGGAAGTAGCTGACCGGCGCGTCCCAGCGCAGCGTCTCGTCCACGACGTCGGTCCAGCCCGCGCGGCCCGCGCGCACGAGACCGAGCTGGTCGGGGTGGCCGCACAGGGCGCGCACGGCGTTGGTGATCAGGTTGAGCGTGGTCTCGTGCCCCGCGATGATCATCAGCATCAGGGTGCCGATCAGCTCCTCCTGGCCGAGCCGGTCGCCACCCTCGTCGCGGGCGGCGATGAGGGCGCTGGTGAGATCGTCACCGGGGTGCGCGGCCTTGGCCGCCGCGACCTCGGCGAGGACGGCGACGAGTTCACGGTTGGCGGCGACGGCGTCGCCCGGCTCGATGTCGGTGGCGACCACCTGATTGCCGAGGCGGTGCAGACGGTCCCGGAACCCGGGCTCCACACCGAGGAGTTCGCTGATGACCCCCATCGGCAGCGGGAGCGCGAAGTGCCGCCGCAGGTCGGCGACGCCGCCGGCCGCCGTGGCCGCCGCCGCCAGACCGTCCAGCAGTTCCTCGGTCAACGCGATGATCCGAGGCCGTAGTTGTTCGACGCGCCGGGGTGTGAAGGCGCGGCTGACCAGGGAACGCAGCCGCCGGTGGTCCTCCCCGTCGGCGGTGGTCATGCCCCGTACGGTCGCGAAGGTCAGCAGCGGCCAGCCGGGTCCGACCCGCCCTTCGCGCAGTGCGGTGAAGTGCTCGGCGCTCTTGGCGACTTCGGGGTGCTGCAGGAACTCCCTCAGTGCCTCGTGCCCCAGTACGGCCATGCCCTCGATGCCGCCCGGCAGTTCGACGGGAGCCACCGCGCCGAGGGCGAGCAGGCGTGCGTTGTCGGCGTGCGGGCAGCCTCCGGCGGGGTCGAGGCGGTGCGGGTTTCCGGCGGGCGGGGTCTCCACGGTTCGGCTCTCCTGACGGTCGTACGGGCGCGTGACGCATGAGCCCGGAAGGGGCGTGCGGGCGCAGGCGGGCCGTCGTACCGTCCCCTGCGTGCCGCTGGCGGTCCGCCGCCGATCGTAGGCGGCGCGCGGCCGCGTACGGAGCGGGGTCGGACCGCGGAGTCGCCCGCACCGGGTGGCCCGCACCCTGTGCCCGCACACAGGCGCGGTGACGCCGAGGGCGGCCACCGTCCGCCGCGGGTGCGCGCGAGGCGGGGAAGGCCTCGCGCACCGGATCCTGTTGACATCAGGCAGCGGATCGGTATAGTGCGATCAGCGCATGTGCGTGCCCTCTCCGTGGGTGCCGATGCCGCTTTCCTCTCTCTCAGCCCTCGTGCCGACGGTCTCCGACCGGGCCGGGCTCCTTCTCGGCACCACCTCGTGACCGGCGTCTTCGCCGTCGTACCCGAGGGGCCGTTCCCGCCGCCCGGAGGCAGATCCGCCTCCCTCCCGCGGCCTTCCCCTCCTCCCTTCTCCTTCCGTCTCCGGACTTCCCGCCTCACGTCCCGAAAGGACACATCGGCCATGACCACCGCCATCGAATCCTCCACCGAGGTGCGGCAGGCCGCCGCCGCCCGTCCCGTCGCCGGGCTCCTCGACATCGACGCGCACGGAAAGGGCCGCCTGCGCTCCGCGAGCTGCCTCCCCTCCCCCACCGATCCGCAGGTCCCCGCGGCGCTGATCCGCCGTCACGGCCTGCGCAAGGGCGACGCCGTGGAAGGCCTGTGCGGGGCGCAGCGCGCGCTGACAGAGATCACCCTGGTCGACGGCCGCGATCCCGGGGAACTGCGGGGCCGCCGGCGCTTCGCGGAGCTGACCCCGGTGCATCCGCACGAGCGGATCCGCATGGAACACCCTGCCTCGGGCCTGGCCGGCCGGGTCACCGATCTGCTGGCGCCGGTCGGCAAGGGACAGCGCGGACTCATCGTGGCCCCGCCCAGAAGCGGCAAGACCGTGCTGATCCAGCAGTTGGCCGCCGCGGTCGCCGGCAACCGTCCCGAGTGCCGGCTGATGGTCCTGCTGCTGGACGAACGTCCCGAGGAGGTCACCGAGATGCGCCGCTCGGTGCGGGGCGAGGTGTTCGCCTCCACCTTCGACCGGCCGGCCAAGGACCACATCGCCCTGGCGGACCTCGTCCTGGAACGCGCCAAGCGGCTGGTCGAGGCCGGAGAGGACGTGGTCGTCCTGCTGGACTCGCTGACCCGGCTGTGCCGGGCCCACAACAACGCCTCGGCGGCGGGCGGACGCACCCTCAGCGGGGGCGTCGACGCGGGCGCGCTCATCGGACCCAAGCGGTTCTTCGGCGCCGCCCGGCAGGCGGAGGAGGGCGGTTCGCTCACCATTCTCGCCAGCGTCCTGGTGGACACCGGGTCCCGCGCCGACGGCTACTTCTTCGAGGAGCTGAAGAGCACGGGCAACATGGAACTGCGGCTGGACCGGGAGCTGGCCGGCCGCCGCGTCTTCCCGCCCGTCGACATCGAACCCACCGGTACCCGCCGCGAGGAACTCCTGCTCACCCCGGCGGAGTTGACGGTCGTACGGGGGCTGCGCCGGGTCCTGCGGTCCCGTGAGGGCGGACCGGCCGCCTTGGAGACGCTGCTGGAGCGCCTGCGGGACACCCCCGACAACGCCACGTTCCTGCGGCGCGTCCAGCCGACCCTGCCGTCCTCGCCGGCCGGCTGAGGAAGCCGGCCGATCCGGACGGGCGGGCAGGACCGGGGCAAAGACGCAGGACCGGGGCGGAAGCGCCGGGTTGAGCGAGCGCGTCGGGCCGGGCGAGCGCATCGGACCGGGCGACCGCGTCGGGCCGGCACGGAACGGCCGGGCGGCTCCCGGCCGTCACCCGGAAGCGTGGCATCCGGGTTGCTCCGCTGGGCCGACCGGCCCCGGCAGCGCGCCACACCACCACGACCTTCCTAGCGTGATCATATGAACATCGGAATCTCTCGTCGGATGGCCGTGACAACGTGCTCCCTCTGCGTGGCGGGCGCGCTGGCCTTCGGGCCGACCGCCTCCGCCGCCGGCCACCGTGCGGGGGAGCCCGCCCCTCCCGCGCCGCGGGCGGCGGTCCCTCAGCCGTCGCTGCTGTTCCACTCCGGTACGCAGGTGCGGATGCGGCCCGGCGCCCCCGCGGTGCCCGAGGTCTCCGCGCTGTCCTGGCTGGTCGCCGACGCGAGCAGCGGCGAGGTGCTGGCGGCGGGCGACGCGCACCGCAGGCTGCCGCCCGCGAGCACGCTGAAGACCCTGTTCGCCGTCACCGTGCTGCCGACGCTGCCCGCCGGTCTCCAGCACACCGTGCGCTACGAGGACCTGGCGGGCATCGGCGAGGGCAGCAGCCTCGTCGGCGTCGAGGAGGGTCACACCTATCAGGTGGCCGACCTGTGGCGCGGGGTGTTCCTCAGCTCGGGCAACGACGCCGTGCACGTGCTCGCCGCCCTCAACGGCGGCTGGCAGACCACGGCCACCCGGATGCAGGCCAAGGCACGCACCCTGGGCGCCCTGGACACCCATGTCGTCTCCCCCGACGGCTACGACACACCGGGGCAGGTGTCCTCGGCGTTCGACCTCGCGGTGTTCGGCCGGGAGGGGCTGCGCAACCCCGACTTCGCCCGGTACTGCTCCACCGCGACGGCCCAGTTCCCCGGGGACGGGTGGCCGTACGCCATCGAGAACACCAACCGCCTGCTGACCGGCGAGGACGGCGTGGGCCGGTATCCGGGGCTGATCGGCATCAAGAACGGCTACACGAGCAACGCGGGCAACACCCTGGTCGCGGCGGCCCGTCGCGACGGCAGGACCCTGATCGTGACGGTGATGAACCCTCAGTCGGGCGGTGGGCTGACGGTGTACGACGAGGCCCGCGAGCTGCTCGACTGGGGGTTCGACGCGGCGGGCCGGGTGGACGCGGTGGGCTCGCTGGACGCGATGCGCCCCAAGCCCCGCGTCGAACCGACCGCCGCTCCGGTCGCGGCGGCCACCTCGCCGGCGCCCGACGACGACTCGGACTGGGCCGGAACCGCCACCGTGGCGGGGCTCGCCGCACTCGGCGCGGGAGGCGTGGCGCTCGCGTTGCGCGCCAAGGGCGGCCGGGCCTGGCGCGGCTGACCGACGGGCAGGCCGAACAACGGGCAGCGGGCAGCGGGCAGCGGGCAGCGGGCAGCGGGCAGCGGCGGAGAACGACGGGGAACGCCATGGCCGACACCGGCTCAGCGTGTCAGCGCCCGGTGTCGGGAGGCGACACGCCGTTCTCCGGTGGACGGCCCGGACATGACCGGCGTGTGAGCCACGGCGGGTACTCCGAGGAACACAGCGCTCACGGCGCGCGAGGCGGGCCCCGGCGGGTACGGCGGGTACGGCAGGCTCGGCGAGCCTGGCGAGTACGGCGGGTACGGCAGGTACAGCAGGCCCGGCGGGCCCCGGCGAGTGCCCGCGCGCAAGGCCGACGTCCGCGGGCACCCCGGGCGGGCGCACCGGCGGTCAGAACACCGAGAGGCCGGTCAGGGTGGTGAACAGGTCGAGGGCGGCGACACCGGCCACCGAGTTGCCGCGCTCGTCGAGGCCCGGGCTCCACACGCACAGCGCGCAGCGGCCGGGGACGACGGCGATGATCCCGCCGCCGACCCCGCTCTTGCCCGGCAGCCCGACCCGGTGGGCGAAGTCGCCGGCCGCGTCGTAGGTGCCGCAGGTCAGCATCACGGCGTTGACCTGCTTGGCCTGGCTGCGGGTGAGCAGACGGGTGCCGTCGGCGCGGATGCCGTGGCGGGCGAGGAAGGTGGTGGCGAGGGCGAGATCGGCGCAGGAGGCGGTGATCGAGCACTGCCGGAAGTACTGGTCGAGCAGGTCGGGCACCGGGTTGTCGATGTTGCCGTAGGAGGCCATGAAGTGGGCGAGGGCGGCGTTGCGGTCGCCGTGCTGGGTCTCGGAGGCGGCGACCTCCGGATCGAAGCCCAGGTCCGGGTTGCCGCTCTCGGCGCGCAGGAAGGTCAGCAGTTCCCCGGCCGCGTCTCCGGTACGGGTCTGCAGGCGGTCGGTGACGACGAGCGCGCCCGCGTTGATGAAGGGGTTGCGCGGGATGCCGTGCTCGTACTCCAGCTGCACCAGGGAGTTGAAGGGGTTGCCGGAGGGCTCGCGGCCCACGTGCTCCCAGAGTTCGTCACCCTCGCGGGACAGGTCGAGGGCGAGCGTGAAGACCTTGGTGACGGACTGCGTGGAGAACGGCTGCCGCCAGTCCCCCACGCCGTACACCGTGCCGTCGAGCTCGGCGACGGCCATGCCGAAGCTGCGGGGGTCGCGGGCGGCGAGCGCCGGTATGTAGTCGGCGGGGCGGCCGCGGCCCGGTGTGCGCGCGATCTCCTCGGCGATGCGCTCCAAGACCGGCAGGAAGGTGAGGGATGACGTCGACGTCATGATCACCATTGTCCCTCCCCGCCGGTCCCGGTGCGCGACCGGGGCGGTGTCGGACCAGGTCAGACGGCCGGCGACCCGCTGCCGGCGAGGACCTCGGGGCGCAGCAGGGCGGCCAGCCGCTCGGCGGGCAGCAGGCCCTTCTCCAGGACCAGCTCCGCGACGCCGCGGCCGGTGGCGAGGGCCTCCTTGGCGATGTCGGTGGCGGCCGTGTACCCGATGTGCGGGTTGAGGGCGGTGACCAGGCCGATGGAGTTCTCCACGGTGGCGCGCAGCGCCTCGGTGTTCGCGGTGATGCCGTCGACGCAGCGCTCGGCGAGCGTGAGGCAGGCCCTGCGCAGGTGGGTGATGCTCTCCGAGAGGGAGTGCAGGATGATCGGCTCGAAGGCGTTGAGCTGGAGCTGTCCGGCCTCGGCGGCCATGGTGATGGCGACGTCGTTGCCGATGACCTCGAAGGCGACCTGGTTGACGACCTCGGGGATCACCGGGTTGACCTTGCCGGGCATGATCGACGAACCGGCCTGCACCGGCGGCAGGTTGATCTCGCCGAGGCCGGCGCGCGGTCCGGAGGAGAGCAGGCGCAGGTCGTTGCAGCTCTTGGAGAGCTTGACCGCGACCCGCTTGAGCACGCCGGACATCTGCACGAAGGCGCCGCAGTCCTGGGTGGCCTCGACCAGGTTGGCGGCGGTGACCAGGGGCAGTCCGGTGATGTCGGCCAGGTGGCGGCGGGCGGCCTCGGCGTAGCCCTCGGGGGCGTTGAGGCCGGTGCCGATGGCGGTGGCGCCGAGGTTGATCTCGTGGATCAGCTCGACGGCCTCGGCGAGCCGGCTGCGGTCCTCGTCCAGCATGACGGCGTACGCCGAGAACTCCTGGCCGAGGGTCATCGGCACCGCGTCCTGGAGCTGGGTGCGGCCCATCTTCAGCACGTCGCGGAACTCGAAGGCCTTGCGGGCGAAGGAGTCCTGGAGGACGGCCATCGCCTTGAGCAGCCCGCGCACCGCGAACACCGTCGCGATCTTCACGGCGGTCGGGTAGACGTCGTTGGTGGACTGGCCGAGGTTGACGTCCTCGTTGGGGTGCAGGTGCGCGTACTCGCCCTTGGCGTGGCCGAGCAGCTCCAGCGCACGGTTGGCCACGACCTCGTTGGCGTTCATGTTGGTGGAGGTGCCGGCGCCGCCCTGGATGACGTCGACGACGAACTGGTCGTGCAGCTTGCCGGCGCGGATCTCGCGGCAGGCCCCGACGATCGCGGCGGCCTTCTCGGGGGCCAGCAGGCCGAGTTCCTCGTTGGCGAGGGCGGCGGCCTCCTTGACGGCGGCGAGGGCGTCGATCAGGTGGGGGTAGGCGGAGATCGGGGTGCCGGTGATGGGGAAGTTCTCCGTGGCGCGCAGGGTGTGGATGCCCCAGTACGCGTCGGCGGGGACGTCGCGGTCGCCGAGCAGGTCGTGCTCGCTCCGGATGGCGGCGTTCATGAGGTGGGGGTGCTCTTTCGCTGACGTTCGGTGGAACGGGGAGGTGGCGGCGGGTGCGGCCGCGCTCGGGGCGCCGGGACGGCGCCGCGAGGTGACGGGGCGGCCCGGCGTGGGCGGCCCGTGGGCGGGGCGGGTCAGGCGGCGGGTGCGGCGACCGGGTCCAGCGCGCGTACCGGTCGTACGGACCCGACCGGGCGTCCGCCGCCGAGCAGCGGTGCGCCCTCGAACGCGGTGAGCAGGGCGGGGTTCACGCCGGCGCGGGCGAGGGCGGCCGCGGCGACCGGGACGCGGGCCCGGTCGTTGCCGTCGGCGATCTTGACGGCGACGGCGCGGCCGTCGGGCAGCGCGGCGACCTCGACGCCCTCGAAGCCGTCCTTGGCGAGCAGGCCGGGTACGGCCCGCATGAGCGCGGCGACGTCGCGCCGCTTGCCGGAGGCCAGTTCGGCGTGCTCGCGCATCGCGTCGGCGACCCGCGCCTCGGGGGTGCCCGGGGCGGCCGTGGTGATGCGGGCGAGAGCGCGGGCGAGACCGTGCAGGGATATGGAGAACAGCGGCGCGCCGCAGCCGTCCACGGTCACCCCGGCGACCCGCTGTCCGGTGAGGTCCTCGACGGTCTCGGCGACGGCCCGCTGGAGCGGGTGCGCCGGGTCCAGGTAGTCCTCCAGGGACCAGCCGTTGACCTTGGCGGTCCACAGCATGGCGGCGTGCTTGCCCGAGCAGTTCTGGGCGAGGCGGTCCGGGGTGCGGCCGTCGCGGACCCAGATGTCGCGCTCGACGGGGTCGTACGGCATGTCGGGGACGTTGCGCAGGTCGTCCTCGGTGAGCCCGGCGAGGCCGAGCAGGCGCCGGGCGCCGTCGAGGTGCCGCTCCTCGCCGGAGTGGCTGGCGGCGGCCAGCGAGAGGAGTTCGCCGCCGTCGAGCGGGAGTCCGGCCCGCAGCATGGCCACGGCCTGGACGGGCTTGAGGGCCGAGCGCGGGTAGAAGGCGGCCTCGATGTCGCCGAGCTGGAAGCCGACCCGGCCGTCCGCGTCGAGGACGACGACGGAGCCGTGGTGGACGCCCTCGACGACCCCGCCGCGCACGACGTGGGCGACGGGGGCGTGCAGGGGCTCGCGCACGACGGGCGCGGCGGCGGGCGGACGGCCCTGCGCCGGGGCGGCGGCGGAGGGGCTGACGACAAGGGCGCCTTCGGGAGAACTGCTGTACATCTCTGCCTGTATCACTGGGAGGAGGGGCCGGCCGGCGGGTGGATCGCGCGTCGCCCGGGATGGGACGGGGGGCGTTGTCCGCCCTGGGAGTGCGGTTCGTTCAGGTGGCGGGGGCGCCCTGCGCGGGGAGGCCGGCGGGGGCGCCCTGTACCGGAAGGCCGGCGTGGGTGACCGGGCCGGTCTGCTCGGAGAGAGCGCCGTGGGTGGCGCGCACGATGGCGGTGAGGGAGGTCTCGACGCGGTCGAGGTGGTGGCTCATCGCCTCGACCGCGTCGTGCTCGGAGCCGTCGAGCAGCGCTTCGACGATCGCGCGGTGCTCGCGGTTGGACTGCTCGCGGCGGCCGCCGAGCTCGGTGAGGAAGGCGGACTGGCGGGCCAGCGCGTCGCGGATCTCCTCGATGACCCGGCGGAACACCGGGTTCTGGGCGGCCTCGGCGACGGCGAGGTGGAAGAGCGTGTCCATCGCGACCCACGCGGTGGTGTCCGTCTCCCGTTCCATGCGTTCCAGCAGGTGGGTCAGGTGGTCCAGGTTCTCCGGGGTGCGGCGCAGGGCCGCGTACCCGGCGACCGGGATCTCTATGTGGCGGCGCACCTCCAGCAGGTCGCTGGCGGCGTAGTCGCCGAAGGTGGGGTCCTCCACAGAGCCGGCGACGACGAAGGTGCCCTTGCCGGTGCGGGAGACGGTCAGGCCCATCGTCTGCAGCGCGCGGAGCGCCTCGCGGAGCACGGGCCGGGACACCTCGAGGGTGCGGCACAGCTCGGCCTCGGAGGGGAGCTTGTCGCCGATGGCGTACTCACCGCGCTCGATGGCGCCGCGGAGGTGGCCGAGGACCGCTTCCATGGCGCTGACGCGCCGCGGGACCCGACCACCTGTCTGGCTGTCTGACAGGTTCACGGGAGCGATCCTGCGGCGCGCGGACCGGCACTGTCAAGGCGTCACGGGCGGACGTGCGGGGAGACACACCGCCGGGACGTGCGGGGACCCGTCCGGTGGCATCCCCGTGGGCACTCCGGGAGGCGGGCGGGACACCTCCGGCGGGCGGGTGGGACGCCCCGGGCGGAGGGGCGGGAACGCCGGCGAAGGGCGGCACCCGGGAACACCGGCGGGAGTGCGGCGCCCGGAAACTGCGCCGGAGGTGCGGTACCCGGAAACGGCGGCGGGGTGCGGCGCCCGGTGAAGGGCGGCCGCACCCCGCGCGCGGGTCCGGGCGTCGCTCAACTGGAGAGCGTTCCGCTGGAGAGCAGGCCGATCAGCACGGCGCCGACGATGATGCGGTAGATCACGAAGGCGTTGAAGGAGTGCTTGGCGACGAACTTCAGCAGCCAGGCGATGGAGGCGTAGGCGACGATGAAGGAGACGATCGTGCCGACGGCCAGCGGGGCGGCGCCGACGCCCGCGCCGAGGGCGTCCTTCAGCTCGTAGATGCCGGCGCCGGTCAGGGCCGGGATGCCGAGGAAGAAGGAGAGCCGGGTGGCGGCGACCCGGTCGAGGTCCAGGACCAGCGCGGTGGACATGGTGGCGCCGGAGCGGGAGAAGCCGGGGAACAGCAGGGCGAGGATCTGGGAGCAGCCGACCAGCATCGCGTCCTTGAAGGAGGTGTCGTCCTCACCGCGCTTGTGGCGGCCCATCTGGTCCGCGCACCACATCACGGCGGAACCCGCGATCAGCGAGCCGGCGACGACCCAGAGCGAGGCCAGCGGACCGTCGATCAGCGGCTTGGCCGCCAGGCCCACCACGACGATCGGGACGGTCGCGGCGATCACCCACCACGCGAACTTGTAGTCGTGGTGGTAGCGCTCCTCGCGGTCGGTCAGGCCCCGGAACCACGCGGTGACGATCCGCTTGATGTCCTTGAAGAAGTACACGAGCACGGCGGCGATGGCGCCGACCTGGATGACGGCGGAGAAGCCGACGACGGACTTGTCGTCGACGGGGATGCTCATGAGCCCCTCGGCGATCTTGAGGTGGCCGGTGGAGGACACGGGGAGGAACTCGGTCACCCCCTCGACTACTCCGAGGACGACGGCCTGACCGACGGAAATGGCGCTCATGGAATCCAGTTCTGAGGAGAGTTGGTCGACAGTGCTGTAGACAGTCTTACTATGCCAAGCCGTGAGAGCGAGCCACTACGCCCACACGGCACCGGCGAGAGCGGCCCCGGCGAAGGCCGCCCCGAGCCCCGCTCCCACACTGACGACGGCATTGGCGGCAGCGTAGAGCCCGGCGCCCGACTCGGTCAGCCTGAGAGTCTCCCAGGAGAAGGTCGAGTAGGTCGTCAGCGCACCGCACAGTCCGGTGCCGAGCAGCAGCTGGAGGTGCGGGCCCGCGGCTCCGGCGGAGGCCGCGCCGGTGAGGAGGCCCAGGATCAGGCAGCCTACGACGTTCACGGCGAAGGTGCCCCAAGGGAGCAGGGAGTCGTGCCGGGCCTGGACGGCACGGTCGGTGAGGTAGCGCATGGGTGCGCCGACCACGGCCCCCAGAACGACCAGAAGCCAGTTCAAAACGATTCCTTACTGTTCACCTCCGGTTCATCGGGAGGTTCTCACTCTTCATTTTCATTTCACCGGGGCTCAGCGCGGTCTCCGGCACAGCAGGCGGCGCGCGGCGGCCGCGCCCAGCCACACCGCCGTGAGAGCCGCGAGCAGGGTCACCGCGAGGTAGGCCAGACCGACGTGGACATGACCGTCCGCGACGAGCCTGCGGGCGTCCACGGCGTAGGTGGAGAACGTGGTGAAACCGCCGAGCACCCCGGTGCCGAAGAAGGGGCGGACCAGGTGGTGGGGGCGCCACACCTCGGTGATCAGCACCATGAACACGCCGATCACGGCACACCCGGCGACATTGGTCCAGAAGGTCGCCCAGGGGAACGCGCCGGGCGCGGTGGGCCAGGCGAGAGCCAGTGCGTACCGGGCCGTCGCGCCGAGGGCGCCGCCCGCCGCGACCACCGCGACGACCGGGGCCTGGGCACGCCACTCGGCCTGCCACCGCGGCACGGGGCGCGCGTGGACGCTCTCGGTCTCCGGGGCTGTCATGCTCGTACGTCTCCTGTCCGGCCCCCGCCCCGACGGGTGGTCTCGGCCGGGGACCAGGGTACCGGCGGGGCGCCCGCCGACCGGCTGCCCGCGTACGGCACGGACCGGTGCCGTCGGAACGGCGGGCGGCCGGCTGCGCGCACAGGGCACGGGCGACAGCGCGCGGGCCAGGTCACCGGAGCCGCGGGCGGCGGGCGGCGCGGCGCGGTCACCAGCCTTTCTCGAACATCCGGGCCACCTCGGCGATGCGTATCTCGTCACGCCGGTAGTAGGTGCGCCGGCACAGGCGACGGGCGCGCAGCAGGCCGAGGCGGGTGAGGAGGTCGAGGTGGGCGGCGGCGGTCCGCCTCGGTATGCCGAGTTCGGCGGCGACGGCCCTCGCGGTGACGCCGGTCCGGGCGGGGTCGGCGCGGAAGCGGCCGGAAGGGAAGCGGGCCGCCGGGTCCTTGAGCAGGTCCAGAATGCGCTGCCTCGTGCGGCCCGAAGAAGACCCCATCATCCCGCCCGACCTCCGTCCCCGGCCTCCCTGTGCACCCTGGTCCCACTGTGGCGCAGGCGGTGCCGTCGCGTCCGTGTCTCGGCCACCGTTGTCCGGTACCGAACGGCCGTACGACGTGGACCCGCCCGCGGACCCTGTTCCCCGGACCGGACAGCCGCGGGCCGGCCCTTCCCGGCCCTTCCCGGCCGGGGGCCGCGCGGGGCGGGGGTCCGCCGCGGCACGCGGCAGGCCGGGGCAACCGATCAGGATCGAAGAAGCGGCGGCCGCCTCCCCCGCCCTAGCGTGGAAGCACCGGCGGACACCCCGCCGGACAACCACCGCGAGGAGCTCTCCCCATGACCGCAGGCCTGCAGACCATCGTCTACCCGGTGAAGGACCTGGAGCGGGGCAAGGCCCTGTTCACCGCGCTGCTGGGCGTCGAGCCCTACGCGGACGAGCCGTACTACGTCGGTTTCAAGTCCGCCGGGCAGGATGTCGGCCTCGACCCGAACGGCCACCGCAAGGGCATGACCGGACCGGTTCCGTACTGGCACGTCGCCGATCTGAAGCAGCGCCTGACGGCTCTGGTGGAGGCCGGCGCGGAGCTGGTCGAGGACGCCCACGACGTCGGCGGCGGCCGGCTGATCGCGTCCGTCCGTGACGCCGACGGCAATCTGGTGGGGCTGCTCCAGGACCCCTCCGCCTGAGGCCCGCGCGGCCGGTCGTCCCCGTACTACTTGCACAGTCAAGGAATGGCTGGATCGGTGCTACGGTGCGGGTATGGCAGTCAAGACGGCCGACGCCCGGCTGGAAGAGCGGTGGCGGGACATACTCACGGTGCACGCGCGCACGATGTGCGAGATCGACCGCGCTCTGCACCCGCACGGCCTGGGCGCCAGCGACTTCGAGGTGCTGGACATCCTCGCCGCGGAGTCGCCGGCCGAGGGCGACCGGTGCCGGGTGCAGAACCTGGTCGACCGGGTCCATCTCAGCCAGTCCGCGCTGTCCCGCCTGATCGCCCGCCTGGAGAAGGACGGCCTCGTCGCGCGCTCGGTCTGTGCCGCGGACCGGCGCGGGGTC
Source organism: Streptomyces sp. NPDC090108 (assembly GCF_044747185.1). Classification (NCBI taxonomy): domain Bacteria; kingdom Bacillati; phylum Actinomycetota; class Actinomycetes; order Kitasatosporales; family Streptomycetaceae; genus Streptomyces; species Streptomyces sp. NPDC090108. The sequence continues at coordinate 499,980 of NZ_JBIVDQ010000003.1, forward strand.
TTCGTCGCCCTCACCCGCAAGGGACGCGATCTGTACGCCGAGGTGCTCCCGCTCCAGCGGGCGGTACTGGAGCGGGAGCTGGCCGAGCGGGCCGGCTGACGCGACAGCCGACGGCGCCCTGAGCGCACTCCCGGGTGCGGGGCTACCCGAAGGCGGGCGGAAGTCCGGGGCGTCCTCCGTCGGGTCGCCGGTCGACCGGCCGCCGTGGTGGCACCGCGCCGCCGGGGAAGTCGCGCGGCCCGGTCCACAGGGCGGGTACGGCGTCGCAGCGGCGGCACAGCTCGTAGACGATCGCCTCGTAGTTGACCCGCCAGCCGCAGAAGTGCGGCCACGCCTCCTTCGGTGTGCGCTCGGCCCGGAATCCGGCCGCCTCCAGCATGGCCACCGCCGCGTCGAACTCGTCGTAGGTGAGCCGGACGGGTCCGTCGGGCGAGGGATCGGGGTCGTAGGGGAGCCGGAGCGCGCGGGCGATGTCACGCAGCGCGGTGAATCCGGCGCGCAGCACGAGCCGGGCCTCCGGCGGGGCGGACCGGGGGGCGAGGGCGAGTTGCATCGCGGCCGCGTCGAGCACGGCGACGAGCCCGACCAGCCAGCTGCGGTACGGGCTCGGTGAGCGGAAGGTCAGCAGGATCGGGTACGTGGACTGGCTCTCCCCCATGTCGGCGGCGAGCCGCTCCCAGGCCCGGTACAGCTCGGGCAGCGCGGTCTCGGTGTCGACCAGCCACTGCCGGGCGAGGATCTCCGGGCCCCAGGCGGGCTCGCCGGCCCGCGCCTGGAGGAGGGTGACCTCCAGTTCACGGCGGTTGTAGGCGCCGTACAGGGTGGGCAGGTAGGCGATCTGGAGCGCGATGAGGACGGGGCCGGTGGCCGCGGCCAGGAAGTCGAGCGCGGACAGTTTCAGACGGGCCCCGCTGGCGAAGCCGAGGGTGAACAGACTGGACCCCGCCTCGCGGAACGCGTTGGTCCAGGACAGCGGTGACATGGCGTACAGCAGCAGCCCGAAGCCGAGCAGGGCGCCGGCCAGCCAGGTGGCGAGCATGCCGATCAGCATCAGCGGCGCGAGCCAGGTCTGGGCGCGGTCGATGGCGTCGTACCCGCCCCGCCCGGCGGCCGCCCGGAGCAGCCGGCGCAGCAGCCACCACAGCCGGAACACCAGCGCGGAGTAGAGGCCCCGGGGCACCACGAGGGTGCGGAGGATGCTGCTGAGCACCAGGACCAGCACCAGTGAGCCGGCCACGCCGGAGATCCATTCCATGGGCACATTCTGTCGCCCGGGTGGCGGCACTCCGCTCCGGCGTCCGGGCCGGGGGCCGGGTCCGGCGAGCGGTGCCTCGCGGCTGCGTCCCGGGAACAGTGGCCTCGGGACCCGGAGGACCCGGCGTGTTCAGGGCCGGGAGGTCACCTGGCGAGCAGCGTGCGCACCCCTTGCGAGGTGAGGGTCAGCCCGTGCTCCGAGCTGCCGTCGATCGCCAGCGAGAGGTCGTCCTCGGGCCACTGGGACGCGAGCGCGGCCAGCGGGACCAGCCGGTAGCGGGAGACGGTCGGCAGCAGCCCGGCCATCTCCTCCTCCGAGGTGAACACGGGCACGACCGGCTCACCGCCGGGCTGTTCGATGACGGGCAGCGCGACCGTGGCGGCGTCGGACACGCCTTCCATGTCGACCGCGTCGTCCGGCACCGGGATGAGCACGTCGCTGTGGGCGAGCGTGTCCAGCGCGGCCTGGTCCTCGGCGTTCACGGCCAGCGCGTCGAGCGCCTGCTGGGCCGGCGTCGGAAGGGCGTCGTGTGCGGGTGTCTCCATGGTGTGTCCCCAGGTAGCGGTGGGTTTACGGGCGCACGCACGGGACGCCGCCCGGGCGTGCTCCCGCCCCGCGTACCCACCGTGGGCCGGGGCATGCGTGAGGATTCCGGGCCGGGTGCGCCCGGGCGGCGCGCGGGACGTCGCTCCTCCACGCCGCCCCCGACCGCCTCTCCCCCGGGCCGCCCACGGACTCGGCGGGCCCTCCGGCTCACCGGGCACCCCAAGCTCACGGCACCCCGGGCACCCCGGGCTCACCACCCTCTTCAGGCCCCCGCTTACCCGTTCCCAGGTCAGTCCGCCGTGCGCAGCACCGGCGGGGCGACGGCGACGGGCCCCGGGGCCGCGGCCTTCTTGCAGATGTCGTGGCAGTCCTTCTCCAGGCTGCAGCACAGGGAGCAGACCGCGCCGTGGTGGAAGGGGCAGTTGGCCATGTCGGGGCGCTCGAAGCCGGTCGCGCACACCGAGCAGGTCAGGGTGACGGCCGACGGCGTTCCGTCGGCGGCGAGCGGCGGTTCGGCGAGGTCGTCGGCGCGGGCGATGTAGTAGCGCCCCTTGGTGAGCACCGCGAGGGCGGGCGAGAGGACCATGGCCAGGAACAGGGCGATGAACGGGGAGAACGCCTTGCCGTAGGCCCCGAACGCCTCGAAGTAGGCGGCGATGGAGACCGCCGAGGCGACCAGCATCGAACCGAAGCCGACGGGGTTGAAGTGGTGGAGGTGCGCCCGCTTGAACTCGATGTACGAAGGGCTCAGTTTCAGCGGCTTGTTGACGACCAGGTCGGCGACGACCGCGCCGATCCAGGCGATGGCCACGTTGGAGTAGAAGCCGAGCACCGTGTTGAGGAACCCGAAGACACCGCCCTCCATGAGGGCCAGGGCGATGCCGACGTTGAGGAAGATGTACACCACGCGCCCCGGATGGCGGTGCGTCAGGCGTGAGAAGAAGTTGGACCAGGACAGCGAACCCGAGTACGCGTTGGTCGAGTTGATCTTCACCTGGGACAGGATGACGAAGAACGTGGCGAGTCCGAGGGCGACCGGCGCCGCGAAGGTGCCGAAGCCGTGGACGTACTGCTGGATGGGCTCGTTGGCCTTGCCCAGCCCCACGCTGCCCGCGATGTAGAAGGCCAGGAAGGCTCCGCCGATCTGCTTCAGCGCGCCCAGCACCACCCAGCCGGGACCGGCCCCGAGCACCGCGGCCCACCAACGCCTGCCGTTCTCGGGGGTCTTGTCGGGCATGAAGCGCAGGTAGTCGACCTGCTCACCGATCTGAGCGATCAGCGAGAGGGCGACACCGGCGCCGGCGCCGACACCGAGCATGCTGACGGTCGACCCGGTCGGCGAGTCGCCGGCGAAGTGCGTGAACTCCGAGAACTTCCCGGGTTCCTGGACCGCGATCGACACGAACGGCGCGACCATCAGCACCAGCCAGACCGGCTGCGTCCAGACCTGCATCTTCGACAGGGCGGTCATGCCGTACACGACGAGCGGCAGGATGATCAGCGAGCAGACGATGTAGCCGGCGGCGAGGGGGATGTGCAGGCCGAGCTCCAGGGCCTGCGCCATGATCGAGCCTTCGAGGGCGAAGAAGATGAAGGTGAAGCTGGCGTAGATCACCGAGGTGAGGGTCGAACCGAGGTACCCGAAGCCCGCGCCCCGGGTCAACAGGTCCATGTCGATGGAGTACTTGGCGGAGTAGTACGAGATCGGCACGCCGGTGAGGAAGATGACGACGGCGGCCGTCAGGATCGCCACCATGGCGCTGGAGAAGCCGTGGGACAGCGCGATCGAGCCGCCGATGGCGAAGTCGGCGAGGTAGGCGATCCCGCCCAGGGCCGTGGTGGCCACGACGTACGGCGTCCACCGGCGGAAGGACTTGGGCGCGTAGCGCAGCGAGTAGTCCTCCAACGTGTCGTTCTTCGCCCACTCGTTGTACGTCCGCCCGCTCGGCGGCGCCTGCGACGCGGCCCGCTTGTCGACGATCTCGGTCACGGCTCTCCCCTCTTCCCACGCAGCGCCCCGGACACCCCGGGCCGCTGCCGGAAGGTTCGCGCCGTGGCGTTGCTCCGCCGTTTCGGCACCTTTAAGGGGAGGTTCCGAGTGGGGCGCCGAGGTGCCGGGCGGGCCGGGCGGGGGCGACCTCACCGGAGCCGCGGCGGTGTCCGGCGCGGCGGGCACGGGCCGTGCACGCGGAGCATCGGCGTGGCGTCGCACACGTACCGCACGGGCGGCGCACGGGCGCGGGGCCGTACACCCGGCGCAGGTCATCCGGCCGGGAGAGCATCGCCACCACGATCGAGTGTCTGTTCCCGTCACTGTCGGGCACGATGATCGTATGAGCGATAACGAGCACCGCGACTCCGGCCCGTCGGGCGACTGGTTCTACTGCCTCAAGCACCACACGGTGGAGAAGGGCCCCGAGTGCCGTGCGGCCGACCGCCTGGGCCCGTACGCGTCCAGGGAGGAGGCCTCCAGGGCGGTGGAGACGGCGCACGAGCACAGCGAGCAGTGGGACACCGACCCGCGCTGGAACGACGACGAGACCTCCGGGGACAAGTAGCGGGAGGCTCCCGAGGGGAGCGGAACGGCGCGCGGACGGGCCGCCGCACCTCACCGGGGTGTGGCGGCTCCGTACCGGCCCGCGCCATCCTGGGATCCGCGGACCGCCGGGTCGTTCCCGGACCCGTCCGGTCCACGGACCGCCGGCGCCCGCGGGACCTTCCCGGGAAGCGACGCATGACCACGACCGAGGACACCGGTGACACGGCCACCGGCACCTGGATGCCGCGTGAGGAGTGGATCAGGACCCAGCCGCAGGCGCTCGTCGCCTCGTGCGTCCTCGTCCTCGACCGGCGCGACCGGTTACTGCTTCTGCGCTACGGCCCGAACCAGCCGGACCACGGCCGGTGGTGGCTGCCGGGCGGCATGCTCGACCACGGCGAGGACCCGTCCACGGCGGCGTGCCGGGAACTGGACGAGGAGACCGGCATCCGGCTGGACGCGGCACCCCGGCTCATCGGGATCGACCACCGCGCGGACGTCTGCGGCACGGGCCCGGTACTGGACTGCTACTTCTACGGCGGGATCCGCGAGGACCTGCATCTGGTCCGGCTGAGTTCCGAGCACGACGGCCACGGCCTCTTCGCACCGGACGAACTGGGTGACGCGCCGCTCGCGCCCTCCCATGCCGCGACCCTGCGTGTCCTGCACGCCGCCGCCGTCTCCGGCTCGGTCGCCTGCCTGCGGGAGGGCCGGCCGGTGTGACCGAGGCGGCCCTCGCCGCGCGCGGCATGCGGCGGGGGCACCGCCCCGGACCCCGGCGGGGAGCCCGCCCCCGGACCTCCGGAAGGCGGCTCCCCGGGCACGCCGTGGCGCCGCGTCAGTGCTTGTACTGCCCGACGCGGTACTCACCGGCCGGCTGCTGGGTGATGACGTTCCCGCGGTTGAAGGCGTTGATGACGGAGATCAGGACCACCAGGTCGGCGAGCTGGTCCTCGTCGTAGTACTTGGCGGCATTGCCCCACACCTCGTCCGGGACACCCCCTGCCGCGTCGGCGATCCGGGTGCCCTGCTCGGCCAGTTCCAGCGCCGCACGTTCGGCCTCGGTGAAGACGGTGGCCTCGCGCCAGGCGACGACCAGGTTGAGGCGCACCGCGCTCTCCCCGGCCGCGACGGCCTCCTTGGTGTGCATGTCGATGCATCCGGCGCAGCCGTTGATCTGGCTGGCCCTGAGCATCACCAGTTCACGCGTGGCCGCGGGCACGGTCGACTCCGACAGCGCGTTGGCGGCGGCGACGATGTGCTTGAGGGCCTTGGCCGCGACCGGGCTTGCCATGACGTTCAGACGAGCTTCCACGGTGATCAACTCCAGTGCTGTCGTGTGCGGTTACACCTGTACGACGGGAGGGCCCGCCGAGTTGTGACATCCGCGCGTGTGACGCGCGTCTCGCTGTGGCGTCGTCGCGCGTCCGCGCCGCGAGGAGCCCCGCCCGGCCTTCTGTTGCGGTCATGTCAATACGGGCTATCGTGTGCCGGCTGCGAACCAGCCGTCATCCACGAGGAGTCGATGCGCATGCCGTACATCGGACGTGCCCTTGCCGCCGCCGCGACCGCGGTCGCCGTCACGGCGCTGCTCCAGACCCCCGCCCACGCGGTGGTCGTTCCGGAGCACGCGGTCATCACCTGCCAGAGCGCCAGCTTCTACGCCAACTACGACAGCGCCTCGGGCCCCAGCGGTCTCGTCCGCACCCTGCCCTACGGCGACAAGGTCGGCCACACGCCGGGGGTCCACCCGGTCTACAACGGCTGGGCCGCGACCTTCGACTTCGGCCCCAACGACTGGGGCTACGTACGCATCGAATGCATCGGCGGCTACGGCTCCTGGTGAGCCGGCGCGACTCGGGAAGGAACACCATGTCCGCACTGCGCAACGCCCGCTCCGCACGTTCCCCGCGCGCGCTCGCCTCCCTCCGCGCCCGGCCCGCGCTCCGCGCGGCGGCGCTCGCGGCCGCCCTCGGGTCCGTCCTGCTGTTCGGGTCCGCGCCCGCCCAGGCCACCAACGGCACGGTCGGGCAACGCGAGACCGTCTGCGCCCAGGACCTCTTCGTCCGTACCGACCCCGGCGGCGCCTGGATGGGCACCCTCTACAAGGGACAGACCTTCCAGGTGGAGAGCAAGCAGTCCGGCTGGGCGTACGGCTTCGCGTACGGCGACATCAACCGTCACGGCTGGGTCCAGGACGGCTGGTTCTGCTGAGGACATACGGTCCGGCCTTTCCCGCGCGGTCACCGGTCGTGCCGGGGAGGGCCGAGCCGCCAGCGGATCTCCCCGTCGTGCTCCTCGCCGGTGGGCGTGAGTCCGGCCGCGCGGGCGACCGCGGCGGAGGCCCGGTGGTCCGGGTGGATGTGCGCGACGACGGTGCCCACCCGCCGCAGGCCGAGCCAGTCGACGAGCCCCCCGGCCGCCTCCTGGGCGATGCCCCTGCCCTGCCAGGGCGTCCCCACCACCCAGGCGATCTCGGCGACGGAACCCCGCGCGGAGGGGCCGACGGTGGCCTGGACGAATCCCGTCAGGCGGTCCTCGCCGCGGAGCCGTATCACCCAGTTCAGCCAGGAGACGCCGGGATCGGGTGAGCCGGCGGTCAGCCGCTCGTACCGGGCGCGCAGGGCGTGCCGGGTCTCCGGGACGCCTCCGATGAACGTGTGCAGCGCGGGGTCGGACAGCACCTCGGCCATGTCGTCCGCGTGCTCGACGAGGAGGGGCAGCAGGTCCAGCCGCCCGGTGGCGATGACGTCGGCGACGACACGGCTCACGCGACTCCCTCCGGCCCCGCCGACGGAACACCGCGGCTTCCGTGGCTCGCGGCCGTCGCGGTGCGGCGTCTCGGCGCGGCGTGGCCCGATGGCCCCCAGGTGGACTTGCCGCCCGGACCGCCGTGCGCTCCGGCGTCGCCGATGCGCACGCAGCTCAGGGCGTGGAGGACCGCGCGGCCCCGGGCGCGGCGCAGGGTCGCGTCGTCCGGAGCGGGCCGGCAGGCCTGGTGGAAGCGCCCGACGGCGCCGGCCGGCAGCGGGAGCCAGGCGGCGGCGAGGTCGTCGCCGAGCCGCCACGACCGGTTGTCCCCGCCACGCGCACCGAGCTCGACGGAGCGGTCGGCAGGATCCGGGTGCTGGTCGCGCAGCGGCTCCCGGACCGGGTCCGCGCTGATCCCTGCTTCGGTGTGGGTCATGCGGAGCAACGGTAGCCGGAGGCGGTGGGCCCCGGGCCGTCTCCCCCGCACCCGTCGCCGCACCCGGTCGTCCGGGGTTCGGCGCCCGGATGCACCCCTCGCCGCCCCCGGGCGGCCGCGCCCCGGACGACCGGGCCCACGGCGCCGCCCCGCCCTCCGTCTCCGTCCCGTACGGCGCACCCCCGCCCCGTGCCCTCGGCGGCGGACGGGAGCGTGCCTGCCCCGCCGTCCGTCGCGAACGCCGCGCGCGTGCCCCGCCCTCCGCCGCGAACGCCGCGCGCCCGTCTCCCCCGCCGTACCGTCACGGCGCACCCGCACCCCCTGCCGAACCGTCACGGCGCGTGACGAAGGCGGGCGGCGGACACCGGTCCGCGCACCGCCCGCCGCCTCGGTGTGCGGGCCCCGCGGCGGAACCGCGGGAGCTGCCCGCGGGCCTCCCCGAGCACGGGCCGGGCCCCGCCCCCGGGCGCCCATTCGGGTGATCCATCCAGCGCCCCGGTGCTGCGGAGAACCCGGGAAATCAGGCCCAGCAAGGCTTTTCCCGCCTCCCGCGGTGATCGTCTCGAAGTGGCAACCTCACCGGGGCGGGCCGAGACTGATCTCGGCGGTTCGTGATCAGGGAACAAACGGATCTCGAGCTTCCGATGGCCCGGCGGGCCGATCTTCAGGTCCTCACGGACCCGGACCCGTCACCGGCCGCCATCGGCGATCCAGACGTCCTCCGGGAGTTCGAATGGTGGAGCAGTCCTCCGAGGTCCACATATCCGCGCCGGGCGAAAGCACCGTCGCGGGACGGGGCCCCGCCGACCCCACGGGGACGGAGACCGAACAGAAGCTGGCAGCGGCGCTGGCAGGCGTCGTGGGCGCCGAACGCGTCACGGTCGACAGTCACTTCTTCGACGACCTCGGCGCCAATTCCCTCGTCATGGCGCAGTTCTGCGCGCGGGTCAGGAAGCTGCCGGACCTGCCGTCGCCGTCGATGAAGGACATCTACCGGTACCCGACGATCCGCGAGCTCGCCGCGGCTCTCGCGACGACCGCGCCGGACCCCGCCGACTCCGCGGTCACCGCGCCGGCGGCCGCGCCTCCCCTACCGGAACGGCCGGCCGAGCCGGTCGGCGCACGCGCCCACTTCCTCTGCGGAACCTTCCAGCTGCTGGCCTTCCTGGCCTATTCGCTGGTCGCCGGTTTCGTCACCGCGCGGGGATACGAGTGGATCGCCACCGGTACGGGTGTGGCCGACATCTACTTGCGGTCGCTGCTGTTCGGCGGCGGCGGATTCGTCGCGCTGTGCGTGTTCCCGGTCATCGCGAAATGGCTGCTCGTGGGCCGCTGGAAGGCCGAGGACTTCCCGCTGTGGGGAACCGCCTACATACGCTTCTGGCTCGTCAAGGTGCTGCTGCACGCCAACCCGATGATCCTCTTCATCGGCAATCCGCTGTACGTGCTGTACCTGCGGGCGCTCGGCGCGCGGATCGGCAAGGGCGTCACGATCCTGTCCCACTCCGTCCCCGTCTGCACCGACCTGCTGACGATCGGCGACGGCACGGTGATCCGGAAGGACGCGTTCTTCCTCGGCTACCGCGCGCACGCGGGCCGTATCGAGACCGGGCGGGTCACTCTCGGCCGGGACGTGTACATCGGCGAGAAGACGGTCCTGGACATCGACACCGCGATGGGCGACGGGGCCCAGCTGGGCCACTCCTCCGCGCTCTACCGCGGCCAGTCGGTCCCGGACGGCGCGCACTGGCACGGGACGCCGGGGCAGCCCACGGAGGTCGACTACCTGCGGGTGGCGCCGGCCCCGTGCGGCAGCGGGCGACGCGCCCGGTTCGCCCTCGTCGCGCTGCTCCAGCTGTTCTTCGTGTACATCCCGCTCGCCGTGGGCGGGCTGTACATGCTCTTCACCGAGGTGCCCTCGATCGGCAGGCGGCTCGACCCGCAGCAGACGGTCGCCCCCTCGGAGCTGATCCCCGACGCGCTGATTCTCTCCTGCGTCCTGTTCTTCGGCCTCGTCGTCGTGGGCTTCGTCGTGCTGTGCACGGTGCCGCGCCTGCTGGCCCTGACCGTCCAGCCGGACCGGGTCTACCCGCTCTACGGGTTCCAGTACGCCGCGCACCGGGCCATCGCCAGGATGACGAATCCCAAGTTCTACGCGTGGCTCTTCGGCGACAGCTCCTACATCGTGCACTACCTCCGCAGCATCGGTTACCGGCTGTCCCACGTCGAGCAGACCGGGTCGAACTTCGGTACCGAGCTGCAGCACGAGACGCCGCTGCTGGTCACCGTGGGCCGGGGGACGATGGTGGCGGACGGGCTCTCCATCATCAACGCCGACTACTCCGCCACCTCTTTCCGGGTGTCCCGGACGGTGATCGGCCCGAACAACTTCCTCGGCAACAACATCGCCTATCCCACCGGCGGCAGGACGGGTGAGAACTGCCTGCTGGCGACGAAGGTGATGGTGCCGCTCGACGGCGAGATCCGTGAGGGCGTGGGGCTCCTGGGCTCCCCCTGCTTCGAGATCCCGCGCTCGGTGGAGCGCGACTCGCGGTTCGACGACCTGCGCACCGGCGACACGCTGCGCCGGCGGCTGGCCGCCAAGAACCGGTACAACCTGCGCTCCATGAGCCTCATGCTCGGCGTGCGGTGGCTGCAGACCTTCGGGCTGACGCTGCTCGGCCTCGCCTCCGTCGACCTCTACGGCACGGTGGGGCACGTGGTGATCGCCGGATACCTGGCGCTGACGCTGGCGTTCTCCACCCTGTACTACGTCGTGGTGGAGCGGAGCATCATGACGTTCCGCCGCCTGCGCCCGCAGCTCTGCTCGATCTACGACCGGTCCTTCTGGCTCCAGGAACGGCTGTGGAAGGTGCCGGACCACTACCTCAACATCTTCAACGGCACGCCGTTCAAGTGCTTCGTCTGGCGGCTGCTCGGGGTCCGTGTGGGCCGCAGGGTGTTCGACGACGGCTGCTACATGACGGACCGCACGCTCGCCGCCGTCGGCGACGAGTGCACGCTCAACGCCGGCAGCAAGATCCAGTGCCACTCGCAGGAGGACGGCACCTTCAAGTCGGACCACACCACGCTCGGGGCGGGGGTCACGCTCGGCGTCGCCTCGCACGTGCACTACGGCGTGACGATGCACGACGGCGCGGTGCTCGCACCCGACTCGTTCCTCATGAAGGGCGAGGAAGTGCCCCCGCACGCCCGCTGGGGCGGCAACCCGGCCGTGGACATGCCGGAAACGGCCGTCCGGCCGTACTCCGGCGGCCCGCGGCCGTCTCCGTCTTCGGTCGACGCCTCCGCGGCGACCGTGAGTTGAGGAAGGCCATTCGATGGGAGCGCGCGTGGAAGCGGACCGGGAGTTCTGGAGCCGTGTGCTGACCGCCGGAGGCAGCACCGCGGTGCCACGATGGGTGCGGGAACCGGCCGCCGGAGTGGCCGAGCACGAGATCCCCGTACCGGACGACGTGGCCCGGGCGGCGAGGGAGCTGGTGCACCAGGCGGACGTACCCGTCAGCGCGCTGCTGCTCGCGGCGCACGCCAAGGTGCTCGCGGCGGTGTCCGGCGAGCCCGAGGTGGTGACGGGGTACGCCGCCGGGGTACGGGGCGAACCACTCCCCTGCCGGCTGGCGGTCCGCCCCGGCACCTGGCGGGAACTGCTGACCGCCGCCCGTCACGCCGAGGCCGACCTGCTGGCCCACCGGGAGTTCCCGGTGGACGCGCTGCGGCGCGAACTCGGCGTCGACGGACCGTCGTTCGAGGTCGTGTTCGGCCCCCGGGGGGCCGAGGACGCGCGCTCCCACCACGGGGTGCTCGATGTGCACTGGTCGGATCTGGACGGCCGGCTGCGCCTGCGGCTGCGCTACCGCACCGATGTGCTGGACGCCGCCGCCGCGGCCCGGATCGGCGACTACCACCTCGCCGCACTCCGCCTGATGACGGCCGCGGTGGACACCGAGCACAGCCGGCAGAGCCTGCTGTCGGCGGACGAGACGCACGAGCAGCTGGAAGGGCTCGCCGGACCCGGCCGGGCCCTGCCCGACGCGCGGGCGCACGAGCTGTTCGAGCGGCGGGTGCGCGAGCACCCGGACACGGTGGCCGCCGTGGAGGGCACGCGCACCTGGACGTACGCCGAGCTGAACGCGCGGGCGAACCGGCTCGCGCGGGCGCTGCTGGCCCGCGGCCTCGGCCGCGAGGACGTGGTCGCCGTGGTCACCGAACGCGATCTCGACTGGCTGGCCGCGACGCTCGCGGTGTTCAAGGCGGGCGGTGTCTACCTGCCCATCGAGCCGCACTTCCCCGCGGAACGCGTCCGGGCCACCCTCTCCCGCGCGGACTGCCGCCTGGTGCTGACCGAGTCCGGCAGCACCGGCACCCTCGACGAGGCACTGGAGTCCCTGCCGGGAACCGAGCGCCTCCTGATCGGGGCGGCGTACGAGGAACCGCACGCCGGCGACGACCTCGGGGTCCAGGTGGACGCCGGTCAGCTCGCGTACGTCTACTTCACCTCCGGCTCCACGGGCGAGCCGAAGGGCGCGATGTGCGAGCACGCCGGCATGCTCAACCACCTCTTCGCCAAGATCGACGACCTGGGGATCGGCGAGGGGTCGGTGGTCGCGCAGACCGCGCCCCAGTGCTTCGACATCTCCCTGTGGCAGCTGGTGTCCTCGCTGCTCGTCGGCGGCCGGACGCTGCTGGTCGGGCAGGACGTGATCACGGACGTGGAGCGCTTCGTCGACACCCTGGCCGAGAACCGGGTCGCCGTCGCACAGCTCGTGCCCTCCTACCTGGAGGTCGTGGTCTCCTACCTGGAACGCCACCCGCGTGAACTGCCCGACCTGCGCTGCGTCTCGGTGACGGGCGAGGCGCTGAAGCGGGAGCTGGTCCAGCGCTGGTTCGCGATCCAGCCGGGCATCAAGCTGGTCAACGCCTATGGTCTGACCGAGACTTCGGACGACACCAACCACGAGGTCATGGACGCGGTGCCGGAGCGCGTCCTGCTGGGGCGCGCGGTCAACAACGTGCGGGTGTACGTCGTGGACGAGCATCTGTCGCTGGTGCCGCTGGGCGCGCCCGGGCTGATCGCGTTCTCCGGGGTCTGTGTGGGCCGAGGGTACGTCAACGACCCCGAGCGGACCCGCGAGGCCTACCGGCAGGACCCCTACCACCCCGGTGAGCGGCTGTACCTCGGCGGTGACTGGGGCCGCTGGCACCCCGGCGGCAAGCTGGAGTTCCTCGGCCGCCGGGACAACCAGATCAAGATCCGCGGTTTCCGCATCGAGATCGGTGAGATCGAGAACACCCTGCTGCGGGTGCCCGGGGTACGGGACGGCGCGGTGGTCTGCGCCGAGCTCGCGGGCCACAGCAAGCACCTGATCGCCTTCTACACGGGCGAGGAGCAGGACGTGCGGACGCTGCGCGAGGCGCTCGGCGCCGTGCTGCCCGCCTACATGGTCCCCTCGGCCTTCCACTGGCGGCCCGAACTGCCGCTGACCGCCAACGGCAAGACCGACCGCAAGGCCCTCACCGCCCTGGCCGAGCAGGCGCCGCAGACCCCGCGCACGGCGCCCGGGGACGTGGCGGCGGACGCCGACGGCACCCCGCTCACGCCGACCGAGCGGAAACTGGCCGCGGCCTGGGCGCAGGTGCTGGGTGTTCCCGAGGAGGAACTCGGGCGGGAGGACCACTTCTTCGAGCGCGGCGGCACCTCCCTGTCGGCGGTGCGGCTCACCATCGCGCTCGACCGCGCGGTCTCCCTGAAGGACATCACCCGGCATCCGGTGCTCGCCGACCTGGCCGCCCGTCTCGACGGCACCCCGCAGCGGCACCAGGAGCTGCTCCAGCCGCTGTCGGCGGCGCCCGGCGAGGCCGGAACCGCCCTGGTGTGCTTCCCCTACGCGGGCGGCAACGCCGTCAACTACCAGCCGTTGGCGAGCGCGTTGACGGGGACGGGCGTCGCGGTCCTCGCCGTGGACCTGCCGGGCCATGATCTCGCCGCCCACCAGGAGCCGTTCGCGTCCATCGCGGACGTGGCGGAACAGGTCGCCGCGGAGGTCGTCGCGCGCGGTCTGACCCGGGTGATGCTCTGGGGCCACTCCTCGGGTGCCGCGCCGGCGGTCGAGACGGCGCGCAGGCTCCAGGCGCGCGGCATCGAGGTGGAGCGGGTGTTCGTCGGCGCGCAACTGCTCGGCGGCGCCGACGAACGGCGCGCCGCCATCGAGGAACTGGCGGACAGCGGCGACGCCGAGATCGCCGAGCGGCTGACCGCGGACAGCGGCTACACCGAACTCGCGGAACTCAACGCCCGGCACTGCGAGCACATCGGCGCCGCCTACCGGCACGACTGCCTGTCGGCCCACCACTACTTCCTGGACGCGCTGGAGAGCCCGCCGCCGGTGCGGCTGTCGGCGCCCCTCTCGGTGGTCGTCGCCTCCGACGACCCGCACACCGCCGGCCACGCCCGGCGGCACCGGGACTGGCTGCTGCTCGCCGAGCACGTGGATCTGCACGAACTCGGCGACGGCGGGCACTACTTCCCGCGCACCCGCCCGGCCGAGGCGGCGCAGGCCGTCCTGGGCGTCGTGGCACCCCTGGCCTCCTCCTAGTCCCGCAGAGTCTTCAGGCGGGCAACCGAAGGGAAACCGAGATGTCGTCCTCACCGTTGGCAGCAACCCTCGATGTGGAGCTGCGGCCGGACAGACCGGCGATCCTGCACGTGGACTCCCCCGGTGACGCGCCGGGCTGGGCGGCCCGGTACCGCGAGTCGCTGCGGGCCCAGGTAACCGAGCACGGGGCGCTGGTCGTCCGCGGCCTGGACCTGCGCGACCCCTCCTCGGCCGGCGCGGTGTTCGCGGAGCTGGCCGGCGGTCTCATGACGGAGCGGGAGGCCTTCGCCCCCCGGGAGGCCTACGCCCCCGGGCTGTACGCCTCCACGGCGTGGCCCGCCAACCAGCCCATGTGCATGCACCACGAGCTGAGTTACGCGCTCGACGTGCCCGGACTGATGCTGTTCGCGTGCCTGACGGCGCCCGAGCGGGCCGGCGCGACGGCGGTGGCCGACGCCGGGCAGGTGCTCCAGGCGCTGCCCGAGGAGCTGACCGCCCGGTTCGAGCGCGAGGGCTGGCTGCTGACCCGCAGCTACAACGACGAGATCGGCGCGTCCCTGGCGGAGTCGTTCGGCACGGACGACCGCGCCGGCATCGAGGCCTACTGCCGGGCGAACGCCATCGAATTCGCCTGGCAGCCGGACGGTTCGCTGCGCACCCGCCAGCGCCGTGCCGCCGTCGTACGGCACCCCGTCACCGGCGCCCGCTGCTGGTTCAACCAGGTCGCCTTCCTCAACGAGTGGACGCTGGCCCCCGAGGTGCGCGAGTACCTGGTGGACGAGTACGGGGTGGACGGCCTGCCGTTCAACACCCGCTACGGGGACGGCAGTCCGATCGGCGAGGACGTCGTCCAGCTCCTCAACGCCACCTACGACAGGCACACCCGCCGTGAGCCCTGGCAGGCCGGTGACCTGATGCTCGTCGACAACATCCGCACCGCACACAGCAGAGAGCCGTTCGACGGAGAGCGGCAGGTCGTGGTCGGCATGGCCGAACCCCGGCGCCTGGACGACTCCTGCGCGACCCCGGAGGCGAACCGGCGATGACCAACCTGCTGTCGACCCCCACCCACGCGCCCCTGACCGACGGGGCTCCCGCGCCGACGTTCGCCGTGATCTCCGGCGAGCAGGTGCAGCACGCGCTCCGCGGGCGCGAGAAGGACATCACGGCGCTGGTCGAGGCCACCTACCGGCTGCACGGCGCCGGGGACTCGGTGAACCCGCCGTCGTACTTCCTGCGCTTCGAGGACCGTCCCACGGCGCGGATCATCGCGCTGCCGGCGTCGGTCGGCGGCTCGGTGCACGTGGACGGCATCAAGTGGATCTCCAGCTTCCCGCAGAACGTGGGTGCCGGGCTGCCCCGCGCCTCGGCCGTGCTCATCCTCAACAACCCGGAGACGGGCTACCCGTTCGCCTGCATGGAGAGCTCGGTCATCAGCGCGACCAGGACCGCCGCGTCCGCCGCGCTGGCCGCCGACTGGCTCAGCCGCACCCGGACCCGCCCGCGGCGCGTCGGCTTCTTCGGCACGGGGCTCATCGCCCGCTACATCCACACCTTCCTGGCGGGTAACGGCTGGGAGTTCGACTCCATCGGCGTGCACGACACGGACGCCGACAGCGCCGCGGGCTTCTGCGGCTACCTGCGGCAGAGCGGCACCGACGCGCAGGTCGCCGTCCACGGCACCGCCGAGGAACTGATCTGCTCCAGCGACCTCGTGGTCTTCGCGACCGTCGCGGGCGAGCCGCACGTGACGTCCCAGGCCTGGTTCTCGCACAACCCGCTGGTGCTGCACGTGTCGCTGCGCGACCTGGCTCCCGAGGTCCTGCTGGCCTCGGCCAACTACGTCGACGACGTCGAGCACTGCCTGAAGGCCGACACCTCCCCGCACCTGGTCGAACAGCGCACCGGCAACCGTGACTTCCTCAACGGCACGCTCTACGACGTGATGCTCGGCCGCTCCCACCCGCCGGCCGACCGTCCGGTGATCTTCTCGCCCTTCGGACTCGGCGTCCTCGACCTCGCCGTCGGCAAGTACGTCTACGACGGGACCGCCGGGGCGGGGAACCTCCACCTCATCGACGACTTCTTCTCCGACCTGCGCCGTTACGGCTGAGGTCCCTGTCCTCGGCTCTGGCACCAGGAGGCACACGTGCCCGTAGTTTCCGCTCCCCATGAGTTCAACGAAGGCCGTCTCTTCGTCGACCTCGAGTCGATATTCGGATGCTCCCTCCACCTGAAGTGCGAGGGCTTCAACTTCGCGGGCTCCATCAAGTTGAAGGCCGCGAACGAGATGGTGGAGAGTGCCGAACGGGACGGAGTCCTGCGGCCCGACTCCATCCTCGTCGAATCCTCCTCCGGCAACCTCGGCGTGGCACTCAGCATGATCGCCGCGAGCAAGGGTTACCGGTTCCTGTGTGTGACGGACCCCCGCTGCAACCTCTCGACCCGGCTGCTGATGGAGGCCCTCGGCAGCCAGGTGCACATGGTGTCCGACCTCGACGCCAACGGGGGCTTCCTGGGCACCCGGATCGACTACGTGCGCAACCTGAGCGCGTCCGACAACCGCTACGTGTGGCTCAGCCAGTACACCAACGCGGGCAACTGGCGGGCGCACTACCGCACCACGGCACCCGAGATAGCCGGCGCCTTCCCCAAGCTGGACGTGCTGTTCATCGGGGCCGGCACCGCGGGGACCCTGATGGGCTGCGCCCGTTACTTCCGCCAGTGGCACCGGCCGGTCCGGATCGTCGCCGTCGACACCGTGGGCTCGGTGGCCTTCGGCGGCAAGCCGGGGCGCCGGATGATCCCCGGCCTGGGCATGAGCATGGTGCCCCCGCTGCTGGAGGAGTCCTACGTCGACGAGGTGATCCGGGTCGAGGAGGCGGACACCATCCGCGCCTGTCACCGGATGGCCCGCCGCGGCTTCCTGTTCGGCGGCTCCACCGGCACGGTGGTCTCCGGCGCGACCGACTGGCTGGCCCGGCACAACGGCCGCGGTCTCACCGCGGTGGCCATCGCCCCCGACCTCGGCGAGCGCTACCTCGACACCATCTACCAGACCAACTGGCTCCAGGATCTGTACGGCGACCAGATCCTCGCCGACCCGGAGAAGGCGATCACCGCCGAAACGGACGCGGTGATCAGCTCGTCCCGCACCGACGAGTCCGCGTCGAAGACCTCCGGTCACGGCCCGGCCGCCTAGGGACGACGGCCACGGCCCCGCCGTGACAGGGGATGCCGCCGGCGCGCTCGCGCCGGCGGCATCCGGCGTTCACCCCCCGGCCGGGGTGACCAGCGGCAGGAGCCGCCCTCCG
Organism: Streptomyces sp. NPDC090108; assembly: GCF_044747185.1. Lineage (NCBI taxonomy): Bacteria > Bacillati > Actinomycetota > Actinomycetes > Kitasatosporales > Streptomycetaceae > Streptomyces > Streptomyces sp. NPDC090108. Next base: position 517,435 of record NZ_JBIVDQ010000003.1, read on the forward strand.
CCGCCGTCACCGGGCGCCGCCGGGATCCGTTCCAGGACGCCGCCCGCGAAGACGTCGTAGAGGGGGAGCGACTGGAGATGGACGTAGCCGATGTGGCAGTCGCAGGCCGCGAGGGGGCACGGGCGCGGACGGAGCGCCGCGCGGTAGGAGCCGTCGTAGAGGTTGCCCAGTTCGGTGCGGACGAAGTGGCAGCGGCGGACCGTGCCGTCCCCGTCCACCGAGATCACCGACTCCCCCGTCCGGCACGGCAGGCCGGCGCTGGCGTGCGGGTGCCTGCTGTAGGGGAACAGCGGATCGAGTGCCGTCCAGAGCGCGGCCTCGGCGTCGTCGTAGACGTGCCCTTCCGCCGCGTTGATCCACAGGTACACGTGCCCGGGCAGGTCGGCGCGCAGGCGGCGGGCCGCTTCCAGGTGCGCGGGCAGGCCGACGACGCCGACGCTGAAGCGGACGCCGAGGCGGGCCAGTTCGCGGCACTTGGCGAGGAACCGGTCGTAGGGGGTCTGGCCCGGGTGGTAGGTGCACCACAGGGCGAGCGTGCCGAGGTCCGCGCCGGCCAGCCAGTCGGTGCGGCAGCTGAGGTTCGTCTGGATGGCGACGCGCCGGATGTGCGGCTGGTGCGAGAGACCGGTCAGCGCGCGCCGGTACCAGGAGCGGGTCAGGCCCTCTCCCCAGGGGGTGAAGAGCACCGAGAGCCGGTCCCCGGTCCGGCTCCGCGCCCAGGTGGTGAACCGCTCCAGGCTCGCGCGGTCCGCGCGCAGCTGCTCCGTGCTGTCGCGCCGCTTGGCGAACGGGCAGTAGGGGCAGTCGTAGTCGCAGGACGCCAGGGGGCCGCGGTAGAGGAGGGTCAGGTCCATCGGTGGCGGGCTCACTTCCTCTCGTAGGCGGCCATGGCGGCCCGTACGGCGGGGGAGAACAGCTCCGGGCCGATGGCGTCGGAGTGGGCGAGGCCCTCCGGGGTGAGGCGCAGGGCGGCGCCCGGTCCGTCCCCGTGCTCCTCCAGCCAGCCGCGGTCCGCGAACCGGCCCAGCTCGGCGGCGAAGTCGTCCTCGGGACGGCGGCCTCCGAACCGTGCCCGGTAGCCGGCGAGGTCGAGTCCGTCGGCCTGGAGGAGGGACTGGAGCAGGTGACGGCGGCGGGCCTCGCCGGTGGTCATGCGGCGTCCGTACTCGGCGCGGGCGAAGTCGGCGGCGGGGCGGGCGGTGTAGGTGTCGATGATCGAGCGGATCTCGTGCATCCCGACGGCGTAGTCGAAGGAGTAGTGCAGGTCCGCGGTGTAGGAGCGGGCGCCGCAGCCCAGGCCGATCATGCCGTCGGTCTGGCAGGCGTAGTCGTCCGCGCCCTGCGGGACCGCGTCGGCGCGGCGGAACATGCGCATCGACCGCTGCTCGTAGCCGTGCGCGAGGAGGTGGTCGCGGCCCGCGCGGTACAGGCGCAGACGCTGTTCGTCCCAGGCCGGGTCGGACTCCCCGGCGCGGCGGCCGAGGCCGGTGAGGGGGCGGATGTAGAGCGGGTAGAGGTAGAGCTCCTCGGGCTTCCAGGTGAGGGCGGTGTCGAGGGAGCGCAGCCAGGTGGCCTCCGTCTGGCCGTCGATGCCGTAGATCAGGTCGATGTTGAGCACCGGTATCGCGGTGTCCCGGACGCGTCCGAGGGCCGCTTCCACGTCGGCGCGGCGCTGCGGGCGTACGGCCGCCCGCGCCTCGGTGTCGTCGAAGCTCTGCACGCCCAGGCTGAGCCGGGTCGTGCCGCGCTCGGCGAGGACCGCGAGCCGGTCGGCGGTGGCGGTGGCGGGCGAGGCCTCCACGGAGAGGGGGACGGCCCGCAGGTCGGCCCCCATCCGGTGTTCGGCGATGTCGCAGAGCCGTTCCAGTTCGGCCGCGGTGAGGAAGGTGGGGGTGCCGCCGCCGAAGGCCGCGGTGGCGAACCGGACCGGTGTCCGCTCCCCCAGCGCCTCCCGTACGGCGGTGGCCTGGCGTTCCAGGGCGTCGAGGTAGGCGCCGGTGAGGCCGTCCGGGGCGCCGATGCGGGTGAACAGGTTGCAGAACCCGCAGCGGACCTCGCAGAACGGGATGTGCAGGTAGAGGGAGAGGGCGTCCTTGGGCTCGTCCGCCCACAGGGTGCTCAGCGGCGGGCGGTCGTCGAGCCGGCGGTACGCGGTCTTGTGCGGGTAGGCGTACACGTAGCTCTGGTACGGGGCCACGTGGTCGGTGCCGGTCGGGGCGGGGAGCGTCATCGGGCGGCCTCGGCGGGGACGGGGGTGTGGTCGAGGAGGAAGTGGGCGTAGGGCACGGTCCAGACGGACTCGTGACCGATGCGGTGGCCGGTGTAGCCGTCGTCGCCGTACGCCGTTCCGTGGTCGGAGCAGACGATCGCGAAACAGCTGCGTCTGCTGCTCGCGGCGGCGAAGAGGCGGCCGATGTGTCGGTCCACGTACTCCAGGGCGGCGGCGTGCGTGGCGCGGGAGTCTCCGGCCTCCTTGGTCGCGCCGGGCAGGTGGAACCAGTTGGGCTGGTGCAGGGAGGGCACGTTGACGAAGAGGAACAGGCGCTGTTCGGCGGGCAGCCGTCCGATCAGCTGCTCCGCGCGGGTCACCTGGGACTCGAACGACGTCGGCGAGGCGACGCCGAACTCCGGCTCCCAGTGGGACTCCTGGAACAGTCCGGGCAGTACCGAGCCGAGCGGGCCCTGCTTGTTGAAGAAGCCGACGCCGCCGATGCACGCCGTGTGGTGGCCGGCCTTCGCGAGGCCGGAGACCAGGTCGGGGGTGTCGTAGACGAAGGTGCCGTCGGCCGTGGTCTCGCTGCCCGCGAAGGAGGCCGCGAAGAGGCGGGGGTGGCGGCCCGGGGCGGCGGGGGTGGGCAGGAAGCCCGCGAAGATGGCCTGGTGGGAGGCGTAGGTGAAGCTGCCCGGGGCATGCCGCCGCTCCCATGTGCCGCCGGGCAGATGCCGGGCGAGATGGGGGATGCGGCCCGCTTCGGCCAGCTCGGCGGCGACGTCGTACCGCAGGGTGTCGAGCGTGACCAGCAGGATGTCGTGGTCGGCGACGATCGCGTTCATGTCGAGCGCGCCGGAGGCGGTCAGGGGCAGGGCCGTGGACGGCGGGAGCTGCTCGGCCGACGGGTGCGAGGGCCGCTCGGACGCCGGGTACGAAGGTCGCTCGGACGCCGGCGGGAGCTGCTCGGACGCCGGGGCGGGCGGCTGTTCGGGCGCTGGCATGGGTGGTTCCTGTTCTGTGCGGGTGCTGCGGGGCCGCCTGTCCGGGGCCGGAGAGCGGGTGGTGGTCCGGGGCGGGGCGGTGTGGTGATGCGGCGGTTCGGAGCGGGGCGATGTGGTCATCCGGCGGTTCAGGCCGGGGCGGCCTGGGTCTGGCCGGACCCCGGCCGCGGCGGTGTGGTGGTGCGGCGGATCGGTCGGGGGCGGTGGGGTCAGCCGGCGGTTCGGAGCGGTCCTGCGCCGGACGGCGGACGGCGCAGGACGGCGGCGACCTGCGCCGCGTACGTGTCCAGCCCCTCGGCTCCGCTGCCGGGCAGTCCGGTCAGCCGGGGCAGCAGATCCCCGAAGGCGTTGACCTCGCCGACGGCGGCCGAGCGCCAGCCGACGGCCGGCAGGAGGTCGACGCCCACGCACAGGGTGCGCGGGAAGCAGGCGGCCGCCTGTTCGCCGACCGCGAGGAGATCGCTCCAGCGGGCGCCCGCCGCCTCGACGGCCCGCCGGACCTCGCCGAGGTCGCCGCGCCGGCCGCCGAGGTGGAGGTTGGTCAGGGGCGAGCGGCTGGTGCGCACCACCGCGTGCGTGGCGCGGCCGTCCACGACGACGACCCGCAGATCGGCGGCGTTGCCCCGCTGGGACGCCTTGGGCAGCCAGCGCTCCAGGTGCAGTCCGTCCGGGGCCAGCGTGTCCACGATGGCCGCGATGTCTCGCTCACGCTCGTAGCGGCGCACCGTCAGGGAGTTGAACAGCGCCCCGTCGTCGGCGAGTTCGACCGAGGTAGTGGCCCGGATCCGGCCGCCGCCCGCGGACTCGACGGCGACGACACCGGAGGCCGACGAGCCGTGCGCGGGTTTGACGAACAGCCGGGACATCCGGTGCCCACGCATCAGCGCTCGTACGTCGTCCCAGCCGTGCACCGCCGCGCCCCGCGGGCCCGAGGTGGGCGAGCCGGGGACCGGGACGCCCGCGGCGGCGAGTCGCCCGTGGCAGAGCCGCTTGTCGAACATGACCGCCAGTTCGCCCGGGTCGTCGAGCCGGACACCGCCGCGCAGGCCACGCAGGGCCGTCATGAACCGCGCGTACCAGCGGGCCGAGCCTTCGACACGGGTGGGATCCGCGGCCCCCCGCAGCAGGAGGTCCACCTCGGGGTCCTCACCGGGTGAGTCGACGCGGACGATCTCCTCGGACCCGAAGTCGGCACCGCCGGTGCGCAGCACCTCCGTCCAGGGCACGACGCGCGGACCGGGCAGGCCCGCCGCCCGCACCGCGTCGGTGAACAGCGCGACCCGCCGGCTGCCGGGGTTGCCGACCACCGCGAGGCGCCCCGGCGTTCCGGCCGACGGCCGCTGCGCACCGTCGCCCCTCGCGCCGGTGCCGGCGGCCGCGTGCCCGGCGGTGACCGGCGTCGCGGGCCCGTGCGAGCGGGAGCTCACTCGCCCACGGACACGTACCGCTGGACCGTGCCGTCCTCGTCCACGTCCTCGTCGTCCTTGGCGTCCTCGGGGTCGAGGTTCAGCTCCACGCCGGCGGCGTGCAGCGTCTGCCGTATGCGCTCCTGGACGGGCTCGCCGATGTAGTGGTGGTGCAGGTCGAGCGACTTCAGGTGGGTGAGGGGCTGGCCGGTCAGGAGGGCGACCGCGCCGTCGTCGCTCAGGGTCCCCATGGACAGGTCGAGCGACTCCAGGCGGGCCACGACCGGTGCGGAGGCGACGGCCGCAGCGATCTCGTCCTGGATCTCGCTGTTGCGCAGGGCCAGGTGACGCAGGCTCGGCAGCCGGGTGCCGGACAGGATCGGTTCCAGGTCGGACACCTCGCTGTCGGCGCCGTACCAGGACGTGCCCAGCCACAGGTCGAGGTGGACCAGTGCGGGCAGTTCGCAGGCGCCGATGCCGCGCACGACGGCGACGGGCAGGCCGCCGGTCTGCACCACCAGTTTGCGCAGCTTGTCGTGACGCGGCGCCGAGAAGCCCAGTCCCTCTCCCCCGCGCACGCCCAGCTCCTCCAGGTCCGGGAAGCCTTCGAGCAGTCCGGCGACCTCGGTCTGGTGGATCCAGGAGATCTCGCACTCCTCGAAGTGCATGTCGCCGAGGAACAGCGCCCGCAGCGCCGGGAACCGGTCGCGGGCGGCGAGCAGGGCCTCGACGACGCCGGAACAGCTCGTGTCGTAGGCCTCCTCCCACGCGCCGACGACGATCGCGCGCACCCGGGTGGTGTCCACCGTCTCGCAGAACCGGGCGAAGGCCGCGTCCCACTGGTCGTCCGAATCGCCGTACACATCACCGGTGATCCGCCAGGCGACCTCGTCCGCCTCGGGCAGGGTGTCCCCCTTCGCGTCAGGCCCGGGGAAGGTGAAGGCGCGGAGGCCGTACAGCTCCTGCAGGTGGTCGACGGTGCTCACGGGCTGCTCCTGACGTGCGGCGGTCGGGCGGAGAGTGCGGCCGCGTTGCGGCGCGTACGGCAGTTCTACCAACCGCCACTGACAACGGGTCGGGGCGGGGCGGCGGACGGGGGCCGTTGTCAGTGGCGGCCCGTACGGTCGGTCACGACGCCGGGGCACGGTGCGCCCGGCGGGAGGGGAGAGCCGTGTACCGGCAGGGAGACGTCCTGATCGTGTCCGTCACGGAGGAGGCCGTCCCGGCCCATGTGACGCACGCGCCGCGGGAACCGCGTGACGCACGGGGTCGCCTGGTGCTCGCCCTGGGCGAGGTGACCGGTCACGCCCACGCGGTCGTCGGACCGGGCGAACTCATACGTGAGCCGGGTCCGTTCGGTCCACTGCTGCTCCATCTGCCGCAGGGCGGGCGGGTGGTGCACGAGGAGCACGCGGCGATCACGCTGCCCCGGGGATGGTTCCGCGTGATCCGGCAGCGGGAGTACGTGCCGGGGTCGGTTCGGCTCGTGGCGGACTGACCGCGTGCTGTGTCCCGGACCGGACGGCGCTCGGGGTGAAACGCCAGGGGCGCGCGGTACGGCGCGTGCGGTGTGGCGCGGCGCGCGAAGTGGGGTGCCGGAAGCCGGGGGCGGATGGGCAGCCGGTGCGCTGATGCGCGGGCCGGTGACGAGCAAGGGGCCGTGTGCGGGCTGGTGACGGGCAAGGCGCCCCGGGCCGCGTGCGGGCTAGTGGACGGGCGGGGCGGCCGGGCCGTGTGCCGGCCGGTGGACGGAAGTCGGAGTGTGGACAGGGTGGGAGAGACGAGCGTGACGAGTGACGAGGTCCAGCGGTGGCGGTCCCGCGCCGCGGCGGCCGTACCCGCGGACCGTGCGGCGGCGGAGGCCGGCGTACGCCTCGCGTACCGGCGGGCGGGGCTGGCGGAGCCCGAGCGTGTGGTGTGGGCCGATTCGCCGCGCGCGGCCGTGGCGCTGATACGGACCGCGACGGACCTGGGCCGCGCCGTGCGCGAACAGGTGCGCAGCGCGCCGTGGGCCGCCGAACGCCGCAGGCTGCACGAGGAGCTGGGCGCCGAGGGCTGGTCGGCACGCTGGGCGGCCACCGGAGGACGTCTGTGGGACACCACGGCCGCGCTCGTCGACCGGGTCGGACAGGGCGTGCTCGACGAACTGGCGGCGGGTGACAGGAAGGCCAGGACGGAGATCCGGCTGATCCTGCTCGACGCGGTGCTCGGTCAGCACGACGCACCGTGGCTCGCCGCCTTCGACGCGGACCGGGCGCCGCTGGACGGACTGGCCGGGGTGTGCCGCAGCGCGGGCTGGTGGTGGCCGTTCGAGAAGGCCGCGGTGGTGTGCGAGCGTCCGGTCGCGCTGCACCGCGACGAGGCGGGCCGGCTCGACTGCGGCGAGGGCCCCGCCCTGGCCTTCCCCGACGGCTTCGCCCTGTACGCCTGGCGCGGCATGCCCGTACCGGCCGCCTTCCTGGCGGAGTTGCGCACGCTGACGCCGGAGCGGATCCGCGCCGAGGAGAACGCCGAACTGCGGCGCGTCATGCTGGAGTACTACGGCTACGAACGCTACCTGGCCGACTCCGCGGCGGTGCCGGTGCACCGCGACGAGACCGGCACGCTCTGGCGCATCGACCTCGCCGGCGACGAACCGGTCGTGATGGTGGAGGTGCTCAACTCCACCCCGGAGCCGGACGGCACGCACCGCACCTACTGGCTCCGGGTACCCCCTGCCACACGCGAGGCGAAGGAGGGCGTGGCCTGGACCTTCGGGCTGAGGGCGGAGACGTACGCTCCCGTGCGGGAGACGTGAACGGCCGCCGCCCCCGAGCCGACGGTGCGTCAGCCGGGCAGCGCCCCGGAGACCGCGACCTGTTCGGTTCCGGGGCGGCGCTCAGTCGGCCGGGAGTGCCTCGCGCATCGCCTTGGCGGTGGCGGCCGGATCGTAGCCCTCGGGCACCCCCTCGACGAAGATGATGTCGCCGTCGACGTGCCGCGAGCGCAGTGGGGCGATGTCCCGGTAGGCGGGCGAGTCCCACCAGGCCCGCGCCTCGGCGATGCCCGGGAAACCGATCACGACGACATGACCGGGCCAGCTGCCCTCCTTCACCTCGTGCGCCGCCCCGTGGACGAGGAAACGTCCGCCGTAGGGCTCGAAGGTGGCGGTGATGCGCTCGATGTACTCGGCGACCTCCGGATGCGGAGCGCTCTCCTGGAGGTGAGCGATGGCGTAGGCGGTCATGGCGTCCTTCCGGTCGGCTGAGCTTTCGTCCGCCGACGATCCTGACATGCCGGGGCGATCGGGTCGATGCTTCGTCAGATCTGCCTGTCCGGTCACCCCGGTCACCCCGGTCACCGAATGTGCCGTACGACCCGGGTGGCCATGTGGATCAGATACTCCAGCGGGCCGCGCCGGAAGAGGCACTTCCACGCGGTGGCCAGGAGGACGGCGGCCCCGATGAAGCAGAGGAGGACCGGCAGCGCGCTCATCGTGTCGCTGTCGATCGCGGGCACGTACCAGACGCCGTCCAGACACCACAGGGCGACGATGTGCAGGACGTACACGGTCAGTGCCATCGTGCCGACGGCCGCGACGGGGGCGGCCGTCCGGGTGAGTCCCGGCAGCCGCTCGACGACGGTGAGGCACCCGGCCACCACGAGGACGGCGACGCCCGTGTTGCCCAGGACGGAGAAGGTCGTCTGGCTGTGCGGGGCCGCCACCAGCAGCCAGGCGACGGGCGTACGGCCGTCGGGGTCCCCGACGGTGTCGGACCACCACGCGGACGAGGCCGACCCGCCGTCCGTGGCCGCCGACACGGCCGACAGCGCGCGCGGAACGAGGTGCAGAGCCAGCCAGGAGCCCCCGTAGCCGGCCACGGCCAGCGCGCCTCCGGTGAGGGTCAGCAGGCGCCGGACGCGAGCACGGCCGAGCTCCAGCCGGGCCACCGCCATCCCGGCGACGATGAACGGCAGCCACGTGAGCACCGGATACTCGCCCGTGAACAGCAGTTCCACGAAGCCGTCCGTGCCGGTGATCCGGGCCAGCGGGTCGTGCGCGACGACGGCGTCCGCCCAGTCACCGGCCTCGGCGGATCTCCTGACCACGAACAGGACCTGTGGCATCACCAGCGCCCCCGCGGCGGCCACAACCGCGAGCGTCGCCGCCCGCAGCCGGTACAGCGGGACGACGAGCAGGAACAGCAGCCCGTAGAAGCTGAGGATCACGTCGATGTCGGTGTCCAGGTCGGTGAGGACGTACCCGAGGGCCATGAGCAGCACGGCGCGCACCACGACCCTGGCGACCGCCTGCCGGCCGGCCCGACCGGTACGGGGCCGCGGCCGGCCGGTGATGATCACGAGCGAGAAGCCGGCGAGCACCGCAAAGAGGGCGGAGGAGCGTCCACGCGCCGCCTCCATGAGGAAGCCCACCGGTCCGCCGACGCTCACGTCGGGTCCGACGTGCGCCGCGTACATGCCGAACACGGCGAGCCCGCGGGCCAGGTCGATGCCGACCAGCCGCCCCGTCGACGACGCCGCCGTGGCGACCGGTCCGCGGCCGGCCTCGCTCACGACGGTCCGCGATTCGGCGGTCCGTGATGCGTCGGCCCGGGGCGCGGAGGCCGGGGAGACGGCGGGCTGCGATACGGAGGCCGGGGGCGCGGAGGGCTGGGGCGCTGAGGCCGGGGAGACGGCGGGCTGCGATACGGAGGCCCCGGGTCCGGCGGCGCGGGAGGCGGGGGCCTTCGGATCGGCGGCCGGTGAGCCCGCGCCGTGCGCGGCCGCCGCCGGGCGCCACATCAGGCATTCCAGGACAGATGCCACATCATGCACTCCAGGGTGGCCGCAGGACGCCTCCCGCGCCTCTGGCGGCGTTCCGGAATCCCCCTGCCGGACGGCCGGACCTGAACCGGCCGGATGGCCGGCCGGCACGGGCGACACCGGCCCCGCCTCCGCCGACCGGCACCGGCGAGGCCCGCGCCCCCTCCGCCAACCGGCGGGAAGCGCGGGTGGTCCGGCTATGCGCGGCGCCCCGCGTGGTAGGCATCGGACGGCGAGCACGCGAGGAGCGGAGCGCAGGTGATCCGGGTACTGCTGGTCGACGACGAGGCACTGGTCCGTACGGGGTTCACGCACATTCTCAACGCGTCGGACGACATCGAGGTCGTCGCGGCGATCCAGGGCGGCGAGGCCGTCCGGGCGGTGCGCGACCTGCGGCCCGACATCGTGCTGCTCGACATCCGGATGCCGGACGTGGACGGGCTGACGGTGCTGGCGGGGCTGCGCCGGCTGCCCGACCCTCCGGTGGTCGCCATGCTGACCACGTTCGACACCGACGAGTACGTGGCGACGGCTCTGCGCTCGGGCGCCGCCGGGTTCCTGCTGAAGGACACGGACCCGGCCCAGCTCCCCCACCTCGTGCGCACCCTGGCCGAGGGCGACCCGGCCCTGTCGTCCAAGGTGGCCCGCACGGTGGTCCACGGTTTCCTGGACGGCGGCACGCACGACCCGGCCGCCGTGCATCTCACCGCCCGGCTGACCGAGCGGGAGCGCGCCGTTCTCGTGCTCATGGCCGAGGGGCTCGCCAACACCGACATCGGCGCGCGCCTGCACCTGAGCACGGGCACGGTCAAGGGCCACGTCAGCGCCGTGTTCACCAAGCTGCGGGTGAGCAGCCGGGTGCAGGCGGCGGTGATCGCGGAACGGGCGGGGCTGCTGGCGTCGTCCGCCGACGAGGAGGAGCGGTGACCGCGCGCAGACCACCGGCGCCGGTGGTGGACGCGGTCCTCGTGCTGGCCGCGCTGGCGGACGCCTGGGTCCACGTCGACATCGAGCTCGTGCCGGCCTCCGTGTGCGCGCTGCTCGGCTCGTTCGCGCTCGCGCTGCGCCGCCGGCTGCCGCTGACGACCTTCCTGCTCACGCTTCCCAGCGCACTGATCACGGACGCGTCGTTCGCCCCCATGGCCGCTCTGTACACGCTCTCCTCGCTGAGCCGTCACCGTCTGCTGCTGGCGGCCTGCGCCCTCGCCTTCGCGGCCAGTGACTTCCTGCCGTGGCCGTGGTCGTCGTTGCGGCCCCGTGAACTCACGCAGGCCCATGGTCTGTTCGACCTGAGCTACACGCTGGGCACCGGGGCCGCTCCGGTGTTCCTCGGCCAGTTGGTCCAGGCCCGGCGCGAACTGTCGCTGCGGCTCACCGAGATCACCGAGGCCCGCGAGCACGAACGGCTGCTGACCGCCCAGAGCGTCCTGGCCAAGGAGCGGGCCCAGCTGGCCCGGGAGATGCACGACGTGGTCTCCCACCAGGTCAGCCTCATCGCCGTACAGGCCGGGGCGTTGCAGGTGGCCGGGCGGGACGCCGAGACCCGGCAGGCGGCGGCCACGATCCGTCGGCTGAGTGTGCAGACCCTGGACGAGCTGCGGCACATGGTCAGCGTGCTGCGCGCCTCCGGCAGCCGCCCCACGGAGCTCACCCCGCAGCCCTCCCTCTCCGACCTGCACCGGCTCATCCATGTCAGCGGCATCGAGGCCCGGCTGGAGACCGAACTGCCCGAGGACCTGCCGCCCGCGGTGCAGCGCGCCGTCTACCGCACCGTCCAGGAAGCCCTGACCAACGTCCGCAAGCACTCCCCCGGCGCCACGGCGACCGTCCGCATCCGGCACGTGGACGGCAGCCTGCGCACCACGGTCACCAACACCGCGGCGACCCGGCTCGCGCTCGCCCTGCCCAGCGCGCACCACGGCCTGGCGGGCCTGCGCCAGCGCGCCGAGCTTCTCGGCGGCACCGTCTCCTGCGGTCCCACGTCCGACGGCGGGTACGAGCTCCGCCTCGAACTGCCGGTCGAACACGCGCGCTGAGCGGCACGGATCCCGCGGGCCTCCCCGCGGCTCCTTCCCGATGCCGGTGGCGGACCGCCCTCCGGTGCCCGATGCTGGTGGGGCTGGGCTGCCGGGCGTACGGCGGCTCCGGCCCATGCATGCCGTGCACCAGGAGGGGTCATGGACCACATCGCCGCGCAGGACGCCACGGACAAGCACGCGGTCGACACCGAGCCGCAGTACATCGACACGCCGCTGACCACGGCTGCCGCCTTCCTGGTGCTGGTGATCAACGAGGGCGACGAGGCGATGTCCACCGCCCGCTCGGTGGTCGCCGCGACGGACGACCTCATCAAGGATCTCCTCGTCCGGGACAGCAGCGGCACGTTCACCTGCAACGCCGCGATCTCGCACCATGCCTGGGGACCGCTGACCGGGAAGCCGCTGCCCCGGGAGCTCAAGCCGTTCCAGGAGATCAGGGGCGCCGAGCACACCGCCGTCTCCACTCCCGGCGACCTGCTCTACCACATCAGGGCGGGCTCGACGGATCTGATCGTCGAGTTCGAGAAGATCCTGCTCGACGCCTTCGGGAGTTCCGTGACCGCGGTGGACGACACCGCAGGCTTCCGCTACTTCGACGGGCGCGACCTGCTCGAATTCGCCGACGGCACGGCGAACCCGAACGGCCTCCATCTGCCGGAGTCCACCCTGGTGGGCGACGAGGACCCGCAATACGCGGGCGGGAGTTACGTCGTCATCCAGAAGTACCTGCACGATCTGGCGGCCTGGCAGGCGCAGACCACCGAGACGCAGGAGGCCATCATCGGCCGCACCAAGTTCGACAACGTCGAGCTGCCGGACGCGACCGAGGGCCAGAAGTCGCACAAGACGCTGTGCACCATCAAGGACGCCGAGGGTGAGCACGACATCCTGCGCGACAACATGCCGTTCGCCACCCCGGGCCGCAACGAGTACGGCACGTACTTCATCGGCTACTCCCGGCACCTGTGGGTGACCGAGAAGATGCTGGAGCGGATGTTCATCGGGGATCCGCCCCCGCTGCACGACCGGATCCTCGACTACTCCAGGGCCGTCACCGGCGTCACGTTCTTCGCGCCGCCCCGCCAGTTCCTCGCCGACCTGGACGGCTGAGCCGCGAGCGAGGTCTCGGTGTGCGACACCGCGCTCGGTCCGCCTGCGGTGCCGAGAGGCAGCGCGCTCGGTCCGCCTGCGATGCCGGCGGTCGTACCCATGGCGCGAACCGCTGTCCCGGGGCCCCGGCGTGACGCGTTCCGTGCTGCGGCTAGCGTGATCTCCGCACACCGGACCGAACTCTGGAGAACCCCGTGCCCGTACCTCTCGGCGAGGACGTCGTGGCGCTGCTGCGCCGCCCCAGCACCTGCTACATCGCCACGACCATGCCGGACGGCTCGCCCCAGCTCACGCAGACCTGGGTGGACACCGACGGCGAGCACGTCCTGATCAACAGCGTCGAGTCCCACCAGAAGACGCGGAACATCGCGCGCGATCCCCGGGTGGCCGTGGCGGTCTCCGACCCCGCGGATCCGTCCTCCTACGTCCAGATCCGCGGACGCGTGGTGAGCGTGACCACCGAGGGCGCTGTCGATCACATCGAGGCGCTGTCGAAGAAGTACCTCGGCGGTCCCTACCCCTGGTTCGGCGGACGCGACCAGGTCCGGGTCGTCTACGTGATCGAGCCCGAGCGGATCACCAGCCCCCGCGGCTGACCCGCTCCCCTCATCGGCCCGGCACCCGGCACCGTGCGCCCTGCGCACGTGGAGGGCGAAACGCCGGCGGCTAGTGGACGAAGTGGCCGCAGAGCCAGTTGCCGGGCTCGCGCGGGTCGTCGCTGATCCAGAACTGGCGCCACAGCTGGGCGAATTCGTCACGGCTGAGGCGCCCGTCGCCGTTGAGGTCGAGCAGTGGGAAGACGCCGGTCGTGTCCACGGGCCGGCCGTTCCAGGTCTCGACGAGCCTACGGTGTTCCTCCGGGGAGATCCAGCCGTCGCCGTCCGCGTCCACGGCGTCGAAGACCGTGTCGGCCGTCGCGGTCACGTGAGCGGTCATGGCGGGCAACCGGTCGACGACCGAGAGCAGTTCACCCATGTCGACCGTACCGTCCCCCTGGGCGTCGCCCGCTTCCAGAAGCGTCGCCCACCAGGCCATCAGGAGCGTCTCCACCCGGGCGCGCAGCTCCGTGCCGGGACCGACGCGCTCGAGCCGGCTCCAGCGGGACACGAGCGCCCGGAAGTCCTCCTCACGCAGACAGCCGTCACCGTCCGCGTCGAACGCGGCGAACATCCCCTTGAGCTTGCTCTCCTGGAACGCGCTGGCCATGAGCGGCCCTCCCTCGACCTCGACGCCGAACCGAACCACGAACCACCGACGGCCGCGCACGAGTCGGCGGTCAATCAGAAACGATAGGCCGGAAACCGCCGTCCCTCCCACGAGCACATCTGCGCGAACCTTCACCCCTGACCATGGCGGACGGGCCGTCATGAGCCGGCCGGCACCGGGGTCCGGACGCGTCGCAGGGAACCGGTCCCGGCCGGACGCGCCTGTTCCCACCGCTTTTTGAACCGAGGGTTCACCGGGGATCCGCCAGGAGTTCATCCCCGACCGACAGGTTCTGCGGTGTGACTTCACGACCCTTCTCCCGCAGACGCACCCGGATCGCCCTCGCGATCGGTGCCACCGTGGCCGTGGTGGGCGCCGGCACGGTCGCGGCACAGGCCGGCGGCCGGCCCACCTCGCCGGACCACGGCTTCCGCACGGCCGCCGACACCTTCTCCGGTCACGGCACGGTGACCGGCGACGTCCTGCGCAACGACCACGGCGCCACCGCCGTGGTACGGCACACCGCGCCCTCCGACGGCAAGGTGACCGTCCACCCGGACGGCACGTTCTCGTACACGCCGAGCCCCGGTTTCAAGGGCACCGACACCTTCACGTACACGGCGACCGACGCGGTACGGCTGTTCGGGGACAGCCTGCCGGGCGGGGCGCCCGTTCCACCGCTCGCCCAGGTCGCCGGGCCGGGCGGGACCACCACGAAGATCTCCGGTGAGGGCTTCGGCTCCTCGCTCGCCCCGGTACCGGGCCGGCCGGGCCGCTTCTACGGCCTCACCGACCGCGGCCCCAACGCGGACGCGCCGGACGGCGACAAGTCCGAGATGCTCCTCGGCTTCACGCCGTCGATCGGCGAGTTCAGGCTCGTCGGCGGCCGGGCGGAGCTCGTCAGGAAGGTCACACTGAAGGGGCCGAAGAGCCTCGGCGGGGTGCCGTACAGCGGCCGTCCCCCGCACGACACGAGCGAGACGATCGACGACGTCGCGGCCACGAACGCGAACGGCGGCACGCCGGTCCCCGTGGCCCGGGACCCGTACGGGTACGACTCGGAGGGCCTGGTGGCGCTGCGGGACGGCAGCTTCTGGGTGTCGGACGAGTACGGGCCTTACGTGACGCACTTCGACGCACACGGCTACGAGCTGGGCCGGCTGACGCCGTACAGGGACAGCCAGGACAACGCGTCCCACAGGATCGTCGGGTATCTGCCTCCCGAACTCGCCGACCGGGCGAAGAACAAGGGGATGGAAGGCCTGACGGTCACGCCGGACGGCTCGTCCCTGGTGGGTGTCATGCAGGCCGCGCTGCAACGGCCGGATCTCGGCACCACCAAGGCCTCGAACGTCGCGGCGACACGGATCGTGACGATCGACCTGCGCACGTTCAAGTCCCGCCAGTATCTCTACCTGTTGGACAACCCGGCGAGCACGGGCGACGCGAGCAGCGAGATCACCGCGCTGTCGGACACGAGGTTCCTCGTCGACGAACGGGACGGCGGCTTCGAGCCGTTCGCCCGCAAGACGCTGTACGAGGTCGACACCGACGGCGCCACCGACGTGAGCGGTCTGACGATCGGCGGCAGGTCGCCCGAGGCGTTCGTCGGGACGGCCGGGACCAACGCGGCGCTCACCGCGCTCACCGGTGCCGGTGTCCACGTCGCGCAGAAGCAGCCGTATCTCGACGTCGGCACGCTGGTGAGCCAACTCGACCCCGGCGGGGCGTTCTTCGGGCACGACAAGGTCGAGGGCGTCGCCACCACGGACGGCGGCAGGACGCTCTACCTGTCCAACGACGACGACTTCGGCATCGACACGATCGCCGTCGACCCGGACGGGAAGTGGACCGTGCACCAGAAGGTGCTGCCCTCCACGGGCCAGGCGGACGGGGGCGAGATCCTCCAGGTGGACACGGCGAGGCTTCCCGCGGTCCTCAAGACGGTCACGGTGACCGTCCACGTCCGCTGACGCACCGCACCAGCCGACGGGCCCGTCCACGAGAGCGGACGGGCCCGACAGCTTTGCGGCCTAAGCGTTCTTGCGGCCGACGCCCGCGTAGACCCAGTACTCCGACGGGTTGTCCGGGAGCTGTTCGTCGGGGTCCGGACGCCACAGCGGGACGTGGACCAGGCCCGGCTCCACGAGGTCGAAGCCGGTGAAGAGCCCGAGGATCTCGTCATGGGAGCGTGCCGTGACCGGGGAGGTGGCGCGGGAGCGGTACAGCTGCCCCACCGCCGCGGCCGTGTCGGGGCGGTCCTGGTTCGTGGCGTGGGACATCGCCAGCCAGCTGCCCTCGGGGAGCGCGTCCCGGAAGGCCGCCACGATGCCGGCCGGGTTCTCGTCCGGCGCGACGAAGTGCATGATCGTGATCATCAGTACGGCGACGGGCTCACCGAAGTCGATCAGCTTGCGCAGCTGGGGTGAGTCGAGGACGTCGGCCGGCCTGCGGATGTCGGCGTCGACGATGTCCGCGTCGGGGTTCCCGGCGAGCAGGGACGCGCTGTGCGCCACGGCCACGGGGTCGTTGTCGACGTACACCACCTTGGCGCCCGGGCTCGCGGCCTGCGCCACCTCATGGACGTTGCCCTGGGTGGGGATGCCGGAGCCGAGGTCGATGAACTGGCGTATCCCGGCGTCGACCAGGAACCGTACCGCCCGCCCGAGGAAGTCGCGGTTGGCCCGGGCCAGGACGCGCACCTGGGGATCGATGGCGGTGAAGGCCGCCACCGCCTCCCGGTCCATGGCGAAATTGTGCTGTCCGCCGAGCATGGCGTCGTACATCCGGGCGACACTCGCCTTGTCGGCTTCCATCCCGGGAACTGGACCTGCACCGTCGCGCACCTCTGTGTCCTTCCAGTAATGGATCTTGACGATTCATCATATAATTCCGTGACGATGCGTGGTGCCCCGTTCTTCCGCCGCGCGGCCGGCCCCCACCCGGAAAGGCACGACCCTGCGGAACGACCCGCGCAGCCGTATCGACGATCCGCCCGCCGTCCGGCCGCCATCGCACCGGTCCCTCTTCTCCCCCGCCGCCGACGCCCTCGGCTCGGTGCTCGATCTGCGGCTGACGGGCAGCCAGCTCGTGCACGCCCTGACGCCCGGTTTCGCCGACGCGGCGTCGGTCCATCTGCTGGAACGCTGGCGCCGCGGGGAGAACGCGCACAGCAGCCCGGACCCCGCGCGGATCGAGGCGCACCGGCTGGCCCTGCGGGTGGGTACGGACGCCCGGGAGGACTGGGAGGGCGTGCTGCCGGTCGGCGAGGTGCTGGTCTTCCCGCGCGAGACGCCGTACGCGCGGGCCCTCGCCTCCGGGCAGACGCAGCTGCTCGACTCCCTCGACGCGCACACCTCCCAGCGGCTCATGTCCTCAGAAGGCGGCCACGCGCGGATCCATGAGCTGCTGCGGGTGACGTCGTTCCTGGTCGTGCCGCTAAGGGTGCGGGACCTGACGATCGGCTTCGTCACCTGCACGCGCGGACCGGACAGAGCGCCGTTCCTGCCGGCCGAGACCACGGCGGTGGAAGCCCTGACCGCGCGGGCCTCCGGCGCCCTGGACAACGCGCGCCGGTACGAGCACGAGCGGCGCACCACCCTGGCCATCCGCGACAGCCTGCCGTCGGGTGCGCTGAGGGAGTTCGAGGGCTGCCGCGTGGCCCACGGCTCGCTGGCCGCCGGGCAGGACACCGTCATCGGCGGCGACTGGTACGACGTGCTGCCGCGGCCGGACGGCCGGGTCGGCCTGATCGTCGGCGACGCCATGGGCCACGGCCCGGAATCCGCCGTCGCCATGCTGCAACTGCGCACCGCGACCCGCGTGCTGGCGGAACTGGACCTGCCCGCGGTGGAGCTGGTGCGACGGCTCGACGCGCTCGCCTGCGGCACGCCGGGCGCCTCCTTCGCCACCTGTGTCTATGTCGAATGGGCCGCGCAGCAGCGCACCTGCACTGTGGTCAGCGCGGGTCACCCTCCCCCGCTGCTGCGCGGCCCCGACGGCAGGACGGCCCCGGTCCCCCTGGCCGAGGCGGGCCTGCCTCTGGGGCTCGGCACGGGTCACTACGAGGCGACCGTGTTCCCCGTGCTCGAGCCGGCTCTGTTGGTGCTCTACAGCGACGGTCTGGTCGAGTCCCGGGACGCGGACATCGACCATCAGATCGCCCGTCTCGCCGGCGCCCTGGACACGGCCGTCACCGGGTCCGGGGCGGTGGACGGCGGCGAGGCGCTGCCCGCGCTGTGCCAGCGGCTGCTGCACGACGGCCCCTCCGCGCCGAGCGGGGCGGACGACCGCACCCTCCTGATCGCCGAGCTGATCCCGGCGAAGGACTGACCGCCCGCGCCCCCGGGGCCGGTCCCCGCTGCCCGTGTCCATACGCGGGCCGTCAGGCCGTCAGGGTCGCCCACACCGCGTTGCCGCCGGTGAGCCTCGACCGGTCGACGCCCCAGGACTCGGCGAGATGCTCGACGAGCAGCAGTCCCCGGCCGCCCTCGTCGTCGGGTCCGGGCTCGCACCGGGACAGTCCGAGGCCCGAGTAGTCGTGGTCGTGCACCTCGATACGCAGGCGTCCGGGGGCGACGAGTCCCATGCCGCACAGGATCCGCACGCTGGGTGTGTGCAGGACGGCGTTGGTGGCGAGTTCGGACACCAGCAGCACGGCGTCCGCGCACTGCTCGCCGGACAGCCCCCACTCGCCCAGCCGGGTCCTGGCCAGGCGGCGGGCGACTCTGATGCTGAGGCGGTAGGAGGGCAGTTCGATCCAGTGCGCCTGGTCGGGATCGGTGATGTCCAGCAGCTCGGGACAGGTGGTCGTGTGGGGGGACACGGTGGTTGCCTTCCGTGAGGCGGACACTGTCGGGCGGGAGCCGGGACGAGACAACTCCCCCTGGAACATGCACGGTTGATCGCGACCGTGGTGCGGGTCACTGAAATAACTATGCGCGCATCCCGGTTCAGCCTGCAACCGACTCCCTGATAATTTCAGCGAGTCGGTTTCGGTCTGGCTGGATCACCAAGTCCCTGACAGAATTACGTTGTTGACAGTCCCTCAGGAGGTAGGGCGTGGCCGAAGGCCGTTCGAACGCGGGCAGCACCAGTGCGCCCACCGTGCTGCGCATGGTCCTGGGCCGGAGGCTGCAGGAACGGCGTCAGGAAGCGGGCGTGTCACTGGACGACGCGGCACGGGCGCTTCGGGTCACGTCCCTGACCATCCGCCGGCTGGAGAAGGCGGAGGTCGCGCTCAAGCCGCTCTACGTGGAGAAACTCCTCGAGACCTACGGGGCCGACCGGCAGGAGCGGGACGAGTTCGTCGCCTTCGCCGAGCGGGCCAATGAACCGGGCTGGTGGCACACCTACCGCGATGTGGTGCCCTCCTGGTTCAGCGCGTACGTGAGCCTGGAGACCGGTGCCCGGACTCTGCGCACCTACGAGCCGCACTACGTCACGGGGCTGCTGCAGACCGACGGCTACGCCCGCGCGGTGCTCGGCGGCGGCTTCCCCAACGACAGCGACGAGGAGCTCGGGCGCCGCGTGGACCTGCGGCTGCGCCGTCAGGCACTGCTGGAGAAGCCCGACGCGCCCACGCTGTGGGTGGTGCTGGAGGAGGCCGTCCTGCACCGGGTCGTCGGCACCGCCGAGGTGATGCGGGAACAGATCGAACGGCTCCTGGAGGTGTCCGAACTGGAGAACATCAGCGTGGACGTCGTCCCGTTCACCGCCGGCGCGCACGTGGGCGCCTGCGCCCCCTTCACCTATTTCCGCTTCGCGGAGCCCGAACTCCCGGACGTCGTCTACAGCGAGATCCTCTCCGGCGCGATGTACCTGGACCAGCGTTCCGAGGTCGTCGCACATCTCGAGGCGCACAACCGCATGTCCCTGCTGACCTCTGACGCGCACAGCAGGGCGCTCCTGAACCGCATGCGCAAGGAGTACTCATGACCATCATCGACGGCGGTGTCTACCGCGTCTACAACGGCATGCCCGCGTCGGACCTCGGTGACCAGGGCTGGGAGTCTCCCTGGAGCGGCCCCAACGGAGGCCAGTGCGTGCAGACGAAGCAGCTCGCCGACGGCCGGGTCGCGCTGCGGCAGTCGACCGATCCCGCCGGCCCCGCACTGATCTACACCCCTGAGGAGATCACCGCGTTCGTCGCCGGAGTCAAGCAGGGCATGGCCGACCATCTGACCACCGGCTGACCCCGCCTCCCCCGCCCTCACCGAAGAGAGACAGGATGACCGACTCACTCGCGCCGCGGGACATCGACACCAGCAGGCCCCATTCCGCCCGCATGTACGACTACTACCTGGGCGGCAAGGACCACTTCACGGTGGACCGGCACGCCGCGGAGGCCGCGGCGTCCGCCTACCCGGGCATCTTCGTCTGCGCCCGCGAGAACCGCGCCTTCATGCACCGCGCCACCCGGGTCCTCGCCAGGGAGCACGGCATCCGGCAGTGGCTCGACATCGGCACCGGCATACCCACCGAGCCGAACCTGCACCAGGTGGCCCAGTCCGTGGTCGCCGACGCGCGGGTGGTGTACGCCGACAACGACCCGCTCGTCCTCAAGTACGCCGAGCGCCTGATGCGCGGCACGGCGGAGGGGCGCACCATCTACGTCGAGGCGGACGTCAACGACCCGCAGAGGTTGCTGGACTCCCCCGAGGTGGCCGAGGTGCTGGACCTCGGCCGGCCGGTGGCGCTCTCCCTCAACGCCCTGATGCACTTCGTGCCGGACTCCCACGACCCGTACGGCATCGTCGGCCGCCTCCTGGACGCGCTGCCCTCGGGCAGTGCGCTCGCCCTGAGCCACTGCACGCCCGACTTCGACCCGCCCACCTGGCGGAAGCTCACCGACATCTACACCGACGCCGGCACCCCGGTGCAGTTCCGCTCGCGCGCCGACGTGACCCGCTTCTTCGACGGACTCGAACTGCTCGACCCTGGCGTCTCCGTCGGCCATCGCTGGCGCCCGGACACCGAACCGGTCACCACCGACGCGGAGGTCAGCCTGTGGACCGGGGTGGGCATCAAGCCGTGACGCGGACGGGGCGAGGGCGTTCGCGCCCATAGGGGTTCAGCCGAGCGGGTCCGCCAGGTCCCAGCCGTCCAGCAGCAGCCGGTCGACGGCGTCGAGCGCGGCGGCCAGGCGCGTGGGGCGGTCGCCGCGCAGTTCGCGCCAGGCGGCTCCGGAGGCGGTGAGGACGTCGCGGAAGCGGCCGGTCATCCAGGGGCGCAGGTGTTCCCCGTCGCGCAGGCCGTCGTCGTCGAACGGTACGTCCTCGTCCGAGGTGAGCAGATACAGGGCACGCGGCGGCATGGCCGCGGCCGCCTCGTGGACGGGGCCGGTGGCACGGCCCCGGTAGCGTTCCTGCCACACGGTGGTGGCGAGTGCGTCGGTGTCGCACACGAGCACCGGTCCACCGGTGCGGGCCGCGTGCTGCTCGCTCCGGTTCTGCCGGTGTGCGACCAGTTCGAAGTCGGTGTCGTGCCAGTCCAGATCGGCGACGGTAGGCAGTGGCCCGGCGGGGCCGGCGACCGCGCGGGCGGCGGCGAGCTTGGCGACGGTCAGTTCGCGGCCGTACTCGGGCACCCAGCGGGTGAGGGCGTGCGGGCCGCCGCGGGCGCGCAGGGCGGTGGCGAGGTCGCGGGAGAGCGTGGTCGTACCGGTGGACTCCGCGCCGAGGACGACGACCCGCCGGGCGAGCCAGGCGCGCACCGGCGGCTCGATCTCCTCCCAGTGGCCGACGGGGTCGGCCCGGACCTCGGTGCCGGAGACGGCGAAGGTCGTACGGCCGAGGTCCAGCAGGACCGGTGCGGCGTCGAAGCGGCGGGCGAGTTCGGTGCCGTAGGGCTCGGAGCTGAAGACCGCGTCGACGCCGGGGGCGGGCGGGGCGGCGGCGAGGGCCTCGCGCATCAGGGCGACGTGCCCCTCCCAGGCGGTTTCGCTCCCGTAGTCCACCGGCAGGTCGTCGACGATGCCGACGACGGCGACGTGGGGCTCGTCGGCCCAGTGCTCGCCGATCCAGGCGACGCGTTCGGCGAGCGGTATCGACTCCTTGCGGGACGCCATGACGACGACGGTGACGCGCGCGCAGGCGTCCGCGGCGGAGCGGATCAGGAAGTGGTGGCCGGAATGGGGCGGATAGAACTTGCCGATGACCAGACCATGGGCGAAGGAAGGTCTCATGCGGTCACCGTCCGGTCCGGGAGGGCCTCTCCGTCGGAAGTCCCGGCTGCGGCCGACGCCATGTCACGCCGCCAGGACCGCCATCCGGCCAGGCACATCGCCAGGAACAGCGTGTAGACGACGGCGGTGAGGTTCAGCGCCTTGACGAAGTAGAGGGGGATGTAGACGAGGTCGGCGGCGATCCAGAACCACCAGTTCTCGATCCGCTTCGCGTTGAGCAGCCACTGCGCGGCCAGCGACAGCGCCGTGGTGAGCGCGTCCCAGAAGGGCGCGACGTCGTGGGCGCGGGTCAGCAGTACCGTCAGTCCCCAGGTCGCGAGGACCACCGCCCCCGCCAGGACGAGCAGCGAGGTCCTGGACGCGTGGCCCATGCCCAGGCGTGAGCGCCGCTCCCCGCCGCGCAGCCACATCAGCCAGCCGTAGCCGGCGAGCACCAGGTAGACGATCTGGAGCGCGGCGTCCGCGTAGAGGCGGGCGCTCCAGAACAGCACGAGGAAGAAGAGGTTGTTGGCGATGCCCACGGGGAAGTTCCACACGCTGGCCCTGACGCACAGCCACACGCATACGGCCCCCGTGCCGAAGCCGAGCAGCTCGGACCAGGTGACGGCGTCCTGGCCGGCCTGGAACAACTGGTGGTTCAGTGGCGCGACCAAGGCGCCGAGATCGTCCGAGACGGACATGCCGTCCTCCCCTCCCATTAACGTCTGAGTGACGATAACGGGAGGGGGTCAGCGACGCAAGGGCCTTCTCACCTGCGGTGGACACTGACGGCGTAACCGCCGCCGTCGTACGGCTCCGCGTCCCAGGTGGCGAAACGGTCGACGAGGGTGAGGCCGGCCTCGGCGCAGCACGCGTCGTACTCCGGCAGGCCGATGCCGGGCGGCACCGGCAGATGGGCCCGGTCCAGGCCGAAGCCGGCGACGAGCAGCCCGCCCGGCCGCAGCACCGCCGCAAGCCCCCGGACCGCCTGAGCCTCCGTGCCGGCGGTGAGCAAGGGAAACACGTTCCCCGCGACGACCACCAGATCGAAATCAGCGGCGATGCCGAGCGTGGCCGGATCGAACTCGGTCAGATCCGCCTGGAACCAGGGGAGTTCCGGCGCGTCCCGCCGCGCCACCGCCAGCATCGACGCGTCGAGATCCACGCCGACGCAGTCGTACCCCAGCTCCGCGAGCCGGATCATGACCCGCCCGGTACCGCACCCGGCGTCGAGCACCCGCGCCCCGGGAGGTACGAGCGCGGCACAGAGACTCGCCTCACCGTGCATGTCCTTGCCGGTCTCGGCCAGCGCCGCGAACCGCGCGGCATAGGCATGCCCGGACGTCCCTCCGGTCAGCTCTTCCCAACGGTTCATGGCCTCAGCATAGATCGCCGACGTCACGCCCCCTCGGCCCGGGATCCGGCCACCGCCAGCCGGCGTCCGGCGTCCGGCGTCCGGCGTCCGGCGTCCGGCGTCCGGCGTCCGGCGTCCGGCGTCCGGCGTCCGGCGTCCGGCGTCCGGCGTCCGGCAGGGTCCATGACACAGATCGGTACGGGGAGCCAGCCGTCTCCGGAGCACCCCGGACGTAACCCGGACGGCCGCGCCACTCGCCCGACTGCCTGTGACCGGTGTGACGTGTGCGGCGTCGGGCAGCAGCATGAGGCACGGGGCGGAAACCCGGTGCCGCGGCGAGTGCGCACGTGGCGGCGCCGGCGGCGAAGGGAGCGGTACGTGAGCGGTGCGATGTCCGAGGGAGAGCGGCGTCCTCCCGGAACCGGTACGCAGGTCTCGCCCAGGGTGTCGGAACTGCCGCTACAGGTCCGCGAGGAACTGACCCGCAGGCTCCGCCGCAACCGGGGGGCCTTCGACAAGGGCGACGTCGAGGTCGTGGAGTCGCCCCTGCTCAAGCGTGCCGTGGGCGCCTCGGCGCTCGGCAACTGCATGGAATGGTTCGACTTCGGCGTCTACAGCTACCTCGCCGCCACCATCGGCAAGGTGTTCTTCCCGGGCGCCTCCCCGGGGGCCCAGGTCATCTCCTCCTTCGCGACCTTCGCCGCCGCCTTCGTCGTACGGCCGCTCGGCGGCCTGGTCTTCGGACCGCTCGGCGACCGGCTCGGACGGCAGAAGGTGCTGGCCACCACCATGATCATGATGGCGATCGGCACCTTCGCCATCGGCGTCATCCCCACGTACGCCACGATCGGCATCGCGGCGCCCGTCCTGCTCCTGCTGGCCCGCATGGTGCAGGGCTTCTCGACGGGAGGGGAGTACGGCGGCGCGACCACGTTCGTCGCCGAGTACTCACCGGACCGCCGCCGCGGCTTCCTGTCGAGCTGGCTCGACTTCGGCACCTTCGTCGGTTACGCGCTGGGCTCCGCGCTGGTCACGGGGCTCAACCTCTGGCTCAACGACGCGCAGATGCTCTCCTGGGGCTGGCGCATCCCGTTCCTGGTCGCCGGACCGCTCGGGGTCATCGGCCTCTACATGCGGCTCAAGCTGGAGGAGTCCCCGGCCTTCCAGCAGCAGTTGGACGAGCACGAGAAGAGCCTCGCGCAGGAGTCGGCGGGCAGCGAGTTCAAGGACATCATCCAGCGGCACTGGAAGGCCCTGCTGATCTGCATGGGCCTGGTGCTGCTCTACAACGTCACGAACTACATGGTCACGGGCTATCTGCCGACCTACCAGACCGAGACGCTGAAACGTTCCAGCAGTTCGGCCGACGTCCTCGTGCTGATCGGCATGATCTGGATCGTCATCCTCATCACCTTCCTGGGCCGCCTCAGCGACCGCGTCGGCAGGCGGCCGCTGTACGGCTACTCGGCCGCGGCGATGATCGTGCTGGCGATCCCCTCGTTCCTGCTGATCAAAGCGCAGGGCACCTGGCCGCCGGTCCTCGGCGTGCTGATCCTCTCCACGCTGCTGGCCTGTTTCGCGGCCCCGAGCGCGGCCACCCTGCCCGCGCTCTTCCCGACAGCCGTGCGGTACGCGGCCATGGGCATCGGCTTCAACTTCGCCGTCGCGGCCTTCGGTGGTACGACCCCTCTGGTCACCGCCGCCCTCGTGGACGCCACGGGCGACGACCTGATGCCGGCCTACTACCTGATGCTCGCCGGCGTCATCGGCCTCGTGACCGTCAGATTCCTCCCCGAGACGGCCCAGGTCCCGCTCAGCGGATCCCGCCCGATGGTCGGCTCCCGCGAGGAACGCCGCGAGCTGATCACCACGTCGAAGGAGCTGTACGCCCTGGCCGAGGACCAGACGGGCACGGGGCACGGCTGACACCCCGACGACTGCGGCAGGGTGGCCGGCATGTTCCAGCACCCGGTGGAGCCCGCCCCGCCCCGCGTGGCGCGGGCGGGGTTTCCTCATACAGGGCGCAACCCCATCAGGTCGGCCGAATACCTCCCGGCAGTCTCATTCTCTGCCCGCCACGATCACCGGCGATGCAAAAGACCCTTCACCAGACCGAGTTCATCTCTCTAGAGTTCGAACACGTAGCATTCATATGACTATTGACGTCGAGGAACTCGGAAAAAGTGAAGACGAACAAGGCAACTAATAAGGCTTCTTGGAAGTCTCTGTCCCGGTATCGGCTCATCGGGCTGGCCACCGCGGGTGTGCTGACGACGAGTGCGCTGGCCCTGACGCCGGCGACCGCTCAGGCACGGACCGCCGCACCGGCGGGACCGGGCGCGCTGCAGCACGCTTTCGCGGCGGCCGCCGCGAAGTACCACGTGCCCGCCGAGGTGCTGCTCGCCGTGGCGTACCAGGAGTCGGGGTGGGACGCCCACTCCGGCGAGATGAGCACCAGCGGCGGCTACGGCCCGATGCACCTCACGGATGTCACCCCCGCCGTGCTGGCGAGCGGCCCCGCCGGTGCGGCGGGCCGGGGGGACCTGGCCACGCTCACGAAGGACCCCGCTCTGCACACGCTGCGGGCGGCTGCGAAGCTCACCGGCCTGTCCCCCGCCCAGTTGCGCAGGGACCCCGCCGCCAACATCGCGGGCGGCGCGGCGGTGCTCGCCTCCTACCAGCGGGCGATCCACGCGGCCCGGCCGTCCGACGCCGGCCAGTGGTACGGGGCGGTGGCCCGCTACAGCGGTTCGTCGCAGAAGCGCAGCGCCACGGCGTTCGCCGACCGGGTCTACTCCGTCATCAGGACCGGTACCGCGCGTACCACGCAGGACGGCCAGCGGGTGTCGGTGAACGCCGACCGCGGTGTCCGGCCGGCCACGACGCAGCTGAGCCGGCTCTCGCTGACGGGCGCCGCGGCGGCCACCCCGTCCACCGAGTGCCCGGCGGAGGTCGCGTGCACGTTCGTGGCGGCGGCCTCGTCCAACGGCCAGGTCTCCAACCGGCCCGCCAACGGCATCCGGATCGACACCATCGTCATCCATGACACGGAGTCGTCGTACCAGTCCGCCATCAGCAGCTTCCAGACCGCGGGCGGTTCCGCCGCGCACTACGTCATGCGGGCCTCGGACGGCGCGGTGACGCAGATGGTGCCGACGAAGGACGTCGCGTACCACGCCGGCAACTACTCGACGAACCTGCACTCCATAGGCATCGAGCACGAGGGTTACGCCGCGCACGGCGGCACCTGGTACACCGAGGCGCAGTACGAGGCCACGGCGTCTCTGGTGCGCTACCTCTCCGACCGCTTCGGCATACCGCTGGACCGTGAGCACATCATCGGCCACGACAACGTCGCCGGGCCGAACTCCAGCCTCGTCGCGGGCATGCACTGGGACCCGGGCACGTCCTGGGACTGGGAGCACTTCATGAGCCTGCTCGACGCTCCGGTGACGGGTGAGCACGGGGTCGCGCCGATCGGTTCCGCGGTGACGATCACCCCCGGGTTCGCCGAGAACCAGCAGACCGTGCAGATATGCCCCAGCGACGACCCGACCGGCGCCACTCCCGCCTGCACCAGGGTCCAGCAGGCCTCCGACTTCGTGTTCCTGCGTACGGCTCCCAGCGACACCGCCCCGCTCTTCGGTGACCAGTCCATCCACCAGGGCGGCTCGGGCACCGACCGGATCAGCGACTGGGGCTCCACCGCCCAGGCGGGACAGCAGTTCGTGGTGGCCGACACCGACGGCGACTGGACGGCGATCTGGTACAGCGGCGCGAAGGTCTGGTTCTACAACCCGGGCGGCGCCAACACCACCCCCGCACACGACGTGACGCTGGTGTCCCCGGCGGGCACCTCGCCGGTGGCCGTCTACGGCTCCAGCTACCCCGACCGTTCGGAGTACCCGACCGGACTGTCCCCCTCGACGCAGGCGCCGATCAGCTGGTACACGGTGCCGACCGGCCAGGCCTACGTCGCCACCCGGCCGCCGTTCCACACCGACGACTACTTCACCTCCGGGGCGGTCGTCACCGGCGCCAGGCAGATGTACACCATCCAGTACAACCACCGCGTCGCCCTGGTCTACTCGGCGGACGTCACCGCGAGCGCGGAGTGATCCCAGGGGCACCGACCCGTTCGTGACTCCGCAACGCAGCGAGAGGGCCTCCGACACCCGTCGGAGGCCCTCCTCCTTTCTCCCCCGGCCTGCGCACGTCCACGACGAGGTCACCGACGTGGTCATCACGAGCACGGTCGCGCCCAGCAGGATTCGCGCCGACGCCCCCTAGGCGCGCACGCAACTCGTCGGCGGAGAAACGGCGTTCTTGCGGGCGTCCGCTTTGTCGGTCATGGTCGACCTGATGCACACCGAACCGACACTCACGGACCCGGGCGAGCCGAGCGGGGTCGCCGCCATGCTCATCAACGACGGGGGCCAGTATCTGCTGCACCTGCGTGACACCACGCCCGGCATCGACGACCCGGGCGTGTTCAGCTTCGTCCGCGGCGGCCGGGACGAACAGGAGACCTGCCGGGAAGCCATGGTCCGTGAACTCGACGAAGAGGTCCGGATCGCCGTCTCCGACCTGCGGCCGTACACGGTCATCCCCGGCCACGGGCCGGACGGAGCGGTGCTGGGCTTCATCCAGATCTTCATCGGCACGTGGAACGGTGACGCCCGCACACTCCCGATCGGTGAAGGCGTCCTGTGCCATTGGGCCGACGGAGACGACATCGGCCGCCTGCCGATGTGCCCGTGGACCACCGACGTCATCGCCTCGCACCGCGCCGGCGTCCGGGCGGCGGACGGCCGGCCCGCCGCCGACTCACCGGTCCGGGAGCCACGCTCATGACCAGCGACGAGGGGCGGCCCGTTCCGGTCCCGCCCCACGAATACGCCCGCACCCTCCCGCACTTGACGGCCTACGCGTGCTTCTACGTCCGCGACGAACACGACCACCCGACTGGTGAAGAGGCAGTGTTCCGACCCTGCACTGTTCCTGCCAGCGTGCGCTGTTCCTTGCGTTCAGGTCCTCCGCCGCTGCGGCCACGGGTAACCAAGCTGTCTGGCGTACTCCGGAGATCCGCCGCAGACCTCGGCTGTCTGACGCGGGTCGCCCGCCACGAGTTGCTCAGCAAGTCTCTCGGCCTGAATTTCGGGGTCACCATGGGAGACGTCAAGCACCATCCGGAACTGCAGCCATGGGCGGTCTTCCCCGATGGCCGAGCGGCCCGGATGGAAGAGGAAGAGGTTGATCTGGTCGGGTTCCCAAAGCCAGGCGGACACACTGCCGAGTTCACATTCCCATCGTGCAAGCCAGCCGGCGCGCTCTCTGAGGTTCAGCTCCAACAGCCGTGCAACGGTGCGTGCTGGCCACTCCCAGCTGCGGTCCGCAACGGCTCGCTCTACCTCTGTCTGGTACTCCCGAGCGTCGAACCAGAACTCAGGCAGGTCAACGTTGTCCTCGTCGGGGTTGCGCCACGCGCTCCAGATCACGTGGTCGCCGTCACGCCGGATGGTCACATAGAGAGCGCCGCAGCACCCCTCGGTGCACGTGGCCTCGGCCAGCCGCACCTCGCGCGGCTCAGGACCAGCCGTCAGAGGGCCGTCCGGCAGCAAGAGGTACTTGGGATCTTCGCCCGGCCCTTCTGTGAACACCTCAGCCAAGATGTCCTCACTGTCGACCAGCGGTCGGACCTCCACGCTTGCACCCCTCTGCGGAAGATCAGGAACGACAACATGGAGGGTGAGGCGACACGCCTTGGCAGTCATCGAACGATTGTCCAGCCTGCTGCCTCAAGGTGTCGCACGATTTCTACGGATGGTCCCGTTGACCGGCCTTTCAAGATTCCTTCGGACGTCTGCCTCATGCACAGCACGGCGCAGCGTTTGACGTGTCCAGTTGAACGGTGCCGCCGGGCCGGCCGCGCCGGGTGCCTATGCTTCGCCCTCGCGGGTCAGGTCTCATTGCTCTGGCAGCCCGGCATCGCGGGCCGCCAGGTATGCGGCCCAGCTGGTGCTCGCCAAGTGGCCCCAGCGGGTCGCGGTGGCGGCGGTGATGCCGAAGAGGTCGCTCACGACGACTGGGGGCAGTTCGGTGACCGCCTCGATCATGGCGGTGTTCCGTGCGCTGAGAATCGGCAGGTGGTGGGCGCGCATCAGGGTCAGGACCGACGTTGCGGTGCGTGGTCTGCTCGGTGGGCGGCCGGGGAAGAGGAACGTGCGGTTGGACGCTGGGGCGAGGATGTCGCTGAGTCGCGGCGCGGCTATCTGTTGCTCCACCAGGGCGGCCAGGGTCGGAGGCAGCAGCACGGGGTGTGCGGCGAAGGTGAAGTAGGAGCGGCCGTCGTGGGTGCTGTAGCGGTCGATGGTGAAGGTGACGATGCGGGAGACCTGCTGCGCGTACAGCCGAACGAACGCGCCGATGATGCGGACCTCCAGCGGGAGTGTGTCGTCGCTCAGGCATCGGCGCAGCTGGTCGAGTTGCTGCTCCTCGGTCAGGAAGTGGGAGGGCCGGCTCCCGGGCTTCTTCGGTGCGGTGAGCCCGGGGGCGGTCAGCCGTCGGGCGATCGCCCAGCGCACGAACGGGCCGAGGGTGCGGCGCTTGGGCGGATGGGTGGCCAGGAAGAGGTCCAGGTCGTGTTGGGTCGCGGTGCGCAGGGTCCGTTCCTGGGCGTCGAGCCAGGTCAGGTAGAGGATGGCTGCCTTGATGTCGAGGCGGTCGGCGTGTGCGGCACCGGCGCTGTAGTGGCCGCGGGATGCGCGTCGGCGGGCATCACGGATGATCTGCCATTCGGCGAAGGGTTTGATCACCTGGGCATGGTGCGGGGCCAGTTGGCTGGTGGTGCGGGCGAGCCAGGAGGTCAGGCTGGCCAGGTTCTCGTTCCTCCAGGGAAGTGCGCCGGTGGAGACGAGGACGGCGCGGACTCGGTGCACGGCTCCGCTGGGCGGAAGCGCGTCGAGGGTGTGGTGGCTGATCTCGTGTCCCAGTGCGGCAAGTTGGGCCAGGAGGCGCCCGCCTCGCGCCCGCGTCCAGGCGAGGACCGACCAGGGGTCTTCTGCATTGCCGAGGGCTTCGGCCAGCGGCTGCAGCTGCTCGGGGACGGTGCCGTCGGGGCCGGAGAGGAGGTGGGTGACGCGGTCGCGGGCAACGCACCGGCTGCAGCACTTGTCGGTGTAGATGTCGCCGGGGTAACCGCAGCGGCGACATCGAAAGTCGATGGAGTCCACGCCGGAGCAGGGGCCGCACTGGTCAGTTCCGTCGGGCGAACGACCAGCCATGATGCGGGTGGTTCCGCAGGTCCCGCACGGTCTCGGGTGCCGGCGGCGGTGTTGGTGGCAGGCTCCGCACAAGGGGCCGACGGGGTAGGTGGCTTCGACGGGACGGTCGCGGCCGCAGTCGGCGCACAGCGCTCGGCGGCGGGGCCGGCAGGCATGGCAGCGGAACGTCGCTCCCCGGCCGTAGCCCGGTCGGTGCCGCCCGCACAGGTGGCACCACCCGACGTGGGCCTGCTTGTAGCAGTCGGGACAGAGGTCGCTCTCGCCGTTGAGACTCCGCGCATGCACGGGGCGGACCTTCCCGCAGCGGCCGCAGGTCCGCCGTGGGGCCTGACGGACGGCGTAGCAGGGGCGGCACACCGCGCCGAGCCCTCGTTGGACCCTGGCTCTCCTCGAGACCCGACCGCAGTACACGCAGGTCCGCTCCGGTCTCGGCGCACATCGCTCGCACAGGACGGACCCGTCATCGCGGCGCGTGTGCACGGGGCGGGTGCGACCGCAGTCAGCGCACGTCTCCCATCTGCTGGTGTCCCCCATGTAGCAGCGACGGCACACGGCGTCGCGGGTGACGATGCGTTGAACACGGCCGCAGCGCGAGCACTCCTTGAGCCGGGCCTTTGCCGCGCACGTCGGACAGCATCGTCCGTCCGCGGAGTTGACCCGCAGCAGGACATCGGTCCGACCGCAGACCGCGCACCCCAGGTGCGTGATCTGGTCCCCGTACCCGGCAGCGTCCAGCACGCGAAGGAGCCGCAGCAACGCGATGGGGGCCTGAGGAGAAGGAGACGTCAGGGCTTGAGGACGAGACTGGACGTGCGCGGCCAGGGCATAGACGGTCGGAATGCTCTCCCAGGCTTCTGCCTGCTGCAGCAGATCCTGCGCCCGCGCCTCGGCAACCTCCGGCCTCAAGGACTGTTGGAGGAAGGAGACCAGCGTAGCCCTGGACTGTGCAAGGGCGTGCTGCCGGGCGGCGGCGCGCCTGCGGGACGGGGTCATGTCGAGGGGCGCCGCACGACGGTGCGTCGGGGGGAGGGCGGTGTAGGCCCGGCAGGTTCGCCGGCGGTGCGGCGGACTTGGGCGTTGGCCACCTCGGGCTTGATGAGGTCATTGGGGGTGCACTGGAGGATGTCGCACAGCGCGGCCAGGGTGTCCATGCTCAGCCGCTGCGGAGCCTGCGTCACGAGCCGGTACACCTGCTCGCGCGAGAGGGTGACCCCGCGTTCCGCGAGCAGGGGGACCAAGTCCGAGGTCTGGAACATCTCCTGCTGGGCCATCACCTGCCGCAGCAACCACCGGTACCCCATCTTCTTGATCATGTCGTCACGTCCCAGTCGCCGCCCAGCCGTTTCCTCATTGCCGCCTCCAACAACGTGTTGCGGTAGTCGTTCGACACCGCCGTGTAAATCGCCGTGGTCGAACCGTGGGAGTGCCCGACCTGCTCCTGCACGAACTGCGTCGGATACCCGAACTCGATCAGATGCGTGATGTAGGAGTAGCGAAGACAGTGCAGGTCAAGGGACGGCTCCAGGCCCGCGTCATCCCGTGCCCGGGTGAACGCTTCATTGATGGACCGCGGCGACAGACGCCCCGCCCGCTCGGTTACCCATGCCGCTGGATGCCGGCCGGGCGAAAACAGCGGCCGCAAATCCGTCAGCCAGTAGTCCCACGTGTCGGTGACCCAGTCGAGCTCCGGCACCGTCAGCACGGTACGGCGCCTTGGCGGAGCCCCCTTGGTCGACTTCCCGTAGCGCACAAGCACACTGCCGTAGGGCCCGAAGGCGGGCATCTTGGGATTGCGGCGAAGGTCGATCAGATCGACCTTCGAGGACTCGGTGCGTCGGGTGCCGTACCCGTAGATCACCTTCAGCACCGCGGCGTCGCGCAAGGCGCACAGGGTTCCTTTGCGTCCCTGCGACCGGATCCGTGCCGGACGGGCGTCGGCCGCATCGAACAACGCCTGGATCTCGTCATACGCAAGCGGGCGCCGGCTCGGATTCGCCTCGAAATCCACGGTGTGGGCAACGGAGTTTCCCTCGTGGAAGACCTCTTGCGGTACCTCACCAAACCGGTCCAAGCAGATACGCACCCACTCGTAGCGGGGATCCAGCAGGTACGACACGAACAGCGTGATCGTCACCTCGTAGCTCCGCGCCGTGGACATCTCCATGCCCTTCGGCTTTCCCGGTCGCGGCGCACGCAGGTGGGAAATGAACGCTTCGCCCTCCTGCGGTGTCCACTGCCAGGGGTAGAGGCCGGTGAACTCCTCCAGCCGGCGGATCAGCCGGAGCCTTGCCCTGATCGTGTCCGACTGGAGGAACTGGGCCGCCTGTTGATGCGCCCAGCTCTCCAGCATCGCCGTGAACATCGCCGGGGCCGGGTCCAGGTGAACGACGTTCGGTGCGAGTACCAGTCGTGCCGAACCGGGTGCTTCTCCACTCACGCCGACGTTGTATCAGATGCAACATTGAGGCACCAGGGTCGCGCCTGCTGGTCAACTCGTATGTGCCCGACCGGTGTTCGCCTCCGGCGGCGCCCTGAAGAGGCACGACGGGTCGGGCGGGTCCAGGCGGAGTGTTGCATTCAATGCAATACCTCGCATTCCCTTCAGCTCCGCTCCGTCTACGGGACCAGGCCCTGGCAGTTCCCCGGAGGCAACCAGGACACCGGCGAGGATCCCGTCCAGACCGCCCGCCGTGAGGCCGTGGAGGAAACCGGGCTGACCCACTGGCCGAGTTCCCCCGCGCTCCTCCTGGTGCACTACCTGCATCCCGAGGGGCAGTGGCCCCTGCCGAGGGTGGGGTTCGTCTTCGACGGCGGGCGGCTGTCACGCGATCAGCTCGACAGGATCCGTCTCGATCCCGACGAGCACAGCGAGTGGGCCGTCCACTCATGGGCGGAGTGGGAGCGCCGGATGAACCGCCGGGGGTTCGCCCGTCTGAAAGCCGTCGAGGAAGCACGCCGGGGATCCGGACCCGCCCTGCTCATCACCGGGCCCGCCTCATCGTCCGCGCCAACGTGAGCACTTGCACCGGCCCCTGCGGCATCACGCGGCCGGATCGCGGACGTTCCGCCGTCCGAGCCGGTGCCCGGTTGCCGGCCGACCGGCACCGCCGGCGACGGACCCTGCGGCCGACCCGTCTCCGGCACGCCGGTCAAGAGCCGAACATGGCCGTGCGGCACGTCCACGGGGACGTGCCGCACGAACGCATTCGTCGGCTCCTCGGAACCTGTCAGGAATCGCCCCTCTGTTCACGCTTGCGGTGCTGCGACAGATCGCTTCCGGCTACGGACCGGTCGTCCTCGGAGATGTTGGCGTCGTCCAGCAGCTGGCCGGCCTCGGAGGCGACCCTCTTGCTCGTGTGGTGGCCCTTCTCCGCGTCGGACAGGGCACTGGCCGCGACCGAACGCTCTTCCTTCGTGGCGTTCGGATCCTGCATGATCCGTGCGGCCTCTGAGGCGTCCATCTTGCCCGTCATGATTGCTCACCTTCCGTGTCGGGATGCGACCCCTCCGCGACTCGCAGGCAGGGGCCGTGCACGCTTCCCCGCGGGATGGGCGAGATGCGGGCGCTGCGGGATCGAGTGATCACACCCATCGCGCGACTCCGGTCATTCACATACTATCGACCATTTGGCACATATGCGGACAGATGGCGGCAGGTCCGCCGAGGACCAGTGGGCGCACCTGTTTCAGGCCGCCGGCCAGGCGGGACCGGCCGCCGTCTCACGCACTCGCACCCGGCCTGCCGTGCAAGCCGCTCACGATCTCCGTCACTGGTGCCCGGTGTCGATGACGCAGAAGCGGTTGCCGTCGGGATCGGCGAGCACGACGAAGTCGGCGTCATCGGGATAGAGGTCCCAGTCGACGCGATGCGCGCCCAGCGAAACGAGCCGCGCCACTTCGGCCGCCTGGTCGGCCCTGTCCCCGGCATACAGGTCCAGATGGATCCGCGGATGCTCCTGGACCGGCGTCCCGCTGAGACTGAGAGCCACCTGCACACCCGCCCCTTCCGACGGGACGAGCACCACCCAGTCGTCGTCCATCTCCTCGCGCGGAACGTATCCCAGAGCCTCCGTCCAGAAGGCGGCCGCACGCGGCACGTCCGAGACACCCAGCACCACAGAACCCACTCTGAGCATGCGCCCATTCTGGCGCACGGCCGCAGGCCGACGACACCCGGCTACGGGCCCGACGACGGGGCGGGCGCCGGAGTCAGGTCCTGCAGGCCCACCACCCGCAGCAGTTGCAGGCGCTCGTACGATTCCGTGCCCGGGCGGGCCGTGTGGATGACGAGTTGCTGGTTGTGGTCGGAGTTGACGAGGACCTCGCAGTCGAGTTCGAGGACGCCGATCGCCGGGTGCCGGAAGCGTTTCGTGGAGGCGCGGCGCACGGCGACCTCGTGCTCGTCCCACAGTCGGGCGAACTCCTCGCTCCTGGCGCGCAGTTCGGCGACGAGCGCCGCGGGTTCCGGGTCCCCGGGTCGGGCCGAGGCAACCGCTCGCAGCCCGGCCACCTGCTCGCGGGCCCGCGCCGGGCGGTCCTCGGGAGGGAACAGCTCCGCGGCCGCCGGTTCCAGGAAAAAGCGGCGGATCATGTTGCGTTCCCGGGGCGGGCGGGCGAGGACGTCTCCGCTCAGCGCCCGTGACAGCGCGTTCTGGGCCAGGACCTCGCCGCAGTCTGTCACCACCATCGCCGGGGTGTCGTGCAGCCGGTCCAGCACCAGCAGCAGTCCCGGGCGCACGTGCCTGCCGGCCGTCTCGCGGCGTGGCGGTTCCTCACCGGTCAGGTGGAAGAGGTGGTCGCGTTCGTCATCCGTCAGGCGCAGGGCGCGGGCCAGCGCGGTGAGCATCTGGCGGGACGGGCGCGGGCCCCGGGACTGTTCCAGCCGCGTGTAGTAGTCGACGGACATGCCGGCCAGCTGGGCCACCTCCTCGCGGCGCAGCCCCGGCGTACGGCGGCGGGCTCCGGCGGTGAGGCCCACGTCGGAGGGGGCCAGGCGGGCGCGCCCGCGGCGCAGGAAGTCGGCGAGTTCGGGTCGGTCCACCCTTCCAGGGTGCGGGACGGCGGCCGTCTTATCCAGGGACTTCCGGTCCCCTGATCAGGAGGTCTCTCCCGGTCGTCGCCGCGCCGTCCGAGGCTGGTGACCGACGACAGGCGACACCGTGTGTGAGGAGCACATCATGCTGACTTTGGTGACCGGTACGACGGGACAGGTCGGACGCCGCTTCGTACCGAGGCTGCTGGCCCAGCGGCAGCCGGGCGAGCGGGTACGGGTCCTGGTGCGGGACGCGGCCCGCGGCGAGCGCTTCGCGGAGCTGGGGGCCCAGGTGGCCGTGGGCGACCTGCGCGACGAGGAGACGCTCGGCAAGGCGCTCGCCGGCGTGGACGCCGTCGTGAACGTCGCCGCCTCCTTCCGCGGGGTGCCCGACGAGGAGGCGTGGGCCGTCAACCGGGACGGCGCGGTGGCCCTGGGCCGCGCCGCCCGGGCCTCGGGCGTGGAGCGGTTCGTGCAGGTCAGCACCAGCAATGTGTACGGCGTCGGGCGTGGCCGACCGCTGACCGAGGAGGACGAGAGCCGGCCGGGCGGCGCGATGTGGGGCGCCTACCCCGAGTCCAAGGCCGAGGCCGAGCGCGCACTGCTGGCGCTGGAGGGTCTGGACGTACGCGTCGGACGGCTCCCCTTCGTCTACGGCGAGGGCGACCCGCACCTCGCCAACGCTTTGCACTGGGCCGCCCGATGGGCCCCGCACCAGCGCCTGCAGATGGCCCATCATGCGGATGTCGCCCAGGGCCTGATGCGGTTGCTGTACGCACCGGGTATCGCGGGGCGGATCTACAACATCGCCGACGACTCCCCCGTCACGACGGTCGAGCTGTACCAGCTCAACGGCGTCGAGGTGCCTGCCGGGCTTCACGAACTCGCCGACCCCGACCCGTGGTTCGGCATCGTCTCCAACCAGCGCATCCGCCGGGAGCTCGGCTTCCGGCCGATCTACCCGAGCGTCTGGACGGCTCGGGACGCCGGAGCTCTGTGACGGTCGCGGCGTGAGGCCGGTTCACCCCTGCCGTCGTGGCAACGCCCTTGTCACGCCGGCCAGGGACCGCCAGGCATGGGCGTCGTGGGCCTCGTTCCCGGGTGCCGGCCGGGTCGAGGCCACTCGTCGCCGCTTGCGCCTCTGACTTCGGCTCGGAATCTCGACATGGGGGCCGCACGCACACTCTCACGACGAACTATGTTGTCCGGCCACATGTGCGTCTGACCTGCGTGTTCTTACGGTGTGCCGACACCCCCCGCTCCCACCGCACACGAGGAAGTGGCGCACATGGCATCCCCGAACACCGCTCCCCCGCCCTCGCCCCCGGCGAAACTCCCCCGCATCGTCGCCGCCAGCCTCATCGGCACCACGATCGAGTGGTACGACTTCTTCCTCTACGGGTCCGCCGCGGCCCTGGTGTTCAACAAGCTGTTCTTCCCGGGCTCGGACCCGCTCGTGGGCACGTTGCTGTCGTTCCTGACGTACGCGGTCGGGTTCGCGGCGCGGCCGCTCGGAGCGCTGGTGTTCGGGCACTACGGTGACCGGCTGGGTCGCAAGCGGCTGCTCGTGCTGAGCCTGCTGATGATGGGCGGCGCGACGTTCGCGATCGGTCTGCTGCCCACGCACGCGACCGCGGGCAGCGCCGCTCCCGTCCTGCTGACGGTGCTGCGTCTGGTGCAGGGCTTCGCGCTCGGCGGCGAGTGGGGCGGCGCCGTCCTGCTCGTGTCGGAGCACGGGGACGCACGGCGGCGCGGCTTCTGGGCCTCGTGGCCGCAGACCGGCGCGCCCGCCGGGCAGTTGCTCGCGACCGGTGTGCTGTCGTTTCTCACCGCCGTGCTCTCGGACGACGCGTTCGGCAGCTGGGGCTGGCGGATACCGTTCCTGCTGTCCGGTCTGCTGGTGATCGTCGGACTGTGGATCCGGCTCTCCGTCGACGAGTCGCCGGTGTTCAAGGAGGCGCTGGCACGGGCCGGGGCCCGGCAGGACGACGAACCGGAGAAGCCACCGCTCGTCTCCGTGCTGCGGCACCACTGGCGGGACGTACTCGTCGCGGTGGGCGCCCGCATGGCCGAGAACATCGGCTACTACGTGATCACCGCGTTCGTCCTCGTCTACGCCACCACGGCGGCCGGCATGTCGAAGCAGGACGCGCTGAACGCCGTACTCGTCGCCTCCGCCGTGCACTTCGCCGTGATCCCGGCGTGGGGTGCCCTGTCCGACCGGGTCGGCCGGCGCCCCGTGTATCTGCTCGGCGCGGCCGGCGTCGGTCTGTGGATCTTCCCGTTCTTCCGGCTCGCGGACACCGGGGAGTTCGGGTATCTGCTGCTGGCCGTGACGGTCGGTCTGGTGCTGCACGGCGCGATGTACGCACCCCAGGCGGCCTTCTTCGCCGAGATGTTCGCCACCCGGATGCGCTACTCCGGCGCCTCCATCGGCGCCCAGTTCGCCTCCGTCGCGGCCGGTGCTCCCGCGCCGCTCATCGCGACGGCCCTGCTCTCCGAGTACGACAGTTCCACCCCCATCGCCCTGTACGTGATCGGGGCGGCACTGCTCACCCTGGTCGCCGTGGGCGTGGCCCGGGAGACCCGGCACCGGGACCTCGCCGACGTCGGCGCGGACGACGGCGAGCGCGCCGGCGCCCAGGCGGCGGCCGGGGTCAGGTCGGTCTGACCGGCCGTCGGCGCAGTGGCCGGGCGTGCGCCGGCCGGCCCTCTGCCGGGGCCGGTCAGCGCACGCCCGGTGCTGTCAGCCGGTGCAGTCGCAGGGCCAGCTGGATCTCCAGGGAGCGGGCCGGTGTCTGCCAGTCCTCGCCGAGCAGCCGGCCCACCCGTTCCAGCCGCTGGGCGACGGTGTTCACGTGGACGTGGAGGGCGTCCTTGGTGCGGGCGGGGCTCATCGCGCAGGCGAAGTAGGCGTCCAGGGTGCGCAGCAACTCCGTGCCGCGGCGGGCGTCGTACGCCACGACCGGGCCGATGGTGCGGTGGACGAAGCCGCCGATGTCCCGTTCACCGGCGAGGAGCAGGCCGAGGAAGCCGAAGTCCTCGGCCGCCGCGCCGTCGCCGCCCCGGCCCAGGAGGTGCATCGCGTCCAGGCAGCGGCGCCCCTCGGCGTAGGCGGCGGTCACCGCGTCCGGGTGGCCGGCGAGGCCGGTGACGGGCGCGGAGGCTCCGACGGTGACGGGCTGGTGGACGGCCGTGCCGAGGTCACGTGCGGTGCGGCGGGCCACGTCCGTGGCGGTGTCCCCGGGGCCGAGCGGGAGCAGCAGGACCGTGCCCCCGTCACGGGCGGAGGCGAGGCCGTGCCGGGTGGCGGCCAGGTGGGAGGCGGCCGCTCCCAGGCGGCGGCGGGCGGCGGCCTCCTCGTCGGCGTCGTCCGCGGGGCCGTCGAGGCGGGCGGCGAGGACGACGTGGGTGGCGTCCAGGTCGGCGTCCAGCAGTCCGGCGCGTTCGCGCAGCAGACGCGGGTCACGGTCGTGGGCGTCGAGGAGGTCGTCCAGCAGTTCTCCCCTCACCCGCTGCTCGGCCTCGGCCGCGGAGCGTCGGGCGAGCAGGAGCAGCGAGGTGACCATCGCGGCACGTTCCAGGGTGCGTTGGTCGACGGGGTCCAGGCCCGGGTGGCCGTGCAGGACCAGGGCGCCGAGGAGTTCACCGCCGGCCGCCACCGCGGCGATCCAGTCGTCGCCGTGCCGTACGGCGTGCCCCTCGGCGCGGGACGCCTCCAGCGCCCGGGCGGGCGCCCGCCCCGTCCCGGCGAACTCGACGGCACCGTCGAGGACTTCGGAGACGGCCGCCGCCACGTCGTGCACCCCGCCGCCGCGCAGGACGAGTTCGGCGAGCCGGTCGTGCACGTCGGAGGCGCGCTCGATGACGGCGCTGCCGTCCCGGATGATCGCGTTGGCGCGTTCCAGGCCGGCCACCGCGGCGCGCGTCTCGGTGAGCAGGTTGGCGGTGTCGAGGGCGGCCGCCGCGAGCGCGGCGAACGAACCGAGCAGGGCGATCTGTGCGCGCTCGAAGACACGGGCGCGCCGGTCCGCGGCGAACAGGACGCCGATGACGTGCGGGCCGAGCATCAGGGGGACGCCGAGGATCGCGACGAGGCCCTCGTCGCGCACGCCGGCGTCGATGGTGAGGGTGTGCTGGAAGCGGGCGTCGTGGAAGTAGTCGTCGGTGACGTACGGCCGGGCGGTCTGGGCGACCAGGCCGCCGAGCCCCTCGCCCATCCCGAGGCGCAGTTGCTGGAAGCGGGCGGAGACGGAGCCCTCGGTCACCCGCATGTAGGTGTCGCCGTGTGCCGGGTCGTTCAGGCTGAGGTAGGCGATGTCGGTGCCGAGCAGGGAGCGGGCGCGCTGCACGATGGCCTGGAGGACGGCGTCCAGATCCCTGAGGCCGGCCAGGTCGTGGGCGGTCTCGAAGAGCGCGGACAGCTCCGCCTCTCTGCGCCGGCGGCCCTCCAGTTCCGAACGCACCCGCAGGGCCAGGAGTTTGGCGTGCTCCAGCGCGGTGATCCGGTCGGCCGGGTGCCGCTCGGCGCGTGCGAGCAGGACCGGCTGTTCGTACGCCTCCACGGGGGCGTCGCGGGCCAGCAGTTCGAGGTACGGGACCTCGGCGGGAGGCGGTCGATCGGTGAGCGGCGGGACCTGCGCGCTGCCGTCGGACGCCTGAGGGGCGTTCCTGGTGGCGGTGCGCCCGGTCGGCGGGACGTGATCACGAGGCATGGTCACAGGATCGCTCATCGGCCGCGCGGCCCGTCAGGCCTGTGGAAAACTTCCGGGCGCGCGGCCGGGGACCTGGTCAGTGGGCGGTCCATCCGCCGTCCATCACCAGCGAGGTGCCGGTGACGAAGGACGCCTGCGGGCCGCAGAGGTAGGCCACGGCCTCGGCGACCTCGTCCGGTTCGATGAGCCGTCGCACGGCGCTGTCCTTGAGCAGGATCTCGCTCAGCACGCGCTCCTCGGGGACACCGTGGGCCTGCGCCTGGTCGGCGATCTGCTTCTCGACCAGGGGGGTTCGCACATAGGCGGGGTTCACACAGTTCGAGGTCACTCCGTGGGGTGCGCCTTCGAGGGCGGCCGTCTTGGAGAGTCCTTCCAGACCATGTTTGGCGGCCACATAGGCGGACTTGAAGGCCGAGGCACGCAGCCCATGGACGGAGGACACATTGACGATCCGGCCCCAGCCCTGCGCGTACATGTGCGGAAGGGCGCCGCGGATGAGTCGGAAGGGGGCCTCCAGCATCACGGTCAGCACGGTGTGGAAGACCTCGGGCGGGAACTCCTCCAGCGGACGCACGAGTTGCAGCCCGGCGTTGTTGACCAGGATGTCGGCGCCGGCGGCCGCACGCTCGGCGGCGTCGAGGTCGGTGAGGTCCAGGACGTGCGGAGCGACCGTCCCCGCGAGATTCCCCGACCGCCTGGCGGACTCCGCGAGCCCGACCAGTTCGGCCAGGCCCGCCTCGTCCCGGTCCACGGCCCTCACCTGGGCCCCGGCGGCGGCGAGCCGCAGCACACAGGCGCGGCCGATGCCGCCGGCGGCCCCCGTGACGAGGGCGGTACGGCCGGCGAGGTCGAGAGAGGGAGTGCGCGCGGCGACGGGAAAGGGGTGCGCGCCGGGCGCGGGGCCGGACGGAGTCGGCGAGCTGGACGTGGTCATGGGCCGACCTTAGGTGGCTCCCATAGCTCCCCACATGTGGTGTCGACCCACACTTCAGTCACGAGTCATAGGGTCGAACCATGTGGGGCCGTCAGCCATGGCCTGCTTGATCCGGAACCGGCCGAACTCGTTGAGGTCGGGCAGCGCGTCCACCTCGAACCAGGCCACCTCGAGCGACTCGTCGTCGTTGACCCGCGCCTCGCCGCCCACCGCGCGGCAGCGGAAGGTGGTGTCCATGTACTGGCAGACGTCACCGTTGGCGTAGGTGATCGGCTCCAGGGCCTGCACCAGGACGACCCGCTCGACGACGCAGTGCACCGCCGTCTCCTCGAAGACCTCGCGCACGGCGCAGTCGGCGGGCTGCTCGCCCGGCTCCGGGATGCCCCCGATGACCGACCACTTGCGGGTGTCGGACCGCCGTCCGAGCAGCACCCGGCCCTCGTCGTCGAAGACGATCGCGGTGACCCCCGGGAGCCACAGCAGCTGATGCCCCGCCGAGGCCCGGAGGGTGGTGATGAATTCAGGAGTTGCCATGGGCCGACCCTAAGGGCTGTCCCACGACCCCGTGCGCATCAGCGCGCGGCACCGGACGCGGTGCGCCGCGGGGCGGGTCCGCCGTTCTCGGAGCGGGTCTTCCCCTGCGTCTCCCGGCGTCACCGTGGGGCCAGGGCCGGCCCGGTGCCTGACGCGATCGCGGGGCCTGGCCCGCCCGGCGCCACGACACTCACGCCGGACAGCCCGAGCAGGACGACAGCCCAGAAGGTGTCGACTCACGTGGCGACCCACGCCGAGTGGCGGCGGAACGAGCCCGAGGCCTGGCACGCCCGGCGCCCGGCCCAGACGCGGAGCCTGGCACGCCCACCTGGGCCGACCGGCCTCGCCGCTCACCTGCACCTTGATCCGTCGGACAGGCCCCGGCGCAGGAGAGGCGCCCCGGCGGCGCGGCCAGGCACCCCGGCGGTCAGGTGCCCCGGCCGCCGTCGTACGCCCGGCGAGGGCGGGACTCTCCCCCGGCGCCAAGTGGGCCTTCCGGCCTCACCCGCACCCGCACCCGCTGCCCCTGTCCTGTGCCCAGACTCAGGACTCCGCGCCCCGGCCCCGGCCTCGGGTCCCGCACCCGGCACCCGGCACCCAGCACCCAGCACCCAGCACCCAGCACCCAGCACCCAGCACCCAGCCAGCGTCGGCATCACCGGCATCGCCGTCGGCGTACGGCCGTCGTCCGTCCTGTTACGCGTCCCCAGCGCGCCGGCGACGGATGCCGGAGCCGATGGACCAGCCGAGACCGCCTGCGGCGACCAGGACCAGGGCCATCTCCGGCAGGATGCCCATCCGCGTCGCGGGAGTCTCGGAGGTGCGCAGCGGCACCTTCTGGACGAGGTAGGCGGGCACGAACATGCCGGTCTTCTGGGTCACCTCGCCGTCGGGCATGATGACCGCGCTGACTCCGCTGGTCACCGGCACCGTCACGGTCCGGCTGTGCTCGACTGCCCGGATCCGGGACATGGCGAGCTGCTGGTAGGTCATCTCGCTGCGGTCGAAGGTCGCGTTGTTGCTGGGTACGGAGATCATCTCCGCGCCGTGCGTCACGGTGTCACGGACCGCCCAGTCGAAGGCGGCCTCGTAGCAGGTGGCGAGGCCCACCTTGGTCCCGTGGATGTCGAACACGCCGGGCTTCGTGCCCCGGCTGAAGTCCTGGCGGACCATGCTGGTCCAGTTCTTGTTGATCGCGCCGACCAGCGAGCGCAGCGGGAGGTACTCGCCGAAGGGCTGGACCTGCCGCTTGTCGTAGGTCTGGATCGGTCCCTTGTCCGGGTCCCAGAGGACCTGCTCGTTGAGCAGCTTGCCGTCCCGCTCGACGACCGCGCCGACCGAGACGGGCACCCCGACGGCCTCGGCGGCGCCCTCGATGACGGTGGCCGCGTCGGGGTCGGCGAAGGGGTCGACGTCGGAGGAGTTCTCGGGCCACAGCACGTAGTCCGGCCTGGCGGTCCTGCCGGCCTTGACGTCGGCGGCGAGCTTGAGGGTCTCGCGCGCGTGGTAGTCGAGCACGGCCCGTCGCTGGGCGTTGAACTCCAGACCGGAGCGCGGCACGTTGCCCTGGATGACGGCG
Source organism: Streptomyces sp. NPDC090108 (assembly GCF_044747185.1). Taxonomy (NCBI): domain Bacteria; kingdom Bacillati; phylum Actinomycetota; class Actinomycetes; order Kitasatosporales; family Streptomycetaceae; genus Streptomyces; species Streptomyces sp. NPDC090108. The sequence continues at coordinate 560,807 of NZ_JBIVDQ010000003.1, forward strand.
ACCGTCGCGGTCCCGTCCTCGGCCTTGTCGCTGACCAGTGCGCGGGCGGCTACGGCGCCGACGACGGGCACGGCGACGCTGAGCAGCGCGGCGGCCGCGGCCGCGCGCCGGACGGTCCGCGTACGGCGCCGTTCGGCGATCAGCCGCCCGGCCTCGTACAGGCCGAAGCCGCACAGGACGACGCCGAAGCCGAGCACCGGCGTACCGCCCACCGCGGCGAGCGGCAGGAAGACGCCGTCGGCCTGTCCGAACGCGATCTTGCCCCAGGGGAACCCGCGGAACGGGGCACGCGCGCGTACCGCTTCTCCGGCGATCCACAGGGCGGCCGCCCACACCGGCCAGGCCGGAAGCCTGGAGACGGCGGCGATGCCCACGCCGACCAGGGCGACGAACACGGCCTCGATGGCGACCAGGGCGAGCCACGGGCCAGGCCCCACCTCGACGCCGGTCCACACCAGCAGCGGCAGCAGGAAGCCGAGCCCGAACAGGTAGCCGAGGCCGAGGGCCGCCTTCCAGCCGCGCCCGCGCAGCACCCAGGCGAAGCCGGCGAACGCGGGCAGGGCGAGCCACCAGAGGGTGCGCGGCGGGAAGCTGACGTAGAGCAGCACTCCGCAGAGCACGGCGGCGGCGGCCGGGACCAGACGCAGCGTCCAGCGGCGGCGCGCTGACGCCGTCCCGAGCTGATCCTGCTGGTCCGCGGAGGTAGTGGTGACGGTCACCCGGGGAGTCTAAGGCCGCTGACCTGGGCCCGGACAGCGTGGTCCGCGCGCGGGTGGCCGCCCGCCGGCGCGCCGGGGTGTCGCGGCGATCCCGCCGGGGAGCCGCAGCGATCCAGCCGGCGCGTCACGGCGATCCGGTCGGCGCGTCACGATCTTCCCGCGCGACTTGTCCACAATCCGGCCGTCAACCGTTAACGTGTGCGCAGCCCCAGCGGTGCGGCCGGATCCGGCGCGCGTTCGCGGGGGTCTGCCACAGCCGGGGGACTGGGTACGAGGGGCGACAGTGTTGTCGACGGGGACGAGAGCCACGGCCGGGCGGGACGGCCAGGAAACGGTTCAGGAAAGCCGAAACGTTTCTGACGGTACGGGCATGATCCTGCTGGGACTCTGCGCCGGCTGGTCGCTGATCACCGCGGCGGTCCACGACGGGCGGCCGGAGGGCGTGCTGCTGGCGGTGCTGGCGACGGCAGGCGGGTATGCGGCGGGACGGATCTCCGGGGCGCTGCTCCCCGTCGCCGCTCCGTGCGTCGGCGCGGTGGCCGGCCTCGCGACGGCCTTGGCGCTGCCGCACCTCCCGCAGGGCCCCCGGTACGCCGTCCCGCTGGGACAAGCGGGTGCCGTGGCCGCGCTGCTGGCGCTGTCGGCCGGAGCGGCGTGCTGCGCGTCCTGGGGCACGTCGGTACGGGCGTGGCGGCTGGGTCTGCGGGCGCTGGCCGCAGCGATCGTGCTGACCGGGGCCGTCGTCGGCTCGGCCGAGGGATCGGTGGCCGGCGCGGCCGTACTGCTCTGCTCGCTCGCGGCGGGCTCGGTGACCCGCCGGAGCGTCGGCATCGTGGCGCTGGCGCTGGCCGGAGCGGCGGCGGTCGCCACGGTATGGGCGGTCGCGGAGGGGGTTATGCCCGGTGGCCTGGCCGGCGCGCTGACCGAGCGGTTCGACGCGCACCGGGTCCGGTTGTGGCGGGACGCGCTGCGGCTGGGGTTCGCGGAGCCGGGCCTGGGTGCGGGGCCGGGCCGCTTCGGTGAGCTGAGCGGCGGCGCGTCGCAGGTGCTGCCGTCCGACGGGACACCGCATTCGGCGCCGCTGCAGCAACTGGCCGAGCAGGGTGTCGTCGGCCTGCTGCTGCTCACGTCCGTGTTCGGCTGGCTCCTCCACGCGCTGTGGCGCACCTCGCGCCCGACGCCCGTCGCGCTCAGCGCGGGCGCCGCGCTGACGGCGCTGGCCGTGATCGCCTCGGTGGGCGACGCGCTGAGTTCCACCACCGTGACGGCGGGCGCGGGCCTGCTGGCCGGATGGGCTACGGCGCGACCGTGGGCGGGCGCGGAGCCGACGGCCCTCTGAGGCGAGGTCGGAGTGGGAGGAACGGGCACGCTGCCGGAGGCAGGGTCGGGGCTCCAGAGGTACGGGGTTCGGGGTTCGGGGTTCGGGGTTCGGGGTCGCCCGGGTCCTCCGATGGAGTGGGAGTGGCCCACCGAGGCGGGGGCAGAGGCCGCCAAGACCTACGGGCGCCTACGGAGACCCAGGGACAGGGGTCGTACAGACACCCCTGAACGCGCCGCCGCGCCTGCCGGCAGGGACCGTACAAGCCCCCGAACGCGCCGGCGGGCCCATCGGCAGGGACCGTACAGACCTCCCCGAGCCGCCCGGCGCGGTCAGCTCGCCGGGCCCGCCGCGCTCGTCTGCAGCCGCGCCCTGATCACCCGGACCGCGGATTCCGCATTGTCCACGGTGATGGTGAAGGTGTGGCCGTCCCACAGGCTCAGCACGATTCCCTCGCCCCGGCGTACGACGACGGCGGTGCCCTTCTCGGGGCGCCAGCGGTAGCCCCAGCCGCCCCAGTTTCGCGGGGTGACATGGGGGGTGAAGTCGGCGCCCACGACCTGGGACAGGGGGATGCGGCGGCGGGGCACGCCGATGTGGCCGCAGCGCACCTCCAGGGAGTTCTCGTCGAGCTTGAGGTCGACGTGCACGAAGGCGAGCGTGCCGAAGAGGACCAGCAGCCCGGCCGCGATGCAGCCCACGACGGACATCACGAGCGGGACGATGCCGGAGGTCCAGGCCGATTCCACGGCGAGCTGGATGCCCAGCGCCATGCAGGCGGCGCCGACCAGCGCCAGCAGCCACTGCACGCGGTTGGTGGCGCGTCCCGTCCAGACGTCGGGGTGCGGAGCGTCCTCGACGTCGCGGATGTCCCTCATGTCTACGAGGTTACTCAGGTTTCGCTGAGCGGCTACCTGCTCGCGGAGGGTGACCGCCCGGGTGGGCCCGGTGCCGGAACGGTTCGGCGGACGGCTCCGCCTACGTCAGCGGAGGGTCCGGGCGGCCTGGAGCAGCCGGCCCTCCGGGTAGGACAGGGCGGTGGCGGGCAGGTCCGCCTCGCGCCCGCTCAGCAGCACGGTGAGACCCGTGGCGGCCTCGGCGTCCGGGGTGGCCACGGCGCCGATCCGGCGGAGCGCCTGGGCGGCGACCGCACCGGCGGAACCGTGCAGCATGAGCGGGGGCATGCCGGGCTTCTGGACCGCGGCTCGGATGCGGTCGGCGACCAGTTCGTAGTTGGTGCAGCCGAGGACGACGGTCGTGACGTCGTCGGGGGTGCGCGCGGCCGCGGCGGCGACGGCGGCGTCGACGGCCGCCTCGTCCGCGTGGTGCACGGCGTCGGCGAGGCCCGGGCAGGGCACCTCGGTGACGGTCACGCCGTCGGCGAACTGTTCGATCAGCCCGCGCTGGTAGGCGCTTCCGGTGGTGGCGGGCGTGGCCCAGATGGCGACGTGTCCGCCGCCCGCCGCGGCGGGCTTGATCGCCGGAACCGTGCCGATGATGGGCAGGCCGGGCTCGAAGCGGGCGCGCATCTGTGGGAGTGAGTGGACGGAGGCGGTGTTGCAGGCGACGATCAGGACGTCCGGCCGGTGCGCGGCGGCCGCGTCGGCCACGGCGATGGCACGCTGCGTGATGTCCTCCGGAGTGCGCGGCCCCCAGGGCATCCCGTCCGGGTCCCAGGACAGGACGAGCTCGGCGTCGGGCCGCAGCCGGCGTACCGCGGCGGCGGCGGGGAGGAGGCCGATTCCTGAGTCCATGAGCGCGATCTTCACCCGGCCACGATAGACGATCGTCCCATGTGGGCCGGTCCGGTGGGGCAGACTGCGCCTGTGAGCGCCCTTGTGTGGACGACCGTCGTGTCCCTCGCCGCCTGGTGCTGGCTGCTGCTGTGCCGGGGCTTCTTCTGGCGCACGGACGTCCGGCTTCCGCCGCACCGGGAACCGGATGTCTGGCCGCCGGTGTGCGTGGTCGTACCGGCCCGCGACGAGGCCGCCGTCCTGCCCGCGAGCCTGCCCTCGCTGCTCGCCCAGGACTATCCCGGGCGGGCGGAGGTCTTCCTGGTCGACGACGGGAGCACCGACGGCACCGCGGAGCTGGCCCGGGAGCTGGCCGGGCGGTACGGCGGGCTGCCCCTCACGGTGACCTCCCCCGGGGAACCGCCCGCGGGCTGGACGGGCAAGCTGTGGGCGGTGCGGCACGGAATCGGCCTGGCACGCGCGCGTGAGCCCGAGTTCCTGCTGCTCACGGACGCGGACATCGCGCACGCGCCGGACAGCCTGCGCACCCTGGTGGCGGCGGCCCGCACCGGCGGTCACGACGTCGTGTCCCTGATGGCGCGGCTGCGGGTGGAGAGCGTGTGGGAGCGGCTGGTGGTGCCGGCGTTCGTCTACTTCTTCGCGCAGCTGTACCCGTTCCGGCGGATCGGCCGGAGGGGGTCGCGTACCGCGGCGGCGGCGGGCGGCTGTGTGCTGCTGCGCGCGGACGCGGCCGAGCGGGCGAGGATCCCGGACGCCATCCGGCAGGCCGTCATCGACGACGTGGCGCTCGCCCGCGCGGTGAAGGGGAGCGGTGGCCACATCTGGCTGGGGCTGGCCGAGCGGGTGGACAGCGTGCGTCCCTACCCGCGGCTGCACGACCTGTGGCGGATGGTCTCGCGCAGCGCGTACGCGCAGCTGCGGCACAGCCCGCTCCTGCTCGTCGGTACGGTCGCCGGGCTCGCCCTGGTCTACCTGGTGCCGCCCGCCGCGGTGGCCGCCGGCGCCGTCTCGGGGAGCCGGGCGACGGCGGTGGCGGGAGCGGCGGCATGGGCGGTGATGGCGGCGACCTTCGCGCCCATGCTGCGCTACTACCGGCAGCCGGTGTGGACGGCTCCCCTGCTGCCGTTCACCGCGTTGCTCTATCTGCTGATGACGGTCGACTCCGCGGTGCAGCACTACCGGGGCAGGGGCGCGGCGTGGAAGGGCCGCACCTACGCGCGTCCGGAGGCGGTACCCGACGAGGGCTGACGGACGTCGCGGTCACTTGCGGCCGGGGGTCCAGTTCATGCCCCAGCCGTACGCCCGGTCCATGGTGCGCTGCGGGCTCACTCCGCGTTCCGGCACCATGTACTGCGCCTCGCGCCGGACGACGAGATCACCGCCCGTGTTGGTGATCAGCGCGAGCGCGCAGACCGTGGAGGGCACGGTGCACTCGTCCAGCGAGAAGTCGACCGGGGCGCCGTGCTGGGGCTGGAGGGTGACCGTGGCGTGCAGGTCGGCGAAGGACGTGGCGCCCTCGTAGATGGTGACGAAGACGAGGATGCGGCGGAACTCCCGCTGGTGGTCGAGGTTGACGGTGAGGTTCTCGCCGTTCGCCGCGCCGCCGGTGCGGTCGTCGCCGTCCAGGTGGATGTACGGCGGCCGGTCCAGGGCCCCGAAGGCGTTGCCGAGTGCCTGGACGACGCCCTTGCGGCCGTCCGCGAGTTCGTACAGGGCGCACAGGTCGAGGTCGAGGTTCCCGGACCGGGCGAATCCGCGACCGCCCCGGCCCGGGGGCCGCCCGCGGGTCTGCCAGTTGAGGTGGACCCGCATGGCGCCGGAGGTGCCGCCCTGCTTGGCCAGCGAGACGGCGGGGGCCGCCTTGGTGAGGGTGACCTTGGAGAGACGGACCGGCGGCGGAGGCAGGGGGGCCGGGGTGGCGCCCGGCGGCGGGGGCGGTACGGCGGACGAGGCGCGGGGCGGCACCGGTGGGACGGCGGGGATGTACGGGGCCGGGGCCGCGGCGGGTACGGGCGGAGCAGAGGCCGCGGCGGGCGCGGGCGGAGGCGTGGCCGCCGCAGGTGCGGGTGCGGGCGCGGCAGGTGCGGGCGCGGCAGGTGCGGGTGCGGGTGCGGGCGGGGCCACGGGGTGCCCCGGTTCGTCGACGGTGATGCCGAAGTCCGTTGCCAGGCCTTCGAGTCCGCTGCTGTAGCCCTGACCGACGGCGCGGAACTTCCAGGCGCCCTGGCGGCGGTAGAACTCGCCGAGCAGGAAGGCGGTCTCCACGGTCGCGCCCGGACTGTCGAAGCGGGCGACGGCCTCGCCCGTACCCGCGTCGGTCACTTCGACGGCGAGACCGGGGACCTGTCCGAACGTGCCGCCGTCGGCGGAGGCGGCGAGGACGATCCGCTCGACGGCGCCCTCCACGCGCGCGAGGTCGACGGAGAGGGTGTCGGTGACGCGGCCTCCGTCGGAGCGCTTGCCCTCGTGACGGACGGCGCCGGAGAGATGCGCGGGCTGGTTGTAGAACACGAAGTCCGCGTCGGAGCGGACCCTTCCGGCCGCGAGGAGCAACGCGGAGGCGTCCGCGTCGGGCACGCCCGGTCCGGAGTTCCAGGTCAGTTCGACGCGCAGCGCCGCGGTAGGCACCGGCGTGTTCGAACCCTTCGACATTGACATGTCCACCCCCATATAAGAGACGCCCGGCACTCCGGTCCGCCCTTGTCACATCGAAGGTATTCCCGGGTCCGGCGGACTCCCACGACCTGCACGGAAAGATCGCCCGGCAACCGCCGGTAACCCGCTGGACGCTTGGGCTTTACACGATCCAAACATCGAATGTCGTCCTTTTTTGCCAAGTTCGCTCGGATTGGGGATCCCAGAACACTGCCGACACGGAAAACAACCGTCTTATCGGTCTCCCCAACCAGCACATCGTGGGCTTAACTTATGTGCCATGACCTCCCCCCGCTCCACCTATGGCGGCGGCTACTACTCCGCCTCCTTCCCGGACACCCCGATCTACGACTCCCTCGTGGCCGAGCGGGGCACCCCGCAGATCGCCCCGATCCGGGTCCCCTCCGCGTACGACGCGGTGAGCAACCTGCCCGCGCTCCCCTCGGCGCTGCCCGCCCTGCCGGCGGCTCCGTCCCCGCAGGCCCCCGCGTACGGCTACCCCGGCCCGCAGGCGCAGCAGCCGGCGCCGATCCACCAGGCCCCCACCGCCTACATCCCGCAGCAGGCGGCCGCGCCGCGCGGTTACCCCGGACCGCAGGCCCCGCAGCCGCCGCGTCCGATGGCGCAGGGTCCCGGCGGCAACGGCGGCGGCTACGAGGCGATGCGCCCGGCCGCGCCCCGGCCGCCGCAGCCGTCGTACCAGGACCAGTACAACAACCAGCAGTACCGCGGGTACTGAGCCGTCTCCCCTTCCGGCCCGCCGACTGGCATGGTGGTGCCATGGGGAATGCGTCGCTGCTGTCGATCCACGTCCATCCGGTCAAGGCGTTCCGGAGCCTCGCGCTCTCGGAAGCCGTGGTGGAGCCCTGGGGGCTGGCCGGAGACAGGCGCTGGGCGCTCGTCGACGACGGGGGAAAGGTCGTCACCCAGCGCGAACAGCCGCGCCTCGCACTCGCCGCCGCCGGGCTTCTGCCCGACGGCGGCATCGTGCTGTCGGCACCTGGCCGGTCCGCGCTCACGGTGCCCGTCCCCGAGCCGGCGGAAACGCTGACCATCGACGTCTTCGGGACCAAGGTGGAGGCGGTCCTGGCCCACGAGGCCGCGCATCGCTGGTGCGCCGCGTATCTGGGGGCCGGCGTCCGGCTGGTCCACCTCGACGATCCGGCGACCCGCCGCCCCGTCGACCCCGCCTACGCGCTTCCCGGTGAGACGGTCAGCCTCGCCGACGGCTACCCCCTCCTGGTGACCACGCTCGCCTCGCTCGACGCCCTCAACTCCCTGCTGGCCGGGGGCCGGCACGCGGACGAGGGTCCGCTGCCCATGAACCGGTTCCGGCCCAACCTGGTCGTGGCGGGCACCGAGGCCTGGGCCGAGGACCACTGGTCGCGGATCTCCGTCGGCGACGTCGTGTTCCGGGTGGCCAGAACCTGCGGCCGCTGCGTCGTGACCACCACCGACCAGGACTCCGCCGTACGCGGGCGCGAGCCCCTGCACACGCTGGCGCGGCACCGCAGGCGTGCCGGGCAACTGGTGTTCGGCCAGAACCTCGTGCCGCTCACGCCGGGCACCGTCCGGGTGGGCGACCCGGTGCGCGTGCTCGGGTGACGGGCCGCTCACCCGTGCCACCGAACTGCCGCGGCGGACGGGAACCGGGGGCGGGTCCTCGTCGTTGGGCTGTCTGAGAGATCCGTGAGACGTACCGGTCCGGCGTGATGCCGCTCTCCTCCCGGCGGGGACCGAGGGGTGGGCGACGGCGGCGGGAGAGGACGTCCCGGAGCCGAAGGGGGTGGGGAACGTGCGGGCTCTGAGCGGTCTGTGGCGCTGGCGGCGCAATCAGCTGTGCCGGGCGACCGACCTGGCCGAGGCCTGGCTGGCACTCGCGGCACTGCTGCTGATCGTGGTGGCCGCCCCGGTGAGCGGCTTCCTGACCGGTACGGCCGCCCAGGACTCCCTGCAGCGGTCGGCGGGCGCGCAGCAGCGCTCCCGCCATCTGGTCACGGCGACCGTCGTACGACGGCTGGGCGGCGCGCCGCCGGAGGTCGAGTCCGACATCGGCGCCGCGCGCGAGACGCGTAGCCGGGTCCTGGCCGACTGGGCCGCGCCCGACGGCACATCGCGGCACGGTGCGACCCTGGCGGACATCGAGTCCCCGCACCGCGGCGACCACTTCGGCCTCTGGACGGATCCGCGCGGCCGAATAACGACCCGTCCCCTGGACACGGAGACGGCGACGACGCACGCGGTCCTCGCCGGGGTCGGCGCGGCCCTGGCGACCGTGGCCGTGGTCGAGACGGTCCGGCGCCTGATCGTCTGGAACATGGTCCGCCGCCGGTACGCCCGTTGGGACCAGGCATGGGACCGGGCGGGCCCCGACTGGGGAAAGGCGGGCACGGGCAGCTGACCACGTTCCGCCTCTGGTCAACCCACCGCACGCGGGCACGCTACGGTGGACCGGCCGAGTCGCATTCGGCATCGACCCGCGCGCGAGCGAGCCGAAAGGGCGCGCCGGTGTCCGGCACGCGATCACGCGGCGGCCCAGGGGCCGGACGCGGTCGCGGCACCGGGACCGGCTGCGGCGCCCCGCAGGTGAACGAGCGCGAGTACCACGAGGTGGGGGCACAGCAACGCCATGGCACAGGGCACGGTCCAGGTGACGCACACCGGTACATCGCGGTGGCGCCGCCGCACGGGTGAGTACGCTTCGCTCGCCGCAGCCCTGGAGGCCGCCGCCGAGGGTGACGTCCTCACCATCGCCCCCGGCACCTACCGGGAGAACCTGGTCGTCCAGCGGGCGGTGACGCTGCGTGGCCCCGAGGGGTCGTCGGGCTCGGTGCGGATCGCGCCGTCGGACGGGGTGCCGCTGACCGTGCGCGCCTCGGCGGTGGTCCAGGGCCTGCACGTGGAGGGACAGGACTCCGCCGCGCCCGCGCTCCTGGTGGAGGAAGGCACGCCCGAACTGACGGACCTGCGGATCGTGGCCCGCTCCGCCTCGGGCATCGAGGTGCGGGGAGCGGCCCGGCCGACCGTGCGCCGCTGCACGGTCGACAATCCGGCCGGCATCGGCATCGCCGTGCTCGACGGCGGCAGCGGGGTGTTCGAGGAGTGCGAGATCGTCGCCGCCGGTCAGGCGGGAGTGGCGGTGCGCGGCGGCGGACACCCGCGTCTGGAGCGCTGCAGGGTGCACCACGCCTCCGGCACCGGGCTGAGCGCGACGGGTGAGAACTCCTCGCTGGAGGCGGTCGGTTGCGAGGTGTACGAGGTACGGGGCTCGGGGGTGCAGGTGACCCAGCGGGCCACGGCGCATCTCACCGACTGCGATGTGCACCGCACGTCGGCCGACGGTGTCACGCTCGACACGGACGCGGTGCTGACGCTCGCCGACTGCCGGATCCACGACATCCCGGAGAACGCGATCGACCTCCGGTCCCGTTCGGTGCTGACGCTGACCCGGACGACGGTGCGCCAGTTCGGGCGCAACGGCCTGTCGGTGTGGGACCCGGGCACGCGGGTGGACGCCAACCAGTGCGAGATCTTCGACAGCACCGGTGACTATCCCGCGGTGTGGGTGAGCGACGGCGCCACGGCCGTGCTCGACTCATGCCGGGTGCACGACGTGCCGGACGCGCTGTTCGTGCTCGACCGCGGCTCGCGCGCCGACGTCGTGGACAGCGATCTGTCCCAGGTGCGCAACACGGCCGTGTCGGTGAGCGACGGGGCGACGGCCCAGCTCGACGACTGCCGGATCCGGGAGGCGGCCACCGGTGCCTGGTTCCGCGACCACGGCAGCGGCGGCACGCTCAGCAACTGCACCCTGGACGGCACCCAGACCGGCGTGATCGTCACCAAGGGCGCCGACCCGACCATCGAACGCTGCACGGTCGTTTCGCCCGCGGAGGCGGGGTTCTACGTGTCCGCCGGCGGGCGGGGCAGCTTCCTGGACTGCCGGGTCAACGACAGCGGCGGCTACGGCTTCCACGTGCTCGACGGCTGCCGTACGACGCTGCGCAAGTGCCGTACGGAGCGGTGCGCGCGCGGCGGGTTCGAGTTCGCCGACGCCGGGGCGGGCGCCAACCCGGGCTCGGGTCCGGTGGTGGAGGACTGCAGCAGCGACGAGAGCGGCGGCCCGCGCACGCCGGCGCCGCGCGAGACGGCCGTACAGACCTCGTCCCCCTCCACCGGCGGGCTGCTCGGCGCGATCCCCGGCCAGCGCGACACGGAACCGGAGGCGCTCGCCGCCCCGGCCGAGCCGGAGCCGGCCCGGACCTCGAAGGCCGTGCTCGGGGAACTGGACGCGCTGGTCGGCCTGGACAGCGTCAAGCGCGAGGTGCGGGCGCTGACCGACATGATCGAGGTGGGCCGGCGCCGGCAGCGTGCGGGCCTCAAGGCGGCCTCGGTGAAGCGGCATCTGGTCTTCACCGGCTCCCCCGGCACGGGCAAGACGACGGTCGCCCGGCTGTACGGCGAGATCCTCGCCTCCCTCGGGGTGCTGGAGAAGGGCCATCTGGTCGAGGTGTCCCGGGTCGACCTGGTCGGCGAGCACATCGGTTCGACGGCGATCCGCACCCAGGAGGCCTTCGAACGGGCCCGCGGCGGTGTGCTGTTCATCGACGAGGCGTACGCGCTGTCGCCGGAGGACGCGGGACGCGACTTCGGCAAGGAGGCCATCGACACGCTGGTGAAGCTGATGGAGGACCACCGGGACGCGGTGGTGGTGATCGTCGCGGGTTACACGGCGGAGATGGAGCGCTTCCTGACCGTCAACCCCGGCGTGGCGTCGCGTTTCTCCCGCACGATCACCTTCGGCGACTACAGCCCGCAGGAGCTGCTGAGGATCGTCGAGCAGCAGGCGGACGAGCACGAGTACCGGCTGGCACCGGGCGCGCCGGAGGCGCTGCTCACCTACCTCGCGGCGATCCCGAAGGGACCCGCGTTCGGCAACGGGCGCACGGCGCGGCAGACGTTCGAGGCGATGGTGGAGCGTCATGCGAGCCGCGTCGCCCAGCTCGACGACCCGAGCACCGACGATCTGACGCTGCTGTACGACGAGGACCTCCCGGAGCCTCGCTGAGCGGACCCGGTCCCCGGCCGTCAGGCGGCCGGCGGCACCGGGTCGGGCCGCGGCGCCGGCACCTCGGGGCTGAGGCGGGCCAGAAGGCGGGCGCGCTCGCGGGCGAAGACCGGGTCGGCCTGGTAGTCGGAGTGGCCGAGTATCGGGGCCGGGAGCGGGTGTTCGGCGCTGCGGCCGTAGGCGAGGGGGTCGCGCAGCGGTTCGTGGTCGACGTCCGCACCCGTGGCGGACCGGACGCGGACGGGGCCGCCGATCGGGTCGGTGGGCCGGTAGAGGTTGCGCCAGGTGGCGACGTCGCGGTGCAGGGCGGTGAGGGCGGCCGGGCCGAAGTGTGCGGGGAACCAGCGGCCGTACAGCCGCTCCAGCGGTGAGCCGTAGGTCAGCAGGGCGACCCGTTCGCGGACCGCGGGTGTGAGCTGCCAGGCCGCGGCGGCGGCGAGGACGCTGCCCTGGGAGTGGCCGGACAGGACCAGCCGGCCGCCGGTGCGTTCGGTCCAGGTGGCCATCCGCCAGGTCAGGTCGGGGACCGCGCGCTCGGCGTAGCAGGGCGGGGCGAAGGGGTGGGCGGCGCGGGGCCAGAAGGTGCCGATGTCCCAGAGGATGCCGATGGTGCGCCGGGCGGAGGCGTTCTTGTAGGCACGGCGGCCCAGGGTGACGAACAGCAGGAAGCCGACGCCGGCCAGCCAGGAACCGAGGTTCTGCGAGGTCTCGACCGTCGCCCGGACCACGCCGTGGGTCCGGGCCGCCGCGCCGCCCGGGGACTCGCCGGTCGCCAGGGCGCCGGTCAGGGTGCCCGCGCCCAGCAGCAGGGTGGTGGCGAAGAGCACGGCGACGACCAGGGGCGCGCGGTCGGTGAGGGTGGCCATGGCGCGGGCCTGGGCGATGCTCCGGGTGCGGGAGCGGTCCTCGGGTTCGTCAGGGTGCTCGCGGTGTACGCGGGCGCGTTCCGCGCGGGCGAGGCGGGCTGCGCGCCGCGCCAGCACGGAGGCGACGGCGAGCAGGACGGCGAGGAGCGGCGGGATCGCGGAGGCCTGCCAGGTGAGCAGCACGGGCGGCCCGGTCAGGGAGGCGCGGGTGCCGTCGAGCCAGTCGGCGACCCGCAGGGCGATACCGGCGGAGACGACGCCGCCGAGGGCGCAGGCGAGCAGCGCGACCGCCGGTCCGCCGAGACCGCGCATCCCGGTACGCGGTTCGGGGTTGCGCCGGTAGAGGTCGTGGGCGACGGCGGCGAGGGCGAGGGCCAGCAGTCCCTGGGCCAGCATGAGGGCGCTGAAGGCCGGGTCGCCGGGGAGCCGGCCGGCGGACTGCCAGCCGGGCCGGGACCAGCCGGCGTACAGCTCGGCGAGGAGCAGCAGGCCCAGGGCGCCCAGGGGGAGACGGCGTTCGAGGCGGAGGTCGAGGGTGCGGTCGAGGCGTACCTCGCTGCGGCCCCGGCGGCAGACCACCGCGACCACGGCGACGGCCCAGCCCAGCAGGGCCGCGCCGAGCAGGGCGCCGAGGACGTCCGATGCGGAGACCCTTCCCGTGCGGTGGTCGAAGCGCGCGGCCGGTGCGGCGACGGCGGCCGCGACGGTCAGCAGGCCCGCCGCGGTGTGGGCCGCGCGCAGTCTGGCGACGAGCCGGCGGCCGTACCAGAATCCGGGCCGGGCCAGGGCGCTGCCGTCGTCGCCCGGTTCGGGCACGCGGGGCATCGGCCGGTGGGACTCGTAGGCCCGCCAGGTGCGCCGGGAGAGGTACCAGAGCAGGCCGGTGAGCGCGGCGGGGGCCACGGCGGCGAGCGCGAGCCGGCGCCCGGGCATGCTCCACCAGCCGCCGTGGGAGGCGGCCGGCGAGAGGAACGACAGCCAGGAGTGCCTGCGGGCGCAGGCGGGAACACCGGCGCACTGCCAGGCCACCAGGTCCAGGGCGACCTCGCAGGCCGCGGCCACGAACAGCACGGTCAGGGTGAGCGCGGCCAGCCGGACGAGGAGGCCGTACAGGCGGACCGTGCGGGTGCGGCCGCGGGCGGCGGGGCGCATCCAGTGGGCGAGGTTCACCACCATGAAGGGGAGCAGCAGCAGCCACAGGACGCGGGTGCCGTCGCCGGAGGTGAGGTTGCACCAGACGTACGCCTCGGGCACGGGGGCCTCGCGGCGCGCCGCTCCGGCGGTCCCGGCGGCCGGGGCGGTGCCGGGTCTTTCGGCGTCGTCGGCGTCCTCGGCCCGCCGGAAGACGGCGGCGGTGTCGTCGCCGGTGATCCGGACGGTGCGCGGGTCGCCGAGCATCTTCTCCGGGGTGGTGCCGCCGACCCCGTGCACCAGCAGTTCCAGGCCGCGTTCCGCCTGCGCGGGCCGCGCGGGGGCATGGCCGGTTCCCGGTCCTGTGGTGCGTTCCTGCGCCCGTTCCACTGTCTCGCACATCCCCCATGGCATATCGGAAGACCTGAGTGGTGCGCGAGGGGGATTGCCGGTGCCGGGGCCACTTACACCTCCCGTCACGGAATCTCCCCGATACGTGTGACGGGGGCCTTGGGGAAGCCGCCTCGGAGGGTCGCCCCGGGCAGCCCGCACGGCAGGCGCGCGCCGTGACAGCCGGTGGCGCACCCGGTGCGGACCCGTGAAAGGATGGGGCGCCCGCGCGGCTGCGGACGACCGGAACGGCCAGGTCGGGACAGGCGCGCCGGGGGTGTCGGACGGGTTTGCGGCGAAAGGACCGGAGCGTACGTGAGCGAGAATCAGAACCTCCTCGCGGAGCAGCGCCGCGCCCTGATCGTGGACGAGGTCCGGCGCCGGGGCGGTGTCCGCGTCAACGAACTGACCCGCAAGCTCGGCGTGTCCGACATGACCGTGCGCCGCGATCTGGACGCGCTGGCCCGCCAGGGCGTGCTGGAGAAGGTGCACGGCGGCGCGGTGCCGGTGCTGGAGGCGAGCACGCACGAGCCCGGTTTCGAGGCCAAGTCGGGTCTGGAGCTGAGCGCCAAGGAGGACATCGCGCGCGCCGCGGCGCGTCTGGTGCGGCCGGGCACGGCGATCGCGCTGTCCGGCGGTACGACGACGTACGCGCTGGCCCAGCATCTGCTGGAGGTGCCCGACCTGACCGTGGTGACGAACTCGGTGCGGGTCGCCGACGTCTTCCACTCGGCCCAGCGCACCGCGGGGCAGCGGCCGGGCGCGGCGACGGTGGTGCTGACCGGCGGGGTGCGCACCCCGTCCGACTCGCTGGTGGGGCCGGTGGCGGACCAGGCCATCGCCTCGCTCCACTTCGATCTGCTCTTCCTCGGCGTGCACGGCATATCGCCGCGGGCCGGCCTGTCCACGCCGAACCTCGCGGAGGCGGAGACCAACCGGCGCCTGGTGCAGTCCGCGCGCCGGGTCGTGGTGGTCGCCGACCACACCAAGTGGGGAACCGTGGGCCTGAGTTCCTTCGCCACGCTGGACCAGGTGGACATCCTGGTGACGGACGCGGGGCTGCCCGTCGAGGCGCGGGAGGAGATCTCCGAGCACCTGCGCCGGCTCGTGGTGGCGGGCGAACCCGACGACGGCGAGGTCCCGGCGGAGCCCGGGGAGCCCGAGAGAACCGCGGACGCCGGGGAGTCCCGGGCGGCCGGGGACGCCTGACGGTCCGGCACCCCCGCGTGGTGCGGGGGCGGACGGCGGGCCGGTCCGTTCAGTCCGGCCAGACGCCCGTCGCCAGGAGGGAGTCGATCGCCGCCGTGTACGGGGTGATGTCGAGGCTCTGCTCCTCCAGCCAGCTGTCGGAGTAGTACTTGTCGAGATAGCGGTCGCCCGGATCGCACAACAGGGTGACCACACTGCCGGTACGGCCCTCGGCCACCATCTCGGAGACGATCTTCAGCGCGCTCCACAGGCCCGTTCCGGTCGAGCCGCCCGCCTTGCGGCCGATGCCGCGTTCCAGGGCGCGCACGGCGGCCACGCTGGCGGCGTCCGGAACCTTCATCATGCGGTCGATCGCCCCGGGGACGAAGCTCGGCTCCATGCGGGGCCGTCCGATCCCCTCGATCCGGGAGCCGCAGTCGCAGGTCACGTCCGGGTCGCCGGTGGTCCAGCCCTCGAAGAAGCAGGAATTCTCGGGGTCGGCGACACAGATCCGGGTGTCGTACTGCATGTAGTGCACATAGCGGGCGAGGGTCGCCGAGGTGCCGCCGGTGCCGGCCGTGGCGACGATCCAGGCGGGTTCCGGGAAGCGCTCCAACTCCAGCTGGCGGAAGATGGATTCGGCGATGTTGTTGTTGCCCCGCCAGTCGGTGGCGCGCTCGGCGTAGGTGAACTGGTCCATGTAGTGGCCGCCGGTCTCCGCCGCGAGGCGCGCCGACTCCTCGTACATCGTCCGCGGGTCGTCCACGAAGTGGCACTGCCCGCCGTGGAACTCGATGAGCCGGCACTTCTCCGTGCTCGTGGTGCGCGGCATGACCGCGATGAAGGGCACGCCGACGAGCTTGGCGAAGTACGCCTCGGAGACGGCGGTCGAGCCGCTGGACGCCTCGATCACCGGGCGGCCGGGCCTGATCCAGCCGTTGCAGAGGCCGTAGAGGAAGAGGGAGCGCGCGAGACGGTGCTTGAGGCTGCCGGTCGGGTGGGTGGACTCGTCCTTCAGGTAGAGGTCGATGCCCCATTCCTCGGGCAGCGGGAAGCGCAGCAGGTGCGTGTCCGCGGAGCGGTTCGCGTCGGCCTGGACCTTGCGTACGGCGTCTTTCAGCCAGTCGCGGTAGGCCGCGTCGGTGCGGTCGACGTCGAGGGTGGCGCCGGTCCGGGTCTGCTGGGTGGTGCTCACGGGAAGGCTCCTCACACTGGGCGCCGACGCGTGGGGCATCGGCGGCGCCTCAGCCTCGCACGGCGGACGCTTCGATCATAGACACCTCGCACACCGCCTCCCACCTGCATAAACACATCTTTGAGCCGGCCAAAGAGAGGCTGGGGCACACGCGTGCGAGAGCGCACTCGCGGATGGCCGGGACCGTTTCGGGCGCCCGGCGCGCGCCCCCTGTGCGCACTGGCGCTCCGGTCCGCACCGGGGCAGACTGCACCGGTCGGGGCGACCGTCCCGGCCCGGGACACACCCCCTGCCCGGCTCATCGGGGCGGGTGCCGCGGAAACGGCGACGGAAACCTTTCTGCCGAACGGTTTCCCGAAGTGGTTCGGTGGAGTGGTTCGGTGGAGTGGTGCCGCGAAGCGGTCCGGGCGCGCAAGCGCCTGGGCGGCGGGCGCGGTCCGGGACGCGCAGGGCAGGGCACGGCCGCGACGGCCGCGCGCGGACCGGACGCGGACACGGCCGCACCGGCACACGGCCGGTCCCGTGCCCGGGAAGGCCGGCGCCGAACGGGCGGGGTTCGAGGTACGGCGAGATGGGCGCACGAGGGGGCGGCGAGGATGGCGGAGCCCGAGTTCACGGCCAGGGGCGTGCGGATCGGCAAGGGGTTGCGTTCGCTGACCCGGGCCGGACGCGTCCGGATCAGCGGCGGCCGGGTGGAGTTGCTCACCAGCTACGGCAGCGAGATCGACAGCGCGCCCGTACAGGAGGTGCGGGCGTCCCGGCCCTGGTTCGCCCCGGGGGACCGGGCGCGGGCCGACATCGACGGCAGGCGCTATCAGCTGACCCTGGGTGAGGAGGATCCCGCTCCGGGCGAGGCCGGTCCGCCGGCCGCGCGCCGGTTCATCGACGCGGTGCGCCGGGCGGCCGGACACGGCGGCTGAGCTGCGTCGTGTCGTGGCGACTTGCGGCAGCGCACCCCCTGCGTCACTCTGGTCTCACGTCACTCAGGGTTTACCGGCGGTTACGCTGCGAACCAGCCCGCCGGGCACGACAGCAGGCGGCCTTTCGACGCGAGCATCCTGCTGGATCCGCCGTTCTCCGTCCCCGCGCCGAAACGTGCTTTCTCCGCGTTCACTGTGGTCCCAGCGTCTTCAGCGTTCTCAGCGTTTCTGTGTTCTCTGTGTGGAACGTGTCCTACGTGTTTCTCCGTGTTCTCCGTGGTTTCCGGTTCCTCCGGACCCCTACATCGGGGAGTCGCAGCGTGATCAGTCACCCAAGCAGACACTGCACGGTGGAGCTGCAAGCCCTGCCGTCGCGGATCGGCCAGGTCCGCAGAATCGTATCTGCGCAGTTGCGCTACTGGCATCTGGATCCGTTGATAGACCGTGCCGCACTCGGCGTGACCGAGCTGCTGAGCAACGTCCACCGGCACGCCCGGCCCGACAAGGCGTGCACCGTCGAACTGGAGCTGCTGCCGGACCGGCTCACGGTCTCGGTACGCGACCACGATCCGCGGCTCCCGGTGGTGGCCGAAGCGGCGCAGGCGCTGGACGCCGCACCGCTGGCCACCTGCGGCCGGGGCCTCGCCATGGTGGCCGCGGTGAGCGAGAGCTGGGGAGCACGCCCGGACGGCGACGACGGCAAGGTCGTGTGGTTCACCCTGTCCGCACCCTCCCCCGCGCCCGTCCGGCCGGCCCGTTCGCCCGGCCACAGGCCGGAACCGGCGCCCGTGCCCCCGCCCACCGAGGTGGAGCGGCTCCAGCCCGCCTCGAATCCGGCCCAGGACCCCATGGTCGTCCATGTCTCGACCGTGGTCCGCACCCCGGTGACGGCACCCGTCGCCGCGGCGGCAACCGCTCCCGCCCGGTCGGCCGTTCCCGGCTGACCGGGCGGTGACCTCTCCCCCGCGGCGCGGTGACGCCCGGCGCGGGCAGGGACGGCAGAGGACGGAGAGGTGCGGGTGACGGGTCGCGACGACCCTGCGCCCGCACCTTCTTCGGCGTCCGCGCCTCCTTCTCCGGTCGCCGGACCCAGGTGCCGTCGGCCGGGGGCCGGCGGCCTCAATCCCCTGCGGAATCGGCGCCCATCGGCCTTCGGCCGGGAAGGCGGGACCGCACCGGGCCGTACGACGGGCGCGCGCACGGCATGGACGTCGCGGTCATGCCGTGCCGCCCCTCTCTGCGCGGCCGAACTGCTCCTCCAGGACGGACAGTCGGCGCCAGTACTCCTCCTCCTCGATCTCGCCCGCGGCGAAACGACGGCCGAGGACCGAGAGCGGGGAGCCGGCGGCGGAGCGGCCGCCGTCCAGGGCCCGCCAGGGGGCCACGCGGCCGCGCCACACGGTGCGCCGCAGCAGGGTGACGACGCCGGTGACGGCGGCCGCCCAGAGCAGCGGCAGGAAGAGGATCCACGGGCCGGGTCCGCCGTCCCAGCCTGCCAGGGTCTGTGTCATCTCGGTTCATCTCCGTGTTCGGTGGGGTGATCGGGCGATGCCCCGAGAATCCCCCGGCACGGGGGACGGAGTCGTCGTGCGGCCGGCGACGGTTCGCGTACCGCTCCGGGAGTACACCGCCCGGCGGGCGACTGCTCCGCGTGGAGATCGGCCGTCTTCGAGATTCTGTAACTACTGGTATGTACAGTGAGCCCGTGAACACGTCGGAACGACTCATCGAATCCACGCGCGAGCTGTTGTGGGAGCGCGGCTACGTCGGCACCAGCCCGAAGGCGATCCTGGAGCGCGCCGGCGCCGGCCAGGGCAGCATGTACCACCACTTCAAGGGCAAGCCGGATCTCGCGCTGGCGGCGATCCGGCGGACCGCCGAGGAACTGCGCGCCACCGCCGAGGCGGTTCTGGCCGGTCCGGGGACGCCGTACGAGCGCATCGAGGCGTATCTGCTGCGCGAGCGCGATGTGCTGCGCGGCTGCCCCGTCGGCAGACTGACGATGGATCCGGACGTGATCGCGAGCGACGAGCTGCGCGCGCCGGTGGACGAGACGATCGCGCGCATCCGCGGGCGGATCGCCGAGATCGTCGAAGAGGGCAAGCGGGACGGCCAATTCGCGCCGGAGCTGGACGGCGGGGAGATCGCCGCGGCCGTCCTCGCGACCGTACAGGGCGGCTACGTGCTGGCCCGCGCCTCCGGTTCGCCCGCCGCCTTCGACGCGGGCGTCCGCGGCCTGTTGTCCCTGCTGGCACCGCGGACCGTCGCGCACGGCGGCTGACGCACGCTCCGGCCGCCCGTCCACCGGGCCCGCCCGTCCGGGCACGCCCCGACCCGAGGAAGGACCGATCCATGCATGCCCTGCAGTACGAGGTGACGCTTCCCGCCGACTACGACCCGGGCGTCATCCGCGCGCGGGTCGCCCGGTCCGGGCACCTGCTCGACGACTGGGACGGCCTCGGCTTCAAGGCCTACCTGCTGCGCGAACGCGGAGTCCACGGCGCACCGGTCAACCAGTACGCCCCCTTCTACCTGTGGAACACCGTCGAGGGCATGAACCGCTTCCTCTGGGGCGGCGCCTTCCAGGGCTTCGTCGACGACTTCGGCCGCCCCGCCGTACGGCAGTGGACCGGCCTCGCGTACGAGGAGGCAGCCGGCGGCGACGTGACCGGCTCCCGTGCCGCGTTCGCGGTACGGCGGCGGCAACCGGTGCCGCAGGGAGGCGAGTTGACCACGCTCATGGAAGAGGCGGCCGTCGAGGTGCGGCGGCTGGCGGACGAGGAGGGTGCCGTGCTCGCGGCGGCGGCCGTCGATCCCCACCGCTGGGAGCTGGTGCACTTCTCCCTGTGGGAGCACGACGCCCCGAAGGCCGACGGAGACCTCTTCCAGGTGCTGCATCTCTCCGCGCCCGGGCTGGACCGCCTCCCCCGCGGCAAGCAGTGGTGAGCCGCGTCCGTACGGTGCTCGGGGACGTCCTGCCCGGGGAGCTGGGTGTCTGCGACGCCCACGACCACCTCTTCCTGCGCAGCCCCCTGCTGCCCGGCCAGGAGCTCGACGACGTCACCGCCGCGCGGGCCGAGCTCGCGGCGTTCCGTGCGGCGGGCGGCACCGCGCTCGTGCAGTGGACGCCGTACGGCATGGGGCGCCGGGCGGCGGACCTGCCCGGGCTGTCCCGCGCCACGGGGGTGCGGGTGGTCTGTGCGACGGGGCTGCACCAAGCGGCCCACTACCGGGCGGAGTTGCTCGACGGGCTCCGTGGCCGGCTCGCCGAGGTCTTCGTGTCGGAGCTGACCGAGGGGATCGGATCCTCGGGGGTGCGGGCCGGACTGATCAAGGTGGCGGGCGGCTTCCACGGCCTGGACGCCCATGCCCGCTGGACGATGGCCGCCGCGGCCGAGGCCCACCACGCGACGGGGGCGCCGATCGCCGTCCATCTGGAGCTGGGCACCGGGGCGCTGGACGTACTCGACCTGCTGTGCGGGGAGTTGGGCGTGCCCGGGCACCGGGTGATCCTCGGC
The DNA here is from genome assembly GCF_044747185.1 of Streptomyces sp. NPDC090108. Taxonomy (NCBI): domain Bacteria; kingdom Bacillati; phylum Actinomycetota; class Actinomycetes; order Kitasatosporales; family Streptomycetaceae; genus Streptomyces; species Streptomyces sp. NPDC090108. Next base: position 581,529 of record NZ_JBIVDQ010000003.1, read on the forward strand.
CATCTCAACCGCTCCCCCTACACCGTGACGCACCGGCAGGCCGCGGAGTCGGGTTGCTGGCTCGCCTTCGACGGGCCTTCACTCGCACATCACGCCACCGACTGGCGCATGCCGGAGGCCGTACGGGCCCTGGCGGAGGCCGGGTTCGGGGACCGGGTGCTGCTCGGCGGGGACACCGTGGTCGCGGGAGCGCGGTCGGTGAGCGGCGGCGGCCCGGGGCTTCCCGGCCTGCTGCGCCGGGTACGGCCCCGGCTGGCCGCGTCGCTGGGAACGGAGCTGGTGGACCGGATCCTGACGGAGCATCCGGGGCGGGCGTTCGCGGTCGACTGGGAGTGACGGCCGGCGCTGCCCCGCCCCGACAGCCGCGGCGGCAGCGGCAGCGGCAGCGGCAGCGGCAGCGGCAGCGGCAGCGGCAGCGGCAGCGGCAGCGGCAGCGGCACGGTGACATACAGGGATCTCTGACGCCGGTGGCCGACGGCCGGTTCGGGACGGAGGCCGGACAGTCGACCGTGCGGCTGCCTGGGCCCGCACCTCGGCCCCGACGGCCACACGTCGGCCGCGTAGGCCACACGTCGGCCGCGTAGGCCACACGTCGGCCGCGTATGCGGGCCGGGGTGCGCGGGGCACCACGGTCGGTCAGCGGAGCGCGCCCAGTGGATCGTCCAGCACCGGCTGCCAGGCCAGTTCGGCCGCGCCGACCAGGCTGTCGTGGTCCAGGGTGCAGGGCAGGATGGGGACTCCGCCGCTCTGCCCCCACAGACTGCGGTCGGCGACGACCGCCCGCAGGCGCCCGGGGTCGGCCTCCAGGAGCGTGCGGTGCAGGCCGCCGAGGATGATGCGGTCGGGGTTCAGGATGTTGACCAGGCCGGCGAGGCCGAGGCCGAGGCGGTCGATCAGGACCTCGGCGGCGGTGCGCACGGCGGGGTCGTCGTACCGGGTGCGCAGCAGGTCGTCGGCCTGCTGGAGCAGGGAGACCTCGGGTCCCGGGTCGCGGCCCGCCTCGACGAGCAGCGCGAGCGGGTCCGCCTCGACGTCCAGGCAGCCCCGGCTGCCGCAGTGACAGGGGCGGCCCTCGGGGTTGACGGTGAGGTGGCCGACCTCCAGCGCGAGACCCGAACTGCCGGTGTGCAGACGGCCGTCGAGGACCAGCGCGCCGCCCACACCGCGGTGCCCGGTGGCCACGCACAGCAGGTCCCGGGCGCCCCGGCCGGCGCCGTGCCGGTGTTCCGCGAGCGCGGCGAGGTTGACGTCGTTGCCCGCGAAGGCGGGACCGGTGATGCCGGCGGCGGCGACGCACTCCGCGAAGAGCCGGCGGACCTCCGCGCCGGCCGGCCAGGCGATGTGCAGGGGGTTGAGGGCGAGACCGCCGGGTTCGGCGACCGCGGACGGCACGGCGAGTCCCGCGCCCACACAGCGCCGGCCCGTCTCGCGCAGGAGTGCCGCGCCCGCCTCGACGACCGAGCCCAGCACCTTCGCCGGGTCGGCGTCGACCGTCTCGCAGCCCGGAGCGGTCGCCACGACACGGCCGCCGAGGCCGACCAGCGCGGCGCGGAACCCGTCGGCGTGGACCTGTGCGGCGAGCGCCACCGGGCCGTCCTCGGCGACCTCCAGCCGGTGCGAGGGCCGTCCCTGCGCGCCGGCCGCCGCGGTGGGCCGGGCGTCCACCCGGATCAGGCCCAGGGCCTCCAGCTCGGCGGCCACCGCCCCGGCCGTCGCCCGGGTCACCCCGAGTTCGGCCGTGAGCACGGCGCGGGTCGGCGCGCGCCCGGTGTGCACCAGCTCCAGCGCGGGACCGAGCGCTCCGCGCCCCCGGTCCAGCCGCACCCTGGAGGTGTTCCCTTCCCCCGCCTTCCGGGGGGCCCCATCGCCGCTCATGAGGGCGAGTCTCCCATGATCCGCACCCGCTGCGGCCGGTGCGACGACACCGGGACCGGGAAGAGGCCGGGGCACCCCTGGCCGCTCCCCCTCAGGGCCCTCCCCGCCGGCCCCGCGGCCATCTCCGTACCGGGCCCCGCCTCACCCGTCGCGCATGTCCAGGCCGCTCACCCGCAACGTGATGTTCAGCCGTCCTGTCAGTCCCAGCCCGGCCGGGGCCGTGCCGGGGTGGACGCGTGGCACGCCGTGGTAGGCGAGACGGGACGGGCCCCCGAAGACGAACAGGTCGCCGCTGCGCAGCTCCACGTCCGTGTAGGGCCGGGTCCGGGTCTCGGTGTTGCCGAAGCGGAACACGCAGTTGTCACCGAGGCTCAGCGACACCACCGGCGCGGCGGATCTCTCGTCGGCGTCGCGGTGCATGCCCATGCGGGCGTCGCCGTCGTAGAAGTTGATCAGTGCGATGTCGTACGGATCCCGGGGAACCGCCGCCGGGCCGAGCGCGTCGGCGACCGCGCGGCGGCCCAGCTCGTCCAGCCAGGCCGGGAAGGGCTTCACGGGGGTGCCGTCGCCGTCGACGACCGTGCGGGCGTAGGCGTACGGGTACCAGTGCAGGCCCAGACACACCTGCCGGGCGCTCATCGTGCCGCCGCCGGGGATGCGGACGGTGCGCAGTCCGGCGGGGGGTCGCGCCCATTCCCGGCAGGCGTCGAGCAGCGCGCGCTGCCGGGCGTCGTCCAGCCAGTGCGGGACGTGCACGGCGCCCGGCGCGACCTCGGCCCGCCCCTGCGGGAACAGCTCCACGTCCATGCGCTCCATGGTGCCGCAGACCCGTCCGACCGGGTGTGAGCTGGGGCTCGGCTAGCCTGGAGCACGATGAACGACCGCATGACGACTCCGTGGGCCGAGCTCGAACTGTCCCGCCACCCCGAGGACCCCCGCGACCGGCTCCGTGCCTGGGACGCGTCCGACGCGTACCTGCTGCGCCACCTGGACGAGGAGAAGGTGCCGCTGACGGGCACCGTCGTGGTCGTCGGGGACCGCTGGGGCGCGCTGGCGACGGCGCTCGCGGACCACCGGCCCACCCAGATCACCGACTCCCACCTGAGCCAGGAGGCGACCCGGGCGAACCTGGCGCGAGCCGGCGTCGGACCCGGCGCCGTGCGACTGCTGACCACCCAGGATCCGGTGCCCGAGCGGGTGGACGTACTGCTGGTGCGCGTGCCCAAGAGCCTCGCGCTGCTGGAGGACCAGCTGCTGCGGCTCGCGCCCGCCGTGCACGCGGGGACGGTGGTGATCGGCACCGGCATGGTGAAGGAGATCCACACCTCCACGCTCCAGCTGTTCGAGCGGATCCTGGGGCCGACCCGGACCTCGCTGGCCCAGCAGAAGGCCCGGCTGATCTTCTGCACGCCCGACCCCGGGCTGGTGCGGCCCGCGAATCCCTGGCCGTACAGCTACACCCTGCCGGACGGCGTCGGCCCGGTCTCCGGGCACACCGTCGTCAACCACGCGGGCGTCTTCTGCGCCGACCGGCTCGACATCGGCACCCGCTTCCTCCTCCAGCATCTGCCGGCGGGCCCGCGCGGAGGCCGTGTGGTGGACCTCGGCTGCGGCAACGGGGTGGTCGGTACGGCGGTGGCACTGGCCGATCCGGAGGCCGAAGTGCTGTTCGTGGACGAGTCGTTCCAGGCCGTGGCGTCCGCCGAGGCGACCTACAAGGCCAACGGTGTGCCCGGACACGCGGAGTTCCGGGTCGGTGACGGGCTGGCCGGAGTGGCGCCCGCGAGTGTCGACCTCGTCCTGAACAACCCGCCGTTCCACTCGCATCAGGCGACGACCGACGCGACGTCCTGGCGGATGTTCACCGGGGCTAAGCGTGCGCTGCGGCCCGGCGGCGAGCTCTGGGTCATCGGCAACCGGCACTTGGGATACCACGTCAAGCTCAAGCGGCTGTTCGGGAACTGCGAACTGGTCGCCAGCGACAAGAAGTTCGTGCTGCTGAAGGCCGTCAAGCAGGGCGGCCGGCCCGCATCCGCGGAGTAGCTTCGTCCGCCGGGTGCCGTCCGGTGCCTCCGTCAAGTGCCGCCCGGCGGGAGGCTCTCGACGGGTCCTTGCCGGGTGCGTCCCGCGCGGTGCGCGGGGCGTCACAGGCCGCCGTAGTCGGCCTTCACGAAACCGGCGCCGCGCTGGTCGTTGCAGCCGGACTGCGGGCGGCCCGCCGGGTCGGGCCAGGACTGCTGGGCCTGGAGCGCCACGCTCACCAGGGTCAGCAGCAGGTCCACGTCGCTGCTGGCGTCGAGCCGGAGGGTCACCCACGGGGAGCCCGTCACGATACGGATGGGTCCGGAGCCGCTGAGGTCCTTGGCGAACCGCCGGATGGCCCGCTGGGTCAGCCGCAGGTCGACGTCCCGGTCCGAGTGGAAGTGGGCGATCTCGCCCTGAGCCGAACTCACCGCCTGTCCCAGGCCGCAGCTCGGGACGGTCTGTCTCAGATCCGGCCAGGTCGCCAGTTGCGCGAGCGCACGCGCGGCCAACGTCATGGTTCCATCATGGCCCGATCACTCGTCGGCAACCAGTTGGTGAGCAAGCATTAACCGGCCCGCATGCGGCAATATTTCAGACACTCGCACACATGGCCGACACCGGTAGGGTGACCGTGCGCATGCTCCGCGGACGGAACACGGCCGTGCAGGGTGCGGGTTGACCGTGGCGACCTGTGGTCGTCGGACAAGTCCTCGCTGGCCGACAGGGGTTGCCGCGCGCCCGGATCACGTCCACCGGGACCTGGACGCCGCCCGCTTCCCGGCCGGCCGACTCGCGCGCGCGTTCCCCTCCGCACCGGCGGGACCTCGACATGCACGGCCGGATGGATCCCCTCCGGCCGTCGACCGATCCGCACCCCGCACCGCACCCTCGGCACCTCGGTTTCCGGCCGCTTCCCCCCGAGCAGGCACCCTTGCCCGGCCTCCCGGCCCGTCCTAGGCTCCGTTTGTGCCGCAGATCAACAAAACGCGTCCGCACATCGTCGTGCCGAGCCGCGATCTCGCCGTTCTGCGGGCCGCGATCACCGCCTTCTTCGCACTGGACGGCTTCATCTTCGCGGGGTGGGTCGTCCGCGTCCCCGACATCAAGCGGCAGACCCACGCGTCCGCGGGCACGCTGGGGCTGGCGCTGCTCTGCGTCTCGGCCGGGGCCGTGCTGACCATGACGCTGACGGGACGGCTGTGTGCGCGCTACGGCAGTCACCGGGTGACCGTCGGCTGGATGGCGGTGCTCGCACCGAGCGTCGCACTGCCGCCGCTCACCCACTCGGCGACGGCACTCGGCGGTGTATTGCTCCTCTTCGGCTCGGCGTACGGCGGTGTGAACGTCGCCTTCAACAGCGCCGCCGTCGATCTCGTGGCCGCGCTGCGCAGACCGGTCATGCCCAGTTTCCACGCCGCCTTCAGCCTGGGCGGGATGGCCGGTGCGGGGCTGGGCGGACTCGTCGCCGGCTCGCTCTCCCCCAGGCAGCACCTGCTGGGACTCACCCTCGTGGGACTGACGGTCACCGCCGTGGCCGGACGCGCGCTGCTGCGGTACGAGGCTCCGGTGCCGGCGGAACGCCTGCGGCCGGGGCCGGCCGGGGGTGCGGTACGGCCCGAGCCGGGGGGCGGCGCGGCCCGGGCGGGATCGACCGGCCGTGCTGAACAGCCCGGTCCGCAGGGCGGTACAGCTCGCCCTGGATCAGAAGGCGACGCGGCGCGGCCGGAGGCGGTGAGCAGTGCTGCGCGGTCCCGGCGGCGCAAGCGGCGGCTGGTCGTCGTGTTCGGGCTGATCGCCCTCTGCGACGCCTACGGCGAGGGCGCCATGGCCGACTGGGGCGCTCTCCATCTGCGGCAGGACCTTGCGGCCTCGTCGGGCGTCGCAGCCGCCGGCTACGCCGGCTTCGCGTTCACGATGACCGTCGGGCGGCTCTCGGGAACGCGACTGCTGGAACGGCTCGGACGCGCTCGGACCGTGATCGCCGGTGGCGCGACCGCCGCGGCCGGCATGCTGCTCGGCTCGCTCGCCACCTCCCTCTGGTTGGCGTTGGCCGGTTTCGCCGTCGCCGGGCTGGGGCTGTCCAACATCTTCCCGGTCGCCATCGAGCGGGCAGGCGCGCTGGCGGGGCCGTCCGGCGTCGCCGTCGCCTCCACGCTCGGTTACGGCGGGATGCTCTTCGGGCCGCCCGCCATCGGGTTCGCGGCCGACCGGTTCTCCCTGTCCACGGCACTCACGAGTGTGGCGGTACTGGCGGCCGCCGCCGCGGTGACCGGGGTGTTCACGCGGCGCTCGCTGGGGAGTTGAGCGACGGCGCTCACCGGGCGGCCGCATCGCGCCGGACGCGTGGCAGCCACCGGGTCGGAACCGGCACGGTGGTCGAGCCGGGGCCGACACCAGCACCGGCACCGGCACCGGCACCGGCACCGAGGCGGGATCCTGCGCCACGCCGGACACGCGGGAGGGAGCACACGCGGCACCTATGCGATCACTTCAGGCACACTCGCCCCATGAACACCGCGGAATTCCTCGAAACACTGGATCTGGAAGGCCGGCTGCTGGCCGCCGCAGCGGCGGAGGCGGGTCCGGACGCCAAGGTTCCGGCGTGCCCGGAGTGGCAGGTCAGGGATCTGCTGCGGCACACGGGCGCGGTGCACCGCTGGGCTTCGGGATTCGTCGCCGAGGGCATCACCGAACCGCGGCCCATCGGCGACGGCCCCGACCTGGACGGGGCGGAACTGACGGACTGGTACCGGGAGAGTCACCGGCTGCTGGTCGAGACGCTGTCGGCGGCGCCAGCCGACACCGCTTGCTGGACCGTCCATCGCGCCCCCTCTCCCTCGCCGTCGGCGTTCTGGGCCCGGCGTCAGGCGCACGAGACGACCGTCCACCGGTACGACGCGGAAGAGGCCCGGGGTGGCATGCCGTCCCCGATCGCGGTGGAGTTCGCGGTGGACGGCATCGACGAGCTGCTGCGCGGGTTCCACGCCCGGTCGAGGAGCCGGCTGCGCACCGAGGTGCCGCGGGTGCTGCGGCTGCGGACGACCGATCCGGGCACGGAGGCGGTGTGGACCGTACGTCTGTCCACGGAGGCACCCGTGACCTCGCGGGACGCGACAGGCGAGGCGGATGCCGAACTGTGCGCGCCCGCCGACCTGTTGTATCTGGCCCTGTGGAACAGGGCGCCGCTGCCGAGGATCAGCGGGGACGACACCCTGGCGGAACTGTGGCGGGAGAAGGGCGGCATCGGCTAGAGGCGGACCGTCCGAAGCCGAACCCGTCGAACCGGCCGGAGCCGAACCCGCCGAACCCGAACCTGCCGAAGCTGAAACCGCCGAACCCGAACTCTTCGGAGTCGAACCGGTCGAAGCCACGCGCGCCGTCGCCCGCGCCGCGTGGCTTCGTCAGTGCGCCAGCATCCGCGCGAGCACCGCGCGCTGCACGGGCCGCACCTCGCCGTGCAGGCTGCGGCCCTTGGCGGTGAGCACCACCCGCACTCCCCGCCGGTCCTCGGGGCACATCGCCCGCTCGACGAGCCCGTCCTTCTCCAGGCGGCCGATCAGCCGGGACAGCGCGCTCTGGCTGAGATGGATCCGGTCCGAGATCTCCTGCACCCGGGAGGCGCATCCGGCGCCGGCGGCTCTGCGCTCGGCGAGCAGGTCGAGCACTTCGAAGTCGCTGGCGCACAGACCGTGTTCGCCGAGTGCGCGGTCGAGTTCACACTGGGTGCGGGCGTGCAGGGCGAGGATGCCCCGCCACTTCTCCACGAGGGTCCGCTCCGGTTCGTTCGCCGCCATGTGCGCACCGTAACAGAGGCGACGCACCGCCGCGCCCGCCACCGAACGCGTATGCGGCCGGCCACGGGGAGGTGGACGGATCACCCCAGCCAGCCGGGCCGCACGAGTCCCGACTCGTACGCCAGCACGACGAGTTGGGCACGGTCGCGGGCGCCGAGTTTCACCATCGTGCGGCTCACATGGGTCTTGGCGGTCAATGGGCTGACCACGAGACGGCGTGCGATCTCGTCGTTGGTGAGCCCGATGCCGACCAGCGCCATCACCTCACGCTCACGGCCGGTGAGCCGGGCGAGGGCTCCGACGGCCGCGGGCTCCTTGGAGCGGGCCGCGAACTCCGCGATCAGCCGACGGGTGACACCGGGCGAGAGCAGCGCGTCGCCGTCGACCACCGCCCGTACCGCGCGCACGAGTTCGTCCGCCTCGGTGTCCTTCACCAGGAACCCGGAAGCACCGGACCGGATCGCCTCGAAGACGTACTCGTCGAGCTCGAAGGTCGTGAGCATCACCACGTGCACGGCGCCCAGTTCGGCATCCCCGGTGATGCGCCGGGTGGCGGCCAGACCGTCGAGCACGGGCATGCGGATGTCCATCAGGACGACGTCGGGACGCAGTTCGCGCACCCGGCGCAACGCTTCCTCCCCGTCCGCCGCCTCCCCGACCACCTCGATGTCCGGCTGGGCGTCGAGCAGCGCCCTGAACCCGGCCCGGACGAGCGACTGGTCGTCGGCGAGCAGGACCCGGATCACCGGTCCTCCCAGGTACGCGAGGGCAGTACGGCGACCACCCGGAACCCTCCGTCGGGACGGGGGCCCGCCTCGATCGTGCCGCCCAGCGCGGCGGCGCGTTCCCGCATGCCGGCCAGCCCGTTGCCGCTGCCGCCCGCGTCACCGCCGGTCGCGGGGCCGTCGTCGTCGACGAGCAGCCTCAGTTCACCTCCGCGGCTCGTGAGGCTCACCCGCGCCCGCCGGGAACCGGAGTGCCGTACGACGTTGGTGAGGGCCTCCTGCACGATGCGGAAGGCGGCCAGGTCGACGCCGGGCGGAAGGTGCGGCGGTTCGCCCTCCACCTCGACCGTGAGCCCGGCCGCGGCCGCCTGTTCGACCAGTTCCGGCAGCCGGTCGAGGCCGGGTGCGGGGGCGCGGGGCGCGGCGCCCGGAGCCCGGAGGGTGTCGAGGACCTGCCGTACCTCCCCGAGTGCCTCCCTGCTCGCCGTCCTGATGGTGGTGAGCGCCGACCGCGCCTGCTCGGGATCGCTGTCCAGCAGCGCCAGTCCCATGCTCGCCTGGACGTTGATGACGGAGATGCTGTGCGCGAGGACGTCGTGCAGCTCGCGGGCGATCCGCAGCCGTTCCTCGTCCGCCCGCAGCCGGGCGGCCCGGGCGCGGTCGGCCCGCTCGCGCGCCCACTGCTCGCGCCGGACGCGGGCCAGTTCCGACAGCGCGAGGACGGCCAGCACCCAGGTGCCGACGACGATCTCCTGAAGGACGCTCGCGCGTCCGTCCCCCGCCGGGGGCAGCCACCGGTAGAGCCAGAGGGCGATGAGGAGGTGCCCCGCCCACAGCAGGCCGACCGCCGTCCAGGCGGCCCGCCGGTGTCCGGCGGCCACCGCGCCGACACAGCCGACCGTGACCGCGAGGAACACCGGCCCGTAGGGGTAACCCGCAGCCAGATAGACGAGGGTCACCGCCGCCGTACCGAAGACGACGGCCGAGGGGTGGCGGTGCCGCCACAGCAGCATGAGCGCGGCCAGGAGCAGCAGCACGCGTGCGAAGACGTCGAGCTGCTCGCGGTGGGGCTGCGCGTGCGCGGCGAAGTTCGAGCCGACCAGCATGAACACCGCGATCAGCACGGTGGAGCGCCAGGGCGGTCCGGAGGTGCGGGACTCCGCCGCCTCGGCGAACCGGCGCCACCCCGGCGGCCCGTACCGCCACCAGTGCGAGATCCGGGGTCCGTGCCGTTCTTCCATATCCGCAACGCTAGACGGCACCGCCCGGCCAGGACGTCAGCCGAGCGGGGTGATCACAGGTACTCCCGGGGGAGTACGGCGTCTCACGGCATCCCGCCCGACGACCCGTAAGGGGCTGTCGGGGGAAGGCTCCGCGGAGCGGCGTTCGGAGCGAGGGCTCGACGGCCCGGCCCTCAGTCGCGGCCCAGGCCCACGCTCTCCCCGAGCCGGCCCACCGCGTGCCGGAAGAACACCGCACGGTCCTCGACCATCCGGTTGAACTGTCCGAACAGCTCGAAGCCGACCAGGCCGTACAGCTCCGCCCAGGCGGTGACCAGGGCTGTCGTGGCCTCGGGCGGGAGGTCAGGGGCGATGTCCGCCGTCATGCGCTCCGCCTCCGGGCGCAGGTCGGCGGGGAGCGGAAGAGGGCCGAGGCCGGGACCCTGATGGGCGTCGCGTATGACGGCGACGAGGAGCAGGCCCACCCGGGAGGCGGCGGGGACCGTGGTCATCGGCGCGGAGTAGCCGGGGACGGGGGAACCGTAGATCAGGGCGTACTCGTGCGGATGGGCGAGCGCCCAGGTCCGCACCGCCTCGCACACGGCCGTCCAGCGGCGTGTGAAGTCCGTGCCGGGAACCGCCGCGTGCGCGGCTTCCGCCGCCTCGCCGAGGGAGTCGTAGGCGTCGATGATGAGCGCGGTCAGCAGATCGTCACGGCTGGGGAAGTAGCGGTAGAGCGCGGACGAGACCATGCCGAGTTCCCGCGCGATCGCCCGCAGCGAGAGCTTGGCCGCGCCCTCGGCGGCGAGCTGACGCCTGGCCGCGTCCTTGATGGCCGCGGTGATCTCGTTCCTCGCTCGCGCCCTGGCGCCCTGTGCGGTGCTCATGCCAGCAGTCTGCCACGGGACGGAGCAGTGCACGCGAAGAGGAGCGGTGCACAAAAAAGAGAGCACTGCTCTTGCGTCGGAGCACCGCTCACGGCACACTTGAGGAAAGCGAGAGCACCGCTCTCCGAAATCGTGGGGGTCACCATGTCGTCGTCGCCGTACTACCTCAAGGGCAGCCCGATGACCGTCCGACTCAACAGTGTCATCGGCTGGCTCGCCCGGCACGGGCTCAGTCTCGCGGGCAGCGCGGAGCTGTCGGTGCGCGGGCGCACGAGCGGCCGCATGCAGCGGGTGCCGGTCAACCCGCACACCTACGAGGGCGGTCAGTACCTGGTCTCGGCGCGCGGTCACTCCCAGTGGGTGCGCAACATGCGCGCCGCCGGCGGCGGGGAGCTGCGGGTCGGCCGGAAGCTGCGCCGGTTCACCGCGGTGGAGCTTCCCGACGCCGAGAAGCTCCCGGTCCTGCGGACCTACCTGGAGAAGTGGGGCTGGCAGGTCGACGCGTACTTCCAGGGCGTCACCGCCGAGTCCCCCGACGCGGAGATCCTCGCGGCGGCTCCCGACCACCCGGTGTTCCGGATAACCGTGACCGACTGACCGGTGTGGCTCATCGGCCGCCGCGAGGCACCGTCACGAGCCGGTGGTTCCCTCCTCCGGAGCGGCCGGGTCGGCCGACGCGGAGGGGTCCGCCGAGCCCGCAGGGTCGGCGGGAGCAGTCGGGTCCGCCGAGGCGGCAGGGGCGGCTGCGGTGGACGGAGCAGCCGGGTCGACCGGGGCGTCAGCGGTGTCCGGAGCAGCCGCCACCGTGTCCGAGGCGCCTTCACCCTCTCGCCCGGCGACCGAGGTGACCGCGGCCGCCTCGTCCACCGAGCCGCTCTCAGGGCTCGCCGCATCCGCCGCTTCCGCGGCACCCGCCGGGTCGGCCGTGTCCGACTGGCCCCGGTCCAGCACGGACAGGACCCGCTGGGCGATCGGGCGGGACCTGACGAGCTCACCGAGGGACGACGAGCCCTGGGTGATCTCCTTGAAGGCCCGCCAGGCGGGGCGGAAGCCGGTCAGGCCCGCGTGGAAGAGGCCGGGGCGACGCTCGAACGCGGCGAGCAGACGCTTGCCGACGCTCATCTCTACGCCGAGCCCCGCCTTGATGGCGAAAGCGTAGTTGAGGGCCTGGCGGCGGGTGTCCACCGCGTCGTGCGCCTCCGCGATCCGGACCGCCCACTCCCCCGCCAGCCGGCCCGAGCGCAGCGCGAAGGAGATGCCCTCGCGGGTCCAGGGCTCCAGCAGTCCCGCCGCGTCACCGCAGACCAGCACCCGGCCGCGCGAGAGCGGCGAGTCGTCGGCCCGGCAGCGGGTCAGATGCCCGGAGGAGATGTTCGGCTCGAAGCCGGACAGCCCGAGCCGGGCGATGAAGTCCTCCAAGTACCGCTTGGTGGCGGCGCCTTCACCGCGCCGCGAGATCACGCCGACCGTGAGGATGTCGCCCTTGGGGAAGACCCAGCCGTAACTGCCCGGCAGCGGGCCCCAGTCGATGAGCACCCGGCCCTTCCAGTCGGCGGCGACCGTCTCGGGCACCGGGATCTCCGCCTCCAGGCCGAGGTCGACCTGGTCCAGCTTCACCCCGACGTGGGCCCCTATCCGGCTGGCGCTGCCGTCGGCGCCGACGACCGCGCGGGCCAGCACCGTCTCACCGCCCTGGAGCACCACCGCGACCGTGCGCCGGTCAGGGACCGCCGAGCCGTGCTGCTCGACGCGCTGCACGGTCACGCCCGTACGCAGTTCCGCGCCGGCCTTCTGCGCGTGCTCGACCAGCTGCTGGTCGAACTCGGGCCGGTTGATCAGCCCGAACAGCATCTGCCGGGAGCGGCGGGTGCGCGTGAAGCGCCCGTTGAGCGAGAAGGTGACCGCGTGCACCCGGTCCCGGAACGGCAACTCGAAGCCGGGCGGGAGCGCGTCGCGCGAGGGGCCGATGATGCCGCCGCCACAGGTCTTGTAGCGGGGCAGTTCCGCCTTCTCCAGCAGCAGGACGCGCCGCCCCGCGACCGCGGCCGCGTAGGCCGCCGAGGCACCCGCGGGTCCCGCGCCCACCACGACGACGTCCCACACCCGCTGCACTCCGTCCGCCGAAGAGTTCTCGCCGCTCACGATGGTCTACCGCTCCGATCAAGCCGCTGCCGTTCCCCCGAGCTCCTGGCTCCGCGCGAGCGGGGGAACCCATGTCTCCCGCATCCTACGGCGGTCGTGACCATGAGCCACTGTGGGAGGATCTATGTATCTCAGCAGATCAACGTCGCACCCACGAGGAGCGTTCCCATGTCGTCGAATCCGGTCGCCGAGACCGTCGCCTCCCTGATGCCCCGGGCGAAGGCGGAGCTGACCGAGCTGGTCGCCTTCAAGTCGGTGGCGGACTTCGAGCAGTTCCCGAGGAGCGAGAGCGAGGGTGCCGCGGGCTGGATCACCGACGCGCTGCGCGCCGAGGGCTTCACCGACGTGGCACTGCTGGACACGCCGGACGGCACCCAGTCGGTGTACGGCTACCTGCCGGGCCCGGAGGGTGCGAAGACGGTGCTGCTCTACGCGCACTACGACGTGCAGCCCCCGCTGGACGAGTCCGGCTGGACCACTCCGCCGTTCGAGCTGACCGAGCGTGACGGCCGCTGGTACGGCCGGGGGACCGCCGACTGCAAGGGCGGCTTCATCATGCACCTGCTCGCGCTGCGCGCCCTGAAGGCCAACGGCGGCGTCCCGGTGCACGTCAAGGTCATCGTCGAGGGCTCCGAGGAGCAGGGCACGGGCGGTCTCGAGCGGTACGCCGAGCAGCACCCCGAGCTGCTGACGGCGGACACCATCGTCATCGGCGACGCGGGCAACTTCCGGGTCGGTCTGCCGACGGTGACCACCACCCTGCGCGGCATGACGCTGGTCCGGGTCCAGATCGACACGCTGGCCGGCAACCTCCACTCCGGCCAGTTCGGCGGTGCCGCTCCGGACGCGCTCGGCGCGCTGATCCGGGTCCTGGACTCGCTGCGCGCGGAGGACGGTTCGACCACGGTCGACGGCCTCGACGTGACGACGCGCTGGGAGGGTCTGGAGTACACCGAGGAGCAGTTCCGCAAGGACGCCAAGGTGCTGGAGGGCGTCGAGCTCACCGGCGAGGGCTCGGTGGCGGACCGCATCTGGTCCCGTCCGGCCGTCACGGTCATCGGCATCGACTGCCCGCCGGTCGTGGGCGCCACCCCGTCCGTCCAGTCGAGCGCGCGGGCGCTGATCAGCCTGCGTGTGCCGCCGGGCGTGGACGCCGCCGAGGCGACCAAGCTGCTCCAGGCCCACATCGAGGCCCACACCCCGTGGGGCGCGCAGGTCCGCACCGAGCAGGTCGGCCAGGGCCAGGCGTTCCGCGCCGACCCGACCAGCCCGGCGTACCAGGCGATGGCCGACGCGATGGCGGTCGCCTACCCGGGCGAGACGATGCAGTACGCCGGCCAGGGCGGCTCCATCCCGCTGTGCAACACCCTTGCCGGCCTGTACCCGCAGGCGGAGATCCTGCTGATCGGCCTCAGCGAGCCCGAGGCGCAGATCCACGCGGTCAACGAGAGCGTGTCGCCCGAGGAGCTCGAGCGTCTGTCGGTCGCCGAGGCGCTGTTCCTGAACAACTACGCGGCGAGCTGAACCCTTACGCCCACCGCAGAGCGCCCTCGTCGACGGACGGGGGCGCTCCGTAGGTTCGGGGCATGGATGTCGTCCCGCTCCTCCCCCGGCTCCGTCTGCTGCGCTTCCCGGTCGGCCAGGCGTATCTCTGGTCCGACGACGGGGAGCTGACGCTGGTCGACGCGGGCCCGCCGGGCTCGGGCCCCGCCGTCCTCGACGCGCTCGCGGACCTGGGCCACGCACCCGGCGGACTGCGGCGGATCGTGCTGACCCACTTCCATGTGGACCACGCGGGCGGCGCGGGTGAACTGGCCGCGGCGACCGGCGCCGAGGTGTTCGCGCACGCTCTGGACCCACCTTTCGTCACCGGTGAACTGCCGGGCCCGCCGCCTGTGTTCGAGGACCGGGAAGTGCCGCTCCACGAGGCGGTGTCGCGGCTCCTCCCCGAGAACACACCGACGCCTGCGCGCCGGGTCACCACCGTCGGCGACGGCGACGTGCTCGGCTTCGGCGACGGCGCGCGGGTGATCCACGTACCCGGGCACACGGAGGGCAGCGTCGCGCTGCACCTGCCGGCGGAGGGCGTGCTGTTCACGGGCGACACCGTGGCGGCCTCCCCGGTCGACGGTTCGGTGATGCCGGGTGTGTTCAACCTCGACCGGGCCCGGTTGCTGGACTCCTTCCACCGGCTTTCCGCCCTCGGCGCCGAGGTGGCCTGCTTCGGCCACGGCGACCCGGTGGTGGGAGGCGCGTCGGCGGTCCTGCGCGAGGCGGCGGACCGCCACCCGGCCGCCGGCTGACCTCCCGGGGAGACGCCCCTGGGGTCAGCCGACCGGAACTCCCGCCTCCAGGTAGAGCGGCGCCCCGCGTTCACGGGCCCTCAGGGCCCAGCGCAGCCGCTCGTAGCGGACGGGCGGCAGCATGCTCGCCGCCTCCTGCTCGGTGACGAAGCGCCAGTCGCGCAGTTCAGGACCGGGCAGCACCACCCGCGCCGCCTGTTCCGGGTCGAGCAGGCCGCCGTCGAAGAGGAGCCGAAGCCCGCCGTGACCGGGAGGTACGGGCCGCTCCCAGTCGACGACGAGCAGTCTGGGCACCTCCCGCAGACGTATCCCGGTCTCCTCGGCGACCTCGCGCACCCCGGCGCGCGCCGGGGCCTCGCCGCGTTCGACCACACCTCCGGGGAACTCCCAGCCGGGCTTGTAGGTGGGGTCGACCAGCAGCACCCGGTCGCGCTCGTCGAAGAGGAGCACCCCGGAGGCGACCGTCTCCGCGCCCGGTTCGGGAGTCTGCACGATGTCGCAGGGCGGTACGGCGCCGCTGCCGACGGCGTCGGCGACGCGGACGGCGGCCTCGTAGGGGGTGAGGTCACCGGTGTCGACGAGGTGGGCGTCGGCGGTGAGCCAGGACGCGAGCGCGGCGCGGTAGGGCTCGATGTGGTCGTAGGCCCACTGACGCTGTCGCATCTCGCCGTCCGGTGGTCCGGGCGGGAGCTCCCGGCCTTCCGCGCGGGCCCGCAGTATCGTTTCGGCCGGAGCGAGCAGCACATGGCGTACGGCGATGCGGCGGGCGGCCAGGCCGCCGAAGATCTCGTCCCGGTACTCCTGGCGGAGCAGGGTCATGGGCACGACCAGCGTGCCGCCCAGCTCGGCGAGCATCGCCGCAGCGGTCTCGATCACGAGGCGGCGCCAGATCGGCAGGTCCTGGAGGTCGTCGGCCTCGGCGAGGCGCTTGGGCGGCATCAGGTGCGCCAGCGCTCCGCCGATGACTTCGGGGTCGAAGAGCGTGCTGTTCGGGATCAGTTCGATCAGTTCTCGTGCGGTCGTGGTCTTGCCCGCACCGAACGCGCCGTTGATCCAGACGACGGTCACGGTTCCCCCTCTTCTGTTTGGCCCCCTGGGGCTTGCCCGCTCCACCCTGCCACGGAAACCACCCGCAGATGAGGGCGCGGGAGGGGGCCGGGGACCTGAACCGTCGCGTGGAAGGTCACCGAAGAGGCCCGCGGGATCGGGCCCGGGGCGGCCACGGATCCGGCCGGACGCCGGCCCCCGGCGAGATCCACCGGAGCCGACGCGGTGCCTCGTCCTGCCAGCCTCGCATCGGGTGGGGGCCGGTGAGCACGGAGGCCATGTGGCCGCCTCGCCACCGCGTCCCGGGTCCCGCTTCCCGCTTCCCGCTTCCCGCTTCCCGCTTCCCGCTTCCCGCTTCCCGCTTCCCGCTTCCCGCTTCCCGCTTCCCGCTTCCCGCTTCCCGCGTCAGGATCCACGGGCGCCGCGCCCCCGGACACGCCCGGCCGTTTTGGCTGCGGACACAGGCCCGGGGTGCGGCACGGGCGCCACGCCCTCGACCGCGCGCGGAACGCGTCGTCCGGTACCGGCCGCTCGGCCAGGCCCGGGATCATCGGTGGTCACCGACCTGACGGCACGCCGGACCGACAGCAGGCCGCGCAGAAGAGGAGGTGTCTCAGTTCTGGCCGAGCGGGTTGTCGCCCATGTCGAAGCTGTCCTGACTGACGAGGTGGTCGACCGTGTCCAGGGTGTCGGAGACCTGGACGTCGCCGAGCGGGCCGTTGTCCGCGGCGTGGGACGGGGTGATCGCGGCCACGACGAATCCGGTGGCGAGACTGGCGATGGCGAGCATGCTGCGCTTCTTCATGCCGTGATCAACTGCGAAGACGGCCGGGGGTCACGGGCTCGACCGGTTCGGTCACGGCGGGATGACGAGGTGACCGGATGACGGGGTCGGTCACGGCGGGGTGACGGGTTCGGTCCGCACCTCGCCGAGGCGGAGCCGCGCGGGAACGGCCTCGACACCCGGAAGGTCTCAGACGGTCTGAGGAGGCCCCGACGGCATGACCTCGCCCGCCGACGCGACGCCGGAGCCCCCTCGGCCCCCCGTCACCGCGACGACGGAGCCTCCGCGGACTCCCTGCCACCGTGACGACGAGACCCCCTCCTCGGACGACCGTCACCACCCCGGCCGAACCCTCCTCGGACGACCGTCACCACCCCGGCCGAACCCTCCTCGGACGACCGTCACCACCCCGGCCGAACCCTCCTCGCAGGGCTGCCACCGCCGCGACGCAACGCCCCCCAGACCTCAGACCCCCGCCGCCGCGGTGCCCGGCGCGTGGGCGGCCAGGGCTGCCGCCGCGGCGCCGACCAGTCCCGCGTCGGTGCCCATCCGGGCCGGGGCGATGGTCAGGCGCTGCACGAACGAGAGCGTCGCGTAGTCCGTGAGTGCCTTGCGCAGCGGGGTGAGGAGGATGTCTCCGGCCTTGCCCACGCCACCGCCGATCACCGCGATGTCGATCTCGACGAGGGTGGCGGTGGCCGCGATGCCGGCGGCCAGAGCCTGCGCGGCGCGCTCGAAGGAGGCGACGGCCACCCGGTCCCCCTCGCGGGCGGCGGCGGCCACGGCCGCGGCGGAGCTGTCGCCGTCGGGGCCGGGACGCCAGCCCTGCTCCAGGGCGCGCCGGGCGATGTTGGGGCCGCTGGCGATGCGTTCCACGCAGCCGCGCGCGCCGCACGGGCAGGGGTCGCCGTCCAGGTCGACGCTGATGTGGCCGATGTGGCCCGCGTTGCCGGTCGGACCGGGGTGCAGCCTGCCGCCGAGGACCAGTCCCCCGCCGACGCCGGTGGAGACGACCATGCAGAGCGCGTTGTCGTGGCCGCGGGCGGCACCCTGCCAGTGCTCGGCCGCCGTGATGGCGACGCCGTCGCCGATCAGCTCGACAGGGAGGCCGTCCGCGGCCGCGCGCACCCGCTCGACCAGGGGGAAGTCCCGCCAGCCCGGGACGTTCACCGGGCTCACGGTGCCGGCCGAGGCGTCCACCGGGCCGGCGCTGCCGATACCGATCGCGGCGGCGCGTCCCCACAGGGGCGACCCGGCGAGGTCGCCGAGCACCTCCTCGACGGCCCGCATGACCGTTTCGCCGTCCTGCCGCGCGGGCGTCGCCCGCTGAGCGCGTGCCTGGATCCGTCCGTGGCCGTCCACCAGCGCGCCGGCGATCTTGGTGCCGCCGATGTCCAGGGCCGCCACGAGGTCGGTGTGCATCAGAGTCAGTTCTCCCCGTCGAGCATGAGAAAGGGCCGGCGACGTGCGAAGAAGTCACATCGGCGGTGCGCCGCGGGCCGGTCGCGGTGGGGACGCGGACCGAAGACGGCGGTGGACAGTCTCTCCCGCATCTGACAACGTTGTCCAGGCTCTATGCTCGACGCCACATCCTCATCTCTTCCCTGGATCGACGCACCACCACCGTGGACACCCCGGACGACAGGACAGGACGCCGCATCGTGCCCGACACCACCCGCCGCGCAGACCGCATCACCGGGAGCCGCTACGGCAACCGGCCCACGATGAAGGACGTCGCCGCGCGCGCCGGGGTCGGTCTGAAGACGGTGTCCCGTGTGGTCAACGGTGAGCCGGGCGTCACCCCGGACACCGAGCGCCGGGTGCAGGAGGCGATCGGCGCGCTCGGCTTCCGCCGCAACGACAGCGCGCGGGTGCTGCGCAAGGGCAGGACGGCGAGCATAGGCCTGATCCTGGAGGATCTCGCGGACCCCTTCTACGGCCCGCTGAGCCGCGCGGTCGAGGAGGTGGCCCGGGCCCACGGCGCGCTGCTGATCAACGGTTCCAGCGCCGAGGACCCGGAGCGTGAGCAGGAACTCGCGCTGGCCCTCTGCGCGCGGCGGGTGGACGGTCTGGTGGTGATCCCGGCCGGGGACGACCACCGGTATCTGGAGCCGGAGCTCAGGGCGGGCGTGGCGACCGTGTTCGTGGACCGGCCGGCCGGCCGGATCGACGCGGACGTGGTGCTGTCCGACAACTTCGGCGGCGCCCGTGACGGTGTCGCCCATCTGATCGCACAGGGCCACCGCCGGATCGGTTTCATCGGCGACATGCCCCGCATCCACACCGCGGCCGAGCGGCTGCGCGGCTACCGGGCCGCGATGGAGGACGCGGGGATACCCGTCGACGACACGTGGATCTCCCTCGGCGTGACCGATCCGGAGCGGGTGCGGCGGGCGGCCGAGGAGATGCTGTCGGGCCCGGACCCCGTCACCGCGGTCTTCGCGGGCAACAACCGGGTGACCGTCACCGTGATCCGGGTGCTCGCCGGACGCACCCGCCCCGTCGCCCTCGTCGGTTTCGACGACTTCGAGCTGGCCGACCTGCTCCAGCCGGGCGTGACGGTCGTGGCCCAGGACGCGGCCGCGCTCGGCCGTACCGCCGCCGAGCGTCTCTTCCGCCAGCTGGACGGCGGGCCCGTCGCACCGGAGCGCATCGAGCTGCCGACCCGGCTGATCACCCGCGGCTCCGGCGAGCTGCCGCCCGCGGACTGAGCCGCCCGTGGCCGGCCGCACCCTGGAGGAACTCGGCCTGGCCGAGGCACCCCGTGACCATCCGCTGCTCTACCCGGGCGCCTGGCCCACCGGCTCCGCGCTGCTGTGCGGGGACCGGATGCTGCCGCTGGACCGGCTGGTGCACGACGACCGGGTACCGGTCCTCGCCGTCGGGTCCAACGCCTGCCCCGGCCAGCTCAGGGACAAGATCGGCCGGTTCGCGGACGACCGCTCCGTGCCCATGGTCCGTACCCGGGTGAGCGGGCTGGCGGTGGGCGTGTCCGCGCACGTCAGCCGCATGGGTTATGTCTCCGCGTCGCCCGTCCGGTCCCCGGGTTCCTCGGCCGAGCTGTTCGTCCTCTGGCTGACGCCCTGGCAACTGGCCGTGGTCGACGCGAGCGAGGGCGTCCCGCTGCCCGACGGGAACTTCCGCCGGGCGTGGCTGCCTTCGGCGGACGTACGGGTCGTCCTGACCGACGGCCGTCTGCTCCCGGGGGTGCACGCGTACGTCAACGCCCATGGGGTGCTGCGGAACGCCGAGGGCGCGCCGCGCGACCATCCGGGCCAGTGGCCTCTTCTCGAAGAGCTGCTGGAGCACGCCGAGTTGAGGGAGCTGTTCGGCGACACTCCGCGGGAGTTCACCGACCGGGCCCGCGTGGACGCGGAGTTGTGCGCACGGGGTACGCGGCTGTTCAGGGAGCTGGGCTGGGTGACGGAGTCCGGACTGGAGCGGTACGTCACCTGACGCCCGCGGCCGCGGGGAGCGCCGCGCGGGGATCCAGGCGGAGCGAGCGCCGGGCGACGCCCCCTACGGGGTGTCCCTCCGGTGCCGGCCCGGGGCCGCGAGTGTCTCCAGTTCGGGCCGGGTCAGGCCGGTGAGGGGTGCGACCTCGGCGGGGTCGAGGGCACCGCAGTCCAGGCCGCGGAGCAGGTAGCCGCTGAGGGCCTTGGCGGTGGCGGGCTCGTCCATCACGTCGCCGCCGGTGCGGTTCACGTAGCGGGCGAGCCGGTCGGCGGCCTGCTCGAAGCCCTCGCGGTAGAAGGCGAAGACGGCGGCGTAACGGGTCGGCAGGTGGCCGGGGTGCATGTCCCAGCCCTGGTAGTAGGCACGGGCCAGGGCGCGCCGGGTGAGGCCGTAGTGCAGGCGCCAGGCCTCGTGCACCCGGTCGGCGGTGCCGACGGGCAGGACGTTGGTGGAGCCGTCCGAGACACGTACTCCGGTGCCCGCCGCGGCCACCTGCATCACGGCCTTGGCGTGGTCGGCGGCGGGATGGTCGCTCGACTGGTGGGCGGCGGAGACACCGAGGGCGGCGCTGTAGTCGAAGGTGCCGTAGTGCAGTCCGGTGGCGCGGCCCTCGGCGGCCTGGATCATCCGGGCGACGGTCGCGGTGCCGTCGGCCGCGAGGACCGCCTGGCCGGTCTCGATCTGGATCTCGAAGCGGAGCCGGCCGTCGGGCAGCCCGCGCGCCTTCTCGAAGGCCTCCAGGAGGCGCACGAACGCGGTGACCTGTTCGGCGTACGTCACCTTGGGCAGCGTGAGCACCAGGCCCTCGGGGAGGCCGCCGTGGTCGAGCAGTCCGGTGAGGAAGACGTCGAGGGTGCGGATGCCCCGCTCGCGCACCGCGGCCTCCAGGCACTTCGTGCGGATGCCCGTGTACGGGGGCGCCGTTCCGGTGCGGTGCGCCTCGGCGATCAGCCTGGCGGCGCGGGCGGCCGCCTCGTCCTCCTCGGCGTCGCGGCGGATGCCGTAGCCGTCCTCGAAGTCGACGCGCAGGTCTTCCACGGGCTCGTGCTCCAGCTTGGCGCGGACGCGCGAGTACACCGGTTCGGCGAGAGCGCCGGAGAAACCGAGGACGGCCGCGAACGAGGCGGCGTCCGGGGCGTGTTCGTCCAGGGCGGCAAGCGCCCGGTCGCCCCAGGACCGTACGGTGCCGGCGTCGAAGGCGTCGCCGGGCACGTACACGGTGTGGACGGGCTGCCGGGTGCCGGGGTCGCCGGGGTAGCGGCGCTCCAGGTCGGCGTCGACGGGGGCGAGCAGCGCGCCGATCTCCTCGGACACCGCGCCGGGGAGGCTCGTCGATGCCTTGTCCCGCTGATCCATCCCACACCCTCCGAGGTCCCGCGGTACGGAATCAACAATCCGTTGACGAACCTATCCGCGGTGTTTCGTACCGGTCAACACTCCCCCGCGCCTCCGGGAGAAGGCCGAGGCCCCCGCGGCCGCTCGGGCGGTCGTGGGGGCCTCGGTTCCGGGGAGAGGATCAGCCCTTGCGGACCTTGATCTCCTCGGTCAGCTGCGGGACCACGTCGAAGAGGTCGCCGACGACGCCGTAGTCGACCAGCTCGAAGATCGGGGCCTCGGCGTCCTTGTTGACGGCGACGATCGTCTTCGAGGTCTGCATACCGGCGCGGTGCTGGATCGCGCCGGAGATGCCGTTGGCGATGTAGAGCTGCGGCGAGACCGACTTGCCGGTCTGGCCGACCTGGTTGGTGTGCGGGTACCAGCCGGCGTCCACCGCGGCGCGCGAGGCGCCGACAGCGGCACCGAGGGAGTCGGCGAGCGCCTCGATGATCGAGAAGTTCTCGGCGCCGTTGACACCACGGCCACCGGAGACCACGATCGCGGCCTCGGTCAGCTCCGGACGGCCCGTGGACTCGCGCGGCGTGCGGGCGGTGACCTTGGTACCGGTCGCCTGGTCCGAGAAGGACACGGCGAGGGCCTCGACGGCGCCGGCGGCCGGGGCGGCCTCGACGGCGGCCGAGTTCGGCTTGACCGTGATGACCGGGGTGCCCTTGATGACACGGGACTTGGTGGTGAAGGACGCGGCGAACACCGACTGGGTGGCCACCGGGCCCTCGTCGCCGGCCTCGAGGTCGATCGCGTCGGTGACGATGCCGGCGCCGATGCGCAGCGCGAGGCGGGCGGCGATCTCCTTGCCCTCGGCGGAGGACGGGACCAGCACGGCGGCCGGGGAGACGGCGTCGTAGGCGGCCTTGAGGGCGTCGACCTTCGGCACGACCAGGTAGTCGGCGTACTCGGACGCGTCGTGGGTGAGGACCTTCACCGCGCCGTGCTCGGCGAGGACGGCGGCGGTGTCGGCGGCGCCGTTGCCGAGGGCGACGGCGACGGGCTCGCCGATGCGGCGGGCCAGGGTCAGCAGCTCGAGGGTGGGCTTGCGGACGGCACCGTCCACGTGGTCGACGTAGACGAGGACTTCAGCCATGGGATTGCTCTCCTGCGTAACGAAGTTGAGGGGCGGTCAGGGGGCGAGCCCTTAGATGAACTTCTGGCTCGCGAGGAACTCGGCGAGCTGCTTGCCGCCCTCGCCCTCGTCCTTGACGATGGTGCCGGCGGTGCGGGCCGGACGCTCGGTCACGGCCTCGACCTTGGTCCAGGCACCGTCGAGACCGACCTCTTCGGCGTCGATGTCCAGGTCGGAGAGGTCCCAGGACTGCACCGGCTTCTTCTTCGCCGCCATGATGCCCTTGAAGGACGGGTAACGCGCCTCGCCCGACTGGTCGGTGACGGAGACGACGGCCGGGAGGGAGGCCTCCAGCTGCTCGCTGGCGGCGTCGCCGTCGCGGCGGCCCTTGACCGTGCCGTCCTCGACCGAGACCTCGGAGAGCAGGGTCACCTGCGGGACACCCAGACGCTCGGCGACCAGCGCCGGGACGACACCCATGGTGCCGTCGGTGGACGCCATGCCGGAGATGACGATGTCGAAGCCGGCCTTCTCGATCGCCTTGGCCAGCACCAGGGAGGTGCCGATGGCGTCGGTGCCGTGCAGGTCGTCGTCCTCGACGTGGATGGCCTTGTCGGCACCCATGGACAGCGCCTTGCGCAGGGCGTCCTTGGCGTCCTCGGGGCCGATGGTCAGCACGGTGACCTCGGCGTCGTCGGCGTTCTCCGAGATCTGGAGGGCCTGCTCGACCGCGTACTCGTCCAGCTCGGAGAGCAGACCGTCCACGTCGTCGCGGTCGACGGTCAGGTCATCGGCGAAGTGCCGGTCGCCAGTGGCGTCGGGCACGTACTTCACAGTGACAACGATCCTCAAGCTCACGCCGGCTCTCCTACTGCATCGTCTTTTCCGGGCTGCCTCTTGAAGGCAGCATAGGCGCCTCAAGCGGCCGATCCCGGTCGGGGCGTCGGCGCGCTCCGACCGAAATATTACTCGTCAGTACACCCAGTTCCGGCCTGCTGAGCAAGCGCTTTGAACTGTGACCTTCGCAACGCAGCGTAACCGGAGTCCGACGGCCGCGCGGACGGCGGGGGGCGTGATCAATCACGCAGGGCGTTGAACCGGCCCTGGTGGTAGAGGAGCGGACGGCCGGCGCCGGTGGGATCGCCGAGGGCGACCTCGGCGAGCACTATGCGGTGGTCCCCCGCGGGCACCCGGGCGACGATCCGGCAGACCAGCCACGCGAGCACGCCGTCCAGGACGGGGACGCCCTCCGGGCCCTCGCGCCACGCGGTGGGCGCGCCGAAGCGGTCGGCGCCGCTGCGGGCGAAGGTGGCGGCCAGGTCGCCCTGGTGCTCGCCGAGCAGGTGCACGCCGACGTGACCGGCCTCCGCGATCGCGGGCCAGCTGGAGGCGCCGGTGCCGATCCCGAAGGAGATCAGCGGCGGTTCGGCGGAGACCGAGGTGAGGGAGGTGGCGGTGAAGCCGACCGGACCGGACTCCCCACGCGCGGTGATCACCGCGACGCCGGCGGCGTGCCGGCGGAAGGTGGAGCGCAGCAGGTCGGGCGAGGCGAGCTGGAAGGTGCCGAGGTCGGGCGTGGCCGTCATCGAGGTGTCCTTCTGCTGGGGCGGGCGAGCGGACGCGTGGCTGCTCAACAGCCCGGACAGCCCGCGCTCGCGGTGCGGGCCAGGTCGACGTGCGCCCGGCCGAAGAGAAGGAGGTCGTTCGGCATACGGTCAGGCTGACGATAGGTGGCGGGTGCAGTCAAGTTCGTTCCGGGATCCGGGAGATGCCTCACCCCGCGGCCGGGCACCCTCACACGGCCTCCCCCAGGGCGGCGATGACGTCCGCCTTGCGCGGCTGCCCGGCGGCGCGGCGCACCACACGGCCGTCCGCGTCGAGCACCAGCACGGTGGGCGTCTTGAGGACGCCCAGGGCGCGTACGAGGTCCAGGCGGGCCTCGGCGTCGACCTCGACGTGGCTGACGCCGGGGACCATCGCGGCGACCTCGCCGAGGACGCGTCTCGTGGCCCGGCAGGGCGCGCAGAAGGCGCTGGAGAACTGCACGAGCGTGGCCCGCTCCCCGAGAACACCGCCGAGTTCGGCCGCTCCGAGCCGTTCGCCCTCGTCCCGCTCGCGCACACGCGCCCTCCCGTTCCCGCGGTGTGTGACGGCGGGGCGTCCATGCCCGCCGTCGCGGCCGGCACCGGGTACGGCGCCCGCCGGTCGTCACTCCCACCAGCGCCTGCGGGGCCGTAAAGATTCCCGCCCCGGGGACTGTCCGCCTTCTGCCGGTTTCCTCCCGCACGGCCGTCGATGACCGCCCGAAACAGGAGTTGTTCCTGCTTCCGAAGAGGCTCCCGTTAAGCACGGAGTAAAGCCCACTTAAAGATCAAAGGTGGGATGTAGGCCGACGTGACGAGGATCTCGCCGCCGCGCGGCGCCAGGACTGGCTCCCCGTGCGTTCTTGGGGCACGATCTGCGAGACGCCGTAAACCTACGGCTGCGTAACTTACCGCCGGGAGCCCCCCTTTCCCGAGCAGAGCAGAAAGGGTCCACCCCGCCCATGGCAGAGCTGGTCTACCGTCCCGTCGTCGGATTCGCCAAGACCTTGTTCAAGGTGTGGGACCTCAAGATCGACTGCAAGGGCTCGGAGAACATCCCGCGCTCGGGCGGCGCCGTGCTGGTGAGCAATCACATCAGCTACATGGACTTCATCTTCAACGGCCTGGCGGCCCTTCCGCAGAAGCGGCTGGTGCGGTTCATGGCGAAGGAGGCCGTGTTCCGCCACAAGGTCTCGGGACCGCTGATGCGCGGCATGAAGCACATCCCGGTGGACCGCCGGCAGGGCGAGACCGCCTACGCGCACGCGCTCGACTCGCTGCGCTCCGGTGAGATCGTCGGTGTCTTCCCCGAGGCCACGATCTCGCAGTCCTTCACCCTGAAGAGCTTCAAGTCCGGTGCGGCACGCCTCGCCCAGGAGGCGGGTGTCCCGCTGATCCCGATGGCGGTGTGGGGCACGCAGCGGCTGTGGACCAAGGGCCAGCCGCGCAACTTCAAGCGCAGCCACACCCCGATCACCATCCGCGTCGGCGAGGCCGTCGAGGCCCCGCGCGACCAGTACGCCGGGGCGATCACGCGCCGCCTGCGCGAGGGCGTGCAGGAACTGCTCGACGCCGCTCAGCGGGCCTACCCCGCCCGCCCCAAGGGCGCCGAGGACTCCTGGTGGCTCCCGGCCCACCTGGGCGGCACCGCGCCGACCCTGGAACAGCTGAAGACGGCCGAGGCCCACTGACGCCGGAGCCCCGGTGTTCCGCACGGACGCCGTCGCGGTGAGGGGTACCGCGCGGGACTCCGCGGTCAGATGTACAGCGCGGCCTCCGCGGTCAGATGTACGGCGCGGACTCCGGCGCCCGGCGGTGCCGCGTCACGCCTGACCGTGACCGTCCCACCGCCCCCTTCCCGCTGGAGGGAACTCGGGCCCGCCCGGCACCTCTCACCGGGCGCGGTCCCGGCGGCGTGAGATCGTTCCGTCGTGGAGTGGAGCGCCCGTCCCGCCCGGACGAGCAGCGCGGCCCGCTCCGGGGGGAGCGAAGAGATGTCACCGATGTTCCTGACGCTCGCCGGCGCGGAGTCGCCCGGCCGGGAGTTCCTGTACGCCGCCGTCCTGGCCCTGCTCGGCGGTGTCGCTCTGTGGAGCGGGCGCGGCAGGCGGCGCGCCGGACGCCTCGACGCCGTCCGGGACGAGGTGGGGATCCCCGCCGGACGGCCGGATCCGGAGTCGCTCGCGACCGTCAGGCGGTTCCAGGGGGCCGTACAACTGGTCGTCGGGAGCCTGCTCCTCGCGGGTGCGGCGGCTCTCGCCCTCACCGCGCTGGCGCAGCTCACGGGCTGAGGCGCGCCGCCCTCGCCGCCGGCGTACGGGGCACCGCTCGCACCGGTTCGCACCGTCCGGCCGGTACGACGGGAACGCCCACATCACACGCGGACCGCCCCGCACCATCGCTCCTGCGATGGTGCGGGGCGGTCCGCTGTGCGGGACGGCGCTAGCGCGCCATCTCCTCCTTGAGGGCTGTCACGAAGGCGTCGACGTCGTCCTCCGTGGTGTCGAAGGAGCACATCCAGCGCACGACGCCGGCGTTCTCGTCCCAGAAGTAGAAGCGGAACCGCTTCTGGAGCCGCTCGCTCACGTCGTGCGGGAGCCGGGCGAAGACGCCGTTGGCCTGCACGGGGTGGAGGATCTCCACGCCGTCCACCGCGCGGACGCCCTCGGCGAGTCGCTGGGCCATCGCGTTGGCGTGGCCGGCGTTGCGCAGCCACAGGTCCCCGGCGAGCAGCGCCTCCAGCTGCACCGACACGAAGCGCATCTTGGACGCGAGCTGCATCGACAGCTTGCGCAGGTGCTTCATCTGCCGCACCGCGTCCTGGTTCAGGACGACGACCGCCTCGCCGAACAGGGCGCCGTTCTTCGTGCCGCCCAGGGAGAGGATGTCGACGCCGGCCTCGGTGGTGAAGGCCCCCATGGGGACGCCCAGGGAGGCGGCGGCGTTGGATATCCGGGAGCCGTCCAGGTGCACCCTCATGCCGTGCGCGTGGGCGTGCTCGCAGATCGCACGGATCTCCTCCGGCGTGTACAGCGTGCCCAGCTCGGTGGACTGGGTGATCGACACGACCTGCGGCATGGCGCGGTGCTCGTCGTCGAAGCCCCAGGCCTGCCGGTCGATCAGCTCCGGCGTGAGCTTGCCGTCGGGCGTGGGCACGCTGAGCAGCTTGAGGCCGCCCATGCGCTCGGGGGCGCCGCCCTCGTCGACGTTGATGTGCGCGCTCTCGGCGCAGATCACCGCGCCCCAGCGGTCGGTGACCGCCTGGAGGGCGACGACGTTCGCGCCGGTGCCGTTGAAGACCGGGAAGGCCTCCGCGGTGGGGCCGAAGTGGCGCCGGACGATCCCCTGGAGGTTCTCGGTGTAGTCGTCCTCGCCGTAGGAGACCTGGTGGCCGCCGTTGGCGAGGGCCAGGGCGGCCATCACCTCGGGGTGCGCCCCGGCGTAGTTGTCACTGGCGAAGCCACGGACCTGCGGGTCGTGATGACGACGGGCGTCGGTCATGGTGGGGTTCACGGCTTCTCGGTCAGCCACAGACGGTTTCCGTTCACTTCGGAGGCGGGCCGGTCCCAGACGCCTACGACGGCCTCGGCGAGGTCCTTGACGTCCGTGAAGCCCGCGAACTTCGCGTTGGGGCGTTCGGCGCGCATCGCGTCGTGCACCAGTGCCTTCACCACCAGGATGGCAGCAGCGGCCCGGGGTCCGTCACCCTCCTCGGCGGCGACCCCCGCCTTGCGGAAGCCGTCGGCCATGGCGAGCGTCCAGGCCTCGGCGGCGGCCTTGGCCGCGGAGTACGCGGCGTTGCCCGCGGTGGGCTTGGACGCGCCGGCGGCGCTGATCAGCAGGTAGCGGCCGTCGGCGCTGCGCCGGAGGCCGTCGTAGAAGGCGAGCGAGGTGTTCTGGACCGTGCGGACCAGCAGCTTCTCCAGCAGGTCCCAGTCGGCGAGGTCGGTCTCGCCGAAGGAGCTGCTCCCCCGCCAGCCGCCGACCAGGTGCACGAGACCGTCGACGCGGCCGAACTCCTTCTCGATGCGGTCGGCCCAGGCACGGGTGGAGTCGAGGTCGAGCAGGTCCACCGTCTCGCCGACGACGGTCGCGCCGCCGTTCGCGTAGCGGGCGGCGTCCACGGCCTCCGCGAGGCGGGTGGCGTCGTTGTCCGCGCCGACGACGACGGCGCCCGCCTCGGCGAGCCTGCGCAGGGCCGCGTGCCCCGCGGGGCCGCCCGCCCCGGCCACCGCGATCACCGCGCCGCTGAGCGGCCCGTTCGCCCCGTTGGCTCCGTTCGCCATGGACTTCCCCTCTTGGTTCTCTTCAGCGGTGGTGTGGTGGAGACGGTCGCTCACGCGGCGACCTGCTCGGCGCGGTCCGCCGTGATGCCCTTGGTGGAGGCGATCACGTGCTTCAGCTTCTTGGACAGGGCCTCGTAGAACATGCTCAGCGGAAACTCGTCCGCGAGCACGTCGTCGACGAGCTTGCGGGGCGGCTGGGTCAGGTCCAGGGCGTCCGGACCCTTGGCCCACTTGGAGCCGGGGTGCGGGGCGAGGTAGGTCGCGACCAGCTCGTAGCCGGCGAACCAGTGCACGAGCTTGGGCCGGTCGATGCCGTCCCGGTACAGCTTCTCGATCTCGGCGCAGAGCTGGTTGGTGACCTGCGGGGCGCGCTCCCAGTCGATGGAGAGCCTGTTGTCGGTCCAGCGGAGAACGTCGTGCTTGTGCAGGTAGGCGAAGAGCAGCTGGCCGCCGACGCCGTCGTAGTTGCGGACGCGGTCGCCGGTGACCGGGAAGCGGAACATGCGGTCGAAGAGCACCGCGTACTGCACGTCACGGGCCTGCGGGACACCGTCCGCCTGGAGCTTCACGGCCTCCTTGAAGGCGGTGAGGTCGCAGCGCAGCTCCTCCAGGCCGTACATCCAGAACGGCTGGCGCTGCTTGATCATGAACGGGTCGAACGGCAGGTCGCCGTGGCTGTGGGTGCGGTCGTGGACCATGTCCCACAGCACGAAGGCCTCTTCGCAGCGCTTCTGGTCGTGGACCATCGCGGCGATGTCCTCGGGCAGCTCCAGGCCCAGCAGGCCGACGGCCGCGTCGGTGACCCGGCGGAAGCGCGCGGCCTCGCGGTCGCAGAAGATGCCGCCCCAGGAGAAACGTTCCGGCGCCTCGCGTACGGCGATCGTCTCGGGGAAGAGGACGGCGGAGTTGGTGTCGTAACCGGAGGTGAAGTCCTCGAACGTGATGCCGCAGAACAGCGGGTTGTCGTACCGGGTGCGCTCCAGCTCGGCCAGCCACTCGGGCCAGACCATGCGCAGCACCACGGCCTCCAGGTTGCGGTCCGGGTTGCCGTTCTGCGTGTACATCGGGAAGACGACCAGGTGCTGCAGACCGTCGGCACGGCTCGCGGCCGGCTGGAAGGCCAGCAGCGAGTCGAGGAAGTCCGGCACCTGGAAACCGCCCTCGGCCCAGCGGCGCAGGTCGGCGACGAGGGCCTCGTGGTAGGCGGCGTCGTGCGGAAGGAGCGGGGAGAGGTGCCCGACCGACTCCGTGACACGGCGTACGGCGGCCTCGGCCTCGGAGCGCTCGGGGGCGCCCTCGGCCTCGAAGTCGATCGACCCGTCCTTCGACTGCCATGGCCGAATCTGCTCCACCGCATCCTTGAGCACAGGCCAGGCGGAGTGGTCCACCACCCGGGGCTGCGGAGAAACCTGCTCTCCCGTACCTGCCTGCACAAGAATTTCCGTCATGTCCCATCCTCCACGGGAGAACCTCGCGTATGGACACCGTATGCATACCCGGATTCACCCAGCAAGAGCCCCCTCGGGAAATTATTCTGTCCGGCCGCATGGTCACGGATGTTTTTCCTGTGGCAAACCGTGACGGCGCTCACTTTCACAGTCCGCCGCGATGCCGCCCGGCGTCACTCGCTGCAATGCTCCGTCACTCGGCGCTGCCGCGAGCGCTGCGCCGTACCCGGACGGCCTTCGTACGGCACGGTCCGGCGTCTCGCCGCGGTCCGGTCAACCCCGCTGCGACACGCCCGCGTCGGAGTGACAACGGGGGCGGGTATGAGCCAGACGCGGCGCGCCTCGCGGACGGATCCCCCGCGCAGACGCGGGTTCATCGCGGAACCAGCCCATTAGGCTGCGACCCTGCCGCGCGGACGACGACGTCCCGTCGCTTCCGCGGGCTCCTGGCGCTCGGCTCCGGCCGTACGCGAGGACACCACCGCCGCCTCGACGGAAGCGAGTTGAACCTTGAACTTCCTTACCATCGGTCACCGCGGGGTCATGGGTGTCGAGCCCGAGAACACCCTTCGTTCCTTCATGGCCGCGCAGACAGCCGGCCTCGACCTGATCGAACTCGACCTGCACCTGAGCAAGGACGGCGCCCTCGTCGTCATGCACGACGCGGAGGTGGACCGCACGACCGACGGCACCGGGCCGATCGCCGAGAAGACCCTCGCGGAGCTGCGCACGCTGGACGCGGGCCGCGGGGAGCGGGTGCCGGTGTTCGAGGAGGTCCTCGACACGGTGAGGTCGCCGCTGCAGGCGGAGATCAAGGACGTGGCGGCGGCCCGTGCGCTGGCCGAGGTCATGCACCGCAGGGACCTGACCTCGCGGGTCGAGGTCTCCTCGTTCCACGACGAGGCGATCGCCGAGATCGCCCGCCTGGTCCCGGGCGTGCGCACCGCGCTGATCGCGAGCCGCTACGGCACCGATGTGGTCGAGCGCGCCACCGAGGCGGGCGCCGAGACCCTCTGTCTCAACGTCCGCAGGCTGACCCTGGAGGTCGTCGAGCACGCCCGCGCGGCCGATCTGAAGATCATCGGCTGGGTGGTCAACACACAGGACCACCTGAGGCTCGTACGCGCCCTCCAGCTCGACGGCGCGACCACGGACTACCCGGAGATCAAACGCACGGGCCGTTTCACGGCCTGACCCCGGGAGCGCGCGCCCCGGTCACCGACCGGCCGCGGCAGGGCCGGGGGCCCGGCGGCCGGAGCGGTACCCGCGCCCCTGACGGCGTGGCGTGTTCATCCTGGCGATCCGGTGCCGGTCCCCCGCATGAACGTCACGCCGCGCGCGACCGTCACACCAGCGGCTTGACCAGCAGCTCGAACTGGAGGTCGTCGCGCTGCGGGATGCCGAAGCGCTCGTCACCGTAGGGGAACGGCGTCATGGTGCCCGTACGGCGGTAGCCGCGCCGCTCGTACCAGGCGATCAGGTCGTCGCGGACCGAGATCACCGTCATGTGCATCTCGCTGACGGCCCACTCCTCCCGGGCCCGGCGCTCCGCCTCGGCCATGACGGCCTTGCCGACACCGGCCCCCTGGAGGGCGGGGCTGACCGCGAACATGCCGAAGTAGGCGTGGTCCCCCCGGTGCTCCAGCTGGCAGCAGGCGACGATCCGGCCGTCCTGCTCGACGGTCAGCAGCCTGCTGCCGGGCGACTTGATCACCTGGAGCACGCCCTCGGGGTCGGTCCGCTGCCCTTCCAGGATGTCCGCCTCGGTGGTCCACCCGGCCCGGCTGGCATCTCCCCGGTACGCCGACTCCACGAGCGCGACGAGTGCGTCCACGTCGGTGTCGACGGCGTCGCGGAACGCCAGTGGGGTGGTGGTGCTGTCCATGCGGTCGGTCTCCGATCTCGGGCGCGGCTGAGCCAGGATCGAGGGTAACCGTGCCGCCGGACGCGCCGTCCCGGCAGGGCGGTGACGCGGGACCGGCGCCGCCGCCCGCCTGCCCCCCGATCCGCCGGACAGGCCGTAGGCTCCGGTCGCATGGTGCATGTTCTCGGCAGCCGGACCCTGCTCCGCCCCGTCGACCCCGACCGCTCCCGCGCCTTCTACGGCGAACAGCTGGGCCTCGCCGTGTACCGGGAGTTCGGCACGGGCCCGGAGCGCGGAACCGTCTACTTCCTCGGCGGCGGCTTCCTGGAGCTCTCCGGCCGCTCCGAACCCCTTCCCGACTCCGCGCCGCCGCCCGCGGTACGGCTGTGGCTGCAGGTCGAGGACGCGGCGGCGGCGCACGAGGAACTGCTGGCCAGGGGCGTGGCGATCGTACGGCCGCCGGTGAAGGAGCCGTGGGGTCTGGTCGAGCTGTGGATCGCCGACCCGGACGGCGTCCCCGTCGTCCTGGTGGAGGTCCCGGAGGACCATCCACTGCGGTACCGCCCCGGCATCTGACCGGCCGCGGGCCGCGGACCGATCCGCCTGATGGGCCGTCAGTCGCCCGACGCCGCCAGGACGTTCTCCCGGAAGGCGGCCACCACCGGGCGCAGATCGATGTGATGCCAGGCCGCCCACAGCCGCACGGAGCTCTTGAACCAGGGGAGTTCACGCACGGCCACTCCCTGGGCGGTGCCGTGCAGCATGCTCTTCTGGATGAGCGCCAGACCGAGCCCCGAGGCCACCAGGCCGAGCGCGGTGAGGGGTTCGGTGGCCTCCATCCGGATGTCGGGGGTGAAACCCGAGGCGGCGCAGGCGGCGATGAAGTCGTCGCGCCATGCCGGGTTCTGGCTGTTCTCGACCGCGATCCACGGCAGGCCGTCGAGATCGGGGGGCAGGATCTCCTCGCGGTCCGCCAGCGGGTGCCCGGCCGGAAGGGCGAGCAGGAGGGGGTCCTCCAGGAGCAGTGCGGACCTCAGGTCGGGGTCGTCCTCGGCCGGCGGTTCGGCGACGAAGCCGATGTCCAGGCTGCGCTGCCGCAGCCCCTCGAACTGCTGCGCGGCGGGGAGGTTGTAGAGGGCCACGTGGATGCCCGGGCGCTCGCCGTGCAGGGCGCGCAGGGAGCGGGGCAGGACGCCGGCGTGCATGGCGTCGCCGACGTACCCGATGCACAGGCCGCCCTCCTCGCCGCGGCCGAGCCGCCGGCCCAGGTTCTCCAGCCGGTCGGCGTGCCGCAGCAGGGCCTTGGCCTCGGAGAGGAAGACGCGGCCGTCGGCGGTGAGCCGGATACGCTGCTGGCTCCGCTCGAACAGGGTGAGGCCGAGGTTCTTCTCCAGCTGGGCGATCTGCCGGCTGAGCGGGGACTGCGAGATGTGCAGCCGGTCGGCGGCGCGGCCGACGTGTTCCTCCTCGGCGACGACCACGAAATAGCGAAGTTGTCGCAGGTCAAGCATGTAAGACCTCTCGGGACTCAAGTGTGTCCAAGCAAGTCTTGGACAGTCTCAATATCCGATCCTAACCTCGGCAGAGCAAGAACCGCAGAAGTCGCAGAACGTGACGAACACTGCGGAAAGCCATGCAGAGAAGGATCAGTTCCATGGGTATCAAGTCCCTCCTCCCCGGCCCCCTCGGATTCGGCACCGCCCCGCTGGGCAACATGTTCCGCGCCATCCCCGAGGAGGAGGCCGCGGCCACCGTCGAGGCCGCCTGGGACCAGGGGATCCGCTACTTCGACACCGCCCCGTTCTACGGCGCCGGCCTGTCCGAGCTGCGCCTCGGCGAGGCCCTCGCCGGCCGCCCGCGCGACGAGTACGTGCTGAGCACCAAGGTCGGCCGTGTGATCTTCGACGAGCTGGAGGACCCGGCCGCGCGCGAGCTCGGCGAGAAGGGCGGCCTGTTCGAGCACGGCCGTTCCAACAAGATGGTCGACGACTACACCGCCGACGCCACGCTCCGCTCCATCGAGGACAGCCTCCAGCGGCTGCGCACGGACCGGCTGGACATCGTGTGGGTGCACGACATCGCCCAGGACTTCCACGGCGACGAGTGGCTGGCCCGTTACGAGACGGCCCGCACCGGCGCCTTCCGGGTCCTGCAGCGCCTGCGGGACGAGGGTGTCATCAAGGGCTGGGGTCTCGGCGTGAACCGCGTCGAGCCGATCGAGCTCACCCTCGACCTGGACGAGCCCAAGCCGGACGCCTTCCTCCTCGCGGGCCGCTACACCCTGCTCGACCACGACCGCGCCCTGGAGCGCCTGCTCCCGGCCGCCGTCGCGCAGGACGTCGACATGGTCGTCGGCGGCCCCTACAGCTCCGGTGTCCTCGCCGGCGGCCGGCACTTCGAGTACCAGGAGGCCCCGCAGGCCATCATCGAGAAGGTCGAGCGGATCAAGGCCCTCGCCGCCCTGCACGGCATCAGCATCAAGGCGGCGGCCCTGCAGTTCGCCCTGGCCCACCCGGCGACCGCCGCGGTCGTACCCGGCGCCACCCGGCCCAGCCGTATCGCCGAGGACGTCGCCGCTCTGCACGAGACCGTCCCGGCCGCCTTCTGGAGCGCGCTGCGCGAGGAGAACCTGATCTCCGCCGACGCGCCCCTCCCCACCGAGTGACCCGTCCCGACAGTCCCCTTCGCACGAGAAAGGCCCGCAGCACCATGGCCGGCACCACCACGTCCATCGACGTCCCCTTCTCCCCCGACCACGTCTGGCAGCTCATCGGCGGCTTCGGCTCCCTGCCGGACTGGCTTCCCTACATCCCGGCCAGCGAACTGAGCGAGGGCGGCCGCGTCCGCAGCCTGAAGAACGAGGAGGGCGACGTGATCGTCGAACGCCTCCAGGCCTTCGACGAGGAGGCGCGCAGCTACACGTACGCCATCCTGCGGGCGCCCTTCCCGGTCACCGGCTACCTCTCCACCCTGACCGTGCACGAGCTCCCCGAGCCGGGCTCCGCGCGGATCGAGTGGTCCGGCTCCTTCACCCCGGCCGGCACCAGCGACGAGGAGGCCGTGGCCCTGTTCCACGGCATCTACGCGGACGGCCTGGCCGCGCTGGAGCGGACCCTGCGGGAACAGAACCCGGCCGCCGGCCGCTGACCCGCCCGACGCGACACACGGCCGGCCGGCCGGGGAACTCCACCCCCGGCCGGCCGGCCGCCGCACCCCGGGCCGCACCCGGGCTCCCACCACCCCGTCCGTCCGGCCACCCGCCGGCCCGGTCGTCCACCCGCCGAAACGGCCTACGGGTGTTCGGTGAGCAGCTCCGCGAGGCTGTCGGCGAACCCGGTGAGCCGGTCGAGCCGCGGTCCACCGCGCGCGATACGGAAACCGTGACGACGACCCCAGAACGCGGCCCGGACGGCATGGAACTGAGCCCACCGCCGGACGCGTCCGCGGTCGAGTTCCGCGGCCTCCGCGAAGACGTCCAGCACGCGGTGAACAGCCCTGCGCAGGTCGTTCGTCTCCAGGAGCGTCAGCGCGCGGGACTTCAGCAGGGTTCCCCCGTCGTATGCGGGGTCTCCCACGTACCCCTTGGGATCGACGGCCAGCCACGGCTCCCGGTCGGCGCGCAGGATGTTCCGGGCGTGCAGGTCGCCGTGGACGATGGTGTCCGGCTGGCCCCGGCCCAGCTCCCGGACGGTCCCCACGGCGGCGTCCAGCACCTGACGCGGCAACGCGTGCGGCAGTTCCGCGGCGTCCCCGCGCAACTGCCGCTCCCAGTCATCGGCCTGTTCGCACAGCCGGGGCAGGCCGGGCGGTGCGGGAACGGCGAGGCGGCGGTTAAGCCGCCCGGCGACCGTCACCACCTCGTCGCCGTCCTCGACCTCCGCCAGGGTCGAGGACCGGACCCGCTCCAGCAGCATCGCGAACCGCTCGTCGTCCCGCTCCCGCAGCAGGACAGCGCCGCGGCCGCCCCAGGCGGCGAAGGCGTCGGGCTCGTGGACGTTGCCGGGATGCGGGAACGACACCTTCAGCACGGCGCTCTCCTCGGCCCGCCGCCGTACCGGGACGATGACGCCGACACCCCCGTGCATGATGTCGCCGTCCGGCACGCACCCCCAGCGCGCCAGCAGCTCCTCCACGATCCCGGGCAGCGCGGCGAGCCACACCGCCCCGGCCTCCCCCTCGCGGCCGACAGTGCTCCGTACGAACTCCTCCGGCATCACGATCACCCCGGCACCCTAGGGGACGTCTCCCCCAGGGGGTGTCCTGCCCTGAGGCCTGTCCGGTGACCGCTGGTCACGGAAGCCGGCCGGGGTGGGGAAACCGCGTGGCTGTCGGGTCGGCG
The DNA here is from genome assembly GCF_044747185.1 of Streptomyces sp. NPDC090108. NCBI lineage: Bacteria > Bacillati > Actinomycetota > Actinomycetes > Kitasatosporales > Streptomycetaceae > Streptomyces > Streptomyces sp. NPDC090108. The sequence goes on from NZ_JBIVDQ010000003.1 coordinate 617,765, forward strand.
GTGCCGGTATCGTCCGGTCTCCCGACCCGCCGTGACCGCGGGCCACGTCCAGAGAGTGATGCGGATGACCAGCCGGCGAGCGACGACGACCCTGTGGCGCCCCACCGGCCCCACGGAGCTGGACCTGGTCCGGGAGCTCGACTGGCGTGCCTGGCCGCCCCGGTTGCCCGAGCAGCCGATCTTCTACCCGGTCCTGAACGAGGACTACGCGGTCAGGATCGCGCGGGACTGGAACGTGAAGCACGACGGCGCCGGGTTCGTCACGCGCTTCGAGGTCGAGTCGGAGTTCCTGAGCCGGTATCCCGTTCAGCAGGCCGGCGGGCGGACGATCCTCGAACTCTGGGTTCCGGCCGAGGAACTGGACGACTTCAACGCCCACATCGTCGGCGAGATCCAGGTGGTCCACGAGTTCCGCTGAGGCGGCCGGCCGACCGGCGGGAGAGTCCTCAGGAGCGCAGTGCGCTCATGCGGCCCTCCAGGGTGCCGAGCAGATCGCCGAGCAGTGCGGCCAGTTCGCCCTGTTCGCCGGGGGCGAGGGTGGCGAGTACGGCCGTCTCGTAGGCGAGTTGCTCGGGCAGGATGCGGTCGACGAGGTCGCGTCCGGCGTCGGTCAGGCGGAGGTGGGCGACGCGGCGGTCCCGGGTGTCGCCGCGCCGTTCGACCAGGGCGCGTCCGGTGAGGCTCTTGAGCCGCTTGGTGACGGCGGCTCCGGAGGAGAAGGTCTCCCTGGCCAGTTCGCCGGGGGTCAGTTCGTGGCCGGTCCGGCGCAGTGCCCCGAGCAGGTCGAACTCCGGGCGGCTGAGGCCGGCCCGGCGCAGCGGCGCGTCCTCGGCCTGCTGGAGGAGGGCCGCGCAGCGGTTGATGCGGCCGATGACCTCCATCGGGCCGGTGTTCAGCCAGGGGTGCACGGCCTGCCACTGCCTGACCACGGCGGCGACGGTGTCGCCCGGCGAGGACGACTGCCCCGTGGGGGCTCCTTGTTCCGCCCCGCCCCCCGCAACGGTCCGGGTGTCCGCCGCGTCGGCGTGCGCCGCCGCCGGGATCCGCTGCTCCGTGGCCTCCCCGGGCTCTCCGTTCCCGCCGGCTTCCCCGGCTTCCCTGGCCTCCCCGGCTTCCCCGGCTTCCCTGGCCTCGGGCCTCCCGTTCGTCGCCGTCATGCCTGTGCGTCCTCCGTCATGCCTGTGCGCTCTCCGTCGTGGTGCGGGTGTCCCAGGGAGGGACGCCCCCTGGGGGAGACACCCCCTGGGCCGGCGGCGCGGTCCCCCGGCTTCGTACCGTCGCCGCGAGCGTACGGTGTCCGCGCTGTTCGACGAGAGCGACCCGCTCCCGGGACAGCGGGCGCTGCCACCACTCCCCCGACGCGGTGTCGGCCGTGGCGCGCAGGTCGGCCAGGGCGACGGTGAGGGCGCGGCGGGCGGCCTCCAGGGAACCGGACCCGGTCCGCGCGCCCGCCATCAGGTGTGCGGCGTGCGTTTGGGCGCGTTCGGCCGCGGCGAGGGCGGGTCCGACGCGGGCTCCGGCCCGCCGGTTGGTGACCGCGACGGCCGCGACGAAGCCGACCAGCGCGCCGAGCACGGTGTCCGCGACCCGCTCGCCGATCAGCCGCCCGGGATCCTGCGCGTGGCCGAACTCGGTGATCAGCAGCGCCATCGGCGTGACGCAGACACTGCCGAGCCAGTAGTTGCGGGCGATCAGCGCCTCGGCCCCGAAGCTGAACGCGAGGCAGCACAGCACGAGGGCGGCCGGGTGGAGGTGGGCGAGCGGCGCGACGGCGGCGAAGACGAGAACGCCGAGGAGGTTGCCGACGACCCGTTGCACCGCCCGGCTCCAGATGAGGGTCACGTTGGCCTGGTAGAGGGAGGCCGCGGTGACGAGGGCCCAGTAGGGGCGGCCGACACCGAGGGCCAGAGCGGCGTACCCGGCGAGGGCGCAGCCGAGCACGGTACGCGTGGCGACGGGGATGACGGCGGCGAAGCGCTCGCGCACGCGCGGGCGGTGCCGTGCGGCGACGGGGCCGACACCGGCCACCGTCTCCGCGCCGATGCCAGCCACCACGTCCGCGCCGGTAGCGGTCACCAGGCCGGCGCCAGTGCCAGTGCCAGCGTTGGCAGCGGCAGCGGCAGCGGCAGCAACGTTGGCGTTGGCAGCGGCGCCGGTACCCGTGCCGGTGTCGACCAACCCCGCACGACCGGCCCCACGCGCCTCGCCCGCCCAGGCCCGCAGTCGCTCCGAATCGGCCTCGGCGGGGGCCGCGAGCGCGACCTCGGCTCGGACGAGGAGTCGTTCGAGGGCGCGTCGGACGGTGTCCGTTCGGGTCGGGGCGCCGGGCAGGGCCTGCCGGGCGGCGCACACGGCGGCCGTCGCGGCGGTGCGGGCGCGGACTTGGTGCTCACCGGCGCCGTGCGCGACGGCGTACGCGGCGGTGGCGTCGAGGGCCTGCGCGACGGCGCGGCGCTCGGGGCCGTAGGGGCGTACCAGGACGGGGGCCATTCCGACCAGCCATGCCCAGGCGCCGGCCGCCAGTGCGAGGCCGACGTGCCCGGGGACCTGGCCGACGGTCTGGGGTGCGAAGAGCGAGGCGGAGCTGACGAAGGCGAGCACCACGTTGCCGGGCGGCCCGATCCGGGTCGCGTCGCACACCGCCTTCTGCGCCGCCGCCAGGAGGGCGCCGACGGTGACGAGTACCACGGTGTCACTGGTCAGTGACGCGGCGAGCAGCGCCGCGGCGAGTCCGCCGGTCATGCCGAGGACCACCAGCGCCAGGGTGCGGGCACGGGCGGCGTAGGGCCGGCTGTGGGCGTACAGCGCGCACAGGGAGCCCGCCGTCGTGTAGAGGGCGAGGTCGAGGCGGCCGAGCGCCAGCAGGAGGAGATCGGGCGGCGCGGTGGCGGCGACCACGCTGAGCGCGGGCTTGAACCAGATCGCGGAGGGCGGCCCGAGGCGGAGCGCCCCGGCGAGAGGAAGCCGACGGTGGATGGCACTGCTCATAGGATGAACTTAGCAGGTGTTTTACTCGTAAAACTTAACCCTGGGCTCCGGCGCATCGGCCCCGCTCACCGCCCGCGCTCCTCCGCATGCTCCCCGTGTACACCCTTGCGCTTGCTTGCGCTCCGCATGGCGTGGGCATCGCAACTCTCGACCGACCGTCGAGCGGGGGGTGGTGCGCGTGCACGGACCGGTGTCGCCGGCCTGGCTGCTGGTCGCGCTGTGCGCGGCTGCCGGCTCCTACTGTCTGCTGCGGATGCGCAGCGGGGTCGAGGAGCAGCGTCGCGCGGCCGGCGGCGAGGCTCTCATGGGGTTCGGCATGGCCGCGATGGCCGTACCGGCGACGGTGTTCGCGCCGCCGCACTGGACGTGGCCGCTGTACGCGGCCGTGTTCGGCGCCGCGGCGCTGCGCACGCTGTGGGCGGCCCGGCGCGACGCCCACCATCTGCACCATCTGATGGGGACGGCCGCGATGGTCTACATGGCCCTCGTCATGGCCACGTCGCCCGCCTCTCATGCCCACGCCCACGCGCACATCGGCGCCGGCGTACCGGCCGTGACCGGTGTGCTGCTGCTCTACTTCACCGGCTACGTCCTGCTGTCCGGGGCCCGGCTGGTGCCGACCGCCGGTGCGGCGGGCGGCTCCGGGCCGCTGCGCTGGGGCGACCGTCCCGAACTGGCGCGGGCGTGCCGGGTGTCGATGGGGATCGGTACGGTGGCGATGCTCCTGACGATGTGACACGCCGGGCTCGCGGCGCACGGACCGGCAGCGGCCACCGTGTGCAGCAGGATCGCCCTATGCCCCACCGACCGTCCGGCCCCGGACGCCCCGGACCCCGTACGCCGGCTCATCGCGCCGCGGCCCGGGCGACAGCCGTGCTCGCCGTCTGTTCCGCCCTCCTGGTGGCGCTGGTCGCCACGCACTGGCATCCCCTGCTCGCCCTGGACAGCGCCGTCTCCCGTACGACACACCGCTGGGCGGTCCGCGACAGCGGGGTCACCCACGTCTTCCGTGTCCTGACGGACTGGGTGTGGGATCCGCTGACGATGCGCCTGCTGGCGGCGGGAGCCGCGCTGTGGCTGATCCTGCGGCGCGGGGCCTGGTGGCCGGCGCTGTGGCTGGTGCTCACCTGCGCCCTGGCGGCGGGCGTGCAGCAGGTGATGAAGGCCGCGGTCGGGCGGCCGCGCCCGGTGTGGCCCGACCCGGTGGACAGCGCGCGCTACGCGGCCTTCCCCTCCGGTCACGCCATGACGGCCATGGTGGTCTGCGGCCTGCTGCTGTGGCTGCTCCGTCGGCGCACGGCGAGCACGGCCCTGTGGGGTGCGGCCGTAGCGGCGTCGGTCGTCACGGTGGCCGGTGTGGGTCTGACCCGGGTGTGGCTCGGTGTCCACTGGCCCTCGGACGTGCTCGGCGGTTGGCTGCTGGGGGCGTTGATGGTGACGGCCGCCGTGGCGGTGTACGAGTGGCCGCGCGTCGACGGCGGCCACCGCCCCTCACGGCGGCCGGAGTAGAGTCCCGCCGCATGAGCGCTGTGCTGTTCGACTTCTCAGGCACCCTGTTCCGCGCCGAGTCCGCCGAGTCGTGGCTGCGCGCCGCGCTCGCGGAGAGGGACGTACATCTCCCGGACGCCGAACTCGATGAGACCGTAAGGGCCTTGGAGGATGTCGGAGCCCTGCCGGGCGGGGCCGGCCCGCGGAGGATACCGGACGCTCTCGCCGAGGTCTGGGCGGTGCGGGACGAGAGCGCCGAACTGCACCGGGCCGCCTTCACCGGCCTGTCCCGCCTCGTCCCGCTGCCCGAACCGGGCCTGTACGACGCCCTGTACGAACGGCACATGTCCCCCGCCGCGTGGACCCCGTACCCGGACGCCGCCGAGGCGCTGGGAACGTTGCGGGACCGCGGGATCGCCGTCGGCGTGGTCAGCAACATCGGCTGGGACCTGCGTCCCGTGTTCCGCGAGCACGGACTCGACGCCTACGTGGACACGTACGCGTTGTCGTACGAGCACGGGGTGCAGAAGCCGGATCCGCGTCTCTTCGCCGTCGCCTGCGCGCAGTTGGACACCGATCCGCGGCGCGTGGTGATGGTCGGTGACGACAGGCGGGCGGACGCCGGCGCGGCCGCGCTGGGCTGCCGGGTGCACTTCGTGGACGCCCTGCCGGTGGCGCAACGGCCGGACGCGCTGCTGCCGGTGCTGGAACTCGTGTAGGGCCCCCACCCGAACCGCCCGACGTGCGCGAGCCGGTGAACGCACACGGGCGCCAACTCCACTGTTTCCGGACCGTGTTGCGCGACACCGGCGAAACACGCACAGCAGAGCCGTCCGTCTGAGACGATCCCCCGCGTCGCCCCAGACGGACGGCAGCCTTGAACAGGCCCCGCTCGCAGCGGTGCCCCATGCCATGAGTATAGTTGGCTGATAGCCAGTCAACGCAGGAGTTTCACAATGTCCCCGCGCAGCGCCTCGGTCAACGAAGAGATGCGGCGGCGTTCCCGGGAGCGACTGCTTCAGGCGGCGCTCGAAGTGGTGGGTGAGCGCGGCTTCGAGGCCACCACCCTGGGCGCCATCGCGGATCGCGCGGGTTCGGCGCGAGGACTGGTGTCGTACTACTTCCCCGGCAAGCGCCAGTTGGTGCAGTCCGCCGTGCACCGCCTGATGCATCGCACGCTGGAGGAGGCGCTGGAGCGCGAGCCTCGTACCGAGGACGGACGGGAGCGGCTGGCCCGGGCCATCGACGCGATCCTGGGCCTCGCGCGGGACCGGCCGGTGCTCATGCGCCAGCACATGGCGGGACTGCTCCAGGCGGAGGGGTTCGTCCAGTGCCCGGAGCAGCGCCGGCTGTCGGAGCTGCTCGGCGACACCGTGGCCCGGTACGGCTCCGAGAACGTGACGGCCGACTACCCCCTGCTGCGCGCCGTACTGATGGGGGCGGTGTTCGCGGCGCTGGTGCCGGGGGTGCCGATGCCCGTACCGGTGCTCCGGGCCGAGCTGTTCGAGCGGTACGGACTGGACTGGACGTCCGGCATGCCGCCGGAGAGCGACGCCTGCGGAACGGCTCCGGCCCAGGACCCGTCACGGTTCTTCGCCACGGAGGAGCGGGCGGACGAACGGGCGGACGATCGCGCGGAGGAGCAGGCGGACGAGCGCACGGAGGAGCGGGCGGACGAGCGCACGGAGAAACGCGCGCACGAACGCGCGGATTAGCCACGGTCGGCACCGGCGGTCAGCGGCGCAGATGCCGGGGCGTCAGGAATCCGGCGTCCCGCGCCTGGGCGATCAGCTTGAGGGAACGCCGGCGGCTGTGCCCGGTCGCGTACATCACGGCGAGCACCGGATCGAAACCCTGCTCCTGCGCCGCCCGATACTCCTCGGAGGCGAGCCGGCACCCTTCGAGGCCGCGCGGCCACGCCGGCCGGGCCCGCCGCGCACCGCCGGACGTGCCGCTCCCCGGGCCCACCGCACCCTCATCGCACTCCGCGTACTCGGCGATCACGGTGTCACCGGTGCACTCGGCGCCGTCGGCACGTTCAGCGCCTACGGGGGGCTCGGAGTTCTCCGCGCCCTCGGCATCCGGAGCGCCCAAGTAACCGTCGGCACCCCAGTAGGTGTCCCACACGTACGGCCCGGCCGACGCCGCTCCGCCCGCGTGCGGCTCATCCCACGCGTCCGCCCCGCCCCGGGCGTCCGGATCACAGGCCCCATGCACCCCATGCACCTCGGGTGCCTCAAGCGCCCCGCGCGTCCCCTGGGCCTCCTCGATCTTCGCCCCGCACGCCTCGAACAGCGGCTCCTCGATCCAGTCGGCGAGCACCGTCAGATCGGCGAGGGAGAGGGCGGGCCGCGCCCTGACGTCCTCGATGGAGACGCGCCCCCCGGCGACCACGGCGAGCGCGTCGACACACGCGCCGTCGGGGAAGGCCAGCCGCACCTGGAACCAGGACGTGGCGCCGCTCTGTTCCGTCACCTCCCAGGCGGGCCACACGGACACCGCGCCGGTTTCCACAGGCCGATCGGAAAGATGAAGGAAAGATGCTTCAAACACATACGCAACGTAACCGCATGATCACATTCCATACGAACGGACACGCGTCCGCGTCACCCCGCCGGCCCCTGCCGCCCAGGGCGGGGCAGTGCCATGCTGGAGCCGTCAGGGCACTCTCCTGATGCCTCCGGGGTGAGGAGTACCGCCGTGCTGCGTGTCGCCGTCGTCGGCTCCGGGCCGAGCGGGTGCTACACCGCCCAGAGCCTGGTCGAGCGGGATCCCGAGGTGCATGTCGACGTCCTGGACCGGCTGCCGTGCCCCTTCGGTCTGGTCCGCTACGGCGTCGCCCCGGACCACGAGAAGATCAAGTCCCTGCAGGGCAATCTGCGGACGGTGCTGGAGCACGACCGGGTGCGGTTCCTCGGCGGCGTCCAGGTCGGCGGCCCGGACGGGCTCCCGGTGGAGCGGCTGCGGGAGATGTACCACGCCGTCGTGTACTGCGTGGGCGCCGCGACCGACCGCCGGCTCGGCATCCCGGGCGAGGATCTGCCGGGCAGCTGGTCGGCGACGGAGTTCGTGTCCTGGTACAGCGCGCACCCGGACGCGGCCGACGAGGGCTTCCTGCGCGACGTGCGGTCCGCCGTGGTCATCGGCGTGGGCAACGTGGCGGTGGACGTCGCGCGGATGCTGGTCCGGGGCGCCGGAGAACTGCGCCCGACGGACATGCCGCAGGGGGCGCTGGACACGCTGGCGGCCAGCGGGGTCACCGATGTGCACATGGTGGGCCGGCGCGGCCCCACGCAAGCCCGCTTCACCACCAAGGAACTGCGCGAGCTGGGCGGGCTCCCGGACACCGCAGTCCGGGTGGATCCGGCGGACCTGGCGCTGGACCCGGCGTTCGCGGACCTCTCCGCGCTCCCCGCGGCGCAGCGGCGCAACGCGGAGGTGCTGCGCGGCTGGGCGTCCGCACCGCGGGGCGACGCGGAGCGCCACATCGACCTGCGGTTCTTCCTGCGCCCGGTGGAGATCCTCGCGGGCGGGAACGGCCGGGTGGGGGCCGTGCGCTTCGAGCGGACGGCTCCCGACGGACACGGCGGGGTGACGGGCACGGGCCGGTACGAGGACATCCCCGCGCAGTTGGTGCTGCGCTCGGTGGGCTATCGCGGAGTGGCCCTGGACGGGCTGCCGTTCGACCCGTCCGCGGGCACGGTGCCGAACGAGGAGGGGCGCGTCCTGCGGGACGGCGCGGCGTCGCCCGGCGAGTACGTCGCCGGGTGGATCAAGCGCGGCCCGACCGGCGTCATCGGCACCAACCGGCCGTGCGCCAAGGAGACGGTGAACTCACTGCTCGCGGACGCGCCCGCGCTCGCCTCCCGGGAGATCCCCGAGGACCCGCTCCCGGCACTGCGGGCGGCGGGGATCGAGCCGGTGACCTGGCCGGGATGGCTGTCGATCGAGCGCGCGGAGGCGGAACTCGGCGCCCGGCTGGGGCGCAACGTGGTCAAACTGGCCGACTGGGACACCCTGCTGGAAGCGGCGCGCACGGACTAGGGGGTGTCTTGTCGATCATTTATCGAGCCAGATGAGTGTGCTGGCGAGGGTGATCGCGGCCTGGTAGCGGTCGGGGTGTCTGTCGTAGCGGGTTGCGATGCCGCGCCACTCCTTCAGCCGGTTGAAGGCCCGTTCGACCACATTGCAGTGCTTGTAGAACTCGCGGTCAAAGGTCACCGGGCGGCCGCCGAGTCGCCCCCGCCGCAGTCGGTTCGCGACCTGGTCGGCCCGCTCCGGGATGGTGTGCCCGATCCCGCGACGCCGCAGCCCGTCGCGGATCGCCTTCGAGCTGTAGCCCTTGTCCCCAAGGACGTGATCGGGACGGACCCGGGGCCGTCCCGGTCCGATCCGGGGCACTCGTATCGCGTCCAGGACGGTGGTGAACTGGGTGCAGTCGTTGGTGTTCCCGCCGGTCAGGACCAGGGCAAGCGGTCGCCCCTTGCCGTCGACGGCCAGGTGCAGTTTGCTGGTCAGCCCGCCCCGCGAGCGACCGAGCGCCTGGTTCTGGGGCCCCCTTTTCGCGCCCCGGCGGCGTGCTGGTGTGCCCGGACGATGGTGGAGTCGACCGACACGAGCCAGTCGATATCGCCGGTCGCGTCCGCCTTGGGCTGCGCGGCTTGCAGCATCAGGTCGAAGGTTCCGTCCCCGGCCCAGCGCCGGAAGCGCGTGTGCAGGGTGGCCCAGGAGCCGTACCTCGGGGGCACGTCCCGCCAGGCCACCCCGGTCCGGAACTTCCACACGATCCCGTTCAGTACGGTCCGGTCGTCCAGCCACGGACGCCCCTTCGCCGGCCTTGGCAGCAGGGGTTCCAACAGCTCCCACTCGGCGTCGGACAGTTCATGACGGCGTATCACCCCGCCATGATCCACAATTCAAGATCACTTTGACGACACTGCCTAGCCGCCGCACCTGCTGCACGGCCGTGTTGGGGCCTTGCCGTCGTGGTCCGCGTCGCGTCGCTGTTCGCGGGGCCCGCGCTGTTCCCGGTCCCGTCCGTTACTGCTGTTGCCGTCGTGTGCCAGCCCGGTCCCCGCCGCTGTCCGGCGTCGGTCCGGCCGGTGTTGTGCCCGCGCCCCGCTGTTCGGGCTCGGACGGGGTGGGCCCGCCGGCCCGCTGGCCCGCACGGACCGCCGGCCGGGTGGCCGGGCCTGCCTCGGGGGCCGTGCCGCGCCCGTCCCGGCGCCCCCGCTGCGGTCCGCTCGCCGTCGTGCTGCTCGGAGTTCGGCGAGGTCCCCGGGTCCGGCTGTGCGTTCGGTCCGAGGTTCGCCGCGCCCCGTTGTCCGTCGTTCCGGGCCCGATCTGCCGCCGGGCTCCGGTTCCGGCGTCCCGACGCGCTGTCCCGGCACGGCGCCGCTGCGCCAGGGGGGGCCTGTTGCTCGCCGCTGGGCCCGCCTGTCCACGGGCAGCGGGCCGTCCGGGTGAGCGGTCATCTCAGGTTCTTGCAGGCGGACAGCTGATCTCCCTGTCCGGTACGAGTATTCGTCGCTCGGTTGGCGGTGGACACCTCACGGGGCTAAGCAGTCAAGCCGGGGTCGTGAGAGGCCGGTGTAGCCTTCTGGCTGTTCGATTTCAGGCAGGGGGTGAGGGTGCGATGGACGTCGCACGGGTCATGGAGTCGTTGGCAGAGCAGGGTGTGACGGTGTTGTTCAAGGTCGATGCTGAGCGCATGCGCGATGCGACGAAGCCCTGGACCTTCGTCGCGAGCGGGGCTCCGTTTCGGGATGATCTCCTGGTTCGCACGGACGCCGTCTCTCTGGAGGCGTGCCTGGAGGTCTGCCTTCCGCGGCTGCGTGAGCTTGGCTTGGTGATTCCCGATTGACGGCGCGGTCCAGGGCGGGCAACGAGCCGTGATCGAGCTTCCCGAAGGGGCATGGTGGGATTGGGACATTGTCGCCTGGAACCCCGGGCGGTTGCGTCTGGGCGCCGGGCACGACATCTCGTATGCCCACGGCCTGGAGCTGGTGTTCAGCGACCCGGTCTTCGTCACGTGCCCGGCCGCCTTCCAGGACCCGGTGTTTCGTGCGCCGACGCCTGAAGAGCTGCGACTCATTGCCCGGCAGGTCGGTGACACACCTCCCGTACTGATTGCCTTCGAGGCCGATGCGGGTGGGGCGAGTCTTGCCTCCGGCCTGGTCGCGGCCGGGCAGCTCGAAATCGTCAAGGGAACCGTCTTCCGGTACTGGCGCGAGAATCTGGCAGTCGGGGAACGTCTGGCTCCCTGGGTGAAACCCCCGGCTTGATCGGTCCTCGGCCTATGCGGCCGCCACACCAAGGGCTTCGCCCGAAGGCGGGAAAGCGGCGAATTCGTCGAACAGCCGGCGGTTCTTGAGGCAGTGGTAGAGCTGGTCGAGCAGCCGGTTGAAGAGATTACGCTGGGCGGCGGCATGCCAGTCGGAGTGCTCGTCGCGTCGGCGCCGGTAGTGGGCTTTGGCTCCCATGGAGGCCGTCAGGGACGCGAAAGCCCATAGATAACCCGCATGGTTGAGGCGGTCGTTCTTCACCCAGCGCCGGGTGATGCTCGACTTCTTCCCCGAGGCCCCGGTGATGGGTGAGGCGCCGGCATATGCCTTCAGGCCACGGGCGTCGGCGAACCGGGTGCGATCGTCTCCGATCTCGGCCATCACTCGGGCACCGAGCTGGGTGCCGAGGCCGGGAAAGCTGAGGATGATCTCCGCGTCAGGATGCTGCGGGAAGACTTCCTCCACCGCCTGGGCGAGTTCGTCCGCGGCGGTGCAGGCGGCCGTGAGCTGGCCCAGGAGAGCGAGCATTTGCCTGCCCAGCGCGTCCTCGACCAGGGGCGGCTGGTGGGCCCAGTCCTGGCGGAAGGCCTCGATGCCGCGCTTACGGCCGGCTCGTTTGAGTGCGGCCGTGATCTGCGGGCGCGTCAGGCGGGCAGCTCTGGTAGGCGTGGGGACCAGCTTGAGGAGCTCGCGGGACTCCGGGCGGCACAGACCGTTGTCCCACTTGGCGCAAGCCGCTGACGCGGCGGGGCAGTACTCGCGCAGCAGGGAGCGGAGCTGGTTGGCGAGCTGCTGTCGATTCCAGACGGCGTCCTGCTGGGCCCGGGCCAGGACCGCGATGGCGCGGGCCAGGTCGCTGTCGTCGGGCAGGGGCCGGTGGGCGTGCATGTCGGTGCGGAGGATGTTCGCCAGGACGAGGGCGTCGCCGGGGTCGGACTTCTTGCGGGAGACGGCATGCCGGTCGCGGTATCGGGCGGCGGCCAACGGGTTGATGGCGAACACCGGCCGCTTCCCGGTCCGCAGCACGGCGGCGAGCAGGCCACGGCTGGTCTCGATCGCGACGGGGATCGGGTTCTCCTCAGTGTCTCCGTACTCGGCGAGCAGGTCCAGCAGGACCTTGTAGCCGGCCGGGTCGTCGGTGATGTGCCGCTTGGCCACCAGCGTGCCGACGTCGTCGACCAGGGCGACGTCGTGGGTTCGTTCCGCCCAGTCAATTCCGCAGTAGATCAAGATGCCCCTCCCCAGTGTTCCGGTGTGTTTGAGCCGGTCACGAGCACATGCGGGCCACGCAGCGACCTGATTCCAGGACTCAACCAACTGGCAGGTCCGCCACCTCACTAGCCGTTCGTGGCACCAGCGCGCCCCACGGGCCTCGGTCTATTGCCGGAGCTCGGACGGCTCGGGCGTAACGAGAGGTCTCCATGCGGCAAGCTCGCACCACCAAAACCAACGAGGGATCAAGTGCGTGGTGTTGACAGTGGTGAGGTCCCGAAGACGCCGAACGCCGCCGCTCTACCGCGAGGGATCAAGAGCCAGGAGTCAGTCAGGCATCCGTTCGACGCCCACGGGACGTCACCATCGTTACGAGTGCCGTGACCGCGTGCCGACCCATCGGGAGCCCTGGACGGTCCCGGCAGGTGAAAGGCATGCTTCTCTGGCATTCGAACGGACCATGAGCAGCAGCAGCCTGGCTCCCACGATCCGTCAGCAAGGAATTAGGTGTCAGTGGTGGCTGCGATGCTGCCGCCATGACTCCGTGGAATCTGCTTGACCTCGACAGGGCCCTACGTGCCAGCTGGGCTGCCGATACTTGCTCGCCGGACGATCAGCCGGATTGGATGCCGGACAACCCTGCTTGGGGGCACTGCGACATCACGGCCTTGGTCATCAACGATGTCCTCGGTGGTGACCTCATGGTCGGCGACGTGTATCTCGATGGTGTCCAGCATAATTTTCATTGGTGGAATCGGCTGCCCAGTGGCGTCGAACTCGACGTGACGCGCGAACAGTTCCTGTTGGGGCAGGTGATCACCGCAGCTCGTGTGGTCGAGCGTCCGCCTGGTCCATTGCGCCGCTGGGATGAGTATCTGCTGCTGCGCCAGCGCGTCATCGAGCACCTGGGGCATCTCCCGGAGCCGGCCTTGTGAGTTCACCGGGTCAGTTCGCGGGGCTCAGCGGGACGACGCCCTGGTCGGTGGTGGCCTGCGTCAGCCGCAAGGACGAGCACTCGATGAGGACAACATGCGCATGGTGCAGGACCTGGCCGACGGCGGCCGTGGCCAATGTCTTAGGCATGATCGAATCGAAGCCTGCCGGATGCAGATTCGAGGTGACGATCACGGACCGGCGTTCGTAGGCGGCATCGATCACCCGGTGCGGTGATCCAAACGAAACTGCCTGGCCGGCTGCACACTTCGGTCGACCGTCCACTGAGGTTCGGCCTCGGCCGGGGCTGTTCGCGCTTGTCGGTGTCAGCCGTTGGTGTCACCTGGGGGACACCGTTTTGACAAGCCCTGCTCCCGGGCAACCTGTCAGTCGACACTGCCGGGCTTCATCCGACGGAACGGCGCAGTGCGGGGCAGGTACGCAAGTTGCGCGATCAAGACCAGGAAGCTGAAAAAGAACCACCAACCGTCACCATGGCTTTGCCCGACCACGATTCCCCAAGCAAGAAAGACGGCAACCTGGACCCAACGCTTCCAAGTCCATGCCAGCTCTGTCCGGTTCAAGGTCTCCTCCTGGACTGTTCGAGCAATGATTGTCACACCCGAGGTCATGCGGCCCGCTTCGGTTTCGGTAAGAACCACAGCGCTCTCCAGCTCCCGTCTCGTACGCCATGGGCCGCGTCTGCTTGGCTCTGCTTGGGTCGATGGCGTACGGGACAAGCGCTCAACACACGCCCCTACGCGCCCGCGGGGATGGTCCAGGGGGGTGTCTCTCTCACCGATCCCCGCGGGTCCGCGACGACCGGAGAGACACCCTTTGGGCCCTCTCTCCCGGATCTTCCCGAGCGCGCGGCGTCGGGGGCCTGGCGGGATCCGGCAGTCCGGGCACCCGGCGACATCCGGGAGAGAGGACTCGGGCCTCAGCCGACCCGGTCGAGGACGGACGCCAGCGCGGCGCGCAGCTGTTCGTCCTCGCGGATCATCGCGTGGTCGGACCCGGAGACGATCAGGCGGCGGTCCCCGGTGGCGAGTGCGGCCAGCCGGTCGTGCTGCTCCGGTGTCAGGGCGGTGGCGCCGAGGGCCCGCAGGGCGGCGCCGGCGCCTCTGGGGTCGGCGCGGGTCTCGGCCGAGTGCAGTGCCGCCTCGGCGAGCCGGGCGTGGTCGAGGGCGGCCGGATCGGCGACGGCGAGCAGCCCCAGGACCGCCGAGGGTGCTTGGGCCGGGTCGTCGAGGAGAGTCTGGAGCCGGGCGGTCAGCGGGCGCCCGGCCGGGCCCAGCGCGGCGATCTCGCGGGCGGCGCGGGCGGCCGTCCAGCGGAACCACGGCCGGCCCTCGCTTCCGTCGAGCACCGAGGCCAGCACCGGGACGACCTCGGCAGCCTCACCTGTGATCCGCCACAGGGCGAGCGCCAGGGCGAGGTCGGTGTCCAGCTCCGGCGTGGTGTCGCGGTCGACGGCGCGGCCCAGCGCCGTGCGCAGGACCGGGGCGAGGCGGGCGGCCGCCGGGCCGAGGCCGGCCAGGGCGCGGGCGCCCTCGACGACGCCGCGCGCACCAGGGGCGAGAGCCGCCTCGGCGGCGGCGAACAGCGGCTCGGTCTCGCCGGTCAGCCCGTGCAGCGCCTGTGCCATGAACAGCTTCCCGGCGTCGGCCCGCAGGGCGGTGGCGGCCTGCTCGCGCTGCTCCGGTCCTGTGCCGACGGCCACGGCGGTGATCGCGGTGGCGGCGTACTGGAACCGGGGCAGGACGGCGCACAGTTCGGGCAGTGCCTCGACGGCCTGTGGACCCCATTGCCGCAGCAGGTGGACCAGCTGGGCGGTGTCGTTGTGGTCTTCGGTGGTCGGGCAACCGCAGTCCTTGCGCCCCTCGGGACGCTCCATCGCCTTGGCGGCCAGGCGGGCGCGGACCGCGGCGAGCAGGTCCGGGGCGAACGGGAAGGGTGCGTCGGCCGGGGCGTGGGATCCGGCGGCGTACCGCATGGCGCGGGGGCGCCGGCCGAGGGCCGCGGCCAGCAGCGGGGCGGCGGTCCGGGGCGCCACCAGGACGAGCGCGGCGAGGGCCTGGTCGGCCGCCTCGTCGTCCGCTTGCGCGGCGAGTTCCGCGAGGACGGGCGCCGCCCCGGCGGCGGCGGGGCCGAGCTTGCCCAGCAGTTGGGCGGCCGTCCGGTCGGCGGCGAGCGGGGCGATCGCGGGGATCAGCCGCCGTGGGGCGCTGCGGGACAGGGTGCAGGCGTGGTCGGCCGCCCACAGCGCCTCGGCCCGCGCCTCGGGGCGCTCGTCCCGCAGCGCGGCGTCGACCAGCGCGAGGGCACTTTCGCGGTCCGTGCCGGTTTCCCGTCGCAGGAGGATCCCGACGATGGTGCGCAGCGGCTCCCGGTGCTCGTCCGAGTGGCCGGACCTGGCCGTCTCACTTGCCGGCAGCAGGCCGAGGACGGCGTCGCGGTGCGCGGCGAGCCACGGCTCCCCGGCGTCCAACGAGGCGAACACGGCGGCCAGGCGCAGTGGTGCGGGCGTGTCCGGGCCGAGCAGGGCGCGGGCCTCGGCGACGGCGCCCGCGCGGTCCAACCGGCTGTACGCGGTGAGGAGTTCGGCCCGGACGGCGGGCTCGGTCTCGGCGGCCAGGCGGGCCCGGACGGCGGGCAGGGCGGTGCGGGCGTCCCGGGTGTGGCCGGCCGTCCAGCCGGCCGCCTGCCGGACGGCGGCGTCCTCGTCGGCCAGCAGCGGTACGAGCAGGGGCAGTTGGGCGGTCACTGCGGCTCGGACCGCGCCGGGCTCGACAGCGTGTTCGTCCTCGCTCTCGGCGAGGCAGCCGAGCAGCAGGAGCGCGTCGACGGTCTGCCGGCCGGAGGCGGCGATCCGGGCGAGGTACGGGGCGGCGTCGATGCCGGCCGCGTACACGGTGCCCTGGTGCACGATCGAGCCGTACAGCTCGTCCAGTGCCTCGTCGGCACCCTCACCGCCCTCGGCGAAGGCGCGCAACAGCCCGGGGAGGTCCTCGGCGGGGCCGTAGGCGTGACGGACGGTGGCCCAGGGGTGTTCGTCGAGCCCGGCAAGGGCGGTGGGAAGCTCCATGCCAGTGATCTTCGCAGGGACCTCTGACATCGACTCTGGCCAGGCGCGGCGGGTGGGACCCGGGCCGCTCGGCGGGGCGGCGCCGGTGGCCGAGGAGGCAGAGCGGGCGCCGGACCTCTTCGCAAGCGCCGACGGGGTCCCGGATCGTGGATGGACATGACACACTCCGGCAACGACACGGCAATCAACAGATTGTGCAAGTCCCTTACGGTCTCGTGCTGTTCGGATGCCGCCTTTCCTGCCGCCCTGGAGTCCACATGGCCACGACCGCAGCTGTGCACCCCGTCGACGAGGTGCCTCACATACGGCAACTGGCCGCCTTCGGCCTGCAGCACGTGCTCGCGATGTACGCGGGGGCCGTGGCGGTCCCGTTGATCGTGGGCGGGGCGTTGAAGCTGTCGCCCGCCGACCTCGCCTATCTCATCACCGCCGACCTGTTGGTGTGCGGTGTCGCGACGCTGATCCAGTGTGTCGGATTCTGGCGGTTCGGGGTACGGCTGCCGGTCATGCAGGGGTGCACGTTCGCGGCCGTCTCGCCGATGGTGCTGATCGCGACGACGGGCGGCGGACTGCCCGCGGTCTACGGCTCGGTGATCGTCGCGGGCCTGGCGATCATGCTGCTCGCGCCGGTGTTCGGCAGGCTCCTGCGCTTCTTCCCGCCGCTGGTGACCGGCACGGTGATCCTGGTCATCGGCGTCTCGCTGCTGCCGGTCGCCGGCGGCTGGGCGGCGGGCGGGGTCGGCGCGACGGACTTCGGGGCACCGGAGAACCTGGCGCTCGCGGCCTTCGTGCTCGCGGTCGTGCTCGGCGTGCAGCGGTTCGCGCCGGCCTTCCTGAGCCGTGTCGCGGTGCTGACCGGCATCGTGGTGGGCCTCGCCGTGGCCGTGCCGTTCGGCTTCACCGACTTCGGCGGGGTCGGCGACGCGGACTGGGTGGGGATCAGCACGCCGTTCCACTTCGGGGCGCCGGAGTTCAGGGCGTCCGCCATCGCCTCGATGCTGGTGGTCGCGCTGGTCACCATGACGGAGACGACCGGTGACCTGATCGCCGTCGGTGAGCTGACCGGACGCCCGGTCGAGCCGCGTCCGCTCGCCGACGGCCTGCGCGCGGACGGTCTGTCGACCGTGCTGGGCGGGGTGTTCAACACGTTCCCGTACACGGCGTACGCGCAGAACGTGGGCCTGGTCGGGCTGACCCGGGTGCGCAGCCGCTGGGTGGTCGCCGCGGCCGGCGGCATCCTCGTCCTGCTCGGACTGCTGCCCAAGCTGGGCGCGGTCGTCGCGGCGGTCCCGGCGCCGGTGCTGGGCGGCGCGGGGCTGGTGATGTTCGGGACGGTCGCGGCGAGCGGGCTGCGGACGCTGGCCCGGGTCGACTTCACCGGCAACCACAATCTGACCGTGGTGGCCGTCTCGGTGGCGGTCGGTCTGCTGCCGGTCGGGGTGCCCGGGGTGTACGCGAAGTTCCCCGACTGGTTCCAGACGGTGATGAACAGCGGGATCAGCGCGGGCTGCCTGACCGCGATCGTCCTGAACCTGCTCTTCAACCACCTTCCCGCGAAGGCGGACCGGGCGGCCGTCGGGCAGGACACCGGGGCGGGCGCCGAGCCGGTGGCCGTACCGGGGGCGGCTCCGGGAGCGGAGTGACGGGTCCCGGGTGCGGGGCCGGGGGCTCTGTGGCTCAGTGGCTCCAAGGCCCGCGACTCCGTAGGTACGCGGCCCCGGGGATCCGCGGCCCCGAGTTCCGTAGCCCCGCAACTCCGTAGCCCCGTAGCCCCGTAGCCCCGGGTCAGCCCGCCGGCATCAGTCGCGCGACGGTCTCCTCCAGGCGGGGCAGGGTCCGCTGTCCGGCGACCGCGAGGGCGATGGCCACGGCCACGCCCGCCCAGGCCACCGGCCCCAGCGGGGTGCAGCCGAGGACATGGCTGATCACCGGGATCTGGATCACGACGAACAGGGCGGCCGCCGACCCCAGGGCCGTCACCCGGACCAGGGTGCTGTCGCGGCGGTCCAGGAGGGTCTGCACGAGCTGGGTGCCGACCACGCCGCACAGCGCCATGGTGCTGGAGCGGCGGGCCGTGCCCGGGGTGAAGCGGCCGATCAGCCAGGCCGTGACCGCGCCCAGCGCGGTGGTCAGCGCCCGGTACCGGATCTGGCGGATCAGGGGCGCGCCGAGGACCCCGCCCGCCGCGTCCTCCGGAGAGGCCGTGTCCGATCCCGCGGCGCCGCCGTCGCCCTCCTTGGGGGTGACGGCCACCGCCATCGCGGGGAACAGGTCGGTGAACAGGTTCACCAGCAGCATCTGGCGGGTGGACAGCGGGGCGGTGCCCGACACCAGGGTGCCGATGAGACCGAAGGCGACCTCTCCCGCGTTGCCGCCGATCAGGATGGCGATGGCGTCGGCGACGCTGTGCCACAGGGAGCGGCCCTCGGCGATCGCGTCGATCAGGACGGTGAGGTCGTCGTCGGTGAGGACGATGTCGGCGGCGTTGCGGGCGGCCGCCGAGCCGCGGACGCTGATGCCCACCCCGATGTCGGCGGCGCGGATGGCCGCCGCGTCGTTGGCGCCGTCCCCGACCATCCCGACGACCCGGCCCGCGTCCCGCAGCGCCTCGACGACCTGGAGCTTCTGCTCGGGTGCGACGCGGGCCACGACCCCGGCGTCGCGCAGCATGCGGGCCCGGGTGCGCCGGTCGGCGGCGGCGAGTTCGTCACCGGTGACGACCTCGGTCCCGGAGGGCCAGCCCAGCTCCCGGGCGATCGCGCGGGCGGTCTGCGGGTGGTCGCCGGTCAGCATGACGGGGCGCACACCTTCCCGGTACAGGCCCTGCACCAGGGCCTTGGACGTCTCGCGGGGCACGTCCGACAGGGCCAGCAGTCCGGCGAACTCCAGGGCGTGCAGGGGCTTTTCGAGGACATCGGCCTCGCGTTCGTCGTGCGCGAGGCGCCGTACGGCCACCGCCAGGACGCGCAGTCCGTCGCCGGCCAGCTCGTGCGCCGTGCCGGAGGCGTGTCCGGGCAGTCCCGTACAGGCGGGCAGCACGGTCTCGGGGGCGCCCTTGACCACCAGGAAGCGGGGCCCGTCGGCCTCCCGGCCGATGGCCGCGGCATAGCCGCGGGCGGCCTCGAACGGCAGCCCGGCGATCTGCGCCCACTCCGGGTCGGGGACGGCCGCGTCCAGGACGGCCTCGTCGGTGGCGTGCGCGGGGCGGCCCGTGCCGCCGTTCAGCCGGGGGCACGCCCGTACGGCACAGCGCAGGGTGTCCGCGGAGCCCGGGTCGCCCGGCGCGCGGACGGTGCTCCCGGCGTCGGAGACCCGCACCAGGCGCAGCCGGTTCTCGGTCAGCGTGCCGGTCTTGTCGAAGCAGAAGGTGTCCATCCGGCCCAGCGCCTCCAGCGCGCGCGGGGTGCGCACCAGGACACCGTCGCGGCTCAGCCGGCGTGCGGCGGCCAGCTGCGCGACCGTCGCTACCAGCGGCAGGCCCTCCGGTACGGCGGCCACCGCGACGGCCACGCCTCCGCTGACCGCCTCGCGTACGGACGTGCCGCGCAGCAGCGCGAGACCGGTCACGGCGGCGCCGCCCGCCAGGGTGAGCGGCAGCGCCTTGCGGGTGAGCTCCTGGAGCCTTGCCTGGACCCCGGCGGCCGGGGCCGTGCGGGCGGCGAGGTGGACGGCGCGCGCGGCCTCGGTGCGGTCGCCGATGTCGACGACGACGGCGTGGGCGTGGCCGGCCACGACGGTGGTGCCCTCGAAGACCATGCAGTGCCGGTCGGCGACGGCGGCGTGCGGGGTGGGGCCGACGTGCTTGTGCACCGGCAGCGACTCGCCGGTCAGCGCGGACTCGTCGACCTCCAGGCCGTCCTGCCACAGGATCCGGGCGTCGGCGGGTACGACGTCGTCCGTCTTGAGTTCGATGACGTGACCGGGCCCCAGCTCCCCTGCGTCCACGGTGCGGGTGCCTCCGGCGGGCGCCTCGGACTCGGGGGGTACGACACGGGCCTTGCGCGTCTGGTCGGCCTGGAGCCCGGACAGGGCCCGTTCGGCGCGCAGCCGCTGGATGCCGCCGACCAGGGCGTTCAGGTCGAGGGCGCCGACGACGAGGAGCGCGTCCACGAAGGAGCCGAGGATCGCGGAGGCGGCGGAGCCGACGGCGAGCACCGGGGTGAGCGGGTCGTCCAGTTCGCCGCGTACGGCGCGGCCCAGCTGCCAGCTCCAGCGGGCCGGGGCGAGGGCGGTGAGCCCGGCGGCACGATCCGCGGCCCGGCGCGCGCCGGCGGCCGCCCGTGTCCAGGCGGTGGGTCCGGCGTCCGCGTCGCGGCACAGGCGTTCCAGGGCCTCGTGGGGCAGCAGTTCGTGCCAGTGCACGCGGGCGCGCGGATGGGGGGTGCCGGCCAGGGCGACACCGAGGGCGGCCCGGGCCCCGGACAGCAGCGCGGTCACGGCGGCGGCGTCGACCGGGGCGTGCCGCAGGCCGGGCAGGATGGAGGGGCGCCCCCGTCCGCGGCGGGACTCGCCGATGGCCACGAGCAGCCCGGAGAGCGCGGCGCCGGAGCGTGCGAGGGTCTGGCCGCGCCGGCCGACGGCACGGGCGGCGGGGATCGCCGTGAGCAGCCGCCACACGTCGGGCAGGCCGTGCACGGCGAGGATGTCGGTGTCCCAGACGACGGCGGCGTCCTGGTCGGTGAGCGCGATGCTGATGTCGGCGGCCCGCAGCGCGGCCAGCACGTCGCGTTCGGCGGCGGAGCGCACCCGGGCGACGGTGACGACGGATTCCCCCTCGCCCCGCAGCGCGTACACGACGTCGTCCAGCGGGCGCCGGGCGTCGACCACTTGATCGGCGAGGCCCGCGAAGTCCTCCAGCGCGGGGTCGTCGACGAGGACGACCCGCATCCGGGCCCGGCGCGCGGCGTCCAGCACGGCCTCGGTCCACGGGTCGGCCGTGCCGTCGTCCGCGAGCAGCGCTCCGGCGTGCAGGACGAGGGTGCCGCCGAGCTCCAGCCGTCTCATGCGTTCGGGGTCGCGGACGAGGACGCCGGTGCGGGCCAGTGCCGTGCCGAGCAGGGCGTGGAAGGCGGCGGGCGCGTAACGGGCGGCCTTGGGCGAGCCGGCGAGCAGCGCTTCGGCGGCCTCGTTCGCGTCGCGCTTGACCAGCAGGGTGGCCGCCGCGCCGAGCACGCTGCCGGCGGAGGCGTGGGTGGCGTACACCTGGGCCGGGGTCTCGCGCAGGGGCGGGCGCGGGGTGCCCTCGGCGGGGACGGCGACGCGGCCGGGGGCGCACAGCTGGTCGTGGACGGCGTCGAAGGCGGCGGCGCGGGCCACGGTCTCGGCCAGCTGGCAGGCGCGCAGGGTGCTGTCGAGGACCAGGGAGGTGGGGGTCTGGCCGGCGCCGTGCACGGCCGCGTTCGCGCAGGCCAGGAGGAGGTCCATGCGGGAGGCGCCCAGGCGGGCGCGGAGCCGGGCGCGGAAGCGCGGGTTCTCGCGCATCAGCGTGACGGCGGCCGTCACCATGCGGGGCGACGGCGGCAGGCGCAGGAACCAGGCGGTGACCGCAATCAGGATGCCGGCGGCGTCGAGACCGAGGGCGACTGCGGCCGCGCGCACGCCGGCCGGGTCGGCGGGATGCGTCATCTCCTCGGGGTCGCCGCCCTCGACGGTCAGCCCGTGCCGCTCCGCGAGCGCGGCCGCGTGGTCGGCGACGAGGTCGGTGAGCCCGTCCTCGGTCACGGACACCACGAGCCGGGCGAGGCCCTCGTCCCAGTAGGCGAAGACGACGTCCGGGCGCTCGTCCAGCGCGGTCGCGATCCGGCGCGCGGTGCGCGCCACGCCGCCCGTGTCCGCGTCCGTGTCGGCGTCCGTGTCGGCGTCCGTGGGGCGCTCGGAGTCCGTGGCTCGCGGCTCGGAGTCCAGGGGCCCGGCGTCCGCGGGCCGTGGCCCGGAGCCCGCGGGCTGCAGCGGCAGGTGGATCCGGGGACCGGCCCGCCAGGTGCCGCCGGCGCCGGGCAGCGCCGAGCGGGCGACACGTGTCACCCGCACCATCGCGTCCGCGCCGCGCACGCCGGCCCGGGCGGTGCCCGCGGCGGCTCCGGCGAGCAGTCCGACCGCCGGTGCGGCGCCCCGGGCCAGAAGGCGGGGTGCCGCGGGCAGCAGCCGGAGGACGGCCGCCGGTCTCGTCAGCAGCAGTTCCATGGCGGCCTTCAGAAGTCGGTGCGTTCGGGGCGGACCGTCGGCCCGAGGCGGCCGGAGGAGCCCTTCGCGTGCGAGGCGTGGACGGGGCCGGGCGGTTCCTGGGTCCCGGTGGGCCCGGGAGGCGTGTGCGACCCGAGGGCGGCCGAGCCGAGGTCGTGCGGCACGTCCGGGCTCGCGGCGCCGTGCTCCTCGGCACCGGCGTGCTTCCCGGACTTCCCGGCCTTCTCCGCCTTCGCGGCCTTCCCCGCCTTCTCGCCCTTGCCCGCCTTCCCCGCCTTCGCGGCCTTTCCTTCCTTGGCCGCCTTCGCGTCCTGCGCACCGCCCGCGCCGTCCGCGTCGGTCCCGTGACCGTTCGCCTCGTGCCGGGGGCGGGACTGGGTCAGCCAGGCGACCGCCGCACCGGTGACCGCGACCGGCCACTCGACCACACCGGCGACGCCGAGGATGCCGGCCCCCGCGTAGACCGCGATCCGGCGGCCGCGCGGCGAAACGGCGCCGATCCTGTCCAACGCCTCTCCGGTGACCGCCTCCACCTTGGCGAGAGCCTCCCCGGTGACGGCTTCCGCCTTGGTGAGGGCTTCTCCGGCGACCGCCTCCGCCTTGGAGAGGGCCTCGCCGGTGGCAGCCTCCACCTTGTCCAGCGCCTCCCCGGTGACCGTGCCGACCTTGTCGCACGTCTCCTCGGCGGCCCTGCCGACGGCGTCGGCGCCGGGCAGCCTGCGCAGCACGCGGGCGGCGCCGCGCAGGGGGGCCGTGAGGACCGACGACGATTCCTGGTCAGTCATGACTCTCCTCGGGTGAGATCGCCTGCCGGGCCCGCTGACGGCCCGAGGCCGCGCTGAACCGGCCCCCTCTCCCCAGGGAACGTCACCGGACGCACCCCCGCCACTCGACCCCCGCGCACGGCGCGGCGCCCACGGGGGCGCACGAGAGGGCCGTACGGGGGAGCCGTACAGCCGGTTGTCGGGGGAAGTGCGCGGGAGCGGTGGGTGGTGCCCCTCCGTACTCCCCCGCCCCTCAGCCCGTACCGCCCCGCGGCTCGTCCGCACTCCCCCTCAGCCCGTACCGCCCCGCAGCCCCTCCCCGCTCCCTCGCGGTCCCCCGTTCCCTCGTGGCCCGGCCGCTGTGGCGAGTTCGTGCTGGTAGGTGGAGTAGGCCGCGCGGAGAGCGTCGCCGGGCCAGTCTGCGGGGAGGAGCGCGGCGGGCAGGACGGGGTCGGTGAGCAGATGGCGTACGACCGCGGCGAAGGCGGTGAGGCGGTCGGCGGGCCGCCGGGACTCGGCCGACCGGGTCAGCAGGGTCCGGGCGGCGGCCGCCCAGGCGTCCGGTGCCCAGAGGCGGGCGGCCAGGTCGTGGGCGGGCTCGTCGGGACGGGTCGTGCCGGTCAGGGCGACGCGGCGCAGTTCGTCCGGCAGCGGCCGGTCGAGGTTGGCCGGGCGCAGCCAGACGCCCTCGCGGAGTTCGGCCAGGCGCAGGGCGGTCAGCCGGGCGCGCAGCTCGGCGCGTTCGGCGGGGCCGCGGCCCGTCGCGGTGACCACGACCATCTCCCAGTCGCCGTTCCACGCGCGCGTGGATGGGTGCACGGCGTCGTCCTGACGGCGCTGGCGGGCCAGCAGGCGGTCGCTGAGTTCGTAGACGGCGTCCGTGCGCCTGAGGTCGCCGGCGGCGACCATCCGGCTCAGCGCGGCCCGCAGTGTGGAGCCGCCCACGCCGAACGGCTCGACGAGCCGGACCAGGTCCTTCACCGGCAGCCGCGGCGGATGCGCGCCGAGCAGCAGGCTCAGCACGACCGACCGCGCGGACAGCGGCCGCAGCCCCGTCCCGGCCTCGTCCGGCTCCGCCGGCAGGTTCATGCGCATGAGCACAGACTGTACGGGCGCGATGTTGTTGCATCATTGCTACGACCGCAGGAAGAGTGCAACATGGCGGCATGGTCTCGATACCCGCGGTGCCGGCGCCGCAGCCGCCGTACGCCACCCATGACGTCACCAACCAGGCCCCGCCCCTGGCCCCGTACGACGCCTCCGCCGACAGTGCCCTGCTGGAAGGGCTGCGCCGGGAAGGGGCCGGCTGGGCCGAGGAGGACGTCCGGCGGCTGGGCCTGCGGGCGGGCAGCCGGCAGGCGCAGGAGTGGGG
This sequence comes from Streptomyces sp. NPDC090108, assembly GCF_044747185.1. Lineage (NCBI taxonomy): Bacteria > Bacillati > Actinomycetota > Actinomycetes > Kitasatosporales > Streptomycetaceae > Streptomyces > Streptomyces sp. NPDC090108. Next base: position 642,077 of record NZ_JBIVDQ010000003.1, read on the forward strand.
CGAACTGGCCAACCGGCACGAGCCGGAGCTGCGCACCCACGACCGCTACGGCAACCGCGTCGACGAGGTCGACTTCCATCCCAGCTGGCACCACCTGATGCGGACGGCCGTGGCCGAGGGCCTGGCCGGGGCCCCGTGGGCCGACGAGCGTCCCGGCGCGCACGTGGCGCGCACGGCGGGCGGCCTGGTGTGGGGCCACACGGAGGCCGGGCACGGCTGCCCGACGTCGATGACGTACGCCGCCGTACCCGCCCTGCGCGCGCAGCCGGATCTCGCCAAGGTGTACGAGCCGCTGCTCACCAGCCGGGAGTACGACCCGGAGCTGCGCGTGCCCACCGAGAAGCCCGGCCTGCTCGCCGGGATGGGCATGACCGAGAAGCAGGGCGGCTCGGACGTACGGACGAACACCACCGTGGCCACGCCGACCGCCGAGGCGGGTGTGTACACGCTGCGCGGGCACAAGTGGTTCACGTCGGCGCCCATGTGCGACGTGTTCCTGGTGCTGGCCCAGGCGCCGGGCGGGCTGTCCTGCTTCCTGGTGCCGCGCGTCCTGCCGGACGGCACCCGCAACACCTTCCGCATCCAGCGGCTGAAGGACAAGCTCGGCAACCGGTCCAACGCGTCCTCGGAGCCGGAGTTCGAGCACACGGTCGCCTGGCTGGTGGGCCCCGAGGGCCGGGGCGTGAAGACGATCATCGAGATGGTCAACTGCACCCGGCTGGACTGCGTGATGTCCTCGGCGACGCTGATGCGCAAGTCGCTGGTCGAGGCGGGGCACCACGCGCGGCACCGCAGCGCGTTCGGGGCGCGGCTGCTCGACCAGCCGCTCATGCGCAACGTCCTGGCCGACCTGGCGCTGGAGTCCGAGGCGGCGACCACGCTCACGCTGCGGCTGGCGGGGGCGGCGGACCGGGCGGTGCGCGGGGACGAGGGTGAGCGCGCCTTCCGGCGGCTCGCCACGGCGGTCGGCAAGTACTGGGTCACCAAGCGGGGTCCGGCGTTCACCGCGGAGGCCCTGGAGTGCCTGGGCGGCAACGGGTACGTCGAGGACTCGGGCATGCCGCGCCACTACCGTGAGGCGCCGCTGCTGTCGATCTGGGAGGGCTCGGGGAACGTCAACGCGCTCGACGTGCTGCGCGCCCTCGGCCGTGACCCGGAGACCACCGAGGCGCTGTTCGCCGAACTCGCCCTCGCGCAGGGGGCCGACGCCCGGCTGGACACGGCGGTCGCCGATCTGAGGCAGCGGCTCGCCGGGACCGACCAGGTGGGCGCGCGCCGGCTGGTGGAGCGGATGGCGCTGGCCCTCCAGGCCTCGCTGCTGGTCCGGCACGCCCCGCACGCGGTAGCGGACGCCTTCTGCGCGACCCGGCTGGGCGGCGACTGGGGACACTCCTTCGGCACACTGCCCGCCGGTGCGGATCTGGACACGATCCTGGAACGGGCCCTGCCCGACCGGGACTGACCTCGGCCCCGCCGCTTCGTCCTCCCCCGCGTCCGCGGCCTCCCCCGGGCGGCAGGCCCGGCCGCGGCCCCGGGGGTGTCGCCCCGGTCTCCGTGGGCCCCCGACGCCCGGCGGGTTCCGGCCCACCGGGCGGTGCCGGCGCGCGGATCCGGCCCGGGCCGCGCACGATGCCGCCCCGTTGTCGCAGTCGTGGTGCACACTCGCGATCAGGTGGCACTCGCCTGGGGAGGACAACGTGTTCACGGGGATCGACGACGTCGACTGGGCTTCACTGCGGCACGCGCACGGCAGCGCGGAGGACGTGCCCGGCTGGCTGCGGGCGCTGGCCTCCGCGGACGCCACCGAGCGGGAGGCCGCGCTCGACAGCATGTACGGCGTCGTGCACCACCGGGGGAAGGTGTACGACTCGACGCTCGCCAGCGTGCCGTTCCTGCTCCGCCTCGCCGCCCACGAGGAGGTGCCGGACCGCGGATGCCTCGTCGAGCTGCTGGTCAGCGTCGGCGCGGAGAGCGGGGACACACGCGCGCGTGAGGCGGTGCGCGCGGGCGCCGAGGTGTTCACGTCCCTCGCCGGGGACCCGGACGCGGGGGTGCGCCGGGCGGCCGCCGGAGCCGTCGTCCGCTTCCTCGACGACCCGCCGCGCGTCCTCGCGCTGTTACGGCTGCGGGCGGCGGCGGAACGTGACGACCTCGTCCTGCCCGCGCTCACCGAGGCGCTCGGTCTCTTCATCCGCCGCTGCCCCGGGCACGCGCCCGACGCGGTCGAGCTCCTGGCCGCGCAGAGCGCCCCGCCCTGGGCGCCCACCCCGCGCCTGGCCGCTCTGGGACAGCTCGCCCTGCACGCCCCCGGCCGGCGGAACGCCGAACTCGTCCCCACGGCCGTACGCCTCCTGCGGGAACGCTCCGCGCGGCGCGCCGGCACCCCCGGCCGGCCCGGGGACGACACGTTCGTGACGCGCATACGACGGCTGCGCCCCTCGGACGAGGAGGGCGCACGGCTGCTGCGCACGCTGCACACCGCGCTCGGTGACCGCGTGGGCGAACGCGTCGACCTCCTCGAAGGACAGCTGGGCAGCCCGGACCCGATGGACCGGTGCAATGCCGTGTGGATGACGGCGGCGCTGTACCGCGCCCTGCGGCCCGGGAGCGAGGGGCCGATCGCCCTGGTCGGCCACCAGTTGCACGCGGAGCAGGACTGGTTGCGGGACGCGGCGGTCTCCGTGCTGACGGACCTGTGCGCCCTGGCCGCGCCCGCCGCGGACGACCTCCACGCTTTGGTCCGCTCCCGGCCCGACCTGTGGACGCTCCGGCGGGAGCGGAACGCACCCACCCTGGGCGGTCCGCTCAAGGCCCTGGTCAGAAGCGGTGACTCCCGGGCGGTGCCCGTGCTGGCGCACATCCTGGCGGGGCCCTACGCGCCCGCCGGCCTGGGGTCCGAGATCGCGTTTCTGGGCCGAGCCGCGGCGCCCCTGGCCGCCGAACTCCGCCACCGGCTCGGCCGGATCACCCTCGACTCCCCCGCCGCCGGGCATCTCGCCGCACCGCTGCTCACCGCGCTGGGGGCGATCGGCGACGCGGAAGCGGCGCCGGAGGTCCTGCGGCTGCTGTCCGGCGCGCCGGACGGTCTGGGCGCGCGGGACCGGATCGCCGGCCAGGTGATCGGGACTCTGGACGCGTTCGGGGCGGCCGGCCCGGCGGTCCCGCTCCTGCGCTCCCTGCTGACCACCCGGCACGCGTCCATGGCGGCGGGGGCGCTGTGGTCGGTGGACGGGGACGCGGGAGCCGTACTGCCCGTGCTGCGCGGGGAGCTGGCGCGGGACGCGGCGGACGCCCGGATCGCCGCCGCCGGGCAGCTGGGCAGGCTGGGGCCCGCCGGACGCGAGGCGCTCCCGGAGCTGCTCGCGACGACCTCGTCGGAGCGGGTCCGGGAGCGGACAGCGGCCGCCGCCGCTCTCTGGCACGTCGGCGGGGATCCGGATCCCGTGCTGCCGGTGTTCCGGGCCGCCTGGTCGGCGCACCCCGGCGAACGGGGCCCGATCGCACGCTGTCTGACGGCCATGGGGGCGGCGGCCGCGCCGCTGCGGGACCTGGTCCGGGCGGAACTGGAGTCCGTCCGCCGGCACACGGCCGTGGCCCACGGCGACGGAGCCCACGGCGGGGGCGTCGCCGACGACGAGGCGCTGCTGACGGCCTGCCGGACCCTGCTGGCGGAGGAGGGCTCCGCCGCGTACGCGTCCGGCCCCGGCGGCGGACCACTCCGCGACTGAGCTGACCGCCGCCCCCGGGGCGCGGACAGCAGCCGCTCCGAGCGTTGACGCCGCCTCCCCGGCGCGAACGGACCGCCGGCTCCGGGCGTCCGCGCCAGCTTCTCGACGCGCACGGACCGCCCGCTTCTCGACGCGCACGGACCGCCGGCTCCGAGCGAGCGCACCGGCCGCATGGGGCGGACCAGCCGTCGGCTCAAAGGCCGGATCGGACGGCCGCCGCTCAGCCCGTGGTGCGACCCCACTGGGGGCCGAGGCGGGCCCACTCCGTGTCCCAGCGGTCCAGGCGGCGCCGCTCCAGGCGCCCGCGCAGGACGAGCGCGCCGACGAACGGCACGGCCCCCGCGCTCACCCCCACCAGCACGCCGATCAGGTTGGCGCGGAAAGCGGCCTCGGAGACGGTGGTGGGGCGGGTGACCAACTGCCCCCGCGGGTCGGTCCAGACGGTGACCGGGGTGCCGGCCCTGCTGCCCGGCACGACCCGGGCCTGACCGGTGTGCGCGGAGCCGTCGGCCATGGTCCAGCGGACCTCGGCCCAGATCCGCTCGCCGCCTCGCACCGCCGCGGAGGACCTGCCGGGCGCGTCGGTGACGACGCGGGCGACCGCGGTGTGCCAGGTGTCGCGTTCACGGGCCAGACCGTGTTCCACCGAGCGGGCTCCGGCGAGGCCCGCGAGCACACCGGTCAGGACGGTCAGCAGCCACGCGCCGAGGACCAGCCACGCCTCCACCACGTCGGCCCGGCGCCGGAGCGGATTGCGCCGCCACCTCCACAGCCACGCCTTCGGTCCACGGAACACCGACAGAGACGACAAGGGCATCCTCCTCATGCGCGCACCGACCGGCCGGACCGTCCTTCCATACGGACGAGCCCGCCGCGTTGCTCACGCCGAGCCGCCCTCCCGACAGTCGCACGAGACGCCCCTTTCGCGCAGGCACATCCCGGAAAGCGCCGGCACGTCCTCGGCGACAGGCCCAGGCGAAACGCTCTGACCTGCGGCGTCGCGGGCTCTTCGAGTGACTGTCAGTGACGCGGTGCACACTGGCCTCCATCTGACGACGAACCGGACGAAGGCGTCCCGGAGGTGATCGGCATGACCGAGGTACTGCTGGCCGTGGGCACACGCAAGGGCCTGTTCATCGCGCGACGGCGCGGCGGCGCCTGGGAGTTCGACGACGGCCCGTACTTCAACGCGCAGGCCGTCCACTCGGTCGCCATCGACGTCCGGGGCGGATCGCCACGGCTGCTGGCGGGCGGCGACAGCGCGCACTGGGGGCCGTCGGTGTTCCACTCCGACGACCTGGGGCGCACCTGGACCGAACCCGCCCGCCCCGCCGTCAGGTTCCCCAAGGACACCGGCGCCTCGCTGGAGCGGGTCTGGCAGCTGCACCCGGCCGCCGCGGAGCCGGACGTGGTGTACGCGGGCACCGAGCCGGCCGCGCTGTACCGCTCGGAGGACCGCGGGGAGACGTTCACGCTGGTGCGTCCGCTGTGGGAGCACCCGACCCGCTCCCGCTGGGTGCCGGGCGGCGGCGGTGAGGGCATGCACACCGTGCTCACGGACGCGCGCGACCCGCGGGCGGTGACCGTGGCCGTCTCGACCGCCGGGGTGTTCCGCACAACGGACGGCGGGGCGAGCTGGGCGCCGTCGAACTCCGGTGTGGCCGCGGTGTTCCTGCCGGACCCGCATCCGGAGTTCGGCCAGTGCGTCCACAAGGTCGCCCGGGACGCGGCCGATCCCGACCGGCTGTATCTGCAGAACCACTGGGGTGTGTACCGCAGCGACGACACGGGCGCGCACTGGACGGACATCGGCGAGGGGCTGCCGTCCACGTTCGGGTTCGCGGTGGCCGCCCATCCGCACCGGGGCGGCACCGCGTACGTGTTCCCGGTGACCGCCGACATCGACCGGGTGCCCGCCGACCGGCGCTGCCGGGTCTACCGGACCGCCGACGCCGGCAAGAGCTGGCAGCCGCTGACGCGGGGCCTGCCGGAGGGGGACCACTACGGGGTGGTCCTGCGCGACGCCCTGTGCACGGACGACGCGGACCCGGCCGGCGTCTACTTCGGCAACCGCAACGGCGAGGTGTACGCCTCCGCGGACGACGGGGACAGCTGGCGGCCGCTGGCCGCGCATCTGCCGGACGTGCTGTGCGTGCGGGCGGCGGTGGTCGGCTGACGCGCGCTCACAGGGTCCCGGTGGGTGGTGCCGGATGGTCTCCGACTCCGACGCTGCCGCGTTGGCTGAGCCGGAACAGCAGGATGATGGACGGCAGGATGAGGACCGCCGCGATGCACGCGACGGCGACGACGACGGCGAGCGTGGCGTCGGGTGCCGCCGCCTCGTTCACGGTGAGGTGGGTGCCCAGGAGGTAGGGGGTCTGGGCCACGCCCCAGCCGCACACGACGAGCGCCACGGCGGCCGCCGCGGTCTCCCGCAGACCGCGCGTCCGGTCGGTCCACAGGAGCACGAGGCCCGCGATCCCGCAGACGGCCGCCACCACGATCAGCGGCAGCGCCGATCCGCTGAGCTCGTCGAAGAGCCGGGGGGAGTCGGCCTGGAGGACGAAGATGCCGGCGATGCTGACGGCACCGGTCACCGCTCCGGCGGCGAGGGCCCTGAAGCGGTAGTACCGGCGCAGGGCGGGGTCGTCGCGGCGCTTGGCCTCGACGACCAGGTAGGTCGCGGCGAGGTAGGCGCAGGAGAGGACCGCGAGCACGCCGCCGAGGATGCTGGTGGGGTTGACCCAGCTGGACACGGCGTCGCCGCCGCCCTCCGTCGGCACGCGTCCCGAGGCGAGGCCGCCCGCGATGGCGCCGAAGCAGTACGGCGTCAGGACCGAGGAGAACGCGAAGGCCGCGCCGTACAGCCGCTGTTCCGGTGTCCGGATGGACGCCTTGCGGAACGCGAAGCCCGCTCCGCGCAGCACGATGCCGAGCAGGGCGAGCAGCAGCGGGATGTACAGCGTGGTGGTGATGGCGGCGAAGGCGGTGGGGAAGCCGGACCACAGGACCACGAGGCAGTAGATGAGCCAGGTGTGGTTGGCCTCCCACACGGGGGCGAGGGAGTAGTCGATCAGCTTGCGGGGATCGTGCCCGCGCCGGGCGCCGCCCGCGATGAGGTCCCAGAAGCCGGCACCGAAGTCCGCGCCTCCGAGGAGGGCGTAGGCGACGACGCCGATGAACAGGAACACTGCCACGACCTCGGCCATTTACAACACCTTCCCCACACGGTCGCGCCGGGGCCTGTGCACCTCTTCGGGGCCGTACGGCACGTGCACGGCCTCGTCGCCCTGCTTCTGCCAGCGCTTCTTCATGGAGTGCAGCACCCACAGGGCCCCGGTGCCGACGGCGGCGTACAGGACGACCACGACCGCGAGGACGGGCCACAGATTGCCCTCGGTCGTCACCGCGTCCCTGGTTCTGAGCAGTCCCACGACGATCCAGGGCTGGCGGCCGACCTCGGTGACCACCCAGCCGCTCTCCAGGCTGAGGATGGAGACGATGCCGCAGATCGAGGCGGCGCCGAGGAACCAGCGGTTGGTCTCCAGGGTGTGCCGGCGCTTCCACCACAGCCACAGGAACCACACGGCGACGGCCAGCAGGAGCATGGAGGTGCCGACCATGATGTCGAACGCCCAGTGCACGATGTTGACCTGCGCGGTGGTGGGTCTGACGTCCGCGGGGACGGAGTCGAGTCCCTGGATGGTGGTCGAGGGTTTGAACCCGGCGAGGATGGAGGCCACCTTCGGGATGGGGATGCCGTACTGGACCTTGCCGTCGATCAGTACGCCGCCGAGCGTCTCGGGCACGTTGTTGCCGGTGGTGGGGAGCAGTTCGATCGCGGCGAACTTGGCGGGCTCCTCGTCGAAGACCTGCCGGGCGATCGTGTCCCCGACGAAGATTTGGATGGGCACGGCGATCGCGGCGGTGACGAAGCTGATCAGGAAGCCGAGCCGCTGGTAGTGGCCGCGCCTGCCCCGGATCATCCCGATCGCGTAGACGCTCGCCACGACGAATCCGGCGACGATGTAGGCGGCGAGGAGCATGTGCCAGAACTGGAGCCAGAAGGCGTTGTTGAAGAACACCTCGGCCGGCCGCACGGAGACGACCTTGCCGTCGCGCATCGTGATGCCGCCGGGCTGGTTCATCCAGCTGTTGGCGGCGATGACGGCGGCGGCTCCGCCGACGCTGGCCAGGGCCACGGGGACGCCCGACCAGAAATGCGTCCAGGGGCGCATCCGGTCCCAGCCGTAGATGTAGATCGCGACGAAGATGGCCTCGAGGAAGAAGAACAGGCCCTCGATGGCGAACGGGAACCCGAACGCCGAGCCGTACGTCTTCATGAGACCGGGCCACAGGATGCCCAGCTCGAAGGAGAGGACGGTGCCGGTGATGGCGCCGACCGCGAACAGGACGGCGGCGACCTTCGACCACCGCCGGGCCAGCAGCAGCGCCGTGTCGTCGCCCTTGCGCAGGCCCCGGTAGTTCGCGATCAGCATCAGGCTGGTCAGCGCGACCCCGAACGGCACCAGGATGATGTGGAAGCCGAGCGTGAAGGCCATCTGCTCCCGGGCCGGCAACAGCTGATCGGGGTCCGCGGCGGCGAGCACCATGGGGTACGGAACCAGGTCGGCAATCGTCATGGAGGGGACCTCGCCTTCTCCTGAGTCGCTCCGCGAGGCTGCGAATGGATCGGCAGCCCGTCGCGTCTCCGTTCGGGGACACCCGACCCGGTTACTCACATTTCACTTACACCATGCCATTCGGTTGCACCTCATGACATATCGAAGAGGTGGCGCGTGAGGGTTCAGGAGCGGCGGCAGCGCTACACGACGGCCCGTGTGGCCGCCAGCAGCTCGGCCACCGTGGAGTCCGCGGCGCGGTGCCAGGCGGCAGGATGCCGGAGCATGGCGTGGTCGCCGCCGGCCAGGAGGCTGACGTCGGCGCGGGCGCCGGCGTCCCGGGCCCGCCGGACGTACGACACCGAGGCGCGCGGATCGGTGATCCGGTCGCGGTCCCCGTGCAGGACCACGACGCGCTTGCCCTGGAGATGGGCCACCGGCTCGCCGTCCGGGCACCAGGGGGCGAGCGCGAGGACGGCCCGGACCTCCGGTGCGGCCGCGGCGCGCAGCGCGGCCCTGCCGCCCATGGAGTGGCCCACGAGGACGACGGGGACGTCTCCGGCCAGCCGGGCGAGTTCGCCGAGCGCCCGCAGGGTGTCCTGGACGGGGTCGGCCGCGTCGTCGTTCCAGCCCCGGACGCGGTAGCGGACCTCTCCCACGAGGACGTCGCCGTCCGGGACCGCCGCCGAGACGGACCGTACGAACGGCCTCATCCGCAGGGCGGCCAGCTGCCAGGGGCGCGCGGGGGCCAGACTGTCGGCCTTGCCGCCGTGCAGGAACAGGACGGCGGCGCGGACCGGCCGGGCTGCGGACCGCACCACCAGCGCGGCCTGCGGGCCGTCGGCACCCGGGGTGGCTGTCCTGCCTGTCATGGGCTCTCCTTCTGTGATGTCGATCTCACCGGGCCGGTCCGCCGCCCTCCGCTCATCCGGAGCGGGCAGGTGCGCGGAAGTGACCGGGGCGGGGCCGGATGCTCGCGTCCCTCGCTCACCACGACCGCACCAGGGGGTGCGTCCGCGACTTCGACGGTACGGGGACCAATCCGCGGACCCCTCGGTGTCGGATTACGCGGGCAGTCACCCCCACCACGGAGGAACCCTCAGTGAAAGAAGCCGTGTACATCGGCCGCAACCCGTCTTCGGATCCTGATCTGCGGGAGCTGATGGGTCAAGTGGCGCTCGGCGACGAGCAGGCGTTCGCCTCCGTCTACGACGCCGTGGTGAATCCGGTCCTGGGTGTCGTCCGCGCGGTGCTGCGCGACCAGGCGCAGTCGGAGGAGGTCGCCCAGGAGGTCCTGGTGGAGGTGTGGCGCACCGCTCCGCGGTACCGGTCCGACCGGGGCACCGTCATCAACTGGATCCTCACGCTGGCGCACCGCCGGGCCGTCGACCGGGTGCGTTCCGTCGACGCCGCGACCGCGCGGGACCGCAAGGCGGCCCTGTTGGACCGGACGCCGGAGTACGACCATGTGACCGAGCAGGTGGAGGCCCGGCTGGAGCGGGAGCAGGTGCGGCGGTGTCTGCGCACCCTGACCGGTCTCCAGCACCAGGCCGTCACCCTCGCGTACTACCGGGGGCTGACCTACCGCGAGGTCGCGGAGGCGCTGACGCTGCCGCTGGGCACGGTCAAGACCCGCCTGCGCGACGGTCTGATCCGGCTGCGCGACTGCCTGGGGGTGACCGCGTGATCACCGCCGATCTGCACACGATGACCGGGGCGTACGCCCTGCACGCCCTCTCCGACGAGGAGTGCGAGGCGTTCGAGCGCCACCTGGCCAAGTGCGAGCCGTGCCGGCAGGAGGTGGCCGAACTGACCGCCACCGCGGCCCGGCTCGGCCTCGCCGCCTCCGTGACGGCCCGGCCCGAGCTGCGGGGACTGGTGCTGGACCGCATCACCGGTGTGCGCCAGGAGACCCCGGGCGGCCCGGACCCGTCCCGCCGCAGCGCCGCGGCACCCCAGACCCGTGCGCTGTCCCGCTGGGCGCTCGCCGCGTGTCTCGCGGCGGCCGCGACGCTCGGCGGTACGACCGTGTGGCAGCACGAGAGGGCCGAGGACGCCCTGGTCCGTGCCCAGCGCGCCGAGCAGGGCGCGGACGGCATCGCCGCCGTGCTGGGCGCGCCGGACGCCAAGGTCCGGGCCGCCGCGCTGGGCGACGGGGCGTCCGGTTCCGTCGTGGTCTCCCGCAGCCGCGACCGGGCCGTGTTCGTCGTCTCCGGGATGGCGCGGCCGCCGCACGGCCGCGTCTACCAGCTGTGGTTCGACGACGGCGGGACCATGCGGTCCGCCGGTCTGATGCGGTCGGGCAGCACCGACCAGACGGTCCTGCTGCGCGGTGCCGTGGACCGGGCCTCGGGCATGGGGATCACCGTGGAGCCCACGGGCGGTTCCCCGCGGCCGACGTCGGCGCCGCTGGCTCTGCTGAAGTTCCCCGCCTGACGCGAAGGGCCCCCGCCGTGACCGGCGGGGGCCCGCTCCTCACCGGGGCGGCAGGGGGAAGAAACCGCTGGTCCGGGCCACGTACTCGGCGTAACCGGGACGGCCCGCCATGTGCTGCTCCAGCAGCCGTTTGCCGCTGCCCCTGATCAGCAGGACGCTCATCACCAGGGGCGAGACGACGGAGACGGCCGCCGCCGCCGTGGAGTCGCAGGTGAGCAGGAACAGCCCCCACCACACGCAGAAGTCACCGAAGTAGTTCGGGTGCCGGGTCCAGCGCCACAGACCGCGGTCCATGATCTTCCCCTTGTTGGCCGGATCCGCCTTGAACCGGGCGAGCTGCGCGTCCCCGACCGACTCGAACAGGAACCCGAGCACCCACAGGGCCGTACCGGCGACCGCCACCGCCGTCATCGGACCGGGCACGTACTGCGCGGCCTGGACGGGCAGCGACACCAGCCAGACCAGCGCGCCCTGGAGCAGGTAGACCATCCGCAGGGCGTACAGGTTCCGGTTGCCCGGCGCTCCGGCCAGCAGCTTCTCGTAGCGGGGGTCCTCGCCGTGACCGCGTCCGCGCCGGGCGATGTGCACGGCGAGCCGTGTGCCCCACAGGGCCGTGAGCACGGTGACCAGCACCCGCCGGCCGGGGTCGCCCGTGCCCGCCGAGGCGGCGCAGGTCACCACGGCGACCGCGGTGAAGCCGAGCCCCCAGGCGACGTCGACGATCCGGTGCAGGCCGAGGCGGAGGGCGGCCAGGAAGGTCACCAGCATGACGCCGAGGGCGGCAGCGGCGGCCCACCCGAGGTTCAGGGCGAAGGCGCCCCACGGAAATGCGTTCATGACAGGTCCAGTCCCCGGTACCAGTCCTCCGGCGTCACGGGGACACCGCTGCCGCCGTCCCGCGTCGGCCGGACGCCCAGGATCTGGTCGACGCCCATGCGCCGCTCCTCGAAGGCCAGGGCTCCGCCGACCAGGTACAGCCGCCACACACGCGCGGTCTCCTCGCCGACGAGCCGCACGACGTCGTCCCATCGCTCTTCGAGCGTGCGGTGCCAGGCGGCGACGGTCCGCACGTAGTGCTCCCGCATGGACTCCACCGACCGGACCTCCAGCCCCGCGCGCTCCAGCAGCCCGACGGTGTCCCCCAGAGGCCGCATGTGCATGTCGGGCGCGATGTAGGCCTCGATGAAGGCCCCGCCGCCCGGCGCGTCGGCGCCGCGCGACATCTGCTGCACGAGGACCCGCCCCCGTGGCCGCAGGAACCCGTGCAGGGCGGCGGCGAAGGCCGGGTACTCGGCGTCTCCGACGTGCTCGCCCATCTCCACGCAGGAGACGGCGTCGTAGCCGCCCGCGGTGATGTCCCGGTAGTCCTGGCAGACCACCTCCACCCGGTGCTCCAGGCCGCGTTCGCGTACCTGTTCCCGGACGTGCGCGGCCTGTTCGCGGGCCAGGGTGACGGCGGTGACCTGCGCCTTGTGCTGCTCCGCGGCGTACAGCGTGAGAGAGCCCCAGCCGCAGCCGACGTCGAGCAGCCTCGCTCCCGGGACGAGTCCCAGCTTGCGGCAGATCAGTTCGAGCTTGGCGCGCTGGGCGGCGGCAGCGGTGAAGCCGGGATCCTCGCTCGCCCAGTAGCCGCACGAGTAGGCCATCGTGTCGTCGAGGAGCAGCCGGTAGAAGTCGTTGGACAGGTCGTAGTGGTGGCTGATGGCGGCACGGTCGCGGGCCTTGGTGTGCACTCCGCCGCGCAGGCGCGCCTGGGCGGCGGGCACGGGCGGCCGCGGGCCGACGGCTCCGAGCCGTACGGCCGTGGCGAGTGCCCGCGCGCGGTCGGCGGGCGCGAGCCGCGGGGCGTGCAGGCCCCGCTCGCGCACGGCTGCCCACATGGTGCGCAGCCCCTGGGCCAGGTCGCCCTCGATGTCGATCTCGCCGGTGACATAGGCCTGGGCCAGGCCCAGTTCGCCGGGCTGCCACAGCAGGCGGCGCAGGGCGCGCCGGGAGCGGACGACGACGGCGGGTGCGCCGGCCGGGCCGGCCTCGCTGCCGTCCCAGGCGCGCAGCCGGACCGGGAGGGGGCCGCCGAGCGCCTCCTCGGCCAGCCCGGCGATCCGGTGGGCGGCGCCGGGCCGGGCGGTTCGTGCGGTGCTCATCGGTCGGTGTCCTCCTTGGTGAACAGGTACTGCTGGACGTCGAGGTACCCGGAGCGGAACCCGGCCTCGGAGTAGGCGAGGTAGAAGGTCCACATCCGGCGGAAGGTCTCGTCGAACCCGAGGGCGTCCACCTCGTCGGCGCGCGCGGTGAACCGCTCCCGCCACAGGCGCAGCGTCTCGGCGTAGTGCGCGCCGAAGGGCCGGCGGTGGGTGATGTCCAGCCGGGTGTGGGTGCGGACGGTCTCGGCGACGGCCTCGACGGAGGGCAGCAGACCGCCGGGGAAGATGTACTTCTGGATCCAGGTGAAGGTGCCCTGGCTGGCCAGCATCCTGTCGTGCGGCATGGTGATGGCCTGGAGCGCGGCCCGGCCTCCGGGGACGAGGCGTTCGTCGAGCGTGCGGAAGTACTCGGGCCAGAACTCCGCGCCGACGGCCTCGATCATCTCGACGCTGACGACGGCGTCGTACGTGCCGCGCGCCTCGCGGTAGTCGCACAGTTCCACGGTGACGCGGTCGGTGAGGCCGGCCTCGGCGATGCGGGCGAGGGCGAGTTCGCGCTGTTCGCGCGAGAGCGTGAGCGAGGTGACGTGCGCGCCGCGCGCGGCGGCCCGGATCGCCAGTTCGCCCCAGCCGGTGCCGATCTCCAGCACCCGCGTCCCCTCTCCGACCCCGGCGAGGTCGAGGAGCCGGTCGATCTTGCGGTGCTGGGCGGGGACCATCAGGTCCCAGGCGGCGGGAAGTCCGCGGAAGATCGCCGAGGAATAGCTGAGGGTGTCGTCGAGGAAGAGGGCGAACAGGTCGTTGGACAGGTCGTAGTGACGGCTGATGTTGTCGCGGGCGCCGTCGGGGGTGTTGCGCTGGGCTCCGGGCTGGCGCGGGGCCCACAGAGCGCGCAGCCGCTGGAGCGGGGCCGGGATCAGGTCCGCCGCGTTGCCGGCGAGGACGGTGAGGGCGGCGACGAGGTCGGGGGCGTCCCACTCGCCCGCCATGTACGACTCGCCGAAGCCGATCAGCCCGTGCCGGCCGACACGGGCGTGGAACGCCTTCGGGTCGTGGATCTCCAGGACGGGCCCGCCCAGACCGGCCGGGGCGCCGTCCGCGAACCGCACGTCCAGGGGCAGCCGGCGCAGGGCGCGGCGCAGGAGGGCGGCGGTGACGGCGGTGCGGGCGGCGGAGGAGCGCGCCGGCGCGGCCACGTCCGGCCAGCGGTCCGGGTCGACGGCCGCGGGACGGGGCGTCGTCGCGGCGGCGGCCTCGGGCGGGGCCGTGGGCGAGGGGATGCTCGCGGCCGTGGGGTGGACGGCCCGTCGCCGGGTGGCGGAACGGGTCTCGGCTGTCCTCATGCGGTGTTCTCCGGGCTGTGGTGGTGGGGACGCGGCTGGACGGGCAGTCCGCGCAGGTAGAGACGTATGCCGTGCAGACGGATGGCGGCGGACACGGCGAGCGTGGACAGCGGCCGGCGCAGGGCGAGGCGCAGCAGGGACGAGGCGCGCATCTCCTCGCGCTCTCCGCGCACGGTCGCGGTGAAGGGTCTGCCGCCTTCCCTCTCCAGGTGGACGGTGAGGTCCAGCCGTCGCTCCGGCCGGGGCAGCCGCATGCGGTAGCGGCCGTCGACGGGGAAGAACGGGGAGACGTAGAACTCCTTGTCGGTGCGGAACTCCTCGGCGGTGCGGGACTTGGTGCCGGTGCGCAACGTGGCGTCCGGGCGGGATCCTGCGCCGGGGAGGTCCATGGCGTCCGGGCCCAGCAGGTAGGAGTGCCGTTCGCCATAGGTGTTGTGGACCTCGGCGACGACGCAGCGCGGTGTGCCGTCGGGGTCGTGGCACCAGTAGAGGGTGAGGGGGTTGAACACATGGCCGAACACCCGCGCGTGGGTGAGCATCACGACGGGGCCGCCGTCGAGGTGCACGCCGTGGCCGGCGAGGAAGGCGTCGAGTCCGGCCCGGATGGACGGCTGCTCGCCGGTGAAGTGGTCCCGGGGGTCGAAGCGGGCCAGCAGCCTGAGCGGGAAGGGGAGTTCGGGCGGATGTCCGGGGTCGACGAGCCACATGTAGGTGCGGTGCCGGAGCGTGTACCGCAGCGGCGAGGAGCGCACGTGGGTGACCGTGCACGGGTACAGGGCGGGCGGCGCCGTCACCACGCCACCCCCAGCGTGGCGGCGGCCACCGCTCCGGAACGGCAGCCGTCCTCGTGGAAGCCCCAGCCGTGATAGGCGCCCGCGTAGGCGGTGACGGCGGTGCCGAGTCCGGGCAGCCTGCGCTGCGCGGCGACCGACTCGGGGGTGTAGACGGGGTGTTCGTAGACCATCCTGGCGAGCACCCGGTCCGGGGCGACGCGGTCCTCGCCGCCGAGCGTGACGACGTAGGGGTCGGGGGCGGTCAGCCGCTGGAGCCGGGTCATGTCGTAGCTGACCCGGACCTGGCCGGCGCCCGCGTCGCAGGAGGGCATCAGGTAGTTCCACGAGGCACGCGCGCCCCGGGCCCGTGGCAGCACCGTGGTGTCGGTGTGCAGGAGCGTGGTGTTGCGCGAGTAGCGGAACGCGCCGAGCACCTCCTTCTCCTCGGGGGTGGCGTCGGCCAGCAGGGCGAGGGTCTGATCGGGGTGGACGGCGATGACGACGGCGTCGTACGACTCGCTCGTGCCGTCCTGGGTGGTGATGTCGACGCCGTCGGGGTGCCGTCGCAGGGCGCGGACCGGGGCCGACAGGCGGACCTCGTCCAGCGTGGCGGCGACGCGGTCGACGTAGGTGCGCGAACCGCCGGTGACGGTGCGCCACAGCGGTGAGCCGCCGACCGAGAGCATGCCGTGGTGCTCCAGGAAGCGGAACAGGTAGGCGGCCGGGTACCGCTGCGCGACGGCCGCGTCGCAGGACCAGACGGCGGACACCACCGGGGTCATGAAGTGGGTGCGGAAATAACGGGAGAAGCCCTCACGGTCCAGGAACTCCCCCAGCGTGAGCGCGTCCTGTCCCTCCCGCTGGAGCAGCCGGCGGGCCGACCGGTGGAAGCGGGGCACCTCGGCCAGCATCCGCAGGTAGGCACCGCGTACGGCGTTGCGCGGCTGGGCGAACAGTCCCGCGGGGCCCCGGGCGCCCGCGTACTCCAGGCCGCACCCCTCGCACCGCACCGACATGCTCATCTCCGACTCCTGCGTGGCGACGCCGAGTTCGTCGAAGAGGCGCAGGAGGTGCGGGTAGGTACGGCGGTTGTGGACGATGAACCCCGAGTCGACGTGGTGCGTCGCGCCGCCCGGCGCCGGCAGCGCGTGGGTGTGGGCGTGTCCGCCGAGCCGGTCGTCGGCCTCGAAGAGGGTGACGTGATGGGCGCGCCGGAGCACGTAGGCCGCGGTCAGTCCCGCGACTCCGCTGCCGATGACGGCGGTGCGCGGTCGTCCGTCGCGACCGGCGTGCCTGTCACCGCCCTTCGCGAGGGGCGTCCCCCTCTCCCCCGTACGTGGCGCTTCCCCTGGCACGCGCGACATCGCTTCTCCTCCCGGTCGGCCGCTGACGCGGATCTCGCGCGTAATCCGGAGCCGCGGCCCGGGCGGATTGGCCGAAGCCGGACCGATTCCGGAAACGGATCCGCCCTTGCCGTCCGGTCCGCGGGTCTGCCGGCCCGGCCACGGGGCAGGGGGGTGCGCGTTCCGTTCAAGCGGTAGTTCCGGAGCCGTGCACCGATCGGATGCCGGACGCGGCGATCCCGGGAGACACGGGGTGCGCGCCCGGCGCAGGGGGGTGTGATGAGGCCGGGGAACGGTATGGGGTCACGGGGTGCGCGTGAGGCACGGGGTCACGGCGTGCGCGTGAGGCACGAAGTGCGCGTGAGGCACCGGGTGCGCGTGGGGCACGAAGTGCGAGTGGGGTCTCGTGTGCGGAGGCGGCGCGCACGAAGAGGGAAGCGTCGGCCGAGCGGACGGAGGAGACCGCCGGTCAGGGAGACCCTGGGCGGAGCGCCGGGCGCCGAAGTTCGCGTGCCGGCCGGCTCGGCCGTCGTACACGGGACGCGCGGCCCGGTGGGATGTCCTGGGACGCGAGGAAGGCGAACGGGATTTTCATCCGCCCGAGTGAGCGGCGGGAGGCCGGCGGCGGGGCTCCGGGGGGTGCCGTCAGGGCACCCCCCGTGCGAGCGCTCCGCCGCCGGTGACCGCTTACGGCAGTCGCCAGTCCACCGGCTCGGCACCCTGCCGGACCAGCAGCTCGTTGGCCTGGCTGAACGGGCGCGAGCCGAAGAAGCCCCGGTCGGCGGAGAGCGGCGAGGGATGCACCGACTCGACCGCCGGGTGGTCGCCGAGCAGCGGGCGCACCTTGCGGGCGTCGCTGCCCCAGAGGATGGACACCAGGGGCTTGCCCCGGGCGGCCAGAGCGCGGATGGCCTGCTCGGTGACCTCTTCCCAGCCCTTGCCCCGGTGTGCGCCCGCCCGGCGCGGAGCCGTGGTCAGCGCCTTGTTGAGCAGGAGCACGCCCTGCCTGGTCCAGGGGGTCAGGTCCCCGTTGGACGGCCGGGGCAGACCGAGGTCGGTGTTGAGCTCGCGATAGATGTTCTCCAGGCTGCCCGGCAACTGCCGCACCTCCGGTGACACCGCGAAGCTCAGTCCGATCGCCATTCCCGGTGTCGGATACGGGTCCTGACCGACGATCAGGACCTTGACGTCGTCGAAGGGCTGCTCGAACGCCCTCAGGACATGCGCTCCCGCGGGAAGGTACGTCCGGCCGGCCGCCACTTCGGCGCGCAGGAAGTCCCCCATGGCCGCGATGCGTCCGGCCACCGGCTCCAGGGCCTTGGCCCAGCCGGTCTCAACAAGTTCGCTCAAGGGTTTCGGTGCCACAACGCGTCACTCTACTGGCCCCCACCGACAAGCCATATCAGCAGATCGGGTGCCGCCCGGGGCGTCCGGAGCGCCGGGGCCCGCGCGACGGCCGCCCCCGGGCGCTAGTCTTCGTCCCCGTCGACGTCAGCGAACGGCCGGACCGGATCCCGCGGTCGGTCTTCGAGGAGGAGGGAAGACGGTTGCGCCCAGCGCTCGCACCGCTCCACCGCACCCGCCCCGCCGCACCATTCCACCGCGTCCGCCCCGCCGTACCGCTCCTTCACCGCGGACCGGGCCGGCCTGAGCGGCGGCTCCTGCCGTGACCGTCGCCGGATATCTCGCCGTGGACTCCGGAGGATCCGGCCTCCGGGTCGCCGTCGGCGTGCCAGGGCACGCGCCGGTGGCCCAGGAGAAGTCGCGGGAGCCGGTCCGTACCGGAGCGCGGGGCATCGACCCCGGTCACCTCATGGAGCAACTTCTCCCTCTGGCACACGCGTTGAGAGCGCGAGCCGGGTTGCACGAGCTGGGGACGGCGGTCGTGGGGGCGGCCGGGTTCGCCACCCTCGGCGACGCCCTGCGCGCCGAGCTGCCGGGCGCTCTCGCACGTGAGCTGGGAGTGCGGACCACGGCACTGGCCGCCGATGCCGTGACGGCCTACGCCGGTGCCCTGGGCCCGCGTCCGGGGGCGGTGATCGCGGCGGGCACCGGGATGATCGCGATCGGCACGGACCTGACCCGCTGGAGGCGTGCGGACGGCTGGGGGCACCTGCTGGGCGACTGCGGCGGGGGTGCCTGGATCGGCCGGGCCGGACTCGAGGCCGCGCTGCGCGCCCATGACGGACGCGACGGCGGTTCGGCCGCGCTGCTGGTCCGCGCGGAGGAGCGGTTCGGCCCCCCGCACGGGCTTCCCGGGCAGCTCTACCCGCGCGGCGACCGTGCCGCCGTACTCGCCTCCTTCGCGCCCGAGGTGGCTGCCTCGGCCGCCCATGACCCCGTCGCCGCGGCCATCCTGCGCACGGCGGCCCGGAGCATGGCCGAGTCGGCCGCCGCCGTCTTCCCGGACGCCGGGAAGGGCACGGGCACGGAGGCGCGGTCAAGGGCAGGGACAGGGCCCGGCTCCGAGGCACCCCCGGAGCCCGGACCGGAGGCTGCCGAAGTGGCCCTCACGGGCGGCCTCTTCCACCTGGGAGACCCTCTCCTGGTCCCGCTGCGCGAGGAGTTGGCGCGGCTGTTGCCGCAGGCCAGGCAGGTCACGGCGGAGGGCGACCCACTGCACGGCTGCGTCCGGATCGCGGCCGCACTGGCCGCTGGAGACCTCGCGCTGCCCGGTGAGCCGGCCATGCTCCATGTGGTCACGGTAAAAGGGGATTGAGTCCGCCGACAGCCGAAGTGTCCGTCATGTGGCGGGAAGACGGGATGTCCGCCCGCAAGTCATCAGACAAAAGCGGACGGATACCGCTCACCTGCACCCTCCCCGAACAGAGCAGCTCAGGAAGCCAGTAACATGCGGCGCCATGAGCTCCCCCACTGGGCCCGAGTCCGGCCTGCCAGTACGAATGCCGCGACCCCGCCAGCCCGGACGGCACCGCCGACCGGAACCGATGGTCGCTCCCGAGGACGCCCCTGCGCTCGTCCTCGCGGTGCCCGGCGTGCCCAGCGCCGCCACGCGCAGCCTCGCCGAGGAGGTCGTGAGCATCGCGCGCTCCGAGCTCCCCGGCCTGAACGCCCGCATCGGTTATCTCGACGGGGACAGCGACGAGTTCCCGTCCCTCCGCTCCGTCCTGGCGCGCGCCGCCGAGGAGCGCACCGCCCGTTACGAGCAGGCCGTCGCGGCGGGCTCCGAGGCGAAGAAGCCCGACGGCCCGGTCGGCGTGGTCGTGCCGATGCTGGCCGGCCCGGACAACTCGCAGCTGCGCCAGATCCGTCAGGCCGTGATGGACAGCCGGGTCGCCGCCGACCTGGCCGACGTGCTCGGCCCGCACCCGCTGCTCGCCGAGGCGCTGCACGTGCGCCTGTCCGAGGCGGGCCTGGCCCGCGCCGACCGCGCCCGGCTGTTCACCGTGGCCACCGCCGCGGACGGCATCATCCTGGCGTCCGTGGGCGGCGAGGAGGCCGTGCAGGCCGCCGGCATCACCGGCATGCTGCTCGCCGCGCGCCTCGCCGTCCCGGTGATCGCCGCCGCCCTGGACCAGGAGGGTTCGATCTCCTCCGTCGCCGAGCAGCTGCGCGCCTCGGGCTCGCAGCAGCTGGCCCTCGCGCCGTACCTGATCGGCCCGGAGATCGACGCCGCGCTGCTGACGGCCGCCGCCGAGGAGGCGGACTGCGCCGCGTCCGAGGCGCTCGGCGCCTACCCGGCGATCGGCAAGCTGGTGCTGGCGAAGTACACGACCGCCCTGGGCATCGCCCCGCCGCAGCCGCAGGGCGCCCCGGCGCACTGAAGCACACAGGCACCCCGTACGACACAGGGCCCGCTCCGGAGACCGGAGCGGGCCCTCGGCCGTGCGGGCAGCCTCCGCAACGCGGCCCGGCCCCGCGACGCCGCCGGACGCCCGGGCCTGGCCGCAGGAGCGCCCGGACTCCAGAACGACCGGTACGGCCCCACGCTCCAGAACGGCCGCTACGGCCCCGGGATCCAGAACAGCCGGTACAGCCCTCCAGAACAGCCGGTACAGCCCCGCTCTCCCGGACCTGCCGAGACAGGCACCTCAGGCTCCAGGACCGCCCCGGCCCGCCACGCGGGCCCAGGCCCTCAGCCGAAGACGACGCAGGAGGCCGCCGGGACCCGCACGGAGCCGTCGTAGCGGGGCAGGCCGGTCCGTTCGTCGGCCTCGAACCACGTCACGTCGCCGGAGCGCTCGTTGGCCGCGTAGAGGAATCCGGCGTGCTGGGCCAGGGCGCGCGGCCAGTGGCCGCCGCACGGCACGGTGGCGGTGAGCCGGAGTCCGTCGCCCTCGGCCGCGAACACGGACAGCACGTCCTCACCGCGGGTCGCGGTCCACACGTGGCGGCCGTCCGGCGACACGACGATCCCCGAGGGGTACGCGTCACCGGCCGGGGCGCCGGGGAGGACGGGGACCTCGGTCAGCGGCTTCAGGGCGCCCGTAGCGGCGTCCCACCGGCACACGGTGACGGTGGGGGTGAGTTCGTTGACGACGTAGGCGTGCTCGCCGTCCGGGTGGAAGGCCAGGTGGCGCGGGCCGGAACCGGGGCGCAGGGCGATCTCGCGGTGCAGGACGGGCACGCCGCCCTCCAGGGTGCACACGCGCACCGAGTCCGTGCCGAGATCGACGCTGACGGCCCACCGGCCGCCGGGGGCGGACTGCACCTGGTGGGCGTGCGGGCCGCGCTGACGGCGGTCGTGCGGACCGGAGCCGGTGTGCTGGAGCAGCCCGGAGGGCGCGGCCGCGAGGGTCCCGTCCGGGCGCAGCGGTACGGCGGTGACGCTGCCGGAGCCGTAATTGGCCGTCAGGACGTGTCCGCCGTACAGGCCGAGGTGGGTGGGTCCGCTGGCGCCGACCGGCACGGGCGGTCCGGCGGGGGCGGGCTTGTCCCCGCGCAGCCGATAGGCGGCCACGGCGCCCTCGGCGGTCTCACTGACGGCGTAGAGCATGTCGCCGTCGTCCGACAGGGCCAGGTACGAGGGGTCGGGCACGGTGCCGAGGCTGCCGGTGAGGACCAGTGCGCCGGTGCCGGGACGGACGTCCGCGATGACGAGTCCGGGTCCGCCCGCCGCCGTGAACGACCCGATGAACGCCTTGTGCCGCCTGCCGGTTTCTGCCACTGCTGTCCCCTTTCGGTCCGCGCCAGTGCCGACGGTAGCAGTCGGTCATCCTCGGTCTAGACCAAATGGAGGAGGGCGGGGTGCGGCGGGACGGGTCAGGCGCCGACCAGCACCGGGCCCGACGGCACCCGGAGGGGTTCCGCCAGATCGGCGAGGGCCCTCTCCAGGCCGTGCAGGTGGGCGAGGGCGGGCTCGTCGGGCACGCCGGCGGGCCGGTGGACGGGTCCTGAGCCCTCGGTGAGGGCCAGCACGGAGGCCTCCACCCGCAGGCAGGCGGCCGTGAGCCGGGCGTCGTGCGAGGCCACGGGGTCGGCAGCGACGGCGGCCAGACCGCGGATCTCGCGGGCGCAGTCGTCCAGGAGGGCGAGGACCCTGCGGGCGCGCCGCTTGCGGCCCAGCAGCGGGTTCAGCGGGTGCACCAGCGGCGCGACCGCGAGCCCGACCCGGCCGAGCAGCCGTTCCAGCTCGCCGAGCCGCCGCGCCGGGGCGGCCGTGGCCGAGCCGGCGAGCCGGGCGGCGGCCTCGGCCGTGCAGGCGTGCACGCAGAGCAGGGCGCGCTGGATCCAGGCGTCGGTGATGGCGTGGGTGGTGACCGGCAGCACGACCAGCACGGCGAGCGCGGCCCCGAGGGCGCCGACCCCGGTCTCGGCCACGCGCAGGGCGAGCAGGCCGGGGGTGAGGATGCCGAGCAGGCCGTAGAGCGACTCGGCGAGCAGGGTCACGCTGAGCATCATCCAGGTGTACGACACGGCGGCCGAGTAGAAGATCCCGAAGACGGCGACCGCGAGGAGGGCGACGGTGGGGACGGTCGCCCCGTGCACGGGGATGACGACGAGCAGTCCGAGGGCGATGCCGATCACGGTGCCGAGGATCCGCCGGAAGCCGCGGATCAGCGTCTCGCCGCGCGAGGCGGTGTTCACGAAGACCCACCAGGTGGCGCCCACCGCCCAGTACCAGCGCTGACCGGACACCACCTGGCCCACGCCGAGGGCGAACGCGGCGCCGACGACCGCCTGGACCGCCTGCCGGGTGGTCACGCGGGCCAGGCCGGTGCCGGCGGGCGGCGCGGGGACGAGGGGCGGGGCCAGCCGGCGCTCGTAGCACCACAGGCCGAACCGCGTCGCCGCCGCGCTCAGCACCGACAGCAGGACCGCCTGGTAGAGCCCGGGCAGCTGCTCGGGCGTGGCGTGCAGGAACTGGGCGGCGAAGAAGGTCATGAACGCGAACACGCCGAGGCTGTGTCCGCGCGCACCCCAGCGGCGGGCGTACACGCCCGCCCCGACCACGGCGAGGAACGCCAGGTCCCGGGCCACCGGGTAGGCGTGGAGCTCGGCCGCCAGGGCTAGCACGGGCACGCCGACGACCGGCAGCAGCGCGGTGGTGACCGCCTGTCCGCGTACGGTGGCGTCGGCGACCGTGAACAGGGTGAGCAGGGCGGCTAGGCCGCCGGCGATCGCGCCGACGAGCGTCTGCCCGGCGAGCCCGCACACGACGACCGCCAGCCCGATGCCGAGCACGGCCCGCGCGGCGAAGCGCAGCCGGATCCGCCCCGGGTCCGGCGCCACGAACATCCTCTTCAGCACTGCTGCCCGCCCCCTTGTGGCCAACCGCATGGAAAAAGGCGCCGCGAGAATCCGCAGCGCCGTCGACATGTCCATGAGAGCATCGCTGACCCTGTTGGCTCAACCGAGGTCCGGATCGCTGGGCCATTGGACCAGCTCTCGTCCGCGATCTTCAGCCACGGCGGAGCCAACGGACCAGGTCGCGGCCCATCCGGTGGGTCGGGGTCGCTGAGCCATTGGTACAGTCCGCATGGATCGACGACACGCACGAGGAGGCCGGAGACCCCCATGGCCGTGGACGAGCTCGACACCCGCATCCTGCGGCTGCTGCTGGAGCAGCCGCGCACCAGCGTCCGGGAGTACGCCCGCATCCTCGGCATCGCCCGCGGCACCCTCCAGGCCCGCCTGGACCGGATGGAACGGGAGGGCGTGATCACCGGCACGGGCCCCTCGCTCTCCGCGCCCGCGCTCGGCCATCCGGTGCTGGCGTTCGTGCACATCGAGGTCACCCAGGGCCATCTGGACGACGTCGGCGACGCGCTGGCCGCCGTGCCGGAGATCGTCGAGGCGTTCTCCGTCACCGGGAGCGGGGATCTGCTGGCCCGGGTGGTGGGGCGGGACAACGCCCATCTCGAGGACATCATCCAGAAGCTGATCAGCCTGCCCGGAGTGGTGCGCACCCGCACCGACGTGGCCCTGCGCGAGCGGGTGCCGTACCGGATGCTGCCGCTGGTGGACGCGGTGGGACGGGCGTCGCGGACCTGAGGGTCCGGGGCCGGAACGCGACCGGCGCCGGAGGGAACCGGCCGAGGGCGGTACCAGGGCGGGACCCGGAGGAAGGCGGGACGGGGCGAGGGCGGGACGAGGCGAGGGCGGAGCCAGGGCGGCCCCGGACGAAGGCGAGACCGGGGCGGGGGCGGGACCAGGGCGGGCCGGCGGGTGCTGTCGGGCGTGATCTCCGGCGTGCGCGGGCGGCCCGGCCTGCATAGCGTGATCGTATGACTACAGTCGAGACGCCTCCGGTCGCTGCCGACCCGCGCCGCTGGAAGGCACTCGCGGTCTGTCTGACGGGCGGCTTCATGACGCTCCTCGACAGCTCGATCGTGAACGTGGCGCTCCCCTCGATGGAACGCGGCCTGGGCGCCGACGCGGCTCAGGTGTCCTGGGTCGTCTCGGGCTACGCGCTCACCTTCGGGCTCACCCTCGTCCCGGCGGGCCGCCTCGGCGACATGCGCGGGCGGCGTACGGCCTTCCTGTTCGGGCTCGCCCTGTTCACGCTGTCCTCCGTCGCGTGCGGACTCTCACCGGGCGCGGGCTGGCTGGTGCTGTTCCGGCTGGTCCAGGGCGCCGTCTCCGGAATCGTCGCTTCGCAGACGACCGGGCTGATCCAGCAGATGTTCCAGGGCGCCGAACGCGCCCGGGCGTTCGGCATGCTGGGCAGCGTCGTCGGGATCTCCACGGCGGTCGGGCCGCCGGCCGGCGGCCTGCTGATCGAGGCGTTCGGGGTCGAGGACGGCTGGCGCTGGGTGTTCTACGTCAACCTGCCGATCGGCGTGGCCGCCTTCTGCGCGGCGCTGCGGCTGCTGCCGCGCACACCCGCGTCACCGGCCAGGAAGGAGAGCGTGGACCCGCTCGGAGTACTGCTCCTCGGCGCGGGCGTGCTCGCGCTGATGCTGCCCCTGGTGCAGGAGCAGCAGTGGCCCGGACGGGAGAAGTGGGCGCTGCTGCCGGTGGCGGCGCTGCTGCTGGCGGCGTTCTGGGCCTGGGAGCGGCGGCAGGAGCGGCGCGGGTCGGCACCACTGCTGGACCTGTCGCTGTTCTCCCTGCGTTCCTTCTCGCTGGGCTGCCTGCTGAACCTCGTGTACTTCGCGGGCTTCACCACGGTGTTCTTCGTCTACACCCTGTTCCTGCAGAACGGCCTGGGTTACGGCGCGCTCGGTGCCGGTCTCGCGTCGCTGCCGTTCGCCGTCGGATCGGCCGCGGGCGCGGCCCTCGGCGGGCGTCTGGTCGTACGCCACGGGCGCAAGCTGGTGATCCTGGGCCTGAGCGGGGTGGCGGTCGGCCTGCTCGCGGTGATCGTCGCCGTGCAGGCGGTACCGGGCCGCGGCGCGGCGTGGGCGGCCGTGCTGCCGCTGCTGGTCGCCGGCCTGGGCTCCGGTGTGACGATCTCGCCCAACACCACGCTCACGCTCAACCGGGTGCCGGTGCGGCGCGCGGGAGCGGCCGGCGGGGTCCTGGTCACGGCCCAGCGGATCGGCTCGGCGGCCGGAATCGCCGCGGTGGGCGCGGTGTACTTCGCCCACCTGGCCAGTCACGGCAGCCCCACCACGGCCCTTCAGCTGGGCCTTCTCACGGCTCTGGGCATCATCCTGGTGGCGCTCGCGCTGGCCGTCGCCGACCAGCGCGAGCGGCGGACCCGTCCGGAGCCTTCTGGCGTGGCGCCGGAGCCGGTGGCGGCGGGAGCCGCGGACGGGGGCGCCGCCCGGGAGCGGTGAGGGACGTACGGCGCCCCGCCCGGAGAACGGTGAGGACCTACGGCGCCCCGCCCGGAGAACGGTGAGGACCTACGGCGCCCCGCCCAGAGAACGGTGAGGACGTACAGGGCCTCGCCCGGGAACGGTGGGGACGTACGCGGCCTCGCCCGGGAACGGAACGGTGGGGGGCGCCGAACGCCCCAGGGGCGCGGAGACGCGGGGTCAGGACCGCCCGCGCGGCTTCCCCCGCTTGGCCCCGGACGAGCCGGAGCGGCCCCGTGCGGCACGGGGCGCCTGCTTGCCCCCGCCGGACTTGGCGCCGCCCGACTTCGCTCCGCCGGACTTCGCTCCGCCGGACCTCCCGCCACCGGCCTTCGCGGCCGACGGCTTCTTCTGTCCGGATCCCGCCTGCTTGCGCTGCTCAGCGGCCGCGGGCGCCGTCTGCGTACGGCCCCGGGAGCTGTTCACCGTGCGGCCGCGCACGATGCCGATGAAGTCCTCGACGAGGTCGGTGGTCGCCTCTTCCGGCCAGGACAGGGCGACGCTCGACTCCGGACCGTCGACGAGCGTGCGGTAGGTGAGGTCCTTGCGGTGGTACAGGCGGGCCAGCGACTGCGGCACGACCAGGAGACCGACGTTCGCCGCGACCAGATCGACGGCGTCGGCGGTGGTCGCGGGGCGCTCGAAGGCGGGCTCGCCGGGCGGGCTGTCCCAGTCGAAGACGTCGTCCAGCGGGTGGAAGAGCACCTCGTCGGCGAGGTCCTCCAAGGTCACTTCTTCGGCCGCCGCGATCAGGTGGTCCTTGGGGACGACGACCACCGTGGTCTCGGTGTAGAGCGGGATCGCGCTGAAGAACGTACGGTCCACGGGCAGCCGTACGAAACCGGCGTCCGCGTCACCCGAGCGGAGCAGCCCGTCCGTCTCCTCTGCCGGGACCTGGACGAGGGCGAGCGGGATGTCCGGCCGGCGCTCGTTCCAGATCCGCGCCCATTTGGCGGGCGTCACTCCGGGTACGTACGCGAGCCGGAACGACGGTGTTTCCTCCGAGCCTGTCACCAGGCCAGGTTACCGGCCGTGGTCGGATCCCTCGCACGCGGCCGATACTCTTGACCTCATGAGTTCGCAGCAGAGCAGCCAGACGATGAAGCCCGCCACCGCGGCGAAGAAGCTGGGTGTGTACCTCCCCGCCACCCCCGCAGCATTCCAGGAGGGTGTCGTCTCGCGCGCCGAACTGAACGAGCTGCAGAGCAACCCGCCCGAGTGGCTGCGCGAGCTGCGGGAGAACGGCCCGCACCCGCGTCCGGTCGTCGCCGCCAAGCTCGGTGTGTCCATCGCCGGCCTGGCGCGCGGCGGTGTCACCGAGGCGCTGACCACCGAGCAGATCGAGGCGATCAAGCAGGAGCGGCCCGAGTGGCTGGAGAAGGAGCGCGCCACCCAGGCCGACGTCCGCAAGGAGACCGTGCGGATCAAGAACCAGAAGAAGGAGCAGCAGGAGAAGGGCTCCGAGCAGGACTGACGCCTCTCGGCTGATCCGGGTGCCCCTTCCCCCACGCGGGGCGGGGGCCCTCGTCTTTTCCCCGGCCGGCGCACTCAGGGGCTTTCCCCGATCGGGGCGCTCAGGGGCTTTCCCCGGGCAGGGCGCTCAGGGTCCTTTCGCGGGGCCGGACACGCACGGTCTCCTCACGGGGCCGGCCGCTCCGGGCCGGTCGCACGCCTTCCGGGCGGAACCCCCGCACGGACGCGCGAAGTTGTGTCCCCCGACCGCACGACCCGCGTCACGCGGAACGGTCCCCACCCCGCTGTGTACGGCGGCACCGGACGGTGATTGGCTGTCCTCGTTCTCCGTCGATCACTCCGTCCATGGGAAGGGCCCGCCAATGAGCAACCCCGCCGCTGTCGAGTACAAGGTCGTCACGTTCCGCGAGTCGTTGATCGGTGACGCGCTGGACAGCGACAAGCTGGAGAAGGTCCTGAACAAGCACGCCGAGGACGGCTGGACCCTGAAGGCGATCACGTCCGCCGACGTCAAGGGCCGCATCGGTCCCGGTGCGGTCGAGGGCCTGCTCCTCACGCTGGAGCGCCCGCGCGGCTGACGGCTCCGGGGCTCGCGCACCTCGTCGGGGACGGCGAGCCCCACCCCCCGTCCGGCAGCAGTGCTGTCCGGCCGTACGGCAGGTGACGGTCACTCCCACGCCCGCGCAGGACCGGCCCTCGCGCGTGATGAAACCGCGCCGCTCGAACAGGCGTCTTGGGTGCAGAACCGAGACCCCGTGGGCCAGTCGAGCCGCCCCGGGGCCGGCCGGACGCAGCAGGAGAGGCCGCTTCGAGATGAGAGTTCGGAACCGCTCCCTCTACCGCACCACCGCTCTGGGCCTGGCCGTCGCCGCCACGACGATGCTGCTCACGAGCTGCACCCACGGAGACGACGACACCGCGCGCGGACGGACCGGCGGCACACCGGACGTGACGCCGAGCGGCAGCCCGGACACGGCGGTGCACAGCCCGGAAGCCACCCGAGCGCCCTCCCCGTCGGCCGCGGCCTCCACGGCGGCCTCTCCCCCGGCCTCGCGCGGCGCCCAGGGTGTTCCGGCCGGGGCCCGCGGCTGCCGGTCGCTCCTGGCGTCGTCGGCCACGAAGGCGACCGTCACAGCGGCCTACCGGGGACAGTCCCGGCCGCCCGTCACCCACATCGCCCCGGTCAAGGGCACCTTCTTCTACGGCAGTTGCGACGGGGTCCGCTACGCGGGGATCCGCTTCCGGCTGACCGCCGGCAGCACGGAGGCGGAGCGGGTCACCCTCCAGGACGAGGGGGCCGGGATGAAGTACTTCGTCGCGCGCCCCGGGGCCGGCTGGCGCTACGTGGCCAGTGACGGTTTCCCCGCGCCCACCCACGGATGTGCCGACGTGTCCCAAATCCCGGACCGCCTGGCGGCCCTGTGGAACGACTGCCACTCCGCGGTGGACATGAGGTGACCCGGCGGCCGGCCCCTCCCCGGCGACCGGCCGGGAAACGACGGACCGCCCGCCGGGCCGGCCTCACCGGCCCGGCGGGCGTCGCGTCCGCGCGCGGCTGGAACCTTTCCAGGGCCCTACGGAGCCTCGATGGACACCGCGACCCCGGCAAGATCCGGAAGGCAGGCTCTAGGGGGCGTCTCTTCGATCTTCGCGGACCCACGAAGATCGGGGAGACGCCCCCTAGGCGCCGCGCCGGATGCGGGCGGCCTTGCGGGCCTCGGCGGTCTGGCGGGCCTCGGCGGCCTTGCGCGACTCGCCGCCGCGGCCGGGGCGTCCCGGCCGGGTGCCCATGCCGCGGAACGGGGCGCCGCCGCGCTTCGGGCGCTCCGTGACCGGCGCGGCGCCGCCGAGGGGAACACCGGAGGGAGCCTGGGCGCCGGTGATGCGGCTCAGCTCGGCCTCGCCGGAGCGGACCTGGGTGATCTTCGGCCTGATGCCCGCGGTGGTCAGGAGGCGGGCCATGTCCCGGCGCTGGTTGGGCAGGACCAGGGTGACGACGCTGCCGGACTCGCCGGCGCGGGCGGTGCGGCCGCCGCGGTGCAGGTAGTCCTTGTGGTCGCTGGGCGGGTCGACGTTGACGACCAGGTCGAGGTCGTCGACGTGGATGCCGCGGGCCGCGACGTTGGTGGCGACCAGGGTCGTGACGTCGCCGTCCTTGAACTGGGCGAGGGTGCGGGTGCGCTGGGGCTGCGACTTGCCGCCGTGCAGCGCGGCGGCCTTCACACCGCTGCCGCGCAGGTGCTTGGTGAACTGGTCGACGGCGTGCTTGGTGTCCAGGAACATGATCACGCGTCCGTCGCGGGCTGCGATCTCGGTGGCGGTGGCGTACTTGTCGGCGCCGTGCACCTCGAGCACGTGGTGTTCCATCGTGGTGACCGCGGCAACGGCCGGGTCCGTCGAGTGGACCACGGGGTCGTGCAGGTAGGCGCGGACCAGCTGGTCGATGTTGCGGTCCAGCGTGGCCGAGAACAGCAGGCGCTGGCCGTCGGGGCGCACCTGGTCCAGCAGTTCGGTGACCTGGGGCATGAATCCCATGTCGGCCATCTGGTCGGCCTCGTCGAGGACGGTGATCTTCACCCGGTCCAGGCGGCAGTCCTTGCGCGCGATGAGGTCGGCGAGGCGTCCGGGGGTCGCGACGACGACCTCGGCGCCGGTGCGCAGCGCGCCGGCCTGCCGGCCCATCGACATGCCGCCGACCACCGTGGCCACCCGCAGCTTCAGCAGCCGGGCGTAAGGGGTGAGCGCCTCGGTGACCTGCTGGGCCAGCTCACGCGTGGGGACGAGGACCAGCGCCAGCGGCTTGCGGGCCTCGGCGCGCTGCCCGGCCGTCCGCACGAGGAGCGCGAGGCCGAAGGCGAGCGTCTTGCCCGATCCGGTGCGGCCGCGGCCGAGGACGTCGCGTCCGGCGAGGGAGTTCGGCAGCGTGGCGGCCTGGATGGGGAACGGCTCGGTCACACCCGAGGTGCTCAGCAGGTTCAGCAGCTCGGCGGGCAGGTCCAGCTCGGCGAAGGACGCGACCGGGGGAAGGGCGGGGGTGACGGTGTCCGGAGCGGCGAACTCTCCCTGCGGCGCGACGGGTCGGCGCTTGGCGCCCGCCGGTGCCGCGCCGGTGCGGCGCTGACCCTGGGACCGGTAACGGTCGTCGGTGCGTCCCGAATTATTCGAACGATTATTCGTGCGGGCGAAACGGTTCATGGAGAAACTTCCTCGACGGGGCACGCATCGAGGAATTCACGGCTAATTGAGCCGAACGAATTGCAAGCACGAGCCGAATGCAGGATGGAGAAGAACGGAACCGGGAAGAAACATGTGCGGAAACAGCAGCAAGCTGGAGCCCCGCCCTGCGGCGGAAGCTCCAGCTACCTCGTACGCCTCGGCGTCAGGCGGGAGTGATGTTCTCCGCCTGCGGGCCCTTGGGGCCCTGCGTGACGTCGAAGCTCACCTTCTGACCCTCCTGAAGCTCACGGAAGCCCTGGGTGGCGATGTTCGAGTAGTGGGCGAAGACGTCGGGGCCGCCGCCGTCCTGCTCGATGAAGCCGAAGCCCTTCTCGGCGTTGAACCACTTGACGGTGCCAGTAGCCATGTCACATCTCCTTCGGGGCAGTGCCCTAGAGCTCACACCGTGTGATCTCCGCGTTGCGACAATGAACCCCGTCCGGATAAGCACCGGAGAAACAAAAATGCCCGACAACTTACAGTCGTCGAGGCACTTCATGTTTCGGGAACCACAACTGCAACTATGGTCAACCCTAGCACGGTACATACTTCACGACGACTTTTCGCCCACCCGCGTCCCGCTGGACATCACCCGCGCGGCACAATCCCGAGCGCGCCGAATACTCGTTGAAGGGTCAATTCCCGGATTGCGTACCGTGCGCCCCGGGCAGGGCGAGGCCGGGGTAGACCTGGTCGAGCACGGTGGGCAGCAGGGCGTTGGCGGTGGCGCGGCCGTCGGGCGCCAGGGTCAGGTTCGTCCAGATCACCAGCGTGACGTCGTGCTCCGGGTCATGTCCGACGAAGGAGTTGAAGCCGGGCAGCTCACCGCCGTGGAAGTACATCGAGGCGTGCGGGCCGAAGCGCTGGAAGGCGATGCCGTACCCGTACTTCTGTCCGTCGGGCGCGGCCGGGTCCTCGGCCTGCGGGCTGTCCAGCCACTTCTGCCGGGAGGCCGCGTCCAGGACCCCGCCGCTCACCAGGGCCCTGATCCAGGTCGCCAGGTCGTCCGCGGTGGAGACGGCGGCTCCGGCGGCCATGCTGTACGACGGGTTCTGGTGCGTGTAGTCCAGGGGCTTCAGTTCCCCCGAGCGCGCCGCCTCCCGCACGTCGGCGGGGTAGGGCCGGTCGACGAGCGCGTAGGCGGTTCCGCCGTACATGTACCCGTGCGCGTAGGGGCGCGGGAGGGAGCGGTCGCGGGCGGCGGGCAGCGAGGTCCCCGTCATGCCGAGCGGGGCGAACAGCCGGTCCCGGAACTGCTGGGCGAGGGGCCGGCCGCCGGCCTTCTCGGCGACCAGGCCGAGCAGCAGGTAGTTGGTGTTGCTGTACGCGTATGCCGTGCCGGGCGCGAAGTCCGGCCGGTGCCGGAAGGCGAGGTCCAGCATCTCCCGCGGGGTCACGGCGCGCCCGGGGTCCGCGTCCAGGGCCGACGCGAGTTCCGGGGCGTCGGTGTAGTTGTAGAGCCCGCTGCGCATCTTCAGCAGCTCCTCGACGGTGATGTGCGCGCCGCCCGGAACGCCGGGCACGTAGGCCGACACGGGGTCGCTCAGCCGGAGCCTGCCGTCCTGGGCGAGGAGGAGTACCAGGGCCGCGGTCATGGTCTTGGTGTTGGAGGCGATCCTGAAGTGGTCGGCCGTGGTGGGCGGCCGGGCCGCGCCCAGCTCGGTCGTGCCGACGGCCGCGCGGAAGGTTCCCTGCGGGGTGCGGAGCAGGACCACGGCACCGGGGACCATGAGCCTCTTCGCCGCGCGCGCCACCGCGTCCCGGAACGCGACCGGGTCCACGTGCTTGAGCTTCGGCTCCGCACGGCCGTACCCGTACGGGGCGGTGGCGGCATAGGTGTCCGGGCCGGTACCGGCGTGCATGTTCGGCCCGGTACCGGCGCTGGGCGCGTACGGTCCGGGGCCGGCGTAGGCGCTGGGCCAGGTACCGCCGTACCGGCTCGTCCTGATCGCGGAGACTGCCCCTGTGTCCAGCGGACCGGCCCACGACGCGGCGGGGGCCGGCCGCTCGGCGGGGCGGTCGGTGAGGCCCGGCGCCGGGGGCAGGGCGAGGCCGGCCAGGAGCAGTGCCACGCAGGGCGCCGGGCCGAGCGCGCGGCGGCCGGGGCGACCCGTCGCGCGACCGGGGTCAGGAAAGGACGGAAGTCCCATCGCCTACTCCTCTCGCAACTCCTCGACCCCTCCCTTGGACAGACCGACCCGCACGAGAGCCGCGGCGAACCGGGCGATGTCGTCTCCCGGCACGAGCGCGGCAAGACCCCGCGGGGTGTGCGGGAGACCGAGTCCGGCGGCGGTCGTACACGCCCGTTCACCGAAGAACGGACGCACCTCGGGCCAGACCGCCTGGACCTCGCGGCAGAAGATGTCCGCGCCCACCGGGCCGATCCGGGGCATCTCCCGCAGCAGCTCGCACAGGCGTGGCACGTCGCCCGAGGCCTGTTCGCGGAGTTTCCTGAGGTCGCCGTGGTACTTGCCGATCACCAGTTCCGCCCCGTCGCCCAGCGCGGTCGCGGTGCTCTCGTCGTACCGGACGTAGTGCGCGCGGCCGAGGAGCACCACGCGCTCCCGGTGGGTCGACCCCGCCATCGCGCGGGGTGTGCGCAGTCCGGCTCCGAACAGTTCCCTGGCCGCGGACGTCGCCACCTCCGCCTTGATCCGGGTGGAGCACAGGACGGTCATCACGAGGAGCTGATAGAGGGGAGCCGGCTCGTCCCGGAGCGTGATCCCCGCCTCCTCGGCGTAGGTCCGCCCGAACTCGCCGAGCAGCCGGGCGACGACCGTCTCGCGTTCCATAGGAGCGCTCCTTCCGCTCCCCCCTCCCCCATTCTCGCGCCGGACACCGGTCGCTTCTCGCGCCGGACGCCGGTCGCTTTCTCGGGCCCGACGCCGGTCCCTTTCTCGGGCCGGACACCCGGGCCGCCGGACCCGGCGCGCCGGATGACCGGGTGCGGCGCGGGGCCCGGGGGGCGGGGCCGGGGGGCGGCACGATCGGCGGCGACGACCCGACGACGGTCGGCGGGGCAGCGGGCAGCGGGCAGCGGGCAGCGGGCAGCGGGCAGCGGGCAGCGGGCAGCGGGCAGCGGGCAGCGGGCAGCGGGCAGCGGGCAGCGGGCGAGATTACCGCGTCCGGTCAGCGCGGATCCGGTGCCGGCCAGTCGCGGGGGTACGGGACGCGCAGCGCATCCGGGGTGACCGGGGTGTGCGCGGCGGCCGCGTGCAGTCGTCCGTCACTCAGGACGACGGCGCCGCTCCCGAGCATCGTGCCGATCAGCTCGGCGGCGAGTGTCTCGGGGGTGCGGCCCAGCAGCCGTGCCGCGTCCGTCAGCCACGCTCGCGCGTGAAGGTACGTCTCGGCCTCGCCCGCCGGGATCCCATCACGGATCATCAGGGCGAAGGCGAAGATCCTGCGGGCCCCGTACCAGACGGCCCCCTCCGGGTCGTCGACCAGGCGCTGGGCGCGGCGCAGCGCCGCGGAGAAGGCCGCGCGGGGGTCGGCGGGGATCGGACCGTGGGAGGGAAGGATCACCCGGGGGTCGAGGTCGGCGATCCGTTTCAGGGAGGCGAGGGCCGTGCCGGCGGCGTCGGGGCCGTCCAGAGCAAGGTCGACCCAGCCCACGTCGTAGTCCGACAGCGCGTCCCCGGCCACGAGGATCCGCTCCTCGGGCTGCCACAGCGCCAGGTGACCGGGAGTGTGGCCCGGGGTGCGTACGACCTCCCAGTCGGTGTCACCGAGCCGCAGGATCTGGCCGTCGTCGAGCGGGATGTCGACCGTGTACGGGGCGACGGGCTGGTCGAGGTACTCCGCGGCGCAGCAGCCCGGGTCCCTGCGGGCGACGGCCTCGGCCTCCGGGGCGCCCGCGGCGACGGCGGCGCCCCTCGCCCTGAGGAGCGCGTTGCCGCCGACGTGGTCGGAGTGCCAGTGCGTGTTCACCACCAGGCCGACGGGCCCGGCCTGCGCGTGCGCCCACTCCGCCGTCAGTTCGGCGTGGCCCACGAACCCGCTGTCGACCAGCGCCGGTCGGCTGCCGTGCAGCAGAAGGAGGTTGGCGTCGGGGAACGGCCTCTCCCGCCAGGTCAGCCAGGACGGCAGCGATTGCGGCGGCTGCGGCTGCGGCTGCGGGCTCACCGTTCGGTCCTGTTGACGCGGATGAGCGTCTGCTGTCCGGCTGCAACGAGCGTGTGCCGGTCGTCCTGGACGCCGAACACCTCCAACTGGCAGACGGTCAGGGTCCGTCCGGACTTCACGACGGTTCCGACCGCCTCGATGCGGTCACCCACGGCCGGCGCGAGAAGGTTGATCTTGTACTCGACGGTGAGGACGTCCGTGTCCTCGGGGAACAGGGTGAAGGCGGCGTAGCCGCCGGCGCTGTCCGCGACGGCGCTGGTGGCTCCGGCGTGGAAGTAGCCGTTCTGCTGGGTCACTTCGGGCCGGTGAGGGAGCACGATCCGCACGCGTCCGGGGGCGATGTGGGTGATCCGTGCGCCGAGATGACTCATCAGACCCTGCCGCTCGAAGCTCTCCAGGATCCGCTTCCGCACGTCGGCGTCGGCCTGTTCGTACTGCTTCTCGTCTTCCACGCGGTCTCCCTTCGGCGGGCGTCGCCTTCCGGCGCGTCCCGAAGCGTACGACTCCCGGTTGACTCCCGGCGCTCGCGCCCCTTGCGTCGATCCGGGCTCCGGCCCCTCCCCCCGGTGGGGTCAGCGGTAGGTGAGCAGCCGGCGCCGGTCGCCGGTGAAGTGGGCGTGGTCGTTGAAGGTCAGCAGGCTGGTGCCGGAACCACCGACGAC
This sequence comes from Streptomyces sp. NPDC090108, assembly GCF_044747185.1. Taxonomy (NCBI): domain Bacteria; kingdom Bacillati; phylum Actinomycetota; class Actinomycetes; order Kitasatosporales; family Streptomycetaceae; genus Streptomyces; species Streptomyces sp. NPDC090108. The sequence goes on from NZ_JBIVDQ010000003.1 coordinate 677,148, forward strand.
GAGCGTGGTGACGGCCGCGTTGACCGTGACCCGGTTGAGGGCGACGACTCCGGCGGCCGGGAGCGACAGCAGGGCACCGCAGAGCGCGGCGAGGACACCGCCCGAGGTGACGACGACCGCGTCACGCCCCTGTCCGAGCGCGGCGGACAGCTCGGCCAGCGCGGCCGAGGTCCCGTTCGCGAAGGCCGCCCAGCCGGCGGAGCCGTCCGCGTCCGGGTCCGTGATCCACTTCTCCAGCGCCTCGTCGAGCAGGCCCTGGACGGCGCGTGAGTCCGCCTGCGCCTCGGGGTCCGGTGCGGTGTAGCGGGCCAGTACGGCGACGTGGTCGTACTCGTTCCAGCGCGGGTCCTCCTGCGGGGTCCCCTTGAACCCGGCCGTCTCCGCGAGGAGCCGGGCCGTGTCGCGCTGGCGGTTGAGGGTGCCGGTGACGAGATGCGGTTCGCGCAGACCACGCCGCCCGAGCTCGCGGCCGACGGCCTGGGCCTGCTCCCGCCCCAGGGCGGACAGCACGTCGTAGTCCTCCGCCCCGAACGACGCCTGTCCGTGACGGACCAGCGAGATGAGTGGCATACGAGAGTCCCCACGTCGGTTGCCGGTACGGCCGATCGTCGAACGGCGTCGGTGATCAACATAGTTGACCGCGATCAGGCGGAGAAGGAAGAACAACATCCGCCCGCCGCAGCCCGGCCGGGTCCTCCGCCGGATGAGGGTTCCCGCTTCCGCGCTCCGGCCTATGGCTTCCGGGCTCCTGGTTCGGAGACCGCCCACGCAGCGGGCGAGAGAGCGTCTGGTCCAGCCTCCACAGGATCCGTGTCTTCCTGATGAGCCTCCACCCGCGTCACGATGAGGACTTCGCACGCCAGCTCACGTGCGCGTTCCCACCCCGCGTCGGTGGACAGTGCCTCCCCCGACCACCTGTCGGCGCCCGTGTCCTGGGTCATCCCGTCGAAGACTTCGTCGATCATCCGCAGCAAGGCCAGCGCTCCTTGACCGATCTGCCCGTCCTCGACGAGCCGCTCGGCGAGCCGGAACGCGTCGTCGAAGTACAGGGCGATCTCGTCCGGCTCCACGCCGGCCTGGTGCAGCCACGCCATCTGGACCGAGGGAGCCGCCGCGACCAGCACCACGGACTCGATCAACATGCGGCGGTGGGCGGACGGGCGGGACCTCTCCATGAGGTCATCATGGCACCGGTCCACAAACCGCTTTCGCAGGCGGAGTCGGGATGGTGACGTACAGCCCTCACTGGTGCGGTGCCGTGACGGCGGAGAGGAGCGGGTGGCGGTGGAACGCCCCTTGGCAGAGTTGCAGGAGGGTGAGTACCACCAGGTCTGGGGCCGTTTCGACACGGAGTTCGGCTTTCGTCCCAGTACGGGTTTCATCCAGCGGCCCGGGACCAAGGAGCCTGATATTCGCGGCACCCGGTCCCGCAGGAACTCGGGCCCGTGACAGGCCGACGCAGCACACCGCCGCGACGGTGACGCGGCGACCGGAGCACGGACGGAAGTCGATGACAGGATGACCTCGTGGACCTTGCCCGCATCGCAGCAGAGACCGCGGCCTACTACCGGGCACTGGACGAAAGTGCCACCGTGCGGCTGCACTTCCGTCACGCCGATGAGGAGGGCGGCCTCTGGTTCGTCGAGGCCGTACCCGACGGCGACGAGCTGATCGTCGTCAAACAGGCCGAACTCACCGCGACCGGCAGCCTCCACAGGTACAGCTGGGCCCATCTGGAAGACCGGCACGGCGGCCTGACGGACCAGGCCGTCGAACCCGACGTGGACCCGCTGGAGGCCATCACCGCCGAGGAGTTCGGGCGGGTCTGGACCAGGTGAGCGCTCAAGGCGAGTCCAGGGGGCCGCGCCCCGCCTCTTGCCGCACCCGGCTCCCGTACCCCACTCTTGGCGAGGTTCGCGGCCGGTGATCGGGAACAGGACGCCGGCCGTCCTGACCACCCACGCTTCAGCTCGGCCCAGGGGAGATCCAGTGCCGTACCGGCCTGTGCCACGGTCCGCAGCGCTCGTGTCCGGCCCCTCTCGCGCCGGGCGGCCCCGCCCTCATGCCCCGGCCGCCCTGCGGCACAGCGCCACTGCCGCAGGCGCTTCAGCCGCTCCGGGCGAACCGCGCAACGCACCGCCTCCGGCGACCCGGCGCACCGGCGGCCAGCACAGCTCCCTCGGCGACCCGGGCCGACGCGCCCACCGCCGCCCGAGCTGAACCCACCGCCCAGCCTCACGCACACGCACACGACCCCGCACCCGCACCCGCACCCGCACGACCCTCGAACCCACTCCCCGGACCCACCCCGCCCCCACCCTCGAATTGAACGGGACACGACATGACTCTCTCCCGGCGAAGACTCCTCATGGCAGCAGCCACCAGCGTGGTCGCCGCGGCCATCGACGTCGGCGGACCGCGCACCACCGCAAACGCCGCCCCCATGGCAGCCGCGGGCCAGACCGCCGCGACTTCCGGTTCCGCCTTCGGCCTCACCACCGCGGACGTGACCGTGCAGCGCGGGCCGGACCTGGGCGAGGGCTACCACGGCATCGTCGCGGGCCCCGGCGAGCCCCACATCGTCCGCCGGGATCTCGCGGGGTCCGCGACCGCCCAGGTCACCCGGTCGCTGACCGCGTTCGCGCAGATGTCGGACCTGCACATCGTCGACGACCAGTCACCCCTGCGCGTGGAGTGCCTCGACCGGCTCGCGGACTTCGGCGCCCCGCACTACAACTCCTACCCGACCGCGTCCGCCTACCGGGCCCACGAGTTCCTGTCGACGCACTCCACCGACGCGATGTGCCGGGCCCTCAGAGCGGTCGGCCGGGGCCCGCGCACCGGCGCACCGCTGGCCTTCACCGTGGTCACCGGTGACGCGGTCGACAACTGCCAGTACAACGAGACGCGTTGGTACATCGGCCTCCTCGACGGCAGCACGGTCCGCCCCGACTCCGGCGACCTCACCAAGGACGAGAGCGTGTCGAGCGGCGCGTTCGGTCCGGACGTCAACTACTGGCATCCCGAGGCGCGTCAGAACCCGCCGGACAACAACGACCTCAAGGGCTTCCCGGTGGTCCCCGGACTGCTGGCCTCGGCCCGCGGACCGTACACCGCCACCGGCCTCGGCATGCCGTGGTACGCCGCCTTCGGCAACCACGACGCGATGGTGCAGGGCAACATCCCGCCCGACGCGCTGCCCTTCGACCCGCTCAAGAGCATCGCCACCGGTTCGACCAAGCTGACGCAGGTGACCGGCGTTCCGGACGTCTTCGACTACACGGACCCGTCGTACTACATCGAGTTTCTCGAGGACATCATCACGGGGGACTTCACCCTCAAGACCTCCACGGTGACGAAGGACGCGGGCCGCCGGCTGCTGTCCCGGCAGGAGTTCATCGCCGAGCACTTCAGCACCACCGGGCTGCCGGCCGGCCACGGATTCTCCTCCGGCAGCGACAAGGCGTACTACGCGATACCGTCCGGAGCGAACGACCTCGTCAGGTTCCTGGTCCTGGACACCACCAACGAGAGCGGGGGCGCCGACGGCGCGCTCGACCAGGACCAGTGGAACTGGCTCCAGAACCAGCTGAAGGCCAACAGCTCCCGGTACGAACTCGACGACTCCGACGGCACCCGGCCGCGCACGGTCGTCACTCAACCCGGCGTCACGGACAAGCTGTTCGTCGTCTTCTGCCATCACACCATCGCCTCGATGGGCAACACGGACGACGACCACCCGTACGACGGCGACGACCTGCGCGATCTGCTGCTCCGCTTCCCCAACGTGATCCTCATGGTCGACGGCCACACCCACGCCAACGACATCACCCCGCACGCGCCCGCGTTCCCCTCCACCCTCGGCAAGGGCTTCTGGGAGGTGAACACCGCCTCGCACATCGACTGGCCGATCCAGAGCCGCGTCCTGGAGATCGCCGAGGGCGGCGGCCTGCTGTCCGTCTTCACCACCATGGTCGACGTAGACGCTCCGCTGTCGGCGGGCGGCGACACCGGCACTCCCGGTGCGCTCGCCTCCCTGGCGCGGGAACTCGCCGCCAACGACCCGCAGGAGGTGGCCCGGGGAATCGACATCCGCCGCGGCAGCCCCGAACTCCGCAACACCCAGCTGCTCATCCCCGCACCCTTCACCCTCCCGTCCGCCGCCGGCACCCCGCTCCCCGGCGCCTGCTGGCCCGTGGTCCAGCAGGGACAGAGCGGCGAGCGGGTCAGGACGCTCCAGTACCTGCTGAACGCCCGGGGCGCGAGCCTGACCGTGGACGGCGTCTTCGGTACGGCGACCGCGACGGCCCTGCGTTCCTTCCAGACCCGGATCGCCCTGCCCGCCGACGGCGTCGCCGGCGCCTCCACCTGGCAGGCGCTGGTCCTCACGGTGCAGCAGGGCGGCACCGGGGCGGCGGTGTCGGCGGTCCAGAGCCAGTTGAAGGCGCACGGGGCGGCTCTGGCCGTGGACGGCGTCTTCGGCACCCTCACGGCCTCCGCCCTGCGGTCGTTCCAGAGCGGCCACGGACTCACGGCCGACGGCATCGTGCGTCCACCCACCTGGCAGGCGCTCCTCACCTCGTGACACCGGGTGGCGGGTGGCGGGTGGCGCAGCCGTACACCGGCCACCCCCTGCCACCCGCCGTCCACCCCTCCCCCGGTCACGAAATGATCACGAGGAGGCATATGCGGCCGACCCCTGTGACGGGGCGACCGCAGAATGTCACTCCGCGCACCGCCGGGTTCGCCCGGCGGCCCGTGCACCGGAAGACGCCTCAGGGGCGAGGGGGCTGGGACATGACCGCGTACCGCTTCAATCCTCCGCCGGGATGGCCCGTGCCACCTGCGGGTTGGGCACCGCCGCCGGACTGGCGGCCCGATCCGTCGTGGCCCCCGGTCCCGGCGGGATGGCAGCTGTGGATCCCGGAGGGCGTGCCCGCCACGGACACCCGAGGGGCGGGCATCGCCCCAGGCGCCCCCACGGCGCACGCCGCGACCGACCCCGGGAACGCGGCGTCCGTGCCGCAACCTCGCAGGGGCGGACTCTTCGGGCGCCGGCGTTCGGATGCCGCCTCCGAGGCCGAGGAGCTGCGGGCCTGGATCACCGGCACCCAGGGTCTCGATGCCGCGCGGGTCGCCGATCTCGTACGACGGACCGAGGCCGAGGCGGCGGCGCTGCGCGAGAAGGCGTCCTCCGAGGCCGCTGCCGAGGCGGCGGGGATCCTCAAGGACGCGCGCGACACCGCGAAGGAGATCCTGGACGACGCGCGCCGCACGGCGGAGGAGACCGAGCGGACGCGCACGGAGGCCGAACGCCACCGCAAGGACGTGTTCGACGCCGACCGCCGGCTCGCCGGCCTCCAGGCACGGATCGTCACCGCCGACGAGACCGCCATGCTGCAGGAGGCGGGCATCTACGCCTACCGGCACGCGCTGCACGACGCGATCGCCTACCGGAGCCGGATCGGCACCCTCCAGGAGGAGATCAAGACGCTGGCCCGCGCGGGACGGGCCGTCCAGGCGGCCACCGACTGGACGGTCAACGGCTCCGAGCGCGAGGGCCGGAAGATGGTCCGTGACTTCTCCAAGCTCATGCTCCGCGCCTACAACGCCGAGGCCGACTACGCGGTGCGGACCATGCGCCCCCACCGGCTGGCCTCTCTCGTCGACCGCCTCTACAAGAGCCGCGAGACGATCGCCAGACTCGGCGCGACCATGCACATCCGCATCACCGACGAGTACCACAACGTGCGGGTACGGGAGTTGGAGCTCACCGCCGACTGGCAGCGGAAGAAGGACGAGGAGAAGGAGGCCCAGCGCGAGGCCCGGGCCCGGGAACGCGAGGAAGCGGCCGTACAGCGGGAGCTCGACCGGCAGCGGGAGAAGCTCGACAAGGAACTCGGGCACTACCAGGCGGCGCTCGACCGCCTGCGCGAGCGCGGTGACGAGGCGGCGGTCGAGGAGATGCGGGCCAAGCTGGCCGAGATCGAGGAGGCGCTGCAGGACGTGGAGTCCCGCGCGGCGAACGTCCGCACGGGCTATGTGTACGTCATCTCGAACATCGGCGCCTTCGGCGACCGCATGGTGAAGATCGGCATGACACGGCGACTCGAACCGCAGGACCGGATCTACGAGTTGAGCGGTGCCGCGGTGCCCTTCCGCTTCGACGTGCACGCGTTGATCTTCAGCAAGGACGCGGTGGGCCTGGAGACCGAGCTGCACCGGCAGTTCGCGTCCCGGCGGGTCAACCAGGTGAACAGCCGCAAGGAGTTCTTCTACGCGACCCCGGCGGAGGTGCGCGACGCGCTGCAGCGGTTCGCGGGACAGCATCTGATCGAATTCACCGAGGAGGCCCAGGCACTGGAGTGGCGCGCGGGCCGGCAGCCCGGTGGAACGGGCGGGACCGGTGGGACCGGTGGGACCGGTGCGCCGACAGCCGGCACCGGTGGGGCCTGACCCTGCCGCCGACAACCCCGAAGTGACAAGTCACGTCGTAAAAAGACACAAGAGGAGTGCGGTTGAGCATTTTGCGCGAAATGGCTTGACGGTCCGGACACCATCAGTACTCTCCCCCCTCATTGCACGAAAAGCGCGGGGGCGGTCGACCCGGCCCGCGCCGGGGGACCTGAGGGGGATCTTCCATGGCCGTACCCCACCGCGCGCCGAGCGGCTTTCCGGATGACGAGGGGGCCGACGACTTCGTCCGGGAGTTCCGGCAGGCGGTGGTGCCCGCCGAACGCGAATCGCTGTCGCACACACCGCCGTTGGTGATTCTGGACGTCGGGAGCGAGGGCACCGAGTACGACATCCGCGTACGGCGGATCATCGGCGCGCTGGAGGGCGCGCTGCGCGGCCAGCAGGACGTGAAGCTGGTGCCGTACGCCCTGCCCACGGCGGAGGAGGGATCCGACCTGCTCACCGGGGCGGCGGCCCGGGGACTGGGGCTCGGCCCGCCCAAGCACATGACGCCGGACCGGCTGCCCGGCTTCTGGCCGCTCTGGGACTCCATCGGTTACATCAGGGAGCACGCGCCGGAGCGCCAGGCGCCCGGCGCCGATGTCCTGCGCGACCACGCGCACGCGCAGTTGCGCACCCATCGCCGGCAGCGGCGCGAGGGCCGGCTCCAGGTGTTCCTCTGGGCGCTCGGAGGCGCGGAGTCGCCCCCGGTGGGCGGGATCCGCGGCTGGCTGCTCGGCTCCCTGTGGCACGGCATCACCCGGACCTTCCCCCGATGGTGCTGGGAGCGGGGCAAGACCCGCAGGCTGGTGCGGTCGCCGCGGTTGTTCCGGCAGGCCCGGCAGCGCTGGCTCGGCAGGACGCTGGGGATGTCCGGGGACACCGAGACCCTGTTCGCCGTGATGGACGAGGTCGCCGACCGGCAGATGTCGCGGCTGGTGCTGCCGGAGGACCATCCCCGGCACAAGGAGTCGCTGTTCGCCCTGGAACAGCTGCTCACGCGCGCCCTGCTGGAGGACCTGAGAACTCCCGCGGTCGGCCGGACGCGGCCCATGCGGCGCCGCCGTACCGCACGCCCCGTCCTGCTGGTGCCGCTGCCCCGTCAGGGAAGGCCGGGGACCGAGGCGGTGGAGCGGTTCCTGCGCGCCTTTCAGCGGGAGCGCGACAACACGTCCGGCGCCCCGGGCCCCCTGGTCATCGCCGTCGGCCGGCCGTCGGAGGGGCTGCTGCGGGACCTGGGAGAGCCGTCGGGGAGCAGCCTCACCCAGGCGGGCCGGCTGCTGCACCAGCCCGGCCCCGACGCGATCCTGGTGCGTCTGAGGGACGAGCCCTTCACCAGGGACGGTCTGCACGTCCGCCCGACGTCGCCGACGACATACCGCGTCGGCGGGCGCGCCGTGACCGCGGGTGTGGCCGGCGGGACCGCACTGGCCGTGGGGCTCGCCGGGCTCGCCGGCGTAGTCCTCCTCACCCCGCACGAGCGGGTGTCCACCAAGTGCGTCGCCGGTGACACGCCGGTCGCCGGCAGCAAGTACGACACGCCGCTCCCGCTGCACCCCAAGCAGTGGTACGACGCCACGCTCGCCGAGATCCGGGCGCAGAACAAACGGGCCGAGGGCTTCGCGGCACAGCACAAGACCGTCCGTACTGTCGTCGTGTTCTCCTCGAACGCCCCGACCTCGGAGACGGACACCCTGTTCGACGGGACCATTCCGGAGTTGCGCGGGATCGCCCTGTGGCAGCTGAAGCTGAACGACGACGCGGTCTCCGACGACTCGCGCGTACCGCTCCGGGTGGACGTGCGCCCGACCGGCAAGAACTTCGTGAACGCCGCGAAGATGGCCCAGGAACTCGCCGACCAGGTCGCGCAGGGGACGCCGGAGAAGAACGGCAAGGACTACGAGAAGGTGATCGGGGTCCTCGGCTTCGCCCAGAGCAAGGAGTCGACCCGCAGCGCCCTGAAGATCCTCGAGAAGGCCGACCTCCCCGTGATCGGCACCACCGCCACCGCCGACGAGATGCTCGTCAGCGCCGACTACTGGCCGTTCACCCCGCTCAACAGCACCGAGGCACGGATCGAGGCGAACTTCGCGAGCGGTTCCCCGGTCGTGGCGCGCGCCTCCGGGGGCTGCGAGCCGGCCAAGCAGGCCGTGGTCGTGCAGAGTTCGGCGGATCTGTACAGCAAGAGCCTGGCGAGCAGGTTCCTCGGGGATTTCCACGGCACCACGCAGCTCGTCAACTTCTCCCAGGAGGGCGACTTCACCGACGCGCCGGCGGGCACGCCGAAGGTAAAGAGCGCGCACGATCTCGCCGCCACGGTGTGCGACGCCCTGCGCGGCTCCACGCCGACCGTCGTGTACTGGACCGCGCGCGCCCGTGACTTCGTCGCCTTCGTCAACGCGCTGGACACCCAGGGCACTTGTACGCACCGGGACATCACGATGCTGGGCGGGAACGAGCTCACGAACGTGGCCCTCACCGGCGAGTTCAACGACAAGAACTGGCTGCGGCTGTACTACTCCGCGCACCGGCTGCCCGCCGCGGACAAGAAGGCCGACGACAAGACGAAGCAGTTCACCACGGCGTACGACCTGTTCGTGCCCGGTCCCGCGGCCGCCGACCCCTGGCGCGACGACGGCCACTCCGCGGTGTCCTACGACGCCTTCCACGTACTGTCCCGGGCCGCCGACATGGCTCTGTCCGGCCAGGGCGGTGTCGACCCCAACGCCATGCTCACGGCGCTCAGGAGCGGGATCACCTTCGACGGGGCGACCGGCTACGTGTCGTACGGCGAGGGCAGCAACATGCCGCCGCGCGACAAGACCCTGGTCCTGCTGCGCCAGTCGGAGAAGGGCCCCAAGGAAGCGCTGGCGTGCGGCGCCTACCGGCAGGGGCTGAAGGCCAAGGACAAGGACGCCGTTTGCACCGACAAGGGGACCGGCTGACGGCCCCGGGGCGCGGGGGAAGCCGGTGTCCCGCTGCCCGGCGTGCCATCGTGTCGTGTCCGGCGGTGAGGCGGACTGCCGTGCGTGCGGGACGAGCCCGGCCCACCGGTCCTGACCCCGGGACCGGTCGCGGCGCTCCCCCGCGCCCCCACCCGTGTCCGCTTCCCGTCCTCACCCGGCGGGGTCGTCGGGGCGGGCGCTCACGCCGGACAGTGTCCACTCGGCCGGCGGACGCCGGTTCCGCTCCCGCCACCGCCAAAGCGCCCTGACCCGGTGGTCCTCCTCGAAGTCCCTCTCCAGTGGGCCCACCCGCTCGATCGCCCCGGCGGTGCGCGGGTCGTCCCGCAGGGCCAGGCCGTAGGCGGCCTCCAGGCGCAGGAGCGGGCTGTCGTCGTCGAGCAGCGCGGCCAGGGCGTCGGCGACGGCGGGCGTACGGTCCCTGGAGCCGGACAGCGCCGTCGCGGCGTCGTACCGCACTTCGCTGTCCGTGTCGGCGGTGAGCGACAGCAGGGTCCGGGTGACCTCGGAGAGCTGGGCGTCGTCCCGCGAGCACGCCGCGCAGGCTCCGAGTCTGACCCGGGCGTCCGCGTCGTGCATGAGGGTGAGCAGGACGTCCCTGGCGGCAGGGGTACGCGCGCCCTCGTCCTCGCCGAGGGCTGCGGGCACCTCGCGGCGTACCCGCGGGTCGGGATGGCCCGCGTGGCGAAGGGCGACGGCTTCCCGGTCCGGGTGGTCATGTCCGGCGAACGCCTCCAGCACCTTCGCGAGTACCTCCCCGTCCGTCTCCTCCGCCGCCCACAAGGCCAGGAGTCCGGCCTCCTTCTCCTCGTGACCGTGACGGAGGCCGAGCAGTGCTCGCGTGTTCAGGTGGTCCGCCACGAACAGACGGCGTGCGCGGTCGGGGGCGTGCCGGAAGGCCACCACGGCGGACCAGGTCTCGAAGCTGCGGCGCTCGGTGAGGGTCCAGCAGACCGCGGTCCAGTCGACGTGGGCGGAGTCCGGCCGCCCGACGGCCCGGGCGATCAGTTCGCCGACCGGGGTCAGCACGCGGAACGCCCACTCCAGCGAGGTCAGGACGGCCCCGTGCCCGGCCCGCACGGCGAGGCCCCCGAGCGAGACCTGCTCGACCCAGCCGTGCTCACCGTCCGCCACCCGGACGGTCGTGGCCGGCCCGGACGCACCCGTCCTGCGCCGCAACTCCTCGACGGGGCCCGCCTCGTGACGGCTCCGGGCCAGAGCGAGCAGACGTTCACGGGCCGGTTCGGGTATCCGCAGCCGGGGTTCGCGGCCCAGTACCGCCGAGAGGACGGCCGGTGAACCGCCGTCGACGGCACGCCACAGCGGCGTGGTCCCGTCCGGCAGCACGCTGTCGGGATCCGCGCCGCCGTCGACCAACGCCTCCGCGACCGGCACGTCGTACGCCGCCACGGCCTGACACAGCACCGGCAGCCCGTCCCCGCCCACGGTGTCCGGATCGGCACCTCTCTCCAGCAGATCGCGCACCGCCTCGGCGTTCCCCGCGCGTACCGCCGACCTCAGCAGATCGTCGACTCCGTCGTCGCCCATGTCCGGTCCCGTCCCTCCGCCCCGAAGACCGTTGCGGTCCTGACTCCTGAAACCCCCGCCCGACGGACCGGTCGCTCAAGGCAGTCGGCCGGCGGTCGTGTTCCGAAGGCTAGCCGCACGCGCCTGCGCACCGGCGGCGGCCGGTCAGGCGCGAGACGACCGGCCGAACTCCTCCGCAACGCCGCCTGTTTCAGGGATCGCGTGGGTAGCATCCCCGGCGAGACGTCCCCAGGGGGAGGCGAGCGTGCGCGCCGAGGATCTGACTCCGGTCGAACTCCGCGTCCGGGACGCGTTCTCGCGCGGCGAGAGGCTGGATCTGCGCACCGGTGATCCGGAGCACGACGATCCCGCCACAAGCGACGACTGGGGACCCGAACGCGTCGTCAGGGGAGCCGCGTTGACGTGGTTGCTCCTGGACGGCGCCGTCGCCGAACCGGGTCACGTCCCCGCGTTGCGTCTCGACGGTGCGCGCGTGGACGGTTCGCTGGAACTCGACTACGCCGAGATCCCGTACCGCGTCACCATGGACGGCTGCGACTTCCGGGGCCGGGTCACGCTGTACAGCGCGCGGACACGGCAGTTCAGCCTGAAGCGCTGCCGCCTCGTCCGGTTCTACGCCGCCAACGCCTCGGTCGACGGCACGTTGAGGGTCCGTGAGTCCCGGCTGGACGGTCTGCTCAAGCTGGACGGCATCCACATCACTGGCTCCCTGGATCTCGCCGGGAGCCGGCTGACCCACGCCGACGGCCCCGCCGTGAGCGCCAACCGGCTGCAGGTGGACGACGACGTGCGGATGAGCGACGGATTCACCGCCGAGGGCGAAGTGGACCTGCGCGGCGCCCGCGTCGGCGGCGTCCTGGACCTGAGCGACGCCCGGTTCTCGCATCCCGGACGCGAGGCGCTCAGAGCCGCACGGATCCACGCCGAGGGCGACATGATCTGCGACCGGCTCAGGATCTCGGGCGAGATCGGTCTTCCGGGTGCCAGGGTCGAGGGGGTCGTGCGCTTCTGGGGTGCACGGCTGAGCAACCCCGGCCGCAGGGTGCTGCACGGGTACCACCTGGAGGTCGGCACGAGCCTGCACCTCAACGACGACTGCGCGGTGGAAGGGACCATCGACCTCTCCGGGGCCAGGGTCGACGGCCGGATCACCTTGCGGGACGCGCGGATCAGCGCTCCGGACGGTGTCGCGCTCGCCCTGCCGCACGCCCAGGCGGAGGAGGTGGATCTGCGGATGAGCCGGCCTCCGCAAGGCGTGGTCGACCTGCGGCACGCCGTGCTGGGCGTCATCCGGGACACCCCGCGGACCTGGCCGGACGAGCTGCGGCTCGACGGTCTGCGTTACGGCCGGTTCGAGAACCCGCTGCCCCCGAGGCAGCGCGTACGGTGGCTGCTCCGGGACGGGTCCGGATACGCCCCGCAGCCGTTCGAGCAACTGGCCCTCTCCTACCGGTCCTTCGGCCATGACGACGACGCACGCACCGTCTCGCTGCTCAAGGAGCGCCTGCGGCGGAAGACCCTGCCCCGGTACGCCCGCGTCTGGGGTGCGGTCCAGGACGCCACGGTCGGCTACGGATACCGGCCCATGCGTGCGGGCCTCTGGCTGCTGGGGCTGCTGGTGTTCGGCTCCGTCGTCTTCGGCGTGCGGCATCCCACCCGCACCACGCGGGGAAGCACCGAGGTCTTCAACCCGGTGATCTTCACTCTCGATCACCTGCTGCCCGTCATCGGCCTCGGACAGGGAGAGGCGTTCACTCCGACACCCGGCACCCAGTGGATCGGCTACGTCCTCACCGGCTGCGGGTGGATCCTCGCGACCACGATCGTCACCGGCGTCACGCGTTCCCTGAACCGGCGCTAGACACTGCGAAGTTCTCTGTTGACGGACCGTCATATTCATCCAGACCCACGAGAACCGCCGCGCCCCGGCGCCACAGCCGACGCGACTGCGGTCGTCCTCAGAGAGGAAGCGCCCCGATCGCGCGGCGGCCTCCGTCGAAGAGCATGCGGTCGCGCTTGCGTCTGAACGCGGCACCCGCGCGGTCGAGTTGTCTGCGGCCGGGTTCGGAGTGGCCCAGGACGAGTGAGGCGACGAGGTTCTTGGCGACGACGGGCGGCACGGCCCACGGCAGCCTCACGGGCAGGCGGAGGTCCTCCATGCCTTCCCGGCCGAGCCAGTAGCGCAGCATGCTCAGCAGACGGGCTCGTGCGTACCGCGCGCGAAGCGCGTTCAGGCGGCCGCGATGCAGGTTCCCCTCCCCGTGGACGAGCGCCCCGGCCAGGGCGCCGCCCGCCGGCGTCTGACCGCCCTGGGCGAGGAGCACGTGGTAGTTGAAGACGTTCTGCTCGCGTTCGGTGTCGAACAGCCAGTCCTCGTCGACGCCCAGGAGATGGCCGACGTACTTCCACAGATGCATGACGGCGAGGGAGTCCTCGGCGCTCACCTGCCGGCCGAGGAAGCGGGCCCCGAGAAGCAGCGTGCTGCTGAACAGGCCCAGTGTGCCCGCCTGATCGCTCTGATTCACGGGCAGTCCCCAACGGCCCGTTTCCCAGCGTCCGTTGCGTTCGAAGCGGTCGTTGATCAGCGCGTGCATCACCCGCACGTGGACGGTGAGCCTGAATCCCTCCCCGCGGCGGAGCATCGCGCCCGGCTGGGCGACGGCATGCGTCCACGTCTCCGTCTCGCCCAGCCGCCTCATGGCCGTCGCACCCGACAGGCCGCCCGTCTCCGCCAGCAGGTCGGCCGGCCCGCCGAACCGGTATCCGCCGATCAGGGACAGTTGCAGCAGGACGTCCGCGGCCGTACGGCCCAGTCGCCGTACCACTCCGGCACCCCGCTCGATCAGGTCGGGATCGACCCAGTCGGGGATCTCGTCGACCTGGGCGAAGAACCGCGCCAGGGCGGCCGGTGCGTCGGGGACGGCCGCGATGCCCTCGTCGAGCGCCTTCCCGAACTGGGCCATGGTGACGCGTCCGGAGCCGGGGGCGCGCATGGCGTGGACCAGGGCCGCCCCCGGCTCGTCGCGGGCGTACATGCGCCGGCCGATCAGGTCGAGAAGCTCCTCGTCGACGTGGTCGACGCCGGCCACGTGCCGGAGCACCCTGCCGATCCGCAGACTGCGCTCCGGAGCGCCGCGGAAGCGCTCCGGGTACGGCGACGCGTCCCGCTCTCGCCGTTCGGCTCCGTGGAGCCGGCCGGGTCCCTGGAGTGAGGTCACGTATCGATGCTGGCACGACTGTTCACCCGCGTTCAATGCGTGCGGCGGTGCGCACATGGCCGGCCCGGCGCGGCGTCCCACGACGCGGACGCCAGGCCGGGCCCCTCACCTCGCCGGGCCTCTCACCTCGCCGGGCCTCTCACCGCGCCGCGCCCCGCACCGCGTCGAGTCCCTGACCGCGCCGGGCCCCTGACCGCGACGGATCGCCGCGCCGAGCCCCTCACCGGATCGGGTCCCTCACCTCGGCGTGGAACCGGACGTACCGGCGAACAGGGACAGCATCCGCTCGGCCTCGGCCGCGACGGCCTCGCGTCCGGCCCGCACATAGCGCCGGGAGTCGACCACGTCGGGCTGCGCGTCCAGCGCCTCGCGGATCGAACGGGTGAAGTGACCGTTGAGACGCGTGGAGACGTTGATCTTCGTCATGCCCGCGCGGATCGCCGCGGCGATCGTGCCGTCCGGCACACCGGACGAGCCGTGCAGCACCAGCGGCACGTCCAGCGCGGAACGCAGCCGCCCGATGAGGGCCAGGTCGAGTTCGGCGGTGCGTGTCGACATGGCGTGGGAGGAGCCGACCGCGACCGCGAGGGCGTCGACGCCCGTGGCGGCGACGAAGGCACGTGCCTCACCGGGATCGGTGCGCACGCCGGGTGCGTGGGCGCCGTCCTTGCCGCCGACCTTGCCGAGTTCGCCCTCCACGAAGACACCGGCGTCGTGGGCGCGCGCCGTCACGCGAGCGGTCACGGCCTCGTTCTCGTCGTAGGGCAGCGCAGCGCCGTCGAACATGACCGACCCGAAGCCGAGGGTGATCGCCTCGTCGACGAGTTCCTCGCGCTCGGCGTGGTCGAGGTGCACGGCGACGGGCACGGTCGCGGCGCGGGCGGCGGCCAGGGTGGCGAGGCCGATCGGTTCGAGGCCGCCGTGGTAGTCGGCGCAGTTCTGGGAGATCTGCAGGATCACGGGCAGGCGCGCGTTCTCCGCGGCGGCGACGAGCGCCTCGGCGGTCTCGAGGTGGATGACGTTGAACGCCCCGATCCCCGTGCGCGCGACAGCGGCGGATCGGACGAGGTCGGCGGCGAGGACGAGGGGCATGCGGACTCCAAGCGGTCGGGGGCGATGCCTCGCGGTCGGTGGGTGATGTCTCGCGGTCGGGGCGATGCCTCGCGGTCGGTGGACGATGCCTCTCAAAGGGCTGCGAGGCGCCCGGCGCCGAGGCCGGCGGCACCGCGGCCGAGGCCGGCCTCGCCGGCCCCGGGCGGCCGGGTCACGCGTCGAGGACGACGGACCGGGTGAGCGAGCGGGGGGCATCGGGGTCGAGGCCACCGGCCCGGGCCCGTGCGAGGGCGACGCGCTGCACGCGCACGAGTTCGGCCATCGGGTCCAGGGTGCCGGTCTCGAAGTGCGCTCCTGTCGCGGCCACTTGTGCCGCGAGCCCGTCGGGGGGAGCGCCGAACTGCCAGGTGACACGGCCGGGGGCCGCGATCGCGATCGGCCCGTGGCGGTACTCCATCGACGGGTAGGACTCCGTCCACGACTGGGAGGCCTCACGCATCTTCAGCGCGGCCTCGTGCGCCAGCCCGACGCTCCATCCCTGTCCCAGGAACGTGTACTGCTCGGCGGTGAGGAGGCGGGAATCGAGGTCCTGGGCGAGCACGGCACGCGCGTCGGAGACCGCGGGTTCGAGATTCTCCCCGAGCGACGCGCGCAGAAGGGCGAGCGCGGTCGTCGCGAACCGCGTCTGCACCACCGAACGCTCGTCCGCGAAATCGAGGACGACCGGACGGTCGACGCCGTCCACCATCGGCGACGAGGGGTCGCCGATCACGCCCACGGTCGCGATCCGGCCCGCTACCCGGTCGAGCAGGTCGAGCACCTCGGTGGTGGTGCCCGAGCGCGAGAGGGCGACGACCGCGTCGTAGCCGCGGTCGGTGAAGGCCTCGGACGCCGCGTACGCGTCCGTCTCGCCGAAGCCCCCGCTCTCCCGCAGACAGGCGTACGACTGCGCCATGAACCAGGAGGTTCCACAGCCGACGACAGCGATCCGCGCACCGTGCGCGGGAAGCGCCGCCGCCTCGGCGAGTCCGGCGGCCCGCTCCCACAGGTCGGGCTGGGAGGCGAGTTCGGCGGCCATGTGGGCGCCGACTGGGGGGATGGTCGAGGTCGTCACGAGCACTCCTCACGGTCCGGGTCCTGCCAGGTCTTCACCAACCGGGTTGCGCGAATCTGCTCGGATTATCGGCGAACCGCTCAAGACATTGCAAGGACGTGAGGCTGTGGACAGCCGCACCCGGCCCCGACGGCTCTGCGCTGACGCGTAAGTGATGCCTCGTCAGTACATCGGCACCGCGGGCACCCTGCTGTCGCCCGCACGGCCGACGCCCCGCGCGAAGACGCCGCTGAATGCCCCGGCACGTACTCCCCCAAGCGCGCGACCGGCCCTAACCGATCAGGCGGCGGCGCCAGTCCAGCGGGGTGACGGTGATGGCCTTGCCGGGATCCTGGTCCCACTCGGTGGGGAGGCCGGCCGCTTCGAGGGCGGCCACGACCTCGCGGCCGATGGCCACGGTCGTCTCGGCGGAGCCGTCGAAGCCGCCGTAGAGCAGCGTCAGTCCCTGGCCGGCCGCGGCGGAGTCCGTGCACTGGGTGTGGAAGTAGACGAAGCCGCGGGCGTCGGGGCCGCCTTCGCCGCCGATCTCGGACTGGCCGCAGTTGCGGCAGCAGGTGAAGTTCTCGCGGGCGGTGATGCCGGATTCCTGGAGGGCGCCGAACGCGCGGGTGAGCCGTTCGGGGTCGGTCTCGCCCTGCCATGCGGCCTGCTCCGCGACACGCTCCAGCCACATCCGGTCGGCCAGCGCCTGTGCCTGCTCGCGGGAGACGGGCCTGCGGTCCTTGGTGACCAGGTACTCCTCGGCGAGCTCGGCCAGTTCGGCGCGGGAGTCGTAGCCGCCGACCAATGCCTCACGGACGCGCCGCTCCAACTCCGCACGCTCGTCACTGTCGAGGTCGAGCGGCGGCACCTCGGAGACGGGGCCCATGTCCAGCGGGGACCAGGTCAGGCCCGCGTCCCAGCCGGCCTCCTGGCGGGCCCAGCCGGTGAGCGCCGCGATCACGTCCTCGGGCCCGTCGACCATCACCTGGAAGTGCCGGTCGGCGGCACCGTCACGATGCTCCAGCGTGTAGTCGCCACCGGCCTTGTGCCAGACCTGGGCGAAGACGTCGGGCAGGTCGGGTATCCGCTGGATCACCAGGAACCGGTCGCCGTCATCACCGATGCGCCTGACCAGCCCGGCCAGTTCCTCGGCGGAAACGCGGACGTCGCGCTCCCAGTTCTCCGTCTCCACCACGATCTCGAGCATGTGCAGACTCTGGCACACGCCTCTGACAACGGGCCTCGCCGGCTCGTCTCCGTACGACCCGGTCGGCGCCGCGACGGCCTGCGGCCGCACCGCACGCAGTGGGGTCGCGCCCGGCGCCGGACCTCGGCCGCCCACTGGACGGCACCGGCCCGCGGCGGCGCCCGTTCAGGCCTCTGCGGCCTCTGCGGCGACCGCCCCGACGAGGATCTCGACGCCCGCGGACCGGGCCGCCTCCGCGATGTCGGACGGCGGGTCCGTCTCGGTCACGATCGCCGTGAGATCGGCAATGTCGCAGACGTGCGCGAACGCCGTGGCCGACATCTTCGAGGCGTCGGCCACCACGACGACCTTCTTGGCCCGCCTGGCGAGGAGCCTGTTGACGCTCGCCTCCCCCTCGTCGGCCGTGGTCGCGCCGAAGGCGGGGTGAAGGCCGTCGACCCCGATGAAGGCCCAGTCGACGAGCAGACCCGCCAGCGTGGAGTGCGCGAGGTCGCCGACGAGTTCGAACGACTGCGCCCGGGCCACGCCACCGGTCATGACCACCTTGACCTGCGGCCTGATCGCCATCTCGTAGGCGATGTTCAGCGCGTTGGTGACGATGGTCAGCGACCGCTCACCGGCGGGCGCCTGGAGATGCCGCGCACGGCCCAGTTCCCGCGCGATCTCGGACGTGGTCGTCCCACCGGTCAGCCCCACGACCTCACCGGGCGCGACGAGCCCCGCGGCGAGCCCCGCGATGGCGAGTTTCGCCGGGGCGTTCCGCATGATCTTGTACTGCAGGGGAAGCTCGTAGGCGCTGCCCACGGCCACCGCACCCCCGTGCGTGCGCGTGACGAGCCGCTGCTCGGCGAGGGTGTTCAAGTCCCGGCGAGCGGTGGCGGCCGAGACCCCGAACCGGTCCGCGATGTCCTCGATGCGGGCCGTTCCCTCCTCCGCGACGAGGTCGAGGATGAGGTTGAGGCGTTCCTGGGCGGTCATGCGCACAGTCTCACATCCACCGCGCGGACGACGTCCGACGGGCCTCGCGATGCGCGAGTGGCCTTCCACGGCCACCGCCACCGCCACCGCCACCGCGCGGCGAACAGGTCAGGATGCGGCCTCTGCGACGCCTGGACCCGGACGACGGGGACCTGGCCGAGTACGCCCGCCGCTACTCCCGTCGTCTGGCCTGCCTGCGCCAGTCTTCCGGCAGTACGGCCCTGCGCGCCGAGCTGGACGCCCTCGCCGGCTGGCGCGAGCTTCACGACCCGTCGGCCCCGTCGCTCCTCCGTCGCGTGGCGGCGCTTCTGGACGGACCGGAGCCCGGACACCGCTGATGCCAGGTCACCCCCGCGTCCCGGCCGCCGGCCCGGAGGGACATCAAGACGTCCGCTTCCTCACCGGGCCGGCCGTGTTCAGTGGGAGCACTCGCCCGACCCGATGAGTTCGGGTACGCGGCTGTTCCCCTCGTAGACGGCGACGGACCAGCGGGTGTAGGTCCAGTTCCGGTTGCTGTCGTACTCGGCGGTCAGCCTCGGGCAGAGGGTCCTGGAGACGGCGTCCTGGAAGTTCGACCGTTGGGCCCGGCCGAGGAGCACCCCGTCGGTGTCCCGAGCCCATACGTAGGCGGCCTTCTCGACCGGGTCGAAGCCGAGGTCGATCGCGTCGCCCGCCGCGAAGGGCTCCAGGCCGTCGCCTTGGGCGATCCGGGCGTTCCAGGCTGTGGTGACGGCCTTGTCGGCCGCGTCGGCGACGCGGATCTCGGCCTTGTCGCTGCTCGGTATCGCGGCGGTCGCGATCCCCGACTCGTCGCCCTGCCACTGTCCGGCGATCACGCTGTAGCACCCGTCGGTGGCCTCGCCGAAGCCGAGGACCTGCGGTTCGAGGTCTCCGTCGAAGTTCTTCCAGGAGATGACGAACCGTCCGTAGGGCCAGGTGGTGGGATGGTCCTTGAGCCGGTACGCGAGGGCGGTGCAGGCGGCCACGTCCGCGGCGCGGCGGAAGACCTCCTGGTGGTCCTCGGGTATCTGGGATATCGGACCGCCGGTCACCATCACGGTCTGCGCCCGCTTGTCGAACGTGACCGTGGGCGTCATGAAGTCCATGTCCTTGGTGGCGAGCACGGCCCTCATCCGGTCCTGGATCGCCGTCGCGGCGCCCTTCTCCTCCGAGGTGGCCGCGAGAGTGCTCGCCCTCCACTCGTCGGGCGTCGGCTCGGTCACGTCTCCCGCGCGCGTGAACGCCGGGCCGGCCACCCCGGCCAGCGGGTCCGACGGTACGACGGCACTGCGCGGGTCGGCCGGCGCGTCACCCGCGCCGTCCGCCCCGTCGACCGGGCCGGCCGTGGTGGGGGCGTTCGCGGGCGCGGCGGCGGACGTGGCCGTGGACGTGGCGAGGCCGCCGGGAGAGCTCTTGGCCACGTTCGTCCTGCCCGGGGCGTTCCCGTCGTCCCCGGCGGGGAAGGCGAGGGTCGCCCCGGCGACGCCCCCGACCATGGCCGCGGCGACCAGGACGGCCGCGGCGATGCGCGTGCGCGCGGACCAGGACGGCGTACGCCACGCCGGGTCGTCCAGGGCGGGCAGATCCCATTCGGCCACGACCGGCTCGCCCACGCGGGTGGATCCCTGTCCTCCGTCACCGCCGAGGATCTGAGTGGCCTGCAAGGCGAGGAGCCGTGCGCAGGCCTCCCCCGCCGCGACCGCGGGCAGCCGCTCGGAGGGATCCTTCGCCAGGGCCTTCTCCAGGATCTCCCGCAGCGGCTCGGGGATCCCCGCGAGGTCCGGATCCCCCGACATGACGCGGAAGGCGACCGCGTCCGGCGCACCGCCGCCGAACGGGAGGCGGCCGGTGGCGGCGTGGGCGACGAGCGCGCCCCACGCGAACATGTCCCCCTCCGCCCCGGCCGTACCGTGGCGGTAGTGCTCCGGGCTGATCCACCCCGGGGTGCCGGTCATGATGCCGGTCCGCGTGACGCTGGTGCCGTCGGAGGCATGGGCGATGCCGAAGTCCAGCACGCGGGGTCCGGCGGGACCGAGGATGACGTTCTGCGGCTTCACGTCACGGTGGACGACGCCGGCCCGGTGGACGGCGGCCAGCGCCTGCGCGGTACCGGCCGCGAAGGCGTACAGGGTGCCCCCGGTGAGGGGACCGTGCGCGGCCAGGTGCTGGTCGAGGGTCAACCCGGGGGCGTACGCGGTCGCCAGCCAGGGCTGGGCGGCCTCGGTGTCCGCGCCGAGGAGCGGTACGAGGCAGGGGCCCTGCACACGGGTGGAGAGGTGCACCTCGCGACGGAATCGCGCCCGGAACTCCGGGTCCTCCGCCCGTTCGGGATGGATCACCTTGACCGCGACCCGGACCCCGTCGGCCGTGAGGCCCGCGTGGACGACGCCCATGCCGCCGGAACCGAGGCGGCCGACGATCCGGTAGGGGCCGACGCGGGAAGGATCACCGGGTCGGGCAGGCTGAACCCGTCCCCCGGAGCCGGCAACGTTCACAGACAGTCCGTTCCTTGATGTGTCGTGGAGCCGGGCGGCCGAGCCCGGGGAAATCCCCGGCGCGCCGTCCGACCTCGGCGGTGATGCGCCTGTGTGACAGGTGAAGGAACTGTGAGGTTGCGTTGATCCGGTGAAATTGATCCGATCGTCATCGGACTCGCCGCCAACGGTGCGGCGGGACGGCCGTGTTCGCGTGCGAGCAGCCCTTCGCGATCCGCACCGCGACGAATCAGGCGTACGTCCGGTGCCGTGGGGGTCAGTCCGACTTCGGCGGCTTCCGCGCGTCGAAGGCGAACAGCGTGTTCTCGTCCGCGGCCACGATCAGGGCACGCCCCGCGACGGTCACGCGCGGGCTGGCTCCCTGCTCACCTGTGAGACCGTCGATCCGCGCCCCCGTCGACCACAGAGTTCTGCCGTCGCGCGGCGACAGCGCCACGACGCGGCCGGTGGCCGAGCTGAAGTACAGCGCGCCGGATCCCTCCGTCGGGCCCGAGGCGCCCTCCACGTCCGTGTGCCGCGACCACCTCTTCCGGCCGGTCACGGGGTCGAGCGCCGTGACGAGACCTGACTGCCCGCTCACGTAGACGGTGCCGTCCGCCATGCCGGGCGTTCCCGCGTACACCTCGGCCAGTCGGGTGTACGTGACCTTCCGGGAGGCCGGGTCGACCCGCACCACACCGTCGTACCCGGTCAGCGCCGTTCCCTCCATGTGCTCCCGCAGGAGTACGAGTTCACCGTCGGCGACACCCATCGGCACGTCGGAGCCGTCGACCGCGATGGGCGCGCCCAGGGCGCCCGAGGCCCGGTCGACCGTGTACAGGGTCGGGTGCCGCACCTCGACGGCGTCGACTTCTTCGTTCCTCACGCACATCGCCAGGAGCCGTGCGCCCGCCGGAACGGGTGCGCACTGCGTACCGGCGGGGAACGCCGTCGTCCAGGCGGCCTTGCCGCTGTGCGCGTCCCGCGCCTCGAACCGGGAGTTGGACGCGTCGACGGTCACCACGTCGGAACCGATGACGACGGCGTCCCGTGTCCGGCCCGTGACGGCCTGCGACTGGGCGCCGGAGGGCGCGGACCACCGCTCACGGCCCGTGTCCGCGTCCATGGCCACCACCTCGGTGGAAGGGTCCTGCGGGGCGTCCTGGGCGGCGATGCGGTAGCCGATCACCGTGTCGTCGGTGGCGCCCACCAGATGCATGCCCTGGACGGGGACTCCCGGGCTCTTCACCGTCCACACCTGCCGGCCGTCCGCGGCCCTGATCCGGGTCGCGACGACACCGCCGCCCCCGCAGTACACCGAGTCGCCGTGGGCGACGCAGCGCAGTTCGTCGGGGGCGCCCTCGGGGCCGCCCCGCACGGTCGTGTGCCACGGCTTGAACCCGCCCGGAAGCGCGACTCCCGGCGCCGCGACGCCGACGCCCTTGTCACCGCCACCGCTTCCCTCGTTGCGGACCGCGTTCAGCGCGGCGGCGCCGCCGCCGATCGCCGCCACCACGACCGCGGCGGCGAGGGCGGGGCGCCATCTGCCGCGCGGGCGGCGGGAGGTGAGGGGACCGGCGCCGGGGGTGGCGTTCCCCGGGCCGGGGGCGACGAGGTCGGGGGCCGGGGCAGCCGGCGCCGGGGTGGCGGGGGTGGGGGTGGGGGTGGCTGGTACGGCGGCGCCCGGGGTCGGGAGGGCCGGCACCGAGGTCACTGGCGCTGGGGTCTCTGGTCCCGCGGTCTCTGGTCCCGAGCTCTCCGGTCCCGAGGTGTCTGCTTGCGGGACCTCCGGCGCCGCGGTCGTCGGCACCGGGTCGGCCGAGACGGGGGCAGCCGCCACCGGGGCGGTCGACGCCGGGTCGGCCAGGGCCGAGGTCGCCGGCGCCGGGGTGGCCTCCATCGCGGAGTGATGCTCGGTGATCACATCGCGGGTACGGCCCGGGCAGCCCCGGCTGACCTCGGCCCCGCCCAGGTCCGCCGGCAGGTCCCGCAGGAGCACGAGGAGTTCACCGGCAGAGGGGCGCCCCTGCGGCTCTTTACCGAGGCACGACTCCACGACCGCGCGCAACGCCGTAGGCACACTCCCGAGCGACGGCTCCTCGTGCACCACCTGGTACGCCGTCAGATAGGGACTGTCCGCGTCGAAGGGCCCGCGGCCGGTCGACGCGTACACCAGCAGCGTGCCCAGCGAGAAGACGTCCGACTCCGGCCCCACACCACGCGGGTCCTGCAGCTGCTCCGGCGACATGAAGGGCGGCGTGCCGATGACCCGCCCCGTCATCGTCAGCGTCTCCTGGTCGGCGGCACGCGAAATGCCGAAGTCGATGACGCGCGGGCCCTCGGGCGAGAGGACGACGTTCGAGGGCTTCAGGTCGCGGTGGACGACCCCCACCCGGTGGATGTCGCGCAGGGCCTCCGCCAGCCCGATGGCGAGCCTTCTCAGCTCCACCCCGCTCAACGGGCCCTCCGCGGCGAGGTGCTGGGAGAGCGTGTGCCCCTCGATGTACGTCGTGGCCATCCACGGCCGCTCGGCCTCGGGGTCGGCGTCGACCACGGCGGCGGTGAACGCGCCGCTCACCCGCCGCGCGGCCACCACCTCCTGCCGGAACCGGATACGGAACTCGTCGTCGTCCGCGAACTGCTGGTGGATCAGCTTGACCGCGACGCGGCGCCCCGAACCCGAACGGGCCAGGAAGACGGTCCCCATCCCACCGGAGCCGAGCCGCGCCTCCAGTACATGACCGCCGATCTCGGCTGGATCACCCGCGCGCAGCGACACCGTTCCCGACCTCCCGTTTCCCCGTGCGCTTCCGCAACTACGGGCCCGTACAACCATCCTGCACACAAACTAGCCGCAGGACAGCACGGCACCACGAGGCGGGTGACCATCGGGCACAGGCCGTTCACGTCCGACCAGACATGCGGCGAGGGCCCCGGAGCCCGTCATCGAGGGCTGCTGTCAGTGGGCGCTGCGATCGTGTGCGTCATGGATGAAGTCGTGGAACGCGTCGACGCACAGGACCGCGTACTGGGTCCGGTGAGCCGGAGGGACGCCGTCCGGGAGGGCTGGCTGCACCGGATCGCCGTGGTCGTGTGCCATGACGGGCAGGGTCGGATCCTCGTCCATCGGCGCGCCGAGCGGCTGACCCGGTTCCCGGGACACTACGAACTCGGGGTCGGTGGAGCCCTGGCAGTCGGAGAGTCCTACGAGCAGGCGGCCGCCCGTGAACTGGACGAGGAACTGGGAGTGTCGGCGACCGTGCGCTTCCGCTTCGCATTCCTCAACCGAAGCGGCCTGAGCCCTCACTGGCTCGGGGTGTGCGACGCCGTCGTTCCACGGGCCGTCATGCCGAACCCGGACGAGGTCGCCTGGCACACCTGGCTGAGCCGGTCCGACCTACCACAAACCCTCCAGGAGTGGCCCTTCACCCCCGACAGCCACGAGATCCTGGCCCGGTATCGGGCCTGCCGAGGGTGGCAGTGACAACTCGGGCAGGCGCCACTCCGAGCCGGTGTGCGCCCTGCACAAAGAAGGCGAACTCCGGAAGTGTCGTCCGAGCAACGCCTCACCGGCTGCTCGTCGGTCCAGCCGGACGACACCGACGCCGTCTCACCGTAGCGAATCACTGACCGAGGAAACTCAGCCGTACCTGGCGGTTCGGATTGTCGACGTTCGTGTCGACCAGGCACACCGACTGCCAGGTGCCCAGTTCCAGGTGGCCGGCGATCACGGGCAGGGTCGCGTGGGGTGGGACGATCGCGGGGAGGACGTGGTCGCGGCCGTGGCCGGGGCTGCCGTGGCGGTGTTGCCAGCGGTCGTCCGAGGGGAGCAGGGTGTGCAGGGCGGCGAGGAGGTCGTCGTCGCTGCCGGCGCCGGTCTCGATGACGGCGATGCCGCAGGTCGCGTGGGGGACGAAGACATTGAGCAGGCCGTCGCGGCCGGCGGCGACCTCGGCCAGGAAGTTCTCGCAGTCGTCGGTGATGTCGACGACCCGTTCGCGGGTCCCGGTGGCCACGTTCAGGGTTCGCGTGGTGAAGGCGTCTGGCATGGACCTATCCTGACGCATGCGGCCGGTCACGCCCGCCCGGCGCGACCGGTGCCTGGTACCAGCGCGGTCCACTGGACGAGACACCGTTGACCGCCGGGCGGCAGGCTGGCTACTTTCACCCGCATGTCTCGTTCAGCCCTGCTCACCACGCGCGGTCACATCGACCTGCTGCGGGTGGCTTCCGCCGCTTGTCGTCGCGGCCGCTGACGCCTTCTTCTCAGCTCGTCCGCCGATCTCCGGCGTTCTGCCGCATGCCCGCACCGCATCTCCCCTCGGTGACACACACCTGAGGTGGGAGGGGCGGTGGTGGCGGCGTATCCGCGCACCCTCGCTCTCGCATCCCGTGGAGCATCCATGAGCATCAGCCATGCCCCGCCAGGCTCCCCCGAACCCGATGTTTCCGGCCTTCCCGGCCTTTCCGGTGTCGCCGACGTACCGGAGACCGCCGGAAGCGGAACAGGCTCGACCGGTCTCGAATCTCCTGACCGCAAGCCCCGCGGCCACGTCGGTTCCGACTCCCCGCACCCCAGCTCCCCCAGCCGCAGTGCCTCCGGCCCTGGCTCGCCCGGCATCGACACCCCCACCCTCGACTCCCCCGAGCTCGTACACCTCACCTCCGTCTCCGGCCGCCGCACCCGCGTCCCGCGCTGGCTGCGTCGGACCACCGGGCCGCTGCTGCTGCTCGCCCTGTGGCAACTTCTCAGCTCCAGCGGGGTGTTGGCCTCGGACGTGCTCGCGTCGCCCGGCCGGATCGCGCAGGTCGGCGGGGATCTGATCGGTGACGGTTCGCTGCCGTCGGCCATGGGAGTCTCGCTCGGGCGCGTCGCGGCGGGGCTGCTCGTCGGCACGGTCGCCGGGGCCGGACTGGCCCTGGTGGCGGGGCTGTTCCGGGTCGGCGAGGATCTGGTGGACGCGCCCGTGCAGATGCTGCGCACGGTGCCGTTCGTCGGCCTCATCCCCCTGTTCATCATCTGGTTCGGCATCGGCGAGGCGCCGAAGATCGCGATCATCTCGCTCGGGGTGACCTTCCCGCTCTACCTGAACGTGTACGCCGGGATCCGCGGCGTCGATTCCCAGCTCATCGAGGCGGGAGAGTCGCTGGGTCTCTCCCGGTGGGGGCTGGTCCGCCATGTCGTGCTGCCGGGCGCGCTGCCCGGCGCCCTGACCGGACTGCGCTACTCGCTGGGCGTCGCATGGCTGGCGCTGGTGTTCGCCGAACAGGTCAACGCCGACGCCGGGATCGGCTTCCTGATGGTCCAGGCGCGTGACTTCCTGCGGACCGACGTGATCGTGGTGTGCCTGGTCGTCTACGCCTTCCTCGGCCTGATCGCCGACTTCATCGTCCGCTCCCTCGAAAGGCTGCTGCTGCAATGGCGACCGACGTTCACGGGCCGCTGAGCCCCCACGCTCCGCGCATCGGGCAGATCGTGCACGCCGAGGGGCTCACCCGGTCCTTCGACGGCCACGCCGTCGTGGACGACCTCCATCTCGACATCTCCCAGGGCGAGTTCGTCGCCCTGATCGGCCGCAGCGGCTGCGGCAAGTCCACTCTGCTGCGCATCCTCGCGGGGCTGGACCGGGACATCGAGGGGACCGTCCTCGTCCCGCGCCGCAGGGCGGTCGCCTTCCAGGCACCCCGGCTGATGCCGTGGAAGAGAGTGTGGCGCAACGTGCTGCTCGGCCTGCCCGGGAAGCCCGAACGTGCCGTCGCACAGCAGGCGTTGGAGGAAGTGGGGCTCGGTCACCGTACGGGCGCGTGGCCGAGGACCCTGTCGGGCGGCGAGGCCCAGCGCGCCTCACTGGCCCGTGCCCTGGTGCGCGAACCCGATCTCCTGCTGCTCGACGAGCCGTTCGGCGCGCTCGACGCCCTCACCAGGATCAAGGCCCAGCGGCTGGTCGGGGAGTTGTGGCGACGGCGCGGCTGCGCCGTACTGCTCGTCACCCACGACGTCGAGGAGGCCGTGGCTCTCGCGGACCGGGTCCTGGTGATGGACGGCGGGCGCATCGCCCACGAGCAGCCCATCGATCTCGACCGGCCGCGCGACATCACCGACCCCCGGTTCGCCGCACTCCGCGCGGAGCTGCTGGAACGGCTCGGTGTCGACACGGCCGCGGAAGCCGTCTGAGCCACTCGCTCATCCCCGGCGGCTCGGCGTCGGGTTCCGCCGCCGCCCACTCGCCTGTATCCCGGCACCTCCCGCGCTCCCCTTTCCCCCGATTCTCCTGATTCCTCTGATCCTCCTGATCCCTCCGACCTCCGACCTCTGACCTCTGCGACACGAACGGAAACCGTCATGCGACGACGCCTCGTCCCGGCCGCCCTCCTCCTTCCCCTCTCCCTCCTGCTCACGTCCTGCGGCGGGAGTTCCTCCGCGAGTACGGGTACGGACACCGACGGCTCGGGCTCCGTCACGCTCAACGTGGGTGATCAGAAAGGTGGTTCGGAGGCAATCCTGCGGGCCGCCGGCGAACTCAAGAACCTGCACTACAGGATCAAGTGGTCGACCTTCACCTCCGGCCCGCCGTTGCTGGAGGCGGTCAACGCCAAGGCCGTCGACATCGGCGGCGTCGGCAACACACCACCCGTCTTCGCGGCCGGCGCGGGCTCGAAGATCGCGGTGGTCGCGGCCTGGCACGGGGCGTCCAAGGGCGACGCCGTTCTCGTACCGAGCGGCTCGAAGCTGACCCGGCCCGAGCAGCTCAAGGGCAGGTCGGTCGCCGTGGCCCAGGGCTCGTCCGCGCACTACCAGCTGGTCGCCTCCCTGAAGGCCGCGGGGCTGAGCCTGAAGGACGTCAAGGTCAAGTACCTGCAGCCCGCCGACGCACTCGCCGCGTTCACCTCAGGCAAGGTCGACGCCTGGGCGGTCTGGGATCCGTACACCTCACAGGTCCTCCGGAGCGGGCGGGGCCGCGTGCTCACCACCGGGGACGGCATCACCAACGGGCTCAGCTTCCAGGTGGCCGCGCCCTCCGCGCTGAAGGACGGCGGCAAGACCGCCGCCATCCGTGACTACCTCGCCCGGCTGCGGCGCGCCCAGACCTGGGTCTTCGGCCATCAGGAGGAGTGGGCCAAGGTGTGGGCGAAGGAGACCGGGCTGCCGTACGACGTGGCCCTGGCGTCTGTGAAGCGGACCAACGCCACCCGTGTGCCGGTCGCCGTCGACAAGCCGCTCGTCGCCTCCGAGCAGCGGATCGCCGACACCTTCACCGGTCTGAAGCTCATCCCCGGGAAGGTGGACTTCGGCGGGTTCGTGGACACGCGGTTCAACGGCGACCTCCCTGCTTCGACGACGCCGGCCAGAGGCTGAGCGGGATCAGGAGGGCGGTCTCCCACCGGCGGCATGGACGGAGAGAGGGGTGCGGGAAGAGCGACGGCCGGTCCGCTGTTGGTGGAATCGTGAACGATGTGAGTGAGGTCGAGGTCGTCGTCGCCGGCGCCGGCCAGGCCGGTCTGTCCAGCGCCTACCACCTGCTGCACAGCGGCTTCGAGCCCGAGCGCGACTTCGTGGTCCTCGACCACTCCCCCCGGCCCGGGGGCGCCTGGCAGTTCCGCTGGCCGTCGCTGACCTACGGCAAGGTGCACGGGATGCACTCGCTGCCCGGTATGGAGCTGACGGACGCCGACCCGGCGCGGCCTTCGGCCGAGGTGATCGGCGAGTACTTCGACCGCTACGAGCGGACCTTCGGGCTGCGGGTACGGCGGCCCGTCGACGTGCGGTCCGTCCGCGAGTACGCGGGAGCTCACGCCGGGACGGCGCCCGACGGGGTTCCGGGAGCGGGCCGACTGCTCTTGGAGACCTCGGCCGGCACCTGGTCGGCGCGGGCGCTGATCAATGCGACAGGCACCTGGGACCGGCCTTTCTGGCCGCGCTACCCGGGCCAGGAGACCTTCCGGGGGCGGCAGTTGCACACCGCCCGCTACGCCGGGCCCGAGGAGTTCGCCGGGCTGCGCGTCGTGGTCGTCGGCGGCGGGGCGTCCGGCACCCAGCACCTGCTGGAACTGGCGCCGTACGCGGCCGCGACCACCTGGGTCACACGGCGGCCGCCCGTCTTCCGGGAGGGCCCCTTCGACCAGGAGGCGGGGCGCGCCGCCGTGGCGCTGGTGGAGGAACGGGTACGGCAGGGGCTGCCGCCGAGGAGTGTGGTCTCCGTCACCGGGCTGCCTCTCAACGACGCCGTCCGGCAGGGTCTGGCCGACGGCGTCCTCGACCGGCTGCCGATGTTCGACCGGATCACCCCGGACGGCGTGGAATGGCGGGACGGGCGGCACATCGAGGCCGACGTCATCCTGTGGGCGACCGGTTTCCGGCCCGCCCTCGACCACCTCGGGCCCCTGCGGCTGCGCGAGCCGGGCGGCGGGATCCGGCTGGAGGGGACCCGGGTGGCCGCCGACCCGCGGATCCACCTCGTCGGCTACGGCCCCTCTGCCAGCACCGTCGGCGCCAACCGGGCGGGGCGCGCGGCCGTGCGGGACATCAGGCGCCTGCTCGCGGCCGAGGACCCGGTCGCAGCCTGAGGCACCGGCCGAACCGTCGTCCGCCCGGCGATCGGTCCGTGGCCGGCCGAGCGCCGCGCGAGCGACTACCCCGCGGGGCTGGGCCCCTGGCCATCGCTCTCGCCCGGGCCACTGCTCTGGTTCCGGCCCGGCCCGGGGTTCTGGCTCTGTCCCTGGTTCTGCGACCCCTCCGTGGCGGCCTGCGCGGCGTTGAAGTCGGCCACGTTGCGCATGTGCACGGAGTAGTCGGAGGTGAAGCGGGTGTCGCCCGGCTTCACGGTGACGAAGTAGAGCCAGTCGCCGGACGCCGGGTGGAGCACGGCGTGCATGGCGGCCTCGCCGGGATTGTCGATCGGGGTCGGCGGCAGGCCCATGCGCTGGTAGGAGTTGTAGGGGCTGTCGAGCCTGATGTCGTCCATGGTGGTGCGCAGCGTGCTGCGGTTGAGGGCGTAGTTGAGGGTGGAGTCCATCTGCAGCGGCATGCCGCGCTGCAGGCGGTTCAGGACGACCCGGGCCACCTTCGCCATGTCGGTGCCGGTCGCGGCCTCTGCCTGGACGATGCTCGCGACGGTGACGGTCTGGTAGGCGTTCATCGTGTCCCGCTGGGCGCCCGCCGCGACCGGTACGGCGTCGAACCGCTTGTTGGCGGTGTCGACCATGAACCGCAGCAGCGACTCGGGGGTGGTGCCCTCGACCAGGGGGTAGGTCGCCGGGAAGAGGTACCCCTCCGGGTTGCCCCCGGCGTCGCCCGGCAGTTTGAGGCCGGCCTTGCCGACGGACTTGCGGGTGCTGCCGACGGGCAGGGCGAGGGCCTTGTCGACGGCGTCGTAGATCTGGCCGGCTCGCCATCCCTCCGGGACGACCAGGGTGGGGGGATCCGATTCTCCGAAACCGCCCAGGCCCAGCAGGGGCACCGCCACGGCGGTGCCGGCCAGGACGGTGCCGGCCGCGACGAGGGCGAGCTTGCCCCGGCGCGTCAGTTGCATCGCGCTCCGTGACGGAGTGTTC
This sequence comes from Streptomyces sp. NPDC090108, assembly GCF_044747185.1. Classification (NCBI taxonomy): domain Bacteria; kingdom Bacillati; phylum Actinomycetota; class Actinomycetes; order Kitasatosporales; family Streptomycetaceae; genus Streptomyces; species Streptomyces sp. NPDC090108. Next base: position 707,693 of record NZ_JBIVDQ010000003.1, read on the forward strand.
GTCTGCATGCGGGAACGGTAATACGTATATCACCGCGAATCCGACATATCGTCAGCTTGTCGTCTCCGATGCCGCGTCGGGCCGCCGGCGCACCGGCGTGGACCGCGTGCGAGTGCGTGGCGCCCGGCCTCGCCTCGGCGCGCGGGCCCGGGTGCTTCACCGGCAGGACGATTCCGGTCCCCACGGCCGAACGGCCCGGTGCCGTGCCGACGCACCGGTTATGGCCGCGTACCGACGTGCCGGTTGCGGCCGCGCGCCAACATGCCGGTTCCGGCCGCATGTCAACGCACCGATTGCGGTCGCGTGTCAGCGTGCCGGTTCCAGGTGCGCGTCCCGTCGCACGAGGCCCGCGTAACGTCCGTCCAGGCTCAGCAGCTCCTCATGGGTGCCCTGCTCGGCGATCCGCCCGGAGTCCAGTACGACGATCTGGTCGGCGTCACGGACCGTGGACAGGCGGTGGGCGATGGTGAGGGTGGTCCGGTTCGCGGAGAGGGCGTCGATGGCGTCCTGCACCGCGGCCTCGGTGCGGGTGTCCAGCGCGCTGGTCGCCTCGTCGAGAATCAGCACCGGCGGGTCGCGCAGGATGGTCCGGGCGATGGCGAGGCGCTGCTTCTCGCCGCCCGAGAAGCGGTGGCCGCGTTCGCCGACGACCGTGTCGTAGCCGTCGGGCAGCGCGGCTATGTGGTCGTGGATCTGGGCAGCGCGAGCGGCGGCGTGCAGCTCCTCGTCGGTGGCCTCCGGCCTGGCGAAGCGGAGGTTCTCGGCGACCGTGGCGTGGAAGAGGTAGGTCTCCTGCGAGACCACGCCGACCGCTCGGGCGAGGGTGTCGAAGTCGAGGTCGCGGACGTCCACGCCGTCCAGGGTGACGCGGCCGCCGGTGACGTCGTAGAGCCGGGGCACCAGGCAGCCGAGCGAGGACTTGCCGGCACCGGTCGGGCCGACGACGGCGAGACTGCCCCCGGCGGGGACGGTGAGGTCGATGCCGTCGAGCACCGGGTCGCCCCTGTCGTCGTAGCGGAACTCGACGCCCTCGAAGCGGATCTCGCCCTTCACCTGGTCGAGGCGCACCGGGCTCGGGCGTTCGGTGATGTCGACGGGGAGGTCCAGGTATTCGAAGATGCGCTGGAACAGCGCCAGCGAGGTCTGGATCTGGACCCCGGTCGCCAGCAGGCTCACGGCGGGCCGGAACAGGCCCTGCTGGAGCGAGACGAAGGCGACGATGGTGCCGAGCGAGACCTCGGGGCCGCCGAACCGGAGGGCGATGCCCGCGGTCCAGTAGATGACGGCGGGCATGGCGGCCATCACGATCGTGATCACGGCCATGCGCCAGCGGCCGGCCATGCTCGACCTGACCTCCAGGTCGACCAGACGCTCGGACTCGGCGGCGAAGCCGTCGGTGAGGGCCCCGGCGCGGCCCATGGTGCGGCCGAGCAGGATGCCGCTGACGGACAGCGACTCGGTGACGGTGGCGGCCATCGCGGCCATCTGCTTCTGCCGCTGGGTCGTGATCTTCTTGCGCTCGTTGCCGACGCGGCGGCTTATCCAGACGAAGACCGGGAGCAGGACGAGGGAGACGAGTGTCAGACGCCAGTCGAGGGCGATCATCGCGACGATCGTGGCGACGACGCTGGTGGCGTTGGACACCAGGGAGGTGGCGGTCGAGGTGACCGTCGCCTGCATGCCGCCGATGTCATTGGCGATGCGGGACTGGACCTCGCCGGTGCGGGTGCGGGTGAAGAAGGCCAGCGACATGCGCTGCAGGCGGCCGTAGACGGCCGTGCGCAGGTCGTGCATGACGCGCTGGCCGACGGTGGTCGAGATCAGCGTCTGCAGCACGCCGAAGACACTGGACAGGACGGCGCTGAGGATCATGCCGAGCGCGAGCAGGCTCAGCAGGCCGGTGCGGCCCTGCGGGATCGCGACGTCGAGGGTCTCCTTGAGCAGGAACGGTGTGGCCACCGAGACCAGCGAGGAGGCGCCGACCAGCAGGCCGACGACGGTGAGGCGCCCGCGGTAGGGGCGGAAGAGCTTCAGGATGCGGCGCACCTGACGTGGCTGTTCGGCGGCATCGGCAGGTGGCGTCCAGGACGGTTCTCGGTCGGGATGCATGGGCTCCTACGTGGTGAGCGGGCGGCGGACCGGGGGCCGGCCGACGACGGAAACGGATCGCAGTTCATTGTTACCCATACTCACAATGAACGGCATCCTGATATTGTTCCCGCATGACCACCCCGGATCCAGACGGCCTGCTCGCCGAGCAGCTGCTGCGGCTCACCCGCCGCGTGCACCGCATCCAGAAACGCCATCTGGAGCGGCACGACCTGGGGGTCACACCGGCCCAGTCCCGGCTGCTGCGCACCCTCGCCCATTACGGTTCCCCTCCGCGCATGACCGACCTCGCCGAGCGCCTCGAAGTGGTGCCCCGGGCGGTGACGACGCTGGTGGACGGGCTGGAGGCGAGCGGCCGGGTGCGCCGGGTGCCGGATCCGACGAACCGCAGGGTCACCCGGATCGAGCTGACGGACGAGGGCCGGGCGACCCTGCGCGAGCTGCGCGGCGCTCGCCGCTCGGCGGCGGAGGAGATCCTCGCTCCGCTGACGGAGAAGGAGCGGGAGGTCCTCGGCGTGCTCCTGGACAGCCTGATCGATGGAGGCGACCCGCCGGTCAAGGGCTGCTGAGCACAGCCGGAGCGGCGGCGCGGCACCGGACTCCGTACCGGCCGTGCTCAGCCTGCGCATCGGCTCGGGCGCAGACCTCCGTCCCGGCCCGGACCTGCGTATCGGCTCGGGCGCAGACCTCCGTCCCGGCTCGGGCGTAAACGTCGCAGTCCCGGCCCGGGCGTAAACGTCACCGCGCGGCTCGGGCGCATACGTCGCCGCGCCGGCTCGGGCCTCCGCCGCCGCTCCGGCTCAGGCCCCCAGTTCCGCCTTGTCGCCCATGACCACCACCGGATGCCGGGCCGGGTCCAGGGTGCGCAGCAGGTACCTCATCGCCGCCCTCGGTACGCCGACGCAGGCCGAGGTGCCGCTGCCGTGGTCGAGATGCAGCCAGATGCCGCCGCCCTTGGCCGCCCCCTCCGGGCGCCTGGGGTCGTGCGGCGGAGTTCCTCTGACGCGGTTGTAGTCGATGGCGATGACGTAGTCGAAGTCGTGCCGTCGCGAGGGACCCCACTCCCGCGGGATGGCGTAGGCGCCGCCGTCCTGGCCGTAGGGCAGCCTGGCGCCCGGGTCGGGAAGTGCGCCACCGGCGTCGGAGAGGGTGAACACGCCGACCGGGCTGCGTTCGTCGCCCATCCGGTGGTCCGTGGTCCAGCCGTCGCGGCCGTTGTGCGCGGCCCAGCCGTCCGCCCGGCGCCACGCGTCTCCGTGCCGCGTGTACAGCACGAGCGTGGCGCGCGGTGAGTTCCTCCCCTCCCCGTAGACGACCACGGCCTGGCGCGAACCGACCGGGATCCGCCGGGACATGCGGGCCCCGACGCCCGGGATCCGGTCCGGATAGGCGCCGGTGCCAGTGCGGGCGCCGGGGCCCGCGGCAGCACCGGCGCCGGCATCGGTATCGGCACCGGCCGTACCGGCATCGCCGTGTGCGCTCCGCCCGTCCGGAGTCGTCGCCCCGGCGGCGCCGGACGAGGCCGGACCGGCCGGAGCGCCGCAGGCGGAGAGCGCGCCGAGAGGGACGAGGAGGGCACCGAGGGCCGCCAACAGCACCCTCGTCCGCCGCGGTTGATCGATCTGCATCCGGTCAGCGTGACACCACGATCCGGCCGACAAGGCGGTTTCCGGACACTCGGTGCACGGAGGGGCAGAAACGTCGAAGGTGTGCCCGCCGGGCGGTCCGGCCGGCCCGGAGCCGGTGGATTTCATCCGTCAGCGGGAAAAACCGCTTGAAATTCACCGTCGCACGACGCGACCCTTTCACCGCCGTCCGGTTTCACCTCCGTGCGGCCACGACGCCGTGCGACGCGCTCGTCCATGGCTCGCCGCCGTCTGCCCGCTTCCCGCCCACCGTTCCGCACCCGGCCTCAAAGCCTTCCTCACCCGGGCATTCGGCCCTGGCGCACCGATTCCGCTGATCCCCCGACACCGTCGACCTCTCTGATCCGAGCCGCTGGGACGTCATGCAGATTCAAGATCTTCCGTACCCCGACCCGGGCGTGCCGGACGCGCGTTCAGGTCCTCATCTCCTGTGGTGGCTCTGGCGCAACCAGACGGGCGGCCAGCTCAAGGCGCTGGCCTGGGGAGTGCTCCATTTCGTCTCCGTGTCCGCGCTGCCCTTCTGCGTCGGCCTCGCCGTCGAGGCGGTCGTCGAGCGCTCCGGCGCACGGCTCGCCCTGACAGGGGTCCTGATGCTGGTGTGCGGCGTCGGCATCACCGTGGGCGACACCTTCCTGCACCGGACGGCCGTCACCAACTGGATCACGGCCGCCGCCCGGGTCCAGCAGCTGCTGGCGCGCAAGGCCGCCGAACTGGGCTCCGCGCTGACCCGTCGGGTGGCGGCGGGCGAAGTGGTGGCCGTGTCCACCGGTGACGTGGAGAAGATCGGCTGGTTCGTCGAAGCCGTCTCCCGGTTCACCGCGGCCGCGTTGACGGTCGTCGTGGTCAGCGTGGCACTGCTCGTCTACCAGCCCGCCCTGGGAGTGGTCGTCGCAGCGGGCCTGCCCTTCGTGGCGCTCGCCGTGCTGCCACTGCTGCCCCGGGCCACACGGCGCGCCGATGTCCAGCGAGAGAAGGCGGGCCGGGCGACCGAGCTGGCCTCGGACACGGTCGCCGGACTCCGGGTGCTGCGTGGCATCGGCGGCGAGGAACTGTTCCTGGACCGCTACCGCCGCGCTTCCCAGGAGGTGCGGCAGGCCGCGGTGCGCAGTGCCCGCATGTGGTCGCTGATCTCCGCGCTCCAGGTGCTGGTGCCGGGGCTGCTGCTGATCGCGGTGGTCTGGTACGGGGTCCGGCTGGCGGGCCAGGGCCGCATCGAGGTCGGTGAACTGGTCACCGTCTACAGCGCGGTGATGGTGCTCAACTACCCGTTGCGGCACTTCGAGGAGATCGCGATGGCGTACTCCTTCTCGCGTCCGTCGGCGAAACGGGCGGCGCGGGTGCTGTCCCTGCGGCGGGCTCCGGACGCCGGAGAGCGGCCGGGCGAGCGGGAACCGGACGCCGGAGACCGGCCGGGCGAGCGGGCTCCGGATGCCGAAGAGCGGCCCAGCGAACGGGAACCGGCACCGCAGCGGGAGAGGGAGACGGCCGGCGTGCCGGCCTCCGGGAACACGCAGGTCCCGCCGAAGGGCGACCTGTACGACCCTGCCACCGGGCTGCTCGCGCCTGCCGGCCGGCTGACCGCCGTGGTCTGCGGCGACCCCGACGCGGCGGGACGGCTCGCCGAGCGTCTGGGCGGCCATCCGGCCGAGGCGGGCCCCTCGGTGCTGCTCGGCGGCGTGCCGCTCGACGACCTCACGCTCGACGGCGCACGCACCGCCGTGCTCGTGCAGGACAAGGATCCCGTGTTGCTGTCCGGCACTCTGCGCGAGCTGCTCGACGTGCCCGCCTCCGGTGCCGTACGGGCGGCGGACGCGCTGGCGGCGGCGCAGTGCGGGGACGTGCTGGACGCGCTGGTGCAGGGTTCGCTGGACGCCGCCGACCCGATGGACGCGCGGATCACCGAACGGGGGCGGTCGCTGTCGGGCGGCCAGCGCCAGCGCCTCGCGCTCGCCAGGTCGCTGATCACGGACCCGGAGGCGCTCGTACTGGACGAACCGACCTCGGCCGTCGACTCGCACACCGAGGCGCGGATCGCGGACGGGCTGCGGCACCTTCGTACGGGGCGTACGACGGTGGTCCTCACCTCGTCGCCGCTGCTTCTGGACCGCGCGGACGGGGTCGCGCTCGTCCACGAGGGCAAGGTCGTCGCCGTGGGCGGTCACCACGAACTGATGGACACCGAGCCGCGCTACCGGGCCGTGGTGACGCGGGAGACCGAGGAGGAGCGGGCGGCGCCGCGCCCCGGTGACGGACAGGCCCACGCCGCGGCCGGTCCGGACACCGCGACCGGGAAGGGCATCGCGGCCCGCGCGGTCGTCGCCCCCTGTCCGGAAGCCGCGAACCACCCGGAGACCGCGGTCCGTTCCGTTCTCGCCGCCCGTACGGACGCGGCGGACCGGCCGCACGGCTCCGCCGAGGGTGCCGTACCGGGCGCGCTCGGACCGCTGGACGAGATCGAGGAGAGCGCATGATCGGCGTCGCGCCACCGGCGTACGACCCGGCGGCCCCGAAGACCGCCACCACCCTGCCCGTCGGCGCCGCGTCGACCGTGCGCGCCTACGTGGGCGAGCTGCTGCGGCGGCACCGCCGTGCCTTCCTGCTGCTCGTCGCCGTCAACACCGTGGCCGTCATCGCCTCCATGGTGGGCCCGTACCTGCTCGGCGGCCTCGTCGAGCGGGTGTCCGACCGGTCACCTCACCTCCAGCTGGACCGGACGATCGCCCTGTTCCTGATCGCGCTGCTCGTGCAGGCGGTGTTCGTACGGCAGGTGCGGCTGCGCGGCGCGACGATCGGCGAGCGGATGCTGGCCGACCTGCGCGAGGACTTCCTCGTCCGCTCGGTCGGGCTGCCGCCGGGTGTGCTGGAGCGCGCGGGCACCGGCGACCTGCTCTCCCGCATCACCACGGACATCGACCGCCTGGGCAACGCCATGCGGGAGGCCGTGCCCCAGCTGACGATCGGGGCCGTGTGGGCGCTGCTGCTGCTCGGCGGACTCGTCGTGACGGCGCCGCCGCTGGCGGCCGCCGTGCTGCTCGCGGTACCGGTGCTGGTGGTGGGCTGCCGCTGGTACTTCAAGCGGGCGCCCGCCGGCTACCGCTCCGAGTCCGCCGGGTACGCCGCCGTCGCCGCGGCCCTCGCCGAGACCGTGGACGCGGGCCACACCATCGAGGCGCACCGTCTCGGCGCGCGCCGGACCGCCCTGTCCGAGCGGCGGATCAAGGAGTGGACCGCATGGGAGCGGTACACGCTCTGGCTGCGTTCGGTGCTCTTCCCGGTCATCAACGCCGTCCATCTCATCGTGCTGGGCTCGGCCCTGATGGTCGGCGGTGTCTGCGTCCTGCGGGGCTGGATCGACGTCGGGCAGCTGACCACGGGCGCGCTCATCGCCCAGATGCTGGTCGACCCGGTCAACCTCATCCTGCGCTGGTACGACGAGGTGCAGGTGGCCCAGGTCTCGCTGGCCAGGCTGGTCGGGGTGCGGCACATCGAGCCGGACGCCGGGGACGGCTCGCTCGCCCCGGAAGGCCGGGACGTCCACGCGGAGCGGGTCCGCTTCGGCTACCGCGAGGGGGTCGACGTGCTGCGCGAGGTGTCGCTGGAGGTGCCGCCGGGCACCCGGCTGGCGCTGGTCGGCCCCTCCGGCGCCGGGAAGTCCACGCTGGGCAGGCTGCTCGCCGGGATCTACGCCCCCGGGAAGGGCCGCGTCACCCTGGGCGGCGCCGAACTGTCCCGGATGCCGGCCGAGCGCGTACGGTCGCACGTCGCCCTGGTGAACCAGGAGCACCACGTCTTCGTCGGCTCCCTGCGCGACAACCTGCTGCTGGCCCTGCCCCACTCCCGGCTTCACGCGAGCGGGGGGACCTCCGACGGGGCACGGGACGCCGAGCTCTGGGCCGCGCTGGGTGCCGTGGACGCCGACGTCTGGGCACGCGCGCTGGACGACGGTCTGGACACCGAGGTGGGTTCGGGCGGCCTCGCCCTCACACCGGCCCAGGCCCAGCAGATCGCCCTGGCCCGGCTCGTCCTGGCCGACCCGCACACCCTGGTCCTCGACGAGGCGACCTCGCTCCTCGACCCGCGCGCGGCCCGCCATCTGGAACGTTCCCTGTCGCGTGTCCTCGACGGACGCACGGTCGTCGCCATCGCGCACCGCCTGCACACCGCCCACGACGCCGACGTGATCGCGGTCGTGGAGAACGGCCGCATCAAGGAGCTGGGGAGCCACGACGAGCTGGTCGCCGCGGGCGGGGCGTACGCGGCGCTGTGGCGGTCCTGGCACGGGTGAGCGGCCGGGCGGCAGGGCGCGCCCACAACCGACCCGGCACAGGTGGCGGCCGGGCGCGCCCACAACCGGCCCAGCGCGGGTGGGCGGCAGGGCGCGCCGGCAGCCGGCCCGGCCGTGAGTGGCGATCGAGGGGCCGGACCTTGAGGTACGGACCCGGATGAGCGGCCCGGCACGAGTGGAGGCGGCGACGGGCGGACCGGGCGGCCGTGGGCCCGGACCGGGCGGCCGGCCGGTCCGTCGCCTGCCGCCGCCGTGGGCTCAGCCCCAGGCCAGGCCCTGTGCCGTTGCGCGGTGCCGAACTCGGGTGGAAGGCTGGATAGCGGCACCGGTTCGGGGAGCACCGTGGGACCTCTCGGTCCATGCCGGAGGTGGCCCGTGCCCGGCGTGCCGACGGCCCACGCCGTCGCTCGCGGCGGCGTCCGGCCGCGCTCATCACCTGGAGGTTCCCGTGGACAGCTCCGACGGATGGGGGGATGACGTCTACCAGCCCGACTCGGCGGAGATCCGCGAGGACTCGGGAGTGCTCGACGTCGAGGACACGCTGGACTTCGACGGCGTCGGCGACCCGCTCGACCGGGGCTGGTCCCCGCCGGAGCGGCCGTGGGCGGTGGAGCACGACGGGGTGACGGCGGCGGAGGCCAGGACCGGGGAGACGCTGGACCAGCGGCTCGCCGAGGAGGTTCCCGACGTCACCGCCCCGGACGGCGACGGTATCGGCGACTGTTCCGGCAGCGACGGCGAACTGCTGGACAACGAGGTGGGCGACCGGCGCTCCGGCCGGCTCGTCGCTCCCGACGAGGGGGCGCACGAGGACGACGAGAGCGCGCTCGTGGCCACCGATGTCGGCATCGACGGCGCGGCGGCCTCGGCCGAGGAGGCCGCGATGCACATCGTCGACGAGGACTCGCTCCTGGGCTGATCCGGGCCGCCACGGCCCACCCGCAGTCACCCGTCACCGGCCGCCCCGGACCCACCGACGCCCGACGCCCGACGCCCCCCTGACGCCCCCAGCGAGGAGCTGTCATGCAGCAGGACAAGCACCCCGAGTACGGCCCCGTCGTCTTCCGCGACCGGGCGGCCGGCTACGCCTTCCTCACCCGGTCCACCGCGACCAGCGGGGAGACCATCGAGTGGGACGACGGCGAGACCTACCCGGTGGTCGACGTGGAGATCTCCGCCGAGAGCCACCCCTTCTACACGGGCAAGGCCCGCACGGTGGACACCGAGGGGCGCGTCGCCCGGTTCGAGCGCCGGTACGGCGGGACCGAGCCGGACAGCACCGCCTGACGACACGTACCCGCGCGGCCCGGCGTACGACGACGCGGGGCGCCGCCCGCCTCTCGGCGAGTGGCGCCCCGCGGGCACGCGTCGTCCCGGACGGCGTCCGGACGGTCGTCGGACTCAGATGAAGTTGAGGGCCGCCGCGGCGCCCACTCCCCCGAGCACCATGAAGACGGGCATGAGCACCTTCAGCTCGACCCAGCTGCCCGCGCGGAACCGCATCGCCTTGGGCGGTCCGATCGGGTACCAGCGCTTGCGGCCCACCGGGATGGGCCACAGGACCGGGCAGCCGGAGACGGTGAGCGCGTCCCCGAGGCAGTGCACCAGCGCGCCGAGCACGATCGGCAGCCCCAGCCACAGGTACTGCTGCCCGGGCTGGTCGAAGAACCAGTGGGAGCCGTTGCTGGGCTTGTCCAGTATCCCGGCGAGGATCCAGGCGCTGGTCGCGGCGAGCAGCCAGACCAGGACGTCGCTGCTGGAGCCGCGCGCCGCCCGCCAGAGCAGGCCTTCGATCGCCAGCACCATGTGCACGAACAGGATCGCCAGGACCGCCCAGCGGCCGCCCACGAGGGCGAGGGCCGAGCTGCCCGCGCCGATGAGGACGGCCCACACCCAGGTGTGCGTGAGCGTACGGTGACCGCCCGAGCGGCGCGGGTCACCCGGCTTCCTCGTCGACTTGTAGACGGCGTACGACAGCTTGTCCACGATCTCGCAGAACCACCGGGATACGGGTCCGAAGGCCCGCGAGATGGTGGCCGCCTTGTGGTCGAGGTCCGGGGCGAGCGCGGCACCGGCGCAGATCAGGGCGCCGACCAGGACGACGGGCCAGGGCATCGGGTGTCCGGTCGCGGCGGCGGCCGCTCCGACGCCGAGCCAGGCCGCGGCCCCCGACAGTGAGTGTGCTGGTCCCATCATGGCCGGATTCCGCCCCATTCTTCTTGTGCCGCTGTCCAGTTGACCTGGTGCGCTGACGTTCTGTCGGCGCCACAGCGTAGCGGTCATGATCTTCCTCGCCACAGCCGATTCCCCGCTCGGCCCCCGGGCCAGGCAAGATGGGGGCGTGACCCTCATCGATCAGCTGCCGGCGACCGCCGATCCCGACGCCCTGTACGAAGCCTTCGAGTCGTGGACTCAGGAGCGCGGCCTCACCCTGTACCCGCATCAGGAGGAGGCTCTGATCGAGGTGGTCTCCGGGGCGAATGTGATCGTCTCGACGCCCACCGGGTCGGGCAAGAGCATGATCGCGGCAGCCGCGCACTTCGCGGCGCTGGCCCGGGACGAGGTCACCTTCTACACGGCGCCGATCAAGGCACTGGTGTCGGAGAAGTTCTTCGAGCTGTGCAAGATCTTCGGTACCGAGAACGTGGGCATGCTCACCGGCGACGCCTCGGTGAACGCCGACGCGCCCGTGATCTGCTGCACCGCCGAGGTGCTGGCGTCCATCGCGCTGCGCGACGGCAAGGGCGCGGACGTCGGCCAGGTCGTGATGGACGAGTTCCACTACTACTCCGAGGGCGACCGCGGCTGGGCCTGGCAGATCCCGCTGCTGGAGCTCCCCCAGGCACAGTTCATCCTGATGTCGGCCACGCTGGGCGACGTGTCGTTCTTCGAGAAGGACCTCACGCGCCGCACCGGCCGCCCCACCTCCGTGGTGCGCTCCGCGACCCGCCCGGTGCCGCTCTCCTACGAATATCAGCTCACGCCCCTCACCGAGACGCTCACCGACCTGCTGGAGACCAAGCAGGCCCCGGTGTACATCGTGCACTTCACGCAGGCGCAGGCCGTGGAGCGGGCGCAGGCGCTGATGAGCATCAACATGTGCACGCGTGAGGAGAAGGAGAAGATCGCCGAGCTGATCGGCAACTTCCGCTTCACCACCAAGTTCGGCCGCAACCTCTCCCGTTACGTCCGGCACGGCATCGGCGTCCACCACGCCGGCATGCTGCCCAAGTACCGGCGCCTGGTGGAGAAGCTCGCGCAGGCCGGTCTGCTGAAGGTCATCTGCGGCACGGACACCCTCGGCGTGGGCGTCAACGTGCCCATCCGTACCGTGCTGTTCACCGCTCTGACCAAGTACGACGGCAGCCGCGTGCGCACGCTGCGGGCCCGCGAGTTCCACCAGATCGCGGGCCGTGCCGGGCGCGCGGGCTTCGACACCGCGGGGCTCGTGGTCGCGCAGGCGCCGGAGCACGTCATCGAGAACGAGAAGGCGCTCTCCAAGGCGGGTGACGACCCGAAGAAGCGCCGCAAGGTGGTGCGCAAGAAGGCTCCCGAGGGCTTCGTCGGCTGGACGGACAACACCTTCGAGAAGCTGATCGCCTCCGAGCCCGAGCCGCTCAGCTCCCGCTTCCGGGTCACGCACACGATGCTGCTGTCGGTCATCGCCCGGCCCGGCAACGCCTTCGAGGCGATGCGCCACCTCCTGGAGGACAACCACGAGCCGCGCAAGCAGCAGCTCAGGCACATCCGGCGGGCGATCGCGATCTACCGCTCGCTGCTGGACGGCGGGATCGTCGAGAAGCTGGAGACGCCGGACGCCGAGGGCCGTATCGTCCGGCTCACGGTCGACCTCCAGCAGGACTTCGCGCTCAACCAGCCGCTGTCCACGTTCGCGCTCGCCGCGTTCGAACTCCTCGACCCCGACTCGCCGTCCTACGCCCTCGACATGCTGTCCGTGGTCGAGTCCACTCTGGACGACCCCCGGCAGATCCTCGTCGCCCAGCAGAACAAGGCCCGCGGCGAGGCCGTGGCCGCGATGAAGGCCGACGGCGTGGAGTACGAGGAGCGCATGGAGCGTCTCCAGGACATCAGCTACCCGAAGCCGCTGGAGGAGCTGCTCTTCCACGCGTACAACACCTACCGCAAGAGCCACCCCTGGGTCGGTGACCACCCGCTGTCGCCCAAGTCGGTGGTCCGGGACATGTACGAGCGCGCCATGTCCTTCACCGAGCTGGTGTCCTTCTACGAGCTGGCCCGCACCGAGGGCATCGTGCTGCGCTACCTCGCGAGCGCCTACAAGGCCCTCGACCACAACATCCCGGACGACCTGAAGTCCGAGGACCTCCAGGACATGATCGAGTGGCTCGGCGAGATGGTGCGCCAGGTCGACTCCAGCCTGCTGGACGAGTGGGAGCAGCTGGCCAACCCGGCGGAGATGACCGCCGAACAGGCCCAGGAGAAGGCCGACGAGGTCAAGCCGGTCACCACCAACGCGCGCGCCTTCCGCGTCCTGGTCCGCAACGCCCTGTTCCGCCGTGTGGAGCTGGCCGCCCTGGACCAGGTCGACGCGCTCGGCGAGATGGACGCCGAGTCCGGCTGGGACGCGGACGCGTGGGGCGAGGCCATGGACGCCTACTGGGACTCGTACGAGGACCTCGGCACCGGCCCCGATGCCCGCGGCCCCAAGCTGCTGGTCATCAAGGAGGAGCCGGAGAACGGTCTGTGGCGGGTGCGGCAGATCTTCGACGACCCGAACGGCGACCACGACTGGGGCATCAGCGCCGAGATCGACCTGGCCGCCTCCGACGCCGAGGGCCGCGCGGTCGTCCGCGTCACCGAGGTCGGCCAGCTGTGAGCACAGGAGAGAACCACCCCATGACGAACCCGGCCGAGCGACTGGTCGACCTCCTCGACCTGGAGCAGATCGAGGTCAACATCTTCCGCGGACGGAGCCCGCAGGAGTCCCTGCAGCGGGTCTTCGGCGGGCAGGTGGCGGGCCAGGCGCTGGTCGCCGCCGGCCGCACCACGGAGGGCGACCGGCCCGTGCACTCGTTGCACGCGTACTTCCTGCGCCCGGGCCGCCCGGGCGTGCCGATCGTGTACCAGGTGGAGCGGGTCCGTGACGGACGGTCGTTCACCACGCGCCGCGTCACGGCCGTGCAGCAGGGCCGCACGATCTTCAACCTGACCGCCTCCTTCCACAAGCCCGAGGAGGGCCCGTTCGAGCACCAGCTGCCGCCGGCCCGCGAGATCCCGGACCCGGAGTCGCTGCCGACGGTCGCCGACGAGATCCGCGCGCACCTGGGCGCGCTGCCCGAGCAGCTGGAGCGGATGGCGCGCCGCCAGCCCTTCGACATCCGGTACGTCGACCGGCTGCGCTGGAACGCCGATGACATCCAGGGTGCCGAGCCGCGCAGCGCCGTGTGGATGCGCGCGGTCGGCCCGCTCGGTGACGACCCGCTGGTGCACACCTGCGCGCTGACGTACGCGAGCGACATGACGCTCCTGGACGCGGTCCGCATCCCCGTCGAGCCCCTGTGGGGAGCGCGGAACTTCGACCTGGCCTCCCTGGACCACGCGATGTGGTTCCACCGCCCGTTCCGCGCGGACGAGTGGTTCCTGTACGACCAGGAGTCCCCGATCGCCATCGGCGGCCGCGGACTGGCCCGGGGCCGGATCTACAACCGCGAGGGCCGGCTGCTCGTGTCCGTGGTGCAGGAGGGGCTGTTCCGCAAGCTGGACTGACCTGCGGTTCCACCGGTCGTCGGCCTGCCCGCGGAGCGTCGCACGATGCTCCGCGGGCGGGCCGTTACGACGTTCCCGCCGAGAACGAAGCAGGGGTCGTGGCCAGAGGCGCAGCCGGCCACGCGGGAAAGCCGCGGGGCAGACAGCGCCACTGACCGCGCCACCCGGTCCTGCTACAGCGTTCTACCCGTTCACTCGCTCGCCGCCGGGCGTGGGCGCCTGGCCTCCCTGAGGGGGCGGCCCTGGCGGCGCAGCGTCCGCGGGGCGCGCAGCTCATGGGTGAGGAGTCGGTCGGCCAGCGCGGTGCGCCGGTCCGGGGCGAGCGCCCTCAGCCTCGTGAGCAGCTGTACGACGGTCGCCTGGTCGAGGCTCTCCGGCGAGGCCGTCGGCTGGTCGTCGTCGCGCCGGTGACCGAGGAGGACGGCGGTCTCGGTGTCCAGCGGAGTGGACGCGTCGATGTCCTCCTGTCCGGCTCCGGCCGCACGGCGCAGCAGTTCACCGGTCTGCTTCGGGAGCAGGGCCGCGTACTGGGACAGCTCGTGGTCGTCGGCGACGAGCAGCAGGTGCTTGGCCGTCAGCGACATCTCCGGGAACGGAGTGCGCACCGCCAGCGGAGCGAGGGTGTCGGGGGGCAGCACGAGGACGCAGCCGGCGTGCAGCAGGATCTCGCGCACCCTCTCGGCACCGGGCGCGTCGGGCAGCAGGGCCGCCGTGCGCCGCAGGAAACGGCTGATCAGGCTGCGGGCGTCCGCCACGTCGCACTGGTCGCCGCCTCGGTAGTACAGCGCCAGATAACTCTGCCACCAGGCCAGCTGGACCCCGTACAGGTCGGCCACCACGGACTCGTAGGCGTCGGAGCCGATGAGACCCTCGTCGGCGAGGGCCCGCAGGGCGGGGACGAGATCGCGGTACACCAGACGCATCCAGGTGTGCGGCGACCGCTGGATGCCCCAGCATTCGTCGGACGCGTGATCGGTCAGCAGCTCCGCGAGGCTGATCTCCCCGGCGTTGAACTCGGTCCGGACACCCGTCGCGGTGGTCTCGAAACGGTAGAGGTGATCGGAGTCGAGCGGCGCTCGTGGTGTGGGCAGCGCCTGGTCGATGAACCGCTCCAGCTCCTGGTACCGCTGATGCAGCTGCCCGTGGTCGAGGTGGAGGCCCGGGTACAGGGGGTCGGCGAAACGGACCTTGATCTTGGCGATCTCCTCGGACAGCGCCTGGTAGAGGAAGATCTTGTCGAAGCGGTAGCTGAAGGAGAGCCCGATGTAGGGGAAGACCGTGCAGCTGCGGCACTCCGACCGGTGGCCGACCTCCTCGTCCCGTACCCGCAGGAACTCGGGATCCCGCACCAGCTCGCGCAGTGGCCGGTCCCACTGCACCGAGTTGTCGAAGGCGTGGTAGCAGGGCAGGACCAGGCGACCGTCCGGGCCGACGGTGAGGATGCGCTTGTTGGCGAAGCAGTCCGTCGGCGCGGTGGGGTCGAGGGACGCCATGTACTTGCGGAAGTGCAGGTTGATCAGCGCGTACGGCTGGTAGAGCAGCCGCATCAGTTCGGCGGCGATCGGCCCGCCGGTCGGCTCCGAGGCGTCCAGGCGGTCGGAGCGGCCGGCGTCTGCCAGCGGCTTGCCGTTCTGCTCGATCAGCTTCAGCTTGCGGGCCGTCCGGTTCATGTCCCGGACGGTGTCCTGCTCGTCGAAGTACTCGAACATCCCCGAGAAGTAGATGGTGATCCGGTTCTCGTGAGCGAACCGCAGCAGGTCCGGTATCTCGTCCACGTTCTCCCGGGTGACCACGCAGATCAGCTTGAGGTTGCCGGACCCGGTGGCGACGACCCGCTGGATGACGTCCAGGGCCCGGTCCAGGGTGGGTACGCCGCGGATCTCCCGGTAGCGCTCGGGACGGAGGGTGTCCAGTGAGACGTTCATGGTGTCGACGTAGGGCACGATCGCGTCGATGTGCTTGGCGAAGCGGATGCCGTTGCTCGTGATCTCCACGGTCATCCCGAGCGACTTGGCGTACTGCACGATCCCGTCGATGTGGGGGTGCAGCACCGGCTCGCCGCCCGTGAAGTCGACGTACCGCACGCCGAGTTCGTACAGCTCGTCGAGGATCTGCCGGGCTCGTTCCAGGGTCAGTTCCTCGTACCCCTTGAACTTGTCGTCCTGCCAGACGTTGCAGTAGCCGCAGAGCGAGTTGCAGCGGAAGGTGATGTAGAACCGGGCCGACTGCAGGAGGCCGGGGCCTGCGGCGGTGGCTACGGTGGTGGCGGTCACTGTGTTTCTCCGTCCGTACAGCATGGGTGAGCGGAACCTCCGGCCCACGCCATGCGGTGCCGCCAAGGCGGCGGCGCGGGGCGCGGACCGGGGTGATGTGCGCGATGCGGATCAGGGCAGAGGAGCGCCGCGGGCGGCGATCCACAGCTCGTACCACTCCTCGTCGCCGAGCCCGGGCTCGCGCACCACGGCGTCCCGGCAGGCGCGGATCCGGTCGGGACGGCTGGTGCCGACGACGGGCACCACACGCGCCGGATGGCGCTGGATCCACCACAGCAGCACCGTCTCCGGGGTGGTGTCGTGGCGGCGGGCCAGCCGCTGGAGCACCTCACCCGCCGGGGACGGCTCGTCGCCCGTGTAGCGGCCCCGGGCCAGCGCTCCCCAGGCCTGCAGTTCGATGTCGTGGTCCGTGCAGTGTTCGAGGGTTCCGGCCGGGAAGCCGCACTGGGCCGCGGCGGAGGTGTTCACCAGAACACCTGCCTCGACCCAGTCCCGGCGGGCGAGGCTCATCTCCAGTTGGTCGACCGTCAGCGGCACGTCGAGGCGCGCCTGGAGGTGGGCGATCTGCGCGGCGCTCATGTTGGAGACGCCGAACCGCCGTACCAGGCCCTGCCCGTGCAGGGCGTGCAGGGCCTTCGCGATCTCCTCGGGAGCGGCCAGCGGATCGGGGCGGTGCAGCAGCAGGGTGTCGATGACATCGGTGCGCAGCCGGGTCAGGCTCTCCTCCACGCGCCGCAGGATGGTGTCGGCCCGCAGGTCGTACCGGCCCGGCCGGTCTCCTTGGGGCAGCCGGATGCCGCACTTGGTCTGCAGCACGATCCGCTCGCGCAGCCCGGGCGCGCGGGACAGCACCTCGCCGAAGACGGCCTCCGACTTGCCGAACCGGTAGATGTCGGCGTGGTCGAACGTGGTGATCCCGCACTCCAGGGCGGCCTCGACCGCGGCCTGGGCGTGGTCGATGTCGGCGGCCGTGTACGGGGTCTCGTCCCAGCCGCCGCCGAGGCCCATGCAGCCGTAGACCACGCGGCCGTTGTCTCCCGCGCCGGGCACCTCCGGCAGCGTCCTGCCTGTCGGTCCGGTCATCACGCACCAGCCTCCTTCAGCACATCGGCGAGCAGTTCGGCCAGGGCCAGCACCGGGAGCTGGGTGTTGGCCGCGGGAACGGTGGGCAGGACGGAGGCGTCGGCCACACGCAGGTTGGACACGCCTCGTACCCGGGCCTCGCCGTCGACGACGGCCAGGGGATCGCCGGGCCGGCCCATGGCGCAGGTGCCCACGGGGTGCCAGTAGGTGCCCAGCCGGGCGCGCAGCTGATCGTCGGTCAGGTCCCGCGAGGGCCGGCCGGACGGCGGCCCGGCGAGCGGCTCGAGCGCGGCCGTCGCCGCCATCCGCTCGACGATCTCCAGTCCCGAGCGCAGCGCGGCCAGGTCCCTTCCGTCCGGGTCGGACAGGAAGGCCGGGTCGATGTCCAGGGGGGTGGTGGGATCGGCGGAGCGCAGCCGGACCGTGCCCCGGGAGGCGGGTTTCATCAGGAAGGCGGAGATGCCCGCCTCGTACTCCCCGGGCGGCAGCGAGCCGAAGAGCGGATTGCCCGCCGAGGGCAGGATGTGCAGGTCGGTGCCGTCGGAGCAGACGGCGCTGGCTGCCCGGACCAGCATGCGGCTGACGTAGAGTTCGCCGGCCTTCTCCTTGGCCGCCAGTGCCGCGTTCAGCTCCGGCGTCGGTGTGAGCGGTACGAACACGCCGGGCTGGTCGGTGAGGTTGGCGCCGACGCCGGGGAGGTCGGCCTCGGGCTGGATGCCGTACCGCCGCAGGTCCGCGGTGGGGCCGAGGCCGCTGCGCAGCAGCAGCCCGGGCGAGCCGAAGGCGCCGCAGGCGATCACGTAGGTGTCCGCGGTCAGGGTCTCGCGCCGGCCGTCCACGACGACCTCGGCGCCCCGGACCCGACCGTCCCGGACCACCAGCCGGTCCGCCAGGGTGTCGGCGAGGATCGTCAGGTTGGAACGGGTGCGGGCGGGGGCCAGGTAGGCGAAGGCCGCGTTCCAGCGGACGCCGTCGAGGGCGTTGATCAGCGGGGTGCCGCAGCCCGGCCCACCGCTGGTGCCCATGTCGACTTCCGGGTAACCGAGTTCGCGTGCCGCGGCCAGGGCGGCCCGGCTGAAGGAGTTGAACTCCCGTTCGGGCACGCTTCTCAGCCTCATCTGCCGTACGGCCTTCTGCCGGTACGGCTCCATGGCCGCGGCCGACCAGCGGGGTCCGCCCGCGCCGGCCCACTGCTCGTGGTCGGCCGCCGAGCCCCAGGTGTGCCAGCAGCCGTTGACGCAGGAGGAACCGCCGAGGACCCGGGCCCGGATGCGGTGTACCTCGGTGCGGCGCTCCCAGACGTCGTCGCGTGGCAGAGCGCGCGCGTCGAGCAGCTTGGGCGGCCATGACCGCCAGTCGGCCCCGTGGTCCGGACCGGCTTCCACCAGGCAGACCGTCCGAGCCGGGTCCTCGCTCAGCCGGGCGGCCAGTACGCTGCCGGCCACCCCGCCGCCGAGGATCACCACGTCGTACCCGCGTCCGCGCTCCCGGAGCGCTACAGCCGTCATACGTGTCCTTTGGCAGGCTGGGCGGCCTCGGCCGTTCGCGGCCGGACGCTCGTCGACTCCGCCTCGGCGGCACGAGCGAGGAGTCCGGGGAAGGGGACTGGTGGTTCGGGGACATGGGCGGTCGTGTCCACGCCCGCGCCGCCCAGCACGTCGATGTCGGTGGTCATCGGGTTCCTCTCGGGCCGTCGTCGTCAGCCGAGTCAAACAGCAGGCCGGGGTCGTAGCAAGAACTTGCCGAAACTTTCAGCAAGTTCATCCCGGCTGGTGGTGACGGGTGCGCGGTCGGCGGGTGCAGCTCCTTGTACAGGTCGGCGACCGCGGCCGGGCCGGGTTGCGCACACACGTCCTCCAGCGTGAGCGCGCGGCCGTCCGGGCCGGCCACCGGCAGCCGCCAGTTGGGGTACTCGTGCGACGTCCCGGGCAGGTTCTGGGGTCGCAGGTCGCCGACGGTGTCGGGCAGCCAGACGCCCACCAGCTTGGCGGGGGTGCGGGCGAGGAAGCGGTAGAGGGCCAGGGTCTCGGGACTCGGCACCGGTTCACCGCCCCGGTCGGGCGGTCCGGTGTCCGCGTCGCCCCCTGCGGTGGCCTCGGCGTCGAGGACGCCGCAGTTCGCCAACTCGGCGAGCCAGCCCTGGCGTTCGGCCGCCGCCGCGGTCTCGGCCTCGGGCAGCGGCCGGGTGAGCAGGCCCAGACGGTCGTGCAGCCGTACGTGCTCGCCGTCCAGCCACGCGGCGGTGCTGGGCAGGTCGTGGGTGGTGAGGGTGGCCAGGCAGTCGGCCCGCCACTGCTCGGCCGGCAGCGGGCCGGAGCGCTCCGCGGAGCCGCCCGTGTACTCGAACCGCAGCACCGAGGTGCCGAGGATGCCGCGCTCGGCCAGTTCCTCGCGCACACCGTCCTCGACCGTGCCCAGGTCCTCGCCGATCACCATGCTGCCCGCCCGGTGGGCCTCCAACGCGAGGACGCCGAGCAGGGCTTCATGGTCGTAGCGGACGTATGTGCCCTCGCCGGCCCCGGCACCGTCGGGGATCCACCAGAGGCGGAACAGGCCCATGATGTGGTCCACGCGCAGCGCGCCCGAACGGCGCAGGGCGCAGCGCAGCACCTCGGCGAAGGGCGCGTAGCCGGCCTCGGCGAGGGTGTCGGGCCGCCAAGGCGGCTGCCCCCAGTCCTGGCCGCTGCGGTTGAAGTCGTCGGGTGGGCAGCCGACCGTCACGCCGTCGGCCAGCCAGCGCTGGAACTGCCAGGCGTCCGCGCCCTCCGGGTGGACGCCGACGGCGAGGTCGTGCATCAGCCCGATCGCCATGCCCGCTCCGGTCGCGGCCCGCTGCGCGCCGTCCAGTTGCTCGTCGACGAGCCAGGCGAGCCTGCGGTGGAAGTCGATGCGGTCGGCGAGCCGGGCCCGGGCCGCCGGGATCTCCGGGGCGTCCGGGCTGCGCAGGCCGGCGGGCCAGGTACGCCAGCGCGGGCCGTACTCCTCGGCGAGCGCGCACCACAGCGCGTAGTCCGAGAGCCCGGTCCCCTCGACGTCGGCGTACCGCCGGAAGGACTCCTGGCGTGCGGGTGTGAGCGCGACGGTGTGAGCGAGTTCCAGTGCCCGCAGCTTCAGTGCGCGCACTGCCTCGCGGTCGATGTGTCCGCCCGTGAGCACGTCGGTGGTCAGGTGCCGTGCCCGGTCGCACAGGTGACGCGCCTGCTCCCGCTTCTCGGCCGGGAGGGCGGCGAATTCGGGGACCGCGTCGACGCTGAGGTTCATCCAGTCCGGGTAGCGGCGACTGCCGGGCCGGTACGGGGAGGGGTCGTTCAGGTCCCCGGGGGCGTAGGCGTGCATCGGGTTGAGCAGCAGGAAGTCGGCGCCCAAACCTCCGGCCCAGTCGGCCAGTCGGGCCAGGTCGCCGAGTTCGCCCATGCCCCAGGAACGCCGGGACAGCAGGGAGTACAGCTGGACCAGGAAGCCCCAGGACCGGTGCGCGGGGCCCTGGAGACGCTCGGGAGTGACCAGCAGCGGTACGGCGTCCGCGCGCGGGCCGCGCTCGGCGTGCAGCGTGTGACGGCCCACCGGCAGGCCGGCCAGCTCCCTGCCGTCCGCGGCGATCCGGCGGCGCCGGCCGTTCGCGGTCTCCACCCACAGGTCGGTTCCGTGCGGGGCGAGCGGGCCCGCCGGGGTCCGGCCGGCGCGCAGGACGACGACGGGCGGCAGCAGTCGCCCGTCGAGCGCGTGCCGGCGTTCGGCCAGGGCGTCCCGGACTCCGCCGGGCGTAGCCGTGTCGACGCCCATGGCGGCGAGGACCGCGCGCAGGGTGTCGGGGGAGGTGTCCGCTCGCCGTCCGCGATCGGTGGTGTAGTGGGTGGCGACGCCGTACAGGCGGGCCAGGTCGGTCAGCTCGCGCGGACCACGAGTGGCTCGGGCAACGGGCATGGGTGCGGCTCGGCTCTCGGTCAGGGGGTGGGTGGGAAGAGGCGCTCCAGGACCGAGGCGACCCCGTCCTCCTCGTTCGTCGGTGCTATCTCGGCGGCGTGACGGCGCAGTTCGGCATGGGCGTTGCCCATGGCGACGCCGTGACCGGCCCAGGCGAGCATCGGGATGTCGTTGGGCATGTCGCCGAAGGCGATGGTGTCGGCGGCGCCGAATCCGAGCCTGCGGGAGGCCTCGGCCAGGCCGCTCGCCTTGCTCACCCCGGCGGGCAGCAGTTCGACCATGCCCTCTCCGGAGTGGGTGACCGCGACTTGGCCGGCGCAGATCCGCTGTGCCAGCGCGGCGAGCCGGTCGTCGTCCAGCCGACGGCTGCGGATGAGCACCTTCTCCACGGGGCGCTCCCACAGGGCGGTGTGCTCCTCGACGAGCCGCCAGCCGTGGCGGACGCGATCCCCGAAGCCGCGCGTGACCAGGAACTCGCCGTCCAGGCCCGTGGTGACCACCGCGAACTCCAGCGGGCCCGCCGCTTCGACGATGCGGTCGACCAGCGCCCTTACCAGGGGGCGGTCGAGAGTCGCCGAGGACAGCAGGCGGTGCGCACCGGCGTCGTACAGCTGGGCCCCCTGGCCGCAGACCGCGAGGCCCGCGTAGTCCAGGGACTGCAGCAGGCGGCGGCAGGCCACCGCCGGACGGCCGGTGACCACCAGGTGCCGGGCGCCGAACCGTGCGGCCCGGGTGAGGGCGGCCCTGGTGCGCTCGGAGACGGTGAGATCGGCGCGGAGCAGCGTGCCGTCCAGGTCGGTCGCGACCACGCGAAAGCGCGCCGGGCGCGTGTTCGCGGTCATCGCGCGGTCTCCGGGAACGGGCCGGCGCCAGGCGGGCGCGAGGCCTCCCCGCTCGCCGCGGCCCCCTCGGCCGTCCCTGTCCCCCCGGCCTTCTCCTTCTGTCCGCTCTCCGCCGTCTCCCCGGGCTCGTCATGGAGTGTCAGCAGGGCGTGGGCGGCCAGGGTCGCGGAGTCGGTGATCCTTCCGGCACGGACGAGTGCGCGCCACTCCCACGCGTCCACCCAGCGCTGGCGCATGTCGGCTTCGGTGGGTTCGCGTTCCGGTTCGCCCGGCGTCAGTTCCTCCGCGAGGAAGACGTGGCAGCCCTGGCTGGCGTAGCCGTAGGCGACGTGGACACGGCCGAGGTACGTCATCCTCGCGGCCCGCAGTCCGGTTTCCTCCCTCAGTTCGGCACGCGCGAGGTCGAGCGGAGCCTCGCCCTGGTGTCCTTCGGGCCAGGAGCCCTGCGGAAACTCCCAGTACCGGCCCCCGACGGGATAGCGGTACTGCTCGACGAGGTGCAGCCGCGCGGCCTGGCGGGGGATCACCAGGGCGTAGTCGGGTTTGTCCACGACGCCGTACCGGCCGGGGCTGCCGTCCGGGTGCCGGATGTCGTCCTCGCGCACACTCATCCAGGGGTTGCGGTAGACCTCGCGGGACGCGACCGTACGGATCACCGGGCGGCCTCCAGCAGATCGCGGACTCCCTCGGCGACGCCCCGCACCCGCAGTCCGTGCCGGTGCAGGAAGGTCACCAGCAGGCCGCTGGTCAGACAGGTGTTGGCAGGACGGCTGGCATACCGTCCTCGGGCCCTGGGCGTCGGGGTGACGAGGAGCCGCGGAGCACCGAGCCCGTCGGCGATCGTCTCGGCCCAGGCGGCCCGGGAGACCCGGTCGGGGCCGCCGAGATGGAGCAGTCCGGGCGTGCCCGGGGTCAGGGCCGCCGCGGTGACGGCGGCGACGTCGTCGACCAGGACCGGGGTGGTCCACTGGTCGTGCGGCGCTTCCACCGGCTGCCCGGTGCGCAGCCGGTGCGCACAGGCCGCGAAGAAGTTCAGCCACTTGGTGGACTCGGCGGACTCCCAGCCGTACACCAGGCTCACCCGGAGCACGGTGGCGTCCGCGGCCTCCCGGACGATCCGCTCGGCGGCCAGCTTGGCCGAGCCGTAGGCGTTGGCGGGGGCGGTCGGAGTGGTCTCGTCGTTGGCCGGGGACGTGCCGTCGAAGACGTTGTCGGTGGAGATCAGGACGGTACGCAGACCGGGCGCCGCCGCGATGAGCCCGGCCGCCGCCGCGGTGTGCAGCTCCAGGGCGCGCTCCGGATGGGCCTCGCACCAGGTGACGTCGGAGGGACCGTGGACCAGCACCATCCGGTCGGGCCGGACCTCGTCGACGACGCGGGCGCACGCGTCCGCGTCCGTGGCGTCCAGCCGCACCCAGGGTGCGGACGTGCCGTCGGGCCGGTGCCGGGAGGCCAGGACGGCGGTGCCGCCGTCCGCTGCGAGGCGGGCGGCGACGGCGCGGCCGACGAATCCGCTGCCGACGACCAGAGTGGTGGTGCCCTGCGCGCTCTTGCGGTCCGGGGAAGGGTTCACGCGGCGGTCACCGCCGTTCGTGCGGCGCCGCGCGCGGCGAGCAGGCGTCCGGCTCCCACGAGGCCGTGGTCGTCGTCCGGGGCGCCGAGGACGACCATGCGCCGGATCTCCGCCGCGTCGAGGCCGAAGCAGCCCAGCCGCTCCAGTTCCTCGCCGAGCAGCCGGACACAGTGCGGTCCGAGGGCCAGGGCGAACCCGCCCATGAGGACGTAGCGGCGCACGCCGATCGATGTGAACACGGCGGTGACGGCGGAGGCGAGGTGGGCCAGTCCCCCGCGCAGCACGGTGGTGGCGAAGGGGTCGCCGCCGCGCACCGCGGCGGCGAACGCCGGGTTGTCCAGCCCCTCCGGGTCGGGCGCGGCCTGGGCGAGGGCCGATCGGGCGTAGCCGTCCGGGTCCGCGTGCGCGGCACGTCGGGCGGCGGCCAGGGTGCCCCGTCCCGAGGCGATGCCGCCGAGGTGGCCGCGGCCGCCGCAGTCGCACAGCGGGGCGTCCGGTGACGGGTCGCAGGTCCAGTGGCCCAGTTCGCCGCCGTGCCCGTCGGCGTCGAGCAGCACCTCGCCGGCGCGGTACACCTTGCATCCGATCCCGGAGCTGACCGTGATCAGGCAGAACGGCTGCTGGTCCGGGCCCTCGACATAGCGCCAGACGGCGGCGGTCAGGTCGTTGACGACGACCACCGGGACACCCAGGCGTTCTTCGAGGAGCAGGCGCAGCGGCACGGGCTCGCCGCCCCCGCTCCAGACGGTGGGCGCGGCCAGGACGCGGCCGTCGGCGGTGACCGGTCCGGCGAAGGCCACACCGAGCGCGGTCGAGCCGTGCCGTCGCACGGCGTCGGCGGCCAGGGAGCAGAGCTGTTCGACGACCTTGGACTGCAGGCCGGCCGCGGACGTGCCGGGGTGGCCGGCCAGGCCGGCCGTCGGAACACGGCGGACGTCGCCGACCTCGCGCGTCGCGGTGTCGTACCGGGCGATGCGCAGGGTGGTACCGCCGAGATCCACGACGGTGAAGACGGAGTCAGACACGTGCCCCTCCGGCGGTCTCGGGCTCCGCGGGCGGGGCGATGGCGCCGCGGTGAGGGGCCGGCACGTGCTGGACGGTGCCGTCCTCGAGGACGATCGCGGAGTCGATCTCGGCTCCGGCGGGTACGGCCGCGCCGGGCAGCAGCACGCTGCGGCTCACCCGGGCCCCCGTGCCGACGCGGACGCCGGGGAAGGCGACGCTGCGCTCCAGGTGCCCCTCGTTGACGAGGTCGGCGGGGACCAGGCTGCGGTCGATGCCGGGGGCCGCTGTCACGATCCGGCGCGGCACCTCGGGCGATATGGTGCGCGGGAGGCGACCGGGCGGCAGGGCGGCGCCGTCCTCCAGCAGGGCCAGGTGGGCGCGGTGGTAGCGGGCCTCCGTGCCGATGTCTTCCCAGTGTCCTGGCACCTCGTGGCCGAGGATGCGCTCGCCGGCCGCGAGCATGGCGGGAATGACGTCCCGGCTGATGTCGTGCTGCCAGTCGGTGCCGTCGAGTTCCTCCAGGTAGTGGTGCAGTCGGGCCGCGTCGAAGACGCAGAAGGCGGCGAACACCAGGTCGCTCGTGGGCTCGCTGGGCTTCTCCACGAATGCGGTGAGCCGGCCCCGCGCGTCGAACTGCACCATGCCGAAGAGGTGGACGTAGCGCCGTTCGATGCGCTGGTAGGCGACGGTGAGCGCGGCGCCGGAGCGGCGGTGGGCCTCGATCAGGGGCCCGTAGTCGAAGCGGTAGACGTGGTCGGCGTGCAGCACCAGGACCTCCGAGGTCCCCGGACCGAAGACGTAGGGCGCCTTGCGGATCAGCGCGTCGGCCGTGCCCCGCTCCGGCGGACCGGAGGGATCGAGCGGCCGGTGGCCGGCACCTTCCCGGTACGCCCGGTCGTACGGCCCGAAGTGCACCCGGAAGCCGGGACGCCACCAGGTGCGGTGCAGGTCGTCCATCAGCTGCCGCTCCTCGTACTGGGACAGCAGCAGCACCTCCGGCAGACCGGACGCCTCGGCGTTGGCGAGCGAGAAGTCGATCAGCCGGCAGGAGCCGCCGAAGGGCACCAGCGGCTTGAGCCGGCCGCGACCGAGAAGACCCATTCTGCGGCCCTCGCCACCCGCGAGCAGCGCGGCGCGCACTCCGTCAGTCATGGCGCACCACATCCCAGGCGGAGCGGCCGGAGGCCAGGGTGAGCAGGAGATGCAACGGTCCTCCACGGTCGAGCGGTTCGGCGGTCAGGACGCCGGGCGCGAGGGGTTCCAGCGGACGTGTGGTCACGGTTCTGCGTCCGGGTCCGGGCGGTGCGAGGCCGACCAGTTCGGCGCGGACGACGTCGGGATGCCGGTAGACGATCCGGCCCTCGGTGACCGTGGCACGGCCGTCGAGGCGGTCGCGCAGATCCTTGTCGTGCTCGGCGAGGCGCGCACAGCGCGCGAAGTCGGCCCGCCGCCAGGCGGTTTCGAACAGGGCGCGGGTAACCGCGGCGTCCAGCGGCCGACAGCGCGCGTAGGCGTCCACGTCGGCGAACCGGGCGGCCGCCTCGGCGATCTCGTCCTGCCGTGTCTCGTACGCCTCGTCCGTCAGCAGGTCGAACCAGCCGTGCCGGAGCAGCAGTCCGGTGTCCGGTTCGGGCCGCCGTCCCTGCCACAGGGGTGTGAACGCGTCGACGTGGAGACGGGCCACGCGTTCCCAGGTGAACGTCCGTGCGGTGGCGATGGCGTTGGCGCGCAGCCGGCGGTATTCCTCGGGGCGGTCGCGCAGCAGGCGGGCCGCCCGGTGGATGCGGTCGGCGAGGGCGTCGACAAGCCGCGGGTCGTCCTCGGTGAAGGACCGGTTCACGGCGAAACCGGTGGCGTGGGCGGCCTCGGGGCCGTTCGACGGGTCGGCGACGTGCCCGAAGTGGGCCATGCCCAGCTGGGCCGTGGCGATGGGCACGGCGCCCACGGCCATCGCCTCGCCCTGGGCGATGAGGAACGTGTCCATCTCGAACTTGGACGGGAAGAGACAGAAGTCGGCGCTCGCCGCGTACGCGACGATCCGCTGCTCCTCGACGCGTTCGCACTCCAGGTGGATGCGGTCCTTGTGGCGTGCGACGACGTCACGGACGTACGGGTCGTCGATCCCGCCGTCGCTGAGACAGCGCAGCACGAAGTTGGCGGCCAGCCCCTCGCCGAGCACACGGTCGACGGCTCGGAAAAGCTCCGTCTGGCCCTTGTGGTTCACGGCGTAGCGGGCGTTGTGGAAGAACGTCGGCAGTGCCGGGTCGAGACCGAGGCCGGCGAGGACGGCCGTCCGGTCGACGGCGGGGGGTTCTCCGGTCGTCCAGCGGTCGCCGAGGGCGCAGCCGCCGACGAAGCTCTTCGCCGCGTTGCGGCGCACGGTGTCGTGGACGGGCAGTCGAGTGCAGAGCTGTTCGAAGGGGGTGTCGGCGAAGCCGGTGTAGAAGTCCAGGTGCCCGGGCGACAGGAAGTCGACCAGGTCGGCGTGTTCGGCCACCAGGTCGTAGACGCGGAGGTGTCCGGGCCCGTACTCGTAGTGCAGATGCGTCCGCTGCTGATAGGCGCTCATGATGGTTTCGTGCGCCGAGCGCGAGCGGCCGGGGGCCTCGTCCTCGGGAGGCAGCGGGACCTGGACGCCGAGGAGGTCGAGGAGGCGTTCGACCTTGGGCCGGTACACCTTCTTGGTGATCGGCATGTTGCTCTGCACGGTGCCGACCACGAGTTTGGACGGATCGTCGCGGAAGGCCGCCGGCATCAGGTAGTGGTAGTACGGCTCGTGCGCGTGGACGAGTGCCTTCTCCTGCCCGAACCATCCGCGTACGAACCGGATGGTGTCCACCTGGTAGGCCACCGGCTTGAAGAAGACCAGGTCCCGGCCCTTGCTGTCGTAGGGCGGGTAGAACCGGTCGGGCAGCTGGTCGAGGAGTTCGTTGGACAGGAAGTACAGGTCCACGCCGTCCAGACGCAGCCGGTGCGCGGTGGTGGTCAGGGGTATGCGTGCCTCGGCCCCGAAGCGGTCGCCCCAGACGTCGGGGTCGAGGACGAGGGGGAGTTCGTAGGTGTCCTCGTAGTCGAGGCGCTCCAGCTCGTAGGAGTCGCGCAGTTCGTCGAGCCGGCCGTGGGCCGGGGTGACCACGCTGACGCGGTGGCCCTGCGCGGTGAGCGCCTTGGAGAGGTTCCAGAGGTAGACCGAGATGCCGCCCTGGAGGAAGCGGTGGTCGAAGCCTCCGCACTCGAAGTAGGTCTCGATGATGTGCACGGGTGGTGTCCGTCCTTCACCGGGCGGCCGGGAGGCCGCTGGCCTCGACGGCGTGCCGCAGGTTGATGGCCGCGTGATACGCGCGGTCGTGGGCGTACGCGTAGTCCAGTTCGTGGATCAGCCGGCGCAGCCGGAACAGCCGCCAGGCCGGGTGTTCCGCGAGGCCGGGACCCACACCGGTGAGCAGGGTGCCCGCGCGGGCGGCCCAGCCCCGGGCGGCGAAGCGCAGCCGCTGAAGTTCGGCGAGCTTGGGTCCGGTCCAGCCGGGGGTGTCGGGCCGGACGCCCGCGGCCTGGAGGAGGGCGGTGCGGCAGGTGTCCTCGGGGTCCATGCCGAGCCGGTCGGCGGCGTGGTCGGAGAACTCGTCCGCGGTGAAGATCTCCAGACCGCGTCCGAGGGCGGCGAGGTCCTGCCACGGGGACTGCGCGGTGGCCGGGTCGTCCGGGTCGGGCACCGGGGTGGACAGGTCGATCACGCACAACTCCCACGTGCCGTCGTCGAGTTCGCGGCGCAGCACATGTGAGAGGTGCAGATCGCCGTGGCAGGGCCCGACCGGCCAGGGCTCAGCCGACGGAAGGCCGGAGAGACGTTTCAGCTCGCGGGCCAGGCCGTCGGCCGCCGCCTCGCGCACGGCGGCGGGGACGCGCGTGTCCGCGAGGATCAGCGGGGTGAGTCCGGCCAGCTTCTCCGCGGCCTCGGCGAGGCAGGCGGCGACGGGGAACTCGGGGTGCGGGCCGAGCCGGTCGGCGAGGTCCTGGTGGAAACCGCGCAGGAACCCCCCGACGGCGCGCAGGGGCTCGGTGAGCGTCCGCAGGGACTCGGCGACGGCGCTGTCGGGGTCGCCATCGGAGTGCGTCCGCGTCCACAGGTCCCGGATGCCGACGCGAAGGGGGACGTTGAGCCCCTCCCCTTCGGCGTAGCGGTACAGCACACCGAGTGGCTCGCGTCGTCCGGTGGCGGCGTCGAGGTAGGTGTAGTCGCCCACGGGCTGCTGGGTGCGCCCGCTGTCCGCCATCAGGCGCAGCAGTTCGGGCTCGCGGACGCCGGTACCGATGCGCCGGTAGGTCTTGTGGGCGTGCGCGGTGCCGTCCAGGTCGAGCAGCGAGAACGCGTTGGAGCACCAGCCCGGGTCGAAGGGCAGCCGGTCCCGGTACGAAGGGGGTCGGCCGTGGAACTCGATGAGGTTGCCGCGGTGGGTCGGCAGCCGAAGGCCCTCGCGCAGCGCGGTGACCACCGCCCGGTCGAAGGCGGCGGTGCCCACGGCGCCGCGGCCGGGCTCGGCGTCGAGGACGGGAACGAACCACCGGACGCCCCCGGGACCGCCCTCGGCGGTGCCGACGATCAGCAGCCGTATCTCGCCGAGGGTGGCCTGGTCGAGGAGGTCGAAACTCCCGGTGCGACGGCCGGCCTCGTCCATCCAGGGGGCGTCCCGCAGCAGTTCGACCGTGGCGGGCGGGGGGCTGCCGAGCAGCAGGGTGTCCAAGATTCAGCTCCCGGTCATCTCGTAGCGGTCGACTCCCCGATGCCAGACGATCAGGGCGAGCGTCACCAGTGCCGCCGTCACCACGAACAGCCACGGCAGCATGCGGGCATGCCCGAAGATCAGGTAGGACACGGGGACGTAGGCGGTGAAGGCGTACGGCAGCAGCCAGGTCAGCAGCCACCGCAGCGAGGGGTGGTAGAGGTCGAGGGGGTAGCCGGAGAACTCGCCGAGCTGGTTGGCCGCGTACAGCGCGGGGAGGCTGTTGGTGGTCCAGAACGCGAGCGACGCGAACAGCGTCTTGATCGAGGCGAGGATCAGGGTGCCGCACAGCACCAGCAGCGGGCTGAGGAGCCACTGGCCGGTGCTCGGCCCGGTTTCCAGGTGTGCGGCCGCGTACCACGTCAGGGCAGCGCCGGTGATCAGCTCGCCGAAACCGTCCGGGTAGAGGAAGCGTTCGGACAGCAGCGAGAACAGCGGGTTCACCGGCCGGACGAGGTAGCGGAAGAACTCGCCGTTCTGCACCAGCTTGCGGGCCAGGATCCACAGCTGGTCGGTGAACATACGGTCCAGTCCGCGCGGCAGCAGGGAGAAGCCCAGCAGGAACAGCACCTGGTGGTAGTGCCAGCCCGCGATCACGGGGACCTGCCGGAAGACGGTGCCGATCACGGCGATCTGGCAGATCACCCGCAGCAGCAGCCCGCCCGCGCCGAGCAGGAAGTCCATGCGGTACTCGG
The DNA here is from genome assembly GCF_044747185.1 of Streptomyces sp. NPDC090108. NCBI lineage: Bacteria > Bacillati > Actinomycetota > Actinomycetes > Kitasatosporales > Streptomycetaceae > Streptomyces > Streptomyces sp. NPDC090108. The sequence continues at coordinate 737,654 of NZ_JBIVDQ010000003.1, forward strand.
TCAGCCGGTGCACGCTGACGGCGCTGAGCTGCCAGGTGAGCCGGGTGTAGCGGGTCAGGGTGAACAGGGCGCCGGTCCGCGGGTCCCTGGTGGTGGACGGGGTGTCCGCGGGCGCCGCCGGGGCGTGCGAAGGAGGTCGCGTCGTGCCGGTCTCGGACCGTCTCATCCGCCGAGCACCTCCACGCGACGCACGGCGCGGCTCCAGGCGAACGCGGCCAGCGCGCTGAGCACCGCGGCCCACAGGAGCTGGACGCCGAGGATGCCGGCCGCGTCGAGCGGGCCGTCGTAGCGGCCGAGGAGCAGCCGGAGCGGACTGTCGACCATGCCCTGGAAGGGCAGGACGTGGGCGAGGGCGGCGAGCGGCCCGGGCAGCAGGGCGAGCGGGACGACCTGGCCGGCGAAGAAGGCGACGACACTGTCCTTGACGATGCGGACGCCCCAGACGTTGGTGGTGACGAAACCGACGAGTCCCACCAGCAGGTTCACACCGAACCCGATGATCAGGGAGAGTCCTGCCGAGCACGCGAAGAGCACGACGCCGGCCCAGCTGGGTGCGGTGAGCGGCAGCAGCAGGGCGTAGGTGAGCACGACGGGAACGGCGACCAGCGTCGCGTTGGTCAGCGAGACCGGCAGGCCCGCCACGAACCGGGCCAGCGGGTAGCTCACCGGGCGCAGCAGCGATACGGCGATGTCGCCGCGCTGCACCTCCCCGGACACCTCTTCGTCGACGCGGCTGGCCTGCATCAGACCGAGCACCTGGGCCAGCAGCACGTACGTGGTCAGCCGAGGCAGGTCATAACCCCCCAGCAGGCCGCCGGGGCTCCCCGCGTAGACGGCCCGCCACAGGAACACCTGGACGCCGGCCGCGGTCGCGGCGGTGAGGGCGCTCATCAGGAACGTGGAACGGTACTGGAGCAGTCCCTGCAGGGAGGCCGTGGCGAACGGCAGATAGCGGCGCGAGACGGAGGCGCGTGTCATGACACCGTCTCCGGGCTCAGGGCGGGCTGCCTGGTGTAGATGCGGCGCAGCACCATCTCCAGGTCGGGTTCGGGAGCCACACAGTCGACGACGTCGAAGCTCTCCAGCAGGAAGCCCATGACCTGGCGGGCCGACCAGCGGCCGACCGGATACTCGATCCGTATGCGTCCGCCGTGCACGGCCCGTGCCGACGCTCCCGCGAGGTGTGTCTCGATCAGCGCGATGGCCGCGTCGGGACCGGCGCCGGTGTCCTGGTGCTCGAAGACCACGGCGCGGGTGTCGGCGGTGGCCAGCAGCTCCTCCATACTGCCGCGGTGCACCACCTCGCCCTGGTTGACGACGAGCACCCGGTCGCAGATGGCGCTGATGTCCCCGATGTCGTGGCTGGTGAGCAGCACGGTGGTGCCGAGTTCGGCGTTGACGTGGTTGACCAGCTCGCGCACGGCCTCCTTCAGTACGAGGTCGAGGCCGACCGTGGGCTCGTCGAGGAAGACCACCTTGGGGTCGTGCAGGAAACAGGCCGCGACTTCGGCCCGCATCCGCTGGCCCAGACTGAGCTGCCGTACCGGGGTGTTGCCCAGCGCGTCGATGTCCAGCAGGTCACGGAAGAGGGCCATGTTGCGCAGGTAGACGGCGTCGGGAAGGTCGTGGATCCGGCGCAGGATACGGAAGGAGTCAGGCACCGGCAGGTCCCACCACAGCTGGCTCCGCTGTCCGAAGACGACACCGATGTTGGCCGCGTTGCGCCGCCTTTCCCGGTACGGCTCCAGGCCCGCGACCAGGGCACGCCCCGAGGTGGGGGTCATGATCCCGGTCAGCATCTTGACGGTGGTGGACTTCCCGGCACCGTTGGCGCCGATGTAGGCGGCCTTCACCCCGGCGGGTATCTCGAAGGAGACCCCGGAGACCGCGCGCACCAGGCGGTACTCACGGCTGAAGAGCGTGCTCAGGCTGCCCACCAGGCCCGGTCGGCGTTCGGCGACCTTGAACTCCTTGACGAGGTTCTCCGCGACGATCACCGCTGCTCCCCCATGACACGCTCCAGTGCGCGGCCGAGCAGGGCGATGCCTTCCTCCAGCAGGGCGCGGTCGATGGTGAACGGCGGGGCGAGCCGGATGATGTGGCCTCCGACGGAGGTGCGCAGGCCGAGGTCGAGCGCCGCCTGGTACACGGCGTGGGCCACCTCGGGGGCGGGTTCGCGGGTGGTGCGGTCGCGCACGAACTCCAGCCCGTGCAGCAGACCGATGCCGCGCACGTCACCCAGCACCTCGTAGGTGGCCCGCAGTTCGGCCAGGCGCTCGTCGAGCACCGCGCCGAGGACGTCCACTCGCTGGATGAGCGTGTCCCGCCGTACGACTTCCAGCGTGGCCTTCGCCGCGGCGATGGCCAGCGGGTTGCCCGCGTAGGTGGAGGCCGTCGACCCGGCGCGGGAGGCGTGCGGGTGACGCAGGACGTCGGAGCGGCCGGCGAGTGCCGCGAAGGGGAAGCCGGAGGCCATGCCCTTGGAGAGGGTCACCAGGTCCGGCTGGATACCGAAGCGCTCACTGGCCAGGAAGGTGCCGGTCCGTCCGCCGCCGGTGAGGACCTCGTCGGCCACCAGCAGCACACCGTGCTCGCGACAGCTGTCGGCGATCTGTTCCCAGTAGCCGGGCGGGGGCACGATGACTCCGGCGGCACCGAGTACCGGTTCGAACACGAGCGCGGACACGTTGGACTTCTCGGCGATGTGGCGGCGCACCAGGGTGGCGCAGCGCACCCCGCAGGAGGGATAGGCGAGGTCGAGCGGGCAGCGGTAGCAGTACGGCGAGTACCCGAGCACGCTGTTGCCGGCCAGGGACTGGTTGCCGATGTCCCAGTGCACGAGCATCCGGGCACCCTGGGTCTTGCCGTGAAAGCCGTACCGGAGGGCGCCGATGCGGTTGCGGCCGGGTTCGGCGACGGCCTGGACGGCTCGCAGCGCGGCCTCGACGACCTCGGCACCGGTGGAGAAGAACGCGTAGGTGTCCAGTTGCTCCGGCAGCAGGTCGGCGAGCAGGTCGCACAGGGCGGCGCGGTCGGGCGTGGCGAAGTCGTGCACGTTCCACAGCCGCCCGGCCTGTTCGGTGAGCGCGGCCACGACCTCCGGGTGGGAGTGCCCCAGCGACTGGGTGAGGGTGCCGGCCGCCAGGTCGATGTACTGGTTGCCGTCGAGGTCGGTGAGTACGGCGCCCTTGCCCTCCACGAACACCCGGCGGCCCAGCGCGGACTCTTCCGAGGCGCCCGGGGCCAGTCGGCGGGCTTCACGGGTCAGCAGCTCCCGTTGGAGCGGACCGGTCACAGGTCGCCGCCCAGCGGACCGACCTCGAAGACCAGCAGACGGAGCGGACCGTCCGAGTCGTTGGCCAACCCGTGCTCTCCGTAGGGGCGGTTGGGTATCACGTCCCCCTCGCCCACCTCGAACTCCTCGCCGTCCAGGGTCATCCGGCCCCGTCCGGCGAGGATCACGTACGTCTCCCGGTCGTCGGCGTGGCGGTGCCGGCCGATGGAGGTGCCGGGCGGAAGTTCGACCAGGTCCACGAAGGCGATGGGGGCCGGCGCGTCCTGTCTCCGGTAGGCCCGATGGGCGCGGATCGTGCCCTCGCCGCCGTGGTCGCCGGTGACCTCGCGGAGCAGCCCGTCGTACAGATTGCTCACCCGGGCGCGGGCGGGTCCGGGAGAGAAGGTGTCGCGAGCGCGGCCGGCGTGCGTCGATGCCGGTTCCTGGTGGGCAGGCTGGTTCATGTGCGGCGACTCCCATGGGCATGCCTGGTCCTGATGGGCATGTCCGGTCTTGACGGCTGGGCGAGGGCGCCACGTGCCGCGCGTCCCGGAGCGGGGCGTGGGGCACGCCGCGTCGGAACATCGGGCACGGACGGGGGGGGTGTGCTGCGAGCAGGTGGGATGCGGAGCGAGAGGGCGACGGGTTCCACGGCCGGGCGGGACCGGCCGGGGGTCTTCGTCAATGAGCGGCGATCAGCGGATCGGCCAACTGCTGTGCATGGGACTCCAGTTGCCGCAGTGCCTCTTCGAGGGCGGCAGCCGGGACGTCGTCGAGGTCGTTCACGAAGACGGCCGAGCCGATGCCGTCGGGCACGACGAGGTACAGCCGGCGCCCGCGGCGCTCCCAGGCCGCCTTCAGGGCCCGGTGCATCAGTTCGGGAGTACAGGTGGCGGCGTCGTGGACGGGCAGACCGAGGGCCACGAGGAGGCGCATGACGCGTTCGCAGTCGGCATCGTCGATCAGGCCCAGTACGCGCGCCAGTTGGCTGGAAAGAGCCATGTCGATCGCCACCGACTCGCCGTGCGCGATCCGGTACCGGCTGGCCGTCTCGATCACCGGGCCGAAGGTGTGCCCGAAGTCCACCAGCCGGGCCAGGTCGTGCTCGCGGAGATTGGGGCAGAGTTCCTCCATCATCAGCGCCATGGAGCTGCGCAGCACGTAGTCCTCCACACCGCGCTGCCCGAGCCCCGCCTCCGCCAGCCAGGACGGAGTCGCGTACGAGGTCTGGAAGACCTTCGGGCAGTCCTCCAGGACCCGGAACAGCGCGGGGTCCTTGATGATGGCCATCTTCGCTATCTCGCCCAGACCGCAACGGATGTGACGCAACGGCAACGTCGTGAGGAACCCGGCGTCGTTCAGAGAGGCGTGCGCCGGGTGGTAGGCACCCAGCATGTTCTTGGTGCCGAGGGCGTTCACACCCGTCTTGACCCCGACACCGACGTCGACCTGGCCGACCAGCGTGGTGTTGACCTTGATGTAGCGCACGCCCCGGCTGTACATGGCCGCGGCGAACCCGACGAGATCGCAGGTCACGCCGCCGCCCACGGCCAGCATCACTCCGTGCCGGTCGAGGCCCGCCAACTTGGCCTGGGCGCAGATCTTCTCGGCCGACTCCATGGTCTTGCTGTCTTCGCCGCCCTCCAGGACCACCACGCTCCAGCTGCCCGAGGGGAGCCGGGCTGCCAGATAGGCGCGCAACCGACGTCCGTGGAGCCGCTCGACGGTGGGCCCGACGAAGGCGACGACGCGCCGGCCCTCGCAGTACTCCGCAAGTAACGGATTTCCGGGGGCGAGAACGTCGCTCGTCAGCTCGACGCGGTACGACGTTCCGTCCGGCGCGTGGAGCGAGAAGCCACTGTCGTCCCCTATGACCCCGGGCTCGACGACGGATGCTTGCACCGTCACGACACTCCTTGGATAGGCCGGTTAGGCAACCGGGCTGGCCGTCAGCTGCGATCAACGCGCTGAGTTAAACAGTGCGGGCAGGATGCTGCAAGGGTCACCCTGGTTTGCTGAATCCTCTTGCAAGCATCCGCCCCGACATGTCCCCGGACCAGCAAATCAGCCTTGCAAGGACTGGACAGCACTCGTCCGGAAGCCGCCGGAGCCATCACTTGAGATGTCCGGGTCGCCCGACTTGCGAGCAGACAGCGGCCTCGGCAAGGCCGACGTGGCGGTGATTTCAAGCCGCGGCTTCGCGTGGCCGAAACGAAGCCCTCCGGCCACCTCGCGACCACTGCACACCCAAATGTCCGGACCTCGCGGAGTCCCCGACTGACTGAAAACGATCCAAGTAATCGTTTGCAGTTGCTGTTAACTAGGAGCCGCATCAGCGATGACGCAGGTGATCTGCTCGACCATTCCGACGGTCGCTTCCGCCCCTATCTCACAGTCACCTTTGCCCGAATTGCGCATGGTTGTCCAGTCACGGGGTCTCCCAGTCGCTGCACCCGCGCCTTCACGCATTCCACACGAGGAGATGAGTTGAGTTCTGCGCGACTGACGGGGGACTCTGCATGCGACGTGCCGGCCTACATTGCCAAGTGCCGGCAGGCGGTGGCGCAAGCGCATGTGGTGACAGTGCCGATCCGCACGCTTGTCGTCGACGACTCCCTGCGTACGGCGGGAGAAGACGACGAGCACGTGAAGACACTGGCGGAAAGCGAGAACACCTATCCGCCCCTCATGGTGCACCGGCGTACGATGCGGGTGATCGACGGAGGGCACCGGCTCAGGGCCGCACAGTTGCGGGGCCATACGCACATCGCGGTCAGATTCTTCGACGGCGAGCAGGAAGACGCGTTCCTGTTGTCCGTGGCGGCGAACGCGGATCACGGCCTGCCGCTCTCCCGCGCGGACCGGATTGCCGCCGCGAGTCGCATCCTCGGCGCTCACCCTGAATGGTCCGACCGCGCGATCGCCTCGGTCACCGGACTGTCGGCCAGAAAAGTGGCCGAACTGCGCCGCCACCGCACGGGGGCGAACGGGGATTCCACGGTCCGCGTAGGCATCGACGGTCGCGCGCGGCCCGTGAACCGAGTCCAGGGACGCGAGCTGGCGGGTGAACTCATCAGGGCGAACCCCGAGGCTTCCTTGCGTCAGATCGCCAAGGCGGCGGGTATTTCTCCCGGCACTGCGGCCGACGTCCGGGAGCGTCTGCGACAGGGACACGACCCGGTTCCCGTGAAATTGCGTGAGCAGACGGCGCGTCGAGACCAGAAGGAGCGGAATACCGCGGCCGGCACCGTGCCTCGGCGCCCCGCTCGGCCGCTCGCCGACCTCGCACCCATCTTCGACGCCTTGTGCAAGGACCCCTCGCTCCGATTCAGCGAAACGGGCCGAATCGTCCTGCGGTTGTTCGACTCCTGCGCGGCTGCCACCCGGGAACGAAGCCGGGTGGTGGACAACGTACCGGCACACTGCCGCGAGCAGGTCGCCGAACTTCTGCTGAGCTACGCCGAGATATGGCAGGGCATCGCGGTCGAGCTGAGCGAAGGCCGACGCGTCGTGGCGCGTCAGGCGATATGAGCGAGACGAAGGCACCCCTGCGGATGGATCTGCCTGCTCGCGTTGTCGCACCTCCCGTGGACCGGGCGGCCCACCTGGTCGCCGAGGTCTGTCGCGGCGCCGCGTGATCACGGTGCGAGGCGAGCAACAACGAGCACATGGGGTAGTGGCCACTCAGACGAGCACTTCCTTGACGGCAGGTGTGTGGCAAGGATGTGCTGCGGTGGTCACTGAGCGTGGGAGTTGAGTCGATGACTCGGGTGCGGCTGGCGGACATAGCGAGGAAGGCGGGGGTGAGCGAAGCGAGTGTTTCCCGCGTTCTCAACGACAGGCAGGGTGTCTCCCCCAAGATGCGGCAGACCGTGCTGGACGCAGTGGACGCGGAAACCGTCCGCTCGGCGGACCGGATGGCGCGGATCATCGCCCTCGTCACCACGGAACTGGCCGGCATGCCGGTCGTCGCCGCGTTGGTCCAGGAACTCGAACAGGCGGTGCGCCAGTACGGGTATGTGCCGGCCGTCTACGTCCAGCCGTCCGACGCCGTCCTGGCGCGCGAGTCGTTCGATCTGCTCGTCGAGCACGGCGTGGCGGGTGCCGTGTTCGTGTCCGGCTGGCCCTGCACCACCGTGTTCTCCGAGGACACCCTCGCCGGGCCGGCGGCTCTGGGACTTCCCCACCTGTTCGTCAACGGCCGGGACATGTCGGGTGACGCTCCGTCCGTCTCCGTCGACCACCGTGCGGCCGTGCGGATGGCCGTCCGTCATCTTCACGAACTCGGCCACTCGCGCATCGGGTTGGTCGTCGGAGACACTCGGCGCCCCCTGCCCGACGGCGGTGTCGACGGGTTCATCGCCGCGTCGCAAGAGATCCGCGGTGCCGACGCGGCGGGAGAAGCGCATCGCGTCTATCACACGCCGTCCACCGTGGCGGGCGGCCGAGCGACGGTGGGCACGCTCATCGAAGACGGCTGCACGGGAGTTGTGTGCGACAGCGACCTGACGGCCCTGGGCATCGTGCAGGCGCTGCGCGAGCGCGGCCTCTCGGTACCTGAGCACCTCTCGGTGATCACTTTCACCGACTCGCCGTTCATGGAGTTCACCCGACCGCCGCTCACCGCGGTCCGCCAGCCGGTCGGCCCGATCGCCGCAGCCGCCGTGGTCACCCTGCTGTCGGACGAGGAGACCTGCGGGCCCGGCCACGGTGACTTCCTGTTCATGCCCGAACTCATCGTGCGCGGGTCCACCTCGACCCGCCGACCGGCACCCGAAGCCGTGCCGGCACAGGAGCGGGGCGCCTGAGCCGTGTTCGAGAAGTCGGCGGCCGGCCAGAAAAGGCTCCGCGGGAAAGAGGGGTTGACGCCATGGAAAAGATGGATTGACAATGCAATGGCCGGTTACGGATCATTCATACTCCAGGACTGGTGAAGGCGCACAAAATCCCCTTGGCACGGCATCCGTTACACGGCATTTCCACGATGGAGAAACATGATAGCTGGAAGCGGTATCGGACTGCGCGACGAGATCGACGAGATTCACTCCAGGGTGTCCGCCCTGAGCGCGCGAGAGTTCGAGGTTCTCCGCCTGGTCGCCACCGGAATGACCAATTACAGCATTGGTATGGAGCTGGGAATCTCCGAACGAACGGCGAGAGAGCACATCGCGCGCATCATGCTCAAGCTCCGCGTGAGCTCCCGGGTCGAGATAGCGGTCATCGCCACCAAATGGGACTTCTTCAGGCTGGTGCACAGCGACCGTTTCAGCGATTCCGATGAATCGAGTCGCGGGCGACGGAAGAGCACTGGACGATGACGCGAGAGAGTTCTTCCTTTTCATTCTGAGCACTCGCGCGCCAGGACCGAGCAAGACTCCTCGGACGAGGCGCGGGCGCATGGAGAACACCAGCGCAACGACCAGGAGCCCCGCCTCTTTCGCACATGCCCCGCCGGCCACCTCCTTCACCCCGCCGAGACAGGATGAAAAAGGCCCGGTCAGGAGAAATCAGCGGGCACCGTGCACTCGTCGGCCACATCTGCGATATATCGGCCGTATTCCGAGCCTATGGACAACTCCTTGCCGAGCAGGTGGAGCTGGTCCCGGTCGATGTAACCCATCCGGTAGGCCACCTCCTCGATGCAGGAGATGCGTATGCCCTGCCGCTTCTCCAGGGCCTGGACGAACATCGCCGCTTCCAGCAGGCTGTCGTGGGTGCCGGCGTCGAACCATGCCGTCCCCCGGCCGAGATCCACCAGCCGGGCCCGGCGCTCGTGGACGTACTGGAGATTGAGGTCGGTTATCTCCAACTCACCACGCGCGGAGGGGGTCAGGCGCGCGGCGCGGTCGGCCACGCCCTTCCCGTACATGTACAAGCCGGTGACGGCCAGGTTGGAACGGGGGCGCTCCGGCTTCTCCTCCAGCGACAGGACGTCCCCTGCGGCGTTCACGGTGGCAACACCGTAACGTCGAGGGTCGCTCACCCTGTATCCGAACAGTGTGCAACCGTCCAGCCTCTTCGCTTCCTCGCGCAGCAGACCGGGCAGGCGATGTCCGTAGAAGATGTTGTCCCCGAGGATCAGGCAGATCGGCTGGTCGGCAATGAACTCCCGCCCCAGCAGCAGAGCCTCTGCCAGACCTCCGGGGCGCTCCTGGGCTGCGTAGCTCAGCGAGATGCCGATGTCGCGCCCGTCACCGAGGAGAGTGCGATAGGCGCCCAGATGCTCCGGATTGGAGATCAGCAGAATCTCCCGGATCCCCGTCAGCATGAGCACGGCGAGGGGGTAATGGATCATCGGCTTGTCGTAGACGGGAAGCAGGTGCTTGGAATGGATGGTCGTCAACGGCCGTAGCCGCGTGCCGGAGCCTCCGGCCAGAACGATTCCTCGCAAGAGAGGCGGCCTTTCTTCCTACGGGGCGGGGAACGCCGTCAAGTGGACTCCGGGGCGGGGCACGAGTCTCCGTACACGGCCGCCGGCGGCATCAGTGCACGGCGGCCGGCAGCAGTGGTCGCCACCAGGCGGAGTTCTGGCGGTACCAGTCGACGGTCGCGAGGAGGCCGTCCTCGAAGCGGATCCGCGGCCGGAAGCCGAGGGCCTGTGCCTTCCGGTCGTCCAGCGCGTAACGGCGGTCGTGTCCCTCACGGTCGGCGACCTCGCGCACCATCGACCAGTCCGCCCCGCACGCCGTCAGCAACCGATCTGTCAGCTCTCGGTTCGTCAGCTCCGTGCCGCTGCCGAGGTGGTAGACCTCTCCCGGTGCACCCTTGTCGAGCACGAGCTGGATCCCCCGGCAGTGGTCGTCCACGTGCAGCCAGTCGCGCACGTGGAGCCCGTCCCCGTAGAGGGGTACGGACCCGCCCTCGAGCAGCGTGGTGACGAAGCGGGGAATCACTTTCTCCGGGAACTGATACGGGCCGTAGTTGTTGCTGCACCGGGTGATGCCGACGTTCAGACCGTGGGTACGGCCGTAGGAGCGCACCAGCAGGTCGGCGCCGGCCTTCGACGCCGCGTAAGGAGAATTGGGCTGAAGCGGGCACTCCTCCGTCCAGGACCCCTTCTCGATCGAACCGTAGACTTCGTCGGTCGAGACCTGGAGAAACCGGGGCACCTGAAAGCGCACGGCCTGCTCCAAGAGCCGCTGGGTGCCAAGGACGTTGGTGCGGACGAAGACGTCCGGATCCTTGATCGACCGGTCGACATGTGTCTCCGCCGCGAAATTGACGATCGCCCGGGTACCGGGCAGCAACTCGGCCAGTGCCCCGCCATCGACTATGTCACCTCGTACGAAACGCAGCGCCGGATGATGCTCGACGGGCGCAAGGTTGGCCATGTTGCCCGCGTACGTGAGTTTGTCGAGGACAATCACCTCGTCCGGCACCGCGCCGTAGGCCCCACCGAGCAGTCGACGGACGTAGCAGCTGCCGATGAAACCTGCCCCACCAGTCACAACAATCTTGTACATGGGTCACTCTCAGAATCGGGCTCTCGGGCATTGACGGTGATCGTGGAACGCACGTCCCGGCCGATTTCGCGAGGACGCGGACCTACCCCACCCGGCGTACGTGGATCCCGTGATGACAAGGGAGGTCGGGTGACAAGCCGGCGTCGCCGGCCGTCTGAAGCAGCCGCCCGACAGGGGACGCCGGGTGTTTGCGCATCGGGGTCTCAGGCACAACTCCCGCTGGGCCTGGCGCAATTCGCTGCTCGCGTATGCGCTGGCACAGTCCGAGTGGAAGATGCGGCCGGCCAGGCCGATGACGGTGGCCAAGCTACCACCAGCCCCCGCGGCCGGGCAGAGAGTGAGGTCGCCGGTCCCGGCGAGTGGGGCGTCGTCCAACCGAGGACACTCCGCAGTTGGACAACCCGGCTGCCGGCCGGAAGCCGGTCGTCGATCCACACCGGTTCCAGCCCGGGGCCGTGCGAGGGGAGCGGCGCGCCGGGGCCGCCTCAGTGCCCCATCCCGAACCCGCCGTCCACGGGAATGATCGCCCCCGTGACGAAGCCCGCGCCCTCCGAAGCGAGCCAGGTGACGGCCGACGCCACCTCCTCGGGAGTGCCGCACCTGCGCAGGGCCGTCTCGCCGATGACCTGCTCCTGCCGGTGCCCGGGGAGGTCCTTCGCCAGGTCGGTGGCGACCAGCCCGGGGGCCACGACGTTCACGGTGACGTTGCGAAAGCCGATCTCCCTGGCAAGCGACCTCGCGAAACCGACCAGAGCGGACTTGCTCGCCGCGTAGTTGGCCATTCCCTCGGCACCGCGGAGGGCCGCTGCGGAGGAGACGAACACGATCCGCCCCCGGCCCATTCTCACCATGTCCGGATATGCGCACCGGGTGGCGTAGAAGGAGCCGCCCAGGTTCGTCTCCAGGACGCGGAAGAACTGCTCGTCGCTCATTCTCATGAGGAGTGTGTTGTCGGCGGTCCCCGCGTTGTTCACCAGGACCTCGACGGGTCCGTGGAGTTCGCGTGCCTCCTTGAAGGCGGCGGCCACCTGCTGGGGGTCGGCAACGTCGCACTTGATCGCGTGCGCACCTGCCGGAACTTCGGATCCGCGCTGGGCGACAGCGACCCGGTCTCCCTGTTCGAGAAACGCTCTGACAATAGCTGCGCCAATGCCTCGGCTGCCACCGGTCACCAGTATCGAGCGCTGCACGAAATACCCTCCGATGTCATCACCGACGGCCATGGATCGACCGGATGCTTGCAGTTTCCCGCGTCGGCCGGCAACCCGCTTCCGACGATTTCGGAACTCTGGCGCCCCGTCGAGTGGGGCATGTACAGTGCAGCCGATTCCCGCTTTGCCGCCGAGTCGGCAAAGGGCCTACTGCTTGGAGGTTCCCAGCTTGCACGAGGTCGTCGTCACCGGTTACGGCGTTTTCACGGCGTTCGGGTTTGGCGTGCAGGCGCTCAAGGAGGGAATCTTCTCCGGAAAGCCGGCCTTTGCGAAGGTCAGCCGTTTCGACTCGTCCCGATACCGTGCACAGTATGCCGCCGAGTATCCGGGTGAAGCGCCGACTCAATTGGCCGTGTTGCGCGAATGCGTCAAGGAAGCGCTTGCCCGGGCGGGCCAGGACGGAGCGGGTGCGCCCGTTCTGCTGGGCACCGACGGGGACCACGCGGCGAACATCGACTTCTGGGCGGCTCACGCCACGGAGAACCAGCCTGAAGGAACCGGTGTGCTGCACAGCCTGCCGGCGATGCTTCCAGAGGCGATCGGTGAGGAATTCCGTCTCGGGCGCCCCCGATTGGCGTTCGTGAACGCATGCGTGGCGGCAACCAACGCGATCGCGTACGGGGCACATCTCATCAGCATCGGAAAGGCCGACTCCGTGGTCTGCGGAGGCGCCTACGTGGTCAATGAAGATCTTTTCGCTCATTTCGACTCGGGTCGGGCCCTCACCACCGAGGCCCTGATACGGCCCTTTTCGGCGGGCAGAAAGGGACTGCTGCACGGCGACGGCGCCGCCGTGCTCGTGCTGGAGTCCGCAGAGCACGCACGGCGACGGAACGCCGTCTCGTACGGCAGTGTTCTCGGATGGGGCCTTGCCGCGGACGCCCATCATCCTGTTCAGCCGCACCCACAGGGCCGCGGCCTTGCCACCGCCGCCCTGGCCGCCCTCCGGCGTGCAGGCGTCGCCGCCGAGGACATCGGTTACGTGAACGCGCACGGCACGGGCACACCGCGCAACGACCCCGCCGAGTCGCTGGCGCTGCGCCACGTGTTCGGTGACCGGGCCGGTACGGTCCCGGTGAGTTCCACCAAGAGCACCACCGGCCACATGCTGGAGGCGACCGGAGCCGTCGAGGCCGTCATCACGCTCCTGGCCCTCACGGAAGGGCTGCTGCCCCCCACCGCGGGCTTTCTCGAAGCGGACCCCGAGTGCCCCGTCGACTGCGTCCCCCACACCGCGAGGCCCGCGAGGGTCTCCCGGGCCCTGTCGCTCAACGCCGCGTTCGGCGGCGCCAACGCGGCCCTTGTACTGGGTGCTCCGCAGTCCCTTGAATGACGCCACCGCCGCGCCGTGAAGGCAACAGCAGCAAAGGATTCCCATGCCGTCAGGGCTCGTGTCCCACCGTGCCATCGTCGACGCCGCCTGTCTGACCCCCTGGGGAGACGAGGCGTCCGGTCTGCCGGGGGCGGCTCCGGAGGAGCTTCCCCGGATCGTCGGCTTCGCGATCTCACGCTTCGGCCCGCTGGTGCACGCGGTGGCGACAGCCTGTCTGGGGCCCGCGGACGCCCCGGACAACCACGTCGGGCGGTACGGCGCCGAAACCGCGATCGTGCTCGCGACCGTGTACGGTGACGCGGTCACGGTGGATACGGCGACCCGGCGAACGGTCGCGGGCGAACCACCCAATCCGCTGCTGTTCTTCCAGTCGGTCAGTACGTCCATCCTGAGTCATCTGACCAGGCGCTACGGCATTCATGGACCGCTCACCTGCATCTCGGCCGTCTCCGACCCCGCCGGGGAAGCGCTGAGGGTCGCCGACGCGCTCCTGCACGACCCGGAACTGCGGCAGGTGCTCGTCATCGGGGTCGAGACCAAGCCGAACGAACGGGTCCGCCGTTCCGGTGAGTTGGCCTCGGCCGCCGGCCGGGGGCCCCGGCTGCCCGCCGGAGACGCCGCGGCCGCCCTGCTGCTGCGTCGGCTGGAGAGCGACACCGGAGCGGCACGGCTCACGCTCGCGGAGACACCCCCCGGGACAGCCAGCAGGGACAGCGGCGAGCCGGCGGGACCCCTCGGTTGGCTCAGCAACTTCATGGAACTGTGCGCCGCTGCGCACACCGGGCGACATGAGGCCCACACCTACGAGCTCTCCCCGTGACCCGAGAGCTGTCGGACACCACTCATCAATGGTCCAACCCACCAGGCAAGGAAAACCCGGATGATCACTCTTGAAAGCGTCAAGAGCATAGTGACCGAATGTCTGAGCATCAGGGACGAGCCCGTCGAGATCGACCTCGACAGCCCCATCACGATCGACTCCTTCTCACTGGTCTGGATCCAGCAGCTGCTGGACGAGCGCTATGAGATCGAGATCGAACCCGAACACTCGGATGTCTCCTCGTTCACGTCGGTCAGGGCCTTCCACGGATACCTGGCCGAGAAGTTCCCCGATCGCGTGTCCATGGAGGGCTGATGACCGTCGTCGACCCACCCTCCTGGTGGGGGGAACGACTGCTGGGACGATGGCACGACGACGACGTGTGGACGCTGGCCGACCGCGCCGTCTCCTACGGGGAGTTGCGGGAACGTGTCGGACTCCTGGCGGCCGGGCTGGCCGCCGAGGGGATCGGCCGCGATTCCACCGTCGCCCTGTGCATGCCGCCCAGCCTCACCCTCCTGCACGCCATGCTCGCCGCGTGGACCCGCGGAGCCCAGGTCATGCTCATCGACGTCCGGTCGACGGCCTTTGAAATCGACCGGTTGCTGCGTATCTGCGAACCTCAGTTCCTGCTCTCCGCGCAGCCTGTGTCCCCCATGACCAGGTATCTCGTCGAGGACGTGCCGTTCACCCTGGAGCGTCGTGCGACAGGGCGGCCGGCCGTTCCGGAATTCTGTCTCGTCCAGGCAAGTTCGGGCTCCACCGGGGAACCGAAGGTGATCGGCCGTAGTTCCGCCTCCTTGCTGGCGGAACTCGACCGCTACGCCGCGCTGGAGGGGATGCCGGGGGCCGGGGAGCGCGTCCTGCTGCTGAACTCCGTCATCCACACCATGGGTTTGGTCGGAGGAGTGCTGCACGGTCTGAACTCCGGGGCGCAGATGGTGTATCCGTCCCGCATGCGGGCCGAGTCGATAGTGGAGAGCGCACGGGCTGCCGAAGCCGGCGCGATCTTCGGTGTGCCGGTTCACTTCGCTCTGCTCGCGCGCTCCGCGCCGGGCCCCCTCCCGTCGCTGCGCCTGGCAGTCTCCGCCGGCGAACTGCTGCCCCTCAGGGTCTGGACCCGGTTCCAGGAGCGGTACGGGCTGCCGATCAGCCCGGTGTACGGCACGACCGAGACCGGGATCATCGCCGCGGATCTCGTCACGGGCCCGGAGCCTCCGGTTCTGGGCAGGCCGACCGCCGGGATGGAGGTGGATGTCGTAGCGGGAGAACTCCGGGTACGGACGGAACGCACGCCGTACCTCTGGTCGGACCGTGCCGACCGGTTCGACGACGGATGGCTTCGGACGTTCGACCGATGTGACCGGGATCCGGTGAGCGGAGTTCTGACGTACCGCGGCAGGGCCGACTCGGTGGTCGCGGTCGGCGGACTGAAAGTCGATTTGACAGAGGTCGAGCAGACGCTGCTCCTCCACCCCCATGTACGGGAAGCGGTGGTCGTCTTCGACGGCGTCATCGAAGCGTATGTCGGCGGCGACACCGCGCTCACCCCGGCGGGCATATCGGAATGGTGCCGGTCCCGCCTCGCCGACTTCAAGATTCCCAAGGTCTTCCGGCTTTCCGCATCGGTGCCGCGCAACGCGAACGGAAAGGTGATCCGCAATCGGGACACCCTTCGAATGCAGGGGGAGACAGATGCGCACGCTCATCATTGACAACTACGACTCTTTCACTCACAACCTTGCCCATTACATAGGCGTGATCAACGGAGTCGCCCCGACCGTCATCAAGAACGACGCGGCGGACTGGAACCTGTCGATGCTGGATGACTTCCACAACGTCGTCATCTCGCCGGGCCCGGGGAATCCGTCGAAGGCCGAGGACTTCGGCATCTGCGCGGATGTCATCCGCCACGCACGGATTCCCGTCCTGGGCGTGTGCCTCGGCCACCAAGGGATATGCCACGTCCACGGTGCCCGGGTCGTCCCGGCACCCGAGATCTTTCACGGCCGTGAGTCGCTGGTGACGCACGCCGAAGACCCCCTCTTCGCAGGCGTGCCCTCGCCGTTCACCGCGGTCCGTTACCACTCCCTGGCGGTGACGGACCTGCCCGACGAACTGGAGGCCATCGCGTGGACGGAGGACGGGGTGCTCATGGGGGTCCGGCACCGGAGCCGTCCGCTGTGGGGAGTGCAGTTCCATCCCGAGTCGATCGGCACCGTCCAAGGGCGGCGCATTCTGCGCAACTTCATGCGTCTCACCCATGAGGCGGACCCGCCGCACCGGGCCGGGGCCCAGCGGCGCCGCCCTGACCGGCGCGTGGCGGTGCGCCGGCTTCCGTTCGAGGTACCGGCCGAGCGGGTGTTCGCCACGCTGTACGCCGACGCCCCGCACGCCTTCTGGCTCGACAGCAGCCGTGCGGGCGGACGAAGAGGGCGGTTCTCCTTCATGGGAGACGCCGGCGGCCCGCTGGCCCGGGTGGCCGAGGCACACGTCGACCGCCGGTGCGTGGTCGTCACCTCCGCTGCCGGGCGGGAGGTCGTCGAAGGTCCGTTCCTCGACTGGCTCGAGCACGACCTCCGCGCCCACCGGACCGAGGTACCCGATCTCCCCTTCGACTTCGCCTTGGGGTGGGTGGGATACCTGGGGTACGAGCTGAAGGCGGAGTGTGGCGGCGAACCGGCACACCGCTCGCCCCACCCCGACGCGGGAATGGTCTTCGCCGACCGAGCCGTGGCCTTCGACCACGAACTGCGCGAGATCCATCTCCTGGCACTGGTGGACGACGACGACACGGCCTCGGCGACACGGTGGTTCGACCGGACGCAGCGCCACCTGGAAGAACTGGCCGCGACGGCGTCGGACGACTTCGCGGACACCGCCACGCCCCCAGGAGCCCCGGGCACGCTCGACGAAGGGGAGCTGCGGCACGACAAGCAGCGCTACCTGGAGTTGATCGGCGCGTGCCACAAGGAGATCGACGCGGGTGAGTCCTACGAGATCTGCCTGACCAACGTGCTGCACGGCACCGGCATGTTCAGCGCCTGGGACGCCTACCGGCTTCTGCGCCGCCAGAATCCCGTACCCTTCGGCGCCCTGCTCCGGTTCGGCCCCCTGTCCGTGCTCAGTTCTTCGCCCGAGCGGTTCCTGCGCATCGGCGCCGACGGGACGGTGGAATCCAAGCCGATCAAGGGCACGCGGCCACGGTCGCGGTTCGCCCCCGAGGACGAGCGGCTGCGCCTGGAACTCGAGAACGACCCCAAGGACCGCGCCGAGAACCTGATGATCGTCGATCTGGTCCGGCACGATCTGAGCCAGTGCGCCGAAGCCGGCTCCGTGCGGGTCGATCCGCTCTTCGAGGTCGAGAGCTATGCGACGGTGCACCAGTTGGTCAGTACGGTGCACGCGCAGCTGAGGCCGGACCGCAGCGCTGTGCACTGCGTACGCGCGGCCTTCCCGCCCGGTTCCATGACGGGCGCGCCGAAGGTCCGCACCATGCAGATCATCGACAGGCTCGAAGAGGGACCGCGCGGGATCTACTCCGGCGCCCTGGGCTACTTCTCGCTGAGCGGAGCCGCCGATCTCAGCGTCGTGATCAGGACGATCGTCATGACCGGGAATGAGGTCTCCTTCGGAACCGGAGGAGCCATCACCACACTCTCCGACGCCGACGCCGAATTCGAGGAGACCGCCGTGAAGGCGGCACCCCTGCTCAATCTTTTCGGCATCGAGTTCCCCACCGGCGAAGCCGACCCGGCGGTCCGCCTTCATCCTGTCTCCGCGGGCTGAAAGCGTCGGTCCACGGGAAATGCGTGCGACCGGACGAGGCTCCTGCTGGTTGTCCGAGGAGCCTCGTCCGGTCGCGTCGTGGTGAGGCAAATGGGCTGCTGACGCGGTCAATTGACCGTCGCGAAAGATCCATGCCAGGGATACAGTTGCGTTTGTGACGCACACGGAAAATGAGATCACCGCGGATCTGATCGCAGAGTTGCTCGGCGAACAGCACCCCGACCTGGTCGGCTTGCCGCTGACGTTCGGTGCCCGTGGCTGGGACAACCAGTTGTGGCGGCTCGGCGACGACCTTGCGGTCCGGCTGCCCTGGGCCACTCAGGACGCAGGCGAACTGCTCCTCAAGGAATACGCCTTGCTGCCTGCCATAGCTTCGCGCCTCCCCTTGCGGACACCTGTTCCGAGGCGTCTCGGCCGGCCGTCCGAGCGGTTCCCGCACCCTTGGCTCGTCACCACCTGGGTCGCGGGTGAACCCGCCGACCGCGCCCCCGCGACGCGCGGCGCCGAGGCAGCCGACACCTTGGCGGCCTTCCTGACAGCCCTGCATCTGCCCGCGCCCGACGACGCGCCCACCGGCCGGAACAGTCGAGGTGGCCTGCTGGCCGATTCCGGCGATGGCTTCGCGTATTTCCTGAAGGAGACGACCGACCGTGGGTTGATCTCCGACCCGGACACCGTGCGTGAGGTATGGGACGACGCGCTGGCTGCGCCTGACTGGACAGGCCCGGCGCTGTGGCTGCACGGGGACCTGCACCCGGCCAATGTTCTGACAAGAGACGGCAATTTCTGCGGCGTGGTCGACTTCGGCGACATGTGCGCGGGGGACCCGGCCTGTGACCTTGCTGCCGGCTGGGCACTTCTGCCCGACGAGGCCGCCATCGACCGTTTCCATCGGAGCTACTCGTCGGCCGACGCGGCGACCCTGCGCCGCGCGCGCGGCTGGGCGCTGCTCAAGGCACTCGCCTGCCTGGTCATCGGCGACAACGGAGTCCACGGCCGCCCGGGCGGAAAAGCCACGTGGGGACCGCCGGCAGCCGCGGCCCTGCAACGCCTCACCGCGACTCGACGCTAGGGGGCGTCTCTCCGATCTCCGTGGCCGCGGAGATCCGTCGGAAGCCCCTGAGTGCTGTCCCGTGGCCCCCGAGCTCGGACCGGCAGGCCGCTGTCGCCAGGGCCGCGCCTCACGGCCTCTCTCCGGGGATCGACAGGTACGTCTCGCGCAGTCGGCCCAGCGCGGGGTGCTCGGCGGACAGTTCGGTGCCGTTGATCGCGGCAAGGGCCCGCACGCCGACACTCGTGTTCGTCGCGAAGGCCGCTGCCATCCCTTCGGCCTGCTCCAGGGTGATGGTGGCGTCCCTGTGATCGGCATGCTGCCTCAGCAGCGCCACGGTGACCCCGGGCAGTACGGGAGCCTGCGGCCACACCACACTGCCGTCCTGATCGACGAAGCCGACGTTCCAGGTTCCGCCTTCACTGACGAGCCCGTCGCGTCCGACGAACAAAGCGTCGTCGAACCCGGCGAGTTGGGCGGTGCGCCGTGCGTGCAGGGCGCCGAAGAGGCCGACGTGCTTCACCTCGGGCAGGTCGCGCTCGTACGGCACACTCATGGCACGCAGCGGGGCCGGTGGCGTCGTACCGGCCCCGCGAACGGTGACCAGGACATGCGGTTCGCCGGCGCCCGCGGGGTGCCCCATGTCGACCGTGGGGTCATAGACGGTCACGCGGACGACGCACGGCTGTGTCCGCCCGTCCAGGGCCTGGCGGACGTAGGTGCGTACGCGTGAGGTGTCCAGGTCCGTACCCCACACGGCCCTGCAGTCCTTCGCCAGGCGTTCCATGTGCAGGGAAAGCCCCCGGATGCCGCCGTCATCGGCGCGCATGGACGTGAAGTGACCGAGATTGACCAGGGCGAGCGCGAGCAGGGCGTCAGAGGACACCGGCTTTCCATTGAGTGTCGCCATGTCGCCCAGCATGTCAGCACAGCCGTCGCGGACGACTGCCGGCGCTCTCTGGACATGCCTCGTGACCAGCGGCTCCTGGCGCGCCGCCGGCCCCGCATGTCCGGAGCGACCCGGCTGGTGTCCCGTGGCCGAAGCGCCAGTAGGCACGCCGACAGCGCGATAGGAGTATGGGTTCGCGTTCCGACGAGCGTGAACGCGCCCGGCTACGGGAGGAAACATGGACCTGGGATCCCTGCAGCGAATCGGCTGGGACAACAAGGTGCTGAAGGGCTACAACACCACCGACATCCCGCTGGAGCTCTGCATGCTCCAGGAAAAGGCGGCCGCGGCCTTCACCGCGTGGCGAAAGGGCGAGGGGCGTCTCGGCGAAGAGCTGGCCGACGCTGTGCTCTACGTGGCGAGCATCGCCGAGATGACCGGTCTGGATCTGCAGAACGAGGTCGAGGCGAAGGTCGCCAAGAACTCGGCACGTCCCGACTGAGGACCATGGGCGACGAAAAGGTGATGGGCATGGCCGAGAGCGGAACCCGAGGGTTGTCCTTCGGTGAGATCGCCGATCGTTACGACCGCTTTCGCCCCAGCGCGCCGGCACCCGCCCTGGACTGGCTTCTTCCGGACGGCTGCGAGACGGTGGTCGACCTCGCCGCCGGCACCGGCGCGCTGACCCGGCGCCTGGTGAGCCGCGTACCGCAGGTCGTCGCCGTCGAGCCCGACCCGCGGATGCGCGAGACCCTCGCCCGCAACTGCCCGGAGGCGCGCCTGCTGGCGGGAACAGCCGAGCGGATGCCCCTGCCCGACGGCGGGGCCGACGCGCTGCTGATCTCCATGGCCTGGCACTGGATGGACCCGCAGCGTGCCATGCCGGAGATCGCGCGCGTGCTCCGGGGCGGCGGCACGTTCGGCGTCCTGTGGAACCACCGGGACCTGTCCGTCCCCTGGGTCGCCGGGCTCGACGTCTTCACCCGCGCACTGCGGGCCCGCGAGAGCGGCCAGGACGTCACCACGCAGGCGCCGACCCGCAATGTCATGGACCCGCCGACCGGGTCACTGTTCAGCCCTCTCGTCGAACTGCGCCTGACCTGGTCGATGCCCGTCACCGCCGAGGAACTCGTCGGGCACCTGGGCACCGACGCCGGCGCGATCGCGCTGTCGGCCGACGCCCGGCATGCCGTGGACGAGCGAGTGGCCGGGTACCTGCACGACGAGCTGGGCCTGTCGGGGGACCGGAAGATCGAGTTGCCGATGGCGTGCCGCTGTCTGCGCACCACCAGGAACCCGGACGCCGCAACGTGAACGCCTTCGGTACCCGGGTGAACCGGGTGGAGGACACCCGACTGCTCACCTCGGGCGGCGTCTACGTCGACGACCTGCGGGTACCGGCGCTCATCGGGGCGGCGTACGTGACCTTCGTGCGTTCCCCGGTCGCCCATGCGGTCATCACCGGCATCGACACGTCCCGGGCGAAGGCCCACCCCGGCGTGGTGGCCGTCTACACCGCTGCGGATCTGACCGACCTGCCGGCACCACAGCCCTTCCGGCGGCCGGAGCACGGCGAGGGGTTCTTCGCCGAACCCCTGCTCGCCGGGGAGAAGGTCCGGTACGTGGGCGAGCCGGTCGCGGTCGTGCTCACCGACGCGCGGTACGACGGCCAGGACGCCGCGGAGCTCGTCGACGTGGGCTACGAGCGGCTCCCCGCTGTCGTGGGACCCGCTCAGGCGCGTCTCGACGACACACTCCTGTTCGAGGAGGCCGGAACCAACGTCGCCGACCAGCGGGACCGCGACACCGACGACACCGCAGTCTTCGCCGACGCCGACGTGGTCGTCGAACGGGAGATCGCGAACCACCGCGTGGCCTGTGTCCCCATGGAGGCCCGCGCCACCGCGGCGGCCTTCGACGGTACGAGGCTCACCGTCTGGCACAGCAGCCAGAACGCCCAGCGCTGTCGCAGCACCCTCGCCGAGACCCTGGGCATCCCGTCCGACGCGATCCGCGTGATCGTCCCCGATGTCGGCGGCGGGTTCGGCGCGAAGATCGGCATCGACCGGGACGCCATCGTCGTCGCCTGGACGGCGTGGAAGTCGGGCACCGCGGTGCGGTGGACGGAAGGCCGTGCCGAGAACCTCGTCGCCATGTCCCAGGGCCGTGCCCAGCTCAACCGCGTCAGGATCGGTGGCAGACGCGACGGCACGATCACGGCGTACTGCCTCGACGTCGTCCAGGACGCGGGTGCCTACCCGCGCACCAGCACCCTCGCGCCCGTGACCTGCACGATGGCCCCCGGCGTGTACGACATCCCCCACGTGCGGACCGGTTACCGCGTCGTCGTCACGAACGCGACGCCCGTCAACAAGTACCGCGGCGCGGGCCGGCCGGAGGCCACGGCAGCGGTCGAGCGGGCGGTGGACCTGTTCGCCGCCGAGATCGGCATGGATCCGGCGGAGGTCCGCCGGCGCAACCTCATCGCCGCGAACGCGTTCCCGTTCCGCACCGGAACCGGGGCCCGCTACGACTCCGGTGAGTACGAGGCGGCCCTCGACAGGGTCCTCGGCGCCGTCGACTACCCCCGGCTCAGAGCCGAGCAGGCCGCCCGCAGGGACAACGGGTGCGTGAACGTGCTCGGCATCGGCATCTGCGTCTACGTGGAGATGACCGGTGGCGGTGGTGAGACCGCCAAGGTGATCGTGGACGGCGATGGACAGGCGACGGTCCTGACCGGCAGCTCGGCGCAGGGCCAGGGCCACCAGACCGCCTGGTCGATGCTGGTCGAGGCCGAACTCGGCATCCCCATGGACCGGGTCACCGTCGTGCACGGCGACACCGACCTCATCCCGAGGGCCGTCGGCACCTACTCCAGCCGGTCGCTGCAGCTCGGCGGTTCCGCGGTGCTCAAGGCCGCCTCCGACGTCAGGGATCAGGCCCGACGGCACGCCGCCGGCCTCCTCGGCGCCCCCGTGACCGACGTCGTCCTCGACACCGGTTCCGGGACGTGGCACGCGGCAGGCGACCCCGGCGGATCCGTGTCCTGGGCCCAGGTCGTCAAGTACGCCGAGGTGGAGAGCATCAGTGCCGACGTCGAGTTCCACTCGGACCGGCCGACGTTTCCGTTCGGCGCGCATGTCTCGGTCGTCGAGGTCGACACCGGGACGGGAACGACGACGGTGCTGCGCCACGTGACCGTGGACGACGCGGGGCCGGTTCTCAACCCGGTCCTCGCCGAAGGCCAACGCCACGGCGGCATCGCGCAGGGGATCGCCCAGGCCTTGTTCGAGGAGGTGAGCTACGACGGAGACGGCAACCCGCTCCACGCGACGCTCGCGGACTACAGGGCCGTCGCCTCGGCCGATCTGCCCGACTTCGAGCTGGAAGCCGGCGCGACCCCCACGGACGCGAATCCTCTCGGTGTCAAGGGAATCGGCGAATCGGGGACGATCGGTGCCACTCCCGCCGTGCAGAACGCGGTCATCGACGCGGTCGCTCACCTCGGTGTCCGGCACATCGACATGCCGTTGACGCCGAGCCGTGTCTGGGCGGCGATCAAGGAAGCGGGCGGCGAAAGCCTCTCTCAGCGTTGAACAGCGAACAGATCACCGCCCGGCAGCCCCTGGTCGCCCCCTCGACCGATGCCGGTGAGGTGGACACCCCCACCAGTCCTCACGCCGAAAGGGCGGATGCCGTGGTACGTCCAGCACCCCGCGATGTACGGGATCTCCCGCCGTACTCCGCACATCTGATGACGTCGCAGGAACGACGACGCATTCTTCTCCGCGACATCGATGTGGTCATCGACGGCGGTGCGAATGGCGGTCAGTTCGGGAAGTGGATGCGCCAGTGCGGTTTTGACGGGGAGATCATCTCGTTCGAGCCGGCGTCCGGGACTTTCGACGTGCTGCGCGAAGTCGCCCGGTCCGACGACGACTGGCACTGCCACAACGTGGCGCTCGGGCCGGAGGACGGCCAAGTCCTCCTGCACCTGACCCGCACGTCGCTCGGCTCGTCGGTCTTCCGGCGGACCGACCTCCACTCCCGCATGTGGCCGGCCGACGTCGAGGCCGGTACCGAGCTGGTTCCCATGCGATCGCTGGGCTCACTGTGGAATGAACTGGGCCTCGACGGCCGCCGGGTGTACCTGAAGCTGGACGTGGAGGGCGCCGAGCTGTCCGTCCTCAAGGGTGCGGGTCCGTTCCTGGACCGCGTCGCGCTGCTCGAACTCGAACTGCCGCTGGCCGATCTGCACCACGAGGCGCCGACGTTCGACGACATGCTGAACTTCCTGACCGCCCGGGGCTTCTCCGTGGTCGCCCTGGAGCAGAACCACAGCGGCGACGACGCGACCGGCCAGATGCTGATGATCGACGGCATCTTCCGGTCGTCGATCGCCGGCCCCACGGCGCCGGGCCAGGCCGACCGTGACGACGGTACCGGCAGACCGCCGAGGCCGTAGCGCTCGGAGTCCGAGTCCTGGCGTGGCGCGCGTCCTACCCCATCGGCGGCGCTCACCCATCCCCGAGGGAGGGCACATGAACCGCATATCCGTGAACGTGAACGGCACGGTGTACGAGGACGAGGTGGAACCCCGGCTCCTGCTCGTTCACCATCTACGGGACCGGCTGGGCCTGACCGGCATCCAGATCGGCTGTGACACCGGCAACTGCGGGGCGTGCACCGTCGATCTGGACGGGATGAGCGCCAAGAGCTGCTTGGTCCTGGCGGTCCAGGCGGACGGGTGCGAGGTGACCACCGTCCAGGGGCTCGCCCAGGACTGCGCACAGCACCCGCTCCAGCGGTCCTTCCACGAGCAGCACGCCGTGCAGTGCGGCTACTGCACTCACGGCATGATCATGGCAGCCCGCGATCTGCTGCGGCACAACCCCGACCCCGGCCCACAGGAGATCCGGCACGCGCTGAAGGGCAACCTCTGCCGCTGTACCGGCTACCAGAACATCGTCAAGGCCGTGCGCGCCGCGGCGCCCGGCCGGGAAGCGTCCGCCTGCGTGGAGGAGTCGCGGACGTGACCACCATGAAGCCCACCACGCGGGCGGGTCGCACGGAGGACATCCGCGTCCCCTCCGTGCCGGACCTGCCGGAGTTCACGGTGGTGGACGCGCCGCGTCCGCCGGGCATGAGCGACGTGCCGATGCTCTGTGGTCCGCACCGGCTCCAGCGGGCGCTGCGCGAGGCGCGTGGTGGGGGCGGCGCGGCGAGCGGCGGCCCGGGTGGTCCGGCACGCGGCTCCGCCGCTCAGGACCACACGCAGGACCCTGCGGACCAGAAGGGAGCGGCATGATCCCCGCGGCGTTCGACTACGCCCGCCCGACGACCGTCGAGGAGGCCGTCCGTGTGCTGGCCGAGGGCGGCGAGGGGGCGAAGGTGCTGGCCGGCGGCCAGAGCCTGCTGCCGATGATGCGCTTGCGGCGCGCCGTGCCGAAGTCGGTGGTCGACGTGGGCCGCGTGCCGCAGCTGCGCGGCGTCCGGGAGGAGGCCGGCCGGCTCGTCATCGGCGCCATGACCACCCACCACGACGTCCTCCACGACACGCTGGTCCGACGTCACGCCCCGCTGCTGGCCGCCGCGACGGAGACGGTCGGTGACCCCGCCGTACGCCACCGCGGCACTCTCGGCGGCTCCGTCGCCCATGCCGACCCGGCCGGCGACCTGCCCTCGGTGGTGCTGGCGCTGGACGGCGAGCTGGTGGCGGAGGGCCCGCGCGGGCGGCGCACCATCCCGGCGGCCGAGTTCTTCGTCGGCTGCCTGAGGACCGCTCTGGAGCCCGACGAACTGCTCGTCGAGATCCGGATACCCGAGCTGGGGGCGGACTGGGGCTTCCACTACGAGAAGTTCCAGTTCTCGGCGCAGGCCTCCACCGTGGTCGGCGTGGCCGTGGCGGTACGCCGTGAGAACGGCGGTATCGCCGAGGCGCGGATCGGACTGACGAACATGGGCGCCACGCCTCTGCGGGCATCCGCGGCCGAGGCGGCCCTGGCGGGTGCGGACGCCACCGCGGGCAGCGTGGCGCGGGCCGCCGAGGCCATGGCCGAGGGCACCTCGCCGACGTCCGGTCCGGGTGTCTCCCCCGAGTACCGGGCGCACCTGGCACGGGTGTTGGGGTGCCGCGCCGTCCTCGCCGCAGCCAGGACGCGGTGACGGGGCTGGAACCGCGCGCGGCGGCCCTCTCACGTCGGTCACATGACAGAGCAGCACAAGCGCAGATGAACAGCGACGAGCAAGGAGGAGGAAGTGGCCAAAGGTGGTCTTTCCTCGGCACGGCTGACCCGTGTGGGAGATGTCCTCAGGCGCCACGTCGATGCCGGCCTCGGCCCGGGCGCCATTGCCGTGGTCGCCCGCCACGGCGAGATCCACGTCGAGGCAGTGGGCTGTCTCGCCTTCGAGGGACCGGGCTCGCGGACACCGATGGCCGCCGACACGGTCTGCCGCATCGCATCGTGGACGAAGCAGATCGTCGCCGCCTGCGTGATGACGCTCGTCGAGGACGGCACGCTCCGCCTCGACGACCCGGTGGACGCGCTCCTCCCGGAACTGGCGGACATGACCGTGCTCGCCGATCCGAACGGGCCACTGGACGACACCGTCCCGGCGAAACGTCCGGTCACGCTGCGGGATCTGCTCACCTGCCGCCTCGGCACCGGCACGGTCCTCGCCGAACCGGGAACGGTCCCGATCTCCGACGCGCTGAACGCGCTCGAGCACGGGGCAGGCCCGGGCGATCCCCCGCCGTCGCCGGACGAGTGGATCCGCCGCCTGGGCACGCTGCCGCTCGTCCACCAGCCCGGTGAGCGCTGGATGTACAACATCGCCCCCATCGCGCTCGGCGTACTCGTCGCCCGCGCCACCGGCATGTCTCTCGGGGACGCCCTGCGCGAGCGGATCTGCGAGCCGCTCGGGATGAAGGACACCGCCCTCAGCGTGGGCGGCGAGAGCGTCGGCCGGCTGGCGACCGCGTACACGCGCGACGACGCCACCGGCGCGCTCGTCGTCGAGGACGGCCCCGACGGGCTCTGGAAACGCCCACCGGCGTTCAAGGCGGCCGGAAGCGGACTCGTCTCGACCCCCGCCGACTTCCTCGCCTTCACCTCCGCCCTGCTCGCCGGCGGCACCCACCGCGGCAGACGGGTCCTCTCGCGGTCGTCGGTGACGCTGATGACGACCGACCACCTGACGCCAGCGCAGAAGGCGGTCTCCACGTTCGTCTGGCCGCCGGGGTACTTCGAGGAGCTGGGCAACCTCGGCTGGGGTTTCGGGGTGGGGATCAACACCCGACGCACGCCCCTCGGCCCCTCGGCCGGGAGCTACGGCTGGTACGGCAAGTACGGCACCGCCTGGTTCAACGACCCCGCCGAGGGGATGACGACGATGCTCATCCTCCAGTTCACGGAGGCGTGGGGGCTGCCGATCTTCCGCCGCTTCTGGAGGGCCGCCTACCAGGCGATCGACGACTGACCGTGGCCCGCGGACATTCCGTCGATGAAGCCCGAGAGACCACACGCCCGACTGAAGTTCCTCTGCATGGGATTCTTGATGACATATCACGAAATTCGTTTCACCGGGAATCGGACAGGCGACGCTCCGCTCACCTGGGGGCAGCAATGCATCTGGGACGAGGCGAAATGGTTCGCCCCTCATCACGAACACTTCAACCTGAAGGCCGTCATCGAGGTTCCGGAGGGCGTCGGCCTGCCGGGAGTTCTCGGCGCCCTGCGGGACTTCATCGAGGATCGCGAATCCCTTCGGACCACATACCCGACAGACTCGCAGGGCGTGCCGTACCAGCACGTTCCGATGGGCGGTTCCCTCAGCGTGGTCGAGGAGTCCTTCCCGGCCGAGGAGGCTCGTTCAGCTGCTCGCGCCCTCGCCGAACGGCTCCAGGGGACCCCGTTCTCGCTCGACGAGTTCCCCGTCCGGGCCGGCATCATCGCGAGCGGATCCAGCCCACGGTTCCTGATCCTCGTCATATTCCACCTGGCCGCGGACATATGGGACATGAGGAATGTCGTGAGCGAGATGAAGCAGCTGCTGGCATCTCCCGACGGAGCGCGGGGCACGGTCACCGCAAGGGATCACCCTTTTGATGAGGCCCAGCGTGCGCAGGAACCCAGGGGGCGGGCAGTCTCCGAGCGGGCGTTGAAACATTGGAGAGCGCAGTTGGCCCATGCTCCGGTGGACATGCTCGCCGGGCGCGCCGCCACCCCGGAGTCGTCGCGTTTCCAGGAGATCTATATCGGATCCGAGGCGCTGTCCATCGCGATCCACGCCCTGGCCCGTCGCCTGCGCGTTACTCCGACAGTTGTCTTTCTGGCTGTCGCATCGATAGCGATGGGCGATCTGGGCGGCCAGTCCAGAGCATTCTTTCTGCTCGGCTGCCACAATCGCTTCACCGCCAGGGACAGAATGGCCACCGGCACGGTTTCCCAGGACAGTCCGGTGACCGTCGACCTGTCCGGGGGCGATTTTCGAAAAGTTGTACAGAGGGTTTGGAGTGCCGGCTTGTCGGCGTACGCGTCGGCCAAATGGGACCCGACCGCGGTGGCGGCTGCCGTCGAAGAGGCCGAGCGGCAACGCGGGGAACGCGTCGATCTGTCCTGCAACGTCAACGTGGATCTGGAAGCCGGCGCGGGTGCGGCGGAGCCGGAGAGCCCGGCCGGTGCGGAGTTCGTACAGGAATTGCGGCATCGGACTCGGATCGTCAAGGAGCTCGGGACGTCGCAGGACCGGACCGGACGGAGATTCTTCTTGAGGGCCAGCACCTATTCGAAGGAAATCATCGTGTCGCTGAGGGCAGACACGACGGTGCTCTCCAGCAGCGACATCGTGAAGTTCCTCGAGGACATGGAGGAGCTGGCCGTACGGGAGTACGAGGCAGGACGTGCGGCACCGGCCGCGGACGGGTGAGCGGATCGGCGGCGAAGCCGAGGACGCCCGGCCTGGCCGCCCGGTCATGAGCCGATGCGCCGGCGGCCAGGGCGGCGGATGTGCGCCGCCCTGGCCGGGACGAGCCGGGCGCACGGTCGGCTCCGTTGCCGTGCCGCCGGGTCCGACGCCGGTCCTACACGCCACTCACCGCCGGAACCCCACCGGGAGCCCGGCGGTAGAGACCGCGCACCAGATGCCGCGGCTGCTCGGGATCGCTGACGAAATCCTCGCGGGCGTGCGACAGCCGGTCGTTGCGGATGATCAGGCACTGCCCGGCACCGAGCCGGATCGGCGCGCAGTACCGCGGCTCCTTGACCGCTGCCCGGAAATAGGACAACGCACGGTCCAGCTCGGCCTCTTCACCGACCGGTGCGTGCCATCGCTCCGTCCTTCCGTCGGAGTACCGGGTCATGAGCAGACCGCTGTCGTCGTAGGCGAAGGCCGCGGCGTGCACGCTGCCGCGCACATCCGGAATCGTGGCGAGGCGCTCCAGCACCCCCTCCCCCAGGAGCACCTTCGCCGCGGCGGGATCCTGCTCCCTCAGGGCCATGAACACGGCCGACGCGTTGAAGACGATCGTCCGGCCGCCTTCGACCGCTGGTCGTACGCAGTAGAGCATCGAGGACCGGATGGCACCCACCGGGTCGAACAGCCCGTCCACATGGAACGGCTGCGCCTGGTCGGAGCCGAAGCCCGGGTGGTTGCTGTCGGCCCGCGGCACGATGTCGGCGTAGACGTACGGCTTCGAATCGGCCCTGCGGCGGTACATCAGGGGGATGTACGGCTCCCCGAGGTCCAACCAGTCCGCAAGGGTCTCCAATGCCTGGGTCGACGGGGTGAGTTCGGTCGGTTCCATGACAGCGAAACCGAAGCGTTCGAGTTGATCGGCCACCGCGGCGCCGTCCTGCGGACCTGCCACGCGGATGATCCGAGTGGCGTCGCTGTCGGTGTAGTCCACGGTGTACAGCGTGCTGTTCGGCATGATCGGCCCTCCGGATTCAGAAGTTCGCCTCGCCGGCCGGACGTCTGCGCGGTCCCTCTGGGCCGGATGCCGGTCGTGCGGTGGTACACCCGCTCCGCGTCGTCCGGATGAATGACCTGTGCCCGCACGTGCCGGAGCAACTCGGCCGTGGGCACATCGAGAATGGATTACGCGCGGCTTTCGTGCGCTCGAAGTTGCCGGGTGCACGTGGAAATGCCGCCGAAAGGCGGTTGGTTCATGGAGCCGTCGGCCGGTGTCCGCTCACATGCGGAGCAAGACTTCCAAGATCGTAGGCTCGGCCTTCCACCCGGTCAAGGCCCGCCTTGAACGGGGTCTCCGAACCGGGAAGGACGCCTCCCGCGTTTCAGAGCAAGTGAGCACGCGGTGATCGTCGATCATCACTCTTGACAGTCGACATAGGCCCTGAGTACTTTCCGATCACTGTCGACTGATCCTCCGGATCGTTCCACTCGTTCGTCCCGGATGGGACATTCTATTCACTCGTCAGGGCGCTCTGATATTCCACAGGAAAGCGCCTCTGTACTGAGAAGTCAGAAATGGCCGGCAGGGTCCATCCAAGTGCTGTCGGCCGTCCCAGGCCGCTCTGTGATGCGGGGTAACGTGTCTGCAAGTAGAAATGCCGTCCCTGACGCCGAGTCACGCGAAGAGTGTGCTCGTGATCTCTACGACCTGGCCCGACGTCTGCGCGTCGGCCATGAGCACAGCCGGGCCGGACTGAACCTGGTTCCGAGCGAGAACCGGCTCTCGCCCCTGGCGCAGATGCCGCTGCAACTCGATTTCTACAACCGGTACTTTTTCAACGAGGACCAC
This sequence comes from Streptomyces sp. NPDC090108, assembly GCF_044747185.1. Lineage (NCBI taxonomy): Bacteria > Bacillati > Actinomycetota > Actinomycetes > Kitasatosporales > Streptomycetaceae > Streptomyces > Streptomyces sp. NPDC090108. The sequence goes on from NZ_JBIVDQ010000003.1 coordinate 768,246, forward strand.
GATCCGGGATTCTGGCAGTTCCGCGGCGGCGAGGGCATCGCGGACATCGAGACGGATGTGGCGCACAGCAGTCTGTCCGCGCTGGCCGACGCTCCGTTCGTCAATCTGCGCCCGGTCTCCGGGCTGAGCGCGATGATCATCGCGATCTCGGGCTTGGGCGGCGCGACGGGCAGCACCGTGGTCTGCGTCGCTCCCGAGAGCGGCGGCCACTACGCCACCGCGAGTGTGATCCGGCGCTTCGGCTACCTCCCCGCCACGGTCGCGGTGGAGGCCGGCGCCGTGGATCTCGACGGTCTGCGGCAGATCCTCGCCTCGCAGAAGGTCTCCCTGGTCTACCTGGACCTGCAGAACAGTCTTCACCTGCTGGACGTCGCCGCTGTCGCAGCCTGCCTCGCCGAGCACAGCCCGGACACACTGCTGCACGTCGACGCCAGCCACACGCTCGGCCTCGTCCTCGGCGGAGTGGTGCCCAACCCGCTCGACCTGGGGGCGACGTCCTGGGGAGGCTCCACACACAAGAGCTTCCCCGGACCGCACAAGGGTGTGCTGTTCACCCGGCTGCCGCACGTGCGCCGGCTCATCAAGGACGCGCAGTTCGTGCTGCTCAGCAGTCACCACTTCGCCGCGACGCTGTCCCTGGGCCTGGCCGCACGCGAGTTCCAGCACTTCGGTCCCGCCTACGCCCGCCAGGTCGTCATCAACGCCCGACGACTCGGTGCGGAGCTGTCCGAGCGGGGTTTCGAGGTGGCGCGGAGCGGCGACGGGATCACCGACAACCATCAGATCTGGGTCGACGTCGGCGACGAAGGCACCACCAACAAGCTCTCGGCCGCCCTGGCCGAAGCCGGCGTCCGGGTCAACATCCTGCCGGACATGCCGGGCTTCTCGCGGCCCGTCTTCCGGCTGGGCGCCAACGAGGTGACGTTCGAGGGCGCCTCCGAGACGTCGATGGGCCTGATCGCCGAGGCGTTCGAGGCTGCCCGGGACGGCGCGGTCGACAGTGCGGCCAAGACGGCTGTGGAGGCCCGCCGTTCGTTCGGGGACCCCTATTTCTTCCCGGACCCGGAAGCGTCTTCGGCAGACCGCTAGGACATCCGGCGGCCGAGGCCGGCCAAGGGCGGCAGCCTCGCGACGCCCTGCGACCACCACTCCGGCGCGGCCCGCCGGGGCGTCCCCCGCACCCGGCCGCCTGCGTCACCTGACCCAGGGCCCCATCCAGGGAGAGAAGCATTGCGGATCATCGAGGGAACACCAGAGGAGATCTCGGAGTACCTGCGGCGCACCGAGCGAGCAGCGAAACCCGAGGAACGGCCGGACCCGGTGGAGCAGGAGGGCAGCCCGCACCCGTGGTCCGACATCGAGAGATACGTCTATTACAGCCGAGGGATGGAACAGGACACGACCCGTCGCATCGTGGCGTACCTGAAGGGCGTGGCCGCCATCCCCCGCGTCCACATCCAGCCCGGCCTCACCCGGGACGGTGACGGCTTCGGCAACGTCGTCCTGATTCTGGACTCGGCCAACCGGCACCTGGCGCCCGTGGCGAGCCTCGACGCGACCTATGGGGTGCTGAGGCTGAGGCTGAGCCCCCATGAGATGAAGGAGGTCGGTGACGGCCTGCCCATCGACATCCTCGACGTACCCACCGACAGCCAGGACACGGTGGAGTGCCCGCTGGTCCGGGACGAAGCCGTCGAGCTGGCCCTGAAACTGACCACGCTGGCGCTTCGGACACCGCGCCCGTGACCGACCTCGGACGCGCCCCCGTACGCGCCCCTCGCTCTCGGCGGCGCGTGCACGACCCCGCGTAGGGATCACCGGGCGCGGTGAGGCGTCCGCCCGTGGACCAGCACGCGAGACGGCCGGCCGGTCAGGCACTGTAGGCCGCCGCCTGGATGCCGTACAGGTCGGCGTAACGGCCTCCGTCGAGAGCGCTCAGCTCGGCGTGGGTGCCGGACTCGACCAGTCGGCCCCCCTCGAGAACGAGGATGAGGTCGGCGCCGGTCACCGTGGAGAAACGGTGCGAGACGATCACGGTGATCGCCCCGGTGTGCTCGGCGAGTCGACGTGCGCGTTCCATCTGGCGCCGGAAGATGGCGTGCTCGCTGGGGGCATCGAGGGACGCGGTGGGCTCGTCCAGGACGAACAGCAGAGGATCGTCCCGCATGACGGCACGCGCGAGCGCGACCCGCTGCCACTGGCCCTCGGAGAGGTCGACGCCGCCGAGTTCGCGCCCGAGCCGGGTGTCCATGCCCTGGGGCAGCCGCTCCACGAGAGCCGTGGCGTCCGCGTCCCGCACCGCGCGTGTGACGCGTTCGCGGTCGTTCAGGTGCGGCAGGTCGCCAAGGCCGACGCCCTCGGCGAAGGTGGTCTCCAGGCGTCCGAAGTCCTGGAACGCGGCGCTGATGCGCGAGCGCCAGCCGGTGGTGTCGAGACCGGCGAGGTCCGCGCCCTCGACGGTGATCCGGCCCTCGTCCGGCCGGTAGAACTTGGCGAGGAGCTTGACCAGGGTGGTCTTGCCCGATCCGTACTCCCCGACGATCGCGACCACGGTCCCCGCGGGGATGCGGACGCTGATGTCGTCGAGGGCGAGGCGGTCCGTGCCGGGGTAGCGGTAGGAGACGTGCTCGAAGTCGATGCCCTTGTCCAGCCGGGCGGGGGCGGGGGCGGTACCGGCCGTGCGGGCCGCCTCTGCGGCGGCGTACTCCCGCAGCCAGAAGTACGACTCGATGGCCGTCCTCGTCGCGAGCGTGCTCGACGTGCGGCCGACCACCTGCTGCACGGTCTGCCGCAGGCCGGACGCAACGGTGACGGCCATCACCACGTCGCCCGCGGTGCCTCGGCCGTGCGCCGCCTGGTAGGAGACCAGGGCGAGCGCTCCGACGAACCCGCCTGCGAACACCGCCCAGCCCCCGAACTTCCACCCCGCGGCGCGCACCCGTGCCCGGTAGCGCAAGTGCGTCGCTTCGTCCCAGGCCGCGGCCTGCCTGCGGGCGATCTCCTCGCCGGCGCCCGCCACGCGGATGTCCTTGCCACTGTCGGCGCGGCTGCCGAGCTGGAAGAGGTGGCGCTGCAGCCGGAACACCTCGGCGGTCGCCGTCTCGGTGACCACCACAGCCTGCTTTCCGCGGTGATCGAACCACAGCGGGAGCGCGGCGAAGGGCAGCAGGAGCAGCAGCCAAGGGGTGACGGTACCCAGGATCAGGAGCATGACGCCCAGTTGCAGTCCTGAGCGTACGGCCAGAACCATCTGCCACAGGCTCATGGATATCTGCCAGCTGTTGGTGCGCGCTCCCTCCAGTCTGTCCAGGAAGTCGGTGCGCTCCAAGTGGTCCAGACCCTCGATCCCGGCGATCCACCCTTGGATCCGCGGACGCAGCTCTACGCCCGTCTTGTCCAGCAGCAGTTGGAACAGGTCCCACATCGTCTGCTGGAACGTCACGCTCACGCCGTAGCAGACGGCCGCGCCGCAGGCCGCCGCCACGGCCGTGCCCAACGTGCCGTGGACGCCGGCGTCGACCACTGACCGCAGCGACACGGCGATGCCGGCGGCGGCGGCGATGGTCAAGGCGCAGACACCGAACATCGCGGCCGTGGCGGCCGGAGCCCGCCGCCAGGACGTCCTCAGCATCTCGGCCCACAGAGCCAGGTAGCGTCTCACAGCAGTTCGCCCTCCTCGATCGCGTGCCGGTAACCCTGCTGGAAGCGCTCCGCCTGGATCGCGAACATCCTGGCGTAGCTGCCGTTGGATGCGATCAGTTCGTCGTGGGTGCCGGATTCGGTGATCCGGCCGCCGTCGAGCAACACGATCCGATCGGCCTGACGCACCGTCGACAGGCGGTGCGAGATCAGCACGACACCGGCCTCGTCGCGCTGTTCGGCCAGCCGCTGGAAGACGTCGAACTCGGTCCGGACGTCCAGGTGGGCGGTCGGCTCGTCGAGCACGAGAAGCTCCGCGCCCGTACGCAGCGCGTACAGCGCGCGGGTCAGCACCACCTGCTGCCACTGGCCGCCGGACAGATCCACGCCGCCGGTGCGCGAGCGTGCCAGCGGCGTCTCCCAGCCGTTCGGAAGGCGGTCGAGAACCGGTCGCAGTCCTGCGTCCCGGGCCGCCGTCTCCAGCACGGTCGGGTCCGGTACGACGCCGGGGCGGCCGAGAGTGACATTGTCGGCGGCTGACAGTTCGTACTTGGCGAAGTCCTGGAAGACGACGGATATCCGCTCCCGCCAGGCTTCGGCCCCCAGCTCGGACAGGTCCTGGCCGTCGCCGACGAGGATGCGCCCGCTGGTCGGCTCGTACAGTCCGGCGAGCAGTTTGATGAGAGTCGACTTGCCTGCCCCGTTGAGCCCGACGATGGCCAGCAGCTCGCCGGGGCGGATCTCCAGGTCGACTCCGTCGAGCACGGCATGTGTCGTTCCCGGGTAGGTGAAGCCGACCTGCTCGAAACGGACCGGGCCGGAGGGGACGGTACGGGCCGGGCCTGCGGGAAGCGCACGCCGGCGGTCCCTCCCGAGCAGCTCGGCCAACTCGTCGTACGCCTTGAGGGCTTCGAGCCCCGCCAGCCGGGTCAGGGCGCTGTCGCCCGACCCCACCATCGTGAACAGCGCCGCGCCGGCCGTCACCACCGCGGTCTCCGTCGCGACCGAGCCCCGCCCGTTCACCGTGCCCGCCGCCACAGCCGTGATCGCGATCAGCAAAGGGGGTGCCACCAGCAGAGGCATCCACAACTGACCCCGGATATGGCGCTTCCACATGGCGAACATGGGCTCGCTGCGGGCCAACTGGTACGACAGCAGCCTCCGCACCGCCCAGTCGCCGAAACCGAAGACCCGCAGGTCCTTGCCCACTCCTGCCGAGGCGAGCATGTCCTGCCAGCGGTCCGCCTTCAGGAGCTCATCGAGCTGGGCCCGCCAGAGCCGGATGAACTCCAGTCGCTGGCGGTAGCGCAGCCGGACACAGACCAGCGAGGGGATCAGCAGCAACGGCACCAGCCACCAGGCGAACTGAGCGACCACGAGGCAGGCCGCGGCGACCCCCAGGGCGTCCGCCGCCTGATCAAGCTCCGCCAGGGCGGCCTGTCCCGGCGTGCGCTGCGTGTACTCGTCGGGATCCGCCTTGGCCTGCCGGATCAGGTGCTGCGCGGCGGGCTGCTCCAGCAGGTCGATGGTCGGGCTGCTCGCCACCAAGCGGGTCACCGCCGCGCGATGCGCCCCGTCGATCCGCTGCTGCGCCAGATAGGCCAAGGGCTCCACCACGGTCTGCGCGGCATGACTCACGAGCAGCACCGCACCGAACGCCGCCAGCGGCAACAACACGGTACCGAGACCCCGGGCGCCGTCCAGCGCCGTCACCCGGTTCACGAGCAGTCCCACCGCCATGGCGGTGGCCGCCGGAACCAGCCTCTCTGCCAGCCGGATCACGGTGATGACAGCCGTGATGCCTCTTCCCGCCGACCACAGCACCCGCAGCAGACGAAGCGTGTTTCCCATACGTGGTGTCCTCTCGCTACCGGTCATCCTTGAGGGAGCGATGCCGCTCGCGTGAGACGAGCGAGCGCGCGGGCGTCGCTGAGCAGGGAGGCGTCGAAGTCCCGTGAGCCCCCCTTCGCCGCGGCGAGGACCTCGGACAGGAACACCCGCATGCTGTCGGCGGGTTCCACGGTGTGCACGTACACCTGGTCGCCGGCCTGGACCCGCAGGTCGACCGCCGTCCCCGGCGGTGCGGAGAAGGGCCTGTCGACCTCGATCGTGAACCCCTTTCCCATCAGCCGGACCGTGTTCTGGTAGGCGGTCGTGAAACCGAACTGGCCGACGACGGTCCGGCCGCCCGGGTATCCCGCGAGCATGCTGTACGACGTCTCGAGCGCGTCGGCGGTGCGATCGCCCACGATGACGTCGATCCGCTCGGGCTCCGCGCCCCACAGCACCCGCCCCAGGGACACCGCGTAGGGGCCGGTGTCCAGCAGTGCCCCGCCACCCCTGGCCCGGTCGTACCGCCAGTCGTCGGGCGGCACGGGGGGAGTGAAGAGGGCCAGCGCCTTGGTGACCTCGGCGTCCAGGTCGGCGAGGACCGACCTGACCGCCGCGAACAGCGGGTGGAACGAGTAGCAGGTGGCCTCGGCGACGACCAGCGATGAGGACCCGGCCAGCGACACCATCTCCGCGGCGGTGTCCGGGTCCGGCAAGCCCGGTTTGTCGACCACCACATGGTGCCCGTGGTCGAGCGCGCGGCGAACCACCCGCGCGTGGTCGCTGTTGACCAGCGAGACGTAGACGAGGCCGGGGCGAGCGACGCTCAGCGCCTCGCGCCAGTCGGTGTACACCGTGCCCGCCTTCGCGACGTGCCCGAGGGTCTCGGCGTCGGCGTGCGCGCTGACGACGTTGATCCTCTCGATCTCGGGGATGGACGCGGCGGCCGGCAGCACGCGCCGCCGGGCGAAACGCGACATGCCGATCAGTAGTAGTTCCATGGCCTCGGGGGGTCAGCGGCGGGCGGCGAAGGGGACGACGTCGCCCGCGCGCTCGCCACCCGACAGCTGGCCATTGCGGTCGGTGCGGACGTACGCCCGGTGCAGCCAGCGGTCCTTGCCGTCCCAGCGCGCGGTGAACGGAGCACGCCCGTGGGCGATCCGGAAGTTGTCGATGATCAGCAGGTCGCCGCGGGTCAGCAGAACCGGTTCGATGACATCCGTCAGGGCCGTCGACAGCGCGCTGAGGGCCGCGACGTCCTGCGGGGTCTCGGCGGAGACGCACGACCGGTTGAAGCTGACGTACGGGTCGCTCCTGTCGCCGTACAACGGCCTGGTGCGGACCGTGGCTTCCGGATCCGTGGCGTCGTACCGCAGCGTGAACTTCCCCTCGAACAGCTGGTCGCGCACCTCGTCGCTGAGCAGCGGCAGCGCCTTGCGGATCGAGCCGACGAGGGTCGCCGCCTTGCCCTCGTGATCGCCGCGCGAGCAGGACAGGAGGATGTAGTTCGGCTGGTGGGCGTGGTGCGAGAGGTCCGTGTGGAACTCGAGCTGGGTCTTGGAGGTGCTCCCGGACAGGGGATGCGCCTCGGGTGTCGGGTACAGCTCGTGCAGGACCGTGATGGAGCGGCGGTTGCCGTAGCCCTGGTCGTAGGCGGTGAGGAGCCCCAGCGCCCCGCCGACGACGCAGAGCATGGCCTCCATGTTCAGCAGCTGCCGGTCCGCCGGCGCCGGGCTGGACGCAGGAGTGGCCGGCAGCTCGTCGTCCGGTTCGACGGGAAGACCCCTCAGGAGCAGGTAACCGTCCGCGTTGCCATGGGCGTTGAAATCGTCCAGACCGTCGCGCAGTTCCTGCGGCAGGCGTTCCGCCAGCCGCTTCGCGTCCTCGAAGAAGGCATACAGGTCGGCCCGCGGCACTGTCGGCAGTGTCGAGGCGAGAGCGAGCAGTTCTGCCTGGTACGGAGCGCAGTCGATGATGGATGAAGGCACGGGTGCGGATCTCCCTTCGGTGTGGTGTGAGTCAGAGCAGGCAGGCGATGAGACTGCGAGCCTCGACGTTGACGTAGTAGCCGGAGTTGATCAGGTGGTTGAGCAGGCCCAGGGGCATCCACCGGTAGTTGTCCGGCGCGTTGACGGTGTGCTCCTCGGGGACCTCGACGACGACGTGTGTCGTGTCCGCGCGCAGGAACCGCCCACCGTCCTCCGACTGCACGGTCTTCAGGCGGATCCAGGACTCGGGTGCGTCGAGGTACTCCGCGAGCGGTGGGACGTCCTCCGGTCCGCTGTAGCTTCCCGGGGTCAGCTGCACCGTCGCGGCGAGCTCCAGCCGGTCCGTGAGGCCGGGCTGGACCATGGCCTGAACGAGGAACTGGAGCACTCCCCCACGGCGCTGGCAGATCAGGGCGACGGCATTGCCGCTCGTCGGTTCGAGCATGGGCTGGGACCACGTGCCGACCTCCCGGCTCGTCGCCGCGACCGACAGTCCGACGATCCGGAAGTAGTGGTCCTCGCGGTGGCGGATGCTGTCCGTGCCGCACACCCACTCGTCCATGTCGCGAAGGCTGATCCGCCTGACGTCCACGCTGAACTTCGCCTTCTGGTCGATGAGCCAGGTCATCGCGGCGCAGACGTCGGCGTTCGAGCGGCCCGCCCTGTGTGACTCGACGGCCTGGAGGCGGAACTCGTCCCGGATGTCGCCGTAGGAGTCCGGGGCGTCCTGCGCGGCGTACGAGATGCCGGACAGCACCGTGCGCGCGTTCATGTTCACGCGGTTCCCCCGCTCGAGCTGGAGCCGCAGCTGCCCGAGCGTCAACCACGTGAAGTCGTCGGCCACCTCGATGTCCTCGTGCTCGGGAACCTCGACGATCATGTTGCGATTCCGCTTGTACAGATACCAGGACGCGTGCTCCGAGAGGAGCTGGTCGAAGACGACGCGTCGTCCGGTGTGCTCCTGGAAGTACTCCAGGTACGGGGTGGCCCGACCGCCGTGCACGCGTTGGTAGTTGCTGGGGGTTGCCTGAACGGTCGCGGCGTACTGCACCAGTTCGCTGTTTCCCGGCTCCATCTTCGCCTGCATCAGGAAGTGCTGGACGCCGTTGATGCGCTTGACGATGATCCCGAGGATTCCGATCTCCGGTTGGACGATGATCGGCTGACACCATTCGGGGTTCGGCCCGAAGTCCGTGCGTACCGACAGTCCCTCCACCGCGAAGAACCGGCCGGACGCGTGCGAGAGGCGGTCGTCGATCCGCCAGTCGGGCAGTGCGTCCAACGGTATTTCCTCGACGCTGTAACTGGAGGAGGCCAAGCGCTTCTCGAGGAAGGAGTCGGGGTCCGGTGTCTCCGCGGTGCTCGAGGTCATGGCCGATGCCAGGAATCCATCGGAACGACTTACCTTGGCCGGCATGAAGCAGTTCCCTTCCGGGCTACGCCGATGCAGTGCGACGAGTTGTCACGGGCTTTCGAGGGGACCACCGGCCGCGATGTCGCGGGCCATGAGTCCGATGCCGGCGTCGAGGTCGCGCGGTTCGAAATCGATGAGGCTTCGGAGCAGCGACAGGTCGACCGCCAGGTTGCCGGTGTCGGTGTGCGCGTGGGGACCGGGAGTGGTCGCGACGGTGGAATCCGTGGCGGCTCCGACCGCGTCGAGCACATCGGCGATGGAACGGCCCACGCCGGTGCCCACATTGATCGTTCCGGGGAGTTCCCGGCCGTATGCGAGCAGGTCGAGTGTCGCCGTGACGAAATCGTCGACGTGGATGAAGTCTCTGGTCTGCCGGCCGTCGCCGTGGAGCGTGAAGGGCTTCCCGGTCAGGGCGCTCCAGAACGCCGCCGACACGACACCCTGCCCTCGCGACCGTGGCAGGAGGCGACCATAGATGTTCACGCAGCGCAGCGAATGGGTGGACAGGCCGTGCACCCGCCTGTAGTACTCCATGTACTCTTCGCCGACGCGTCGCGACATCCCGTAGGGAGACGTGGGCTCCCCTGCATCCGACTCGCACTTCGGCTCGTCGCCGGGCGCGTACACCGCACCGGCGGACGACAGGAAGAAGATCTTCGTGCCGGGGCTGAGTGAGCGAACCGCCTCACAGAGCCCGATCACCAGCGAGAGCGTCCCGATCGCGTCGGCCGCGGGTGCCGCCGACGAGGGCACCGGAAAACGGCCGCCCGCGGCGATGACGATCGCGTCCACGTCCTGGTCCAGGGTCTGCGGCAGACGCTCGACGCCGTCGCCGGACAGCCATCGGATCTCACCCGGCCCGGGATCCGCGTCCTTGGTGGCGAAGGGGTCGGAACGACCGACCACGCTGGCGCTCCAGCCACGGCGTGCCGCGCCCAGGGCGAGCGCGTTTCCCAGGAATCCCGCCCCGATCAGCGTGATCCGTTTCATCGTGCCGCCTCTGCGCCGGTCCGTGCGCCACTGTGGCCCGACAGCACTTCCTCCAGCCGCCGGACGACCGCTTCCTCCCCCTCGGGACTGAGCGCGCGCGGGTCGACCTCGAGTTGGCCCAGGTGCAGCTTGAAGTCGCGGAGATGGATGGACGGCACACCCGCTGTCATCTCCTCGGCGAGGCCGGCGGCGCTCAGCCCGGCCGATGCCGGGTCGACGGTCAGCAGGACGCGGTAGATCAGGCGCCCCGAATCGCACAGGGCGACGCCAGCCGAGAGGCCGGGGAGCTTGTCCAGCCGGTCCGCGAGCTTGGCCATCCGCACCGCTTGCTCCGCGGCACGCTCCTCTTCCGTGACGGCGGTGTACTCGCGGACGGCCTGGAGCAGCCCCAGCAGGTTCTCCTTGCCGACCTTCATGGGCCGGGCGATACCGGCGTACTGCGCCCGGCAGGCCGCGACCAGTTCGCCGGCCCCGCAGACGAACCCGGAGGTGGGCGCGCCCAGCATCTTGGGCCCGCTGTAGATCACCAGGTCGGCCCCGCTCGCCACCCAGCTCCGCAGGTCGCTTTCGCCGGCGGCGTCGACGATCACGGGGACGCCGTGCTCGCGGCCGATGGCGACCATCTCGTCGAGCGAGAGCTGCCTGCGGTGGACCGCGTGCGTGTGGGAGGCGACGTACACCAGCGCGGCGGTTCTCGAGTTGATGGCGCCGGCGACCTGGCTCCGCAGTGTCTCGTTCACGGCGCCCACCTCGACGGTCCGGCCGCCGCCCAGCGCGATCATCTGTGTGATGGGCGCACCCCCATAGGTGATGGAGTGGCCCTTCTGCAGCACGATCTCGTTGGGCCGGTCACCGGGGTCGGGCAGGCGCTGGATGCGCGGGGCGTCCGTCCCGGCGACACAGGCGGCCACCGCGATCGCCATGCCGGCGGCGGCGCCGATGACAGGGCACGCGTCCTCGCTGCCGGTGGCCTCGGCGAGGAACCTGCCCGCGGCCCGCCAGAGCTGGTCCATGTCGACGTGGAATCGCGCGGCGTTCCCCATGGCCATGATGACGCCGTCGCTCAGCGTGCAGCCGCCCAGCGGGGTCGAGTTGGCCTGCGCGCTGACGATGGGTGCGACACCGAGGTCCTGGTACTCCATGTTCTGGCTCCCTGTACGCCTGTCGATATACGGGTGGAGGTCCGACTCATCCACCGCGCAGTTCCTCGTCCAACCAGTCCATGAACGCGGCCATGCTGTTCTCGTAGAGCCGCTCCATGCGCCGGCCGGGCCTGCCGACCGCGCCGGACTTCACCTGCTGAAGCGCGTCGGCCAGGCTTTCTGCACTGGGCTCGCGCAGGACGACTCCCAGGTTCTCGCGAGCGACCAGGTCGCCGGAGATCCCGTGGGGGTCGATGATCGCGGGTATGCCGTGCAACCAGGTGTCGCGCAGGCGCAGCCGGGTACCGGTCTCGTTCTCCGCGCCCGGTTTCGCTATGCACACGTACGCCTCGGCTGCCTTCACGTACTGGTCGCGTTCGGACAGCGCGAGGGGCTCGGTGTGCAGGTGGACGCGATCGCCGAGTTCGAGGTCGTCGATCGCCTTGCCGACCTCGGCGATGGTGGACCGGGTGTCCTCGATCGGCGCCGCGTGCAGGAACGCGGCACTGGCGTCCACGCCGCGGTCACGGAGGATCTTCATGGCCTCCACCAGCATGAGCGGCTCGAAGAAGGCCCAGATGCCGCCGGTCCACAGAAAGTCGGCCATATGGACCGGCTTGACGGCGTCCGCCGCCTCGAGACCGCGCCGGCTGAATCCGACCGGCACGGTGCTGACCAGGTGGTCCAGCGTCGCGGAGCGTGCGATGTCGGCAGGCGTCGTCCGGCCGAACGCGCACAGCGTCGACAGAAGCGCCGCTCGCTCGACCTGGGAGCGGCAGAGGAAATGGTGCGTCACCTGCAGCATGCGTCGGTAGGTTCCGAGGAATCGCTGGTGCTCGCCGGTCGGGTCGGCACAGGCGAGCACCGAGGGGAAGCTCATGTGCTCGATCGGCGCCCGGCATTCGCCGATGATCAGTTTGCGGTGGGCGACAGCGAGCTCGATTCGGTCCCTGTCCGGGGTGTCGAAAAACATGACGGCGTCGGCAGCCGCGATGGCGCGTGCCGCCTCCTCACCCAGGGCGACCTCTTCCGCGGCACCCAGGTCGACGGTGTCCGAGGCAGATCGCGCGATCACTCGCACGGAAAATCGCCGGCTGAGGACCTGAGCGATCTCCGCGAGGCGCTGGCCCACGCCGGCGATGGAGGTCTCGGACAGGGAATATGAACCTGCGTCGATGACGACGATGGGTCGGTCGGTCATTGCTCTGCGCACACCATCCGTCAGGAGGACTCGACGAAGCAGAAGGGCGGGCCGCACCGGTGGTGAACTCGTCGGCCGCCGCCGTCCCGGCTGCCGCCGGCCCGCGCGCTGCCGATGCCCAAGGCCACGTCCTGGGCACCCCGGGATTTCCCGAATCCAGGATTCAACGTTTCTTTGAGGAAATGTCGGCCGCGGCAGTCGATGCTGACGGGCGGCCGGGCCGACGGTGACAGCACGTTCTCGCGCACGAGATCGACGGCGGCGTCCGCCTTTCTCTGCCGAGCACAGAATCGATCCGTGGTCGTATGGAATTCCCTGATGTCAGTCACCTCCCCGGACCCCGCGAGTACGTTTGTCCACTAGGCATATATCAGGCGGTTCGTGAATTCCTGATATCCATGGAGTCCATTTGATCCATGCGCTTTCCCAAGCGAGTGCCTAGTCTTCTGGGCACACAACCGGCTGTCCACCGACTCTTCGTCATCGGCGGATCGGCCGCCCCACCCGGCCGTCAAAGACTGCACCGACTGCACCCTTCTCGTCCGGACCAGGCGAAATGGCGTGATTCCTTGCCGACGGTGACCGTTTCCCGGCCCTCGGTGTCGGTGTCGGTGTCGGTGTCACGCTGTTCGGAGACCATCCGCAGCAGCGTGGCCACCCACGGCTGTGCCGACCTGGGGACCTGGCTCAGCAGCGCGCGGGCGCGGCGGGCGCAGTGGGCCGCAGTGGGCGCGGCGGGCGCGGCACCGTTGCCGGCTCGCACCGGGCAGGATGACGCCAGGTACCACCGCTTGATCCACCTGCCCCGGCGCCCCAGCCGCGCTAGCATCGAAGTGGATCATTTCGAACGGGCAGTCCGCGCCGGTGCCCGGACCCTTTCAGCCTTGAGAGCAGGTCGCCGCTATGTCATCTGCCACAGACGATCTGAGCAGGGACCCCACACCCGATCCGGCGGAGGACAACGCGTTCTTCCCGTCACCGTATTCGCTGAGCCAGTACACGTCGCCGAAGACGAACTTCGACGGCGTGCAGCACAAGGGCGCCTACACCGGGGGCAAGTGGAAGGTGCTGATGATCGCGGCCGCGGAGCGTTACGTGCTGGTGGAGAACGAGAAGATGTTCTCCACCGGGAACCACCCGGTCGAAATGCTCCTTCCCGCGCATCACATGATGGAGGCCGGCTTCGACATCGACGTCGCCACCGTCGGCGGCTACCCGGCGAAGCTGGAACTGTGGGCGATGCCGGAAGAGGACGAGGCCGTACAGGCGACCTACGAAGCCCTGAAGCCGAAGCTCAAGCAGCCCCTGAACCTCGCCGATGTCGTCGCCGACGGACTCGGTGAGGACTCGGACTACATCGCCGTCTTCATCCCGGGCGGTCACGGCGCCGTGGTCGGACTGCCGACCAGCGAGGAAGTGACCAAGACGCTCGACTGGGCCCTGTCCAACGACAAGCACATCATCACTCTGTGCCATGGCCCCGCCTCTCTGCTGGCCGCCGCCCTCGGCAAGGACGAGTCTCCGTTCAAGGGGTATTCGGTCTGCGTCTTCCCCGACTCTCTCGACGAGGGGCCCAACCTCGAGATCGGCTACCTGCCAGGACGCCTGCCGTGGCTGGTCGCCGGTCTGCTGAGAGAGCAGGGGGTGAACGTCATCAACGACGACATGACCGGCAGGACGCACCAGGACAGGAAGCTGCTCACCGGTGACAGTCCGCTCGCCTCCAACAGTCTCGGCCTGCTCGCGGCGGACGCCCTGGTCGAGGCAGTCGCCGCGGCGGACTGAACACGGCCGAGCCGGACCGGTCGCACCTGACCCGCCTGACGGGATCTCAGCGAGGCCTGATCACGCGTCCTCCCGCCGGCGGCCTCTCCGGCGCAGCCAACCGCGCAAGCCGCGCCGCATCGATGGCGGGCCCGGTGTACCGGACCGGTTCGAGCTCGTGGTGCCGTCGGCGTCCGCGGCGCCGACCCCGCCCGGGTCCGCAGTGCCGGCCCGGTCCGCGTCCGCGGTGACGGCCCTGCCCGGCTCCGCAGCGACTGCCCGGTCCCGCATCTGGGCGCGCGCCTCCTCCAGCACCTGCGCCAAGTCGGCCCGGAGCCAGTCGATCTCGTCCGGGGCCTGCGCCGTCATCAGCTCCTCGGCCAGGCAGGCAGCGGGTGAACCCGGGGCCCCGGCACCGGGCGGTGAGGTCCGCAGCCCGTCCAGCCGGGCACGCTCACGCGGATCACCGACGATGTCCTCGATCTCGGCGGAGGCCAGAAAGGTGGCCAGTGCCCCGGCTCGCTCCCAGGGTCCTTCCGCCTGTCGGAGCAGCAATCCGAGGTGCCGGCCTCGCCAGTTGCGGGCGCGGAGATCGACACCCGACGCCAGCTGGCTCCTCAGTGTCTCGGGTGTGCGTCCCGTGAGCAGGCGCGCGTTCTCCTCGCCTGCCGCGAACTGCCTGAGTTCCTCGGCCAGATAGAGCCAGACCACCGCCCGGTAGCGGTTGAGGTAGAAGCGCACCGGCACCAGCAGTCCCAGGCGTGCGAGTCGCGCGAACCGGCCTGCGGAGACCCCCATGATCGCGGCACCCTCCGCCGTACCCACGACCTGCACGCGCGCCCGGAGTTCCGTGGGAGATCCACTCGCTGCACGCGGCCGGTCGATCTCGGAGCGGGCGACCCTGCGATCTCCTCCGCCGCCCTCGTCGGGCACGGTACAGATGCGGCCTAGGCGGACGGCCAGGTCGAACTCATTGGGCCTGAGCCCCAGTTCCCGGGCCGCGCGGCTTGGCGGGCAGGTGACGGGGCGGGACGGTCCGCCGGCACCGGACGGGCCGTCACGTGGGACCGGTACGACGGCGTGGAGCGGGGTGACCGTGCGACGTGGGGTGGCTGTGCGACGTGCGGTGATTGTGCGATGTGGGGTGACCGTGCTGCCCGACATGTGTACTCCCCCGTGGAGCGGGTGGCTCACGCCCTGTGCGATCGCCGTACACACACGGTAGCCGGATCGGCACTTCTCGTGGCGGTCCTGTGGATAACTCCATGGAGCAGGAAGAACATGCAGGTCAGAGGTCCATCAGCGGAGTGTGCTCGGGTTGGCGGGCGTCCACGCCGAGGTGCTCGCCGACGCGGTTCACGAGCAGGGTCATCTCGTAGGCGATGATGCCGATGTCGGCGTCCGCCGCACTCAGCACGCACAGACAGCTGCCGGCCCCGGCGGCGGTGACGAACAGCACCGCGTCGTCGTACTCGACCATCGTCTGACGCACCCGGCCCGCGCCGAAGTGCCGTCCCGATCCCTTGGCCAGACTGTGCAGTCCGGAGGCGACAGCGGCCAGATGCTCCGCGTCCTCGCGCCGGAGGCCGGTGCTCGCTCCGGTGACCAGTCCGTCGTTCGACAGGACCAGCGCGTGCCGCACGTGGTCCACCCGCTCCGTCAGATCGTCCAGGAGCCAGCCGAGTCCTTGGTTCTGCGCCATCTTCGGTCTCCCCGTGTGACGTCTCCCCCCGTGGCGGAGGATCTCTCCGCCAGCCTTCCCCACCTCCGGCGTCCGGGCAAGCAGGATGGACGTATGGCACAGAAGATGACCGACGAGGAATGGCGGGCGTTCGTCTCGTACGGCACCCGAACCGGCAAGCTGGCGACCGTACGGGCCGATGGGAGCCCTCATGTCGCACCGATCTGGTTTCTGCTGGACGGCGACGACCTGGTCTTCAACACCGGCGCGGACACCGTGAAAGGGCGGAATATCGCCCGTGACGGACGGATCGCCCTGTGCGTGGACGACGACCGGCCCCCGTTCTCCTTCGTGACGCTGAACGGCCGCGCCCGATTGTCGGAGGACCTGGACGAGGTCCGCCACTGGGCCACCCGGATCGCCGCGCGGTACGTGGGCGAGGACCGCGCCGAGGAGTTCGGCGCCCGCAACGGCGTTCCGGGTGAACTGCTGGTCAGGGCCACCGTCGACCATGTGGTGGCCCTGAAGGACATGACGGGCTGAGGCCCGGGTTCAGCTGACCGAGTCCAGGAGCCGGGCGGTGTGCATCCGCCCGGCGTACTCGACGAGGCTGATGAGCACTTCCTTGCCGGAGGACCTGTCACGCGCGTCGCACAGGACCACGGGCGTGCCCTGGTCCAGGTCGAGGGCGCGGGAGACGTCGGGGGCGCCGTAGGAGCGCGCTCCGGGGAAGCAGTTGACGGCCACCACGAACGGGATGCGCCGGTGTTCGAAGTAGTCGACCGCCGGAAAGCAGTCCTCGAGCCGCCGGGTGTCCGCGAGGACCACGGCACCGAGGGCGCCCTGCGAGAGCTCGTCCCACAGGAACCAGAAGCGGTCCTGGCCCGGCGTCCCGAAGAGATAGAGCGAGAGGCCGGAGCGGATGGTGATGCGCCCGAAGTCCATGGCCACGGTCGTGGTGACCTTGTGGTCGACGCCGTCGGTGTCGTCCACCAGCTGGCCCGCCTCGCTGAGCAGTTCCTCGGTGCGCAGCGGCCGGATCTCGCTCACGGCCCCGACCAGGGTCGTCTTGCCGACGCCGAATCCGCCGGCGACCAGTATCTTCAGCGCCAGGGCGGACGGGTCGCCGGCGGCGTCGGAGTGCTCAGAGGCCATGATCACTTCTCTCGGGAGGGCCGGCTGCGGTCGATGGACCCGTGGACGAAGTCAGCATGATGACAACTCCGGCGCCACGGCGCGGGCTCGGACTGAAATGCACCTGATGTGACCGGCTCGCGCCCGGATGGTTGCCGAATGCGCGCGGTTCGGCGTGCGGGACGACGCCCGGTTGGGCGTGAATGTTCATCTACAGGGCCCGCAATCCGGCGATGACCTCGCGCAGAATCCGTTCGTCGGGCAGATGCGCCGGAGGCACGGGACGGCTGACGGTGACGCACCCCATTTCGAGGAGGTCGCCGAGGAGCACCCTGACCACGCCGACGGGGAGGTCGGCGTCCGCCGAGAGTTCGGCGACCGACTGGGTGTCCGTGCGGCACAGGTCGATCAGGGTCCGGTGTTCCGGGCCGAGCGCGGTGTCGTCGTCCACCGCGGGAGCCGCGGGGTCGAGGGCGACGAGCGCGATCAGGTCGAAGCGCACTCCGGTGGGGCCCGGCTGGGTACGCCCGCCGGTCATGGCGTAGGGACGGACCAGTGGCCCGGCCTCGCCGTCGTACCACTGGCTGCCCTGATCGGACAGGTCGTCGCCCGGGGTGCCGGTCATCCGCGCGGGCCCTTCCCGGTTCATCCGCCCGCGGGCGGGCGCGCACCGACACGGGGAGCCGTGTAGAGGTGCTCGCCCACCCGCTTGACCAGGCGTGCCATCTCGTAGGCGACCAGACCGATGTCGGCGGTGACCGCGGTGAGAACGGCGAGGCAGGAGCCGTCGCCGGCGGCCGCCACGAAGAGGAACGCGTCGTCCATCTCCACCATCGTCTGACGTACGCCACCCGCCCCGAAGTGCCGTCCGGCGCCCTTGGCGAGGCTGTTGAAACCGGAGGCCACCGCGGCGAGGTGCTCTGCGTCCTCCCGTGCGAGGCCGGTGGAGGCGCCGACGGCCAGGCCGTCGTTGGACAGCACGACGGCGTGCCGTACCTCGCTCACCCGCATCACCAGGTCGTCCAGCAGCCAGTCGAGTTCGCCTGACCGCTGGGCGCCTCTCGTGTTCGGGTCCTGGATCATGCGTGGTCTCCTTCGGTGCTGTCACGGCCCGTTTCGGGTTCCGGGGCGGCGACGCGGCCGGGCTGTCTGCCGCCGCCGCGTACCCAGCCGGCCCGGTAGGCCGCCATGCGGTCCCTCACGAGTTCGGGGGTGCGCCGGTCGTCGCCGGCCGGGGTGCTCTCGGGCTCCGGTTCCTCGGCGCGCTGCCGGCGGAGCTGGGGGGCGAGGTTCGCCTGGCGCACGCGGCGCGGGAGGTCCTCGGAGGACTCGGGGTCGTCCGGTGGCCGGTGCAGCCTCAGCGTGGTGACTCCCGGCGGCGGGGGCTCGTGCGCCGCGGCGGCCGGTGCGGCGGGAGCGGTGGCCGCCAGGGCGGGCCGGCCGGTGTGCGCGGTGACCGCGGCCGGCGGCTGGGGTGCCTCGGGGACGCGCGCGTACCCGCTGCCGGCCTCCGGTTGTTCCTGCGTCTCCTGCGCCGGGCGCTCCACGGCTCCGGTGTGCAGCAGGTCGGTGGGCAGCAGCACGACGGCGGTGGTGCCCCCGTAGGGGGAGGTGCGCAGATGCACCTTGATGCCGTGCCGGGCGGCGAGCCTGCTGACCACGAACAGTCCGAGGCGGTCGCTGTCGAACAGGTCGAGGGCCTCGGACTGTTCGATGCGCCGGTTCGCCTCGGCGAGGGTCTCGGCGCCCATACCGAGGCCTCGGTCCTCGACCTCGAGGACGTAACCGTTGCCCACGGGCTCGCCGGTGACCCGCACGCGCGTGTGGGGCGGGGAGAACTGGGCCGCGTTCTCGACGAGTTCGGCGAGCAGATGGGTGAGGTCGGCGACGGCGGTGCCGACGACGGCGGCCGCGGGGAACTGGCGCACCTCCACGCGCGCGTAGTCCTCGACCTCGGACACGGCGGCACGTACGACGTTGGTGAGGGACACCGGCATGCGCCAGGCGCGGCCGGGTGCCGCTCCGGAGAGGATGATCAGGCTCTCCGCGTGGCGCCGCATGCGGGTGGTGAGGTGGTCGAGCCGGAACAGGTCGCTCAGTTCGTTGGGGTCGTCGGAGCGCCGCTCCATGCTGTCCAGGAGGTTGAGCTGGCGGTGGACCAGGACCTGGCTGCGCCGGGCGAGGTTGACGAAGACCCCGGAGATACCGCTGGCGAGTTCGGCGCGCTCGACCGCGGCGAGCAGGGCCGCGCGGTGCACCGTCGTCAGGGCCTCGGCCACCTGTCCGGTCTCGTCCTCGGCGGGCGGCCCGGCCGGGGCCTCGGCCTGGATGTCGATCTCCTGGCCCGCGCGCAGTTTCCGCATGGCCGCGGGGAGTTTACGGCGGGCGATGCCCAGAGCGTCGTTGCGCAGGCTGATGAGCTCGACCACGAGGCCGCGACCGATCCGGACCGAGATGACGAGCGAGGCCACGACGGCGGCCAGACCGAAGAGCACCGCGGCGCCCGCCGGGCTGAGCAGGCCACGGGTGAAGGGGTCGGCGCGGCCCGCGACGGTGCGGCCCGCGTCCGCCGCGACGGTGTCCATGCCGTCGCGCACGCGCGTGTGGGCCGCGGTCCAGGCCGACGCGGGCGAGGTGTCCACCGCCTTGATGCCAGGTGCGGCGGCGAGAATCCTTTCTTCGGCCGCCGTGAGTGTGGCGTAGGCGTTGGTGTCGGTGAGCCGGTGCCAGGCGGAGCGCTGCGCGTCGGGGAGATCGGCGACGGCCGCGTCGGTGAGCGTGCGCCGCGCGGCCACGGCGGCGGTGAACAGCCGCAGCCGGTCGCCCTGGATCCGATCGGCGGGGCGGGCGCTGCCGAGGACGGCGTCCTCCTGGGCCAGTGACTCGCCGGCACGGGAGAATTCGAGCAGCACGCGCGCGTCGGAGCCGACGTCGTGCTGCTGGATGGCGGTGAGGGCGCCGTCCACCGCGAAGGCGTCCACGATGGTCCTGGTGTATTGCGTGTACGCCGCGTGCCAACCGGTCCTGCGATCGAGCACGGCCGTCCGCAGGACGCGCAGGTGCGCGGTGCCGGCGACGAAGGTCTCGAGGCGGCCGGCGACGGCGCCGGGCAGTTCCTGGCTGTCGGCGACGGTGTGGTCGTCGCCGAGCCTCAGCGCGGCCACGGCCCGGTCGGTGCGGGACGCGAGGCCTTCGAGGTCGTCCCCGCGTGCCGGGTCCGGGTCCGCGGCGTAGCGCACGGCCGCGGCGCGTTCGGCCTGGAGAGCGGTCACGGCCGCGGCGACGGGTGTGCGCAATTCGGCGTCGACACGCTGGGACTGGCGCAGCCGGGCGACGTCCTGGGCGGTGGTGACGGTGGCGTACGCCCACAGGGCGAGCAGCGAGACGACGGGCACCATCAGCAGGCAGACCACCTTGGCCCGTACGGTGCGGGGGCGCATGCTCCAGCGGCCCGCGGCCGGCGGCAAGGTGTCCGGCGCGGGGCCGAGGAGCGGGTCCGCCACCTCGTCGGCCGGGGGTCCGGCGTGCGCGCGGCGGCCGCGCTGCGGGAGCGGTGGCTGTGCCGCTGGGTCGGCCTTCGGGGTGCTTCGGGGTGGGCGCATGGCCTCCTCGCTCGGTACGTGGGTCGGGGCTCTCGGACCGGGCTCCGGCTAGCGGGCGGCGCTCTCGACGGTCCGTTGCGCGGAGGCGGACGCCTCGCGCTCGTCGGCCGTGGGCGAGAGAGCGACGAAGGCCGAGGTGAGGAACAGGTAGGACCCGAGACCGACGGCGAGGGGGAAGATGAACTGCATCGCGGTGGCGCCGGGCAGCGTCTCGCCGGCCGGGGTGACCCGCACGCTCACCGCGAACATGCCGGTGTAGTGCATGCTGCTGACGGCCGCGCCCATGACGAGGGAGGCGAGGGTGACCGCGACGGGCGACTTGATGTTGAGGCCCGCCCACAGGGCGGCGGTCGCGGCGACCACGGCGATCAGTACCGACACCCCGACGAGGACGGGGTCGTAGGTGACGTGGCCGTGGAGGCGGACCGCGGCCATGCCGAGGTAGTGCATGCTGGCGACGCCGAGTCCGGTGGCCAGACCGCCGAGGAGAAGCGCGCGGTTGGGGTCCCGGCTGTAGCCGACGGCGAAGACGCCGCCGCAGACGACGGCCATGGCGACGACGAGGCTGAGGATCGTCAGCGGCACGTCGTAGCGGATGTCGGTGCCGCTGACGCGGAAGCCGAGCATGGCCACGAAGTGCATGGTCCAGATGCCGGTGCCGATCGCGGAGGCGGCGGTGACGAGCCAGTTGCGGCGCGAGCGGCCGGTGGTGGCGAGCGCGCGCATGGTGCAGCGCAGTCCCAGTGCGGCGCCTATGCAGGCCATCACGTACGACAGTGCGGGGGTCAGCCAGCCGAAGGCGGCGTGGTCCAGGTGTCCCATGACTCCGGGACGCTAGCCGGGGCACGGGTGCACAAAGGGGGCGCATTCCGAAAGGCGTCGCAATATGACACGGTGATGTGACAGAACGATCGTCTCTCGTGCGAACGTGCACGTAGACGCATGACTCGCGGCGGTGGGAGATCATGCGAGGTATGAGCGACAACCACACGCATGTGCAGGAATTCTTCGGCAGCCGGGCGGCCGGCTGGGAGAGCCGCTTCCCCGACGACGGTCCGGTCTACGCGGCCGCCATCGCGGAGCTGGGTCTGCGCGCGGGCGACCGTGTGCTCGACGCGGGCTGCGGCACCGGCCGCGCACTGCCTCCGCTGCGTGCCGCCGTGGGGCCCTCGGGGGTGGTGATCGGTGCCGATCTGACGCCGGAGATGCTGCGGACGGCCAGGGAGGCGGGCAGGGACCGCGACGGACTGCTGCTGCTCAGCGACGTCGCCGCGCTGCCGCTGCGCCCGGACTCCCTGGACGCCGTCTTCGCCGCGGGCCTGATCGCGCACCTGGCGCAGCCCGTGGAGAATCTCCGGGAGCTGGCCCGCGTGGTCCGCCCCGGTGGCCTGCTCGCGCTGTTCCACCCCATCGGCCGGGCCGCCCTCGCCGCGCGTCATGGACGTCAGCTCACCGCCGAGGACCTGCGGGCCGAGGCCAACCTCGGCCCGCTCCTCTCCCGTTCGGGCTGGCGTATGACGTCGTACGTCGACGAGGACGACCGCTTTCTCGCGCTGGCCGTGCGCGAGGGCTGAGAGCGGCCGGGCGGGCCGGGCTCAGTACCGTCCGGTGACGGCCGGGCTCAGTACCGTCCTCCAGTGACGGCCGGGTTCAGTACTGTCCTCCAGTGACGGCCGGGCTCAGTACTGTCCGGCTACGGCCGCCGCGAAGGCTTCGGGGTTGTCGAACATGATGTTGTGTCCCGCGCCGGGTACCGTCACCACGCGGACCCCGGCGGCTTCCAGGCGCTCCCGGCCGTCCAGCGCGCCGCTCTCCTCGCCCTGGAGGTAGACGCGCTCGATCGGGAGCCCTTCCAGGATCGTCCGCATCACGGGGTCCGATCCGCGTCGCAGGCCGGCGGCACTGCGGTGCAGCGCGCGGGGATCCGCGAGCCGCATGGTGGCCGCCCACAGTGGGCCCACCGCCTCCAGGACGCGCGCGTACCCCCCTGCGACGAACTCCTCCTCGTCATGGGCGGCGATCCCGCTGCTGCCCGCCGTGGGCGGCGGGCAGGCGTCGAGGTTGGCCTCCGCCAGCACCAGCCGGCCGACCAGGTCGGGCCGCCGGTGCGCGAGGACGATCGCGACGGCGCCTCCCATGCTGTGGCCGATCAGCTCCGCACCGGCGATCGCGGCCCGGTCCAGCGCGGCCGCCACGGCGTCCGCGTGCTCCTCCAGCGTGTAACCGAAGTGCTCGGGCCGGTCGCTGGTCCCATGCCCGGGGAGATCCATCAGCAGGCTGCGCCTGCCGGTCAGTTCAGGCCGGGCCACGATGTGCGCGTGGTAGACGGCCGACATCGAACCGAGGCCGTGCAGGTACACGCGTGCCGGCCCCTCCCCCGGAATCTCCGTCCACCGGATCCGGTTCCCCTTGCCGTCGAACTCGACCTGCCGCATCGTGCCCCCACTTTCGTATCCGCTTCCGCGTCCGCCATGATCCGCACGGGAGCATACATCGACACCGATGTATTACGGCACCGTATTATTGCGGCGAGGATGTACAGCGTCGGTGCGCGAGAATGCGGACATGCTGGAACTCGCCATCCTCGGATTCCTCTACGACACGCCGCTGCACGGGTACGTCCTGCGCAGGCACATCGCCGCGTTGACCGGGCACGTACGGCCAGTCGCCGAAAGCACGCTGTACCCGGCGATCAAGCGACTGGAGAAGGCCGGGCTGCTGGCCCGGGCCACCGAGCCGGGTGCCGTCGCCGCACCGCGCCACGTCCTCACGCTCACGGACGAGGGCAGGCGGGAACTGAGGCGGCGCCTGGCCGAGCCCGGACAGCGCGAGATCACGGACGAGAACCAGTGGTTCACCCTGCTCGCGTTCCTGCGGCACCTGGACGACCCCGAGGCACAGGCGGCCGTGCTGCGGCGCAGGCTGGCCTTCCTGGAGGAGCCGTCGAGCTTCTTCTACGACGGCGACCGGCCGCTGCCCGCGGAGGAGATGACCGATCCCTTCCGGCGCGGCGTCCTCACGATCGCGCGGGCCACCAGCCGGGCCGAACTGGCGTGGCTGCGTGACACGCTGACCTCACTCGGCGGCTTCGGCCGCTGAGGTGCCACGGTGCCGTACGGGGCATCCACCCATACCCGGGACCGGCCGGGTGCCCAGGCCGGCCACCTGGTAGCCGTTCGGGTAGCCCTTGACCTCCCGGTTCTGCCGGGCGAAGTGCGGGGAGCGGCGCGGCGGCAGCAACCGGACGAGCCGGCCCCGTGTCCGCACCGCGCGGCGCACGAGGGACGTGGTGGCCGCGCCCGGAGCCTCGTAGCGGAAGGCCCGCAGCAGGGGTTCGTCGAGCAGCGCGAGCGTCGCCGTGCGCAGCAGGGGTGCCAGTGGCCGCGGATACCAGGAGGCCATCAGGTCGAGTGTGGCGTCGGAGACCTGCCGCGAACGTTCGTCCCAGGCGAAGTGGGCGTGCTCGTAGGCGTCGAGGAGGGACGCGAACTCCTCATAGGTCCCGGGGATGTCCGGGATGCCCATGTGGCGGCCGAGGGTGCGGTAGTACTCGGTGGTGGCGACGACCTCGTGCCGCGACAGGCGCCGCCAGCCGTAGGTGTCGATCCAGCGCCTGGGGACCACGACGAAGGTGGCCAGCACGTAACGCATGTCGTCGTCGCTGATGTCGTAGCTGCGGTGCATCTGGTTGATGCGACGGATCGCCGTACGGCTCTCACCGGCGGCGAATCCGTGTTCCAGGACGGTGTCCAGCAGGAGCACGGTGTCGTCGTACCGCTTCTGCGAACGGTCGGTCAGCTCCGCCGTCTCCGCGAGCAGCCGCCCGATGCCGGGCACCGCGTAGGTGCGGTAGAGGGCCAGCTCCAGGGCTCTCGTGTAGTCCCAGGGGAATTCGAACGCCGCGCTGAGCCGGTAGATCTCCGCGGCGTCCTTCACCGGGTCCATCCGCCGGATCCGCTCGAGCCGGTCGAAGCGCTTCACCGCTGCGTCCCCCTTCTGCTGCCGAAACTCCAACTCTACGTTGAACAGGAACAGATGGGCGATCGATGAAGACCCCGTTCGAGCGGAAGGTGATCCTCGTGTTCGACACGATTCGCAAGTACGCCGTGAGGTTTCGCGTCTCCCCCCGTGCGCAGGCCCCGGGGGTCCGGGAAAAGCGTGCGCACAACTTGTTCGAAGCGGCGGCCGCCTATGTGGCGGCCTGCGCCGAGGACGACCAGGACCGGATCGACGAGGCATCGGCCTGGGTGTCGCCCGAGGCGCTGTCGTTCGGCGTGAGCGAACTGGCCTGCCGGGCCGTCATCGCCCTTGCCCGGGAGCGTGACGTCTCGCCTCACTCGGTGGCGCAGGACCTGCTCGGGCTGCCTGCGGCCTGAGGGAGGCGGTTCTTTCGGAAGGAGGTGTTTCGCCCCCGTCCGGGCGGACAACCGCAGCTCCACGGGGGCGCGCGGAGTCGTGACAAGCGCCGTCCGGGCGCACTAGGGTGCGCGCCGTTGGACGAACCACTGGGGAGGCTGGGATGGCCGTGACGGACGACGAAGCCGTCGCCGCGGACGAGGCGTTGTACGTGCTCACCGCGGTGCTGCTGACGCCCGCGCAGTTCCCGAGCGTGCTCGGGGACGACTATCCGGAGGCCTGCGCGGCGCTGGAACTGGCGCCGCGCGCCGACGGGTACGGGCTCGTCCTCGGGCAGGACGGCGAGGGCGCCCGTTGGACGGTCGTCATCGACGACGTCTCGCTGGTCGCCGTGGCCATCGCCTCCTGGGACTGCGGCATGGAGTACGAGCTGTCGCCGGACGAGCGCACGGTCGTGGCCGCCCTGCCCGGGTGGCCGCTGGCCGTCGCCGTCGCCGCCCCCGGTGTGCCCGCGCCCCATGATCCCGGGCCGGACACCGCGGACCAGCCTCCGCTGGCGCCGCCGGACACCAGTTGCTGGGGCCCCGCCCAACGGCGCCTGGGTGCCGACGAGATCGCCCTGCAGTGGGCTGCCTGGCGAGGCCAGATAGCCGATGAGAACTTCGCCGCCGCCGGAGGGACACCGGAGGCGGCAACGGCTGGGAAGGCCACGGCGACGGAGGAGGGCGGGGGCGCGCGGAACCCGGTCTCGGAAGCGACGGATGCCACGGAGGCGAAGGTGGCTGCCGAGCTCCCTCAGGCACCCGAGGGAGCCACGGCATCAGAGGCACAGGCGTCTTCGGGTACCGATGATCCCGAGGGCGCGGCCGCACCGGTCTCCGCCGCGGGCGGAGGCAAGGAGGCCGTCCCGAAGGGCAGCCACCGAGGAGTGCGCCGGGTGCTCGCGGAAGCCCGCGCGTACCTCGACTCGCCGCCGCCGCTGGGGCGGGTGCGCTCGTCCTTCGCTCCCGGCGACGCCCGCACCCTGCGCGCCGACGGTCCCGGCTGGTCGATGGTGGCGCGCACCGACGACATCGCGTTCATCCTGCTCGACGACGAACCCGGCGAGGTGCTGCCCGTGGGCCGGGGCCCCGAGCTGCCGGGCCTGCTGGAAGCGCTCGACAGGATGGCGGTGCGGCCCAGCTGACCCGCGAGGACCGCACGCCCTGACGCGGGCGGGCGGGCGCGACGCGCCAGAGTCCGCGTCGTGCCCTTGTCCGCGTCGTGCCCTTGCCCGAGGCCCGCCCCTGGGCTCGCAGCACGCCCGGGGCCGCCACTACCCGCCGTATCGGGCGCGACGGGGCTCAGCGACCGAGCTCCTTGCGCGTGACCCGGCGCAGCCTGCGTCGCTGTGCGGGGTCCAGCGCCAGGTAGGCGGCTATGGGCACTCCCACCACGATCAGGAATGCCACCCACCAGGGCAGCCAGATGAGCAGGATCAGTCCGACCGCGACGCCCCCGACAGCGATCTTCGCGTTCTTGGACATGTGCGTCGCCTCCTCCGCGGCCGTGTGCCGCTCTCTGCATGAAGAACGGCCTCGTGCGCCCGACGGTTCCGGTCGCCGACCCTGAGACATCCCTGAGACTCGCCCCTGAGTCCTGCCGTGGAGCAGGCATGGCTGCGGTGCTCTGCCGTACGCCGGCCGCCGCTTGGCCGCCCTCGCAGCACGGGGCCGGTCAGAGCATGTCGTCCGGGAGGGGCGACACGGGCGCCCGGCCCTCGCTCGGCACGGCACTCGGGGGATCGGCCGACGACTTCCCTCCGGTCGGCGGCGTCAGGCGGCCGGGTTCTTCGGCGGGCAGGCTGGCCGACGGCCGGGGAGAGCCGTCCGCGCTCGTACCGCTCCCCTCCGGGGCCCTGCTGTGGGAGGAGCCGGGCTGCCCGGCGGCGGTGAGCACCACCACGGCGACGGTCACCGTGGCCACGAGCCAGGCCAGAACCGCGAGCAGCAGGCCACGGGTCCGCCACGGCGGCTCGGGTCTGCTCGGCGGGACCGGCTCGCCCCACGCGCCACCCGGCTGTCCGGACGGCGGAGGCTGTACGGGCACCAGGGACATGCCGAACAGCCTCCCGGCCTCCCGGTCGCGTGGCGACCCGCGCGCGGAAGCTGTCGCGGGCTCGCGCCGCCTGCCGCGCGCTCGCCTCGCGCCCCCATGAGCCTCGTCCCGTACATGGTTCTTCTTGTGTGCGTGCCCTCTCGCCGAGGCGCTGTCGGCACCGGTACAGATCCGGCAGCGCCTCCGGAAAGAGGCTCTAGGCGCGCGTGCTCCGGCCGGCGAGCCGGCCCTCCACGCACATGTGCGGGTTCAGGCCCGGGCGCCGAGGAGATGGTCCATCGCCAGCTGGTCGAGCTGCTCGAAGGCCATGCCGCGGGCCGCGGCGGCCTCCACGTCGAACTCCTCGAAGGCCGTGCTGTCCGCGAGGAGTGCCTGGAGACCGTCCGCCGCGGTCGGCTGGACCAGCTCGTCCAGCCGCGAGGCGCGCAGGGCCTCCTGGACCGCCGGGTCGGCGCGGAAGGCGGCCGCGCGCTCCTTGAGGATCAGGTAGTTGCGCATGCAGCCGGCGGCGGACGCCCAAACGCCGTCGAGGTCCTCGGTCCGCGGCGGCTTGAAGTCGAAGTGGCGCGGCCCGTCGTACCCGGCGCTCTCCAGGAGGTCGACGAGCCAGAAGGCGGCCCGCAGATCGCCGGCGCCGAAGCGGAGGTCCTGGTCGTACTTGATGCCGGACTGGCCGTTGAGGTCGATGTGGAAGAGCTTGCCCGCCCAGAGGGCCTGGGCGATGCCGTGCGGGAAGTTGAGTCCGGCCATCTGCTCGTGCCCGACCTCGGGGTTGACGCCGTACATCTCGGGGCGTTCGAGGCGCTCGATGAAGGCCAGGGCGTGGCCGACGGTGGGCAGCAGGATGTCGCCGCGCGGCTCGTTCGGCTTGGGCTCGATGGCGAACCGCATGTCGTAGCCCTGGGAGACGACGTACTCGCCGAGGAGGTCGAAGGCCTCCTTCATGCGGTCGAGGGCGGCGCGCACGTCCTTGGCCGCGCCCGACTCGGCGCCTTCGCGTCCGCCCCAGGCGACATACGTCTTCGCGCCGAGTTCGGCGGCGAGGTCGATGTTGCGGATGGTCTTGCGCAGTGCGTAACGGCGGACGTCGCGGTCGTTGGCGGTGAACGCGCCGTCCTTGAAGACGGGGTGCGTGAAGAGGTTCGTGGTGGCCATCGGGACCTTCATGCCGGTCGCGTCGAGGGCCTGCCGGAAGCGCTTGACGTGCGACTCGCGCTCGGCGTCCGAGGCGCCGAAGGGGATCAGGTCGTCGTCGTGGAAGGTGACGCCGTGGGCACCCAGTCCGGCCAGTCGCTGCACCGTCTCGACAGGGTCGAGGGCCCGGCGCGTGGCGTCGCCGAACGGGTCCCTCCCCTGCCAGCCGACGGTCCACAGGCCGAAGGTGAACTTGTCCTCAGGGGTGGGCTGGTAGCTCATTGCCGTGGCTCCTCGGTGCGTACGACTATTTCGTCATGGCCGTTTACAAATTAGTATGCGGACGCGCCTCTGGGAAGAGACAAGGTGTGCCGAAGACGTCGGGGCACCCTGGCCGGTGCCTTCGGTCCGGTGTACCCGGCGGCCCATCGCACGTCCCGCGCGGAAGCCGGCCGTACTCCTCGGCCGGCGGCCGCGAGCTCAGTCGTCAGCCGTGAAGCCGGTCGTCAGCCGTGAAAGAGGGAGAGCCCGATGTCAGCAGCCGAGGGTCCACTCGTCGTCGGAGTGGACTCGTCCACACAGTCCACGAAGGCGCTGGTCGTCGACGCGGCCACCGGGCGTGTCGTGGCGAGTGGCCAGGCGCCGCACACGGTGTCCTCCGGCGCGGGCCGTGAGAGCGATCCGCGTCAGTGGTGGGACGCCCTGTGCGAGGCGCTGCGTCAGTGCGGCGACGCGGCGCACGAGGCGGCCGCCGTGTCGGTCGGCGGCCAGCAGCACGGACTGGTGACCCTGGACCGCCGGGGCGAGCCGGTCCGCCCCGCGCTGTTGTGGAACGACGTCCGCTCCGCTCCGCAGGCCCGCCGGCTCGTCGAGGAGCTGGGCGGCCCGAAGGCCTGGGCCGAGCGCACCGGCAGCGTGCCCGGCGCGTCGTTCACGGTGACGAAGTGGGCGTGGCTGGCCGAGCACGAACCGGAGGCCGCCCGCGCGACGAGGGCGGTACGGCTCCCCCACGACTACCTCACCGAACGCCTCACCGGTGAGGGCACCACGGACCGCGGCGACGTATCCGGCACGGGCTGGTGGGCGTCGGGCACGGAGTCGTACGACGAGGACACCCTGGCGCACGTGGGGCTCGACCCGGCACTGCTCCCCCGCGTGGCACGCCCAGGCGAGGTGGCCGGCACCGTGCGCGACAGCCATGACCTGCCCTTCTCCAAGGGCACCCTGGTGGCGCCGGGCACGGGCGACAACGCGGCCGCCGCGCTGGGCCTCGGTCTGCGGCCGGGCACCCCGGTGCTGAGCCTCGGCACCTCCGGCACCGTGTACGCCGTGTCCCGGCACCGCCCCGCCGATCCGACCGGCACGGTGGCGGGCTTCGCCGACGCGCACGGGGACTGGCTGCCACTCGCCTGCACGCTGAACTGCACGCTCGCCGTGGACCGGATCGCGGCCCTGCTCGGTCTGGACCGCGAGGCCGTCGAGCCCGGGACGTCCGTCACGCTCCTGCCGTATCTGGACGGGGAGCGCACCCCGAACCTGCCGAACGCTGCCGGCCTGCTGCACGGGCTGCGCCACGACACGACGGCCGGCCAGGTGCTCCAGGCGGCCTACGACGGCGCGGTCCACTCGCTGCTCGGCGCACTCGACCTGGTCCTCGACCAGGACGCGGACCGCAGCGCTCCGCTGCTGCTCATCGGCGGCGGCGCCCGGGGTACCGCCTGGCAACGGACGGTT
This sequence comes from Streptomyces sp. NPDC090108, assembly GCF_044747185.1. NCBI lineage: Bacteria > Bacillati > Actinomycetota > Actinomycetes > Kitasatosporales > Streptomycetaceae > Streptomyces > Streptomyces sp. NPDC090108. The sequence continues at coordinate 797,952 of NZ_JBIVDQ010000003.1, forward strand.
CGACGGCTCTCGGGGCGCCCCGTTCAGGTACCGGAGGCGAAGGAGTTGGTCGCCCTCGGCGCCGCGGCGCAGGCTGCGGGCCTGCTGACCGGCGAGGATCCGGGGGCCGTGGCCCGCCGCTGGAACACGGCCGCGGGTCCGGTGCTGGAGGCCGTGGAGCGGGACGAGGCGGCACTGGCGCGGATCTCCGGGGTACTCTCCGATGCGGGATCGCTGCTGGAGCGGGCACCGGAAGCGCGCTGAGCAGGCGGGGCGGCTGCTCCGGGCGGACGGCGGATCGGTTCCGCCCGGAGGAACCGAGGCCGGGCCGAGGGCCGGGACCGGCCGTCCGTGCGCGCCGAGGGTGAACGGGGCACTCCGGCCGCTCTCACAGCCCGGCCGTGAGCGGGCGTCCGTACCCTGTCGGGTTGCTCGCGGCGGCCGCCGCCGAAGACGGAGGCGTTGCGCCCGCCGCGGGGCGCGTGAGGACGATCCGCCCCCTGTGTTCACGCACAGACGACACCGAGGATTGACGGAGGCATGACCGTACCGCCGCACGAGGGGGGCCCGACCGGCACAGGAAGCGCCCTGCCGGACACTCAGCAGGGCATGCGCCGCCGGAATCTGGCCCGAGTCATGCATGCCGTGAACCAGGAAGGTCCGTTGTCGAGAGCGGCGGTCGCCTCGCACATCGGCCTGACCAGGGCGGCGGTCTCGACTCTCGTGGAGGACCTGGTCCGCTGGGGCCTGGTGGAGGAACTGGGCCCCGAGCGGCCGGGCCGGGTGGGGCGCCCCGGGTCGGCGCTCGCCGTGAGCGGGCGGGGTCCCTCCGGCATCGGCGCGGAGATCGGGGTCGACCATCTCGCGGTGTGCGCCGTCGACCTGCGCGGCACCGTCCGCGCACGGGCCGTACGGCACGGCTCCAACCGGGGGCGCGCCCCTGGCGCGGTGACCGGGGAACTGGCGACGCTGGTGCGGCAGGTCGTGGCAGAGGCGGAGCGGGAAGGGCTCTGGGCCGCCGGGCTCGCGGTGGCCGTGCCCGGTCTGGTGGCCCGGGACGGCCGCACGGTCGTCCGTGCGCCGAATCTCGACTGGCACGACACGGACCTGGGCGCCCTGCTCCCCGGCGACCTGCCGCCCACCGTGGGCAACGAGGCCAATTTCGGTGCCCTCGCCGAACTGTGGCTCGGTGCCGGCACCCCGCGCGACTTCCTGCACGTGTCGGCGGAGATCGGCATCGGCGCCGCGGTCGTGGTGGACGGTCGGGTGCTGTCCGGAACACGTGGATTCGCGGGCGAGCTGGGCCATGTGCCCGTCCGGCCCGACGGGCCCGCGTGCCCGTGCGGCGGACGCGGCTGCCTGGAGCAGTACGCCGGTGAGGAGGCCGTGCTCCGGGCGGCCGGCATCGGACGGGACGCGGACGCGGTCGGGCTGCTATCGGAGCGCGCCGAGAAGGGCGACGAGTCCGTGCGCGCGGCCCTGCACGACGCCGGTACGGCGCTGGGCATCGCCCTGACCGGAGCGGTCAACCTGCTCGACCCCGAGGCGGTCGTCCTCGGCGGAGCGCTGGCGGGCCTTGCTCCGTGGCTGCTGCCGTCTCTCGAAGCAGAACTGCGCGGGCGTACGGCGGGACCGGCCTGCCCGGTGAGGGTGTCCGGGCTGGGCCCGCAGGGACCGCTGCTGGGCGCGGCCCACGCCGTGGTCCGGGCCGTGCTCGACGATCCGGCATCGGTGGCGGCGCGGCGCTCCTGAGAGTCGGGGGCTCTCCCCCACGGCGCGGGGGCGGCGGCCGACGGCGGGGCACGTTCACCGGCTGCGGCGAATCGGGGGTGCCTGTGCAATCGATGTCGCCATCGTCCAGGACTCAGCCCGGCCCCAGGCCCCGGCCCCGGCGCCGCCCCGCCCCGCCCCGCCCCGCCCCGCCCCGGGCGACAGTCCGGCAACCGAACGGACACGGCCTGCGTGGGCCGTCCCTGTCTCACCCGATCAGGTGGCCGAGTTGTCCACAGTCAGCCGGCTGTCCACGGATCCATCGCGCACCCTTCTGCCCAACTCCCCCGCGCCGTACCGTGAATCACGCGAGGCGCAGCCGCCGACCGGACGGGGCGGAGCGCTCGCGGGGCGAACGAGTGCGCACACACAGGGGACAGCGGGCTGACACGTATCGGGGGGACGCATGCAAGTGGAGACGACCGGGACACTGCGGCGTGACGCCATCGGGCTGCGCGAGGTCCTGTTCCAGAGCGTCACGGCGATGGCTCCGGCCGCCGCGGTGGCGGCGTCGATCCCGGCGGGCGCCGCGTTCGCGGGCGGCAGCCTGCCCCTCGCGGTGCTGATCGCCCTGGTGGCGTGCCTGTTCACCGCGTTCTGTGTCGCCGAGCTGGCGCGTGAGTTACCCGCGGCGGGCTCGGTGGCCGTCTACGCCGCACGGGGACTGCACCCGGCGATCGGCTTCCTGGTGGGCTGGGGCTACGTCTTCGTCGAGATGCTCGTCCCGCCGCTCCTGCTGCTGCAGCTCGGGTTCACGGCCGCGGGCACGCTGCACGAGGAATGGTCCTCCTGCCCGGCGGACCTGTGGTGGCCGTGGTCGCTGGCAGGCGCGGCCGTGATCGCCGTCGCCGGCTATCTGGGGGTGCGGGCCTCGGCCCGCTTCGGCACCGTCCTCGGGATCTTCGAGATCCTCGTCTTCCTGGTGTTCGCCCTCTGGCTCATCGGCAAGGCCGGCGACGCCAACACGCTGTCGGTGTTCGGCACGTCCCACACAGCGGACGGATACGCCGGGGTCAGCGGGGTGTTCGCCGGGTCCGTGTACACGGTGCTGGCGTTCGCCGGCTTCGAGGCGGCGGCGCCCCTGGCGGAGGAGACGCGCGATCCCCGGCGGACCATGCACCGAGCGGTCCTCGGAGCCGCTCTCGGCATCGGCGTGTTCTACGTCCTCACGACGTACGCCATGACGGTGTACGTCGGCCCGGACCGGTTCGCGAAGTTCGGTGCGTCGGGTCCGGCGTCCTGGGAGGGCGTGGCCCGTGCCTCCTTCGGTCTCTTCTGGGTACTGGTGTTCCTCGCGGTGATCAACTCCACGGTCGCCAACGCCAACGCATGTGCCAACGTCTCCACCCGCACCGCCTTCGCGCTCGCCCGCATCCGGGTGCTGCCCGGCCTGCTCGCCGCCCTTCATCCCCGGCACCGCTCCCCCGTGGCGGGCATCGCGCTGCAGACCGTGGTCGCCGTCGGCGCCGTTCTGGGACTCGGCTTCGCCTACGACCCGGTGACCGCCTTCCTCCTGCTCGCCACGGTCATCGTGACGGTGGTCGTGGGTGTCTACATCGTGGTCGACCTCGCCTGCGTGGGTTACTTCCTGCGAGGCGGTCGCGAGCGGCTGAAGCCCGTCCGCCATCTGCTGCTTCCCCTGCTGGGCATCGCCGCCTTCGTACCGGCGCTCCTGACAGCCGCGGGGCTGCCGGTGTTCGACTTCGTGTCCGAGCTGACCGCGCCCGTGTCGTACGCCGGTCCGATCGTCGGCCTCTGGATGGCGGCCGGTGTGGTGGTCCTGCTCGTACTGCTACGGCGTCACCCGGAGCGAATAGCCGCCACCGCGCGGGTTCATGTCGCCGAGGCCGGTGCGGCCGAGGAGCAGCCGACCGGAACCGCGCCGCGCTGAGTCACGCACGTCTGTCCGTCCTGCGCGTCCCGCCCGCCGGCCCGTCCGGAAGCCCCGGGCGTCCACTCCGGAAGCCTCAGGCTCCACGTCTCGTAAGGGACCGAAGGCACGCGGGTCATCGGCCGGCCGCGGGCCTCCGCCGCCCCCGGCCGATGACCCGCCCGAGCAGAAAGGCAGGTACCGCCATGACCGACCCCCGGATCCTGACCGTCCGTCCGGAGCAGCACGCCTACGCGTGGACGTTCGGCGGCGCGCCCGCGGTGGCGCGGATCCAGCCGGGCACGGTCCTCGATCTGTACACCGAGGACTGCTTCAACGGGCGGGTGCGTTCCGAGAAGGACCTCGTGTCAGAGGTCTGCGAGTTCCCCTTCCTCAATCCGCAGACGGGTCCCTTCCACATCGAGGGCGCCGAGCCCGGTGACACGGTGGCCGTGCACTTCGTGTCCGTCGAACCGGCCAGGGACTGGGCGGCGTCGACCACCGTGCCGCTCTTCGGGGCCCTCACGTCGACGCACACCACGGCGACGCTTCAGCCTCCCCTCCCCGAACGGGTGTGGATCTGGCAGTTGGACCGCGACAGGCGCACGGCTCTGTTCCGGGCGCGGGACAGCGACATCGAGGTGGAACTGCCGCTCGATCCCATGCACGGCACGGTGGGTGTGGCCCCGGCCAACCTGGAGGTGCGCTCGGCGCTGGTCCCGGACGCGCACGGCGGGAACATGGACACGCCCGAGATGCGGGCCGGTGTGACCTGCTATCTGGGGGTCAACGTCGAGGGCGCGCTGCTCAGCCTCGGCGACGGGCACGCCCGGCAGGGGGAGGGCGAGACCTGCGGGGTGGCCGTGGAGTGTGCGATGAACACCGTGGTGATCGTCGAACTCCTCAAGGACGTCGCGACTCCCTGGCCCCGTCTGGAGTCGGACACGCATCTGATCTCGACCGGCTCGGCGCGCCCGCTGGAGGACGCGTTCCGGATCTCGCAGCTCGACCTGGTGCAGTGGCTGGTGCGCGACTACGGATTCAGTGCGCTGGACGCGTACCAGTTCGCAACCCAGGCGGTGGAATCACCGTTGGCCAACGTGTGCGACACCAACTACACCTGCGTGGCGAAGCTCCGCAAGGAATGGCTGCCCGCACGAAGCACCTACCGCGGCGTGCACGCACGGCTGCGGGAGACGGCCCGGACACTCGGCCTCTGATCCCGCTTCAGCAGACCCCGGGTCAGATCACGCCCCTGCTCCCCCACTCCTCGAAAGGCACCCGCCGATGGACGACAACCGGGATCGACAGCGCCTCAGCAGGCGAAGGCTCCTGAAGGGCGCGGCCCTCTCCGCCGTCCCCTACGCACTGCTCCCCGAAGCCCGGGCCGGCGCGCAGGCCGCCGTCGACTTCCCCACCGCCGAGTGGCGTCCGGCGAGCACCGGCAACTACACCGCGTCGAGCCGGCCCTCCACGTACGCCGTCGATCGTGTGATCATCCACATCACGCAGGAGACGTACGCCAACACCCTGGCCATCTTCCAGAACCCGCAGAAGCAGGTGTCCGCGCACTACCTGGTCCGTTCGGCGGACGGCCACATCGCCCAGTGCGTCAGAGAGGCCGACGTCGCCTGGCACGCGGGCAACTGGGGTTACAACACACGCAGTGTCGGCATCGAGCACGAGGGCTGGGTGGACCAGCCCGCCTATCTCACGAACGCGCTGTACGAGCAGTCCGCGAAACTGACGGCCTCGGTCTGCAACCGGTACGGCATCCCCAAGGACCGGGCGCACATCCTCGGCCACTCCCAGGTACCGGGCACCGACCACACCGACCCGGGTCCGGGCTGGGACTGGGTCCGCTACATCAGAATGGTCAATTTCGCCTAGGCGGACGTCGAAGCGGTTGTCCCGGCGAACACGGCGCGTGACGATGGGGAACGTCGTTTCACTTCCGGGGAGGCCGAGTTGACCGATCCGTGGGTTGCCCTGGAGCCGGGGGCCGACCCCGCCGAGCGGACCCGGGTGCTGCGCCGGGCGCACGAGTTGTTCACCACCGCCGGTACGGTGCCGCGGCCGGTACGGTCGGTGGTGGCGGAGTCGTGGCGGCGCAGCGCGCGTGCCGGAGTGGGGCCCGAAGGCAGCGCGTGCGTGGAGCTGTCCGAGGACACCCTCGGCACGTACCGTGCCGAGCATCCGCTGGCCCGGGTGATGCCTTTGTTCCGGGAGCTGATGGGCACGTTCGCCGCCGACGGGGAGCATCTGCTGGCGGTGTGCGACGCGCACGGCAGGCTGCTGTGGGTCGAGGGGCATCCGACGACCCGGCGCCGGGCGGACCGGATGAACTTCGTTCCGGGGGCGTGCTGGTCGGAGGCCGCAATGGGCACCAACGCGCCCGGCACGGCGGTGGCGGTGGACCGGCCGGTGCAGGTGTTCGCCGCGGAGCACTTCATCCGTCGGGTCCAGCCGTGGACCTGCGCGGCCGCGCCGGTCCACGATCCGCGCACCGGCCGGGTCCTCGGCGCGGTGGACATCACCGGCGGGGACGGCCTGGCGCACCCGCACAGCCTGGGGTTCGTGCAGGCCGTGGCCCGGGCGGCCGAGTCGCAGCTGGCTCTGCTCGCCCCGCCGGCCGAGGCCGGGGCGGCGCACCTGCTGTACGCGCTGGGCCGTGACGAGGCGGAGCTGCGTGCGGACGACGGCCGGCGGATCCGGCTGAGCCGGCGGCACAGCGAGATCGTCGTCCTTCTGGCCCGTCATCCCGAAGGCATGACCGGGGACGAGCTGCTGTGCGCCCTGTACGAGGACGAGACGGTGACCCCGGTGACGCTGCGGGCCGAACTGTCCCGGCTGCGGCGCCTCCTGGGGCCGGGGGTGCTGGAGTCACGGCCGTACCGTCTGACGGTGGCGGTCGAGTCCGACGCCGCCGTGGTGGAGCGGCGGCTCGGGGCGGGGGCGCTCACGGCGGCGGCGGAGGCGTACGAGGGGCCGCTGCTGCCGGGATCACAGGCCCCCGCGATCGTACGGCTCAGGCGGCGGCTCGCGGACGGGCTGCGCGGTGCGCTGATCGCTCACGGCGATCCGGACCTGCTGGCGGACTGGGCGCACGCACCATGGGGCGAGGCCGACCTGGAGGTGTGGCGGGCGCTCGCGGCCGTACGGGCGACGGCACCCGTGCGGGCGCGGCTCGCGGCGCTGGAGGCCGAACTGGCCGCACCCGCGGAGCCGGGACACCGGAGCGTGGCGGGCCGCCGGCCTGTTCCGGCCGGCGGTGCAACGTACCCGCAACGTTTCCCCCTCTAGCCTCGCGCCGAACGCAGCCCGACGGCGGGCGGCGGCTTCACCGGGAGGCAGATCAGCATGACCCGTTACACGGCGCCCGGCAGCGACGGCGCGATCGTCTCCTACCAGGCGCGTTACGACCACTTCATCGGCGGTGAGTACGTGCCGCCGGTCCGGGGGCAGTACTTCGAGAATCCGTCACCGGTCAACGGACAGCCGTTCACGGAGATCGCGCGCGGAACCGCGGAGGACGTCGAGCGGGCCCTGGACGCGGCGCACGCGGCCGCACCCGGGTGGGGCCGTACGTCGGTGACCGAGCGCTCGGACATCCTGCTGAAGATCGCCGACCGCATGGAGGCGAACCTCGAACGGCTCGCGGTGGCGGAGAGCTGGGAGAACGGCAAGCCGGTACGCGAGACCCTGGCGGCCGACATCCCGCTGGCCATCGACCACTTCCGTTACTTCGCGGGCGCGATCCGCGCGCAGGAGGGATCGCTGGGCGAGATCGACGACGACACCGTGGCGTACCACTTCCACGAGCCGCTCGGGGTCGTCGCGCAAATCATCCCCTGGAACTTCCCGATCCTGATGGCGACGTGGAAGCTCGCTCCGGCGCTCGCCGCGGGCAACGCGGTCGTCATCAAGCCCGCCGAGCAGACTCCGGCGTCCATCCACTACTGGATGAGCCTGATCTCCGACCTGCTGCCGGCGGGTGTGGTGAACATCGTGAACGGCTTCGGCGTGGAAGCGGGCAAGCCGCTGGCCTCCAGCCCTCGGGTGGCGAAGGTGGCGTTCACCGGGGAGACCACGACCGGGCGGCTGATCATGCAGTACGCCTCGGAGAACATCAAGCCGGTCACGCTGGAACTGGGCGGCAAGTCGCCGAACATCTTCTTCGACGACGTGTGGGCGCACGACGACGACTTCCGCGACAAGGCCCTCGAGGGCTTCACGATGTTCGCGCTCAACCAGGGCGAGGTGTGCACCTGTCCGTCCCGGGCGCTCGTCCAGCGCGGCCACTACGCCGACTTCATGGAGGCGGCCGTGGCCCGCACCCGGCAGATCAAGCCGGGACACCCGCTCGACACCGACACGATGATCGGCGCCCAGGCCTCCAACGACCAGCTGGAGAAGATCCTCTCCTATCTGGACATCGGCCGGCAGGAGGGCGCGAAGGTCCTCACCGGTGGGGAGCGCGTCGAGTACGACGGTGAACTGAAGGGCGGCTACTACGTCCAGCCGACCATCTTCGAGGGCGACAACCGCATGCGGATCTTCCAGGAGGAGATCTTCGGCCCGGTCGTCTCGGTGACGTCGTTCGGCGATTTCGACGACGCCATCAAGATGGCCAACGACACGCTGTACGGTCTCGGTGCCGGCGTGTGGACCCGTGACATCAACACCGCCTACCGGGCCGGGCGTTCCATCCAGGCGGGCCGCGTCTGGACCAACTGCTACCACGCCTACCCGGCCCACGCGGCGTTCGGCGGCTACAAGCAGTCGGGCATCGGCCGGGAGACACACAAGATGATGCTGGAGCACTACCAGCAGACGAAGAACCTGCTGGTGTCGTACTCGCCGAAGAAGCTCGGGTTCTTCTAGACACACGAGAAAAGGCGTCTGACCTGGGCCTTTACCCGTCAGGCGCCTTTCGCTCGCCCCACTCAGGGCAAGGACTGGATTGTGCTGTAACTCCCAGTTCATCCCACGGCCATCCCGCTCCTGACCAGCTCTTCCGGTCTATTTCCGGTCCAGATCCCGGCTCACCCCGTGGGGGCCGCGCCCTGGCTGACGCGATCCCACTCCTGCATGGACTCCTCGATGAGACGGTTGGCCTGCTCCCGGACGCCGTCCAGAAACTTGGCGTAGTGGCGGAAGAGGACTTCGATGCTCTGGCCCGCGCGGCGAGCACATTCGGCCGGGTCCACACCGGAGTACAGCCAGAACGAGATCCCGGCATGCCGGAGGTCGTAGGGCCGCTTGGCCAGACCGGAGGCGCGCTCCGTCCGGGTCAGGACGCGCTCCCGCGCCCGAGCCCACGTGGTGCCGTATGCGGCAGGGTCCACATAGTTGCCAGCCTGGTTTCGGAACAGTCGGCCGTCCGGTGCCACGCCGAACCGTTCGATGTGACCACGGAGGATACGCACGAACTGCGGCGGGATGGGCACAGGCCGAGTCGCGGTAGCCGCACGCGCCGCTTGAGCGAGTGCACCTCGTGCACAGCGCCGTCGTCGGTCCACTCCTTTCCCGCGGTGACGACGCCGCCCGACAGGTTGAGCATCCCCCACCCGCCTCGGGCAGGTGGCACTGTTCGAGGCGAAGGTGAATGACCTCCGCTGGTCGCATGACCGCGTAGTACATACAGCCGAAGAACGCCTCAAGGTGAGGCCGCGCCCGCGCTGCTCTGCAACCGCCGCCGACAGTCGGGACCGAGCAGCCGAGCCGCCCCGGCATGCGCGAGGCTCCGGTGACCGGGCCGGTCACTCCATCGGCCCGCTGACCACTACCGTCCAGACGAGGGCAATCGCGTGACCGCCGACGCCGAACTGCTCACCGTCCCCGAGGTCATGGCCCTCCTGAAGATCAGCCGCCCCACCGTCTACGGCCTCGTCCACACCCGGCGGCTCGCCTCGATCACCTTCGGCCGCGCCCGCCGCATCCCCGCCCACGCCCTGACCGCCCTCCTCGACACCACCGGCCGTACGAACCCTGGCGACGACGGGCTGGACGGTCCGGCCGTCTCCCTGTCTAAGCCCTGAACGCCCTGACTCCACGCCTTGCGAGGAAGTTCCGCGCATGGCGGAGGAACGGTACACCCGGCGCATCGTGACCGTGGTCATGGCGGTTATCGCGGCCCTGGCCTTCGTCTTCTCCTTCGGCAACGTCTGGGCGCTCGCCCTGCGGCTCGGTGTTCCGCACCCGATCGCGCCGCTGATCGCCCCCATGGTGGACCTGTCCGTCGTCGGGCTCCTGGTCGCCCTGCGGTTCCTGGCCCTGAGCGGCGTAACCGAGGTCGAGTTGCGGGCCGGTACCCGGCTGCTGCACCTGTGCGGGCTGCTCACCCTCGCCCTGAACACCGCCGAACCCCTGCTGACCGGACGCTACGGCCGCGCCTGTCTGGACACCGTCGCGCCGCTCCTGCTGCTCGGCTGGGGCCACGTCGGCCCCGTCTTCCTCGCCCAGTTCCACACTCTCACCCGCCCCACCCCGCACCTGGAGGCCACCGCCGCCGCCCTTGCCACCGAGGCGGATCCCGACACCGCACCGTCACTCGAATCGGCACTCCCTACGCCCGCCCCGGACATCGCCGCCTCCCTAATCGAGGTGCTGGAGCCCGCTCCGACTCCGGCCGTCACTCAGCCAGTCATCGTCGCCAAGGCGGCCCGGCCCGCCTCCGGCCCGGCCCTGCCCGCTGCGCTGCTGGACGCGGCCCGGCGCATCGCGGACACCCACCGCGCCGAGCACGGAACCCCGATCACCGCCGCCCATCTGGGCACGCGCATGGGCGTCGCCCTGTCGGTGGCCACCGCCGCTCTCGCTCAGCTCTGAGCGCCGGCCCGCACTGGCCGCATCCCCCTCACTGAACCCCACACCCGCCCCTGGGCCTGGTTCGTCATGCCCCGAGCAGCACCAACACGCCTCCACGTCTGGCCGGTTGCTGCTCGGGGCCGCCCACCCGAACAGAAGGGACACGCCCCGAATGGTCACCCTGGACCTGCACCACGTGGCAAGCCCCGCCGTACGGGACCTGCTCCACCTCGTCAACCACCCCGACTTCGACCGCGCACAACAGCAGATCGAACACCTCGGCGGCTGCACCGAACCCGTCCGCCTCACCGGCCGCACCACCACCCTCGACACCACGACCGGTGAAGTCCTGCGCTCCTACACCACCGACACCGAGCCCACGGGCAGCCTGCTGACCGCGTGCGGCAACCGCCGCGCCTCCCGCTGCCCGGCCTGCTCCCGCCTCTACGCCGCCGACACCTACCACCTCATCCGCGCCGGCCTCTCCGGCGGCAAGACCGTCCCTAACACCGTCCGCACCCACCCCCGCGTCTTCGCCACCCTCACCGCCCCCTCCTTCGGCCCCGTCCACAACCGTCCCGACACCCGGCCCTGCCGCTGCGGCACCCGTCACGAACCCACAGACGCGCTGCTGAGCACGCCGCTGGACCCGGCAACGTATGACTACGCGGGCGCGGTCCTCTTCAACGCTCACGCCGGGGCCTTGTGGGCCCGCTTCACCACCTACCTGCGCCGCGAGATCGCCGTCCGGCTCGGCCTGACCCAGAAGGCCGCCCGCGCCGTGCTGCGGGTGTCCTTCGCCAAGGTCGCCGAGTACCAGAAGCGCGGCCTGGTCCACTTCCACGCCGTGATCCGCCTCGACGGACCGGACGGCAGCACCCAGCCCCCGCCCCCGGCCGCCACTGTCACCATGCTCGCCGACGCCATCCGGGCCGCCGCCGCCCGCGTCTCGATCAGCGTCGTCTCGGACGCGGTCGGGGAACACGAACTCGTCTGGGGCGAACAGCTCGACGTGCGCGAGATCGCCGCCTTCGGCACCGACGCCGAACTGACCGATCACGCGGTCGCCGCCTACGTGGCCAAGTACGCCACCAAGTCCGCCGACTCCTCCGGCGCTCTCGACCGCGCCCTGTTCTGCCGCCCCTGCCAGGGACGCGGCATGACCCTGGCCGCACACGGAACCCCGGTCACCTGCACCACGTGTTCCGGCACCGGACAGGCCCGGCCGCTGCCCCGCCTCGCCGTCGAACGCCACGTGCGGCAGATGATCCGCACCTGCTGGGAACTGGGCAAACGACCGGAGTTCGAAGCGCTCAAGCTCTGGAAATGGGCACACATGCTCGGCTTCCGGGGCCACTTCTCCACCAAGTCCCGCTGCTACTCCGTCACCCTCGGCGCGCTCCGCGACGACCGCCGCGCCTGGCGCACCGAACAGGCCCACACACACGCCGGCCTGCCCAAGCTCGACCCGAGCACAACCCTCGTCATCGGCCACTGGGCCTACCACGGCTCGGGCTACAGCCCCGGCGCGCAACTCCTCGCCGCCGCCGTCTGGCACCGCAGAGAACTGGAACGGCAGTTCACCGCAGAGGGCGGCTGCTGATGGCCCCGTTGCTCACGGTTCCGAGCAGGGGCGAAGACCTGCTGACGGTCCCCCAAGGTCATGGCCCGCCTCCAGCTCGGCCGCTCCGCCGTCTACGACCTGCTCCGCACCCGGCAGCTCGCCTCCATCACCCTCGGCCGCGCCCGCCGCATCCCCACCCACGCCCTCACCGACTTCATTCGCACCCGACTCGAACAGGACGCCGCCTGATGACCACACCCCGCGACACCCCTGCATCCCGCCGAGTCCGCGCCAACGGCGACGGCACCGTCTACCAGCGCAAGGACGGCCGATGGGAAGCTGCCGGCTACGTCCTGGCCCCCGGCGACACCCGCAAGCGCGTCCGCGTCTACGGAATCACCCGCAAGGAAGCCCTCGCCAAGCTCACCGAGAAGATCGCCGTCAGCAACCGCGGCGTCCCCGTCCCCACCGCACAGGGCAGCGTCGCCGCCTATCTGACGTACTGGCTGGAGAACGTTGCCATCCACCAGCTCCGCGAGAACACCCACACCCGCTACACCGCCTGCATGAACCGCTACCTCATCCCCGGCCTCGGCAAGAAGAAGCTCGCCAAGCTCACCGCCAAGGACGTGCGCACCTGGCTCAACCAGCTCCGCACCACCTGCCAGTGCTGCGCCCGCGGCCTCGACACCGCCCGGAACCAGCCCCGCTGCTGCGCGACCGCCATGTGCTGCGGCAAGCGGCTCTCCCCGCTGACCCTCGCCTACATCCACTCCGTCCTCAAGTCCGCCCTGGAGCACGCCGTCCGGGAAGAAGAGATCCCGCGCAACGTCGCCCGCAACGTCCGCACCGGCACACCTCGGCCCCGCCGGTTCGAACCCCTCACCGCCGCCGAGGGCCGCGCCCTCCTCATCGCCGCCCAGGGCCACCGCCTCCACGCGCTGTTCGAACTCGCCCTCCGCACCGCACTCCGCAATGGCGAACTCCTCGGCCTGCGCTGGGAAGACCTCGACCACGGCAGCGGCACCGCCAGCATCCGCCGCACCCTCCAGCGCACCCGCAGCGGCGGCTTGACCACTCTCCCCATCAAGACAGTCAGCTCCGAACGCCGCATCGCCCTCCCGGCCCCCCTGTCTGCTCTCACTCCGCGCCCACCGCAAGCAGCAGGCCCGGGAGAAGGAAGAGGCCGGCGCGGGCTGGGTGGACAGCGGCCACGTCTTCGCTCGGCCCGACGGCCACCCGATCGAACCCGCCACCCTCACCCGACACTTCAACGCACTCCTCCGCCGCGCAGACCTCCGACAGATCCGCTTCCACGACCTGAGGCACTCGACCGCGACCCTCCTCCTGGAACAGGGCGTCGAACTCGTCGTCATCAAGGAACTCCTCGGCCATGCCTACATCGGCGTAACCGCCACCGTCTACGCTCACGTCCGCCTTCGCCTCCAGCGCGACGCGGTCGACCTCCTCGGCCGTACCCTCGGCAAGCCCTCCACCGGCCCCGGCGACGGCGACGAGCCACCGCTTTGTGCAGCACCCGTCCGCTAACGTTGCCGTCAACTACTGCCGTCAAGACGGCCAGAAGGCCCGCCGGATCCGATTCCGGCGGGCCTTCTTCATGTTTTCTCTCAGCGCTCAGGAAAGCTCGTCGAGCCACTCCCAGCCGCCTGGCCGCGAGCGCAGCTCGCTAATTCCATATTCCAGGCAATCCTCGAGACTGTGGGAGTCGGTGTGAATGCTCCCCTTCTCTCCCATCCCCGGGCCGGACATAACTATCGTCCAAGGCTTTCCACCGCCCGCCATCCTCTCGTGGTCCACCTTGAGGATCATGGTTACGCCAACGCTTCCCAGCTGCTCCATGAACCGCTCGATGTTGATCCCATAGTCACTCATTAGTACCCTCGCAACATCTTCGCGATCTCGCCAACGTCCTTGGTATGGCCAGCTTCCCGCGAGTCCGCAACTCTGCCGACTACGCTCCACAGCTGATCGTTTGATGGCCCACTCATGATGTTATTGCGGTCCATCAACTCCTGCACAACTGCCACAGCAGTGCGCTTATTTCCGTTATCAAACATGTGGCTGCCGGCAATGTCCCTAATCATCACGGCCGACTTCTCCCAGAAACTACCGTACCGATCCGCGTTGATTAGAGCGTTCTCGGGGGAACCGTTAAGCAGTCGCTCCCCACCATAGCCCTGGTTTATTGCCGAGATTTCATCTGACGTCATGCCGACCTTGAAACCACCCAGGCCACCACACGCGTTGTGTACAAGAACCGGCGTATTTCCGGCCAGTACATAGTACGTGTGCAGTTGCTCGACGGTGAGGTTGTACATGTCGGCCGCGCCGGGCACGGCCGACACTCCGGCAACGATGACCCGGTCGCCGTTGCCAGAGGCCAGGGAGTGACCCCATACCAAAGCATCGGCCCTGATCCACGCGCGGGCGGTATCATCCCAGAACGGATGGTTAGCCGTGGCGTGAATGATCCCGCTTCGCCCCTCGGCGTCTCGGACGCTCAGGTTGACTAGATCGCCGTCGCGGTGAGCGAGTCGCGCCGTGACCTTGCGGGGACCCTTGTGCCGGCCGGTCCCGGGGTCTGCAGCTTCGACCTCGTCACCCGGCTCAATTTTTCCGATCGCCTTGGCGTGCCCGTTCTTCATGAGCACCTTGGTCGTCGGCGTGAAGCTGCACAATGCCTTTTGGAGCCGGAGCATCATGCGGGAAATGCGCGATGTCCCGCGGATAACGACCGGAACCTCGCCCAAAGCGTAGGGCTGGGACATGACTTCGCCGATGACGTCGCACTTGTCGCGATTATCGTTGACCATGCACTGGTATGCGGGCTCGACGATGGTCATGTCACCGAGCGCGGAGAGGAACTGCTTGTCGAGTTCCCTACTGGCATCCATCTCCGCTTGGGTGAAGCAACTCAGGGCTAGCGGAGTGTAGGAACCCACGTAGGGGTTGTAGGTGCACTGGTCTGCAGTGAAGAAGTAGTCGTAGACCTTCTTGGCCTCTTTCTTCCGCTGCTTCGCGAAATACTGCTGGGTTTCCCGGTTTACCCTGTCGCCCTTTTCCTTGTTCTTCTTGATGCAGGATGCCTTGCAGGGGTTGGTGTTGTCCTTCCTTCCGCAGAGTTCCGGGTTGACGTCGCACTTGGTGCGGCCGGTGGGGTCGCTGAAAGTGACCGGGTTATTCTCGGTGTAGCTGTAGCCGTTCATCTGCTGCGGATCGGCCGTGTTCATGACCGGGTCGACGCTGAGGAAGCGGCCGGTATCCGGGTCGTACTCGCGGGCGCCGAGGTGAGTGAGGCCCGTCGCGGCGTCCTGAGTTCCGCCGACGAAGCCCTGCTGGCCGGGCCACGAGGTCGGAGCCTTGCCGCGCGGCGCTCCGAACGGAGTGGAGCGACGCTGCTGCATCGACAGGTCGGCCGCGTTCACGGCCAGTTCGGAAGTGCCGTGGTGGTCGCCGAGAAGGAAGGAGAGCTTGCCGTCGTCGGTGCGGATGGCCTGGTTGCCGCCACCGAGGTCGTAGTAGCGGGTGGCCTTGGGAGTGCTGCCGGAGCTCTTGGCGAGGGTGATCTCCGTGGAGCCGAGGTAGAGGGTGGTCTCGCTGTCGGTGCGCCGGATCAGACGGTTTCCGTCGGCGTCGTACACGTACGACGTGCTCTTGGAGCCCTGGGTAACCTTCGCCAGGTAATTCTCGGCGTCCCAGTCGAGGACCTGCTTGTCGCCGCCGATGGTGCGGGTCTGGGTGTTGCCGACCCCGTCGTAGGTGTAGGAGTCGACGGCGGTGGCGTTAGGGGTGGTGGTGGTGACGGTGAGAAGCCCGTGCGGTCGTGTGGCCTTGGCGTCGGGGTAAGCGTACTCGCGCGTGACGTCTTTGGCCGCGTTGCCCGTCGAGTCGTGCAAGGTCTCGGTGTGCCGGTTACCGGTGGCGTCGTAGGTGTAGGACGTCCAGTACGGCGCCGGGCCTCCGAGCAGCGGGCCGCTGGGGGGCGCGGAGCAGCCCGTGGCGCCCTGCGCCCAGGCTTCGGTGAGGCGGGTGAGATAGTCGTACTGGAAGCACTGGTTGTCGGTACCGTCGCGTGAGACGTCGCTGATGGAGGTGACGTTGCCGGCGTCGTCGTACCCGTAGGTGGACGACTTGTCGATGCCAGGCACGCCCTCGCGGTCCACACGTGAGTTGTCCAGGCGCTGGGTGCCCCACTGGTAGGTGTTGGTGACCTGAGCCTTCTTGGCGCCGTTCTGGTAGGTGAACTGCAGCGGCTTGCCCGTGTAGCTGTAGGAGGTGTTGGTGGTGTAGTTGACACCGCCGGTGCCGGTCAGCGTGACCGGTCGCATCACGTCGTCATAGGTCGGCGTGAGCACCTCCGCAGCAAGGCTGCCGGCGGCCGGGTAGCTGCTCGACTGCACAGTGCCGTCAGTGTTGTATTTGACGTTCGACTGGTAGGAGCCAGCCAGCGCGCCGTTCTCTGTCGTCGCCGGGATGCTGGTGGTGCTCCGGTTGACCCGGTAGAGGGTGTCGTAGATGTTGAAGGTCGTGGTGTAGGCGCTGCCGCTCGCGCCGCCGATGTAACGCGTCACCGAAGCCGGCTGCCCCTCGGCGCCGGACGGGTCCCAGACGCGCTTGGTGAGCAGCGGACCAGTAGCGTCGCCGTCATGGACCTCCAGCTCACGGCCGAGGTCGTCGTAGACGTGGGTGATCGTCTGCTTCGGGGTCCGGTCGTCGGTAGTGGAGATCAGCTGGTTGCGGTCGTCGTAGACGTAGGTGGTGTCGCCCTTGTCAGGATCGTGGACCTTCTTCGAGTTGCCGCGTTGGTCGTAGGTGTAGGTCCACTGGTTGCCGACTGGGTCCGTCACCGCGGTGATCCGGTCCACCGGGTCGTAATCGTAGTGTGTGGTGTCCGCCGCGCCGGTGGGCTTGGCTCCCTTGTACTGCAGCAGGTCGGTGATGCGGCCCCTGGCATCGGTGATCGTGGTGGTGGCCGTGCCGCCCGCCGGCGGGGTGACAGACGTGCGATCGCCGTCGTAGCTGGTGCTGGTGGTGGCCAGTACCTTTCCGCCGTCGCCGTTGCCGGCGACCTGCTGGGACTTCACGACGCGGCCCATGCCGTCGTAGGTGTTCCAGGTCTGGGTCTCCACCGCCAGAGCGTCGTCGAGCTTGAGCAGTTCGGTGGAGGGGGCCGCGACGTTGTAGTACGGAGCGAACTCCTTCGCCTTGAGGCCGCGCTCGTCGTAGAAGGTGTCGCTTACCAGCCGTCCGCCGTCGGGGCCGGGTTCTTGGGTCTGCCGGGCTCGCAAGAATCCGTCGTACAGCACGTACGAGGCGCGCTGGGAACCGTCGTTCTTCAGTGTCTTCGAGGTGACCGCGACAGGTTTGCCGTCGGTGATGGTGTAGGCGAACTCGTAGTTCGGGGTGTCGCTGGCCTTGGAACGGTCGGGCAGCCAGATCTTGAGCTTGCGGCCCAACGCGTCATAGGTGGTGTCGGTCTGCTTGTTGTTGGTGTCGAGCACCTTTGTCGGCAGCCCGCGGGTGGTGTCGTAAGTGGTGGTCGCGTTCTGCGCGGTGGTGCTGCTGCCCGCCGTAGCAGGTGGGCTGGCGACCTTCATCGTGGTCGGAAAGCCGGTCGTGGGCGTGTAGACCGTGGTGGTGGTCCGGCCGTCGTTCCGATCCGTGCGCGCTGGCGCGGTGCTCTCGGTGGCGGTTACGGTGCCCGTGATGTCGGTGCTGGTCAGCTGGCGCCCGTAAGCGGTGTCGTAGGTGGCGCCGGACTCCAGGTACGTCGCCGTGGTGCCGTTGTGGGATTTCAGCGCGGCCAGTCTGGTGGGGTCTCCCTTGGTGGGGGCCGCGTTGTACCCCTGGCCGTCGTACGCCGTACGGATGTCGGTGATGATGTCGACCTTGCGGTCCGGTGTGGTGTCGCACTTGACCGCGACGGTCTCTACCCGGGACGGCTTGGTCAGGATCCACGCGGTGGTGTTGTCGATGTAGGTGGTGCGGGTGCACTGGTCGTCGATGGCCGTGGAGGTATCACCGAGATCATCGCTCTGCACAACTCGGCCCGCGGTGTTCTCGAAGGTGCTGGACTCGGACGTCGTCTGCCACTTCTCACCGGCGCCATCGTCCAGTGAGGTCCAGGTGCGCGTCGAGCCGGTCCCGGTCAGGTTGGCGGTGGTGGTGCCCCAGGAGCGCACCCGCTTGGCCGTCTCGTAGTGCCAGGGGGTGCTGACGGACTTCTCCAGCACCCGGCCTCCCGGGCCGCTGTACTGCTCGGTCTTGTACTCGAAACCGGCCGCGGAATCGTGGTCGGTGATCGTGCCGCCGCTGTCGTCGGACACCGTCACGGACTTGGTTCCGTCGTCGGTGGACGTGCCCTTGCGGTCTCCGTCCATGCCCCGCAGGAACCAGTGGTCGGTCTGCGACTTCATCCCGACCGGGTCCTGGCCTCCGGTGCGCACGCGAACGTGGGCGTAGCCTCGCCACTGCGACCAGGTCTTGTACTTCTCCTTGGTCAGGCCGTCGTCGTCAGTGTAGTGCCAGGCCGCCCCGTCCAGGTAGTCGTAGCGTGTGACCTGGTCAGGGGACGCCTTGGTGCGGTCGGTCTGGGTGACCGCCTCGACCACGTACTTGTTGAACCACTGCAGCGTCGGGGCGGCATCCCCGGACTTGGTGAAGTAGACCGGGTAGCAACGGGTGGTGTTGGTCTGCGGGGTCGGCAGGTTGCCGGCGTCGCAGGCCGAGGAGGAGTAGGCGACGTCCATCCGGCCGCCGGCCTCGTCGGCAATGGTGGACAGCCGCTCCTTGATGAAGGGGGCGGTGTCGTCACCGGGGATGTCGAGGCGGTTGGCCCGCTGGTCGTAGCCGAAGGTGACCTTCGGCAGCGTGATCGCGGGGGTGGCCGACTTACCGGTGTGCTGGATCGAGTCCAGCAGCAGTTGGTAGTCGATGTCCGCCATCCCCCAGCGGTAACCCAGGGCCCAGGTGTCGATCGGCATGTAGGTGCCGTCCGACTTCAGCACGTTGGTCGTGACCGAGGAGAGCTTCTTCCGGGTCCAGAAACTGGGCGACGCTGACTTGGTGCAGTCCTCGCCGGACTTGCAGTTCAGGTCCCACGGGGTGTCGTACCAGTAGAACTTCTTGTCGTCGATCGTCGACGGGTCGCACGTCACACCGGCCTCAGGAAGGCAGCGCTCGGCGTTCACGAAGTCGACCCTTCCCAGGGCTTTCTGCGAGTAGACGGTGTCATTGCGCAGCCCGTAGTCGATGTGGTCGACGTAGCCGCCGCGGTCGTAGACCGTCTCGTCGGCAGGCTTGAAGTTGCGGGCGTAGTAGTTGGATTCCTTCTTGTAGTAGTACGCCATCGCGTTGCCGTGCACGTCGACGACGTAGTCGAGGTTCCAGCGCCAGGCTTGACGGCACCAGGAATCCTCGAACGACGCCTGGTGGCAAGGCTCACCGTCGTCGTCGCCATAGACCGGGACCGTCCAGGTGGAGTCGGTGGTGTCCTTGCCCGACGCCCAACCGGGGAGACGGTTGTATCCGAAGAAGTACCGGGTGCCGTCGGTGGTCGTCACCCTCCAGTACTCGTCGTCGCGGGCGCCGTTGGAGCGGACGTCGGTGGTGGAACCGTAGACCCGCTCGACCTTGGTGCCATCGTCGCCCTTGATCTTGAAGTTGTCCGTGCCGTCCGGGATCAGCTCACCCGCGTGACCGTTGAACGAGATCGTGGCGTTGTCGTACGCCCAGCACATGTCGCCGGGCTTCTTGCCGTCGGCGTTCTTCACGTCGTCCTCGGCGCACGGCTTGTAGCTGCGTTCCACCGAACCGGGCCACAGCGCGAAACCGTCACCGGCCCACGACGACTGGTTGTTGGTCGCCGATGTGCGCCCGTCGATGCCCCCGGAAGAGTACGACAGACCCACTGAGGGCGCGAGCTTGCCGGGCACACCCGGTACCGGCATGTCGTACGACCACGAGAAGCTGCCCGAGTTGAGACTGGTCGACCAGGTCGCAGAGGCCGGCAGATCGCTCGCGGAGTAGTCTCCGTGGTCACTGGAGGTACCGCCGTCGGCGGCAGTGGTCGCCGCAAGGAGGGTCGGCGTGGTGCCGAGAGTGGTGGCGGCGGTGAGCGTATTTCCCCTGGTGCGCGCGTCGAGAGTCTCGCCGGTGCGGCACTTCGCCAGTCGGGGGGTCGTGGCGGCGCAGGCAGGCAACCGCACCAGCTTCAGGCGGGACGCGTAAGCGCCGCCGTAGCTCTGCGAAAACGCAGAGGTGTCGACGCCGATGCCGACCTTGATTCCTTCGGCATCGGGCGCGCGGCGAACGGAGAACAGCAGTCCGTCGATGCCCGCCTTCCTGGCGGCGGTCTCGCCGAGCACCTTGACGGTCGCCGTGCCCGAGAGCGCGGTCGACGACGCATTGGCCGTCTTCTGCTTCTTGTTCGCGGCAGGAGCCGTCAGGAACACCGGCAGCTCGCCGGCACGCCGGGTCACTGCCTTGGCCCCCGGTGTCAGCGTGACCTTCGCCGTTCCGCTCCGCGGCCAGACGTGCCGGGGCGACTTCGCCGGCAATTTCGGCTCGTCCTCCGTCCCACGAGGCAACGGCTTCACGCCATGCCCGGTGAGCGCCTTCTCCGATGCCGGGACGCCCGGCATGTCATCGGCCCGGGCAAGAGGCGTACCCGCCCCTTGCAAAAGGGCACCGACCAGCACCGCCGATAGGACCCCGGCGATTCTGCGCCGGGGCCATCTGACCGTTCTCAAAATGGTTCCCCTCATCTTTGTGGTGATCTGTAGCCCGTGACGGGCCGAGGGCGGTAGGTAGCCGGAACAGCGACGCACGGAATCCCTGACGCCGGGCCGCTGGTGTCCGCCCCGGCTCCGGCCGTCCGTCTATTGGCCGACGCCAAGACGTGTTCGGTACGGAATAAGCCGTTCGCGGCCACGGGGCGGCCCGGTCGGCCAGCGGCGCAGCTGTGCGCTGTTCAGGCGGATCCGCAGCCCGGTCGTCGTCGGCCGGACCACGGATCCGAAGAGGTCAACTTGCCTGGAACTACAACTACGGTCCGGGGTTGGTGGCCAGTTCGACGCCATTGGCCAGAGCGGCGATCTGCCTGTCCGTGGCCACGCCCTCCATCGCCCAGACGTCGTCGATCGCCCCGGGCCAGTACTCGCCCCAGGTGCTTGTGCCCGTCTTGACGCGTCCGAGCTGCAGCCCCTTGGTGGCGTCGAAGGCGGTCACGTTGGAGTTCCAGGAGACTTTTTCGGTGCAGGTGGCATCGTCGGGGTTGCCGTCATTGTCGTCGTCCGCGCACAGGGTCTGCCTGCGCTCGCCGTCCACATACAGGCTCATCTGGTCGGTGAAGGCGTCGTAGACGACGGCCACATGGTTCCAGGACGTGTTGTTCTGGAAGTTGGTGTGCTCGGCGGACACCGTCGCGGCGCTGGTCGAGTCGGCGCCGGCCATGACCAGCTGCCAGCGGCCGCTGATCGACTCGGTCTCACCGGCAGGCGGCGGATCGGGCAGGTAGCGGACGATGAAGCCGCTGTTGTTGACGCCCGCCTGGCTCAGCACCGTAACCGGCTGCTGAGGTCGTGCTGCGGTGGTCACCCAGGCCCCGACTGTGAAGCCGGTGTTGGTGTGCACAGGTGAGCCGGCCGTCGCCGCATAGTCTCCGTTGCCGTCGAGCAGCAGGCCGCCGGTGCCGACATAGTTGCTGCTTCCGGAGGTGTCGACCTTGGCATTTCCGCCGAGGGTGAGCGCGTGCTGGTCGGCCACCGTGGGCATGTCATCCGAAGAGACGGACGGAGTGCCGATCGCCGTGTCCAGCTTCCAGCGTCCCTTCACCAATGGCCGAGCCTTGTACAGCTCAGCGATCTCCGGGGCGGACAGCGCCCGGTCGTATAGCTGCACGTCGTCGATCTGGCCGGGGAAGAAACTGACCTGCGCCCCGCTGTCGATGCTGGCGCCGATCTGTACAGCGCCTCCCGCGTAGAAGGGCGTGGACCACTTGGTGGTGGCCACCCATCTGCCCTGCACGTACAGTCGCAGGTCGTCGGTCACGGCATCGTAGGAGCCCACTACCTGCGTCCATGTGCCGCCCGGCGCCATGGCGGGATCACCCTGCGCGGCACGCACGGGGGTCCCGTCAGCGGTGTCGGCGGAGTAGTTGTTGAACGTCCAGCCGTAGGTGGGCGAGTAGTACAACTCGAAACCTGGCCTCACCGCGCCCATCTGGGTGGCAATGACTGCCGGCTTGGTGGGCTTGACTGTCGGAAGTTTCGCCCAGGCGGCGACGGAGAAGCTGCGCTGATTGTTCAGCATCGGGCCGCCGGTGGTGGCGTAGTCATTGACACCGTCGAGGGTCAGGGCCTTGCCGTCGACACCGCTGTCGCCGGACTTCACGCCTCCCTGGAACACCGCGGGCTTCACATCGCCCCGGCCATGCACCTGAGTGGTCGCGGTGCCATCGTCCTGGAGCGGCTGTTCGTCCAGCGGGAAGGCCGCCAGGGCCGGGCGGCCTGCGCCGAGCGGCTGCTTGTTGTACAGCCTGCCGACCTCCGTAACACTCAGTGGCTTGTCGAAGAGACGCACGTCGTCGATGACGCCAGGGAAGAAGGAACCCGGAGCGCCGTCGTACGATCCCGCGCCGATCTGGAGACCACGGCGGGCGTCCCACGGGGTGGAGTAGGCAGTGGTGCCTACGGCGACGCCGTTGACGTAGAGGGTGAGTGCGTCGCCCGCGGTGGTGTAGGTGCCCACGAGGTGCACCCACTCGTTGGCCTTGACTCCCCCGGCTGCAGCCTGCATGACCCGGATAGGGGTCGCCGTCGCCGTGTCGGCGGAGTACTGGTTGAAGGCCCATCGGTCATAGGTCTTGGAGTAGTACAGCTCGAAGCCCGGCGCGTGGTTACCCGGCTGGGCGGCGATGACCGCGGCACCGGACGGCATGCGCGACAGCTTCGCCCAGGCCGACACGGAGAATCCGGCCGAGGCGTCCACCGTCGGGATGTCCGACTGCATGTAGTCGTCCGTCCCGTCGAAAGACGCGGCGGTGCCGACGGTGCCCTCCGCGCCCAGGGTCGGTCCGCCCTTGAGATCGAGGGTACGAGTGCCCGAGATTCCCTCCGCCTGCGCGGCTCCGGCAGGCTCGTCCAGCTTCCACTGGGCACGGGCGGGTTGCCCGGCGGAGACCCGGAACTGGTAGGTGCGGATCTCGCTGCCGTTGCCCGCGTTGTCGAAGGCCTGGGCGGTGACCCAGTTCAGCCCCGAACGGGTGGGCCGGAACTTCATGGTCTGCACGCCGCCACTGGTGGTGACCAGCTCGTTGTCGGAGGAGGGGTCGGCGTTGATGCCGAACCAGTACTTGGTGACGTCGGTGTCGGGCACCTCGAAGGTGAAGCTGCCGTACTTGCCCACTCCGTCGTACCAGGGGTCATCGGGATCGGACGGATCCGAGGCCGGGTAATCGCCCGAGACGATCGTCGGGCCGGCCGGCACGGAGGTGTCGTAGACGAAGTAGCACGAAGTCGCGTCGCCCGACCAGGACCACGGCGAGTAGCTGTAGTACTTGCCGTCTTCATAGTCCACGGCGCGTACGGACCACGCCACGGTCTTGCCCTTGGGGACGGAGGAGGGAAGGGTGATCGAGAAGTTGTTGGAGCCGGACTTCTTGGGCGTGCTCTTCGCCGAGGTCCAACGCGCGATCAGGCCCTTGCCGTCACCGGTGTCCCAGGCGGCTTGGAACTGGACGCTCACCTGGTCGCCGTCGGGGTCGGTCACATTGCTCGCGACGACCTTCGGCTGCGAGCGGACGTACGCTTTCTTCTCCGACTTCTTGCACGATCCGCCCGGGTCCATGGCCAGCTGCGACATCGAGATCTGCGAAGGCGGGCGGTTGTACTTCACCCGCAGGTACGCGTCGTCGCTGAAGCGCTTCCAGCCATAGGGGTCGCTCTCGCTTCCGGCGCGCAGGCCGAATGAGGTGTACGCGTCGTCGTGCGCGGCGGCGTACTTGACTCCGGCCGTTGCGTCGAACTCCACGGTTCCGCCGGGGCAAGAGGAGCTGAAGCCCTTGGCGACGTCCCGACTGTCCAGCTTGTCGAGCCAGTTGTCCTTCGAGCTGTTCCATGTGGTTGAGGAACCGAAGTTTTTGGTCCGCCACAACTCGACGGACCGGCCATCGCACGAGGCCGACCAGGTCTCGTCGGCCACGAACTCCGCGCTGATGATCGTCTTACCCGCGAACTTCGAGGTGGGGACTTTGTAGAACAACCGCTTGGTGTCATACGGCGCGCAGTAGTACCACTCGCAGTAGCCGACACCCGCATCCGAACTGCCGTTGAAGCGCCACTGCGGCGAGTCCGCCCAGTACTTGGAGACCATCGTCCACTCCCCCGCCTTGGGAGCGAAGGTCTGTGGGTCGATGTAGATCGGGAATTGCGCCTTCGGGTCGGACAGCAGATTGATGTCTGGGGTAAGGCGCAGCTCACCGGCTTCCGCGTCCACGTCCACGCCGATCGGGGCCACCTTCGCGGCGTCTCCAGGACCCTCGTCCGCCGCCCTGGCGGGAGCGGGGGCCGGGGAGTCCGTGTCGGCTGCTGAGTTCCGCTTCATCGCGGCAGTCGTCGGGGCACCGACGCTCGCGGAGTCCCACATGATCGGCTTGGCGGCCTGGAAAACCACGCCGCCAGCGCTCGCGTCACGCGCCTCCAGCCCTCCGCCCCCGGATTCTTTCAGGGTCAGCCCCGAGGTGTCGAAGCCCAGCTTCAGCTCCGCCAGCGCCGGGTTCTTCGCGGCCTCCGCGGTGCGCACCACCAGCAGCTCCGAGAAGCCGTCAGTGTCGGAGCGCACCTGCAGGTCGACATCGGGCAGCACGTCGCGGTAGGTCGCGGTGTCTCCGTCCAGCACCGGCACAGGCAGCGTCTGAGGCCACTCGAACGCCAGTGTGCGCCCGGCCCGCTCAAGCTCCACCAGCGAACCGTTGCCGCCACCTGAGAAGGTCAGGTCCACAGCCGCAGCCTTCGGCGCAAGCCTGTCATCGTCCCCCCGGACCAGGGTGTTGTCGATATTCGCCCACGCGCCGTCGACCCGCGCGCGCACTGGCCGCAGGTGCTGCACCGACTCCAGCTTTCCGTCCGGAGTGGCGTACACCTCCTCCGATTCGTTGCGCAGTGTGGTGATCTCGACGTTCTCGCCGGTCGACCGCGCTCTTGCTAGTGCCGCACTCTGCGACCGCACGGCCTTGCCTGTCGACTGCGCGCCGGATTTCATCGATGCCGCGCTCGCCGATTGCGACAGCGCCAGCGCCGGGCTGCCGCCAGCCAGGGGTTGCACCGCCCCCATCACCACCGCCGCCACTACGGTCAACAGCAGCGTTCTACTCCGGATGCGTCTGCCCAACAGACACGCCCCCTCGTGTTCGAGCCCCCGGATCGGAGCTTACGAGATCTTCACGAATGCAAGATCAAATCCGGCTCCGGTCACCGCCGTCAACGAACTTCCCGGCCAACCGAGGCCCTTCCGACCCAGTTGGCTTGTTTTGCACATTCGATACGACTCCTTGACCGAGCCCTTAGACCGTGTTTGAGATCTACCGTCTCCCTTTGCCAAGGCGGTCGTTGAACCCTCTGTGAGCGGTGCTGGGGGTGGATATCCGTCGGACCTGACGGATGGGCAGTGGGCGCTGGTGGAGCCGTTGCTGCCGCCAGCGCGGGTGGGTCCGAAGGGTGGTCGGCGGGAGAAGCACCCGCGGCGGCGGATCGTGGATGCGATCTTCTACGTGGTGCGGACGGGGTGTGCCTGGCGGCAGTTGCCGAAGGACTTCGCTCCGTGGCCAACGGTGTACTGGTACTTCACGTGGTGGCACGACGACGGCACCGTGGAGCGTATCCATGACGCCCTGTGCGGCCAGGTCCGCGAGGCCGACGGCCGCGACGCGGAGCCGAGCGCGGGCCTGATCGACTCGCAGTCCATCCGCACCGCTGACACCGTCCCCGCTGCGACCAGGGGATTCGATGCGGGCAAGAAGGTGAAGGGCCGCAAGCGGTTCATCGTCACCGACACTCTCGGACTGCTGCTGGCCGTCCATGTCGTCGCGGCGAGCGTCCAGGACCGCGACGGCGCGAAGAGGTCGTTGCTGTGGACCAGGCTTGACCATCCCGGTGTCCGGAAGGTCTGGGCCGACCAGGGCTTCGCCGGCCGCTTGGTCGAGTGGGTCGCACAGATCCTCGGCCGCGATCTGGAGATCGTCCGCAAGACCCCTGGCCAGCGCGGTTTCCAGGTCCAGCCCAAGCGGTGGGCGGTAGAGCGCACCTTCGCGTGGCTTACCGCCCACCGGCGGCTCGCCCGGGACTACGAGACCAGCCCGGCCCACTCCGAGACGATGATTCGATGGGCCATGATCGGCGTCATGGTCCGCCGCCTTACCCGAGGCCGACCGGCAACCCGACCAGGCCCAAGATCGCTCTCCCGCACTGAGGCCCACAGGCTCGACCGCGTTGCGGCCGAGGGCTCGTGGCTCACTGCATGAACGCGATCACCAGCGGGTCCGACTCTGGCGCGATGTAGTCGTATGTCGGGGAGTCGACGTGGCTATGATCGCCTGCACCCGCCTCGGATGCGAAGCCCTCAATGTTGTCGGCGAGGAGGTCGAGAGCTTCCCGCCCTCCCTTGATACTCAGGACCTGGGCTTCCGTGACGATCGAAACGGTGGCCCGCTCCGGATCCTCCCGAAACGCGATCTCCGACAGCGCCCTCTCGTAGGGAGAGGGGCACGGGTTCTCCGAGAGATCAAAGCTTCCGGCCTTCCCCCGCAGCAACTGTCCGAACGCCAGCAGTCCTTGACGCGTTCCGGAAAGCGCGAGCTCTTTCGTTTCCCCGCTGTACAGAACCTGCAACATCACATCCCCTCCAACCCACCGATCGTACCGATCACCAAGGGAGATCGCCCCGCTGGCACTTCCGCCGCGGTCGGGTCCGCGGCTCTGTGGCAGATCTCAAACGCGGTCTTAGATCACGCAATCGTGGCCTCTCGCCAAACAGGCAGCCGACACTCCGTTCCCAGAGCGCAACGGCCACCCGAGCGGGCGGTTGCGAGGCGTCAGCAAGAAAAGAAGGGGGTGAGGGCCGTCGGGGCCGGACTCCGGCGGCAACCAGGTAGCCGCGGCCGAGGTGCACAAACTTCGGGGGACAACTCCACCGGAATGAAGACCACCGCCAGCACAACGCCCAATAGTTGGGCAACTCGGCGAACTGTAGTTCTTCGATGTACGCGGCCCGGGCCGCCGTCGGAAAGGAAATCTCCCAGAGGCGGCCCTCAACCGGTTCGCCGGCATGGAGGGCTACGACACCTCCACCCAGCCCACGCTGCTGGAGCTCAAAGACGCTGCGAGATCCGACTGCAGGACATCGACTACGTCGACGCGCGCACTCGGGTCGTCACGACCTCTCACGAGAACCGGAGGGGGTTCCGTCCGGCCGCGCGATGCCCTGGATTTCATGCCGTGCTGCCTGTGTTTAGACGCCATTTCATTTGGTGAGCCTGCGGTGACATATGAGGGTCGCCGCGATGGCGGTGAAGGCGAGGAAGCGTTCCGGCTTGCGCTCGTAGCGGCGGTGGAGGTGTCGGCAGCCGGACAGCCAGGACACGGTCCGCTCCACGACCCATCGGTGCCGGCCCAGGCGCTGGGACGACTCGACGCCCTTGCGAGCGAGACGGTGTCGGATGCCGCGGGAAGCGAGCCATCGCCGCAGGAAGCGGTAGTCGTAGCCCTTGTCGCCATGCAGCTTGCCCGGCCTGCGGCGTCGCGGGCCGCGACGGGAACGGATGGGTGGAATTACGCCGACGAGCGGGATGAGGGCCTGGCTGTCGTGCAGGTTGGCGGCGGAGATGCCGACCGACAGGGGTAAGCCCTGGCGGTCCACGAGGAGGTGGATTTTCGATCCCTTCTTGCCGCGGTCGGTCGGATTCGGTCCTGTCAGCTGCCCCCTTTCAGGGCCCGGACGCTGACGGAGTCGATCGCGCACCGGGACCAGTCGAGCTCGCCCCGGGCGCCGAGTTCGTCCAGGACCAGGCGGTGGAGCTTGGTTTATATTTTGGCCTCGGTCCACTCGGTGAACCGCCGGAAGGCAGTGACGCCCGACAGCCCGAACCCTGGCGGGAGTTGGTCCACGTGCAGCCCGAGGGGGCCACGAACACGATCGCGGCCAGCACCTCGCGGTCCCCTCGCCGACGGTGCCCTCCGCCCTGCGGGCGCACCGAGGACGGCGGCACCACTCGTTGGAACAGCGTCCACAGCTCTTCCGGCGCCATCCGCTCGACAAGCGCAGCAGTCATCACCCCAGACTGCCGCACGATCACGCCAACTGAAATGGCGTCTACGACGACGTAGCGATCGGCGTGAGAGCCCACGACCGGGTGTCTAGGATCCACTCTGTGGACGAGTACCGACAACGGCTGGATCAGCTTGAGACGGCATGGGCCGAGCTAGATCGCGCTGACTCACGTCAGCAAGAGTTCTGGGCCGACGACTTGGGCGATCTCTTGGAGTCGGGCTACTTGATTCAGGCCGACGCTGAGCGGGTCGTCGGTTGGCTCGTGCAGAGGGCTGTGTCGGACGTGGACTATGCGGTCCGCGAGTCGGCCCTGCATGCCGTCTCGGAGGCCGGAATTCCGTACGAACTGCCATACGCGGCTCTCGAACCGCTGGCTGTCAATATCGACACCTTCGAGCCTCTGCTGTTGGAGTACGTGCTGTTCAGCCTGTCGGCAACGCACGACAAGCGGGCACGACGGTCGGTCGAGCCGTTCCTTGACCATCCCGATGTCGCCGTGCGCGCAGAGGCACGACTTGCGATGACCGAGCTCCGCGACGATGGCGACAAACCGGCTTGATCCCTTCGCTGGCCGACGCTTTCGAGACTGCAGCAGACCGCTTCATCCGATGGCATGCCGGGCCACGGGACCCTGGGTTCTGGAGAGCCCAGGCGAGCCTTCCCTCTCGGGGGCAGAAGCGGGCGCCTGCGGTGCAACAAGGAAGATGGTTCGGTGACGAACATCAGTGACGACCACGTGAAGGTCCACTTCCGAATGGACATGGACGAGGACGGCTGGCCGCCGGCGAGCGTCGAGAGCCTGTGGGCGATGGATCTAGGCGGCGGAACGGTGCGGTTGGACAACACGCCGTGGTTCGTACGTGGAGTTGCCAGCGGGGACATCATCAAGGTGGAGCTCGACAGCGACGGTCTCCTCTGGGCAGGAGAGACGGTCCGAGCCTCGGATCACTGCACGATCCGGCTGATCGTGTTGAAGGACAGCGGATCAGCTGCTGCCAGGCAATGCGTCCTGGAGAGCTTCCACAGGCTGGGCACGACGGGCGAAGGAATCGAGCGGTACGGGATGGTGGCGTTCGATGTCCCGCCGCAGGCGGACCTGCAGCGGATCCGCGAGCTCCTGGAGCACGGTGAGGCGAAGGATTGGTGGCACTGGGAAGAAGGGTGCGTCACCGCTGCTTGGAGGGCTACGGGGTAAGGACTGCCGCAGCGGACGTCTGCACTCCGATGCTCCGGTACCTTGCCTCCGTGGCGGTTTGCGTCGAGCCAGTCGTCGCCGTTCCACATGACGGGCATGGCACCGACGGGTTCGAACCGGATCTGCGGATCGTTGCTCCGGACCAGGCAGATCTGCGGCAGCTCGCCCCGTTCTTCGGGGTCTTTCCGGCCGCTGTCTGCCGGGTCGTCAAGCGGCTTAGCCCGCTGCTGGGCCGGAACCGGCGCCGCGGCCGAGCGCGGACGCCGAATGCCTGTGGATCGTGGACGGCACGCTGATCCCGGTCCGTGACCGGAAGATCGCAGCCTCGAGCCGCAACTACCGATTCTCCGCGAACGTGCAGGTCGTCATCGATGCCGACACCCGCCTCGTGGTGGCTTCGGCCCGGCCGGCACCCAGCGACAAGGCCGACGCCCATGTCTGGCGCGAGTCGGATCTGCCTGCCGCGGCAGCCGGGACGACGGTGATCGCGGACAGCACCTGGTGCTCACAGGCCGAAGGCACCACCTTCGATGAGGATGAGCAGGCCGATGGCGGTCAGGACGACGGGGAGCAGGATGTGCCCCCATCGGCTGAGGGCCTTGGCGATGACGGGGCGGGTGGCGAAGAAGCGGCCCGCGAGGCACCAGACGGCCACCAGGGCCAGGAAGACGATCACGTAGACGCTCATACCGGCGACGCCGGCGGTGGCGAAGACGGGAACGTAGACGCCGATGTTGTCGCCGCCGTTGGCGAAGGTGACGGCAGCGACTTCCAGGGCCTTCGGTCCGCCCTCCGTCGTCTCCTGCGGGTCGTCCTCGTCGTCGCGGTGCTTCCATGCCCGCCAGGCCGCCTTGAGCCCGAGGGCGAGAGGCAGCAGGCCGAGGTAAGGGACAGCCGACTCGGGCAGGAAGGTCGCGCCGAACGCAGCGGCGACGGCGGCGGCCAGGATGGCGGCGAACCCGACGTACTGGCCGATGACAATCCGGCGGGCGGAGCCGGAGCGTCCGGTGCCCTGAGCGAAGAACAGGGACAGGATCAGGATGTCGTCGATGTTGGTGACGGCGAACAGTCCGACGGCCTGGCCGATGATGCCCACGTTCACGGGTTGTGTCCATCTTCCTTCAGCGCGAGTGTCCCGGTGACGCTACCGGGAGCCCGACTACCGCCTCTCGCCGGGAGCGAGACCTCAGTGCTGCTGCGTCTCATGAACGTCGAGCACGACAGCGTCGGGCTGCCTCCCGAAGTAGTGAACAACTTTCGCCCAAAGTCGGGTTCTGGCTCAGGTTCCGTGCGGCAGTGACTGAGCGTTGCCGTCGGGAGGTAGCAGCCTCGCTGGTCAGGGCTGGATTTGATCCAGACCTGCGAGGTTAGGGTGCTGATTCACGAACCGAGGAGCTGGCGTGGACGACCTGCCGCGGATAGAGGAAGCCCTTGCTGTCCTGCGTGCCGAGCTGGAGGTCGAGCCATCGACGAAGGCCGAGTTGACCACTCGGGCTGCATTGCCGGCCTTCATGCGCTTTGCGCGGCAGCGCTTTGCCACCGCGCCCACACCCGACTCAGACGGCTTGCTCTTCCAGTACGGCACGTACTCTTTCAGCGGACGACCGATGTTCACTGTGGACCTCACGCGGCAGTTCGACATCAGTGACGACGAGGGTGAGCACGAGCACTACGTACAGGTTCACTGCGAACTTCGCTACGAGTGCGCACCCGTCCTGCATGCCCTGGGGAGCTTCGGTTCCTGGTTCTTCCACGACGCCGATGCGGACCTCGATGAGTGGTTCGCCGCCACGGAGAGGCACCTCGAACCGGTACTTGCTCGTGCGCCCGCCGAGATCGACGTGTACGAGGAGCCGGTATAGGCCGTCACGCCAGCAGGACTCGCTTGCGTAGGAGATCGAAGCCGGCGGGGCCTAACATCTGGCGTCTGAGCATCTTGATCCGGTTGACATGGCCGTCGACCACTCCGGAGGTCCAGGGCAGAGTGAGGCCGGCGATGACGGCGTCACGGTCTCGGCGATGCCGGCAGCCAGGGTATGGAGGCGGGGCAGGTCGTCCTGCCGGAAGAACGGTGTCCGGTCCCGGCAGACGACCTCGACACTGGGCCGCTTGGCGAGCCAGACGGCCAGGCTCGATGCTTCTCGATCAGGCAGGACATCGCGATCGGGCGGCGTGTTTCGACGTCCACCAGGGCAGAGCCGTAGTGGCGGCCCTTGCGGGTGGCGTACTCGTCGACGCCGACCACTCGCGGCGTCGGTACCCCCGGCTCGGGTAGCGCTTCGACCAGGCGCAAGACCGTACGCCGGCTGATGGACATGCCGAGCACGGCAGTGCCAGCCAGGCGGGCCCTGCCCTGGCCGGCCAGGGCAGGGCCGACCGAGGTCAGGGTGGAACGCGGCCGCTCGGTGCGTCGGCCATGCCTGGCGGCTGCTGAAGCGCCACGGCTGAAGCGGGCAGCAGCCCACCAGGCGCGCGATCGAGCGCGATGACAAAGCGGTCGAGGTGTGGAAGAAGGAGACCTGGCCGCGGGTGAGGAGCGCCGCGGCGGAGCGCGGACGAGACCGGGCAGTCGATGACTCGCGCCGCGCGCCAAGACCTGGGGCCGGATCGGCCAGACCCCGGTCGTGAGAGTGAGGGGCCGGGGGCTCAGGGCGCGTGCAGATGGTGGGTATGGCCTGCTACAAGCCGGGCCGGCGGCCTCGGCTGAGCTACGCACGCACCGGACCTCAACCCGGCCGAGGGCGTCTGGTCGCTGGTCGCTGGTCGAGCGTGGCATCGGCAACCTCGCTGCGGCCGACCTCGGCCAGATCACCCGCGCCGCGAAGCGCGAACCGAAGATGCTGCAGTACCGACCGGAGGCCATCGCCGGCTGCCTCGCCGGAACCCGACCTGGCCCTGGACCTATGAGCGTCGGTTCGACGGACCGAAATCGGACGAAGCCCCAAGCTGCTGGTCAGTTACGGTGGCGGCATGACCGACAGCCTGCCCGAGGACGTAGCCGACGTGCTTGACCTCGTCCTGAACCCGGACGAGCCCGTTCACGTGGTCCTCCGACGGCAGGTGCCCCAACTCAGGGTGCAATCCCGCTGCGACTGCGGTTGCGGTACTGCCTACTTCGACCTTGACGCCGAAGCGGTGGAGCCCGCGCCAACGGGCCCTGGCACCGTCGTGGCTGCCGACGTACAGCTGTTCACCGAAACTGGCGAGTGCCCTGGCGAGGTCCTGGTCTTCGCGCAAGGCGGCTACCTCTCCTGGCTGGAGGTCTGCTCATGGAGCGACGACATCGAGGTGAGTCTCGCCGCGGCGCGGCGCTGGCTACAGCCATCGTCCTGAACCCGAGCCGGCAACAGCCTGCGGTCTCGGGCTCTGACACCGTCACCACGCGCCGACCGACACACGGGTTCAAGTTCATTGCCGTCGGACCGGCGAGGTTGTGTTGTTCTCGGCGGCGATGTCCGCAGCAGCACGCACGAACTCCCGTACGTGCTCGGTGGTGTTGTCGGGACGCCGGATCAGGCCCCGACGGATGGGCTCCGTGTCGCGCAACGGCACGTAGGAGATGTCCGGGCGCGGGTGGTAGCAGCGGGCGTGTTCTCCGACCGGGAGGACGCCCCTGCCCATCGCGATCAGTGTGAGCATCTCGGAGAGTGACGCCCGGCCGGGCCTGCCGGAACCGGTCTGCCCGACGGGGTCGGTCCGGGGTGCGGTCGCGCTTGAACGCCGCCGAGGTCACCGCCGGGTACTGCACCACAGGGTGATCCGCGAGGACTTCCACGGACACCGATTCTTCCCCGGTGAGCGGATGCCCGGCGGCTACGGCCAGCATCCGCTCCTCCGTCAGGAGGACCGGCCCGCAGGCCATGCCGCCGAACGGGAACGAGGCGATGAGGACGTCCACCGAGCCGTCGACCAGGCCCGCGCGCGCGTTGGCCAGTTCGGCCTGCCGCACGTCGACCCGGCAGTCGGGGTGCCGGTCGCTGAACAGAGCGACCACTTCCAGTAGCGCAGGCGCCGTCCATTCGCCGAGGAGGGCGACCCGCAGCTCTCCCGTGACACCGCGGCCGGCGTCGGCGGCTCTGCGCAGCGCGTCCTCCATGGCGGCGACCAGGGGCACCAGGTCGTCGGCCAGCTGCCGCCCGATCGGCGTGAGCCGGACGGTTCTGCTGGTCCGCTCGAACAGCGCTCCACCGATCCGCCGCTCGAGTTTTTGATCACTTGGCTGACCCGGCCGGTGGTGAGGCGCAGGCGCTCGGCGGTACGGTCGAAGTGCAGTTCCTCGGCAAGCGTCAGGAAGGCTTCCCCCTCCACGCGTTCCAGCACGACGCCCCCCGGCGTTGAATCCGGCTCAACGATCGTACGGCGATGCTGCCTTGATGACGGTTCCCGCACGGCGGATCGTAACGGGCATCCACTGATCCGCCGTATTCCGCCGGCCGAGGAGCCACCGTGAACGCTTCCCACCCCACCGCCCACCCTGCCGTACCGGAGCCTCTGCCGAAGCCGAGCCTCCTGACACCCGACCCGCGCGGCCGCCCCAGGGGGCCCTCGCTACGCGTGAAGGCGTTCGACCACCTGGTTCTCAACGTCGGCGACGTGGAACGGTCCCTCGACTTCTACGCCGGACTCCTCGGTCTGCCACCGGTACGCGTCCTGGAGTGGCGGGCCGGCCAGGTCCCCTTATCCCCTTCCCGTCGGTGCGTATCACCTCCGAGACCATCATCGACCTGGTCAGCGGCCCTCGGGGCGAGTCCAACGTCGACCACGTCTGTCTCACCGTGGAACCACTGGACTGGGCCGAGTTCATCGCGTCGGGCGCCTTCACCGTCCTGGAAGGCCCCGTGGAGCGCTTCGGCGCGCGAGGCGTTGCCACCTCGGTCTACGTCCGGGACCCGGACGGCAATACCGTGGAACTGCGCTGGTACCCGCAGGACACAACAGTCTGAAGCCTTGGCGGGCCGCCCCCCGCTCCGGAGTGACAGAGCAGCGTTGCCCGACGCCGCGACCGTGGCGTGGGGGCCCCTAGGCACTGTGCAGGCGTCGTCGGACCGTCTTCGTCGTCAGTTCTCGTGGGGGCGGCCGGAGACCGGGCCCGCATGGGGCGTCGGGGAGTCGACCGGGGATTCACGGCCGTCGGCGGTCGCCGCTGCGACGGCCGTCTCGGAGACCGCCGTGCCGCCGGCCGTGGGCACGCGGGGGTCCACCGGAGCCGGTTCGCCGTCTCCGGGGGTCGTGGTCGTTCCGGTGCGGCGGGTCAGGCCGACGCCGATCAGTACGACGGCCATGCCCAGTACCACCCGGATGCTCAGCCGTTCACCGAGGACGAGCGCGCCGAGCAGGACGGAGACCACGGGCAGGAGGTAGCCGACGACGGCGGCGTTGGTGGCGCCTTCGTCGTTGATGATGCGGTAGGTCAGATGGAAGGTGGCGGCGGTGCAGAAGACGCCGAGGACGAGGGCGGCGACGACGGCCGTCGGGCTCGGGTGGATCCGGCCGAGGCCGCCGATCGGCATGGCGAAGGCGGTGAGTCCGCTCGCGGCGAGGAGTTGGGCGGCGGAGAGGGAGATGGTGGGGGTGCCGCGACGGACGAGCGTGCGTCCCATGTAGGTGAAGGCGACGGCGTAGCTGGCGGCGGCACCGAGGATGGCGAGGGCGCCCCAGCCGATGGCGCTGGTGGTGTTCCAGGGGGCGAGGATGACGATGACGCCTGCGAACCCCAGCAGAAGACCTCCGAGCCGGGCCGGGCGCAGTCCGCGCTCGGAGCCGAGGGCGACACCGAGAGTGACGGACCACAGGGGGGTGGTGGCGTTCAATACGCCGGCGAGGCCGGAGTCGACGGTCTGCTGGCCGAGGCTGAAGAGCGCGAACGGGAGGGCGTTGCAGAAGAGGGCCGCGACGACGATGTGCCGCCAGAGGGCGCTTCCCTTCGGCAGACGGTGGCCCGAGGTGTAGCAGACTGCGGTGAGTACGGCCGCGCCGAGAACACAGCGGGCCAAGGTGACCTGGAGCGGGGAGAGTCCACGCAGGGCGAGTTCGATCCAGAGGAAGGTGGAGCCCCACAGCAGGGCGAGCACGACTACCCGTGAGGCTCCGTACAGGCTTCGCGAACTGCCGTTCATGTGTCCTCCCTTGTGCCGCGAGCGGCGGCACGCGACCTGGTGGTGCGGGCAGAGCCCCGGTCCGACGACCATGCCGCAGTCGACATTTGAGAACAAGCAAATGGTTCTACCTGTTCTGTTAACCTCTGCTACATGCTCGATGTGAGGCGACTGCAGGTGCTTCGCGCGGTGGTCACCAGCGGTACGGTCACCGCCGCCGCGGCCCACCTCGGCTACACGCCGTCCGCCGTCAGCCAGCAGGTCGCGGCGCTGGAGAAGCAGGCCGGCACGCCACTCCTCGAACGCGTCGGGCGCGGCGTGCGGCCGACCGCCGCGGGCCTGCTGCTCACGGAACACGCCGCGCTGATCGGCTCGGCGGTCGCCCAGGCGGAGTCCGCGCTGGCGGATCTGCGGGCCGGCCGGACCGGCACGCTGTCGTTGCGCTACTTCGCCACGGCGGGCTCCACGCTGGTGGCGCCCGCGCTGGCCCGGCTGCGCGTCGAGCACCCGGGGATCCGTATCGACCTGGAGCTGGCCGACCCGGACGATCCGGTCCAGGACGTCCTGCGCGGGCGGGCCGACCTGGCCGTGGTGGTCCAGCCGCGAGGCCGGGCGGGCGACGGGCACAGGGTCGTCCACCTCCTGGACGATCCCTACGCCGCGGTGCTGCCCGAGGATCACCGGTTCGCGGACCGGGATGTCCTCGACCTCCACGAACTCGCCGGTGAGCAGTGGGTCGGCAGTGAGCCGCCCGGACCCTGCCTGGAGCCGGTGACCGACGCGTGCTCGGCGGCGGGCTTCACCCCCGACTTCATCGTCAAGAGCGAGGACTACGCCACCGCGCAGGGCTTCGTCGCGGCCGGGCTCGGCGTCGGGCTGATGCCCCGGCTGGGGCTGCGCGCACCCCACCCCGGCGTGGTCGTCATCCCTGTGCGCAACCCCGAGCCGATCCGGGTGATCTCGGCTGTCGCCCGCGAGACCTCCCTCGGACAGCCGGCGTTGCGCGGACTGCTGGAGGCGTTGCGGGAGGCGGCGACCGCGCGCCCCGCCGGGTGAGACCGTGCGGAACGACGGGGACGGGGGTACTGGCGGACTCGTCGGTGGTGCGCGTCGGCCGACGCGCACCAGCGTTTCGCGGTCCCGCGCCACTCCCCCGGGACCGGACCTACCGGGGCCATGCGGTCGGTGACCCCGGGCTTGCCGGATCTCTCAGAGTCAGGCGGCGAGGGCGGTCAGCGCCACTCCGGCGGCGCCGAAGACGATGACGTGGCGCGCGTTCTGCAGGATCCAGACCCAGCGGGGAAAGCCGGACTCGGCGGCCTTGAGGAGCGCCGCGACATCCACGCGGGCGAGCTCGGCGTCTCCCTTGCGGGCGAAGGCGGCCTGGACGGACGTGGTGGCCGTCAGGTTGCTCCAGAGGATCACGCAGTTGACGGCCAGGACCGCGCCGAGGACGAGCCGGTTCAGCACGCCGGCCCAGGCGGCATCTGCGAGGTTGAGCGCGGCGGTGCCGGCAAGAATCGCGGCGATGGAGACCGGCGCCCAGGTCTCGTGTCCGCCCGCGTCGAACCGCATCCCGTTCTCCTCCAGCACGGTGGTCCGCACGCCCTGGCGG
Source organism: Streptomyces sp. NPDC090108 (assembly GCF_044747185.1). NCBI lineage: Bacteria > Bacillati > Actinomycetota > Actinomycetes > Kitasatosporales > Streptomycetaceae > Streptomyces > Streptomyces sp. NPDC090108. The sequence goes on from NZ_JBIVDQ010000003.1 coordinate 835,194, forward strand.
CGCAGCTCCGCATGTGCCGCGGCGGTGGCCGTGGCGCCGAACCTGCCCCGGACCACGGGAATGCTGACGAATGCGCCGGCGACAGACAGCTGCATGGCGGCGATGAACGCGTTCATGGTCGTTTCCCCTTCGCGGAGCGCGCCCGTGGAGCTTCCGAGCACTTGAACTAAGTACAAGAGCACGCTAGCGAGATGCTCACGGGGAGCGCAAGGCGCTCGTTGAACTTAGTGCAAGTCCTGCCGTGGCCGGTGGCTCGCCGACCCCGAGCGTCGCACCGGGACCGCTCCTCTCCCCTGCCGGGCACCGCGGGACGAACGTCAGCTACAGGAGCGGTGGCGCCCCTCGCGTCGCACCCTGCACATGGCGCGGCCGCGATGCGTCTCATCCCAGCGGGGCGCTCAGCTCGATGGAGCGCAGGGCCGCCGCGAGGGCCGGTTCGTCGGCGATGTCGAGGGCTGTGTCCGTCAGCTTGATGACGTGTTCGTCGCCGTGTTCCAGAGCCCGTTCGAAGACCTCGTCGGCGGTGAAGCGGCCGGGTGGGGTGTAGACGACCGCCGCGGCCGGCGCGTACATCGCGGTCACGGCGGCGGAGGCTGTCCAGGCTGCCCGCAGGCTCGGCAGCCACAGGGTCCGCGGGAGCGCGGGCAGGGTGCGCAGGACGGCGTTGGGAGCGGTCGCCGCGTGGACCAGCATCGTTTCCTCGCCGTGGCCGTGAGTGGCGTACCGGTGTGTTGCCGCCTTCACCAGTTCGGCGAGGTGACGGTACGCGTCGTCGGGTTCCGTCACCGCTTCCGCCCACACCGGCAGGGCTGTGACGCGGTCGAGCCGGGCGGGGAAGCTGCCGTCCCGTACGGCGATGGGCGTTACCGCGTCGAGAGCGCCGGCCGCGCTGCCGGCGCCGGGCACCGGGGCAAGCCCCGACACGGGCCGGTGACGCGCGGCCCAGTAGCCGAGACCGTGAGCGAGTTCGGTCAGGCGAGGTTCGGTGATGTCGCCGGCCAGGAGTGTGCGCACGGCGTGGCCGACCCGGATCACCGGGTGCGTCGAGCCGCCGTACATGCCGGGCAGAAGGCGCGGCCACCACTGGGTGAGCACCTCGCGCCACGGACGCCCGGCGATCTCACGCTCGAAGTGGTCGATCCAGTCGGCGGCGCGGCGCGGATCGCCGAGCGCGGAAACCCAGTTGTCGTCCGTGACCGGCTCGACGCGGGACGGGAACTCCTCGAGCTTTCCCGCGTACAGGTCGAGCCAGCGGTGCACCGAGCGTTCCTGTCCGCGAGCAGCGAGGGCCTCGACAGCCATCGGCGCGTGATTGGTGAGCCGGCCGAGCCGCTCAGGACCCGAGTGGTGCAGTCGCTCAAGCGCCTCGTCCAGCGTTCCTGTCGTATCCATGGCAGGAACGGTAGGCAGGGCGCTGCGGCACCGTAACGGGCTGGAGACGTAAGCCCGGCTTAGGTCCTTCGGCGGACCGGGTGCCTCCGGCCGATGACGGAGGGGCGTCCGCGGCGGACAGCGGTGCCGGACGTCGCGGCCTGATCCACGAAGACCGGGGGGACGCCCCCGAGGGGTGCCCCGGTCGTGCAGCGGGGACGGACCACCGTCCGCCGACCGTGAACAGCCGTCCGGGCGGACTCGACGGTCACTACAGTCCCGTCGCATGACGACGGTCACCACGCGTGCGGTGGAGTATCCGGCCGACCGGCTGACGATGATCGGGCACCTCGCGCTCCCGGCCGGTGCCGATCGCAGGCCCGCAGTCCTGATCGGGCCCGAGGGGATGGGGCTCAGCGACGTCGAGCGCCGCCGGGCGGAGGCCCTGGCGGAGCTGGGGTACGTGGCACTGGCCTTCGACCTGCACGGCGGGCGCTACTTGAGCGATCCGGAGGAGATGCTGGCCCGCTGCATGCCGCTGCTCGCCGATCCGGACCGGATGCGGCGCATCGGCCATGCGGCGCTCGACGTGTTGCGCGCCGAACCGCGGGCCGACCTCGACCGCATCGCGGCGATCGGTTACGGAACCGGGGGCGCCGTCGCGCTGGAACTCGGGCGCGACGGCGTCGACCTGCGGGCGATCGGGACAGTCAACGCGCTCACCACGGGCCGACCGGGCGAGGCGGCACGCATACGCTGCCCGGTGTGGGCCGGGGTCGGCTCGAAGGACCCGATCATGCCGCCCGCGGCGCGGGAGGCGTTCACGGCCGAGATGCAGGCCGCAGGCGTCGACTGGCGCCTCACCGTCTACGGCGGAGCCTTGCACGCCTTCCACCACCCACCGGTCGACCACGCCACGCCCCCGGGTGTCGGCTACCACCCCCGGCACGCGGAGCGAGCCTGGCACGACATCGTCGGCCTGCTCGCCGAGTGCCTGCCCGTGACGCACTGATGTGGTGCACCGACCGACGCTCATTCGATCGACGGCCTGTCCCCGCCGTTCCCCGCCCGTCATGGCGCGGGGCCGGCACGCGCGGCCTCGGGCCGGCGGGTCTCTCACCTGCCGCCACGGTCCGCGGGTGTGCCGCGCGTATCGGTCAGAAGGGAGGTTCGAGATCGCCGCGGCCGTCGCTGCGCCCCGAAAGCCGTCTGGAGCGAACCCCAGTCGGTCTCCGCGAGGACCGCCCGGTACGGCGGCAGGTCAGGCTCGCGGGACGCCCCGGCACGGCTACGACTGTGGGTCACGGGCCCAACCTGGACCAGTGTGGCGGGCACCTCGCCGATCAGCGTCGACGGGCGGGTGATCGAGGCCCAGGGCGGAATGAAGTGCGGCTGGAACGACGCTGCCCGGGAGCGCGTGCTGGAAGCCGCCACCGCATGGGTTCGCGCGGAGGACGGCAACGGCATGGATCCGGCGCTCATTGCCGATTTCCTGCAACGCCTCGGCGAACTCGCCCGCGACGCCGGGCAGCGACGACGCCTGTACTGCGGCATGTCCCTGTAGGGGGCCCGCGCATGGCGGAACCACTCGGGCGGCACACCCCGTCGCGTCACAGGTGCCATCGGCAGCTCCGCAAGCCGGTCCAGCCTCAGAACTCCCCTCGGAGGTCGATGCTCGGGTGGACCCAGCTCGCGGAGGCGGTTCGAGCGCGGGCCGGCGGGACGGCGTTGCCGGGCCGGGCCGTTCCGCCGCCCCTGTGCCGTGCGGGGCGGTGGCGGAACGGGTCCTCAGGTGGTGGGGAGGAGGTCCGCGACGAGGGCGGCGAACTCCTCGGGGGCGAGGATGCGGATGCCCAGTTCCTCGGCCTTGGTGCGCTTGGAGCCGGCCTTATCGCCCGCCACCAGGAGGGTCGTGCGCTTGGACACCGACGACGACGCCTTTCCGCCGGCGCGCTCGATCAGCTCGTTCATCTCGTTGCGGGAGAGCACCGCGAGGGGGCCGGTCATGGAGCCGGTCACCACGACGGCCTGCCCTGCCAGCGGACCACCCTCCGGGTCCTCGCCGTCGTTCGCCTCGGTCGCGGGCTTCTGCGGCTCCGTGACCTGCGTGCCGACCCGCTGGGCCTGGAGCCTGTCGAGGAGCGGGGCGAGTTCGACGAGTTCGGCCGCGATGACGCGGGCCTTCTCGGTGCCGATGCCGTCGACCCCGGCCAGCGTGTCGGCGTCGGCGGCGCGGATCGCCGCCATGGAACCGAAGTGCGCGGCGATCCGGCGGGACATCGTGCGGCCGGTCCCTCGGACGCCGAGGGCGCAGAACACGCGGTTCAACGAGGCTCCGCGGGCGGTTTCGATCGCGGCCAGGAGGTTGGCGGCACTGGTCTCGCCCATGCGGTCGAGGCCGAGGAGCTGCTCGCGGGTCAGCGTGAACAGGTCGGCGATGTCCTTGACCAGACCGGCCTCCACCAGCTGGATCGCGCGCGTGCCGCCGAGTCCTTCGATGTCGAGCTGGTCCCGGCCCGCTGCGTAGATCACCGAGGCCACGGCCTGGCAGTTCCGTCCGCGTACGCACCGCCAGCGCTGCTCGGAGGTGTCGATCGCGTCGCCGCAGCGGGGGCATTCTCCGGGGAAGACGACCGGGCTCTCGGTACCGGTGCGCCGGTCGGCCAGCGGTGCCTCCACCCGGGGGATGACGTCGCCGGCCCGGTACACGAACACCTGGTCGCCGACCATGAGGCCGCGACGGGTGATGTCGGACGGGTTGTGCAGGGTCGCGTAGGTGACCTTCACGCCGTCGATGACGACGGGCTCCAGGACGGCGCGGGGGGCGATGATCCCCGTCCGGCCGACGTTCCACTCCACGGCCAGCAGGCGGGTCACCTTGTGTTCGGCCGCCAGTTTCCGGGCGACCGCCCATCTCGGGGCGCGCGAGCCGTTGCCGGCCCGCCGCTGGTCCTCGGCCGTGTCGGCCTTGACGACGACACCGTCGATCCCGAACGGCAGCTCCCCGCGCAGGCCCGCGATCACGTCGATGCGTTCCTGCACCTGCTCGACGGTCTCGCAGCGCGTCGGGGCGGCGGCCGTACTGGCGGCGGTGTTCGCGCCGAGCGCGGCCAGGTTCTCCAGCAGAGCGAGGTGGCCGAGGTCGTCCAGGCCGATCGCCCCATAGGCGAAGAAGGTCAGCTCGATCCGGTAGGAGCGGTCCTTGGCCCGCAGCGTGCCGGCCGCTCCGCTGCGCGGGTGCGCGAAGGGCGTGGCCTCGTGGGCGAGCCGGATCCGGTTGGCCTCCTCGAACTGTGCGGTCGTCAGCAGCACCTCGCCGCGCAACTCGACGTCTATCGGCTCGGTGAGTATCGGCGGCAGCCCGAGGACGGCGTCGGCGGCGTGGGTGATGTCCTCACCGGCCAGGCCGTCGCCGCGGGTGAGGACCTGGACGAGCCGGCCGCCCCGGTACCGGGCGGCCACCGCGAGGCCGTCGAGCTTCGGCTCCACACACCACCCGGCCACGGGGCGCCCGAGACGCCGTTCCAGTCCCGCGGCCCACTCGGCGAGCTCGTCGGCGTCGAAGACGTTGTCGAGGGAGAGCATCGGCACCGAGTGCGGAACGTCGCCCTGCACGGCCCCGCCCGCCACCTTCCCTGTCGGCGACCCGGCGAGCGCCTCGTCCGGGTGGGCGTCCTCGTAGGCCGCGATGGCGCGCAGCAGTCGGTCGTACTCGTCGTCACCCAGCGGGGTGGTCCCGTCGCCGTAGTACGCGGCCGACGCCGCCACGGCCGTGGTCACGGCTTCCGCGTAGGCGGCAGGAGAGAGCAGAGCACTGTTGTCGGTCATGCAGGTCATCATCGTGCCCGGCACTGACAACGGCCCGTGCGGCAGGTGACCGCGGGTGCGGCGGGACAGGCGTGGCGGTGGCCCCCTCGGCCGTGGGGTGCGCGAAGGTGCGGTGAGTGCGTCGGCCGCCGTGTGCGTACCGGTGCCCCAGAAGTCAGGTTCCTGGTCCGGGACCGCCGGCGGGGCGTGGCTCCTTCGGCTGTCAGAGATCGTCGAAGCTCGGTGGGCCGTCGACGCATCTGCCGGTCTTGTCCACCAGGTAGGCGATGTCCCGGCTGCCCACCGCCTCCGGGTCGTTCGCGCCGGGGTGGGGGTCGATGAAGGGACAGGTGGACTTCGCTCCCCGCACGACCAGCGTGTACGTCACGGGCCAGGCGCGCTTCTCGTTCCACCCGAAGTAGACACCGCCGCCCTCTTCGAGCACGACGCCGCGCTTGCCGCACTGCGGGCAGCCGAACAGGTGGGCGTCCCAGGCGGACCGGTTGACGAAGCGGACCGGCAGTCCCTCGTCCTCGTCTCCGGAACCGACGCCGCATCCCGTGACGGAGACGGCGACGACGCTCAGCGCGGCCAGCAGTGCCGTACGTGCTCGTCCCACGCTCCGGCCGGACGCGGCTCTCGCACCGGATGCCCTCGTGAAACGCATGCCCGAACTCCCCCGTGATCATGGAACGTTCCTGGATCATCGCAGGTCAACGGCACGATGAGCAATGGTCCACGGCTCGTCGGACCGGCCCTCCGAGAGGAGGTGCCGCAACGGGGCACAGCGGCAGGCGTGCGGGCTGCGCCGCCGGGCGGACCCGCAGGGGGGCAGGGTCGGTCAGCCGCGCTTGAACTCCACCGGGCCGGCGTCCATCAGCACGGTTCCGTCGGTGTGGAGCACCGGCCGCTTCTCCGTGAACCGCTTGCTGTAGCGCTCGACATGCTGGATGGACACGCCCTGCGGATCCGTGAAGTCGACGAAGGCGATGGCCACCCAGTACGACGTGGCGGTGTCGTCGTAGAGCGGCACCGTGACCGTCGATCCCGCTCCGTCCGTGACGACGACCCGCGCGCCGTAACTGAGGAAGCTGCCCGCGCCGTTGCTCACCGCGCTGTACGCGCAGATCAGGACGTAGCCCTGCCGGTCCGGCCTGACGATGGTGATCTTCTCCTCGCCCGGCACCCTCGCGTCCCCGCTCAACCGCATGTACGGCGGTTCCTCCAGTGAGCCGAGGTTCTTGTAGTAGAGGGCCCGGCCCGCATCGGTCCGGGTCCTGAGCTCCGTCTGCAGGGCCTCGGCCTCGTCCTGGTTCCTGGTACGGAACAGGCCGCGCCTGATCTGAGGGAAGACGTGGCCGGGTGCGTGATCGGCGCCGCGTACGGCCGCGTCGGCCGGCACGAACAGCGCGTAGAGATCGAGGTCCGCTCCCTGGGCACGGCGCTTGTCGCTGCCGCCGTCCCACTCGAGGGTCGCGGTGACGACGATGCCGCGGTCCTCCTTGTCGAGGGATATCCGGGCCTGGCCGCCCTTGGCGAGACTGATCCTGCCGACCGGTTCCTTGCTGAGATCCATGTCCGGATTCAACCACCGTCGACCGTGGCCGTTAAGACCCGCGCGACGATGCGGACACGGGCCCGCGATCCCGGGGACGACGCCGCACGGCGACGGTCGCGATCGCTCACCCGATCGGGGAAGCTCCGTTGATCAAGGCGTGCCTCCTGCGGATGAACCGGAGGCGCGCGCGGTGCTCTTGTGCAGCTCAGGCACCATGCGCCCACCGCGCACGCCTTCCTCGCACCGCCGCACGCTCGCCAGAGTTCTCCGTACCGGAGCGGATGGCTCCGGAACACCACGAGATGCCCGTGCGCATCGCATCCGGAGGTTCGATGTCGACAAGTCCTGGGCGAGCCCGATGGTTCGCCGCTCTGCTCGGTACGGCGGCAGCGGTCGCGGCCGTCCTGTCGCCGGTCTCCGCCTCGGCGGCTCCCTCTCCCCGTTACAACGACTGCGGTGTCGGACTGTTCTGCGTGTGGAGCGGTTCCGACGCCTCGGGACAGAAGTGCGAGTGGCGCGTGGACGACCTCAACTGGCAGGCCGGCTCACGCGTCTGCAAGTGGGCCAAGGGGACGCGGGTCCGCTCGGTGTACAACCACGGTGAATCCGGCGCCCCCGTCTCCGCGTACACGGCCGTCGACTACGGCGGCACGAAGGCGTTCTGCCTGCGCAGCGGCGCCCGCGGGAACCTCAAGAGCCCCGGCACGTAACTGCGTTCGCACAAGTGGGCCTGCTGAGCGGCGCCGTGCCGCCGGTCCCTCAACTCGTCCTGAAGGAAGTGAAGTCCATGCGTTCTCTCGTTCTCGGTGCCCTTCTCACCGCCGGGCTCGCGCTGCCGGCCACGGCGACCGCGCCGGCGTCCGCCGCCGCGGCCCAGGCCGCGCCCGCGACGTACACCCATGCCGAAGCCGCGCGGCAGTTCCGCGCGCAGCACGTGTCGTGGACGTCGACCGGCCACTGCGACGACCGCGGCGACAGTTCCTGTACGTCGTTCACGGGCATCCGGCGTACCACCGTCGCCGGTGTCATCGCTCTCAAGCGCGCGAGCGGCTGTGCGGTGACCGTCACGGCCGGCACGGAAAAGGGCCATTCCCGCAAGGGTTCGTACCGTCATGACAACGGCTACAAGGTGGACCTCCATCCCACTGCGTGTCTGAACTCCTATGTCCGCAAGCATTTCCGGGCGTCCGGATTCCGCAAGGACGACCATGCCGCGCTCTACAGGTCCCCGCACAGCAATACGTACGCCTACGAGAAGAGCAAGAAGGGTGTGCACTGGGACGTCACCTACCTCAACGGCAGTGCCTGACGGCCCGAACGGCGATACGGGGGCGCGTGACACGGAAGGCTGAGCCTTCATGGCGCCGGAGCAGGAGAACGTGCGAGCCCCTGCTCCGGGCCACGGCTCGGCCGGCACGGGTGGACCGGGGCGGGAGACCGGTGCCGGCGGTCTCCCCGGAATCAGGAGTGTCCTGGCTTGCCCGGTCCTGACCTGAATGGACCGGACCTCGCGGTAGGGTGAGCCGCCTGGTTGATCGCGCCGTCCCTGACGGCTGAGCAGCACAGGAGTGATGGCGATGCCCATGCCGGCCCACCCGCCCAAGAACCCGTCCAGCCCTTTTTCCTCCTTCCGCGGTCACCATGTCGGCATCCGCGTTCCGGACTACGACGCGGCGAAAGCCTGGTACACGGAGAAGCTGGACTTCCGGGTGCTCCAGGAATGGCCCTACGGTGAGCTGAAGCTGGCCTATCTCTGTCCGGCGAACGACGACGACTTCCACGTGGAACTGCTGGCCGGACCGGTCCCTTTCCCGAAAGAGGTCCTGGACGACCTCGGAGCCAGCCTGCGGTACGGGGGGTACCAGCACATCTGCCTCCATGTCGACGATGTCGACGCGGCATGCGCGGAGCTCGCCGGCCGTGGTGTCGACCTCATCGGGGAACCCTTCGAGATCGAGGACATCAGCCGTCGGCTGGCTTTCTTCCGTGACCCGTGGGGCAACATGATCGAGCTCTCCCAGAAACTGCCCGGCGCGGGTTCCTGAGCCGCGTCACCACGGAAGTGCGGGCGCGGGGGCTCAATGAGACCGTTCCGCCTCCGGGCGCCAGCCGGTCGGCGCTGTGTCACGAACGTCCGGTCACGCACGTCTGGTAGACCCTGGCCATGACGTTCATGGTGGTGGTCGAGGGTGATGTGGGCGGATGGCGCATCGATCGGGATGCGCTGACAGACGCGATCCGTGCCCGGTGGTCCGAGGTCGAGATCGACTCGATGCACCGCAGTGAAGTGCGGAGCCTCGCCTGGCAGTTCGAGACGGAGAACGGCCCAGGTGAGACATATCTGCACGAGGACGGCACCTGCCTGTACATGGACGTCCGGGAGGAGGACGCGATCCGGTTGGCGGTCGTCTTCCGCGAGCTGACGCCCATGGACCTTGACCTGGTGTTCTGCGATGAGGGCTACACGTTCGACGTTCGTCTGCGGGCGGGCACGACCGAGGCCGGACTGGCGGACCTGGTCGACGGCGCGGGTTGGTCTCAGCGCTAGGGGGCGTCTCTTCGATCTTCGTGGATCGGGCCGCGGCGGCCGGTGCGGTGCCTCGGCGTGCGGCCGGACCGCCCTCGTACTGGAAGTACGAGCACGGTGCGGTACTGGCGCGCCATGATGCTGCTGGCCTCGGCCGGCGGAAACCGGGTCCCGATGATCGCGAAGCTGGTGCAGGCCGACGAGGACACCGTCCGGGACGTGATCCACCGATTCAACGAGCTGGAAAGAGTCACCCGACCCGGACCGCGGCACCGAGCTCGACCGCATCGAGCACGTCCTGGACCGCTTCCCCGACCGCGTGTTCGCCTTCGACGAGTTCGGCCCGCTCGGCATCCGCCCCACCGCCGGCTCGGCCTGGCGACCTGCCGCTCACCCTGAGCGTCACCCCGCGACCTACCATCGCACCCACGGGGTGCGCTATTTCCATGGCTGCTACTCGATCGGCGACGACGCCCTCTGGGGCGTCAACCGCCGCAAGAAGGGCGCCGCGAACACCCTGGCCGCGCTCAGGTCGATCCGCGCGGCCCGCCCGGACGGGGCCCAGATCTACGTCGTCCTGGACAACCTCTCCGCCCACAAGGGCCAACAGATCCGGCGCTGGGCGGAAAAGAACCGGGTCGAGCTGTGCTTCACCCCGACCTACGCGTCCTGGGCCAACCCGATCGAGGCCCACTTCGGACCCTTGCGGCAGTTCACCGTGGCCAACTCCCACCACCCAGACCACCCCGTCCGGACCCGGGCCCTGCACGCCTACCTGCGCCGGCGCAGCAAGAACGCCCGCCACCCCGACGTCCTCGCCGCCCAGCGCAACGAACGCGCACTCATCCGAAGCGAGAGGGGTATCCGCTGGGGCGGACGCCTCTTCGCACAGGCGGCCTGACCGGGAACCCGGCAATCACGCCGAGTCGGCAGGGACGGTCTCGCATAGGAAGCCGATCAGCAGGTCCGTCACCTCGGCAGGCCGCTCGAGACTGGGAAGATGACCGGCCCAGGGCAGTTCCAGGTACCGGGTGTCGGCGAGCAGACCCGGCAGTTGGGCCCCGATCTGCCGAAAATCCACCATGTCGTGACCACCCGAAAGAGCGAGACACGGTGCCTTGATCGCTGACAGGTCGATTCCGGCCTCGCTCCGCCCAGCCCCCTCGGGGGCGGCCAGCTGCACCTCGAAGGCGTGCCGTTGCATCGCGCGCACCTTCTCCCGGGTTGTTTCGTCGGCGTCCGGGCCAAGCCAGGTGTCCACGTTCAGTTTTACCGCCCCCGCGATATCGCCCGCCTCAAGCAGCGCGTCCTCCCGCTCACCGAACGCGCGCAGTTCATCGGTGGGTTCGTGCCCGGGCAGTCCGGCACACAACAGTGCCATGGCGGACACGCGGTCCGGACGGCGTGCGGCGAGCTCCACAGCAACACGTCCGCCGTACGAGGAAGCGATCAGCGCCGCTTCCTCGATTCCGAGGGCATCCAACAGGCCCAGCACATCCTCTGCATCGTTGTGGGGCCGGTCCGGCAAGGGAGTCCTGCCGAAGCCCCGGAAGTCGCAGCGCACCACCCGGTATCCGGCATCGACAAGGGCCGGCCACTGCGGATCCCACATCCTCCGGTCGCACACCGCGGAGTGCAGTAGTACGAGCGCGGGACCGTCTCCGGCTGCATCGTAGGCGAGAGTCATGCGGCAGACCCTAGGCGGCGAGTGATCGAAGCGCTTCTGCATTTCACAGTGGCCAGGCGAAGCCCTCAACCCGGTGAACTTTTGCGGTCGCAGCGCTAGGGGGCGTCTCTTCGATCTTCGTGGATCAGGCCGCGGCGTCCGGTGCGGTGCCTCGGCGTGCGGCCGGACCGCCCTCGTACTGGGCGTACGTGGGCGGTTCGGCCGTGCGGCGAGGTGCCGTGCCGGGCGTCGCGGACCCACGAAGATCGGGGAGACGCCCCCTAGGTGGCGAGCTGGAGGACGAGGACGCCGACTCGGCCGATCGGCAGGGGCGTCCCCCGTCCAGGATCACGTACGCCTTCGTCGATGCCGCTCGTACGGCTTCGGCGAGGGTGGGGGCGAGGGCGGCCAAGAGGTTGACGGCCTGGGTGATGCACCGGTAGGCCGTGGTGGTCCCGAGTGACAGCGACTCCGACGAAGGCGGCATGACATGGCCTATGGCTACATCGGTTCGATGAAGACCCGGCCCGGCAAGCGCGACGACGTGGTCGCGATCCTGCTCTCCGGAGCCGACGGTCTCCGCGAGTTGGGCTGCAGAAGCTACGTGGTGGGCCTGGCCGCCGATGACCCGGACACGATCGTGGTCACGGAGGTCTGGGAGTCGAAGGACCACCACGACGCGTCCCTGCGGCTGCCCGAGGCCAAGGAAGCGATCGCTGCCGCCATGCCCATGCTCACCGGCGAGTTCACCGGTCGCGAACTGTCTGTCGTCGGCGGCCTCGGCGCCGGCAACTGATGGATCACGGTGCGAGCCGGAGGAAGACGGCCGCGTCATGGAGTGCGGCCTGATGGTTGGTGGCAGGTCCGTCGGTGCGCATGGCCATGCCGCGCCCGCGCTTGGGCCGGTGCACGCAGCGTTCACGACTGACCGCACCCGGCGTTCAGGATTCGGCGGGCTTCCCGCCGCCGGGTCGTCCAAGGCCCAGGTGCCGCACTCCTCCCACACGTGGCCGGGTCCGCGAGGACAGCGTCCGCCGCTCGCGCGGCGATCCAGTGCAGGACGCCGCCGACGAGCCGGTGCTCGTCGGCGGCGCGCAGCGCGGCTCGAAGGGGCCGCGAGAGGGCAAGGACGAAGGGGCCCTCACCACCGTCCGGATCAGCGACGGTCGCGAAGCCCATCGGGCTGGTCGGCGGAGCCGGGGCCGCCGGTCGGTGGGGGCAGAGGCCGGGCCGAACCGTCGTCCGGTTGCGAGCCGGGATCCTCGGCTACCGCCGGGCCGCCAGGGTCTTTGTTCCGGATCAGGCCGGCTCTGACCTGCAGCACCTCACGACCCCGGCAAGATCCGAAAGGCAGGCCCTAGGGGGTGTCTCTTCGATCTTCGTGGATCAGGCCGCGGCCGTCCGGTGCGGTGCCTCGGCGTGCGGCCGGACCGCCCTCGTACTGGGCGTACGTGGGCGGTTCGGCCGTGCGGCGAGGTGCCGTGCCGGACGTCGCGGACCCACGAAGATCGGGGAGACGCCCCCTAGTTCCGGTAGCGGAAGACGATGCGGCCGCGCGTCAGGTCGTAGGGCGGGAGTTCCACCAGTACCCGGTCCTCCAGCATGATCCTGATGTAGTTCTTGCGGATCTTTCCGCTGACGTGCGCGAGCACGCGGTGGCCGTTCTCCAGCTCCACGGTGAACATGGCGCTGCGCAGGCACTCGACGATCCTGCCCTCGACCTCGATGACGTTCTTGGTCTTCTTCATCGCACCAGCTCGAGGTTGCTGCTCACCGGGCGGGCGCCGAGGCCCTCGAACAGCGTCGAGGCCGCTCGGTTGGACTGGTCCACCTCGGCCGTGGCCATGGCGGACCCGGAGCGGTGCAGTCCCCCGAGCGCATGGGCCAGCAGCGCCCGCGCGATGCCGCGGCGCTGCTCTCCGGCCCGGACCGCGAGCAGCCCGATCCGCGGCCGCCGCACCGTCACCACCCGGATCAGACCGAGGTAGCGGTCCTGCGTCGCGGCCACGGCGTACTTGGACGGGTCGACGATCGTGTCGCCCTCGGGACGGGGGATGACCTCCGCGGGCATCGACTCCCACCCGACGGTCGCCTCGACCTCGTCGCGGATCGCGCGGTCCGCCGCCCTCAGCAGACGCTCGTCCGCCTCGCCGGCGGGCACGATGGTGATGCCCGGGGGCGGCAGGACCTCCCCGAGTCCTGTGACCCGCGGATCGGTGGGTACGGCGTACTCCCACTCGCGGCGCCTGACGGTGAAGCCGGCCCGCAGCCAGCAGGCGGTCAGCTCGACGTCGGCCGCGTCGACCACCGTGTACAGCGGCGACGGCAGTTCGGCCAGCATGGCCTCGGCGAGCCGGTCGAAGGCGGTGTCGCGCCAGGCGTCGATACTGACGAACAGACGTCCGTCGGGACGGTGTCCCGCGTATCCGCGGCCGACCACCAGGTCGTCGTCCAGCGCGTGCCAGTGCCTGTCCGCGACACGGGTGATCACCACCGCGTTCCCGCTCAGGCCGGATGTGGAGGGCTTCGTGTTCATAGGAGTCTCATTCCAGGAATACCTCGTTCTCAGGCACTCCTGACGACACCTGACGTCAGCCGCCGGACCGTGACGGATCGAGGGAGCACCCATGGGTGAATGTGTTCACGGGTCTCACCTCCTACGACGGCTTCACGGTCCGCCCCGACAGTAGTGGCGGATCGGTGCCTCGCTCAATCCCTTTTCCTGATGGACCGGTTCGACGCCGAGGGACGTCCAGCGGTCGAGGGCCCTCTCCGTCTCGTGGGAGAGCCCCGCGCTCCGTCTCAAGGGAGGGCCTGGCGCAGATAGACGGGCAGGGCTTCGAGGGCGGCCGGGTCCGACGTCCAGGCGTCACTGGGGAGTTGGTCCGTGGTGACGGTCACGGCGTCCCCGTTGTCGGGGCGGGCGATGGCCCGCAGGACGTCTCCCGGGCGGGGCTGCTTGGCGGCGAGGTAGCCGGCGAGCACGGCGCGCGCGATGTCGGCGCAGGCCGCGTCGGTGGTCGTACGTCCGTAGGCCTTGCAGATCCACACGCGGCTCACCGATTCGTGGAGTTGCACTTCCCAGGTGAGCTGGTACGGCTCGTCTTCGGAGGACATGCTCAGTCGTTCCGTGGAGTCGGCGTCCGCAGATGCGGAGACCGGCGGCCGGTTCAGGTTGTCCGATTCCGGTTGTCCCATTCCAGCGGTCGGTGCCCGGCGATCGGATCGCCGCGGTCAGTTCGCCGAGGTCGGTTCGCCGAGGTCCGTTCGCCGCGGTCGGATTCCGGCGGTGCGGGCGGCACGGGCGGTACGGCCCGCTCGGCGCCGGGCGGTCCGCGCCGAGTCGGTCCGCGCGGCACCCTCCGCATCCGGTCACCGTCGTGCGGGGGAAGTACGGGGTGAAGCGGTGGCCCACGGCCAGGTGTGCCGGGGGCCGCCGCACCACCCATGCCGTCAGGCTGCCGAGCGGAGGCCGACGCGCTCCACGTCACGTGAGCGCCTCCCCCGCCCCGGACATCAGGACGTCGCGGACAGACCTCTTGGGGCGCGGCGAACGCTCGGCACCGGCAGACCAGCCGAGGTGAATCATGACCGAGCCACTCCAGCCACCTGGCGAGACTCCGCCCTGCGAGGGATCGATCGCGGAGGCGCACTGCGAACGGCCGGACGGCGGCATCTGGGAGCACCCCATGATCTGGCTGTTCCTGATCGTCATCGGCACCCTGCTGATCGCCGCGTTCTTCGTCGTGCGGATGATCGACCTGTGAGATCGGCCCCGGACCGACCGGCCGGCGGCGACCTGTGAGGTCGGCCCCTGACCCTCCGGCCGGCGGCGCGCGGCGCGCGGCCGTCTCCCGGGCTTCCGGGGAACCGGCGTCGGCTGAGGTACATCTAGGGCATGCCGATGCCGCACGCGGGGTCACCTGCCGGACGTCCTGACGCGAAGCGCGGGGAGCCGGCGGCCGCCGGGGAGCGCTCGGCGGCCCTCCTCGCGACGGCGGTGTTCGTCGGCGTGCTCGTGGTGGGGTTGTTCTTCGTGGTGCTGCTGTGCGTCCTCTCCCTGTGGTGCCTCCGGCACGGGCGCGGTACGTGGAACTGGCCCGGCGCGAGCGGATGAGCGGCGGAGTCTCGTGGGCGGACGGGCGACCTCCGGAGGACGGCCCGCGGGCGCCAGGCGGTGGCTCGGCGCGCGGTCGGCCGCGCGCACCGTGGGGAGCGGTCCGTCAGCCGGGGAAACGTCCCGTGGAGCGCAGGTGCCGGCGGCGTTCGGCGTAGGCCAGGTCGTCGCGCCACAGGCGGGCCGCCGCGGCACGCATGAGAGGACGCAGGACCGGCGCCGCCCGGAGGGCGACGGTGAAGCCGGCCCGGTCGGAGGTGGCGATGACCGCTTCGGTCACGGCCGTACGCGGGCGGCCCCGTTCGTCGTCGCCCAGCGGCGTCGCGTGGGTCTCCACGACGGAACCGGCGCCCTCGCCCTCGACGATGCGCATGACGACGGTGCGCGGCCCGGGCGCGGTGAACACCGCCCGCACCGGGACGACGACCCGCCACGCCAGCTTGAAGGAGACGTCGACCGTGAATCCCCCGTCCTGCGGATCGGCGCGGCCTTCGGGGTTTCCGGGGTCTTCGGGGGCCTCGGGGTCTTCGGGGGCCTCTCGGCCCCCGGGGGAACCTACGACCGTCAGGTCGACGAACGAGTACGGGTGGAGCCAGGCCCCGTGCCACGGGTCGAGCCGGTTGGCGACGATGTCCTCGGGGTCGCAGACGCCGCTGCCCGTGTAGACCGTCGCCACGGCACGCCGGGGGTCGGGGCGCGGAGGGAGGGCCGGGCGGTCCAGCGGTGCTTCGCCCCCGATGTCGTCGAGGCGCAGCCACAGCAGGACGCCGTCGTCGTGGACGGGCAGGGGGTTCCAGCCCGCGAACGGGGTGCCGTTCAGCGCCAGGCCGTGCCAGTGGCACACGAGCGTCCCGCACCGGACCGGGCTGTCGCTCAGCGGGGCGCCGAGGTGCGGGCAGGCGCCCGGGCCCGCCACGGGGCGGCCGTCGGGGCCGCGCCAGACGACGAGCTCGCGGCCGGCCACCTCGCAGGCAAGCGGGCGGTCCTCGCGCAGAGCACGGGAGGCGCCGACGACGTACCAGTTCCCGGACGGCCGTGCCTGGGCGCGTTTCAGCTCGCGGGCGATCACCGCGGGAGCGGCGTCACGCCAGGTCGGCCGCTGCCTGTCCCACGGGACGCCTCCCCGGCGCAGCACGAGCGGCACCGCCGTACGGATGCGCGGGCGGCCGGGCTTCACGCCACCTCCTGGGGGAGGTCCCGGCTCCGCGCGCCGCGCCCTGCGGTGGTGCCGGAGGGGCCCGTGGCGCTGTCGTGCCGCCGGGCCGCTCCGCCGTGCCGCCGGTCGCCGCGGGCGCGCAGTTGCGCCACGGTCACCCGTGCCAGCCCGTCGGCGGCCACCAGCGCGCGGCGGCGGCGCGGGACCACCGCCCGCCGGTGCAGCACCGCGTACCCGTCGCGGGCGACGGCGTCGAGGATGCCGCCGTAGAGCACGAACGCGGTACGGATGCACGGCCGTGACAGCGGGTCCAGCATGGCGAGCCCCGGGGCGGCCTGCCGGTAGACGTCGCGGGTGAGCGCCTCGAACTCCTTCAGGGCGGCGGTGACGCGCGGGTCGTGGCGTTCCGTGGCCCTGCTCCAGCGCAGCAGGTCGCGGTCGACGCCGTGTGCCCCGAGAAGGTCGGCGGGCAGGTAGACGCGGCCCCGGTCGAGGTCCTCGCCCACGTCGCGCAGGAAGTTGCTCTGCTGGAAGGCGATGCCGAGGGCGGCCGCGTGGGGCGCGGCCTCCTCGCGGGGGACCACGGTGCCGAGGACGGGCAGCATCTGGAGGCCGATGACGGCGGCGGAGCCGTGCATGTAGGCGAGCAGGTCGGCGTAGGTGGGATAGTCCGTGACCAGCAGGTCGGCCCGCATCGCGGTCATGAAGTCGAGGAAGTGCCGGTGCGGGATGGCGTAGCGGTGGGCGGTGTGGGCCAGTGCCCGCACCACCGGTTCCCCGCCGGGGCCGCCGGGGCCGCCGGGTCCGCCGGGTCCGTCGGCGAGTCCGGCGGTGAGGGTGGCCTCCAGCGCACCGAGCGCGGCCGCGCGGTGGGCGGTGTCCGTGGCGGGGTCGAGGGTGTCGACGATGTCGTCCGCCCAGCGCGCGAAGCCGTACAGGGCGTGCACGGCGGGTCTGCGGTCGACGGGCAGGAGCCGGGTGGCGAGGAAGTAGGTCCTGCCGTGGCGGGCGTTGAGGGCGCGGCAGTGACGGTAGTCCCCGCGCAGTTGCGGGTCGGTGATGCCCGCCGCGTCGAGTTCGTGGTCGGTCATGCGGCGCTCTCCTCCGTGGGGGCCGGCGAGTTCTCCGCCGTGAGGGCCGGCGGGGGACGTCTGCTGACGGCGGGGCGGCGGTGGCCGCCGGTGATCCGTGCCGCGGCCAGCTTTCCGGACAGCAGCACGGTCGGCACACCGACGCCCGGGGTGGTCCCGCACCCGGCGAGTACGGCGTTCTCGGTGCCCCGCACCAGATTGCGCGGCCGGAACGGGCCGGTCTGCGTGAAGGTGTGGGAGACCGAGAAGGGGGTGCCCGCGGTGTGCCCCAGGGACCGCCAGGTGGCCGGGGTGACGAGACACTCCTGCTCGATGGCGGCCTCGATGCCGTCGAGGCCCCGTCGGTGCAACTCCCGCAGCAGCTCGGCCCGGTAACGCGGTCCGATGTCCTCCCAGGACCGGGTGTCCGGCCCCAGTTCGGTGTTGGGGCAGGGGGCGAGGATGTAGTGCAGGTGGCGGCCCGCGGGCGCGAGGGACGGATCGGTCGTGGTGGGCCGGGTGATGAGCAGCGACGGATCGCTCATCAGGCTTCCCGTGCGGGTGAGCTCGTCGAAGGTGCGGCTCCAGGCGGCCCCGAAAGAGATCGTGTGATGGGCCAGTTGGTCCCAGGTGCGGTCGGTCCCGGCGTGCAGGACGACCGCGGAGGGCGAGTGCCGGAGCCGGGCCGGGCGCCGGGGGGTGCGGCCCAGAAGCCCGTAGGCGACGGGGAGGTCCGTGGTGAGGACGACCGCGTCGCAGGCGATGCGCTCCTGGTCGGTGACGACCGCCGTGATCCGCTCGCCGGAGCGTTCCAGCCGGGTCACCCGCTGCCCGTAGCGCAGTTCGGCGCCCGCGCCGGCGGCGGTGTCGGCCATCGCCCGGGGCAGCGCGTGCATGCCGCCCCGCGGGAAGTAGACCCCGGCGACGGTGTCCATGTAGGCGATGACCGCGTACGCGGCGAGCGCGCGGGCCGGTGGCACGCCGACGTAGAGGGACTGGAAGGAGAACACGCGGCGCAGCCGTTCGTCCCGCAGGTACCGTCCGACGCGGGGGTCGAGCCTGCCGAAGCCGCCCAGGGCGGCCAGGCGTGCGAGGTCGCCGCTGAGCAGGCCCAGTGGCGAGTCGAAGTTGGCGTCGATGAAGCGGCGCATCTGCACCCGGTAGAGCCGTTCGAGCCAGGCGCGCAGCCGACGGTAGCCGAGGGCGTCGGCGGCGCCGGCGAAGCGGTGGACCTCCGCCTCCATGGCGTCCGCGTCGGTGTGCACGTCGAGGGCGCTGCCGTCGGCGAAGCGGGCCCGGTAGGCGGGGTGGAGCGGGATCAGCTCGACGTGGTCGTACAGGCGGGCGCCGACCGCCGCGAACGCCTCGTCGGCGAGGTCGGGCATGGTCAGCACGGTGGGCCCGGTGTCGACGAGATACCCCGCCATGTCGAGCCGCCCAGCACGGCCGCCGGGCAGCGCCTCGCGCTCCACGACGGTGACGCGTCGTCCGGCGCCCAGCAGGTGCAGGGTGGCGGCGAGTCCGGAGAGTCCCGCACCCACGACCACGACATGGTCGGTGCGGCCTGGAACTGTACGGGTCACGGGTGGTCCTCCGTGGGCGCGGGGGCGGCGGGGAGCCGGTGGTCCTCCGGGTGGGCGGGGGTGGCCGGTGGCCGGTGATCCTCCCGGTGGGCGGGGGTAGCCGGTGGCCGGGCCGACGCGGATCCGCCGTGGGGCGGCGCCGGTTCGCGGCAGGGTGGCTGCGGGTCCGGGGGTGCGGTGGGGGTCATGGGCGGTCCTCCGGGTGAGCCGGGGTGGCCGGGGGCCGGTGATCCTCCCGGTGGACGGGGGCGGCCGGTGGCCGGTGATCATCCCGGTGGACGGGGGCGGCCGGGGGCGGGGCCGACGCGGATCCGCCGTGGGGCGGCGCCGGTTCGCGGCGGGGTGGCTGCGGGTCCGGGGGTGCGGTACAGGTCATGGGCGGTCCTCCGGGTGAGCCGGGGCGGCCGGTGGCCGGTGGCCCTCCCGGTGCGCGGGGGTGGCCGGTGGCCGGGCCGTCACGGATCCGTCGTGGGGCGGCGCCGGTTCGCGGCGGGGTGGCTGCGGGTCCGGCGGCGGGCCGCCGGCGATGGCGACCAGCAGGTCGCGCAGGCGCGAGCCGCCCTCCGCGTCGAGCGCGGCCGTATCGAAGCGGGCGAGACCCTGGGCGGTCATCCGGCCGATCCGCTCCTCGACCAGGGCGCGGGCACCGGTGCGCGCCAGCACCTCGCGCACTTCGTCCAGCCCCTCGTCGGTCAGCGCGGCGTCACCGAGCGACCGGTCCAGGACCTCCAGGGCGGTACGGTCCCCGGACGCGTCCGCCCTGGCCCGGGCGAGCGCGACCAGGCAGGTCGGCTTGCCCTCGCGGATGTCTCCCCCCGCGTCCCTGCCGCCGGGGCGCGCGCCGGCGTAGACGTCGTCGAGGTCGTCGCGGAGCTGGAAGGCCATGCCGATGTGCCGGCCGGCCACGCACAGCGCGTCCCGCGTCCCCTCGTCCGCGCCCGCCAGCGCCGCGCCCAGCGCGAGGGGCCGCTCTACGGAGTACAGGGCGCTCTTCAGGCACGCGGAGCGCAGCGCGCGCGGCAGCGAGCGCGACGCCGTCACCTGCCCCTGGACGTCGAGGTACTGGCCGGCGACCATCTCCGCCCGCATGTCGCCCCACAGGCGGCGCACCGCGCGGGCCACGTCCGGTTCCATCTCGGTCTCGGCGACCAGGTCGTCCGCCCAGGTGAGCGCGAGGTCCGAGGCGAGGATCGCCGACGCGTCGCCGAACCGCCGGACCAGGCGCGGCCGGGCGGCGTGCGCGTACTGCGCGCTGACGTCCGCGTGCAGCGCGAGGTGTCCCCTGCGCCGCTCGGAGCGGTCCATCACGTCGTCCTGGACCAGTGCGCAGGTCTGCAGCAGTTCCAGCGCCGCGCCCATCCGCAGGGCCGCCGCGACGGGGACCGGGCGGCGGCCCGCGCAGGCACGCATCGCCCACCACAGCAGTTGCGACCGCAGGCGCCTGCCGCCGTGCCGGGTGAACCGCGCGACGCGCTGGGCGATGTCCTCGGCGAACAGGCGGTCCACCGTCCGGGCACGCTCGACCCGGTCGTCCAGCACCCGGTCCAGGACCCGGCCGACCGCCGCCCGGACGTCCGCGTCGGCGGCGCCGGTGGCGTCGGTGGCGTCGGTGGCGTCGGTGGCGTCGGTGGCGCCGGTGTCGCTGTCGGTGGCGTCGACGACGGCGCCCGCGGCCACCGCGTCGTGGTCCGGCTCGCGTGCGGCGGCGCCGGCCGCGCCGGCCGCGCCGCAGGGCGGGGGCGGGGGCGGGTCGACGGATGGGCCGTCCGGGGTCACCCGGAGGGGGGATTGTGCGAGGGCGGTCAGCGGGGGAACGGACGGCGCTCCGGCCGCGTGATGGTCTGTGGCCTGTGGGGGGCGCATGGCACCGCCTCTCGTCGTGAACGCGGATCGTGCCGTCGACGGGCCTTCGGTCCCGGGGGCGCGCGCGGATGCGTGCACCGGGCCGGAGACCGAGGGGACGACATTGCATGACATCCCCGTCACACCCGTCGCCTGCCGCGATGACCGCCCCGGTCATCCGAGTGGCCCGCGTCCGAACGGGGCGCGCCCGTGCACGAGGCACCCATCGGCCCGCGCACCCGCATTCGCGCTGGGCGCGACTCGGAACACCGGCCCGGATCCGCGCTGGGCGCGGGTGGGAACGCCGGCCTGGATCCGCGCTGGGGCGCGGCCGGGAACACCGGCAAGGCCGCCCGGGAACACGGGCGGAAACACCGGCAAGCGGCCGCCCGAAAGCACGGCTGGCAGCACCGGCAAGCATCCCGGCCAGGAACACGGGCAACAACACCTGCAAGCATCCGGCCAAGGGCGCCACTGCGGACACCGGCGGACACCGGGCCGGGCCGGAAGCGCGGGTGGAAGCACGAGCGGGCATCCGATCGGCGGCACCGGTGCGAACACCACACACAGCGTGGACGCGGACGTGAGAGGGAGGACCCCGGCGTGCGGGAGACCGAGGTGGTGATCGTCGGCGCGGGGGCGGCCGGGCTGTCCCTGGCCCACCGGCTGGCGCGGCCCGCCGCGCGCGGCCGCGGCCCCTCGGTGGTGCTCGTGGACGCCCCGCCCGGCCCGCTGCGGCCGCCGGACCGGACGTGGTGCTTCTGGGAGAACGGGCCGGGCCGGTTCGACGCCGCCGTGACGGCCGGCTGGCACTCGCTGCGCGTACGGCCCCGGACCGGGCCGCCCGCGACCGGCGACATCTCCCCCCTGCGCTACAAGATGATCCGCTCCTCCCGCTTCGAGGCCCTCGTCGCCCGGGACCTGGCGGACAGCCCGCGGGTACGGCGGCTGGAGGCCCGCGTCGACACGGTCGAGGACGTGCGCGGCGGCGCCCGGGTCTTCTACCGGGCGGCCGACGGCACCCCGGGGGTCCTCGACGCCCGCTGGGTGTTCGACTCACGGCCGCCGGGCAGCCTGCCCGCGGCCCGCACCACGCTGCTCCAGCACTTCCACGGCTGGTTCGTCCGTACCGCCCGGCCCGTCTTCGACCGCGGGACCGCCGAGCTGATGGACTTCCGCGTCCCGCAGCCCGCGCACGGGGTGTCCTTCGGCTACGTCCTGCCCACCGCCCGCGACGAGGCGCTGGTGGAGTACACGGAGTTCTCCCCGCGGGTCCTGACGGCGGACGGCTACGCCGCCGCGCTGCGGCACTACACCGAGGACGTGCTCCGGCTCGGCGACACCGAGGTGACGGCCACCGAGACCGGGGTCATCCCCATGACGGACGGCCGCATGCCGCGGCAGGTCGGGGAGTCCGTCTTCCGGATCGGTGCCGCCGGCGGCGCCACCCGCCCCTCGACCGGGTACACCTTCGCCGGCATCCAGCGCCAGACACGGTCCGTGGCCGCCGCCCTGCGTCAGGGGCGGCGGCCCGTCCCGCCCTGCCCGCACTCCGCCCGGTCACGGGCGATGGACGCCGTACTGCTGCGCGCCCTGGCCACCGGCCGCGTCGACGGCCCGGCGCTCTTCTCCCGCCTGTTCCACCGCCTGCCGGCGGAACGCGTCCTGCGCTTCCTCGACGGCCGGACCTCCCTCCTGGAGGACCTGTCCGTGGGGCTGCGCACACCGATCGCGCCCATGCTCAGATCGGCGATCGAGCTGCCCGGCCTGTCCCCCGCGCCCTTCGACCCCTGACCTCTGACCCCGCACCCGCACCCACACCCACACCCACCAGGCACTCGCACTCGCCCCTGCCCGGCCCTCGTCCCCGTCACCCTCGGCCCGCACTCGCCGACCGTCAGCCTTGGTCCTCACTCCCGCACCCCCACCCTCGGCCCGCACTCCCCCACCCCACCCTCGGCCCGCACTCCCCCACCCCACCCTCGGCCCGGACTCCCCCTCCGTCCCCCACCCCGTTCCGGAGAGCGCATGAACAACCTGCTGTGCGACGAGAACCTCACCGCCGCGTTCGACCACGCCGCACGGGGCTACGACGCGCTCGTGGCCGCCAACCCCGGCTATCACGCGCATCTGCGCCGCTCCGCGCGCCGGCTCGGTCTGCCCCGGGGCGGGGAGGGGCTGCGTGTCCTCGACCTCGGCTGCGGCACCGGTGCCTCGACCGCCGCGCTGCGCGCCACGCTGCCGGGCGCGTCCGTCACCGCCGTCGACGCCTCCGCCGGGATGCTCCGGCGCGCGGCGGCCAAACCGTGGCCGCCCGGCGTGACCTTCGTGCACGCCACGGCCGAGGGTCTGCGCGAGGCCGGGATCCAGGGGCCCTTCGACGCGGTGTTCGCCGCCTACCTCTTCCGCAACCTCGCCGATCCGGACCTCGTCCTGCGGGAGGTCCGCGCCCTGCTCGCCCCGCACGGCCGCCTAGCCGTCCACGAGTACACCCTCAGCGGCCGCCGTGCCGACCGCGCGGTGTGGAACCTGGTCTGCCGGGGCATCGTCGAGCCCGCCGGCGCCGTCCTCGGGGACCGCGGGCTCTACCGCCATCTCCGGCACAGCGTCCTGGACTTCGACACCGCGGACGAGTTCGCGGCACGCCTGCGGGCCGCCGGGTTCGGGCAGGTGAGAGCCCTGCCTCTGCCCGGCTGGCAGACCGGCATCACCCATACCTTCGTCGCCCGCCGCGACGCCGTACCGGCGGGGGCGAGGCCGTGACCGGGGTCCGTCGCGGGCGGGCGGTGCCCGGGCGGGACCGCCGGGCCCGGATGCTGCCCGCGCCCCCGGGCGCGCCCCGGGTCCGGGGCCCGCGCCCCAGCACCGCGGTCGTCGGAGGAGGCATCGCCGGCCTGGCGGCGGCCACCGCGCTGGCCGAACGGGGCGTGGCCGTCACGCTCTACGAACGCGAGCCCTACCTCGGCGGCCGTGTCGGCGGCTGGCCCGTCACCCTGGGCGACGGCTCCACCGCGACCATGAGCCGGGGCTTCCACGCCTTCTTCCGCCAGTACTACAACCTGCGGGCCCTGCTGCGGCGGACCGACCCCGGCCTGGAACGGCTCACCGCGCTGCCCGACTATCCCCTGCGGCACCGCAGCGGTCTGCGCGACAGCTTCCGCCATGTGCCGCGCACCCCGCCGTGGAGCGCCCTCGGCTTCGTCGCCCTCAGTCCGACGTTCGGCCTGAGGGACCTCGGCGGCATGAACCCGCGCGCGGCCCTGCCGCTGCTCGACGTCCGTGTCCCGGAGGTGTACGAGCTGCTGGACGGCACCAGCGCCCACGACTTCCTGGACGCCGTGCGCTTCCCGGCGAAGGCCCGCCATCTGGCGTTCGAGGTGTTCTCCCGCAGCTTCTTCGCCGATCCGGGTGAGCTGTCGGCGGCCGAGATGGTGCTCATGTTCCACATCTACTTCCTCGGTTCCGCCGAGGGCCTGCTGTTCGACGTGCCCAACGCCCCGTTTCCCGAGGCCCTTTGGGACCCGCTGGCCGGACACCTGCGGCGGCACGGCGCCGACCTGCGGACCGGCACCGCCGTCGAGAACGTCACCCCCGCCGCGCAGGGCGGGTACGTCGTCACCGCCGGCGGCGCGGAACACCCCTACGACACGGTCGTACTGGCTCTCGACACGGCCGGGCTGCGCTCGGTCGTCGCCAACTCCCCATGTCTGGGCGACGCTTCGTGGCGCGAGCGCGTCGGGCGGCTGCGTGGCGCGCCGCCGTTCCTGGTCAGCAGGCTGTGGCTGGACCGGCCCGTGGCCCGGCACCGGCCCGGTTTTCTCGGCACCAGCGGGTACGGCGGGCTCGACAACATCAGTGTCCTGGAACGCTGGGAGGACGAAGCGGCCCGGTGGGCGGCACGCACGGGCGGATCCGTGGTGGAACTGCACGCGTACGCGGTGGGCGCTGGCAGTGATCCGGAGGTCGAACAGAAGCGTCTGATCGAGGAGTTGCACCAGGTCTGTCCGGAGACGCGGGAGGCGCGGATCGTCGACGTGCGTCACGAGTGGCGCCAGGACTGCCCGTTGTTCCCGGTGGGCGCCCATGCCGACCGGCCCACCGTCCGTACCCCCGAGCCCGGACTGGTCCTCGCCGGTGACCTCGTCCGCACCGGCCTGCCGGTGGCCCTGATGGAACGCGCCGCGACGAGCGGCTTCCTGGCCGCCAACGCCCTCCTGGAGCGGTGGGGGGTACGGGGCGAGACCCTGTGGACGGTCCCCCACCGGGGCAGGAACGCGCCGCTGCGCGCACTGTCGCGCCGGGGAGCCGGCTGAGGAGGGCCGACGGCATCACCGGACGGGGTGCGCGACACTCGGCGGACGAGGTGCGCGACACTCGGCGGACGGGGTGCGCCGGTCCTCGCCGGACGAGGGGACCGGGCCCACGGATGCGCCCCCGCCCTGCCCTCCCCGGCGCGCTACACCGCCCACACCCCGTCCCGCATGAGATACCGGCCCGGCAGTTCGCGCGCCTCGCACCAGGCCTGCACCATGCGCGGTCGCACCCGGTAGAAGTCGTAGGGCGCACGGGAGGTGCGGGGATCCCAGCCCGTCTTCCCGAGGAACGCCTCTGCGGCCGCCTCCGGTACGTCCCGCGCGGTGAACGTCTCCACGTCTCCGTCGATGAGGACGACGTCACGGGTGTCCCCGAACGCCAGCCGGACCTTGGCACCCTCCCGCATGTTGCGGCCGGTGGGGTTGCCGGGCCGCGTGGACAGCCACAGGTCCTCCCCGTACCGGACGAACCACAGCGGAACCAGACACGGCACCCCCTCGGCGTCCGAGGTGGCCACCCAGATGTCGATCTCCCTTTCCAGCCGGGCCAGTACGTCCTGCTTGCGCGCCTCCATTGCACGAGGCGAGTCGGTGATCTCCATGTGCCGCACGCTAGCGGGCGGCCGCGTCCCGCACCTCGGTCCGGGAACCGAGCTGCGGCTCGGACCACGGACCTAGGCGGTTTCCCAACCGCCCCGCGTGTCCGGCCGTACGACCTGCTCGAACCACTCCGGGTGGTCCCGCGCGCCGGCCCCGTTCGCCGGCGCGCGGGCGTCGCGTCCGGGGGACGCGTCCCCCGGGTCCGGGGCTCTGCCGCGTCAGCCCTGCTCGTTCAGCAGGAGGATCTTGCCGATGTGGCCGCCGGCCTCCATGAGGCGGTGCGCCTCGGCGGCCCGGGACATGGGCAGGCTCCGGTCGACGACGAGCCCCACGGATCCGTTCTCGATCATGGGCCAGACCTCGCTCCGCACCTGGGCGACGATCGCGGCCTTCTGCTCCTTCGACCTCGTCCGCAGGGTGGTGCCGTGCACGGACGCGCGCTTGAAGATCAGTTCCGCGAGGTCGAGGCGGCCCTCCAGGCCGTTCTGGAGGCCGATGACGACCAGTCGGCCGTCGGGGGCCAGGGACCGGACGTTGCGTACGAGGTAGTCGCCGCCGATGACATCGAGGATCACGTCGTACGGTCCGTGCTCGGCGAAGTCCTGGGTGCGGTAGTCGATCGCCACGTCGGCGCCCAGTTCCCGTGCGCGGGCCGCCTTCTCGGGGCCGCCGACCGTGGTGACGACCCGCGCTCCCAGCGCCTTGGCGATCTGGACGGCCATGGTGCCGACACCGCCGGCTCCGCCGTGCACGAGGAGGGTCTCGCCCTTCTTCAGCCCGGCGGTCATCACGATGTTGGACCACACCGTCGCGACCGCTTCGGGCAGGCCCGCCGCCTCGGCCAGGCCGACGCCTCGGGGCACGGGGAGCAGCTGGCCCTCCGGTACGGCGACCTTCTGCGCGTAGCCGCCGCCGGTCAGCAGCGCGCAGACCTCGTCGCCCACCCGCCAGCCGGTCACTCCCTCGCCGACGGCAGCGATACGGCCCGACACCTCGAGTCCCGGGTAGGGGGAGGTGCCCGGCGGAAGGGGGTAGAGACCCATGCGCTGCATGACGTCGGCCCGGTTGAGGGCGGCGGCCACCACGTCGACGACCACTTCGCCGGCGCCGGGCGACGGGTCCTCGACGTCGATCCACTCCAGGACCTCGGGGCCGCCGGGTTCCTTGATCGACACTGCCTTCATGGTGCTCCGTTCAGGGGCTGAGCCGCAGGCTTCCGCAGAGTCTTCGGCGCGTCACTCGGCGCGTCGTCGAAGGCTGGAAGGGGCTCGGCGGCGGAAGTCGTCCGCACGCGGCCCGGAAGCCTGATGTTTACGGAGCACACATTAGGTCAGAGGTGTGTGCGGTGTCAACATGAGCCCGATCGCGGGCACCCGCCGGGCCGGCCCGCGACAGACGCCCCGGCCGGTGCCGCCTCGGAGACGGCACCGGCCGGGGCGGCGGACTCCGCTACGCCCGCCCCGCCTCGGACGCCGCCGCCGTGGCCGTGAACAGCGCCCGCACGGCGGACTCGACCTGGGCGGCCACCACTTCGGGGGTCGAGGAGTCGAGCTTGCCGTCGAGGTGCAGGAACGCCAGGCCGTGGACGAGAGCCCACACCGTGGTCGAGAGCACCTCGGGGTCGGAGCCGGGAAAGGCTCCGCGCACGATCTCGCGGACGTACTCCCTGATCGCGGCGGTCGCCGCGACGCGCTCCTCGCTGGTCGGATCGCACGGCTCCGCGAACATCACCCGGAACATCGCCGGACGGTCGAGCGCGAAGCGCACGTAGGCGACCGCGACCGCGGAGAGCTCGGCCGGAGTCCGCGGCGCGGGGTGTGCGGCGGCCAGATGCCCGGCGAGTTCGCGGTACCCCTCGGCGGCGACCGCGGAGACCAGCGCGTCGCGGTCCGCGTAGTGGCGGTAGGGGGCCGTCGCCGAGACTCCGGCACGCCGCGCCACCGCCCGCAGCGACAGCCCGGCGCTGCCGTCCTCCTCCAGCAGTTCCCGCGCGGCCCGCAGGCAGGCCGCACGCAGATCGCCGTGATGGTACGAGCTGCTCGCTTGCGGCATAGGTCACACTCCCTCATGTTTACGACGCTCACATCACTGCTCTAATGTGAACGCTGCACACATCTTAAGCGATCGAGATCGAGAGGGGAACTCGGATGACCAGCGAGCTGTTCTCGCCCTTGTCCCTGCGCTCCGGGCACGTCCTGAACAACCGGATCGCGAAAGCGGCCATGGAGGAGAACATGGCCGGCGACGGCCAGTTGCCCGGCGAGGAGCTGTTCGGGCTGTACCGCCGCTGGGCGGAAGGCGGCGCCGGACTGCTCATCACCGGGAACGTCATGGTCCACGCCGAGGCACTGACCGGCCCCGCCGGTGTCGTGCTCGACGAGGCCGCGCCGCTGGAGCCGTTCGCCGAGTGGGCCAGGGCGGGCAGGTCCGGAGGCGGGGCGATCTGGATGCAGATCAACCACCCCGGCCGCCAGATCGGCTCCGACATGCCCGGCGTCGTATGGGGCCCCTCCGCTGTCGCCGTCGACCTGGGCCGGCACAGCGGCCGCTTCGGCAAGCCCGTCGCCATGACCGCCGAGCAGATCCGGGCCACCGTGGACCGGTACGCGGTCACCGCCCGGCGTGCCGAGCAGGCGGGATTCGACGGCGTCGAGATCCACGCCGCGCACGGCTATCTGCTGTCGCAGTTCCTGTCCCCCCTGGTCAACAAGCGCACCGACCGGTGGGGCGGATCCCTGGAGAACCGGGCCCGGATGCTGCTGGACATCGTCCGCGCCGTACGGGCCGCGGTCTCCCCGTCCTTCGCGGTGGCGGTGAAGCTCAACTCCGCCGACTTC
This sequence comes from Streptomyces sp. NPDC090108, assembly GCF_044747185.1. Classification (NCBI taxonomy): domain Bacteria; kingdom Bacillati; phylum Actinomycetota; class Actinomycetes; order Kitasatosporales; family Streptomycetaceae; genus Streptomyces; species Streptomyces sp. NPDC090108. Next base: position 863,641 of record NZ_JBIVDQ010000003.1, read on the forward strand.
CAGCGCGGCGGCTTCGACGCCGACGACGCCCGCCAGGTGATCGCCATGCTCGAACCGCTCGGCGTCGACATGGTCGAGCTGTCCGGCGGCAGCTACGAGAGCCCGGCGATGTCCGGCCGCCCCGCCGACGCCCGCACCCAGGCCCGCGAGGCCTACTTCCTCGACCTGGCGAAGGACCTGGTGACGACCAGTCCGCTGCCGCTGATGCTCACCGGCGGCATCACCCGCCGCGACACCGCCGACGCGGTCCTCGGCAGCGGCGTGGCGGTCGTCGGCATGGGCACCGCCCTCGCCGTCACCCCCGACCTGCCCGCCCGCTGGCGCCGCGGCCACGAGGCCGACGACCGGATGCGGCCGGTCACCTGGTCCGACAAGTCCCTCGCGTCGGCGGCCGGCATGGCGCAGGTCCGCCACCAGATGCGGCGCATCGCCCGGGGCAGCCGCCCCACGCCCCGCACCCACCCGGCGATCGCCCTCCTCGCCGAACAGCGCAAGCAGCGCAAGGCCCTGCGGCGGTACCGCACCTGGCTGGACACGACCAGGCGCGCCGCGTAGGGGCGGCGCCTCCACGCCCAGAGGGGCCCCAGGTGCTCGTCGCTCACCGCGACCACCTGGGGCCCCTCCGGCGCGTCGCCGCACTGCTCGCCGCGAGAAGGGGCACGTCATCGACCTGGTCGACGACGGCCCGCACCGGCCCCGCGCATGCCGGACGGCGCGGTTCCGTCGGAACCGCGCCGTCCGGCATGTGGCGTCGGCGCTCTATCGGACGCCTGCCGCTCTGAGGAGTCTCAGCGCGCCGGTCAGCAGGACGGCCCAGGTCTCCGGCGACACACCGGCGGGCGGGGTGAAGCCCTGGAGGCGCTGGTGGGCGACGGTCTGGGCCTCGGTGTACTTGAGGATCCCCTCGGCACCGTGGCGGCGGCCGAGGCCGGAGTCGCCCATGCCGCCCATCGGCGCGTCGACGCTGCCCCACGCGGCGGCGAAGGCCTCGTTGACGTTGACGGTGCCGGCGTGCAGCCGGGCGGCCACACCCCGCCCCCGCGCCCCGTCACGGGACCAGACGCTCGCGTTGAGGCCGTACGGCGTGGCGTTGGCCCGCGCGACGGCCTCGTTGTCGTCGCGCACGGAAAAGACCGAGACGACGGGGCCGAAGGTCTCGTGGTCGTACAGCGTCATGTTCGGGGTGACGTCGGCGAGAACGGTCGGCTCGTGGAACAGCGGGCCGAGGTCCGGCCGCGCCCTGCCGCCGGCCAGCACGGTCGCTCCCTTGGCCACCGCGTCGCCGACGTGCTCGGTGACGGTCTTCAGCTGGGAAGGGTTGGTGAGGCTGCCGACGTCGACGCTGTAGTCGTAGGCGGCACCGATCTCGAGCTTCTTGGTGCGCGCGACGAACGCGGCGACGAACGCGTCCCGGACCGACTCGGCGACGTACAGCCGCTCGACGGAGACGCAGAGCTGGCCGGCCGAGGGGAAGCACGCGGCGACGGCACCGTCCGCGGCCTTCTCGATGTCGGCGTCGTCCAGGACCAGCATGGCGTTCTTGCCGCCGAGTTCGAGGGAGGCGCCGATGAGCCGCTCCCCGGCGTCCCGGGCGATCTTCCGGCCGCTCGCGGTGGAGCCGGTGAACATCATGTAGTCGGCGTGGTCCATCAGCGTGCCGCCGATGGAGCCGCCCCGGCCGACGACCATCTGCCACACCCCGGCCGGCAGGCCCGCCTCCCGCATCAGCTCCAGCGACCACAGCGCGGTGAGCGCGGTCTGGGTGTCGGGCTTCTGCACGACGGCGTTGCCGGCCATCAGCGCGGCGATCGCGTCTCCGGCGGCCATGCTCAGCGGGTAGTTCCAGGGCGAGACGACCGCGACGACGCCCTTGGGGTGGCGCAGTTCGGTGGTGCGGGTGAGCACGGGGATGGCGCCCCGGCGGCGCTTGGGTGCCAGGTACCGGGCGGCGCTGCGCGCGTAGTAGCGGGACACGATGGCGATGTCCGTCACTTCGAGGAACGCGTCCCGGCGCGTCTTGCCGTTCTCGGCCTGCATGAGGTCCAGCGCCTCGTCCTGGCGGGCGAGGACGAGGTCGTGGAAGCGCAGCAGGATCTGCTTGCGGCGGTTCAACGGGGTCGCGGCCCAGGCCTGTTGCGCGATGCGGGCCCGCGCGAAGGCGTGCTCGACGTCGGCGGGCGTGGAGACGGGCAGGTCGGCGAGCGGCGCGCCGCTGTAGGGGGCCGTGGTGGTCACGCGCGCGGCGCCGGGCGCCGCCGTGACGCGCGCGGCCAGCCCCTCGATCCGGGCGGGGGTGAGGGACGCGGGCAGTCCGAGGTGACGGGCGGTGGTGGACGGGGTGAGCTGCTCGACGGTCATGGCGGGACTCCTCGCTACCGGCTGCGGACCGAGGTCGGGACCGGCATGTGCAGGGCGAGCTGCCCCTCGGTCACGACGTCGAACTGGACGGTCCGGATCGGCCTGAGGGAGCGCAGGTCGTCGGCCATGCGCCCCTTCCCCACGTGGAGCGAGACGTCGCGCGGGACGAGCGCGGTGCCGGCGGACAGCACGTTGGTCTGGCTGAGGGTCGAGTGCCAGGCCCCGTCGAGCGAGGTGTACGAGGTCACGGACGCGACGCGCCTGCCGCTCGGGTACGCGGTCTGGGCCGGGGTGGCCGCCGAGAGCGCCAGGTCCGTGCCGCCGGCGCCGTCGGAGACCCGCGCGGTCGTGCGGTGGGCGTCGATGTCCACGTCCAGCCCGGTCACCCACTTGGGGAATCCGTAGCCGTCGTGGCCGCGCACCTGCGCGATCTCCGTGCTCACCGGCAGAGACAGCACGTAGGAGTCGAGGTGCTCGTTCTTGAGGGCGGCGACGAGGTCGAACAGGCCGAGCCTGCCGTGCCGGGCCGGCTTCACCGCGATGCCGACGGCGGCCTCGGTGTAGAAGTCGATGTCGCACACGTCGTACCGGAAGAACATCACGGAGACGAGGCCGAGGCCCGGTGCGACCTCCAGCGGGGCCAGCTCCCTCGGCAGCCGTGAACGGATCGCGCGGGACGGCGCCAGCATCGTGAGCCGGGCGGTGGAGACGCGGTAGTAGAAGTTCGGGGTCAGGGTGGGGCCGATCGGCGAGTCGGCCCTGGTCTTCGGCAGCCGGCGGAAGAAGTCCACGCCGCTGACGCGGGGATCGCGGGCGACCTCGTCGAGATCGGCGTCCATCCGGTACCGGTCGTACAGGCCCCCCTTGGGAACCGTGACCGTACGGCCGCCGAGGTCGACCTTGACTGTTTCCTGCTCGGAAGAGGGCATGACGCGGCTCCTGGCTCGCATGTTGACGGTGATTACATCAGCCTAGCCAGCGATGTAAGCACCGTCAACAATTCTGCGGGCGGGAACGCGGGCGCCGCCGCGTCAGGCGTCGTGCAGCGCCTCCTTGAGGAAGTCGACGGCGATCTTGCGGGCGATATCGGCGGCCTTGGTGTCGCGCAGGCTGTCCAGGAGCAGGAAGTCGTGGACCATGCCGGCGACACGGACCGAGGTGACGTCCACGCCCGCTTCGCGGAGCTTGTTGGCGTACTGCTCGCCCTCGTCGCGCAGGACGTCGGCCTCGTCGGTGATGACCAGGGTGGGAGGCAGGCCCCGGAGTTCCTCCAGGGAGGCCTGGAGCGGCGCGGCGTACATCTCGGCGCGCCGCGCGGGGTCGGGGGTGTAGGCGTCCCAGAACCACTTCATGCCGTCGCGGGTGAGGTAGTAGCCCTCGGCGAACTGGTGGTACGACGGGGTGTCGAAGCCGGCGTCGGTCACCGGGTACAGCAGGCACTGCGCCTTCAGACCGATCCCGCCGCGGTCCTTGTTCATCAGCGCGAACACCGCCGACATGCAGCCGCCTACCGATTCCCCGGTGACGGCGATGCGCGAGGTGTCCAGACCGTGCTCCGCGCCGTGTTCGAGGACCCACTGGCCCACGGCGTAGTTCTGCTCCACCTGGGTGGGGTACTTCGCCTCCGGCGCGCGCTCGTAGACGGGGAAGACACCCGCGGCGTCGGCGCCGACGGCGAGTTCACGGAAGAGGCGGTCGTGGGTCCTGTCGTCGCCGAAGACCCAGCCGGCGCCGTGGATGTAGAACACCACCGGCAGCGGCCCGGTCGCGCCCTTGGGCCGGATGATGCGGGTGCGGACGGTGCCCCACTCCCCCGCGTCGACGTCGACCCACTCCTCGTCGACGTCCGGGCGGGGCACGCTCATGTCGCTCTGGAGATCGGCGAGGATGGCCCGGCCCTGCTCCGGCGGGACCTCGTAGATCCGGGGATGCGGATCGGTCGCCTCGGCCAGCGCACGCGCGGCGGGTTCGAGGTACGGGGTGACGGGCGGCGGGATGTCGGTCATGGCCACTCCATGGGACCGGCGCCCGCGGGCGGGCACACGGATCCCTCGTCGCGCGGCTTGCGCAGCCGCTGGTGGTGTAGGCGGCCCCGAGGCGGAGATCACCCGCACGTGTACCCACGACGGAGATCCCCGGTCCATGTTTGACGCCCCCGGCGTGGACTGCAACCGGTCACCGCGGCCCCCGCCCGGCCCCAAGGCGTGCCGGGCGGGGCCCGACACGGGCGGGCAGGGGCGGCGCGGCAGGCGCCGGGTGTGCGCACCGCGCCGGTGCCCCGCCGGGACGCCCCCGCCGGGCCGACTGCCCCCAGACCCTCAGACCGTGCCGTTCTCCCACCACCACGCCCGGCCGAGGTCCGCGCGGCTGTCGACGTGCTGGTGGTCGGCGGTGTACGTCTCCAGACCGGAGAAGCCGCAGGTCTCGGCCTTCTGGTACACCGTGCGGTTGCTGACGCCGGGTACGGCCAGGTCGGCGGCGGTGCCGTAGAGGTGCATGCTGTCGCCGGCGCCCCCGATCTCGGCGTTGTGCGCGATGCTGCGGAACCCCGAGTTGACGGTGATGGCGGTGTTGCCGAGCTTCTTGCGGAGCGCTTCCAGCTTGTACATGGCCCGGCGGACGTTCTCCTTGACGGCGGCCGCGCTCAGCTTGCCGCCGTCGAAGGTGCCGCTGGACCGGTCGGTGAACTCGCCGAAGTCGAAGTGGACCGTGGAACCGTCCGACTGCTCCAGGGCGTTGAGCTGCGCCTGGGTCGCCGGACCGGCGCTGCCGTCCGCCGACAGGCCGTACGCCGCCTGGAATCTGCGGACCGCGGCGGCCGTACCGGGACCGAACTCGCCGTCGACGCTCACCCGGGACTGGGAGGCGGAGTCCGCGGCCCAGCCGGCGACGCGGATCTGGAGCTCGGTCACATCGGCGCCGGTCGCCCCCTGGTTCAGGGTGCGCGTCCAGTTGTAGGCGTGCGCGGTGCCCGTCAGGAGCAGCGGTCCGGCGACGGCGCCCACGGCCGCGGCGAGGGTTCCGCGCAGGATCGCGCGGCGGTTCGGAGAGGCTGTCACGGTGACTCCCTGGGGGCTTGGGCGGGTGGGGGCGCGCCGCGCGGGCCGGGCCATCGTGGTGCCGTGCGCGGCACCCGGTGGCGGAGATGCCGGGGGGACCGGTGCGACGGAGCGAGTTCATGGTCCGCGCAACGTCGCCGCCTGTCATGCTCATTCGAACAGAGTGAAATGTCGCAGGCGGGAGGGACACCGGCCGTGCTTCGCATTCATTTCTCGGCCGAGGACCTGGCCAGGACGAGGGTCGCCGCGGCCTGCCACCCGTTGTGGGAGATCGCCGCCAGCCTCCACCGCCTCCAGACCCCGGCGGGCCGCTGGGCGTACGCGCACTGGTACCGCACGGCGCGCGAGCGGCTCCGGGCGGCGGGGCTCGAGGGTGCCGTGCGGCAGGTGCTGCTGCCGCTCTTCCCGCGCGCGCCGTACTGGCCCGACTTCCTCACCCCGCTGGCGGGGGTGGACGGACTGGAGGCCGGGCTGGCGGAGATCCTGGCCACGCCCGCGGACCGGGTGGCGGCCGAGATCGCCCTCCTGACCCGGGCCGGACGGACACCGGCCCGGCTCGGCCGGCTGCCGGAGAAGGAGGCACGCGCCGAACTCGTCGGCATTCTGCGCGCCTACCACCGGACCGTCATCGAGCCCCACGAGGAATGGATGCGGGAGTGCGTGCACGCCGAGCGGATCCGGCTGGCCCGGCACCTGCTCGACGGGGGTGCCGAACGGCTCCTCGAAGGCCTCGGACCGGCGATCCGCTGGCGGCATCCGCGGCTGGAGGCCGGCACGTACCCGACGGAGCACGACATCCGGCTGGAGGGCCGCGGGCTGCTGCTCATACCGTCGTACTTCTGCTGGAAGGGGCCGGTCTCCCTCGCCGACCCCGCTCTGCCCCCGGTCCTCGTCTACTCGCTCCACCCCCACGAGTCGCCTGGCGGGCCGGGTCCCCATGCCGCGGAGGCCGCCGGCTCGCCTTCTCTCGCGGCCCTGCTGGGCCGGGCCAGGGCCGCCATCCTGCGGGCCACGGCCGCCGGGGCGACCACCACCGAGGCGGCCCGCCGGGCCGGGGTCACCCCGGCCACCGCCAGCCATCACACCACGGCGCTGCGCGACGCCGGCCTGATCACCAGCCACCGCCACGCCAACACCGTCGTCCATACGCTGACCCCGCTGGGAGCGACGATGCTGAGCAGGAACCTCAGGGATGCGGCGCCGGGCATCGGATAGCCGTCGCCCCGCGCCCGTGTCCTGCGGTTGCGGGGCGATCCGGCACATGGGAGTCTCACCGCACCGGTGTGCCCGCTCTGCAACCCTATGCGCCCCTGCTTCTTCCGGCCCGACCGTCCGTCCGTGACCGGTGGCCTCCTCGGGTGACCGGCCAGGGACGGACGGGCGCCGCGACAGCCCTCGCACGCCCGGCCCGGACGCCCCGGACCGCGCGGACGGCCCGGACGGCCACGAAGGACTCGATCACCATGCCCTCACCGCGAGTTCCGCTCTCGATCCTCGACCTCGTGCCCGTCGCCGCCGGCACCGGGACCCGTACCGCCCTCGACCAGTCCGTGGAGCTGGCGCGGCTCGCGGACTCGCTCGGCTACCACCGGTACTGGTACGCCGAGCACCACAACGTCTCCACGTTCGCCTCCTCGGCCACGTCCCTGCTCATCGGCCGGGCCGCCGAGCACACCAGCCGCATCCGGCTCGGTTCCGGCGGTGTGATGCTGCCCAACCACAGTCCCCTGATGGTGGCCGAGTACTACGGCACGCTCGCCGAGATGTACGGCGACCGCATCGACCTCGGCCTCGGCCGCGCCCCGGGCACGGACCCGCGGACGGCCGCCGCGCTGCGCCGCGGTGCCGCCGCCGACGACACGTTCGTGCAGGACGTCGTCGAGCTCCAGCGCTATCTGTCCTCCCCCGGCGCGGAACCGGCGGCGATCGAGGCGCTGCCGGGGCGGGGCACCGAGGTGCCCCTGTGGATGCTCGGTTCGAGTCTCGACGGTGCCGCGGTCGCCGCCTATCTCGGGCTGCCGTACGTGTTCGCCTCGCACTTCGCCCCACAACTGCGGCACGAGGCGCTGTCGCTGTACCGTTCGGGCTTCTCGACGACATTCGGCACCGCCGAGATCGAGCGGCCCTACGCGATGGCGGGTGTCAACGTCCTCGTCGCGCCCACCGACGACGAGGCACGCTTCCTGTTCACCACGGCCCAGCAGATGGCCGCGGGCATCTACTCCGGCCGCCGGGCCCCGCTGCCGCCGCCGGTCCAGGACCTCGTGGCCGCGGTCGGTCCCGAGGCCGCACGGTTCGTGGACGACTTCCAGCAGGTGCGCGCGGTCGGCTCGCCGGAGACGGTGGCCGCCGGCCTGGAGGCGATCGTCGACGACCTGGAGGTCCAGGAACTCATCGTCACCACCTACACGTTCGACCCCGCGCACCGGTCGCGTTCGTTCACGCTGCTCGCCGAGGCCTGGGGCCTGTGACACGGGCCTTCCGCCGGCATTCCGCCGTCGCGGGGAAGCCGGTGCCGGGGCCGGTTCCGGTGCCGGGGCCGGTTCCGGGGACAGTGCCGGTTCCGGGGACAGTGCCGGTTCCGGGGACAGTGCCGGGGACGGTGCCGGTGCCGGTGCCGGGGACGCGCGTGGCTACCGGAAGGCGGCGATGTGACGCCTCGCCCAGTCGCCGAACGTCCGGGGCGGACGGCCGAGGACGCGCTCGACATCGGGACTGACGGCCAGTTCCGCGGACCTGGGCTCGCCCAGGATGCCCAGCGTGGTCTCGACCAGGGGCTCGGGCATGAAGCGCAGCATCTGCTCGCGGGCCTCCTGCCGGGTCTGCTCGACGAAGCGGACGGGTTCCCCGAGGGCCGCGGCGATCTCCGCGGCCTGTGCGCGCGGGGTGCTGAGGGCGGGGCCGGTGAGTTCGTGGACCCGTCCCGTGTGACCGTCCGTCCGCAGGGCCGCGGCGGCGACCTCCGCGATGTCGCCGGGGTCGACGACCGGCAGGCCGGTGTCGGCGAACGGGGCGGTGATCTCCCGGCGTTCACGGACCGATGCGGCCCAGGCGTACGCATTGCTCGCGAAGCCGCCGGGGCGCAGGATCGTCCAGTCCAGGCCGGACTCGCGGACCGCGTCCTCGATGGCGCGGCCCGTCCCTCCGTGCGAGGCCGACTCCGGCCGGGTGACGACTCCCTGGGAGGACAGCAGCACCACCCGCGCGACACCGGCCGCCTTCGCGACGTCGAGGATGTCCCGCGGACTGAGCAGATGCGCGCCGGCTCCCCCGTTCTGCAGGAACAGCGCGTCCGCGCCGTCGAACACGGGGCGCAGGCTCCCGGGATCGCTCAGATCCGCCTGTTCGTGCCGTACCCCTTCCGGGACGTCCGCGCCGGAGATCCCGCGCGAGGTCGCGGTCACCCGCTCTCCGGCACCGGCCAGCGCCGACACCAGCGCGCGGCCCACGTTCCCGGTCGCTCCTGTCACTACGATCATGGCCAACTCCCCTGTCGGATCAGCATGGTTGCCGTCGCCCGCATGAGCGGGACCGCCGGGAGGAGGGCTCCTCCGCGACCGGCACGGGGACGCTAACACCGTTCGTATAGTAGGTACCTAGAGGAAAGTGACTATCCCGAACGACCCGGCGGGACCGGGCGAAGACACGGACTACAGCCGTACCCGGCGGGACCGACAGGACCGGGCGGGACCGGCAGGACCGGCGGCGACACGGACTACGGTCGTACGAGGCGCTGGAGCGCGCAGCGCGCGAGCGGCGCGTACGCGGCCAGCAGAGGCGCCGGACCCTCCATCACCAGGCCGGTCGCGCTGCCTTCCCCGTGCGGGCTCACCTCGTGCCGCAGCCTGAGCCGGGCGGGCCCGAGGCGCACACGCCAGGTCCAGTCCCGCCTGTCGTGGTCGACGGACTCGACGGTGAAGGCGACCCGGATCCCCGCGAACGTCTCGACCGTGCCGGTGAGTCCGGGGCGGATCTCGGGGCTGTCCGTGTGAACGGCCCTGACCTGCGGAGACCATGTCCGCCACCGGTCGACCACGACATAGCGCCGCCAGACCGTGTCCGGCGCGGCCGCTCCTACGGCGCGGAGCTCCAGGCGGCTCATGACGGACCGGCGCACCAGGAGCGCCCGGGAGTGCGGGCGACCGGCGCGGTGGTCCGGACGCGCCACGGCCGCTCGGCGAGCGCGCAGATGTCGTCCACGTTCCCACCCGTCGTCGTCCCGGAACGGAACTGCTCCGTCCCCTCCACCATCGCGGCGGACCGGCGGGTCCGCATCTTCCGGCAGGCCGTCCCGCGCGGTGCGGGGGGGGCTTGGTGCGGCCGGCGCGGTGCGGCAAGCGGGGTGCGACCGGCGCGGTCGGTCCGGTCTCCGGAGCCGTCCCCGGGGAGTCCGGCTTGACTTCGAGTCCACTCGAATTCATAACGTTCCGGTATGAGCACTCCTGCACAGCACAAGATCGGTTCGGGCTTCGGCGCCGACAGCACCGCCGAGGACGTCCTGCGGGGCATCGACCTCACCGGGAAGCTCGCGGTCGTCACCGGCGGCTACTCGGGCCTGGGTCTGGAGACCACTCGGGCGCTGACCGCGGCCGGCGCGCGGGTCGTCGTCCCGGCCAGGCGCCCCGACGCGGCCCGGGAGGCGCTGGCCGGCCTCGACGGGGTGGAGGTGGACGAGCTCGACCTCGGCGACCTGGAGAGCGTGCGCGGCTTCGCCGAGCGGTTCCTGGCCTCCGGACGCACCATCGACTTCCTGATCGACAACGCCGGGATCATGGCCTGCCCGGAGACCCGGGTCGGGCCCGGCTGGGAGACGCAGTTCGCCACCAACCACCTCGGCCACTTCGCGCTCGTCAACCGCCTGTGGCCGGCGCTCGCGTCCGGCGGCGCCCGCGTCGTCTCCGTGTCCTCCCGCGGCCACCACCTCTCCCCCGTCAACTGGGACGACGTCCAGTGGACCGAGGGTTACGACAAGTGGAAGGCGTACGGCCAGTCCAAGACGGCGAACGCGCTGTTCGCCCTGCACCTCGACCGGCTGGGCCGGGACGCCGGTGTCCGGGCCTTCTCCCTCCACCCGGGCGGCATCATGACGCCGCTCCAGCGGCATCTGCCCAAGGAGGAGATGGTCGAGCGCGGCTGGATCGACGAGCAGGGCAACCCCCTGAACCCGGCGGGCTTCAAGACCCCGGAGCAGGGTGCGGCCACCCAGGTATGGGCGGCCACCTCGCCGCAGCTCGACGGCGTCGGCGGCCTCTACCTGGAGGACTGCGACGTCGCCGAGCCCGCGCCCGCGGACGGCACGTGGGCCGGGGTGAGGGACTGGGCGACCGACGCCGAGCAGGCGGCCCGCCTGTGGGCGCTGTCGGCCGGGCTGACGGGTGTGGACGCGTTCGCGGGCCAGGACCTGTCGTAGGTCTCCGGTCCCTTCCGCCGGAGCGGTGCGAGGGCGCCTGGACCGGGCTTCCGCCCACCAGTCGCCCTTTCCCGCCGGGCACCCTTTCCCGCCGAGCGCCCTTTTCCGCCGACCGGGCCCGCACCGGACCCGTGGGTCCCGGTCGCGCGCGGCCCGCTCCTCAGCGGTAGAGATGCGCTCCGGGAAGCGCGTCGGGGTCCTGGCGCACCTCCGCCGGGTTCGTCTCGGGCAGGAACCAGGCGCCGGCGAAGGTGATGAGCCCCATGAGCGCGATGTAGGCCGCGACGAGGGTGGTCGCCCCCGTCCTGGCGATCACGGCGGTCATGACGATCGGGGTGCCGCCGCTGACCACGATGGCGGAGAGCTGGTAGGCGAGGGACGCGCTCGAATAGCGGACGTGGGGGGCGAAGAGCTCGCTGAGGAAGGCGGCCATCGGGCCGTAGGTCAGTCCCTGGAAGAAGAACCCGACCGCCACGGCGACGAGGATCAGGGGCGCCGACGCGGTCCCCACCAGCGCGAAGTAGGGGAAGGCCCAGGCCGCCACGCCGAGTCCGCCGACGAGGATCAGGGTGCGCCGGCCGTACCTGTCCGACAGGTGTCCCGCGAGGGGCAGCACCGCCGTCATCAGCGCCGAGCTCAGCAGCACGACGGTCAGCAGCGTGTTCCGCTCCATGTGGAGGGTGGTCGTGCCGTAGCTCAGCAGGCCGGTGATGCTGACGTAGAAGAGGCTGTTCGTGGCGGACAGGGTGGCGCAGCCGAGCAGGATGGTGCGCCAGTTGCGGCGCACGGCCTCGGCCAGGGGCGCTCTGACCACGGCGGTCTCCGTCCTGCGGGCCGCCTCCTGCCGCAGCTCGCGGAAGTCCGCGGTGTCCTCGACCTTCGTCTGGATGTAGAGGACCACGGGGAACATCACCGCGCTGGCCAGGAACGGTATGCGCCAGCCCCAGTCCAGGAAGGCGTCGCCGGAGACGAGCCCGCTGACCGTGGTGAACATCAGGTTGGCGATGATGACGGCGACGGGCACGCTCGTCTGGCCGAAGGTACCGGCGAACCCGCGGCGCTTGGCGTCCGCCGATTCGGTGAGCAGGAGCGCGATCCCGCCCCACTGGCCTCCCGCCGCGGCCCCCTGGGCAAACCGCAGCACCACCAGCAGGGTGGGGGCGAGCGCGCCGACGCTCGCGGCGCTCGGCAGGCAGCCGATGAGGAAGGTCGCGACCGCCATGGCGACGAGGCAGGTCACGACCGTGGGCTTGCGGCCGTACTTGTCGCCGAAGTGGCCGGCGACGAGGCCGCCGAGGGGCCGGGCCACGAAGCCCGCCCAGAAGGTGCTGAACGACAGCAACGTGCCCATGAGAGCGGACGAGTGGGGAAAGAAGACGTGCGGGAAGACCAGTGCGGCCGCCGTGCCGTAGAGGAAGAAGTCGTACCACTCGATCGAGCTGCCGATCAGCCCGGCCGCGAGCAGCCTTCTGCGTGAGCGGGACTCGGCCACCGGGGCGGCAGCGGCGTCGCCGTCGCGGATGTGCGCGTGCGCGGATGAGGTCATGGGAGGGTCCCTCGGGGGGTGGAGGATGCCGGTGGGGACGACGGCCCGGGGGCCGTCGCCGGGTCCGGTGACGCGGCGGCGGTGCGGGCCGTGCGGCGGGCGGATGCGACGTGCGTCACAACCGTGTGTCGTGGGGGTGAGATTAGAGCGGCGCGCGCACTTCACGAGACGGGGAGCACACACACCTCTGGGGGCCCGAAGGTGTATGAGATACCCACCCTCTTTCCACCTCCACTTCTGCGTAGGGGCGTTGATGGCACCGACTCATTCCGGCGCGGGCGGTAGCGCCGCCACGGGCGAACTCGTCTCCTACCGTCTGCGGCGCGAACGCCGGCTCAGCAGCCTGTACGCGACGGCCCGATCGCTCGCCGCGCTCGGTGAGGTCGACGAGGTGCTCGCCTCGATCGTCCGGCACGCCCATGAGCTGATCGACAGCGACATCGCCTACCTGTCGCTCCTGGACGCGGAGGGCAATCTCGCCATCAGGGCGTCGGCCGGCACGATCTCGCCGGAGTTCCGGTCGGCCCGCATGCCCGCGGGGGCCGGTCTGGGCGCGCGGGTGATCGAGTCGAAGGCCCCGTTCTGGGTCAGCGACTACCGCGAGGCCCGCGTCCTGAGCCACCATTCCGCTTTCGACCTGCTCGTCCCGGACGAGGGGCTCACCGCGCTGCTCGGCGTGCCGCTCCTGGTGGGCGAGCGGGTGATCGGCGTGCTCTTCGCCGCCGACCGTTCCGCGCGGCCCTTCGAGAAGGACGAGGTGGCCCTCCTGTGCGCCTTCGCCGATCACGCGGCGGTCGCTCTCGACAACGCGCGGCTGTACGAGGAGAGCCGCGCCTCGCTGCAGCGGCTCCAGGACGCCTACCGCATCATCGAGGACCAGGTGGCCACGGTGGAGCGGGCGGCGGCCGTGCACGAGGCCCTGACCCAGGTGGTGCTGACCGGCGGCGGGCCCGGTGACATCGCGCAGTTGCTGGTCGAGCAGCTGCGGGGCGCGGTGACCGTCCTCGACCGGGACGACAGACTCCTCGCGATGCGGCCCTGCGGGGAAGAGGTCCCCGGCGCGGGCCGGACCCCGGCCCGGGCTCTGCTGGAGGAGGCGCGGGCCACCGGGCGGTGCGTGTCCGCGCGGGGTGCGGACGGCGCCGTCCACAGCGTGGCCGCCCTTCACGCCGGCGGCAGCCACCTGGGTTCGCTGTCCCTCACCCGTGACGCCGCGCCCGGCCCGGCGGACGTCCGCATGCTCGAACGGTCGGCGCAGATCATGGGGTTGCTGATCCTGATGCGTGACGCCCGTGCCGAGGCGGAGGAGCGGGTCCGCGGGGAGCTGCTCACGGAACTGCTGTCCCGGCCGCCGCTCCACCCCGCCCAGCGCGACAGGGCGCTGGCCCGCGGTGTCGACGTCGATCACCTCGATGTGCTCGTCGTGGCCGACTGCCCCGGTAAGGCCACGAGCGACGTGGTCCGCCGGCTCAACGCCGTCTCGGCGGAGTGGTCCGGGCTGGCGGGCGAGTACCTCGGCCGGGCGACGATGCTGCTGCGCGCGGACGGCCCGGCGGCGAGGACCGGCACGGAAGGGGCGGACGGCCCGCGTCTTCCGGACGGCGCGCCCCGTCCGGAAGACGCCCACCGTCCGGACGGGGCGGCCCGCGCGGAGAAAGTGGCCCGTTCGGAGAAAGCGGGTCGTGCGGAGAGGGGGGCTCGCGCGGAGAGGGATGCCCGCGCCGAGAGGGCGGCTCGTGCCGGGAGGGCGGCTCGTGCCGAGGGTGCGGACCGTCCCGTGGGGGCGGCCCGCGCGGCGGAGGCGGGCCATGGGGAGGCGGCGGCCCGTGGGGAGGCGGCGGGGGCCGCGGACACGGTGGAGGCCGTCGCGCAGGCGCTGCAGCGCCGGCTTCGCCGTGCTCTCGGCGCGCCGGTGCTGGTGGCCGCCGACCGCGTCACGGGGCAGGAGTGGCCCCGCTCGTTCGCGCTGACGCGGCGCTGTGTCGAGGTGATGCGCGCCCTCGGGGAGACCGACCGCGGGGCGACCACGCGGCAGTTCGGGATGTACGCGCTCGTCTTCGACCCCGAACGCGCGCATGACCTCGACCGGTTCCTCTCGGACTCCCTCGGGCCGCTTCTCGACTACGACCGCCGCAGGTCCACGGACCTCGTGGCCACGACCGCCGCCTACTTCGCCCACTCCGGGAACCTGAGCCGGACCGCTCGCGCGCTGCACGTGCACATGAACACGCTGCTGAAACGGCTGGACCGGATAACCGCGCTGCTCGGCGACGGCTGGCGGGCCCCGGACCCGGCGCTCCGCCTCCACCTGGCGGTCCGCCTGCACCAGTTGCGGGGCGCGCTCGACGGGGAGGAACGGCCGCGTGCGGCAGACCCCGCCAAAACCCGGACGGTTCCCGGCCCCCGCGCCGGTGGCCGCGCGGAACAGTGACACCCGGTGTCCGGGCCGCACCGTGACACCCGGTGTCCGGGCCGCACCGTGACACCCGGCCCCCGCACCGGTCCGCGCGCGGAACCCTGACACTCCGCTCCCGTCCGGGTCCCCGCGCAGAACCGTGACAGGAGCGCGGAGTTGTCCGCCGGAGTGCGACGGCGCATTCGCCGCAGCTCCGCACTACCTCGCGCTCCGGTAAAGCTTCGTTTGCCCCGCGGTACGGCAAGGCCGGCGTGTCCGGGATGCCGGACGGCTCCCGGGCGTCCGTACCCCGTGCCGCGAACGACCGCGACGGTCCGACCTGCGGCGAAGCCCCCACCGCACCCCGCGGCGTCAAGTTCCTTTCCGGCAAGAGGAGTTCCCGGGACGCGTCAGGTGCCGTCCGCCCGCTCACCGGGGCGGCCCGCACCGGCGCGCCCTCTGGCGGAGATGCGCCGTCGGCGGGGACCATGACCGCAGCGGCCGGGAAACCTTGCCGGGTGGTCTTGCCAGGCGGCGTTGCCCGCCGGTTCCGCCCGGTGGGCGCCCGGGCCGCGGTACCCGACGGCCCCGTACGACAGTCCCTCGCCCGCGGAACGACCTGACCCAGCCGCCGGCCTCCCGCCCGCACGACGCGGCGGCGACGCCCGAGAAGCATCCGCCCTCCCGGCACAGCGCGCGACCAGGAAGTCCAGCGGAAGTCCCTTCGTACGGTTCCCACCTGCTCGGCGGCGGCCTCGTACCGCCTCCCGTACCCGTGGTCCGGCCGTTCCGGGGCAGGTCCTGTCAGGAGATCCCGGCATGTCGCACGAAAGCTCCGAGTCACCGCACACCGAAGACCCCCGCGTCCAGGACGGGCGGACCGGCCGGCCGGCTCCCTCCTGGTCCGCCGGCGACGAGCCACCCGGCACCCGCCCACCACGTGCGCGCTCCGGTCCGCACCGCACCCTGCGGCTGCTGCGGCGCGCCTACCGGTGGCAGCGGCGCGTGGCGACGTTCACCGCGCTCGGCTACTTCGCCGCCTTCCTCGCGCTGACCGTGAAGGCCCCCGCGCTGATGACCCGGCCCGGACCCGGCGGCCTGCCGACCGGCCTGGTGCTGGCCCTCGTCCAGCTCCCGGTCACCTGGGTGGCCGTCGTCCTCTACGAGGCCACCGCGCACCGTCTGGTCGATCCGCTGGCGCGCCGCGCCCGCCGGCAGAGCCACCCGGCCACCGCGAGCGGGGAGCGCACGTCGTGACCGTGCTGTTCAGCGGATCCGCGCAGTCCTGGTCCCTCGTCGCCTTCTGCTCCGTCGTCGCCCTGACCCTGCTGCTCTGCGTGATCACCGGCCCCGAGGGCGACGACCTGGCCGAGTTCTACACCGGCTACAGATACCTCTCGCCCCTGCGCAACGGGCTGGCCGTCGCCGGTGACTACATCTCCGCCGCCACCGTGCTGACCATCGGCGGCATCATCGCCCTGTGCGGTTACGACGGCATCGTCCTGGCGCTCAGCGCGCTGCTGTCGCTGCTCCTGCTGATGTTCCTGCTCGCCGAACCCCTGCACAACACCGGCCGGTACACGATGGGCGACGTCCTCGCCCGCCGTCACCCCTCGCGCGCCGTGCGGGTCGCGGCGTGCGCCGTCACCCTTCTCGCGCTGATGCCGATGATGGTCGTGCAGCTCGCGGGGGTCGGCGAACTCCTCGCCTACGTCCTCGGTCTCACCGGCGCCACGATGAAGAGCGGATGCGTGGCCGGGGCCGGACTCCTCATGATCAGTTACGCGGCCCTGGGCGGGATGCGGGGGACCGCGCTGGTCCAGATCCTCAAGACCGTGATGCTGCTGGCCTCCGGACTGGTCGTCAGTGTCCTGGTCCTGCGCGCCTTCGGCTGGAGCCCCGAGGCCCTGTTCCGTACCGCGGCACGGCGGAGCGGCGCCGGGCCCTCCTACCTGACCTGGGGGCTGCAGTACTCCAGCAGCCCCCATCCCGCCCTGGACATGGCCAGCACGCAGTGCGCCATCGTGCTGGGCGGGGCCTGTCTGCCGCACGTGACCATGCGGATGTACACCGCCGGCACCCCGCGCCAGGTGCGCCGGGCGATGTCCTGGGCGGTGTCGTCGGTGACCCTGTTCATCCTGATGCTGACCCTGATCTGCACGGGGGCCACCGCCCTCCTCGGCGGCGCCCGCGTGGCCGCCGCCGACAGCCACGGAAGCACGGCGTACCTCCTCGGCGCGCGTGCCGCGTTCGGAGCCGATCTCTCCCGGCCCGAGAGCCTGCTCTTCGCCGCCGTCACCACGGCCGTGTTCCTCACGCTCCTCGCGTCCGTCGCCAGCATGACGCTGGCCTGCGCCAACGCCCTGGCCCACGATCTGACGGCCTCGCGCCCCACTCCCCCGACGCCGAGACGCGAACTCGCGCTGGCGCGGACGAGCGCGCTCGCGGTCGGTGTCCCCGTCATCCTGCTGGCCGCGCTCGCGCAGCACCGCAGTCTCCAGCCGCTGGCCACCGTGTCCTTCACCCTCGGCGCCTCCGCCATCGCGCCCGCGCTCCTGTACACGCTCTTCTGGCGCCGCTACACCCGCGCGGGGCTCCTCGCCACGCTCGTCGTGGGCTCGTCGAGCGTCCTGGCGCTGACCCCGGGCACCACCCTGGTCTCCGGGACGCCGCTGTCGGCCTTCCCCCACGCGGATTTCGCCTGGTTCCCCTACAACACGCCCGCCCTGGCCTCCATCCCCGCCGGCTTCCTGGCGGGGTGGATCACGACCCTGCTGTCCGGCCGGCGCGCCGGCGAACGGGAACGCGCCCGGTACACCTCGCACGAACACCAGTTGCTCACCGGCCCTCCGCCCCAGAGCCGTACACCCTGAGGGCTTGAGGAAGCGGAGGGATCCGGGGCATGGCGTACCGTCAGCGCCTTCCGGCGTCCGGAGCGGCGACCGGGGAGTCGCGGCCGCGGCGGGCCCGGCCGGCCGGCCGGTGTGCCTGCCGCCGCTCCGTCAGAGGCCGCGGGCGCTGATGTCGCCACTGGCGGTGGTGGCGCGGATGCCGAGTCCGGGAGTGCCGTCGTTCTTCAGGGAGTTGCTGACGCGGCCGTGGCCGGTGCCGGCGTCCAGGGTGGCCGAGGTGCCGGCCGCGACGGCGACCGAGATGTCGCCGGCCCGGGTGCTGAGCACGACCTCGCCGCGCACGGCCTCGGCTATCCGGATGCCGCCCCGCGCGGTGCTGATCTCGGCGTCGCCGCCCAGCCGTCCCACCACGACGTCGCCGTCGGTGGCGGTGAGGCGGACGCTCTCGGCCTCGTCGATCTCGATGTGGCGGTACGCGCCGTCGAAGACGAGGTCGCCGAGGCGTCCGACGACGCGCAGTTCGGTGGCGGCGGCCTTGGCCTCGACGCGGGAGCCGGCGGGGAGGTGGACGGTGACCCGTACCGATCCGGAGGAACCGAGGAGCTGGTTGCCGGAGTGCGCGACGGCGATCCGCAGGACACCGTCGGCGCAGGCCACGGTGGTCCGCTCGGCGGCCTGGACGTCGCGGCTCCTGGAGGGGTCGGCGGGCAGGACCTCGACGGTGGTGTCGGACCGGTCGGCGGCGACGAACTCGACGCGGCCGGCGGGGACGTCCGCGACGACGGAGACGGGGGCGGGGGTGTCGAACTTCTGCATCGTTCTCTCCTGTGCTCGCTCTCGTTTCTGACATCGGAAACGCTACGTTGCTTTCCAGATGTGCACAACGAACTTGTTGCAAGAGATTCCTATAGGCGCAGCTCACAGCCCATAAAGTGTTGCACTGGGCTTGACTGGAATGCAACGACGACCCCTCATTGCATTGCAATGAGATAGAGGTGAACGCTATGATGGGGGATCAGGAGCACCATCAGGACCACCGAGGGGACCGCGATGCCAGGAGGCAGGCTCACCCAGCAGGAACGCCGGCAGATCGCGCTGGGGCTGGCCGACGGCCTCCCCTACGCCGAGATCGCCCGCCGTCTCGACCGGCCGACGTCGACGGTCACCCGTGAGGTGATGCGCAACGGCGGCCCCACCTCCTACCGCGCGGACCTGGCCCATCACGCGACCGGACAGCGCGCCCAGCGGCGCAGGTCCGCCTCCGCGCCGGGACCGGATTCCGCCCCCCAGCCGCACGGGCGTGACGCCGCAGCGGTGGCCGCGTACGAGGAGACGTTCACCGCGGTCCTCATGGCATCGGGCCTGACCAGGATGACGGCCAGGGTGCTGACCTGCCTGTTCACCTCCGACACGGGCAGCCTCACCGCGGCCGGGCTCGCCCGGCACCTCCAGGTCAGCCCGGCGTCCGTCTCCAAGGCGATCGCCTTCCTGGAGAACCAGGGCCTCGTGCGCCGGGAGCGCGACGAACGCCGCCGGGAGCGGTACATCGTCGACGACGAGCTCTTCTACCAGGCGACGGTGGCCAGCGCCCGCTCCAACGACCTGCTCGTGGAGACCGCGCGCGAGGGCGTCGCGGTCCTCGGTCCCGACACCCCCGCCGCCAACCGCCTGGAGAACATCGCCCGCTTCCTCGACCTCATCAGCGAAAGCATCACCGTCTCCGCGGAACAGGCCCGCGACGTCCTCCACACCAAGCCCGCACCGGCCCCGGAGAGAGGCGCCCAGGAGCCGGCCGGGGACTGAACACGCGGGCGCCTGGGGCGAATCGGGCGGCGGCCGGGTAAAGAGCGGGTACTTTCGGCCGCGAACCCTTGTACGAGGGGTGAAGTCCCTGTGAACATCCAGTGGACTTCCCACTTTGATCAAGGAACGCACTTGCCTGCTCTCGGAACGGTGAGACGCACCGCCGTCCTGGCCGCCGCCGCACTCTCGCTGAACCTCACGCTCGCCGCCGCGATCGCCGGCACCGCGGCAGCCGCCCCGGACCTCCACCGGCACGGCGCGCGGGCGGACAGCGCCACGACCGCCACAGCGACGGCGTCCACGACGGCCACGGCGGTCACGGCGACGGACGGCACGGCGGGCGACGCTGCCTCCGCGCTCTCCGAGGCCGCGCGCACCGGTGAACCGGTCCATGTCACCGGACTGGACGACGAGTTCTCGACCACCTACGCCAATCCCGACGGCACGCTCACCACACGGCTGTCCGAGGGCCAGCAGCGCGTCGCACGCCCGGACGGCACCTACGCCCCCGTCGACCTCACCCTGAAGCGGGTCGGCGCCCGCGGCTGGACGCCGAGGAACTCCCCTGTCCCCGTGGTGATATCCGGCGGCGGCTCACGCACCGCCGCCACCATGACGAAGAGCGACGGCTCCTCGGTCGGCGTCGGCTGGCCCACGAAGCTGCCCGCGCCGAGGATCCACGGCGGCGTGGCCACCTACCGGGTGTCCGCCGCCGAGGACCTCGTCGTGTCGACGACGGCGAGCGGCTTCACGGCCCATGTCGTGCTGAAGGCCCGACCGTCCGGGAGTGTCACGCTCCGGCTTCCGCTCGTCCTGGGCGGCAAGGTCGGCGTCCGCCAGGCCAGGAGCGGCGCGATCGCCCTGCGGCGCACCACGTCCGGCACCACCGTGGCATCGGCCCACCGGTTCACCATGTGGGACTCCGCGCACGGCCCGGAGGCGGCCCCCGACGACGAGCACCCGGTGGCCACCACGCTGGCCGAGGGCGCGGACGGACGCCCGCTCATGCGGCTGCGCCCGTCGATGAAGTTCCTGACGAGCCCGCGCACGGTGTACCCGGTCACGATCGACCCGGACATCTCCTCCCTCAGCCGCAGCGGCGACACCTACGTCTACACCGGCAACACCACGCCCGAGATCAGCAGTTACCGCCTGATGGTCGGAACGTGGGACAGCGGCACCACCAACTACCGCTCTTACCTGAACTGGAAGCTCGACGCCATCCTCGGCAAGCACGTGGTGAGCGCCGGTCTGAAGCTCTACCAGTACGACGCCGACACCTGCACCCCGCAGCCGGTGTCCCTCCATCCGCTCGACACCGGGTTCTCCGGGTCGACGGTGTGGGCCAACAAGCCGGTCTCCGACTACGACGCCGACTGGTGGATCAGCGACAGCTTCAACCACGGCGACGAGGCCGACGGCTGCGCCAACGCCTCCGAGACCATCGACGTCACGAAGATCATCAAGGGGTGGGTGGACGGCACCCACGTCGCGCACGGCCTGGTGGTGAACAACCCGGGCGGCGACCTCACCCACGGCAAGCGCTTCTGCTCGATGAACCCCGATTCGTCGCACAGTTCCTGCAACACCGCCACGCGTGAGCCCACCCTCGCCGTCACGTACAACACCCTGCCCGCCAAGCCCTCCGGCCTCCAGGCCACCCCGGGCAGCACCTCCGGCAGCGCCTCCTACGTCACCTCCACCGCCCCGGCGCTGACCGCCCTGGTCAAGGACGCCGACGCCAACAGCCTCACCACGCAGTTCTCGGTGGCCGACAGCGGCGGCACCGTCGTCGCCTCGGGCTCCGGGGTGTCCGTGGCGTCCGGGGCCAAGGCCTCCTGGACGGTCCCCGCGGGCGTCCTCGCCGACCACAAGGCGTACAGGTTCCAGGTCCGCAGCAGCGACGGCACCGACTACTCGGCCTGGTCCGGCTGGCTCAACTTCACCGTGGACACCTCCAAGGCCCCCAAGCCGGCGGCCGATCCGCCCACCGCGCTCCAGACCGGCGCGACCCAGACGCAGACCCCCATCCTGTCCGGCGTGGTCTCCGCCCCGTCCGGCAACACCGTCCAGGCCGACTTCCTGCTCTACGACTCCACGGGCGCGGCCCTCGGCGGCAGCCCGCTGGCCACGATCGGCGCGGACAACGGCGAGCGGGCCGCGGTCCAGGTACCCGCCGGACTGCTCGCCGACGGTTCCACGTACACCTGGAAGATGCGGGCCTGCTCCAACAGCCGCTGCTCCGGCTACTCCGACCCCCAGAGCTTCACCGTGCACCTGCCGGGCGCTCCCGCGGCACCGGCCACCACCACGGCGGTCATCAGCGGCTCGGCGCTCACCCAGGCGACCGTGGACACCGGGGCCACCGACTGCTCCGGCGCCCCGTGCACCGGGACGACGGCGGGCACGCTCAAGGTCGGCGCCTCCGGCACCACGCACTGGCGCGGCTACGTCCTGCCCGACCTGTCCGCGATCCCCTCCGGCGCCCGGGTCGTCTCGGCGACCCTGAGCCTGGGCACCGCCGGCTGCCTGGGCGCCTGCGAGGCGCACGACATCGAGGCGCACCCGCTCAACGCGGACTGGTCCGCCGGCGGCACCGGCACCGACCTGGTCGCCGCGGCCGACGGGGCCGCGCTGGACGTGAGCACCGCCGACCCGGCGGCGCTCGACGTGACCTCCGCCGTACAGCTCTGGCTCGACGGCTCGAACCCGGACGAGGGGCTCGCCCTGCAGGCCGCCGACGAGGGTTCCGACACCACCACCGGTGCCACCTATCCGGCGTCCGGCACCAGGCTGAGCGTCGCCTATGTCGCCCCGGGCGCCCCCGACGCGCCGACCGACGTCACCGCCACGCCGGCCTCCTCGGGGCTGCTGGTCCACTGGAACGCCCCGGAGGACACCGGGTACTCCGGCGACGTCACGTCGTACACCGTCACCGCCTACGCGGCGGGCACCACGCAGGCCGCGCGGACGACGGTCGACGCCGCGACCGCGGGCACCACCGCCGTGCTCCCCGGGCTCGTCAACGGCAGCGGGTACACCGTCACGGTCACGGCGACCACCTCGCACGGCACCAGCGCCCCCGCGACCTCGGCACTGGTGAAGCCCGCAGCAACGCACGCCGCGAGCGGCACCGCCTACCAGTCGATCGTGCAGCAGTACCTCGACGCCCGGAGCGGTCTGCTGACCGGCACCTACGCGAGCGCGGACGCGGCGGTCGCCGCCAGTGCCGACGGGGCCTCGTTCAGCGCCCAGTTGCACACCGACGAGGACGATCTGCTCGCCGAGAAGGCGCGGTTCGCCGGTGACGGGCTCGGCTGGTCCGGGATCACCACGACCCTGGCCGGTACCCTCGCCGGGCCGCTGACCGGCACCTCCGACCTGGTCTACACCCACCACACGGGCACCAGCACCCTGTCGGACGGCAGCGCCCAGGACGAGGAGAACGAGTACGAGGTGTACACCTTCGACACCGGCGGACCGGCTCCCGTGCTCACCCAGCGGCTGTCCGCCGACGACTTCCTGACCAGCCTGTCCGCCTCGGACACCGCGGCCGCGCAGGTCCCGCTCGACGGCGACGACACCGACACCACGGCACCCGCGATGGACGCGTTCTACACCGACGGGGACGCGCTCCCCTCGGGCACCGCGCCCGCCGCCGGCGCCAAGCGCGCCTCGTTCAGCCGCGGCGGCACCGTCTCCTGGGCCGCCGCGCACTACAACGACAAGGACGAACTGCGCACCGACTGCACCAACTTCGCGTCCAAGTCGCTCAACCGGGGCGGCGGCGCGCACATGGAGTACGGCTCGGTCGTCGACCTGAAGCGCAGCCCGTACGAGTGGTGGCGCAAGTCCAAGTCGGACATGACCTATTCCTGGTCCGCGGCCAACAACTTCGCCAACTTCATGGGCAAGGAGGACAGCGTCACCTGGGTCAAGAGCATCGGCAACATCTCGGCCGGTGACATCATGCTGCTGGAGTACGCGGGCGACGGGGACTCGAACCTCGACCACGCGGGAGTGATCTACGGCACCGGGTCCTCGACCGGCTCGATCAAGGTCTACCAGCACTCCAGTCACTACCGTAAGACGAACCTCGCGGCCATCATCAAGCGCCGGCCCGGCGTGAAGGTGTACATCGCCCACATCACCCCCCACTGGTACTGACATGAACCGAACTCGCACGACCGCTCTGTGGCTCGCCCTCGGCGTCGCCGTGCTGCTGACCGCGGGGGCCGGCCTGGCCTGGGGCGCGCCCCGCGACCAGTGGGACTACCGCCACGCGAGCCAAACGGGGCTGCCCGCCGTGACGTTCACGGGCGACCGCGGCGCACCGGACACGCTGGAGCTGTACCTGCGGTTGTACGTCGGGCGGCTGCGCGACGGCGACGCGGACCGGCTGTCGGACCTCTCCTGGCACCGGAAGTGGTTCGCCCGCGACGCCGAGGAGGCGGCGGCGCGCCGGGCCGTCGCCACCTACGGCAAGGGGGCGGCCGGACCGGTCGCCGTCGAGCTGACGCCCGAGGACCCGTACGACGTCCGGGGCGGCACGATCAGCTTCCGCGCGACCGGGCAGCGGCAGACGTTCACCGTCTTCCGGCGGAACGGGCTGTGGCTGTTCGTCATCGGGTCGGACTAAGGGCTGTCCCGTAATCGATCTTCGAGTTGCGGATGAGCTGCCAGGAGCGCTGGTGCTCCGGTCGGTCAGCGCGTCGTGGGTAGCACCTACCATGCCCTCGTGACGCGACCGTGGACGATACGAAGGATGGCCGAGCAGTTTGTTGAGCTGCTCGGGATGGCTCCTACCAGCATCGATGGCGGCGAGTTGGAGTTCGTCCGGGGAAGCCTGTGCACCACGCTTTCGATCTGGAAGGACCGTTACGACCGGTCGCTCTTCGGCTGGATGGTGCACACGGACCACTGCGGTCTCGGTGACCGGATGGACGGCTTTGGCGGAGTGGGCATCCGGATCGACCACCAGTCGCCGTCCGGCGACGCAGGTCCGACTGACATTCCTCCCGCTGCCTGCTATCCCTGGCCGGCGGGCAGTGCTCCGCTCGCCTCCGCAGTCTCCGCCAACGTCACTTACTACGGGCCGCCGTCCCTGCGCTTCGTCCGCGACTCCCACGACCTGGGACTGCTGCTCCTGGCGGACACCCATGTTCACCGGGACGGGGTCTGGTCGTTCGCGCCGGCCAACAACGAGCCGTCACGACTTGCGAAAGCCATCCTTCTGGCTCGTCAGTGCGGTGATCAGGATCTGGAACGGGCCGCTGTCGCTAAGTTGCGGAACCGCGGCGAGGAGCCGGTGGCTCGCCGCCCCGACTACCTGTTCCGGCAGGCCGTCGCCGACTGGTCCAGGCAGTATGCCAAGGCCACGGGCATCGATCTCAGTGACCTGGCCAAGCTCGAACGGAAGCGCCCTCAGTACCCCGACATCCCGTAGCTCAGCACGGCTCCTCGGGGCCGGGAGATGATCTCGCCGTGATCACGGCATCGGAGCCCCGCTGGATAAACCCGTTCACCGGGCTGAGCCCGCAGCAGTTCGGCACGCTCATCACCGCTCTGCGCAAGGAAGGCGCGGTCCCGGTACGCAGGGGACGGCCGTGGGGTCTCCCGCTGGAGGACCGCGTGCTACTGGTCATCGCGTACTGGCGGACCAACATGACACTGCGACAGCTCGCCCTCCTGTTCGGGATATCGAAGTCGGCCGCCGACCGCATCATCGACCACCTCGGGCCCGCCCTCGCACTGCGCCAGCGCCAGCGGTTCCGCAAGGATGCCGTGCTGATCGTGGACGGCACCTTGGTCCCCACCCGCGACCACAACATCGCCGAGCGATCGAAGAACTACCGATACTCCACCAACCACCAGATCGTCATCGACGCCGACACCCGGCGCGTCGTCGCAGTCGGCCGCCCCCTGCCCGGTAACCGCAACGACTGCAAGGCATGGGAACTGTCCGGGGCGAAGGCCGCCGTCGGCAGGACAACCGTGATCGCTGACGGCGGCTACCGCGGCACCGGCCTGATCATCCCTCACCACCGGGAACGCGACCAGGCCGAACTACCGACCTGGAAAGCGGAGCACAACGCCTCCCACCGCAAGGTCCGCGCCCGCGTCGAGCACGCCTTCGCACGCATGAAGACGTGGAAGATCCTCCGCGACTGCCGCCTCAAGGACGAGGGCGTCCACCACGCCATGCTCGGCATCGCCCGCCTCCACAACCTCACCCTCACAGGGTGAGAGGCAGCACTGCTGGTCAGTCGGCATGCCATAGATCATTTACGGGACAGCCCTTAGGGGGTGTCTCTTCGATCGTCGCGGACCCACGAAGATCGGGGAGACGCCCCCTGGACCGCGGTCCCGGCCGTCGACGGCGAGGGCGCCCCGGCGGTGTGCCGGGGCGCCCTGTGGGCCCTCATGGAGGCCGGTGAGCCCGTGGTGTCCGGTCTCCGGCGTGCGGCGGGGCGGGAGACCGGTTCAGGCCCGGGCCGGGGCGCCGGTCCGGGGCAGCAGCAGGCGCAGGGGGAGGTAGACCGCGACCGAGGCCACGAACGCGGCGTAGTACGCGAGGTCGCCGCCGTGCAGCGCGGCGGCGACCGGGCCCACGTACAGGGTGGTGTTCATGAACGGGACGGCCGCGGCGAAGCCGGCCGCGAAGGCGGCCACGGCGGGCCACCACGGCAGC
Source organism: Streptomyces sp. NPDC090108 (assembly GCF_044747185.1). NCBI lineage: Bacteria > Bacillati > Actinomycetota > Actinomycetes > Kitasatosporales > Streptomycetaceae > Streptomyces > Streptomyces sp. NPDC090108. Next base: position 889,755 of record NZ_JBIVDQ010000003.1, read on the forward strand.
GGGCGCTCCAGCTCGGCCCGCAGGTCCAGCGGGCGGCCGCCGCGGGAGCGGGCCCGGACGAACCAGTCGACCAGGACGACACCGACGAAGCCGGGGATCCAGTAGCCCACGAACAGCAGCACGTTCTGGAAGCGCGCCGTGGTGTCGGCGGCGTGCATCCACAGCACCAGAGCGAAGCCCAGCACGGCCGCCGCGGCGGCGGCCAGCGGCCGGGGCAGGCGCAGTCCTGCGGTCTGGAGGGCGAGCGAGCCGCTGTAGTCGTTCATCGCGTTGCTGCACACCGAGGAGACCACGACGGCCAGCAGGCCGAGCGCGCCGGCCGCCCCGCCGCCCAGGAGCCGCTGCACGCCCGCGGCCGTCTGGTCGGTCAGCAGCCGTCCGGCCCACAGGCCCAGCGTCTCCACCCCCACGTAGGCGGCGGTGAGGCCCAGCAGCGTGTACCAGAACATCCGCGGACGGGAGGCGCCGGTGGGCAGGTAGCGGCTGAAGTCGGAGGCGTAGGGCGCCCACGACAGCGACAGGCTCAGCGCGACGGTGCTGGTCAGGATGAACGCCCCCGTCCGGTCGGCGCCGTGCACGGTCCCGGAGACCGGCAGCGCGACTCCGCGCAGGAGCGCGACGGCGAGCGCGACGAACGCCGCCCCCAGAACGAACGTCATCACGCTCTGCAGCCGGTGGATGACCTCGTAGCCGAAGACGCCGACCACGCCCTGGAGCGCCAGCACACCGAGCACGCCCAGCCAGAACGGCCAGCCCAGCAGCCGCGCGAGGGCGTCCCCGCCGAACAGTCCGATCAGCGCGTCCCAGGCGATGGACGACAGCCACTGCAGCACCCCGGGGAGGGCGACAGCCCGCCCGAACGCGAGCCGGGACAGCGGGAGTTGGCCGGCTCCGGTGAGGCTTCCCCAGGTTCCCAGATAGGCGGCCGGCACCGCGCCGAGCACGGTGCCCAGGGCCATGGCGGTGAAGGCCTGCCAGAAGCCGAGTCCCAGCGCGATCCCGATCGTGCCGGAGAACACCCCGGTCATGGTGAGGTTCGGCGCGAACCAGACGGTGAACAGCCGCGCGGGCCGGCCGTACCGGTTCCCCTCGGGCACGGGTCCGATGCCGTGCCGTTCGACGGACAGGTCGCGGGAGCCCGTGGGCATGCGCCCCTCGAACACGGCGTGGTCGATGGTCATGAACGCTTCCTGGGATCGGGGACGGGACCGGCGGGACGGGTGCCCGCAGGTTCCACAGTGCCATCGCACGGCAGACGGCATTGTCGTCGTACGGACACCCGGCGGCGTCACCGGGTCACGGGGCCGGTCCGCGTCCGCCGCCGTCCTACCAGGGGGTTAGCATGTCCGACGAGACACGGGGTGCCCCCGCCGGGGGCTGAGATCACACCCGTCGAACCTGATCTGGCTCGTACCAGCGAAGGGATGTCGCGCATGACGCGCCCTGCCGAAGACCTGTCCGTCCTCAGCGCCGGAGCGCTCGCGCGGCTGCGGGACGCGTCCCCGCTGGTGCAGTGCCTCACCAACGGCGTGGTCACCAACTTCACCGCGAACGTGCTGCTCGCGCTCGGCGCGACCCCGGCGATGGTGGACATCCCGCAGGAGGCGGGACCGTTCGCGAAGGTGGCCTCCGGTGTGCTGGTCAACCTCGGCACCCCGCACGCCGAGCAGCGCGCCGCGATGGCGGAGGCCGCCGGATCCGCGGCCGGCTGCGGCACGCCCTGGGTCCTCGACCCGGTGGCCGTCGGCTCCCTGCCGGTGCGCACCGCCCTCGCCCGGGAGCTGCTGGCGTTCGCGCCGGCCGTGGTGCGCGGCAACGCCTCGGAGATCATCGCGGTGGCCGGCGACGGATCCGGCGGCCGCGGTGTGGACACCACCGACGACGTCGAGGCCGCCGCGCCCGCCGCGGCCGCCCTGGCCCGGTCCACGGGCGGTGTCGTGGCCGTGTCGGGCCCCGTCGACCTGCTCACCGACGGCGTGCGGACCGTGCGGGTCGCCAACGGCGACGCCCTGCTGACCCGGGTGACCGGCGGCGGCTGCGCCCTGGGCGCGGTCATGGCCGCGTTCGTCTCGCTCGTCCCCGCGGACGGCGACCGGCTCGCCGCCACCGCCGCGGCCGTCACCGTCTACACGGTCGCCGCGGAGGTGGCCGCGGCCCGCGCCACGGGCCCCGGCAGCTTCGCCGTCGGCTTCCTGGACGCGCTGGCCGGACTGGACGAGGCCACGCTCACCGCCCGGGCCGCGGTCTCGTGGGCGTGATCCCGGCCGGCCCGGACGGGCCCGGCACGGATTTCCCCGACTGCTCCGTCTACCTGGTCACCGACACCGCCCAGTGCGCCGCCCAAGGCCGTGACGTGGTGGAGACGGTGGCCGCTGCGGTGGCCGGCGGCGTCACGGCCGTCCAGGTGCGGGAGAAGGACACCTCCGCCCGTGCCTTCCTCGACACGGTGCTGCGGATCTCCGCGGTGCTGCCGGAGCGGGTCGCGCTGTTCGTGAACGACCGGGTGGACGTCTTCCTCGCGGCCCGTGCGGCGGGCGCCCGCGTCACCGGCGTCCATGTCGGACAGTCCGACCTGCCGCCCGGCGCCGTGCGCGCGCTGACCGGGCCGGACGCCGTGCTCGGTCTGAGCGCCGCCACCCCCGCCGAACTGCGGGCCGCCGCCGAGGACCCGGCCGGGGTGGACTACGTCGGCATCGGGGCCCTGCACGCGACCCGCACCAAGTCCGACGCGCCGCCCGCGCTCGGACACGAGGGGTTCGCCGCGCTCGTCCGCGCCACGCGTCTGCCGGCCGTGGCGATCGGCGGGGTCGTGGTGGCCGACATGACGTCGCTGCGGGCGGCCGGTGCGGCGGGCGGCGCGATCGTCTCCGGCATCTGCGCCGCCCCGGACCCGCGCGCCGCCGCACGGTCCTACGCGGACGCGTGGGCCGCGGGCACGCGGATCCGATGACGACGAACGGGCCGGCAGTCCCCCGGGCGCACCCGCATGGCACCGGGAGCGGGCGCTCCCGGTCCCGGAAGGGCGGGCCGCGGAGCCGCACCCGGACACCGCGGGCGTGCGGTCACACGCGGGCGCTCCCGGCGCCGGGGCCGTACCAGTCCAGGCACAGCACGGTGGCGTCGTCCGCGAGGCGTCCCTCGCAGGCTTCGGTGACCGCGGCGGTCAGGGTGCGCACGACCTCCCGCGGATGGTCGGCGGCGGTGTCGCGGACCAGGCCGGGCAGGTCGACGGCCGCCGCCCCGCGCTCCCGCATCCCGTCGGTGTGCAGGACGAGACGGTCGCCGGGGCGCAGATCGAGGTGCTGCACCCGGTAGGGACCGGGCACCGGGACGCCGAAGGGCAGATCGACGGCGAGGCCCACCTCGGCGACCGTGCCGTCGCGCAGGCGCAGCGGCCACGGATGGCCCGCGTTGACGACCTGTGCGCTGCGGCCGTCGAGGGCGATGCGCAGCAGCTGTCCGGTGGCGTGGGTGCCGTGGCCGTGGTCGAGGAGGGCCTGATGGGTCCTGCGGGCCTGCTCGGCCAGGTCGGTCCCTTCGCGGCGGGCGCCGCGTGAGGCGTTGACCAGAAGGGTGGCCATGAGGGACGCGGCGACGTCGTGGCCCATCGCGTCCGTGACGGACAGGTGCAGGACGCGGGGATCGACGCAGAAGTCGTAGGTGTCGCCGGCGACGCTCTCGGCGGGCACCAGGGCCGCGGCGAGCGCGAACTCGTCCGCCTCGTGGGACGCGGCGGACGGCAGGAGCTGGTGCTGGATCTCGGCGGCCAGGGTCAGCGGGCTGGTCCGCCCGCTCCACAGGTAGCGGTCGGTGAAGCGGCGGTCGGCGACGATGACGTACCCCAGCGCGTGCGCGGTCTCCACGATCCGCTCCAGCACGTCCTCGGTCGCACGGGGGAGGACGAGTTCGAGCAGGCCGATGGTGTCGCCCCGGTGGGTGACGGGGACGAGCACCCGCTCGCCGCCGCCGGCGTCGGGCGTCCGCAGCGGTCCGCCCACGCGCAGGACCTCGTCGTAGAGGCTTCCGCCGAGCGGTGTCTGCCCGGCGGCAGGTCCCTGGTCCGCGGGCGCCTCCTCGCTGATCCGCACCACCCGCCGGCCCGCGACGTCGAGGAGCAGGAACGACACGTACCGGGCGCCGAACCGGTCACGCAGGCCGCGCGCCACGGCGTCGAGCGAATCCACCGGCCCGGCCGCCTCCGCCTGCGCCAGCACCTCGGCCAGTCCGATCCGGTCACGCGTCACGACAGCCTCCCTGGGTATCACCGACTCTCTCTCACAGCCGGCGCCGGCATCGGCGCCGCGACACGCCCCCTTCGGGAGAACGGACCCGGGAAGCCGGTCACGCAGAGTGATACCAGGTCCTGTTTTGAGGGTGATCGGCGCAGGTAGGACGCGTATGCGGGGCATATCGCCGCCGCGGACGCGACTCGACGCGACAACGCACAGGGAGTGCAAGGTGAACCTCAGGAACCGCTTCTCCCGGCCCGTCACCGTGACGGCCGCCCTCCTCCTCGGCCTGGTCCTGCCCGGCACCCAGGCACTGGCCGCGCCGACGCGGGCCGCCGCCGCCACGCCGCCCGGCCTGTCCTGCAGCACCGGCAAGCACAACAACGACGACTACACGGGGTTCGCGCTGTGCGAGAACCGGGGGTCGCAGACCCAGACCTTCTGGGTGCACCTGGTGTGCGGCTGGTCGCCCGACGTCGACGGCGACCACGTCACGGTGCCGCCCGGCGGTGTCAACCAGTCCACCGCCCACTGCTCCATCCTCGGCTCGGGCATCGGCGAGATCAGCGTGCGGCCGTGAACCGCCGGGCCGGTGGGGCGGCGGACCCCGTCGCGGGCGCGGGACCGGCATGAGGACGGCGTCCGCGCAGGTCAGGCCATCGGCCTACGAAGAGCACAACAATCGGCGGCTTCAGGGTAACCGGACCACATGAGCCCAGATGTCGACCTCACCGCCGCCCCCGCCGCCAGCCGCGACGCCGTCCGCAGGCTCCTCGCGCTCGACGCCCGGGTGTTCGATTTCGCCGCCGAGCGGCACTGGCCGGGAGCCGGCGCGGTCCTGCCGAGACTGAGCCGCAGCGCGAACCACGGGGTGCTGTGGTTCGCCGCGGCCGCCGCGATCGCCGCGAGCCGTACCCCGCGGGCGCGGCGGGCCGCCGCCCGCGGGGTGGCCTCGCTGAGCCTCGCCTCGCTGACCATCAACACCCTCGGCAAGCGGTCGGTGCGGCGTGCCCGGCCGCTCCTGGAGTCGGTGCCGCGCGCCCGGCAGCTGAAGCGGCAGCCGATCACCACCTCGTTCCCGTCCGGGCACGCCGCGTCGGCGGCGGCGTTCGCGGCCGGGGTCGCCCTCGAGTCGCCGGGGTGGGGGGCGGTGGTGGCGCCGGTGGCCTTCTCCGTGGCCGCGTCCCGTGTCTACACCGGGGTGCACTTCCCCAGCGACGTGCTCGCGGGCGCGGCCCTCGGTGTGGGCGCCGCCTTCGTCGTACGACGTCTGGTGCCGACGCGTACCCAGGTGGTGCCGCCGGCGCGGCCCCTGGCCCAGGCCCCCGCCCTGCCCGAGGGCGACGGTCTGGTGATGGTCGCCAACCGGGCCTCGGGCAGCTCCGACCGGGTGCGCGCGCTGCGCGAGGCGCTGCCGGGGGCGGAGATCGTGGAGTGCGAACCCGACGAGGTGCGGGACGAGTTGGAGAAGGCGGCCGCGCGGGCGCGGGCGCTCGGGGTGTGTGGCGGCGACGGCACGGTGAACACGGCGGCCGGGATCGCCCTGCGGCACGGCCTGCCGCTCGCGGTGCTGCCCGGCGGCACGCTCAACCATTTCGCCTACGACATGCTGGTGGAGGACGAGAACGGGCTCGCCGGTGCCGTGCGCGAGGGTGAGGCGGTGCGCGTGGACGTCGGACGGTTCACCGCCGGCGACCGGACCGGGATCTTCCTCAACGCGCTGAGCCTCGGCGTCTATCCGGAACTCGTGCGCCTGCGGGAGCAGTGGTCGCCGCGGATCGGCGGCTGGCCGGCCGGTGTGCTCGGCGCGCTGCGGGTGCTGCGCGCCGACCGGCATCCGGTGGAGGCCGGGATCGGCGGCCGGCGGCGGCCCATGTGGCTGCTGTTCGTGGGCAACGGCATGTACCACCGCAAGGGACTCGCGTCCGGCCGGCGGACCGACATGGCGGACGGGATGCTGGACGTGCGCATGGTGCACGGCGGCGGGAAGCCCGCGCTGCCCCTGCTGGCCGCCGCGGCGGCCGGTCCGCTGACCCGCTCCCCCGCGCACGCGGCGGTGCAGCTGCACCGGCTGCGGCTCACCGGCCTGGAGCCGGGGACGCCCCTGGCGTACGACGGCGAGGTCACCGAGGTGGAGGGCGACCTGCTGCTGGAGAAGCTTCCCGCGGCCCTGACGGTCTACCGGCCGCTGATCTGAGCGGCACCCCTGATCTGAGCGGCACCCCGTCGCGGGTGCGCCTCCTGTCCGGGGGCGCACCCGCTCCGGGGTGCCGCGTGGGGCTGAACGGGCCGTGTCCGCCGCCCGCGGACCCGGCCTGCCGTCACCAGTAATGGCGGCGGCCGCCGACGGCGTGGCCGACCGAGCCGAGGATCCAGAGGATGAGTCCGATCACCACGAGGATGATTCCGATTGTCCACAGGATGCCGATTCCGGTCAGGAATCCGACGATCAGCAGGATGATCCCGAGGATGATCATTTTTGCCTCCAGGCGCCTTGTCCTGAGGAGGGTGTCGCCCTCCGTGTGCCGCGGCGCTCGCTCGGTGCGCTGGCAGGCACGTTCTCGCCCCGGGTGCTGACCACGAGGCCCGCCGCTCCTCCTTCCCGGCTCTCCGGTTCCGCCGGGCTCCGAGTACCCCGATCGGCGCGACACATACGGCGTTCCCGGCATACGCGGCGCATAGGGCGTTCCGGGGGCTGTTCGGCGCCCCAGGATGCTCCCGCCATACGACTCGTCTTCCTTATGTGGCCCACACCTATGCCGTCCCCCGCCGCCTGTGCCTAACGTGTGCGCCGCGGGGATCAGCGTGCCGAGACACCACGGGCGTGACGTGCGGGCGCGTCACGCGGAAGCAGGGGGCCGGAACATGCGCTACGGAAGAGACCGGTGGCGGCTGCTGCTCGCCGTCCTGATCGCGCTGGTGGCCGGCGTGCCGGCCGCGGGAGGCACGGCGGCCGCCGCGACACCGCCGTCCTATCTCACCCTGGAGGCGGGCTACGGCAGCGGAACCGTCACCAACGGCTGGGAACGGGTGGAGCGTTACCTCGACACCACCACCGGCTTCCGCACGGAGGGCTTCCCGCCGGACGGGCGCGGGGACCAGGACGGCAAGCGGGTGACGTACTTCGGCGGGGCCACGCGCCCGTACTCCGGCCGCTTCCTGCTCTATTCGGCCCCCGGCTGGGACACCGGCACCCAGAGCACCCCCGTCCTCCTCGTCCACGGCGCGAACGACAACGCCGACCGCGCCTGGGCAAACCCCGGTGAGGCGGGCGGCTACGGCTGCGGGGCGCTGTCCTGTCCGTCCACGGGGCTCATGCAGTACCTCGCCGGGCGCGGGCACCGTGTCTTCGCCGTCGGCTTCGCGCACAAGCAGGGCGACAATCTGATGCAGGCCCAGATCGTCGGCGACGCCATCGCCGTCATCAAGGCGAAGCTGGGCGTCGGCAAGGTCGATCTGGTCGGCTGGAGCAAGGGCGAGATGTCGGCGCGGGCGTACGTGTCGTCGCTGAAGCCCGGTTGGGGGCGGGCCTACGCGGGTGACGTGCGCCGGCTGATCACCGTCGGCGGTCCGAACGGCGGCTACGACTACCCGTACGCGCACGGCTGGGCGCACGACTTCTCGATCTGGCCCGAGTGCGGCGGGACGGTCAACGCCCCCTCCCCGCACTCCTCCATGACCTGCTACGGCACGTACACCGCGCACCCGGAGTTCTCGATGACCCCCGCCGGCGGCTACGACGACTATCCGGGCCAGCGCCAGATGCTGGCCCGCTGGGACGGGGTGTACGGCGTCGACGGCTCCGCGCAGGACTGGTACACGACGTACTACGGCGGCCAGGGCTTCTACACGGCGGGCGGCGGCATCCAGGCGGCGATCGACGCCGGTTCGCTGGTCGCGCCCCTGCAGCGGGCCGGGGTCCCCGCCTCGGTCACCACGTATCTGCTGGCCGGCGGATCGCCGGACGTGGTCGGCATCTTCAACGAGAACCGCGGCCCGAGCGACGGCGTGGTGTTCACCGCCAGCGCCCTCGACACCACCGGTGTCGCGACCGTCGGCGGCACCGCGACCGTCGCCGCCGCCAACCACCTGGAGCTGGGCTGGAACAGCTCGGCCGCCGCCCGGATCGACACCTGGCTCTCGTGAGGACCCGCACCCGGCGCCCGCGCAGGACCGCGAACGACCGCACCCGGCGTCCGCGCAGGACCGCGAACGACCGCACCCGGCGTCCCGTGCAGGACGACGGACGACCGCACCAGGCGCCCGTGCAGGACGACGGACGACCGCACCAGGCGCCCGTGCAGGGCGGCGGACAGACCGACCCCGGCTCCCGTGTAAGGACGACGGACATGACCTCGAACGGCCCGCGCACCCGGCACGTCACCACCGACCGCCTCACCGTGCACCTCACCGACCTCAGGGACGAGGGCGAACCGGTCGTCTTCGTCCACGGCAACGTCTCCTCCTCCGCGTTCTGGCGCACCACCCTGTCCCGGCTGCCCGGCCGGTACCGGCCCATCGCGCCGGACCTGCGCGGCTTCGGCGGCACCGACCCGCTGCCGGTCGACGCGACGCGCGGTCTGCGCGACCACGCAGACGACCTGCACGCGCTGCTGACGGAGCTCGGGGCCGGCCGCGCGCATCTGGTGGGCTGGTCCATGGGCGGCGGGGTGGTCCTGCGGTACCTGCGGGACCATCCGGCCGCGGTGCGCTCGGTGACCCTGGTCAACCCGGTCTCCCCGTACGGGTTCGGCGGCACGCACGGCGTCGGGGGCGTCCTCAACTCCGCGGACGGCGCGGGTTCGGGGGGCGCCACGGCGAGCCCGGAGTTCGTGAAGCGGCTCGCCGAGGGCGACCGGGGCGAGGACTCACCGGTCTCCCCCAGGTCCGTCCTGGCGGGCTGCTACGTCAGGCCGCCGTGGCGTCCCGCGCCCGAGGACGAGGAGGCGTACGTCGAGTCGATGCTCAGCACGCGCACCGGCGACGGCCACTACCCGGGCGACAGCACGGTCTCCGCGTCCTGGCCGGGTGTCGCGCCCGGCACCCGCGGGGTCCTCAACTCCCTCTCCCCGCTGTACTTCCGGATCGACGACCTGCATCTCATCGACCCCAAACCGCCGGTGCTGTGGATCCGCGGCGACGCGGACGTGATCGTCTCGGACACCTCCCTGTTCGACCTGGCGCACCTCGGGGCGACCGGCGCGGTGCCGGGCTGGGACGGGACCCCGGCCCAGCCGATGGTGGCCCAGACCCGTCATGTCCTGGACCGCTACGCGGCCGAGGGCGGCGCGGTGCGGGAGGTCGTCGTCCCGGACGCCGGACACGCGGTGCACCTGGAGCGCCCCGAGGAGTTCACCGCGGCGCTGCTGGCACTGCTCGAAAGCACCCGGGCATGACGGTGCGCGCCACCACCCGGCAGGGCACCGTGCGGGGCCGCGTCGGCGCGGACGGCGTGGTGTCCTTCCTGGGAATCCCGTACGCCGCGCCGCCGTTCGGACCGCGCCGGTTCCGGCCGCCGTGCCCGCCGGAGCCCTGGACGGGGGTGCGCGACGCCACACTCCCCGGCCCGACCGCGCCGCACGCGCCGTACGCGCCGCCCTTCGACGTGCTCGTCCCGGAGAACAGCGTCCCGGGCGAGGAGTGCCTGAACCTGAACATCTGGACGCCGGACGCGGGAGCGGGGGCCGGGCTGCCGGTGATGGTGTGGCTGCACGGCGGGGCGTTCTCCAACGGCTCCGGATCGGCGCCGGGTTACGACGGCCGCGCCTTCGCCCGTGACGGCGTGGTGTGCGTGACGCTCAACTACCGTCTGGGCGCCGACGGTTTCCTCCGGCTGCCGGGCGCCCCCGACAACCGCGGGCTGCTGGACCAGGTGGCCGCCCTGCGCTGGATCCAGGACAACATCGGCGCGTTCGGCGGCGATCCGGAGCGGGTGACGGTGTTCGGCGAGTCGGCGGGCGCGATGAGCATCGGTGTCCTGCTGGGCACGGGGCTGGGGCGCGGCCTGTTCCGGCGGGCGATCCTCCAGAGCGGCGCCTGCCACCACTTCCTGCGGCCGTCGACGGCGGACCTGATCACCGCCCGGCTCGCCGCGCGGCTGGGCGTCGAGCCGGCTCCGGACGCCTTCGCCGCGGTCCCCCTGGACGTCCTGCTGCCCGCCCAGGCGGACCTGCGCGCCGAGATGAACGCGCGGCCCGACCCGGCCCTGTGGGGTGAGGCGGCGCTGAACCTGATGCCGTTCGAGCCGGTGTCCCCCGGACTGTCCCTGCCCGGTCCCGGGTGCGGCGTCGACCTCATGGTCGGTGCCAACCGCGAGGAGTACCGCCTCTTCCTGGTCCCCACGGACCGGCTGGACGCCGTCACCGGGGAGGGGCTGCGCGCGGCCACGGCCGCCTACGGCCTGGACCCCGGCGACGCGCTGCCCGTCTACCGCGCCGCCCGCCCGGGTGCCTCACCGGGCGAGCTCCTCGACGCGGTGGCGACGGACTGGTTCTACCGGATCCCCGCGATCCGTCTCGCCGAGTCCGTCCCGGGGTCGTACCTGTACGCGTTCGCCTGGCGCTCCCCGCGGTTCGGCGGGCGGCTCGGCGCGTGCCACGCCCTGGAGCTGCCGTTCGTCTTCGACCGCCTCGCCGATCCGTCGTACGCGCCGCTCGTGGGCCCGCGTCCGCCGCAGGCCCTCGCCGACGCGATGCACTCCGCGTGGGTGTCGTTCGCGACGTCGGGCGATCCCGGCTGGCCGGCCTACGACACCGGCACGCGGTCGACCATGGTGTTCGGCGAGGGCGCCGCGCCGGAGCCGGACCCGGGAAGAGAGGAACGGCTGCTCTGGGAGGGGCTGCGCTAGGGGGCATCTCTTCGATCGTCGCGGACCCACGAAGATCGGAGAGACGCCCCCTGGGGGGCGTCCGCAAAAGCATCGCCTGACCCTCGGCCCGGCACGCGCGCGGGGCGGGGAGGCGGGTGCCGTCGCGCGGGGCGGTCACCGCCGGTGGGGCACGATCGCGACCGGGCACCGCGCGTGGTGCAGGAGCCACCGGCTCGTGCGGCCGAGCCGGACGCCGAAGCGCCCGGTGCCGCCGTGCGCCCCGACGACCACGAGATCGGCGTCCGCGGACCCGTCCACGAGGACCGTGCCCGCCGGGCCCTCGACCGCCCTGCGGCGCGTCCGCACGCGCGGGTGGCGGGCGCTCGCGGCGTCGAGTGCCGTGTCGAGCAGGGTGAAGGCGTGCTCCTCGGCGGTGCGCGCCGGTCCGCCGGGCCCGCCGCCCTCCCCGGACGCGTGGGGAAGGAGGGTCTGCCACGCGTGGACGACGTCGAGGACGCAGTCGCGGGCCTCGGCCTCGCGGTAGGCGAAGTCCACGGCCCCGGCGGAGGACGTGCCGGGCTCCCCCAGGCCGAGCAGGATGCGCCCGTGCGCACCGCCGGCGGCCTCGGGCGTGCCCCGGACGACCACCACGGGACACCGCGCGCGGGCCGCCACGGCCGCGGCGACGGAACCGAGGAGCAGATCCCCCAGCTCACCGTGCCCCCGCTCCCCCGTCACCAGGGCGTACGCCCGGTCCCCGGCGGCGACGAGCGCGGCCGCGGGGTCCTCGCCGACGACGTCACCGGTGACCCGTACGCCGGGGGCGCGTTCCCGCGCCCGCTCGACCGCGGAGGCCACGATGTGCTCGCCCAGCAGCCGTTCGTCCGTGCGCTCCGAACCGGTCGGCGGCAGGGCGGCCTCGTAACGCACCCACGGGGAGGCGTAGACGGCACGCAGTCCGGCACCGTGACGGGCCGCCTCGGCCGCGGCCCAGTCGACCGCCGCGAGGCTCGGCCCCGATCCGTCGACGCCCACCACCAGAGGGAGTGTCATCGCCCCCACCGCCTTTCCCGGGGCCCTGTCACCGTGTGCCGTCCAGGGCGCGAGGCGAGCACCTCGCGCTGCTTATAAGCCGCATAACGCACCTTCATGATAAATGTCGCAAGCGTCAATCCTTGCTGACATAGTGCCGCCATGACCACCACGACCGCCGCCACCCGGCCCCTTCCCGCACCCGCTCCGTCCCCCTGGTCGGCCCGGTGAGCGCGCCGTTCGGGCGGGCGTCGGGCGCGCGGGACGCGCGGGCGGCCGCCGGACGCGGTCCACGTGCCCGCCGCACCGCCCTCGCCGTCACCGGCGCCGTGGGGCTCGCGGGGGCGGCCGTCATCGCCGGAGGCGCCCTCGGGGCCCGGGGCGGCGCCGGCCGGCCCGACGCCCCCGCCCCGGCCGGGCAGGCCGCACCCGGCGCCACCGCGCTCGCACCGGGCGGCACGCCGTCGCCGGGAGCCCGGGGCATCGGTGACCCGCTCATGCCCCTCGCCGGGAACGGCGGGTACACGGTGGGCCGCTACACCCTCACGTTCGACTGGCGGGCGCCGGGCACCCCGTTCCCCGCCTCCGCGAACATCCGGGCGACCGCCACCCAGGCCCTCTCCCGGTTCGACCTGGACTTCGCGGGCAACACGCTCCGTACGGTCACCGTCGACGGCGCGCCCGCGAAGGCCGTGCGGGACGGCGACGAACTCGTCGTCACCCCGGCGAAGCCGCTCGCGCGCGGGCGGACGTTCACCGTCCAGGTCGGCTACACCGCCGATCCGACGCAGCGCCGGCACCGGGACGACGCGATCCAGGACTACGGCTGGGTGCCCACGGCCGACGGTACGCTGCTGTCGCCGCAGCCCGACGGCGCGAAGATGATCTTCCCCGCCGACGACCATCCCAGCCTGCGGGCGCCCGTCACCTTCAAGGTCACCACACCGCCCGGCCTGACCGCGGTGGCGAACGGCCGGCTCGTGGAGCGGGTACGGCAGAAGGACGGCCGGACCCGCTGGACGTACGACTCCGAGGCCCCCGTCGCGGCGCAGCTGGTCCAGCTGGCGATCGGGAAGTACGACCTCACGGAGCGCAGGGGGCCGGGCGGTCTGCCCGTACGGGACGCGGTGCCCGAGGACCTGGTCGCCGGCACCGAGCAGTACCGCTCCCTCACCCCCGAGCACCTGAGCTGGCTGGAGCAGCGGCTCGGGCCGTACCCCTTCCGGCGGTACGGCGTGCTGGTCGGGGACGCCGAGCTGCCGGTGGCGCTGGAGACGCAGTCGCTGTCCGTGGTGCCGAGCGCCGATCTGCTGGGGGATCAGGTCGACGCCGAACGGAACCTCGTGCACGAGCTGACGCACCACTGGACCGGCGACAGCGTGGCCGTCCGGCGCTGGTCGGACCTGTGGCTGAGTGAGGGTCACGCCCGTTTCTACGAGCGCCTGTACTCCGACACGCACGGCGGGCCCTCCCTGGAGGACGCCATGCGCGCCGCGTACGAGCAGCACGACCAGTGGCGTCACGACGACGGGGCGCCCGCCGAGCCCCGCGCCTCGACGCTGTTCCGTCAGATGCGTTACGACGGCTCGGCCCTGGTCCTGTACGCGCTCCGGGAGAAGGTGGGCGAGGACACCTTCGGGCGGATCGAGCGGTCCTGGGTGACGACGTACCGCGGGCGCGCCGCCGGTACCCGTGACTTCGTCGCGCTCGCCTCCCGTGTGGCCGGACAGGACCTGACGTCCTTTCTGGACGCCTGGCTGTACGGGGCGCACACACCGCCGATGCCGGGCCGGCCCGACTGGCGCACCGACCCCGTCGCGGAGGACTGAGACCGGGTCAGAACCGCCACCCGTCGGCGGCAACGGCCTGCCGCCGACCGGGTGGCCTCGGCCCGCAGGCTGGTCCACGCGGTTGACGCTCGGCGCGACGCAGCGCGCGAGGCAAGGAAACGTACAAGGGGTGACGTGATTCGGGCGACTCCCCGCGCCCGGTCGCATTTCTCTGGCCACGCCGACCCTCGTTGGAGACAACCGTATGAGAAAACGCGTCGCCCCCCGCGTCTCCAGTGCCGTACGCGGACACCGGCGGATCATCTGTGTGACCGCTTCGGCGGCGCTTCTGGTGCCGTTGCTGATCGACCGTTCGATCGACACCGGCGGACCCGCCGATCAGCGTCTGCAGGACGACTACACCGCCGCCGCGGACGAGTACCACGTACCGCGCAGCATCGTCATGGGCGTGTCCTATCTGCAGTCCAGATGGGACTCCCACCCGGGCACGCCCAGCGTCGTGGGCGGCTACGGACCCATGCACCTGGTGGACGCCCGGGCGCTCCAGGACCGGCGCACACCCGCGCGCCGCTCCGCCGACCCCCTGCCGGGCGCGGCGACGGCGGAACCGCCGTCGCCGTACACCGCAGGCGCCCCGTACAACGCGGGCAACCCGGCCGGGCGCGCCGGGCAGCCCGCCGACCTGCGCCGGGCCGCGAGCCTGCTCGGGCTGCCGGCCGAGCGGCTGCGCTCCGACGACGCCGCCAACGTGCGCGGCGGCGCCGCACTCCTCGCGGCCGCCCAGCGCAGCCTCGGCAAGCCGCTCAGCGCCGACCCGGCGGACTGGTGGGACGCCGTGTCCCGCTTCCCCGGCACGACCGACTCCGCGGCCGCGACGACGTACGCGAACGACGTCTTCGAAGTGATCCGCCGGGGCGCCCGCCGCACGACCGACTCCGGACAGCGGGTCGTCCTCGCCGCGGACCCGCGGGTGCGCCCGCACTCCCCGGCCACGGCGGGCGCGCAGCGGGCGCAGGGCGTCGAGTGCCCGGCCGACATCGGCTGCTCCTGGCTGAGCGCGCCGTACGTGCGCATCGACGACGAGGCCTACGGCAACCACGACGTCGCCGACCGGCCCAAGGACCAGCGGATCGAGTACATCGTCATCCACGACACCGAGGCGCCCCTGTCCTCGATGTTCCAGACCATCCAGGACCCGGAGGAGGCCTCCTGGCACTACTCCGTCCGCTCCAGCGACGGTCACATCACCCAGCACATCAAGACGAAGGACGCCGCCTGGCACTCGGGCAACCAGTTCGTCAACGGCCGCTCGATCGGGGTCGAGCACGAGGGGTTCCTCCGTCACCCCGACGCCTGGTACACGGAGGAGATGTATCGTTCCTCCGCCCGGCTGGTGCGGTTCCTGGCGGACAAGTACCACGTGCCGATGGACCGGCAGCACATCTTCGGCCACGACAACGTGCCCTCGCCGACCGACGACTCGATCCCGGACATGCACGACGACCCGGGCCCGTTCTGGGACTGGCGGCACTACTTCGACCTGCTCGGCGCGCCCCTGCGGGCCACGGCGGGACCGGACAGCGACGTGGTGATGATCCTGCCGGACTACGCCCGCAACACGCCCCGGTTCACGGGCTGCTCCGCGAGCGGGGTGCCGTGCGCCAAGCACGGCTCCAGCGCCGTGCACCTGCACACCGAGCCGTCCGCGACCGCCCCGCTCATCCAGGACCCGGGCCGGCGCCCCGAGGGCGACGACTCGACCGAGGACGTCAACGACCTCGGGTCCCGGGTCTCCGCGGGCCAGACCTTCGCGGTGGCCGACCGGCGCGGCGAGTGGACGGCGATCTGGTTCCAGGGCCACAAGGGGTGGTTCCTGAACCCGGCGGGCAACCCGGTGGCGGTCGGCGCGCGCGGCCGTACGGTGACCCCGAAGCCGGGCCTCGGGGAGATCCCCGTGTTCGGCCGTGCCCTGCCGGAGGAGGGGGCCTATCCGGAAGGGATGGACGAGCAGACCGAGTCGCCGCTGCCCTACACGATCCGTGCGGGCCAGCGGTACGTCACGCAGTCCCGTGTGCTCGGCACCTATGTCGACCGGTCGTCGTTCGGCGAGGCGCCGGCCCCGGTGGTCAAGGGGCAGGAGGCGTACTACGAGATCCAGCTCGACCACCGGCTCGCCTACGTCCGCGCGAGCGACGTGGACGTGGTGAACCCGCCGGCCGCGGCGGGCCCGAACACGGCCCCGACGGCGGCTCCGAAGCACTGACCCCACCGAAGCGCCGAGCCCACCGGGGCCGGCCCCGCTCACCGCGGGGCCGGCCCCGTGCCGTCGTGCCGTACGGCTGCTGGACGCGTGGCCGGGGAGCCGTGAGACTGGATCCCGCCCGACGCCCCGCTCGCCAGGACGGTGACCATGGAAGAGGAAATCCCGCGCGTCGAACTCACCCCGCAGGCAGCGGAACTGCTGCGGCGTCTGCGGGCCGCGCACGGACCGCTGATGTTCCATCAGTCGGGCGGCTGTTGCGACGGCAGCGCGCCGATGTGCTACCCCGACGGCGAGTTCCGCACCGGCGGCTCGGACGTGCTGCTGGCCGAACTGGCGGTGGAGGGCGTCGAGGAGCCGGTGACGTTCTGGATGTCGAAGAGCCAGTACGAGGTCTGGAGCCACACCCGGCTGATCGTCGACGTGGTGCCCGGACGGGGCAGCGGCTTCTCGCTGGAGGCACCCGAGGGGGTACGTTTTCTCACTCGTTCTCGCGTCGTCGACGCCTAGGCACCCCGCGGACCGCCGCCTTCTGGTGCACTACCCCTGATTCCCGCATCGGTTGACGAGACATCAGGGGGCACAGTGACGCGACGTCGGCGGCGTTCGGCGGCGGGCAGACCGCTGTTCACGGTTCTCACGGCGTTCGGCGTACTGGCCGGTGCGGCCCTCGCGGGGGCGGCGCCGGCCGGTGCCGTACCGGCGGGCAGACGGATCGCGCCGGGCGTGACGTACCGGCAGTTCGACGTACGGGCGGCGGCGGGGACGGCCCACGCCCATCTGCTCACCGTCGACCTGGGTGATCCGCACGTACGCCTCGGCCTGTTGTATCCGGGCGCGGTGGCCGCGCGCGCGACCGTCTCCCGGATGGCCGACACGGCGGGCGCGGTCGCGGGCGTCAACGGCGACTTCTTCGACATCAGCGAGACCCAGCACCCCGGCGTCGAGGCGACGGGCGCGTCCGTGGGTCCGGCCGTCGCGGACGGGCGGGTGCTGAAGGCGGCGGTGCCGAAGGGCCAGCGGTTCGGGCCCGCGCTGCCGCCCGGTACGACGACGCAGGACGTCCTCGGTGTCGGCACCGACCGCCGCGCCCGGACGGACCGCCTCGCTCTCACCGGCTCCGTGCTCACCCCGGAGAAGCGGATCACGCTGCGGGGCCTCAACCAGTACGCACTGCCGCAGAACTCCGTGGGCGCCTTCACCTCACGCTGGGGCAGCGCCTCCCGGGCGCGTGCCGTCTGCGGCACCGACACCGACCGGGCGGCCGCGTGCAGCTCGGACACCCGTGAGGTGACCGTGCGGGACGGCCGGGTGGTGTCCGTCTCGGGCAAGCCGGGCAGCGGGCCGATCGGCGCCGGCAGCACGGTCCTGGTAGGACGCGAGAGCGGGGCGAAGGAACTGCGGAAGCTGTCCGTCGGCGACCCGGTGACGGTCACGCACGATCTGGTACCGGCCTCGGGCCGGGACCCGTTCGCGTTCGCGATCGGCGGCTACCCCGTGATGCGCGACGGCAAGCCGCTGTCCGGGCTGGACGACGCGACCTCGGCCGTGCGTACCGTCGTGGGCTTCTCGGACGGCGGGCACCGGATGCTGCTCCTCGCCCTGGACGGGGCGGCCGCGTACCGGAAGGGCATGACCGTCGCGGAGGAGGCGTCCACGCTGCGCGGACTGGGCGCGACCGACGCCTTCAATCTCGACGGCGGCGGCTCCTCGGAAATGGTCGCACGGAATTCCGGTGCACAGGCGGTGACCGTACGCAACCATCCCAGCGGCGGCGCGGAAAGGCCCGTGGCGAACGGCATCGGGGTTTTCTCGGCCTCCTGAGTTTCCCGCATCTCCCCTCGGCCTGAATTTCCTGGATCTCCCGTCGGCGCATCCCTCCCGCCCCGCGCGCGATAAGAGGGATCGACGCGGAAACGGGACACCTTTCCCCGCGGTCCCGGCTGTCGCGCGCGACGGCTTCGGCTTCCGCGCGCGGCGGGACCCGGCCCACGCGTGGCGCCGTTCCGGCTTCCGCGTGCGGTCGAGGACGCCCGCGCCGGTGTGGCCAAGACCCTCCTCCGCCTGTAGCCGATTCCGACGACAGGCCCACTCCGCGTTCCGCACGCGCATCGCGCCGGGCTTCCGGCCGGCACGGCGGCGCGCCCTTGCCCCCTCAGCGCCCGATGCGGCTCGCCACCCCCGGCGTGTGGGTCGTTCTGGTGACACGGAAGGTCGGTCGGAATTTCCCCGTCCTCCGATTCGAGTTGACTCCACCGATGCGCGAGACCAGTATCGGGACTGAGTCGCTTCGTCGACCGTGCGAGTTTCCGGGTCCTATGGCGCGGATTTTACGGCGCGTCGCTCCTTTCCCCTGGCGTGGTTGTCATTCCGACGCGTGGGCGAGCGAATCGGACCCGCTCCGCAGGAGGAGGGAAATCGATGAAAAAAGGAATTCTGGCGGCCGCGATAACGGCGGTGGTATCCGCAGGATCGACCGTCTGTCTCATCCCAGCCGCCCAGGCTTCCGCCGTTCCCACCGTTGCTCCTGCGGCATCATGCAGGCTTCAGGGCGGCGCGGTGAGCGGTAGCGGTTTCAATCCCAACCAGTCGTACAACGTGACGCGCAACGGAGCGTCGGTCTCCCGTGTCTCCGCGGGGGCGAAGGGGGACATCCAGGTCCAGGTCCCCGGGAACGGTCCCGTCTCCGTGGGCAGCGTCAAGTGCTCCGGTGCGGGCGGGGGTTCGGGCACCGGTGCGGGCGCGACGGGCGGAGCGGCGGAGGCGACCGCGAAGGGCACGGCCGCTGCCCAGCAGGCGGTGCGCAACGGCGCTTCCCAGGCGCAGGCCACGGCCATCGGCCGGCAGGCCGCACAAGCGGAGGCGCAGCGGCTCGGGTTGCCGCCCAACGTGGTGAACCAGGTGACGAACAACGTCACGAACATCGTCAACAACACCATCAACGGCGGCACGGGCAACACCATCGGTGGCACCCAGATCGGCGGCCAGGGCAACACCCAGGGCGGCACGCAGGGCGGGACCGGCAACACCCAGGGCGGGACCCAGGGCGGAACGGGTAACACCCAGGGCGGCACCCAGGGTGGCGGGACCGGCAACACCCAAGGCGGAACGCAGGGTGGCGGGACCGGCAGCACCCAGGGTGGCACTCAGGGCGGTGGCACCGGCAGCACCCAGGGCGGGACCCAAGGTGGCGGGACCGGCAGCACCCAGGGCGGCACACAGGGTGGCGGCACCGGCAACACCCAAGGCGGCACACAGGGTGGCGGGACCGGCAGCACCCAGGGCGGCACCCAGGGCGGTGGCACCGGCAACACCCAGGGCGGGACCCAAGGTGGCGGGACCGGCAGCACTCAAGGCGGAACGCAGGGTGGCGGCACGGGCAGCACCCAAGGCGGCACGCAAGGTGGCGGCACGGGCAGCACCCAAGGCGGCACGCAAGGTGGCGGGACCGGCAACACCCAAGGCGGAACGCAGGGTGGCGGCACCGGCAGCACCCAGGGCGGAACCCAGGGTGGGACCGAGACCGCTCCCGTCCCCAAGCCCATGACCTGAGGTGTGGGGTCGTGACTCCGCACCCCGCATCAGCAGCTGCGAAAGCAATACGCGCCATGCAAGAAAAAGGAAGGGAGCACGTCGTGCGGCTCAGTCGGAAGCAGCAGACAGCCACAGCAATCGTGTCGGTGGTCATCGCGGGAGGACTCGTCACCGTCGGATCCCCCGCAACAGCGGCGCCCGCACCGAGCGGCACAATCTCCAACGCTCAGGTGCTCGCCAAGGGCAACGTGCCGAAGGGTCTGAAGACCCTTCCGGAGAAGCCCCGGTGCACGAAGGACCGTCAGGGACGCACCGTCTGCAGGTCGAACAAGAAGCCCGGCAACACCCAGGGCGGAACCCAGGGCAGCGGTCGCGGCAACACCCAGGGCGGCACGCAGGGTGGCGGTCGCGGTAACACCCAGGGCGGCACCCAGGGTGGCGGCACCGGCAACACCCAAGGTGGCACGCAGGGCGGTGGCGGCGGCAACACCCAGGGCGGCACCCAGGGTGGCGGCACCGGCAACACCCAAGGCGGCACGCAGGGCGGTGGCGGCGGCAACACCCAGGGCGGGACCCAGGGTGGCGGTCGCGGCAACACCCAGGGCGGCACCCAGGGTGGCGGCACCGGCAACACCCAAGGCGGCACGCAGGGCGGTGGCGGCGGCAACACCCAGGGCGGAACGCAAGGTGGCGGCGGCGGCAACACCCAAGGTGGCACGCAGGGTGGCGGCGGCGGCAACACCCAGGGCGGAACGCAGGGCGGTGGCGGCGGCAACACCCAGGGCGGAACGCAGGGTGGCGGTCGCGGCAACACCCAGGGCGGAACCCAGGGCGGCGGCACCGGCAACACCCAGGGCGGCACCCAGGGCGGTGGCGGCGGCAACACCCAGGGCGGCACCCAGGGCGGCGGCACCGGAAACACCCAAGGCGGAACGCAGGGCGGTGGCGGCGGCAACACCCAAGGCGGAACGCAGGGTGGCGGTCGCGGCAACACCCAGGGCGGCACCCAGGGTGGCGGCACTGGAAACACCCAAGGCGGCACCCAGGGTGGCGGCACTGGAAACACCCAAGGCGGAACGCAGGGTGGCGGCACCGGTAACACCCAGGGCGGAACGCAGGGTGGCGGTGGCGGCAACACCCAGGGCGGAACGCAGGGCGGCGGCGGCAACACCCAGGGCGGCACGCAGGGCGGCGGCGGCGGCAACACCCAGGGCGGCACGCAGGGCGGCGGCGGCGGCAACACCCAAGGCGGGACCCAGGGTGGCGGTCGCGGCAACACCCAAGGCGGAACGCAGGGCGGTGGCACCGGTAACACCCAGGGCGGAACGCAGGGTGGCGGCGGCAACACCCAAGGCGGCACCCAGGGTGGCGGCGGCGGCAACACCCAAGGCGGCACCCAGGGTGGCGGCGGCGGCAACACCCAAGGCGGCACCCAGGGTTGACCGTCCCCTCGGATGAGATCCGCACCCCGTGGAGCGAAGCTGTGCTCCACGGGGTGCTCCGAGCTGGGGGTGCAAGGAGTGCGTATGGCGACCTCGCGCAGTACGACCCCGCGCAGAACATGTCTCGTGACCGCGGCCTCGGCCTGCGTCTGCTTCGCGGTGACAGCCGTCGCGAGCGCGGCGGGTGCCGCGAACGCCGGCGGCGTCCCGCGTCACACCGCTCCGGAAACGGCGACCACCGGGACCCCCGCCTCGACGCTCCGGTGCTACGCGACGCGGAACGCCCCGAAGTCGGTCGTGTGCTACCGCTTCTCCGCGAAGACCGAGTTCCGGCACGGCGAGCTGGTCTACGTCCCGATCCTCGTCCAGGTCCCCACGCCCGCGGCCCCGCCGCCCGTGACCGTCGTCGACAGCCTGAGCGACATCCGCCCGCACGGGTGACCCGGCCCGCGGGCTCACTCCATGGAGAAGTTGTCCAGTACGCCGCACTTCAGGGCGAGGCGCGTCAGGTCGGCCCTGCGGCGGGAGCCGCTCTTCCTGCGCAGCCGCTCCAGGTGCGTGTGCACGGTGTTCTCCGTGATGTCGAGCCTCATGGCGATCTCGCGGTCCGTCGCTCCGCTGGCGACCAGTTGCAGGATCTGCTTCTCACGGTCGGTGATGTGCGGCGGCGGGGTCGGCAGACTCCGGCCGGCGAGGCTGGCGCCGAAATAGCTCCGCCCGGACGCGACGGCGCGGATCGCGCGCACCAGTTCGGAGCCCTCGGTCTGCCGGCTCACATAGCCGCGCGCCCCGGCCTTGATGCACGGCACCGCGTCGGACTGCGCCTTCGAGGTGGACAGCACGATGACCGCGTACCCCTTGCGCTGCAGCTGGGCCACCTCGTCCGACGCCACCTGGCCGGAGGCCTGGAGATTGATGAGCACGACGATCTCCACGTCGTGCGCCTGCCGGATGAGTTCCTTCACGCTCTTGATGAAGAAGTTGATGCGCAGATCCGGCTGGGTGTTGATCGCCTGCGCGAGACCGAGCTGAAGCAGCGGCCAGTCGCAGACGACGGCCATGGACGTCACAGAAGAGCTCATCAGAAGCTCCAGCCTAGGCGGGGCCACCGGCCGTACGACGAGCGGAGCAGACGGTCGGTGGCCGCCGCCGTCTGCTCCAAGGCTCACCCGTCACCCGGGAGGCGGCACCCCTGAATGACCCGTTCGGGGGACGGCGGGAAGGCCCGCGGATCAGGGGCGCAGGCCGCTGACCAGCTGCGCGGTGGCGGTGAGCCCACTGTGGATGGTGGGGGCCATGCTCGTGCTGGCCAGATAGAAACCGAGCAGCACACAGACCAGGGCGTGGGAGAACTTCAGCGCGCCGTTGCGCATGAAGACCACGGCCAGGATCAGGAGCAGCAGCACCACAGAGATGGAAACAGCCATCGCAAACCTCCTCCGCCACGCCCGTTGAGCGGCGTTCGGCCGCAAGTGTGACGTAGCGGAGGGTTGGGCCGGGCGGCTGACATGTCCCCCATTCGTGTGATGTCAGCTGGACGGATGTGCGGCGGGAAAGCCGGCCGGCCCACGGCATGTCCGCCCGCGCGGCCGGGGCGTGCCGTGGGCCGGCCGTGGTCCGGCGTGGGTCAGGGCGCCTGGAGGTCCACCAGTGCGGCCACGGCCTCGCGGTGGGCGCCCGCGGTGCCGTAGGCGATCGAGTCGGCCTTGGCCCGCTTCAGGTAGAGGTGGATGGGGTGCTCCCAGGTCATGCCGATCCCGGCGTGCAGCTGCAGCGCCTCCTCGGCGGCGTGGACGGCGACGGGGGCCGCGTACGCCTGGGCGACGGCCACCGCGATGTCCGTGTCCTCGCCGGAGGACAGCGCGTCGGCGGCGTTGCGGGCGGCGGCCCGGAGGCTGACGACCTCGAGCCACAGCTGCGCGAGCCGGTGTTTGATCGCCTGGAAACCGCCGACGGGCCGGTTGAACTGCTTGCGCTCCTTCAGGTACCGGACCGTCTCCGTCAGCGCCCAGTCCGCGAGCCCGGACTGCTCGGAGGCGAGCAGTCCGGCGGCGGCGCGCAGGGCACGCCGTACGGCCGGTCCGGCGTCGCCGACGCGGCGGCCGGGGGCACCGTCGAGGGTGACGACGGCGAGCGGGCGGGTCAGGTCCAGCGAGGGCTGCGGGGTGACGGTCACCGCGCCGGCGTCGACGGCGTACAGGCCGCCGTCCTCGGCGGGGACGAGCAGGACGTCGGCGGCGGCCGCGTCCGCGATGCCGGTCAGCTCGCCGCGCAGGGTGCCGTTCTCCAGCGTCGCGGCGGGGAAGCCGGCGCCGGGGGCGGTGTGCAGGGCGACCGCGAGCACGCCGATGGTGCGCCCGGTGGCGAGGCGGCCCAGCAGTTCCTCGTCCGCGCAGGCGAGCAGGGCCTCGGTGGCCACGACCGCGCTGGTCAGGTACGGCACGGGGGCGACCGCGCGGCCCAGCTCCTCCAGGACCACGGCCACCTCGCGGTGGGTGGCGCCCTGGCCGCCGAGGGCCTCGGGGATCAGCAGCCCGGCGAGGCCCATGCCGTCGGCGAGGGACTTCCACAGGGCGAGGTCGTGCGGGGTGGCGGACTCGGTGCGGGCGATCACGCCGGCGGCGTCGCAGTGGTCCCCGAGCAGGTCCCGGACGGCGGCGCGCAGCGCCTCTTCCTCCTCCGAGTACAGCAGGTCGGGTTCGGCGCTCGGTGTGCCCGGCGCGTGGGTCGTGCTCATCGGGCGAGGTCCTTCCAGGCGACGTCCTTGTCGGTGCGCGGTTCGGCGGGCAGGCCGAGGACGCGCTCGGCGACGATGTTGAGCAGGACCTCGCTGGTCCCGCCCTCGATGCTGTTGCCCTTGGAGCGCAGGTAGCGGTAGCCGGCGTCGCGGCCGGTGAAGTCGACCAGCTCGGGGCGGCGCATGGTCCAGTCGTCGTACAGCAGGCCCTCCTCGCCGCGGAGTTCGACCTCGAGGCCGCTGATCTCCTGGTTGAGGCGGGCGAAGGCGAGCTTCATCCCGGAGCCCTCGTAGCCGGGCTGGCCGGCGGCGAGCTGCTGGCGCAGGCGCTCGGCGGTGAGGCGGGAGACCTCGGCCTCCACCCAGAGCCTGACGAGCCGTTGGTGCAGGTCGTGGGTGCGCAGTGCGGGGCGTTCGCGCCACGTCCTGGACACCGGGCCGATCATGCCGCCCTCGCGGGGCAGCCGCATGCCGCCGATGGAGACGCGCTCGTTCATCAGCGTGGTCTGCGCGACCCGCCAGCCGTCGCCGACCTCGCCGAGGCGGTGGGCGTCGGGGATGCGGACGCCGGTGAGGAAGACCTCGTTGAACTCGGCCTCGCCGGTGATCTGGCGCAGCGGCCGCACGTCGACGCCGGGGTCGGTCATGTCGCAGATGAAGTAGGTGATGCCGGCGTGCTTGGGGACGCCCGGGTCGGTGCGGGCGATGAGGATGGCCCAGCGGGCAAGGTGGGCGCTGGAGGTCCACACCTTCTGCCCGTTCACCGTCCAGTCGCCGCCGTCCTCGCGGACGGCGCGGGTGCCGAGCGCGGCGAGGTCGGAGCCGGCGCCGGGCTCGCTGAACAGCTGGCACCAGACCTCCTCCCCCGTCCACAGGGGGCGCAGGAAGCGCCGCTTCTGCTCGTCGGTGCCGTAGCGCAGGATGGTTGGCGCGGCCATGCCGAGGCCGATGCCGATGCGCCGGGGGTCGTTGTCGGGGGCGTCCGCGGCGGCCAGCGCGGCGTCCACGACGGTCTGGAGCGCGCGGGGGGCGCCGAGGCCGCCGAGGCCCTCCGGGTAGTGCACCCAGGCGAGGCCGGCGTCGAAGCGGGCCCGGAGGAACTCCAGGCGGTCCGTGGTCGCGGGCGGGTGTGCGGCGAGCAGCTCGGCGGTGCGGCGCTCGAGTTCGGCTGCGTCGGTCATGCCGTCTCTCCCTTCCCCACGAGCACGGCCACCCGGCCGGTGGTGACGCCGTCGGCGACGCGCTGCACGGCGGCGGCCGCCTGGTCCAGCGTCACGCGCTCGCTCACCAGCGGCAGAATCGCGCCGCGCGCGGCGAGCTCGGTCAGCTGCTCGTGGCAGTGCTGGACCAGCGCGGGGTTCTTGGTGTTGTACAGGCCCCAGTGGAGGCCCAGGATCGAGTAGTTCTTCACCAGCGCGTGGTTGAGCGCCGGGGCCGGGATGGTGCCGCCGGCGAAGCCGACGACCACGATCCGGCCCTCGAACGCGACCGTCTTGGCGGACTGGGTGTAGGCCTCGCCGCCGACGGGGTCGTACACCACGTCGGCGCCGCGTCCGCCGGTGGCCTCCTTGACGGCCGCGACGACGTCCTCGGTGTGCCGGTCGACGAGCACGTCGCAGCCGAGGTCCCGGGCGACGGCGGCCTTGGCCGCGCCGCCCACGACGCCGATGACGCGCGCCCCGGCCGCCTTGCCGAGCTGCACGGCCGCGCTGCCGACACCGCCGGCGGCGGCGTGCACCAGCAGGGTCTCCCCCGCCTGGAGGTGCGCCCTGCGGTGCAGGCCGAACCAGCCGGTCTGGTAGCCGATGTGCAGCGCGGCGGCCTCGGCGTCGTCCAGCGAGTCGGGCGCGGGCAGCAGGGCGCGGGCGTCGGCGACGGCGTACTCGGCGAAACCGCCGTACGGCAGGGCCGGGTTGGCGATCACGCGGCGGCCGTCCTCGGTCTCCGCGCAGATCTCCACGCCGGGCGTGAACGGCAGCGGCGGGCGGATCTGGTACTGGCCCCGGCACAGCAGCGCGTCCGGGAAGTTGATGTTGGCCGCACGCACCCGCAGCAGCACCTGGCCGTCACCGGGCGTGGGCCGCTCCACCTCGGCCAGGCGCATCACCTCGCCCGGCTCGCCGTTCTCGTGCACTTGCCATGCCTGCATGCGGGGCCTCCACGGGACTGCTTCGTCTGACCGGGTTCCGACCGCATACTAAGCGGTCGCTTGTCGATCAGGGAACAGGGAATTCAGTCGAGCCGATCACGTGCGGCGGGCCGCGTCCGTACGTGCATCCGCTCGCCCTGCGGCCCGAACAGGCTCAGGAACTCCACGGGCCCCTCCCCCGTGGACCCGAACCAGTGCGGCACCCGCGTGTCGAACTCGGCCGCCTCCCCCGCCGCCAGCACCACGTCGTGCTCGCCGAGCACCAGCCGCAGCCGGCCCGCCAGCACGTACAGCCACTCGTACCCCTCGTGGGTGCGCAGGTCGGGCTCCTGATCGCGCCGCGGTTCGACGACCTTGAAGGCCTGGAGGCCGCCCGGCTGCCGGGTCAGCGGCCAGAAGGTGCGGCCGCCCCGCTGCACGGGCTTGGCCTTCACCCGGGGGTCGTCCGGCCGCCGGGACCCGACCAGTTCGTCCAGCGGCACCTGGTGCGCGCGGGCGATCGGCAGCAACAGTTCCAGGCTGGGCCTGCGCAGGCCCGACTCCAGCCGCGACAGGGTGCTGACGGAGATGCCGGTGGCCTCGGACAGCGCGGTCAGCGTCACCTCGCGCTCCTTGCGGATCCGCCGCAGCCGGGGGCCGACTCCCGCCAGGACGTCCTGGGTGCTCCCGGCGACGGTGTCCTCGCCGCCGCCTCCGTCACCGCCTGCGCCCCGGTGCCCCTTGCCGCCGTGGCCGTGGCCGTGGCCACCGGTCCCGCCACTCCCGCCGCCCTCGCCACTCCCGCCGCTCTTGCCACTCCCGCCGCTCTTGCCACTCATGTCACCCTCGCCACCCGTGCCACCCTCGCCGCCCCTGTCACTCATGCCGGTATTGCAGAACCGGCAAAGCCGTTTGTCAATGCGGCAGACCGCGGGCGGCCTCCCGGCCGCGTGCGGGACACGGGCCCCGGGGCGTACGGCGGCACGGTCACGCGCACGCGGGGATGTGGCCGCGGCGCCCGCGGTGCACCATGGCTGCATGCTGCTGACCCGGCTCGCGGAGGTGTCCCGGGAGGTCGCCGCCACGGCGGCGCGGACCCGCAAGACCGCCCTGCTCGCGGAGCTGTTCAAGGACGCGGAGCCGGACGACGTGCCGGTCGTGATCCCGTACCTCGCCGGACGGCTGCCCCAGGGCAGGATCGGCGTCGGCTGGAAGGTGCTGAGCCGTCCCGTGGCGCCGGCCTCGGAGCCGTCCCTCACGGTGCGGCGGACCGACGCCCTGCTCGGCGAGCTGGGCGCGGTGTCCGGGCCGGGCTCCCAGGCGGAGCGGGCCCGGATCGTCGGCGAGCTCATGGGCGCGGCCACCGAGGACGAACAGCACTTCCTGCGCGGCCTGCTCACCGGCGAGGTCCGCCAGGGCGCCCTGGACGCGGTCGCCGTGGAGGGGCTCGCGCGGGCGACCGGCGCGGATCCGGCGGACGTCAGGCGGGCGGTGATGCTCGCCGGGTCGCTGGAGACGGTGGCCCGGCAACTGCTGGCCGAGGGACCCGGGGCGCTCGGCGCGTTCCGGCTGTCCGTGGGCAGCCCGGTGCTGCCGATGCTGGCGCGGAGCGCGTCCTCGGTCGCGGAGGCGGTGGAGAAGCTGGGCGCGTGCGCGGTCGAGGAGAAGCTGGACGGCATCCGGGTCCAGGTCCACCGGGACGGCGGCACGGTGCGGATCCACACCCGCACGCTGGACGACATCACCGACCGGCTGCCGGAAGTGAGCACCGCCGCGCTGGCGTTGCCGGGCAAGCGGTTCATCCTGGACGGCGAGGTGCTGTCGTTCGGGCCGGACGGCCGGCCCCGTTCCTTCCAGGAGACGGCGGGCCGGGTCGGCTCCCGGGTGGACGTGGCGCGGGCCGCCGGGGAGGTCCCGGTCTCCCCCGTCTTCTTCGACGTGCTGTCCGTGGACGGCCGGGACCTGCTCGACCTCCCCTTCACCGAGCGGCACGCGGAGCTGGCCGCGCTGGTGCCCGAGCCGATGCGGGTGCGCCGGACCCTGGTGTCCGGCCCCGGGGACGTCCCCGGGGCGGAGCGATTCCTCGCCGACACCCTGGCGCGCGGCCACGAGGGGGTCGTGGTCAAGAGCCTGGACGCCCCGTACAGCGCGGGCCGGCGCGGTGCGTCCTGGCTGAAGGTCAAGCCCGTGCACACGCTCGACCTCGTGGTGCTGGCCGCCGAGTACGGGCACGGCCGCCGCACCGGGAAGCTGTCCAACCTCCACCTCGGCGCGCGCACCCCGGACGGCGGTTTCGCGATGCTCGGCAAGACCTTCAAGGGCATGACCGACGCGATGCTCGCGTGGCAGACGCTGCGGCTGCGGGAGCTGGCCGTCGAGGACGACGGCCGGGTGGTCACCGTACGGCCGGGACTCGTCGTCGAGATCGCCTACGACGGCCTCCAGCGCTCCTCGCGCTACCCGGCCGGCGTCACCCTGCGCTTCGCGCGCGTGGTCCGCTACCGCGAGGACAAGCGGCCGGAGGAAGCCGATACGGTGGAGGCCCTGCTGGCGGCCCACCCGGAGGTCACACCGTGACGGTGCGTTCGACGAAGCGCAGCGCTGGACTGCTGTTGTTCCGGCACACCGGTGAGGGGCTGGAGGTGTTGCTCGGCCATATGGGCGGCCCGTTCTTCGCGAAGAAGGACGCGGGGGCGTGGACCGTGCCCAAGGGCGAGTACGAGCCGGACGAGCCCGCCTGGGAGGCGGCCCGGCGGGAGTTCCAGGAGGAGCTGGGGCTGACGCCGCCCGACGGGAAGGCTCTGCCGCTGGGCGAGATCGCCCAGTCCAGCGGCAAGATCGTCACCGCCTGGGCGGTCGAGGTCGACCTGGACCCGGAGACGATCACTCCCGGCACCTTCACGATGGAGTGGCCCCCGCGTTCCGGCAGGATCCAGGAGTTCCCCGAGCTGGACCGGGTGGCGTGGTTCGGGCTCGACAGGGCCCGTGAGCTGATGGTCACGGGGCAGAGCGCTTTCCTCGGCCGGCTGACGGACCTGCTGGGCTGACGGCCGGCGCACCGGGCCGGGGCCTGGGCACCTTGCCGGGGCCGGGCACCCGGCCGGAGCTGGACACCGGGCCGGGGCCGAGTACCTTGCCGGAGCTGGACACCGGGCCGGGCACCCGGTCGGGCGGGGGCGGGTGGTCCGGCCGGCTCACCCGGCCGGTGAGCGCCTGGGCCGAACAGACGATCACACGTTGCGGGCGGGCCCCCGGCGCGCGAAGGTCGAGAAACAGCGCGCCCCAGGGAGGTCGGCCATGCCCATCGCTACGGTGAATCCGGCGAACGGCGAGACGCTCGAGACGTTCGAGCCCATGGGCGAGGAGGAACTGGAACGCCGGCTCCAACTGGCCGAGGCCACCTTCCGCACCTACCGCACGACCCCGTTCGCCGAGCGCGCCCGCCTGCTGAACAGGGCCGCCGGCCTGCTGGACGAGGACCTGCCCGAGATCGCCCGGGTCATGACCACCGAGATGGGCAAGCCGGTCGCCCAGGCCCGCGCGGAGGCCGCCAAGTGCGCCATGGCCATGCGCTGGTACGCCGAGCACGCCAGGCGGCTGCTCGCCGAGAAGGTGCCGTCCGAGACGGACGTGCGGGACTCCGGCGCCTCCCGGGTGCGGATCACCTACCGCCCGATCGGCCCGGTGCTCGCGGTGATGCCCTGGAACTTCCCGCTCTGGCAGGTCGTCCGCTTCGCCGCGCCCGCGCTGATGGCGGGCAACGTGGGCCTGCTCAAGCACGCCTCGAACGTGCCGCAGACCGCGCTGTACCTGGAGGACCTCTTCCACCGGGCGGGCTTCCCCGAAGGCTGCTTCCAGACCCTGCTGATCGGCTCGGGCGCGGTCGACGGCGTCCTGCGCGACGAGCGGGTCAAGGCGGCCACCCTGACCGGCAGCGAGCCGGCCGGGCGCGCGGTCGCCTCCACCGCCGGCGAGATGATCAAGAAGACGGTGCTGGAGCTGGGCGGCAGCGACCCGTTCATCGTGATGCCCTCCGCCGACGTCGACCGGGCGGCGCGGGTGGCGGTGACCGCGCGGGTGCAGAACAACGGGCAGTCGTGCATCGCCGCCAAGCGGTTCATCGTGCACAGCGAGGTGTACGACGCCTTCGTGGAAAAGTTCGTCGCGGGGATGAGGGCGCTGAAGGTCGGCGATCCGCTGGAGGAGTCGACGGAGGTCGGTCCGCTCGCCACCGAACAG
This sequence comes from Streptomyces sp. NPDC090108, assembly GCF_044747185.1. Classification (NCBI taxonomy): domain Bacteria; kingdom Bacillati; phylum Actinomycetota; class Actinomycetes; order Kitasatosporales; family Streptomycetaceae; genus Streptomyces; species Streptomyces sp. NPDC090108. Next base: position 919,954 of record NZ_JBIVDQ010000003.1, read on the forward strand.
GGCCGGGCCGACGTGGAGGAACTGGTCGACGACGCGAAGCGGAGCGGCGCCGACGTGCTGTGCGGCGGTGACCGCCCCGAGGGGCCCGGCTGGTACTACCCGCCGACCGTGCTCGCCGGGGTCACCCGCGAGATGCGCATCCACCGGGAGGAGGCGTTCGGTCCGGTCGCCACGGTGTACCGGGTCGACGACCTGGACGACGCGCTGCTGATCGCCAACGACTCACCGTTCGGCCTGAGTTCGAACGTGTGGACGCGGGACGAGCACGAGATCGAGCGCTGCGCCCGGGACCTGGAGGCGGGCGGCGTGTTCGTGAACGGGATGACGTCCTCGTACCCGGCGTTCCCGTTCGGCGGGGTGAAGCGGTCGGGCTACGGGCGCGAGCTGTCGGCCGAGGGGATCCGCGAGTTCTGCAACATCACCACGGTCTGGCAGGGCGCCTGAGCGAGGCACCGCCCGGACCGGAACGGCACACGAAGGCCGCACCGAAGGCCGCACCGCCGCGGGCCCGGGCGACGCGCCACGGCTCCCCCGGGCGCGGCACCGCGGCGGCACCGGGGCCGCACCACGGCCGGGCCGCGCACCGGGTCGCGGTGGACGCGCGGGCCGGGTGACGCGATTCCGCCGGGATCGGCACGGCAGGCCCTAGCATCCCCTGTGTGAACCGCGAAGTGACTCTGCCTCTGATCGTCGACGACCGTGGGACCCTGCAGGTGGCAGCCGCCGATGTGAGCGGGCTGCTGCGGAACCTGGGGGCGCGATGGCTGCATCTCGTCGAGGCCGGGGAGCAGAGGCTCGACGAGGACACGGTCGCCGCGCTGACCATCGAGCTGGCGAAGCTGGCGGACCGCATCGACGTGGCGTGCATCGCGCACAGCAGCGGAGCCCCGTGACCGGTCGACGGCGACGCCGGGGCGGACGTGCGCCGGTGGTTCCCCGTCACCCCCGCGGGGCCGTGCGGGCCCTCTCCGGCACCTCCCCGGGGCTTCCCGGGTTGAGGCCGGTCCTGGTGCCCCACAGGGCCGTTGGCCTGCGGGAAGAGTGACCGTCGGCCAAAGCTGTCGCTGTCCGTCGTCCCCGGTTCGGAGTAATCCGGCGCGAGATCGTCGCCCTCCCGGGTGAGTCTGAATGGACCACCCACTGACCGGTGGGCGAAGGCCCGCCGGACGGCGAAAGCAGGGACGGCTCATGGCGACTTTGTGCAGACCCTCGGTGTCCGTACCCGAGCACGTGATCACGATGGAGGACACGCTGCAGCTCGCGCGTGAGCGGCACGCGGACCACCCGCAGCTTCCGCTGGCCCTCCGGCTGATCGAGAACACCGGAGTGCGCACCCGGCACATCGTGCAGCCCATCGAAGAGACCCTGAAGCACCCCGGGTTCGAGCAGCGCAACAAGATGTACGAGGCCGAGGCCAAGGCCCGGGTCCCCGCGGTGATCCAGCGGGCGCTCGACGACGCGGAGGTCCTCAACTCCGACATCGACGTCATCATCTACGTGTCGTGCACGGGCTTCATGATGCCCTCGCTCACCGCGTGGCTGATCAACGAGATGGACTTCTCCAGCACCACGCGACAGCTCCCCATCGCCCAGCTGGGCTGCGCGGCCGGCGGTGCGGCCATCAACCGGGCGCACGACTTCTGTTCGGCCTACCCCGAGGCCAACGCGCTCATCGTGGCCTGCGAGTTCTGCTCGCTGTGCTACCAGCCCACCGACCTCGGCGTCGGCTCGCTGCTGTCCAACGGCCTGTTCGGCGACGGCATCGCGGCCGCCGTGGTGCGCGGACAGGGCGGCACGGGCGTACGGCTGGAGCGCAACGGGTCGTACCTGATCCCGAAGACGGAGGACTGGATCGCGTACGACGTCCGGGACACCGGCTTCCACTTCCTGCTGGACAAGCGGGTGCCCACCACGATGGAGCCGCTCGCCCCGGCGCTCCAGGACCTCGCGGGCGAGCACGGCTGGAACGCCTCCGAGCTGGACTTCTACATCATCCACGCGGGCGGCCCCCGAATACTCGACGACCTGAGCAAGTTCCTCAAGGTCGAGCCGCACGCGTTCCGGTTCAGCCGGTCCACGCTCACCGAGTACGGCAACATCGCGAGCGCCGTCGTGCTCGACGCCCTGCGCCGGCTGTTCGACGAGGGCGGGGCCGAGAACGGGGCCCGCGGACTGCTGGCCGGCTTCGGCCCCGGCATCACCGCCGAGATGACCGTCGGCCGCTGGGTCAACCAGGACTGAGGCGATGTCATGACTGAAGAGACGCTCGTCGAGAGCGGACCCGAGCCCGGCGGTTCCGGGCCCCCGGTCCGGCAGTGGCCGGCGTTCGACCTGCTGGGGACGGACTTCGACCCGGTGCTGAGCGAGCTGATGCGCGAGGGCCCGGTCACCCGTATCGAACTGCCCAACGGCGAGGGCTGGGCCTGGCTGGTCACCCGGTACGACGACGTACGGACGGTGGCCAACGACCCCCGCTTCAGCCGCGAGGCGGTCATGGACCACCCGGTGACGCGGCTCGCGCCGCACTTCATCCCGGACCGGGGCGCGGTCGGCTTCCTCGATCCGCCCGACCACACCCGGCTGCGCCGGGCGGTGGCCCCCGCGTTCACGGCGAAGGGGGTGGAGCGGGTCCGGGAGAAGGTGCGCGGCACGCTGGACGGGCTCGTGGACCTCCTCCTGCGGGACGGACCGCCCGCCGACCTGACCGCCGCGGTGCTCAGCCCGTTCCCGATCGCGGTGATCTGCGAGGTCATGGGCGTGCCGGCCGTCGACCGCGGCGCCATGCACGACTGGACCCAGCAGATCCTGTCCTCCACGCACGGCAAGGAGGTCAGCGAGCGGGCGAAGCGCGAGATGAGCGCCTACTTCGCCGGCCTCGTCGGGCGGCGCGACGGCAGCACCTCCGAGGACGTCACCTCGCTGCTCGGCTCCGCCGTGGGCCGGGGCGAGGTCGCGCTGGAGGAGGCCGTCGGACTCGCCGTCCTCCTCCAGATCGGCGGCGAGGCGGTCACGAACAACAGCGGGCAGCTCTTCTACCTGCTGCTGACCCGACCCGACCTGGCCGGACGCCTGCGCGACGAACCGGAGGTCCGGCCCCGGGCAATCGACGAACTGCTGCGCTACATCCCGCACCGCAACGCCGTCGGCCTGTCCCGGATCGCGACGCAGGACGTGGAGATCAGGGGCCATCTGATCCGCGCCGGTGAGGCGATCTACGTCTCCTATCTGGCCGCCAACCGCGACCCGGACGTCTTCCCCGACCCGGAGACGATCGACTTCTCCCGCACCCCCAACCCGCATGTGTCGTTCGGCTTCGGACCGCACTACTGCCCGGGCGGCCAGCTCGCCCGCATGGAGTCGGAGCTGCTGGTCGACGCGCTGCTGGACCGGGTGCCCGGCCTGAGGCTGGCCGTCCCGCCCGACCAGGTGCCCTTCAGGAAGGGCGCGTTGATCCGCGGGCCCGAGGCCCTGCCGGTGACGTGGTGAGCGCGGTGAGGATCCGATGACGGCGGTCGAGGGACTGGCGGTACCCGAGGGACCCGCGGCCCGCGCCGCGGCGCGGGCCCGGCGCGGCGGCTCCCCTCCCCCGCACCCGCACCCGCACCCGCACCCGACCGAGGGTCTGCTGGTGCCGCCGGGGCACGGCCGCGTCGTCCAGACGGCGGCCCAGCGGGTCACGTTCAAGGTCACCGGCACCCACTCCCGGATGGCCTCCACCTTCGAGGTGGAGGTCCCGCCGGGTTTCGACGTCGGCGCCCATGTGCACACGCGCAGCGAGGAGCTGTTCTACGTCCTCGACGGCGAACTGGACGTGCTCGCCTTCGAGCCGCGCATCCGCACCCCCGACAACTGGCAGCGCTGGGAGTCGAGTTCGGGCACCCGGGTGGTGCGGGCCACTCCGGGCACGGTGATCGTCGTACCTCCGGGGTGTCCCCACGCGTTCGCGAACCCGACGGACACCCCGGCGAAGATGTTCTTCCAGGCGTCCCCGCCGCCGGACCACGAGCGCTACTTCGAGGAGCTCCTGGAGATCCTCGACCAGGGCGGCCCTCCGGACCAGGAGGCGATCGAGGCCCTGCGGGCCAAGTACGACATCGAACAGCTCACCCCTCTGCGGCACAGGTGAGCGCGCGGCGACGGCCCTCCGGCATCCGGCCGGAGGGCCGTCGCCCTGTGGTCGCCGCGGATGCGCGCCCGCAGCGAGCCGGCGCTACCGGATCGGCATCCCCGCCAGGGTCCGCGCGATGACGAGGCGCTGGATCTCGCTGGTGCCCTCGAAGATGGTGTAGATCGCGGCGTCCCGGTGCATCCGCTCCACCGGATACTCCCGGGTGTAGCCGTTGCCGCCGAGGATCTGGATGGCCTGCGCGGTCACCTTCTTCGCCGTCTCGCTGGCGAACAGCTTCGACATGGAGCCCTCGGCGGCGGTGAACGGCCTGCCGTTGACCGCCATCCACGAGGCACGCCAGACCAGCAGCCGCGCGGCGTCGATCTGCGTCCGCATGTCCGCGAGCTGGAAGGCGACGCCCTGGTTGTCGATGATCGGCCGGCCGAACTGCTCCCGGGTCCTGGCGTAGTCGAGAGCCACCTCGTAGGCGGCCCGGGCGGTGCCGACCGCCATCGCGCCGACCGCCGGCCGCGAGGCCTCGAAGGTGGCCATCGCCGCGTTCTTCACGCGGTCGCCGGAGCCCTTGGCGTTCTCGCGGGCCCGGGCGAGCCGCTCGTCCAGCTTCTCCTTGCCGCCGAGGAGGCAGGAGCCGGGGACGCGGACCCCGTCGAGGACGACCTCGGCGGTGTGCGAGGCGCGGATGCCGTGCTTCTTGAACTTCTGGCCCTGGGAGAGGCCCGGCGTGCCCGGCGGGACGATGAAGGAGGCGTGGCCCTTGGAGCCCAGCTCCGGGTCGACGCAGGCGACGACGACGTGGACGTTGGCGATGCCGCCGTTGGTCGCCCAGGTCTTCGTGCCGTCGATCACCCACTCGTCCCTGGCCTCGTCGTACACCGCGCGGGTGCGCATGGAGGCCACGTCGGAGCCGGCGTCGGGCTCGGAGGAGCAGAAGGCCGCGACCTTGACGTCGGTGGGGTCGCCGTACATCTGCGGGATCCAGGTGCCGATCTGTTCCTCGGTCCCGTTGGCGAGAACGCCCACGGCGGCGAGGCCGGTGCCGACAATGGACAGGGCGATGCCCGCGTCGCCCCAGAACAGCTCCTCCATGGCCGTCGGGATGCCGAGGCCGGTGGGGTCGAAGTACTGCTGCGCGTAGAAGTCGAGGGAGTAGATGCCGACCTTCGCCGCCTCCTGGATGACCGGCCAGGGAGTCTCCTCACGCTCGTCCCACTCGGCGGCCGCGGGGCGGATCACATCGGCGGCGAAGCCGTGCAGCCAGTCCCGGACCTCCTTCTGTTCGTCGTTGAGCTCCATGGTGAACTCGGCCATGTCCCCTCCAGCGGCGGCACGTGCGGTGTTACTAGCGGTAACGCGAGTCTGTTACCGGCCGGTAGGAAAAGTCAACTCCCGAGGTCGCCCCGGTATCCCGTTCGATGTCAGGGGGGTCCCGGGTGTTAGTTTGCGCAGGCGTCACCAAATCAGCACGGGTGGGGAGAGCACATGGACACCACGCAGCGGACCGATCAGCAGCGGTCCGCCGACCGCCGACGGCGCGAGCTGCTGGAGGCCGCCGACCGGGTGGTGCTGCGCGACGGCCCTCAGGCGTCGATGAACGCCATCGCCGCGGAGGCGGGCATCACCAAGCCGATCCTCTACCGCCACTTCGGCGACAAGGGCGGCCTTTACGCCGCCTTGGCCAAGCGGCACACCGACGCGCTGCTCAACTCGCTCCGGGCGGCCCTGGACGCCCCCGCCGAGCGGCGGGAGCGGGTCGAGTCCACGCTGGACACCTACCTCGCGGCGATCGAGGCCGCGCCCCAGGTGTACCGGTTCCTGATGCACCCGGCCGAGGGCGCCCAGGGCGGGGACCACGGCTTCGACGTCGGCAGGAACAGCGTGCCGCTGCTGCGGCGGATGGGCGAGGAGCTGGCGCAGGTCATCGAGGAGCGCGTGGACCTCGGCCCGGGTAGCCAGCAGCTGGCCCGGGTCTGGGGGCACGGCATCGTCGGGATGATGCACGCCGCCGGAGACTGGTGGCTCGGCGAACAGCCCTGCTCCCGGGCCGAGTTGGTCAGGTCCCTCGCCGACCTGCTGTGGGGCCGCCTGGCGGCCGCCGGGGACCGCGCGGGCGGCCCCGGCTTCTGACGGCCCGCACGCCCGGCGCGGGGCCGCCGGCGGCCCCGGAACGCCTCCTCAGGCGCCGCCGGCCCCCTCCGGCGCGGCGCCCGCCGCCCCGCGCCACGGGGCCCGCGCGAGCTGCCGCTCCAGCTTCCACCTGCGCCAGCCCGTGACGCGGTCGGCGTACACCGTGCCCTCCAGGTGGTCGCACTCGTGCTGGAGGCACCTGGCGAAGAAGCCCGACCCGTGGACGGTGACGGGCTCGCCCTTCGCCGTGAAGCCCTCGACCACCGCGTGGTCGTAGCGCTCGGTGCCCGCCTCCAGACCCGGCAGGGACAGGCAGCCCTCCGGGCCCCGGACCACCACGCCGTCCGCCTCCACGAGGCGCGGATTGACGACGTGCCCCAAGTGCCGCACATCGTCATCATCGGGACAGTCGTAGACGAACACCCGCAAAGGGACGCCGATCTGGTTCGCGGCGAGACCGACGCCGTCGGCGGCGTACATGGTCGCGAACAAATCCTCCACAAGTGCCGAGAGGTCGGGGCCGAAGTCCGTTACGTCCCGGCATGGTTCGGACAGAACGGGGTCGCCGAGCAGGGTGAGGGGCCGGACGCGCCCGCGGGCGCCCGGGATGGATCCGTGTCGCATGGCGGCAAGGGTACGGTTCGTTCGGCCCATCTCCGCCGCGCAGGTGTGGGCCGGGATTCGGGTGTGCGAATGGATCTCGATAGGCTGAGGTCCACACCACGTTGCCGGATGGGCCAAGTCGCGGCGCGTACGCAAGGAGGATCGAGAACTGATGGCAGGCAACTCGGACCCGCTCTCGCCGCGGGCCAAGCTGGCCGTGACCGCGGGCAAGGCCGTCGCCGCGGCATCGCGGGCCGCCGGACGCGGCAGTGGGTCGGTGATCGGCGGCAAGGTCGCGCTGAAGCTCGACCCCGATCTGCTCGCCCGGCTCGCACAGCACCTGGACGTCGTCCTGGTGTCCGCGACCAACGGCAAGACCACGACCACCCGGCTGATCGCCGAGGCGCTGCGCGCCGCGGGCGAGGTCGTGTCGAACGCGCTCGGCGCCAACATGCCGGCCGGCATCACCTCGGCACTGGCGGGCGGCTCGGAGGCGAAGTTCGGCGTCATCGAGGTCGACGAGAAGTACCTGGCCGGTGTGGCGCGGGACACCAGCCCGAAGTGCATCGCGCTGCTGAACCTCTCCCGCGACCAGCTGGACCGCGCGGCCGAGACCCGCATGCTGGCGGAGAACTGGCGCGAGGGCCTGTCCGGCTCCAAGGCCGTGGTCGTCGCCAACTGCGACGACCCGCTGGTGGTGTGGGCCGCCTCGTCCTCCCCGAATGTGATCTGGGTCGCAGCGGGACAGATGTGGAAGGACGACGCCTGGTCCTGCCCGTCGTGCGGCGGCGTCATGCAGCGCCCCGGTGACGACTGGTTCTGCGGTGAGTGCGGTTTCCGCCGCCCGCAGCCGACCTGGGCGCTGTCCGGGGACCACGTGCTCGACCCGCACGGGTCCGCCTGGCCGATCCACCTCCAGCTGCCGGGCCGCGCCAACAAGGCGAACGCGGCCAGCTCCGCGGCCGTCGCCGCCGTCTTCGGGGTGCCCCCGCAGGTCGCCCTGGAGCGGATGTACCAGGTGCAGGCCGTCGCCGGACGCTACGACGTCGTCCAGTTCGAGGGCCGTGACCTCAGGCTCCTGCTGGCGAAGAACCCGGCCGGCTGGCTCGAGACGTTCTCCCTGATCGACCCGCCGCCGACCCCGGTGATCCTGTCCGTGAACGCGCGCGGTGCCGACGGCACCGACACCTCCTGGCTGTGGGACGTCGACTACACCCGGCTCACCGGCCACCCGATCTTCGTGATCGGCGACCGGAAGCTGGACCTCGCGGTCCGCCTGGAGGTCGCGAACCAGCAGTTCCAGGTCTGCGACAACGTCGACCAGGCCGTGCAGATGGCCCCTCCGGGACGCATCGAGGTCATCGCGAACTACACCGCGTTCCAGGACCTGCGCCGCCGCGTCGGCAACTGATTAGGGAAGGGCCATCACCTCATGAGCGACAACCAACTGCGGCTGGTGTGGATCTACCCGGATCTGCTGAGCACGTACGGCGACCAGGGCAACGCCCTCGTCGTGGAGCGCCGGGCGCGTCAGCGCGGACTGGACGTGGCGCGCCTCGACGTGCGCAGCGACCAGCCGATCCCGACCTCCGGCGACATCTATCTGATCGGCGGCGGCGAGGACCGGCCCCAGCGGCTGGCGGCCGAGCGGCTGCGCCGTGACGGCCAGCTGTACCGGGCGGTGGAGAACGGCGCGATCGTGTTCTCCGTGTGCGCCGGCTACCAGATCCTCGGCCACGAGTTCATCAACGACCTCGGCCAGCGCGAGCCGGGCCTCGGCCTGCTCGACGTGGTGTCGGTGCGCGGCGAGGGCGAGCGGTGCGTCGGCGACGTCCTCGGCGACATCGACCCCCAGCTCGGCCTGCCCCAGCTGACCGGGTTCGAGAACCACCAGGGCGTCACCCACCTCGGCCCGACCGCCCGCCCCTTCGCCCAGGTCCGCATGGGCCGCGGCAACGGCACCGGGGACGGCACCGAGGGCGCGTACAACGGGACCGTCTTCGGCACGTACATGCACGGCCCCGTCCTCGCCCGCAACCCGCTGATCGCCGACCTGCTGCTGAAGCTGGCGCTGGACGTCAACGCCCTGCCGCCGATCGACGACCGCTGGTACGAGGCGCTCCGCAACGAGCGCATCGCCGCCGCCCAGCAGTCGGCGTAGGAACGTTCCGGCGGCTCTCCGCCGGGCTCTTCGGCGCGTCCGGTGCCCCCGTGGCGGGCCCGCCTGACGGTCCGTCCGCTCACATGTGCGGACGCGTCCAGCAGGCGGACGCCCACTGCGGGGGCACCCCCTTGCGCCGGTAGGGTGGCCGGGAATCCGCCGGACAGCGTGGTCCGGTTTCCCGGCCCACGTCGAGAAGGTAATTCGGGCTATGCGCATTGGTGTCCTCACCTCCGGCGGCGACTGCCCCGGCCTGAACGCCGTCATCCGGTCCGTCGTCCACCGCGCGGTCGCCGACCACGGCGACGAGGTCCTCGGCTTCCGGGACGGCTGGAAGGGCCTTCTGGAATCGGACTGCGTCAAACTCGACCTGGACGCCGTGAGCGGCATCCTCGCCCGCGGCGGGACCATCCTCGGCTCCTCCCGGGTGCGTCCGGAGCATCTGCGCGACGGCGTCGAGCGGGCCAGGGGCCACGTGGCGGAGCTCGGCCTGGACGCGATCATCCCGATCGGCGGCGAGGGCACGCTCAAGGCGGCCCGGCTGCTCTCGGACAACGGGCTGCCCATCGTGGGAGTGCCCAAGACCATCGACAACGACATCGCCGTCACGGACGTCACCTTCGGCTTCGACACGGCCGTCGGGGTCGCCACCGAGGCGCTCGACCGGCTGAAGACCACCGCCGAGTCCCACCAGCGCGTGCTGATCGTCGAGGTCATGGGGCGGCACACCGGCTGGATCGCGCTGCACTCCGGCATGGCGGCCGGCGCCCATGCCGTCGTCGTCCCGGAACGCCCCTTCGACATCGAGGAGCTGGCGAAGAAGGTCGGCGCGCGGTTCGAGGCCGGCAAGCGGTTCGCGATCGTGGTCGCGGCGGAGGGCGCCAAGCCGCTGCCCGGCTCGATGGAGTTCGACGAGGGCGGCAAGGACATCTACGGCCACGAGCGCTTCGCGGGCATCGCCCGGCAGCTGTCCGTGGAGCTGGAGCGGCGGCTCGGCAAGGAGGCCCGTCCGGTGATCCTCGGGCATGTGCAGCGCGGCGGGACGCCGACGGCGTACGACAGGGTGCTGGCGACCCGGTTCGGGTGGCACGCGGTGGAGGCGGTGCACCGCGGCGAGTTCGGGACGATGGCCGCGCTGCGCGGGAACGACATCGTGATGGTGCCGCTGGCCGACGCCGTCGAGAGCCTCAAGACGGTTCCCGCCGGGCGGTACGACGAGGCCGACTGCGTTCTGTGACGTCCGGCGGGGCCGGGGCGGCTCGGCGGACGGCGGCGGCATCACGGTCGGAGGCGGCACCGCGCGGGGTCGCGGCACCGCGGCCGGAGGGGCCGGGCATGGCCGGACCCGGCCGAAGCGGGACGTGGGGGCCGCTCTAGTCTGGTCCGGACAGACTTGCACAACCCCCACGAATCAGGAGCCGCCGGATGGATCACAGCGGGCACGGCATGATGACGGATCTGCCGCCGTTCACGCTGGGCAGGGGCTTCGAGTGGTCGACGGACCCCTTCTTCCTCGTCGCCTGTCTCGCCGGGCTCGCGCTGTACGGCTGGGGTGTCGTACGGCTGCGGCGGCGCGGGGACTCCTGGCCGGTGGCGCGCACGGTGTCGTACGTCCTCGGCGTGCTGAGCATCGGGCTGATGATGTGCACGCGGCTGAACGACTACGGCATGGTCATGTTCAGCGTGCACATGGTGCAGCACATGGTGATCAGCATGGTGTCCCCCATCCTGGTCCTGCTGGGCGGGCCGGTCACACTGGCGCTGCGCGCGCTGCCCGTCGCCGGGAAGGGCCGCAAGGGGCCGCGTGAGCTGCTGCTGATGCTGCTGCACAGCCGGTACATGCGGATCATCACGCACCCGGCGTTCACCATCCCGCTGTTCATCGCCAGCCTGTACGCGGTGTACTTCACCCCCCTCTTCGACTTCCTGATGGGCTCCAGGGTCGGGCACGCCGCGATGATGGTGCACTTCCTCGCGGTGGGCGTGGTGTTCTTCTGGCCGATCATCGGCATCGACCCGGGCCCGCACCGCCCCGGTCATCTGATGCGGATGCTGGAGCTGTTCGCGGGCATGCCGTTCCACGCGTTCTTCGGCATCGCGCTGATGATGGCGTCGGAGCCGATGGTGGAGACGTTCAAGAACCCGCCCGCCTCGCTCGGCATCGACGCGCTCGCGGACCAGACGGCGGCGGGCGGCATCGCCTGGGGGTTCAGCGAGGTCCCGTCGGTGCTGGTGCTGATCGCGCTGCTGTTCCAGTGGTACGGCTCCGAGCAGCGGCAGGCCAAGCGCAAGGACCGGGCCGCCGACCGCAACGGCGACCAGGAGCTGGAGGCGTACAACGCCTACCTGGCCTCGCTGAACGCGCGCAAGGGCTGAGCCCGCGCCTCTCACACCCCCCCACATTCCGGGCTCTCCGGACACCGGACACCTCGGGCCGGCATCGCGGCAGCGCGCGATGCCGGCCCGCTTCTGTCCCGGACGGGCCGCGCCGGGGCACCATGGTGGATGGGGGACGTCCCGGAGGACGCCCGGAGAGGGGAGTGCCGCGATGCACGGTTCCGGTTCCGGTTCGGCGAAGGGTTCCGTCAAGGCGATGGGGGCGCTGACCATCGGCGGGCTCGTCGTCGTCACGGCCTACACGGTGGCGCTGGGCAGCAACGGCTGGCTGTGGTTCGGCTGGGTGGTGCTGGGGCTGCTGACGCTCGCCCTGGTGGTGACCCGGAACTGAGGAGACCGCCCGGCCAGGTCAGGGCTGATTAGAGTGCCCGCATGAACAGCAGGGCCGCGTCCTTCGACGACCTCGACCGGAAGATCATCACCGCGCTGATGGCGAACGCCAGGAGCAGCTTCGCCGAGATCGGCGGCGCGGTCGGACTGTCGGCCACCGCGGTCAAGCGGCGGGTGGACCGGCTGCGGGAGACCGGGGTGATCACCGGCTTCACGGCGACCGTGCGGCCCTCGGCGCTCGGCTGGCGCACGGAGGCGTACGTCGAGGTGTACTGCGAGGGCGCGGCCCCGCCCCGCCGGCTCGCCGAGGTGGTGCGCAACCATCCGGAGATCACGGCGGCCATGACGGTGACCGGCGGCGCGGACGCGCTGCTGCATGTGCGGGCGCGGGACGTGGAGCACTTCGAGGGGGTGCTGGAGCGCATCCGCGCCGAGCCGTTCATCCGGAAGACGATCAGCGTGATGGTGCTGTCCCATCTGCTCCCGGAGAGCCCGGAGGCGGGCGCCACGCAGGCCGCACCGGAGTGAAGGCCCGCGATCCCGGCACCCTGGCGGAAGATCGCTTTCAAACCTCCCGTTCGCGCAGGTGTCCTGCGTCCTTCCTGGTGACAACGCAGTGATACTGCGCAGACGCGCAGCTTTCGTTGCTTGTCCAGCGTCTCGGTCACTTCTTACCTTGGTGTAACCCCAAGTGACACACAGGAAAGCGGAGGGAACCCTCTGTGCTCGAGAGTCGTGTGGCGCGCCCACGGCGCTTCCTTGTCTGCGAACCCAGACACTTCGCCGTGCAGTACGCGATCAACCCCTGGATGCACCCCGACACGCCCGTCGACGTCGATCTGGCCCAGGAGCAGTGGCAGGCGCTGATGCACGCCTACCGCACCCACGGCCACACGGTCGAGTCGCTCGATCCGGTGCCGGGTCTGCCCGACATGGTCTTCGCGGCGAACGCGGCGTTCGTCGTCGGCGGCCGGGTCTTCGGCTCCCTGTTCCACGCGCCGGAGCGGCGCCCCGAGTCCGAGCACTACGACGGCTGGTTCAAGTCGGCCGGGTACGACGTGTACCGCCCCCTGTCCGTGACCGAGGGCGAGGGCGACCTGGTCTGGACGGGCCGTTACGTGCTGGCCGGTACCGGCTTCCGCACCACCCGCGAGGCCCATCACGAGCTCCAGGAGTTCCTCGGCCACCCGGTGATCGCGCTGACCCTGGTGGACCCGTACTTCTACCACCTGGACACCGCGCTGTTCGTCCTCGACGACGACAACATCGCGTACTACCCGGAGGCGTTCTCCGCGGGCAGTCTGGAGGTGCTGCGGCGCCTCTACCCGGACGCGGTGCTCGCCACCCGGGACGACGCGATGGCCTTCGGCCTGAACTCCGTGTCCGACGGCCGCCACGTCTTCATCGCACCCCGGGCCGAGGCGCTGGCCGAGCGCCTGGCCGACCACGGTTACACCCCCGTCCCCGTCGACCTGTCGGAGTTCCACAAGGCCGGCGGCGGCATCAAGTGCTGCACCCAGGAGATCCGCTGATGACCGCACTCGCGCACGCGCGCACGTCCGCCGGCCTGATCAAGGCGGAGGAGCCGGTGCTCGCGCACAACTACCACCCGCTGCCCGTCGTCGTGGCACGGGCCGAGGGAGCCTGGGTGGAGGACGTCGAGGGCAAGCGGTACCTCGACATGCTGGCCGGCTACTCGGCGCTGAACTTCGGCCACCGCCACCCGGCCCTGATCGAGGCCGCGCACCGGCAGCTGGACCGGCTCACGCTCACCTCCCGCGCCTTCCACAACGACCGGCTCGCCGAGTTCGCCGAGCGGCTCGCGGAGCTGACCGGCCTCGACATGGTGCTCCCGATGAACACCGGCGCCGAGGCGGTGGAGAGCGGCATCAAGGTGGCCCGCAAGTGGGCGTACGACGTCAAGGGCGTCCCGGACGGGCAGGCCACGATCGTCGTCGCGGCGGACAACTTCCACGGCCGTACGACCACGATCGTGAGCTTCTCCACCGACGAGACGGCCCGCGCGGGCTTCGGCCCCTTCACGCCCGGTTTCCGGATCGTGCCGTACAACGACCTGGCGGCGCTGGAGGAGGCGGTCGACGAGACGACGGCCGCGGTGCTGCTGGAGCCCATCCAGGGCGAGGCCGGGGTGATCATCCCGGACGAGGGCTACCTGGCCGGCGTGCGCGAGCTGACCCGGCGCCGCGACTGCCTGTTCATCGCGGACGAGATCCAGTCCGGGCTCGGCCGCACCGGCCGCACCCTGGCCGTCGAGCACGAGGGCGTCGTCCCGGACGTGCTGCTGCTCGGCAAGGCCCTCGGCGGCGGCATCGTGCCGGTCTCGGCGGTGGTGGCCCGGCGCGAGGTGCTGGGTGTACTGCACCCGGGCGAGCACGGCTCCACCTTCGGCGGCAACCCGCTGGCGGCGGCGGTGGGCATCGCGGTGCTGGAACTGCTGGAGACCGGCGAGTTCCAGCGGCGGGCCGCCGAGCTGGGTGCCGTCCTGCGCGACGGCCTGGACGGACTGGTCGGCAAGGGCGTCACGGGGTTCCGCGCGCGCGGCCTGTGGGCGGGCGTCGACGTCGACCCGGCCCTCGGCACCGGCCGCGAGATCAGCGAGCGCCTGATGCGCGAGGGGGTCCTCGCCAAGGACACCCACGGCTCCACGATCCGCCTGGCTCCCCCGCTGACCATCACGGCCGACGAACTGCGCTCGGCGCTGGGCGCGCTGGAGCGCGTGCTGGGTCAGGGACACTGACGCGACGGAGTGAGCGGGGCGCGGGCGGGGGTGGCATGGTCCACCCCCGCCCGCGCCTTTTGCTCGCACCCGAGGGTCGCCACTTGTCACACCTATCGAATTTCGATAGATTCCCATCGTAACTCGATGGGAGGATGAGTTGTGGGGAAGTTGACAGTGCGTGCGCTGCGCGCCGTGCTCGCGGTGGTGCTCACCGGCACCGCGCTGGTGCAGATCATGCTGGTGTGGACGCTGCTCAGCGGGCGCGACCCGGAGGACGGCTCGCTCGCGCTGACCCTGGTGCGCGTGATCGTGGTCCTGGGGCTGGTGGCGGTCCAGGCCGCCGTGGTCAGCGTCTGGCGGCTGGTGACGATGGTGCGGCGCGGGACGGTGTTCTCGCCCGCCGCCTTCCGTTACGTGGACATCGTGATCGGCGCGATCACGGCGATCGGCCTGCTGTGGTTCGCGGTCACGGCCGTCGACGCGCCGGGCCAGCGGGACGACCCGGGCGTCAGCGTCATCATGGGCGGGATCGGCCTGGCCATCCTCGGGGTCGCGCTCATCGTGCTCGTGCTGCGGATGCTGCTCGTCCAGGCCGTCGCGCGCGACGTCGAGGCGACGGAGATGCGGGCCGAGCTGGACGAGGTGATCTGATGCCGATCGCCGTCGACATCGACGTGATGCTGGCCAGACGCAAGATGTCCGTGGGCGAGCTCGCGGACCGGGTGGGGATCACGCCCGCCAACCTGGCGGTCCTGAAGAACGGCCGCGCCAAGGCCGTGCGCTTCGCGACGCTCGCCGCGCTCTGCGAGGTCCTCGAATGCCAGCCGGGCGACCTGCTGCGCTGGGAGACCGGGGACGCCGACGGCGCGTGACGGCGCGTGACGGCGCCGGGGCCGCGCCAAGGCGGTCCGGACGGCCCGCGCCCCCGGTCCGCCGCGAGACCCCCGGCCTTCCCACTCGGAAGGCCGGGGGTCTCGTCGTCCTGCCGGCACCGGCGGGGCGGACGGCTCCGCCGGTCGGCGCAGGCCGGTGGATCAGCGCAGGCCGGCGAAGAGGTCGTTCTCGGGCAGCGCCGCGCCGGTGGTGTCACGGACCCGGACGAAGGTCTCGACGCCCATCAGCTCGGTGAACCGCTCCTGGCCCATCTTGAGGAAGAAGATGTTCTCGCCCTGGCTGGCGTGCGCGGCCAGCGCGTCGAACTTCTGGCCGCCGAACGCGGTGGTGTCCACCCAGGTGGTGATCTCCTCGTCCGGGAGTCCGATCTCGGCCAGCACGGCGGCCTCCTCGGGATCCGGCTCCTGCTCGACGCCGCCGAACTCGCGCATCAGCTCGCCGAACCGCCGCATCATCGACCGGGGCGCCGTCGTCCAGTACACCTTCGGCGTCAGCCCGCTGATCTCCAGCGCCGCCGTCGTGATGCGGTTGGCCTGAATGTGGTCGGGGTGGCCGTAGAAGCCGTTCTCGTCATAGGTGACGACGACATCGGGCTGATAGCGCCGGAAGAGCTCCGCGAGGCGGGCACCTGCCTCCTCGACGGGGGTGCGCCAGAAGGATCCGGGGGCGTCGTTGGCCGGCCAGCCCATCATCCCGGAGTCGGCGTGGTCCAGCGTCTCCAGATGGCCGATCTTCAGGACCTCGCAGCTCGCTTCGAGTTCCTGGCGCCGCATCCGGGCGACGGCCGCGGGGTCGTGGCCGGGGTCGCCCGGCTTGACACCTCCCGGTCCGTCACCGCAAGCGCCGTCGGTACACGTCACGAGGACCGTGCGCACGCCCTCCGCCGCGTACCGCGCGAGGACGCCTCCCGTGCTGGTGGCCTCGTCGTCGGGGTGTGCGTGCACGGCCATGAGCGTGAGGGGCCGGTCGTTCATGAAGCTGTCCTCCTGGGTAAAGACGTCGGTCCGGGTCCGGGAGTGCAACGGTGCCGGGCCCACCGGTTGTTCCCGCGGCTCGTGCGCGGTGAGCGACGATCAGCCAGGCGCCCGGGCAGGCGCCCCGCGCGGTGTCGCGGACACCCTCCCTCCCTTCTTCGCAGGCGCCCCCTGGACAACACCACCGGGAGGAGCCGGTGTCGTACCCGCGACCGCGCGTCACATCGGATCGCGTGCTGAGCCGCGACGTGCTGTTGTCGGCCGATACCGCGCCGAGTAGCCTCCGAGCCAGTCGGAAGGGGCGATGCGCGCGGTGCGGTTCAAGCAGAGTCCGAAGGCCGCCCGGCAGGCGGTGCACGGAGGCCGGCCCGTGACGGGCAGGGTCACGTCGGGCGGGCCGAGTCGCTGGAGAGCCGTGCGGCGGACGTCGTCCTCGGCCGGCCGGCGCACCGCTGACGCCTCATCGGCCGACTCGGCGGAGGGCCGGCATGAGGTCTGCCGCACGCGGTTACAGATGACCGCAGACACACACAGGAACGTTTCCGGAATCACGGCGTCGACCGGGAGAACCCTGGCCGGCGCCGGACCCGCTGGAGTCAGGGGCGAGCCGTGTTCTACCACCTGCTGAAGTACGTGCTGCTGGGACCGTTGCTCAAGCTGTTCTTCAGGCCCCGGATCGAGGGGCTGGAGAACGTGCCGGAGTCGGGGGCGGCGATCGTCGCGGGCAACCATCTGTCCTTCTCGGACCACTTCCTGATGCCGGCGATACTGAAGCGGCGCATCACCTTCCTGGCCAAGGCGGAGTACTTCACCGGGCCCGGGGTGAAGGGGCGGCTGACCGCGTTCTTCTTCCGCAGCGCGGGCCAGATCCCGGTGGACCGGTCAGGCAAGGAGGCCGGGCAGGCCGCGATCCGGGAGGGGCTCGGCGTGCTGTCCCGGGGCGAGCTGCTCGGGGTCTACCCGGAGGGGACGCGGTCGCACGACGGCCGGCTCTACAAGGGCAAGGTCGGTGTGGCCGTGATGGCGCTGCGGGCGGGCGTACCCGTCGTGCCGTGCGCGATGATCGGCACGTTCGAGGCGCAGCCGCCCGGCAAGAAGATCCCGAACTTCCACCCGGTGGACATCCGCTTCGGCGAGCCGCTCGACTTCTCCCGCTACGCGGGCATGGAGGGCGAGAAGGCCGTCCTGCGCGCGGTCACCGACGAGATCATGTACGCGATCCTCGCACTGTCCGGGCAGGAGTACGTGGACCGTTACGCCGCCGACGTGAAGGCCGAGCAGGCGGCCCGGGGCGCGAGGGAACGCCGGTTCCCCCGCGTACCGCTCAGCTGACCCGCGCGGCCGAGAACGCCCGGCGGGCGGGAGCATGACGGAAGGACCGGGGGCGCACGACGGAGGGGCGGGCGACGGAGGGACGGGCGGCAAGGTGACGAGGGGCGGCCGGAGAAATCCGGCCGCCCCTCGTCACCTTGCCGCCACGGCCGCGACGGTCGTCGTGGCCGCGGGCGGCGCCGTGGTCACGGCTTGGGCGTGGCGTGCGGGCCGCAGGTCACGTCGGAGCCGTCCAGCTTGCCGCTGAGGAGGTAGGTGTCGACCCGGTCGTTGATGCACGGGTTGACCAGGCTGGTCACACCGTGGGAACCGGCACCCTTCTCCGTGATCAGGCGGGAGCCCTTGAACCGCTTGTGCAGGTCGACGGCGCCCGGGTACGGGGTCGCCGCGTCCCGCGTGGACTGCACGATGAGCACCTTCGGCAGACCCTTGTGGGTCTTGACCTCGACCGGCGTGCCCTGCTTGCCGGACCAGGTGGCACAGGGCAGGTTGAGCCAGGCGTTGGCCCAGGTCATGAAGGGGTAGTCCTTGTTGAGCCGGGTGTTGTCCCGGTCCCACGTGCGCCAGCTGGTGGGCCACTTGGCGTCCGCGCACTCGACGGCCGTGTAGACGGCGTTGCCGTTCTCCGACGCGATGTTGCCCGCGGTGTCGGAGAGGTCGGGGGCGGCCGCGTCGACGAGCGCCTGGGTGTCACCGGCGACGTACTTGCTGAACACCGAGGCGACCGGCACCCACGAGGAGTCGTAGTACGGGGCGCTCTGGAAGAAGGAGATCAGCTCGGCCGGGCCGACGACCCCGCCGATCGGGCTCTTCTTGGCGGCGGCACGCAGCGTGAGCCACTTGTCCTGGACGGCGGCACGGGTGGTGCCGAGGTGGTAGGCGGCGTCGTTGGCGGCGACCCAGTCCTCCCAGTCCTTCCAGCGGCCCTCGAAGGCGATGTCCTGGTCCAGGTTCGCCTTGTACCAGATGTTCTCGCGGGACGGGCCGACCACGCTGTCCACGATCATCCGGCGCAGGTGGCCCGGGAAGAGCGTGCCGTAGACGGCGCCGAGGTAGGTGCCGTAGGAGACGCCCAGGTAGTTGAGCTTCTTCTCGCCCAGCGCGGCCCGGGTGACGTCCAGGTCGCGGGCGGTGTTGGCCGTGGTCATGTGGTCGAGCATCGCGCCGCTGCGCTTCTCGCACCCGTCGGCGTACTGGCGGGCGAGCTTGCGCTGGGCGTTCTTGTCGGCCGCGCTGTCCGGGACCGGGTCGGCCTTGGGGGCCTTGACGAACTCCTGCGGGTCGACGCAGGAGATGGGCGCGGAGTGGCCGACGCCGCGCGGGTCGAAGCCCACGAAGTCGTAGGCCTTGGCGACCTTGGCCCAGACGGGCGCGTTCGTCGTCACCCGGCGCGGGAAGCGCAGCCCGGAGCCGCCGGGGCCGCCCGGGTTGTAGACCAGGGCACCCTGACGCTCCTGCGGGGTGCCGGTGCTGGCGATGCGGTCGACGGCGAGCTTGATCTGCTTGCCGTCCGGCTTGGCGTAGTCGACCGGCACGGAGACCCAGCCGCACTGGATGGGCTTCTCCAGGCCCCAGTCGGCGGGGCAGTCCTTCCACGCGATGCCGGCCTTGGCGGCGCGGGCGGCGGCTATCTCCGCGCCGCGGGCCTCACGGTTCTGCGGGTGGCGGCCGGCGGCGCTGGCCGCGGGCGCCGACACGGCGCCGGCGATCAGGGTCGCGGTGACGAGCGCTCCGGCCGAACCGAGCGCCAGCAGGCGGCTCTTCGGTCTGATGTCCCTCAAGTGGGCCCCTCCCCGTACGTAGCTATGACATGTCAGGCGGGGATCATTCCGGCTGTGAACCGGCTGAGAACAGGGGAAGCCCGCCATCTTTACCAATCCGATAAACGGATGCTCAGGTCTCGCTGAGCGGGGCGTCGGCGGAACGGCACGTTCAGTTCTCGGCCGTGCCCGTGGACACCCAGGTCAGGGCCTCGTCCAGGGTCCGCCGCAGACCGAGCGCGTCGGACGCGACGGCGCTGACGAGCACGGCGGGGCCGGCCAGCGGCATGATCGCCGCCCTCTCCCCCAGCATCCTCGCGGCGACCGGATGCGCGGCGAACCCGGGCCTCACCACGACGAGTTGCCCCACCGCACGGTACCCGCCGAGCACGGCGGGGCCGTCCCAGCCGCCCGGCGCCCCGGGACCGCAGGACAGTTCCTGGTCCAGGACGGCCCGGCCGCCGACGCGCACGGTGAGCCGGCTGGTGAGCCGCCCGGGTTCCTCGGCGGCCCGTCCCAGCACCTGCTCCTCGCGCAGCACCAGGCTCGCCCCGGTGCCGAGTTCGGCCCGTGTGACGACGTGCAGGTCGCTTCCCCGCGCCGAGATCAACTGCTCCGGCATCCAGTGCAGTTCGGCTCCGTCGGCGACGTCGAGCCGTACGTCGTACCGGGCTTCGCCCTTGTGCTGACCCGGCAGGGCGAGAGTGGCCGCGGCGGATCCGACATGCAGCCGTGCCCCCTCCTCCACCCGCACCCCGACCGAGAAGCGGTCACCGCCGTGCGGGCCGCTCATCGCACCGACCATCATGACCCGCGCCTCGGAGCCGCTCGCGCGGGTGCGGCGCGGCGCGAGCGGGCCCTCGCCGTCCAGCACCGGAAGGGCCGTTCCGCCCCGTCCGTCGGCGCGGGCCAGGATCCGGGCGCGGGCCCGGACACCGGCCGCCGTCACGTCGCCCACGCGGCGAGCCGCTCCCGGACCCAGACCGCCACGTCCGCGACCCCGCTCTCGCCTCGCAACGACTGGAACACGACGGGGAGTTCGGCACGCTGCGCCTTGGCGTCGGCGGCCATCCGGGTGAGGTCGGAGCCGACATGCGGGGCGAGGTCGGTCTTGTTGACGACGAGCAGGTCCGCCGTGGTGACCCCCGGGCCGCCCTTGCGCGGGATGTCGTCCCCGCCGGCCACGTCGATGACGAAGATCTGCGCGTCCACCAGCCCCTTGGAGAAGGTGGCGGTCAGATTGTCCCCGCCCGACTCGACGAGGATCAGGTCCAGCGGCCCCACCTCGTCCTCCAGATCCTCCACGGCCTCCAGGTTGGCGGAGATGTCGTCGCGGATCGCGGTGTGCGGGCAGGCGCCGGTCTCCACGGCGGCGATCCGTTCCGGCGGCAACACCGCTTCCCGGAGCAGGAATTCGGCGTCCTCGCGGGTGTAGATGTCGTTGGTGACGACGGCCAGGGACAGTTCGTCGCGCAGGATCCGGCAGAGCGCGGCGACCGTGGCGGTCTTGCCCGAGCCGACCGGGCCGCCGAGTCCGATGCGCAGGGCGCGCCGGGTCCCGTCGGGGCGCCGGGCGTCGGCGCTCACGGCGGACGGGCCGTCGTGGGTGTGGTCGAGGTGCATGTACGGCTCCTTCGTTCGGGGTCTGCTGTGGGGGATGCCGGGCCGGCCGACGGCCGGTGGTGCACGGGGGGTTCAGGCCTTCGCGGATGCGGGGATCCGGGCGCTCGCGCGGGGAGCCCCTCCCGCCGGAAGGCACCCGCTACGAGGCGAACAGCCGTACCGGCCAGCCCGCGTGCCCTTGCGCCCCGATCTCCAGCAGTGGTCCCGACACGGCCGGCACCGCGTCGGTCCCCACTGTGCCGACCCGGCGGGCCGCCTCGACGGCCGCGCCCGCCACCCGGTCCACCTCCGGCGCGAGCCGCGCCAGGACTCCCGTCACCTCGAAGGGGTCGAGACTCAGCAGGCGCACGGTGGCCGTGGCCGGTCCGCTCACGCTCTCGTACGCCGCGCAGTACGCCGCGTCCTCGGGCGCCAGCCCCGCGGCCCTGGCCACGACGCCGAGGACGACCGGCTGATGGGCTCCCTTGGGGAACTCACGTGCCAGAAGGTCCAGTTCGGCGCACGGCCAGCTCGCCCGCGCGGCGCGCAGCAGCTGCCGTCCGAGCCGGCGTGCGGCGGCGCGCAGGGCGGGCGACGGCGTACGGGCGTCCGCCGCCGCGTCCAGTTCACGGGGGTCCGTGCCGAGGACGGCGGCGCCCGCCAGCGCACCGGCGACGAGTCCGGCGGTGTGCAGCCGTCCGCGGCAGAAGTCCTCCAGGCCCGCGGCCGAGGTGATCCGTCCCGCCTTGACGGCGGCCTCGGCCCCGCCGGAGTGCGCGTGCCCTCCGGCGGGAAAGCGGCCGTCGGCCAGGACGAGGAGTGCGGCCCTGGACATCAGAAGAGGAAGTAACGCTGAGCCATGGGCAGTTCGGCGGCGGGTGCCGCCTCGACCAGCTCGCCGTCGATGTACACCGCGAAGCTGTCGGGCTCGATCCGCACCTCGGGCCGGGCGTCGTTCTCGCGCATGTCCGCCTTGGTGACCGCCCGCGTGGACTCGATCGCCACGAACCTCTTGCCCAGGCCGAGCCGTTCGGGCAGCCCGTCCTCGATCGCGAGTGGAGCGGCGAAGTTGACGGAGTTGGCGGCCGGGGCCCGCCCGATCGCGCCGTACATGGGCCGGGGCAGGACCGGCTGCGGGGTCGGGATGGAGGCGTTGGCGTCGCCCATCTGCGCGTAGGCGATCTGGCCGCCCTTGAGGACGAGCAGGGGCTTGACCCCGAAGAACGCGGGCTCCCACAGCACCAGGTCGGCCAGCTTGCCGGTCTCGACGGAGCCGATCTCGGAGGCGAGGCCCTGGGCGAGCGCCGGGTTGATCGTGTACTTGGCGACGTAGCGCCGCACCCGCCGGTTGTCGGCCCGTCCGTCGCCCGGGAGGGCGCCCCGGCGTCCCTTCATCACGTGGGCCGTCTGCCAGGTGCGCAGGACGACCTCGCCGACGCGTCCCATGGCCTGGGAGTCGGAGGAGATGATCGAGATGGCGCCGAGGTCGTGGAGGATGTCCTCGGCGCCGATGGTGGACGGCCGGATGCGGGACTCGGCGAAGGCCAGGTCCTCGGGGACGGCCGGGTTGAGGTGGTGGCACACCATCAGCATGTCGAGGTGTTCCTCGGCGGTGTTCACGGTGAACGGCCGGGTGGGGTTGGTCGAACTGGGCAGCACGTGCGGCTGGGAGACCACGCTCATGATGTCGGGCGCGTGCCCGCCGCCGGCGCCCTCGGTGTGGTACGAGTGGATGCCCCGGCCCGCGATCGCGGCGAGGGTGTCGCCGACGAAGCCGGCCTCGTTCAGGGTGTCGGTGTGGATGGCGACCTGGACGCCCGTGCGGTCCGCCACGGTGAGCGCGGCGTCGATGACGGCCGGGGTGGAGCCCCAGTCCTCGTGCAGCTTCAGCCCCATCGCGCCGCCGCGGATCTGCGACAGCATCGCCTCGTGCGAGACGGTGTTGCCCTTGCCGAGGAAGCCGACGTTGACCGGGTAGGCCTCCATCGCCTCCAGCATGCGGGCCAGGTGCCAGGGCCCCGGGGTCACGGTGGTCGCCTTGGAGCCTTCGGCCGGGCCGGTGCCGCCGCCGACCAGGGTGGTGACACCGGAGGCCAGCGCCTCGTCGGCGATCCGGGGGCAGATGAAGTGGACGTGCGCGTCGATGGCGCCGGCGGTGAGGATGCGCCCGTTGCCCGCGATGACCTCGGTCTCGGGGCCGATGACGAGGTCGGGGTGGACGCCGTCCATGGTGTCCGGGTTGCCGGCCTTGCCGATGCCGGTGATCCGCCCGTCGCGGATGCCGACGTCGGCCTTGACGATGCCCCAGTGGTCGACGACGACGGCGCCGGTGATCACGGTGTCGGGGGTGCCGTCGGCGCGGGTGGCCCGGGACTGGCCCATCGACTCGCGGATGACCTTGCCGCCGCCGAAGACCGCTTCGTCGCCGGAGGTGCCGGGGCCGCCGGAGCGGTCCTCCTCGATCTCGATCAGCAGGCTCGTGTCGGCGAGCCGGATGCGGTCGCCGGTGGTGGGGCCGAACAGGTCGGCGTAGGCGGCGCGGGAGATCTCAGGCATCGAGGGCGCCTCCGGTCTCGCCGCGCAGGCCGGGCACGATCCGGGCGCCCGCGAGGGGGACGAGCCCGACCTCGGCGGGGATGCCGGGCTCGAAGCGCACCGCCGTGCCGGCGGCGACGTTCAGCCGCTTGCCGCGGGCCGCGCCCCGGTCGAACTCCAGGCCGGGATTGGCCTCGGCGAAGTGGTAGTGGGAGCCGACCTGGACGGGCCGGTCGGCGGCGTTGAGGACGGTGATCCGGGTGACCTCGCGGCCCTCGTTGAAGACGACCGGGCCGTCGGCGAACAGCACCTCTCCGGGAATCATGACGGACCCCTCAGACGATCGGCTCGTGCACGGTGACGAGCTTGGTGCCGTCCGGGAAGGTCGCCTCGACCTGGACGTCGTGGATCATCTCGGGGATGCCGTCCATGACGTCGTCGCGGGTGAGGACCTTGCGGCCGGAGGACATCAGCTCGGCGACGGTACGGCCGTCGCGCGCGCCCTCCAGGATGTGCGACGTGATGAGGGCGATGGCCTCGGGGTGGTTGAGCCGGAGCCCGCGGGCCCGGCGCTTCTCGGCCACGTCGGCCGCCACGTGGATCAGCAGCCTCTCCTGCTCGTGCGGGGTCAGTTGCACGTCCCACCTCACATCCTCGCTCCGGACCGTGCGGGGTCCGGCTGCCGCGGCCACCACGACGGGTCACTGGTAACACACGGGGAAAACGCCCCGCCGTGTTCAACTCGGCCGGACAGAACCCCTGGTGGCGTGGAGGGGCAGGCTAGTTCGCCGGGGTTTCGAGGACGTTAACGACACCCCGGCCGCCGGACAGGTCCAGTGGCGTGGGCTGAGGGGTGGGGGCCCAGGGGTGTCTCCCTGGGCGCCTTCCTAGGAGAGGCCCGTCCCCCGGTGTTCGGCGGCGATCCCGAACCGCTGCCGCTCGGGGGCCGCGTGCTCGGCCGCGCGGATGCCGGACACGCTGCTGACGACCTGCTCCGCGGCCGGTTCGTCCAGCGCGTCCAGCCGTTCGAGGTCGGCGGCCGAGACCAGTGCGACGAGCGGCCGACCGTGCCGGGTCACCACGACACGCTCACCGCCGTACACCACGCGATTGATCAGATCGGCGAGCTCAGCCCTGGCTTGCGTCACCGGGATCTCGTAGGCCATGCCTCCACCTTACGGCGCACCCCGGGGCGTTCCCCGGTTCCCGGCGAAACCGGAGAACCGGGGAACGCCCGGACCGGAGCGGACGCACTCCCTCGCAGACGGCCCGAACGGCGGCACGACCGTCCAACCAGGCTCATGTGGCGCGGTGTTGACGGCACGACACTCTCACCCACAGTCCGTACGTCCTGTACATTTCTCACAGAAGCGAGGTCGCCGTCGGTCCTGTCGTGAAGAGAGGTACGCCCATGAGCCGTCCGTCCGCCCGTCATGTCCTGCCCGAGTTCAGCGAGCGCGGGAGCATGGGACAGCGCACGCTCGACCCCTACGGGAAGCTGTTCGAGAACCGGGTCGTCTTCCTCGGGACGGCGCTCGACGACACGGCCGCCACGGACGTGATCGCGCAGTTCATGCAGCTCGAACACGCCTCCCCGGACCGGGACATCACGCTGTACGTCAACTGCCCGGGCGGCTCGTTCCACGCCATGACGGCGGTGTACGACACGATGCGGTACGTCACCTGCGACGTGCAGACCTACTGCCTGGGCCAGGCCGTGTCGGTGGCGGCGGTGGTGCTCGCGGCCGGCACCCCGGGCAAGCGGTTCGCGCTGCCGGGCGCCCGCGTGGTGCTCGAACAGCCCGCGCTGATCGAACCGGCCCACGGACAGCCGAGCGATCTCCTCATCCAGGCCGACGAGATGACCCGCACACGTTCCCTGATGGAGCAGTTGCTGGCGACGCACACCGGCCGGACCTCCGAACAACTGCACAAGGACCTGGAGCGCGAACTGGTGCTGGACGCCCGGGGCGCGCGGGAGTTCGGGCTGGTGGACGGGATCGTCTCGACCCGCGACGGCGTGTCCGGCGCGCCGGGCGCGAGGTGAGGCGGGCGATGACACCGGAGTACCTGCCGCCGCTGCCCGCGCTGACCCGCGCCGAGGGCGATGTGATCGACCGTTATCTGGAGGCGGCCGAGCTGCTGGGCCGGATCAATCCGGCGCACGAGGGCCAGACCTATCAGAGTCTGCGCGCGGCGCAGGCCCTCGTGCGCAAGGTGACAGAGCTGCGCGACGCCCTCGCGTTGATGCACCGGCGGGGCGAGACGGAGCTGCACGGGGACACGCTGGCACGGGCCTTGCGGGTGCTGGACGGTGAGCGCCGCACCGCGCGCGTCGTGCTCCCGCCCGACTGCGTCCGCTGACCCGGACACGCGCTCCGGGCGCGTCGGCCCCTCGCGTCGGGAAACCCGCCCCGCCGGACGCCAAACGGCCCGAACGACGGACCGCCGACCGGTGTATCTCCGGAACGTTTTCCTGGTCCCCTGAGTTGCGCAGCCGGCATTTTCCGTATGGCTACGAGGGGGCTGCGCCGCAGGTCGGCGCCTACGCAGGCGATCTGACGGCGCCTCGAACGCACTAGTGTCCACCCGAACGGGCGAGTGGTGAGGAACGCCACAAATCCCCGGTTCCATTGGGATTTTCGCACCACGGTGAGCCAAGATCCCTGTCTGACGACAAGCCCCCGCCACCATGGCGGGGCGATCCGGGCGGACGCCGAGTCCTGCCGCCGCCCGGATGACCGGTCGACAGGAGTGGATCGGCAGGAGTGGAGGACCCGAGCAAGACGGGCCGCCGGGACGGACGTCCGCCGAGAGGCGGGCGCACGCGCCGAGCAGCCCTTGGGGTGAAGCCGTGGCGACACGGCCGGGCAACTTCGCCAGCCCGAATCCGACAGGTCATCCTTCACAGGCGGCTGACGAAGGGTTGCGCATGACTGCGCTCAATCGTGTCCCGTCGCTGATGGCCAGGGCCGGTACGGCCTCGGCTCTCACCCTCGCCGCCGTGGGTGGCTCGATCGCGGTGCCCGGCCTGTCCGCCGACGCCTCGGCCGCGACCATGGCCACGAAGGCACTCCAGGTCGCGGCCTCCAAGAAGGGCGCCCCGTACCGCTACGGGGCCACCGGCCCCCGCCGGTTCGACTGCTCAGGGCTGACGCTGTACTCGTTCAAGAAGGTGGGCAAGAGCCTCCCCCGCACCGCCGCCCAGCAGTACAACAAGACCCACCACGTCTCCGCCGGCCACCGCAAGGCGGGCGACCTGGTCTTCTTCCACTCGGGCTCCAGCGTCTACCACGTCGGTATCTACGCCGGTAAGGGCAAGATCTGGCACGCCCCGAAGACAGGATCGGTGGTACGCCTGGAGAAGATCTGGACCAAGAGCGTCTGGTACGGCCGGGTCAGCTGACCCGGCCGCCGCACCGGAGCGGCTCCCGCGACGGGGCCGCTCCGGGACCGGCGGCACGGCCACGGAGACCGGCCGCGCACCGCCCTGGGCCCCCGCGCACCGCCCTGGGCCGCTGTGGAGCCGCCGTGGGGCGCCTCGCGCATCGGGGGCGCACCCCCAGGGCCACGCGCCGCCGACGGGAACGACGGCCGCGGCACGGCCGGGACTGCGACTACGGCCACGGCTACGGCTACGGCTACGGCGAGATCCCGGGGCACGTCTCGGCGAGCGTCGCGCGGACCGCGTCCGGCGGACCCGCGCGTGGTGACGGCTCGCCGCCGCGGCCGCCCGCGTGTCGTGCTCCCGTACGCCCTCCCGCGCACTCGTACGCCCGGCCGCGCGACCACCCGCCCCCGCACAGCACCGCGCCCGAGAACCTCACCCCCCGCTCCCGCGCAGTCCCGCGCCCGAGATCCACACCGCTGCCCGCACACAGCCCCGCGCCCGAGGTCCACGCCTCTGCCCGCACCAGCACCGCGCCCGAGGTCCACGCCTCTGCCCGTGCGGGCGCCGCCGGCCGCACCGGCGGAGCTACGGCTCCTGTTGTCCCGCGGCCGTCAGCGGCCCCGCGGGGACCGTCCAGGGCAGTTCGATCGAGACGGTCTTGCCGCCCTCCCGGGTGGGGCGGATGCGCAGCCTGCCCCCGCATTCGGCGGTGAGGCAGCGGATGATGACCATGCCGCGTCCGTTGTCCTGCTGGACCGCGGCGGGCAGTCTCTTCGGCAGGCGCGGATGACTGTCCGTCACTCCGACGCGCAGGCGCTCGTCGCGGTCGAGGACCATGTCGACGGTGAAGGTGGGTGACTGGCCGAAGGTGTGCTGGACGGCGTTGGTGGCGAGTTCCGAGACGATGAGCCGCACGGTGTCGGCGGTCTCGGTGTCGGACGGCAGGCCCCACTCCGCCAGGGTGGCCACGACATAGGTCCGGGCCGCGGCGACCGAGGCGGGATCGCTCGGCAGAGTGACGGATGCTTCCAGGTGGTCTGCCATGGCGACGTCGCCCCTTTCCCACGGGACTTCTCCGGGAACCGCGGTCCGGCAGGGAGCGGAGGGGTTCGGGGGTCCCGCACTGGTGGTTCCTCGTCAGACTGCCATCATCGGACCCGGTCGGGGGACCGATCCATCAGGATGTGCATATATCTGTCGCTCGAAGCGGTGAACTCTGCGACGAGAGACGGTGTCGGGGTGGTCCCCGGGGAGTATGAAGGAGGAGCCCATGCAGAACGGTCCGGCGGTGCGACGCCGCAAACTCGGAGCCGAACTGCGCGCGCTGCGCGCGGGGGCCGGACTCACCAGTGGCGACGCGGCCCGTCTGGTGGGCTGGCACCAGTCGAAGGTCAGCCGCATCGAGACCGGTTCGAGTGGCGTGAAACCGGCCGATGTGCGGTTACTCCTGGACGCCTACGGGGTGCGGGACGGACAACTGCGCGAGTTGTTGCAGATGTTGGCCGGCGCGGAGGACGCCGGCGGCCGGCACCGCTGGTGGCACGCGTACCGCGGGGTGCTGCCGCCGACCTACCGGGACTTCATCAGCCTGGAGTCGCAGGCGAGCGGGATGCGCACCCTGGAGACCACGGTGGTGCCGGGACTGCTGCAGACTCCGGAGTACGCGCGGGCGGTGACCCGGGCGGCGGTGGAGGGCGTGACCGGCGAGCGGCTGGACGCGCTGGTGGAGGTGCGCCTGGCCAGGCAGGACGTGCTGCGCGCCGACCCGCCGCTGAGGCTCGACGCCGTCCTGGACGAGGCGGTGCTGCGGCGCGAGGTGGGCGGCCCCGAAGTGATGGAACGTCAGCTGCGGCGGCTGCTGGAGGCCGCGCGGCTGCCTCAGGTGCGCCTGCAGGTGCTGCCGTTCGGGGCGGGGGCGCATGTCGGCCTCACCGGGCCTTTCGTTATTTTCTCATTTCCGAGCACTTCTGATCTGGACGTTGTCGTTCTCGACCAGTTGACGAGTAGCCTCTATCTGGAACGGAAAGAAGACCTCCAGGCGTATGCGGAGGCCTTCGACACCCTCAGGATCCACGCCCTTTCACCCGAGGACTCGCTGGATTACATCGCCGGGATAGGTGACGGCGCGTAAGGAGGCACCATGACCGCTCTGCCTCGGAACGTCCCTGCCAGTACCGATCTGCACGACGTGCGCTGGCTGCGCAGCAGCTACAGCACGGGAGCGAACAACTGCGTGGAGACGGCCCGTCCGCGCTCCGGCCCCGGGGCCGGCCGGATCGCCGTGCGCGACTCCAAGGACACGGCCGGGCCCGCGCTGCTCCTCTCCCCCGGGAGCTGGGCGGGCTTCGTCGCGGCACTGCGGTAAGCGGAATCACCGTCGACCGCGGCGGAACGCCCGGTCGCCCGCTCGCCGGCCATCGGCGGACCGACCCCGACCGCTAGAAGTTCCAACCGAACCGATCGGATTCGATCGCTCTCGTGCGATGCCCGGCCGTGTTCCCACGGTTCATGGCCGTGCCGCGCCGATCACCCGTACCGCGCGTTCGATCTCGGCCCCGGAGAGGTCCGCGCGGGCGGTCAGCCTCAGCCGTGAGACGCCGTCGGGTACGGAAGGAGGACGGAAACAGCCCACGGCCAGACCCGCCGTACGGCAGTCGGCGGCCCAGCGCACGGCCTGCTCCGGCGACGGGGCCCGCACGGAGACCACCGCCGCGTCCGGCCGTACCGCTTCCAGGCCCGCGGCGGTCAGCCGGGCGTGCAGCTCGGCGGCGACCGCGCGGGCGCGGGCGGCCCGTGCGGGCTCGCGCCGCAGCAGCCGCAGTGCCGCCAGCGCCGCGCCCGCCGCCGCGGGGGCGAGGCCGGTGTCGAAGATGAACGTACGGGCCGCGTTGACCAGATGGCCGATCACCCGCGCCGGTCCGAGGACCACGCCGCCCTGGCTGCCCAGGGACTTGGACAGGGTGGCCGTGACGACCACGTCCTCCGCGCCGGCCAGCCCGGCGGCGTGGGCGGCGCCCCGGCCGCCGTCGCCCAGCACGCCCAGCCCGTGGGCGTCGTCCACGACCAGACCGGCGCCGTGCGCCCGGCACGCCCCGGCCAGCGCGCCCAGCGGGGCGGCGTCGCCGTCGACGGAGAACACCGTGTCGGAGACGACGACCGCCGCTCCCCCGTGCGTGCCCAGCGCCTTGTCCACGGCGTCCGGATCGGCGTGTCCCACGACCTGGGCGGTGCCCCGGGCGAGCCGGCAGCCGTCGATGAGCGAGGCGTGGTTGCCCGCGTCGGACACGATCAGGGAGCCGTGCGGGGCGAGGGCGGTGACGGCGGCCAGGTTGGCGGCGTACCCCGAGGAGAAGACCAGCGCCGCCTCAAAACCGCAGAACTCGGCCAGCTCGCGCTCCAGCTCGGTGTGCAGCTCGGTGGTACCGGTGACGAGGCGGGAGCCGGTGGCGCCGCCGCCCCAGGTCCGGGCGGCCGCGGCCGCGCCCTCGATGACCTCGGGGTGGCGGGCGAGGCCCAGGTAGTCGTTGCTCGCCAGATCCAGCAGCGGGGAGCCGGCCGGGCGCGGGCGCAGGGTCCGCTGCAGCCCGGCGCGACGGCGCGCCTCGGCCTGTTCGTCGATCCAGCCGAACGCCATGACTCCTCCGGAGGCATTTGTAGGTTGCGGACAGACCATAGCGGTCCGGACGGGCACCCATGATGTGGCAATACCCACACGGTGAACCTGCTCCGTTGTCCGATGTCTCCTTGGCCGGGACCGGTCCCGTAGGACAGGATCGGGCCTCATGGACCTGCTGAACACGCTGGTGGAAAAGGGGCTTCGGCGCGAACTGCCGACCCGCGAGGAAGCGCTCGCCGTACTCGCCACTTCCGACGACGACCTGCTCGACGTGGTGGCCGCGGCCGGCAAGGTGCGCCGGCAGTGGTTCGGCCGGCGCGTGAAACTCAACTACCTGGTCAACCTCAAGTCGGGCCTGTGCCCCGAGGACTGCTCCTACTGCTCCCAGCGGCTCGGCTCCACGGCCGGGATCCTGAAGTACACCTGGCTCAAGCCCGGTGAGGCCTCCGAGGCGGCCGCCGCGGGCCTCGCCGGGGGCGCCAAGCGGGTGTGCCTGGTGGCGTCCGGGCGCGGCCCGACGGACCGGGACGTCGACCGGGTCTCCGAGACCATCAAGGCCATCAAGGACGGCAACGAGGGCGTCGAGGTGTGCGCCTGTCTGGGCCTGCTCTCCGACGGCCAGGCCGAACGCCTGCGCGAGGCGGGCGCCGACGCCTACAACCACAACCTCAACACCTCCGAGGCCACCTACGGCGACATCACCACCACCCACACGTACGCCGATCGGGTGGACACGGTGCGCAAGGCGCACGAGGCCGGACTGTCCGCCTGCTCGGGCCTGATCGCGGGCATGGGCGAGAGCGACGAGGACCTCGTCGACGTGGTCTTCTCGCTGCGCGGGCTGGACCCCGACTCCGTTCCGGTGAACTTCCTGATCCCGTTCGAGGGCACCCCGCTCGCCAAGGAGTGGAACCTCACCCCGCAGCGCTGCCTGCGCATCCTGGCGATGGTCCGCTTCGTCTGCCCGGACGTGGAGGTGCGCATCGCGGGCGGCCGCGAGGTCCACCTGCGCACGATGCAGCCGCTCGCGCTGCACCTGGCCAACTCCATCTTCCTCGGCGACTACCTGACCAGCGAGGGCCAGGCGGGCAAGGCCGACCTGGAGATGATCGCCGACGCCGGGTTCGAGGTGGAGGGCGCCGGCGAGGTGACCCTGCCCGAGCACCGGGCGGCCGGCGGCGGGTGCGGTACGCGGGCGGAGGCCGGCTGCGGCGGACACGGTGAGGCGGGCTGCGGCGGCGAGGCGGACGGCGAGGTGGACGGCGGCGCCGGGTGCGGGTCGCACGCGGGTGGCGGGGTGTGCGGTACGGCCTCCGTGCCCGCCGCCGCCGAGCCGCGCACCGATCTCGTCGCCGTGCGCCGCCGGGGTGCCGGAACGGATGTCGCGCCCAATGCCTGACCTGCCCCGCATCGGCGTTCCCGAACTGCTCGAACTGGACCGCCGGCACGTGTGGCACCCGTACGGCCCCATGCCCGGACGCGTGGACCCGCTCGTCGTGGAGTCGGCGAGCGGGGTCCGGCTGAAGCTCGCGGACGGCTCGGGCGAGCTGATCGACGGCATGTCGTCCTGGTGGTCGGCGATCCACGGCTACAACCACCCTGTCCTCAACGAGGCGGCGCACGCGCAGCTGGGGCGGATGAGCCATGTGATGTTCGGCGGGCTCACGCACGAGCCCGCCGTGCGGCTGGCGAAGCTCCTCGTCGACCTGTCGCCGGACGGCCTGGAGCACGTGTTCCTCGCCGACTCCGGCTCGGTGTCGGTCGAGGTCGCGGTGAAGATGTGCCTCCAGTACTGGCGGTCCCTCGGCCGCCCCGGCAAACAGCGCCTGCTGACCTGGCGCGGCGGCTACCACGGTGACACGTGGCAGCCGATGTCGGTGTGCGACCCCGAGGGCGGGATGCACGAGCTGTGGTCCGGGGTGCTGCCCCGCCAGGTGTTCGCCGACGCGCCGCCCGCCGGGTACGAGGAGTCGTACGCGGAGCATCTGCGCGAGGAGATCGCACGGCACGCGGACGAG
This sequence comes from Streptomyces sp. NPDC090108, assembly GCF_044747185.1. Classification (NCBI taxonomy): domain Bacteria; kingdom Bacillati; phylum Actinomycetota; class Actinomycetes; order Kitasatosporales; family Streptomycetaceae; genus Streptomyces; species Streptomyces sp. NPDC090108. The sequence goes on from NZ_JBIVDQ010000003.1 coordinate 952,560, forward strand.
CTGGCCGCGGTGATCGTCGAGCCGGTGGTGCAGGGCGCGGGCGGGATGAGGTTCCACTCCCCCGCCTACCTGCGCGTGCTGCGCGAGGCGTGCGACGCGCACGACGTACTGCTGGTGTTCGACGAGATCGCGACCGGATTCGGCCGCACCGGTGAGCTGTTCGCGGCCGGGCACGCGGGGGTGAGCCCGGATGTCATGTGTGTGGGCAAGGCGCTGACCGGCGGCTACCTGACGCTGGCGGCGACGTTGTGCACCGCGAGGGTGGCGGACGGGATCTCGCGCGGCGAGGTCCCGGTCCTCGCCCACGGTCCGACGTTCATGGGCAATCCGCTGGCCGCGAGCGTGGCCTGCGCGTCCCTGGGGCTGCTCCTCGACCAGGACTGGCGGACCGAGGTCAAGCGGATCGAGGCGGGCCTGCGCGAGGGCCTCGCCCCGGCGGCGGAGCTGCCGGGTGTGCGGGACGTACGGGTCCTCGGTGCCATCGGGGTGGTCCAGCTCGACCACGAGGTGGACATGGCCGCGGCCACCCGGGCCGCGGTGCGGGAGGGCGTGTGGCTGCGCCCGTTCCGCGATCTGGTCTACACGATGCCGCCGTACGTCACGGGTGACGCGGACGTGGCACGGATCGCGCGCGCGGTGTGCGCCGCGGCGCGGGAGGGATGACATGCCGGTACTGGTGATTTCAGGGACGGGCACGGAGATCGGCAAGACGGTCACCACCGCGGCCGTGGCCGCGGCGGCGCTCGCGGCCGGCCGTTCGGTCGCCGTGCTGAAGGCCGCGCAGACAGGACTGCGGCCGGACGAGCGCGGGGACGCCGACGAGGTGGCCCGGCTCGCGGGAGCGGTGACGACGGCCGAACTGGCGCGCTACCCCGAGCCGTTGGCGCCCGGTACGGCCGCCCGGCGGGCCGGGATGCCCCCGGTGCGTCCGCACGAGGTGGCCGAGGCGGCGGCCAAGCTGGCCACCGAGCACGATCTGGTGCTGGTCGAGGGCGCGGGCGGGCTGCTCGTGCGGTTCGACCCGGAGGGCGGCACGCTCGCGGACGCGGCGGCGCTGCTCGGCGCACCCGTGCTGCTCGTCGCCCCGGCCGGGCTGGGCACGCTCAACTCAACCGAGCTGACGGCACGCGAACTGCGGCGCCGTAAGGTCGAGTTGGCGGGCGTGGTGATCGGCAGCTGGCCCGGCTCGCCCGATCTCGCCTCCCGCTGCAACGTCGCCGATCTGCCGGAGGTCGCGGACGCCCCGCTGCTCGGCGCGATCCCGGCCGGGGCGGGCACCCTCGCGCCCGCCGGCTTCCGTGCCGCGGCACCCGGCTGGCTGGCGGCACGGCTGGACGGGAACTGGGACGCCGGGGCGTTCCGGGATCGGGAGGCGCGGTAGCCGTCACCACCGCGTGACCAACTCGGGCTTCTGGAACCGGTGTTCGAGTTCTGGACACCGTAAAGCGCTTCGCATGCGGGTCGGGCCCCACTAGGCTCGGCCCGTTCGCGAGTCGGGGTGTCGAGGTCACGGGGAGGCAGTCTTGTCCACTTCTGCTGCGGAGGACGTGCCGGGCGTTGTGCCCGGCGGCGGGGTCGCGGCCCGCGCCCGCGGCCTCACCAAGGCGTACGGATCGGGCGAGACGGCCGTGCTCGCCCTGGACTCGGTGGACGTGGAGATCGCGAGCGGCCGCTTCACGGCGGTGATGGGTCCCTCCGGCTCGGGCAAGTCCACGCTGATGCACTGTCTGGCCGGGCTCGACACGGTGTCGGCCGGTCAGGTCTGGCTGGGCGACACGGAGATCACGGGTCTGAAGGACCGGGAGCTGACGCGGCTCCGGCGGGACCGGATCGGGTTCATGTTCCAGTCGTTCAACCTCATCCCGACGCTGAACGCCGCCGAGAACATCACCCTGCCCATGGACATAGCCGGCCGCAGGCCCGACCAGCAGTGGCTGGACCAGGTCATCGACACTCTGGGACTGCGCGGGCGGCTCGCGCACCGCCCGGCCCAGCTGTCGGGCGGTCAGCAGCAGCGGGTCGCGTGCGCGCGGGCGCTGGCCTCGCGGCCCGAACTGATCTTCGCGGACGAGCCCACCGGCAACCTGGACTCGCGGGCGGGTCTGGAGGTGCTGGGCTTTCTGCGCAGCGCCGTGGACGAGCTGGGCCAGACGGTGGTGATGGTCACCCACGACCCGGGCGCCGCGGCCCACTCCGATCAGGTGCTCTTCCTCGCCGACGGCCGGATCGTGGACCGGATGGAGCGGCCCTCGGCGGACGCCGTGCTGGAGCGGATGAAGGCGTTCGACGTGGTGCGCGGGCGCGTGGACGAGGGCGGGGCCTCACCGGACGTGGCCGCTTCGGCGGACGACGGGAAGAAGCCGGCGGGGCAGGACGCGCCGGACGGCGGAAAGGCGCGCGACGGGGCGAAGGCGCCGGACGGCGTGCAGGCGCGCGATGTCCTGCGCGAGCAGGACGACCCGACCGTGCGGGAGGGCTGACCCGGTGCTGAAGGCGACCCTGAGGAGTTTCCTCGCGCACAAGGGACGGCTGGCGCTGTCCGCGCTGGCCGTCGTGCTGTCCGTCGCGTTCGTCGCGGGCAGTCTGATCTTCTCCGACACCGTCACCCGCACTTTCGACCGGCTGTTCGCGTCGACCTCCGCGGACGTGACGGTCGAGCCCAAGGAGGACCTGAAGTCCCCGGTGCCGACCGGCACGATCGCGACCGTGCCGGCCGCGCTGCTGGACCGGGTGCTGAAGGTGCCGGGTGTCGCGGCGGCCCACGCGGACGTGTCGGTGCAGAACGTCGTGGTCGTCGACAGCCACGACAAGTCCGTCGGGCCGACCACCGGCGCCCCCACCATCGCCACCTCCTGGTACGTGACCCGCCGCAGTCCGGTGCGGCTGACCTCGGGACACGCGCCGCACGGTGCGGGCGAGGCGCTGCTCGACGCGGACACGGCCGACAAGAAGCACGTGGGCATCGGCGACACGCTGACGGTGCAGGCGCAGCCGGGCACGTTCCCGGTGAAGGTCGTCGGCATCGCCACGTTCACCACCACCAACCCCGGTGCCGCCCTGGTGTTCCTCGACCCCGCCGAGACCGGCCGCCTGCTGCTCGGCTCCGCGGCCCGGGCCACCAGCATCTCGGTGGACGCGGCCGCGGGCGTCTCCGACACCGCGCTCAAGCAGCGCGTCGCCGCCGCGATCGGCACCGGGGACGGCACCTACGAGCTGAAGACCGCGGACGAGCAGGCCAAGTCGGCCGCGGCCGACCTCGGCGGGTTCCTGGACGTCATCAAGTACGTGATGCTGGGATTCGCCGGGATCGCCGTCCTGGTGGGCATCTTCCTGATCGTCAACACCTTCTCCATGCTGATCGCCCAGCGCACCCGTGAGCTCGGACTGTTGCGGGCGCTCGGCGCGGACCGGCGCCAGGTGCGGCGGTCGGTGCTCACGGAGGCGCTGCTGCTCGGTTTCACCGGCTCGACGCTGGGCCTCGCGGCCGGCATCGGGCTGGCGTTCGGGCTGATCCGGCTGATGGGCGCGTTCGGGATGAACCTGAAGGCCGCGGAGATGGTCATCGGCTGGGGCACGCCGGTCGCGGCGTACGCCGTCGGCATGGGCGTCACCTTCGTCGCCGCGTACCTGCCCGCGCGCCGGGCGGCGACCGTGTCCCCGATGGCGGCCCTCTCGGACGCCGAGATCGCCGGTGTGGGAAAGCCCTTGAAGGTACGGGCGGTCGTGGGCGCGGTGATCGGCGCCCTCGGCGCGGCCGCGCTGGCCGGGTGCGCGGCGGCCACGAAGGCCGCTTCGGCCGGGTCGCTCCTTGCGCTGGGCGTGGTGCTGACGCTGGTCGCGACCGTCGTCGCGGGACCGCTGCTGGTACGGCCGGTGATCCGCGTCCTGGGCGGCGTGTTCCCGTTGCTGTTCGGGTCGGTCGGCCGGATGAGCCAGCGCAACGCCCTGCGCAACCCGCGCCGCACCGGCGCCACCGCGGCCGCGCTGATGGTCGGACTGGCCCTGGTCGGCGGCATGTCGGTGGCGAGCGCGTCCATGTCCGCCTCCTTCGACCAGGAGATCGACAAGACGCTCGGCGCCGACTACATCGTCCAGAACTCCAACTTCACCCCGTTCACCAAGGAACTCACCGACCGTGTGGCCGCGACGCCCGGTGTCGGGCTCGTCGTACGGCAGCGGCTCACGGCGATCGCCGTACGGCTCCCGGACGGCAAGCGTGTCGAGACCGCCGCCGCGGGCTACGGGCCCCGCCTCGACGACGTGGCCCATCTCGCCTACACCGAGGGGGACTCGGCGGCCGCGCTGGCGGACGGCAGCCTCGCCATGGACTCGGGGTTCGCGAAGGACCACCGGGTGAAGGTGGGCGATGTCGTCCCGGTCGAGTTCCCGGGCCGGCGCCGGGCCGAGCTGACGGTCGGCGCGCTCACCGACCAGGGCGGTTCCGACGGCTTCGGCGTGCAGGGCGGGATCTTCCTCGGGATGACGACGCTGGACAAGTACGTGCCCGACGGCCAGGACTCCGCGCTCTACGTCAACGCGTCCGCCGGCACCGACGCCAAGCAGCTCCGTCCGCGCCTGGAAGCGGCGCTGAAGCGGTTCCCGCAGGTCCAGGTCCGCGACCAGGCCGACTACAAGAAGCTGGTGCACGACCAGATCGCCGTGCTGCTGTACCTCGTGTACGCGCTGCTCGGACTCGCGATCGTCATCGCCGTGCTCGGCGTGGTCAACACGCTCGCGCTGTCCGTGGTCGAACGCACACGGGAGATCGGGCTGCTGCGCGCGATCGGCCTCGGCCGGCGGCAGTTGCGCCGGATGATCCGTCTGGAGTCGGTGGTGATCGCGGTGTTCGGCGCGGTGCTGGGGCTCGGGCTCGGACTCGTGTGGGGCGTGTGCACCCAGCAGGTGCTGGCCCTCAACGGCATGACGGCGCTCGCGATCCCCTGGGGCACGATCGTGGCGGTGGTCGTCGGCGCGGCGGTCGTCGGCATCGTGGCGGCCCTGCTGCCGGCGTTCCGGGCGTCGCGGATGAACGTGCTGGCGGCGATCGCGCACGAGTGACGGGCTCTACGCCGCCTCCCCGGCAGGGGGCACGCGGATGACGGGGTGGCCCCGGGGCGCGGAGACGGCCCGGGGCCACGGCCGTGTCCGCGCGACCGCACGCGGTCGCCGCCCGGGGCTCAGGCGGGCGGTCGAGTGTCACCTTCCCGTCCGGCACGGTATACATGGTCCAGTAATGCGTGATCTGCACGGGGGCGCGTCCCGGCGCAGACCTCGGGCCTGCTCGGCGGGCCCGCGCCGCCGGGGCCCGTGAGCCGGGCGGCCGGGACCGCCCCTTGAGCACCGTGTCCGGGACACCCGCGCCCGCGCAGACCTTCCGGAAGAAGGATGCGCCATGACAACAGACGCCGAGACCGTGACCTTCGCCGATCTCGAACTGGCCCCCGAAATCCTGCGGGCTCTGACCAGCCTGGGTTACGAGGAACCCACCCCGATCCAGCGGGAGGCCATCCCTCCCCTGCTGGCCGGTCACGACCTGCTGGGCCAGGCGGCCACGGGAACCGGGAAGACGGCCGCCTTCGCCCTGCCGGTGATCGAACGCATCCACCGGGAACGCGGCGGCAAGGGCGGACCCGCCGCGCTGGTGCTGGTGCCCACCCGTGAGCTGGCCATCCAGGTGTCCGAGGCGGTCCACCGCTACGGAACCGATCTGGGCGTCCGGGTCCTGCCCGTGTACGGCGGCCAGCCCATCGGGCGGCAGCTGCGCGCCCTGGAACGCGGCGTGGACGTGGTCGTGGCGACACCGGGCCGGGCGCTGGACCACATCTCCCGAGGCTCGCTGCGCCTGGACGACCTGCGCACGGTCGTCCTGGACGAGGCCGACGAGATGCTGGACATGGGGTTCTCCGAGGACATCGACCAGATCCTGGAGAACGTGCCGGAGGAGCGCCAGACCGTGCTGTTCTCGGCGACGATGCCGTCCCGGATCGACGCGATGGCCCGCCGTCATCTGAAGAAGCCGGTCCGGGTGGAGATCGAACGGGAGGCCCCGGCCCCGGGCGAGGCCCCGCGGGTGCGGGAGTCCGCCTACATCGTGGCGCGCGGGCAGAAGCCGGCCGCGCTCGGCAGGCTGCTGGACGTGGAGTCCCCGGACGCCGCCATCGTCTTCTGCCGTACCCGCGACCAGGTCGACACCCTCACCGAGACGCTGAACGGCCGCGGCTACCGCGCCGAGGCGCTGCACGGCGGCTTGAGCCAGGAACAGCGGGACCGGGTCATGGGCCGGCTGCGCGGCGGTACGGCGGACCTGCTGGTCGCGACCGACGTGGCCGCCCGCGGCATCGACGTCGAACACCTCACCCACGTGATCAACTACGACGTGCCGTCCGCGTCGGAGTCGTACGTGCACCGCAGCGGCCGGGTCGGGCGCGCCGGACGCGAGGGCGTGGCGATCACGCTCGCGGAACCGCGGGAGCACCGGATGCTCAAGTCGATCGAGCGGGCCACCGGACGCACGATCCCGGTGGAGAAGGTGCCCACGGTCGCCGACCTGCGGGCCAGGCGCCTGGAGCTGACGCGGGCCTCGCTGCACGAGAGCCTCCTCGAGGACGAGGACCTGGAACGGTTCCGGGTGGTGGTGGAGACCCTCGGGGACGAGTTCGACGTGATGGACGTGGCGCTGGCGGCGGTGAAGCTGGCCCACGAGTCGAGCGGCGCCGCGTTCGACGAGGAGGAGATCCCCGAGATCGCGCCGCGCGACCGGGACCGTGATCGCGGCCGGGACCGCGGTGCCCCTCGCGGGCGCAGGGGCGGCGGGCGGACGTCGCCGGGCATGACGCGCCTGTTCGTCGGGGCCGGGCGCAGCGCCGGTATCCGGCCGCAGGACCTGGTCGGTGCCATCGCCGGGGAGTCGCGGCTGAGCGGACGGGACATCGGGTCGATCGAGATCGCCGACCGTTTCTCGCTGGTGGAGGTCCCCGAGAACGCGGCCGAGGACGTGATCCGTTCGCTGCGCGGAGCCACGATCAAGGGGCGCAAGGCGCACGTGCGCCGGGAGCGCGACCAGGTCCGCTGACCGGGCAGGCAGAGACCGGACGGACGCAGGCCGAGCAGGCGCGGGCCGAGCAGGCGCGGGCCGGGCAGGCGCGGGCCGGGCGGGCGCGGGCGCCCGAGGGGCGGACCGTCCCCCGGTCCACGGACCGGAATTCGTTCGCGGCGCGCCCCCGCCCTCTGCTTGGCTCGCGCCATGAGTGATCTCCGTATCCGCCACGCGGTCTCCGACGACATCGACACGGTGCTGGGCTTCTGGCGCGAGGCCGCCGAGGGGACGAGCATCAGCGACGACCACGAGGGCGTGTCCCGGCTCCTCGCCACGGACCCCGAAGCGCTGCTCCTCGCGGAGCGCGACGGGGTCCTCGCGGGGACCGTGATCGCCGGCTTCGACGGCTGGCGCTGCTCGGCGTACCGCCTCGCCGTCCACCCCGGCCACCGGCGGCAGGGTGTCGCCACGGCCCTGTTGCGCGCGGCGGAGGAGCGGTTCGCGGCCCTGGGCGGCCGCCGCGTCGACGCGATGGTCCTGGAGGTGAACGAGCGGGCCCGGCTGACCTGGTCCGCGGGCGGCTACCGGCGCGAGGACCACTGGCGGCGCTGGGTGAAGCCGTTGCCGGACGGCGCGGTACCGGGCACGACCGTGCCGGTCGGCGCCGCCCGGAGCGCAGTCGCCGCCGACCGTACGGACGGCACGGACTGACCGGCCGCGTGGGACGCCCAGGGCGGTGCCGCTCCGGTCTTCGCGGCACCGCCCGGGCAGGCTCTTTGCCTTTCCTTTACTCTGGGAGGACACTCGTTCCTCCGTGAAAGGTTGTGAGCGTCCCGCCATGGGCGACCCTCCCCGTCCGCGACATCGCGCGATCCGGCCCGCATTGCCCGATCATGGGACGGGGGTGACCCGATGACCGAAGTGCTGCTCCTTCTGGTGGCGATCCTGCTGTCGCTCGCCTGCGGCGCCTTCGTGGCCGCGGAGTTCTCGCTGACCACGGTCGAACGGGGTGAGCTGGAACGGGCCGCCGCGCGCGGTGAGCGCGGCGCGGCGGGCGCGCTCAAAGCCGTACGGAATCTGACCTTCCAGCTCTCGGGCGCGCAGCTCGGCATCACCGTCACCAACCTGGTCGTCGGCATGCTCGCCGAGCCGTCGATCGCCAAGCTGCTCGCGGGGCCGTTCCGGGCCATGGGCCTGTCCCCCACCACGGCGAGTTCGGTGGCGCTGATCCTGGGCACGGCCCTGTCGACGGTGTTCCTGATGGTCGTCGGCGAGCTGGTGCCCAAGAACTGGGCGATCTCGGCGCCGCTGGCCGTGGCCAAGCGGGTCGGCAACCCCCAGCGCTGGTTCAGCGCCGCCTTCCGCCCCTTCATCACGCACCTCAACAACACCGCCAACCGCGCCGTACGACGGTTCGGTCTCACGCCGACCGAGGAGCTGACCTCCGCGCGCGGACCGCAGGAACTGGTGGCCCTCGCGCGGCACTCCGCGAAGGCGGGAGCCCTGGAGCCGGACACGGCCGAACTGTTCGTGCGCACCCTGAACCTCGCCGATCTGACGGCGGAGAACGTGATGACCCCGCGCGTCCAGGTCGTCGCCCTCGACACCCAGGCGACCTGCGCGGACGTGGCGAACGCGACCCGGGCGACCGGCCTGTCCCGGTTCCCGGTCTACCGCGGGAACCTCGACGCGGTGGTGGGGGTCGCCCACGTCAAGGACGTGCTGGCGCTGCCCGCCGGGGAACGGGCCTTCCGCTCGGTCACCCAGGTGATGCGCGAGCCCCTGCTGGTGCCGGAGTCCCTCACGGTCGACCGGCTGCTCGACCGGCTGTCGGGCCGGCGCACCATGGCCGTCGTCATCGACGAGTACGGCGGCACGGCGGGCGTCGCGACCCTGGAGGACATCGTCGAGGAGGTCGTCGGCGAGGTGCGCGACGAGCACGACCCGCACGAGACGCCCGACCTCGCCCCGGCCGGCGCGGACTCCGAGGGCCGGGCCCTGTACTCCGCGGACGGCGCCGCCCGCATGGACGAGCTGGCCCGGGTGGGCCTTCGGGTGCCCGAGGGGCCGTACGAGACGCTGGCCGGACTCGTCGCGACCGGCCTGGGCCGCATACCGGCCGTCGGGGACCGGATGGAGGTCGCCGGGTGGCGGCTGGACGTCGTGGACTCCTCCGGGCACCGGGCGGCCCGGGTGCTGATGCACGCGCCGCTCGCCGGCGGGCCGCGCGACGGACGCGGGGACGAGCGGCGGGACCGGCTCGGCAGGCGATCGGAGCGGCAGGGGCGGCGGGCGGACCGTGACGGCCGGCCCGGCCACGGTGACGGCCGGCCGGGGCGGGGTGACGGCGGGACGGGGCGGGACGACGGTCCGGCGGACCGGGGCGACGAGTGGACGGAGGGGGCGCGATGACCGCCGTACAGCTGCTGATCGGTCTGGCGACGCTCGTCGTGAACGCGTTCTTCGTGGGCGCCGAGTTCGCGCTGATCTCGGTGCGGCGCTCGCAGGTCGAACCGCTGGCGCAGGAGGGCGACCGGCGGGCCCGGAGCGTGCTGTGGGGCCTGGAGCACGTGTCGGCGCTGCTGGCCGCGGCCCAGCTCGGCATCACGCTGTGCACGCTGGTCCTGGGTGTGGTGGCGGAGCCGGCCATCGCGCATCTGCTGGAGCCGGTGTTCCACGCGATCGGCGTGTCCACGGGCGTGGGGCACGCGGTGTCGTTCGTGATCGCGCTGACCCTGGCGACGTATCTGCACATGCTGCTCGGCGAGATGGTGCCCAAGAACATCGCGCTCGCCGAACCGGTGCGCAGCGCGCTGCTGCTCGGTCCTCCCCTGGTCGCGCTGTCGCGGGCGCTGCGTCCGGTGATCTTCACGATCAACGCCTTCGCGAACACGCTGCTGAAGCTGCTGCGCGTGGAGGCCAAGGGAGAGGTCGCGGCGACGTTCTCGGACACCGAGCTCGCCGAGATCGTCAAGGACGCGGGGGCCGCGGGCCTGATCGACGAACGGGCCCGCGAGCGCCTGCACGACGCCCTCGAACTGGGCAGCCGGCCGGTGCGGGACGTGGTGGTGCCGCTGGAGCGCGTGGTCTACGCGCGCGTGGGCGTCACGCCCGAGCAGCTGGAGGAGCTGTCGGCCGACTCGGGCTTCTCACGGTTCCCCGTGGTCGACGTGGGCCGCCGGATCGTGGGCTACCTGCACGTCAAGGACGCCCTGGACGCCTCGCCGCGGGACGTGCCGTTCCGGCTGCGCGACATGCGGTCCATCGCACGCGTGCGGGAGAGCACGCCGATGGACGACGTGCTCACCGCGATGCGCGGCAGCCGCACGCACCTGGCGGCCGTGCTCGGGGACGACGGGCGGCTGGCCGGCCTGGTGACGATGGAGGACGTGCTGCGGGAGCTGTTCGGCCAGCCGGCGTGAGCGGCCGCGACGGCGGCGGGAAGGGGTGCGCGGGGGGCCGGGGTCACCGGTCCGCGGTTCCCCTGTCCGGGATACGATCGCTGGCGCCATGCAGACGAATCCCACACCCCCCGCGTACACCAGCCTCGTCGCCGTCGGCGACTCCTTCACCGAGGGGATGTCGGACCTGCTGCCCGACGGCTCCTACCGGGGCTGGGCCGACATGCTCGCCGCGCGGATGGCCGCCCGCACCCCCGGTTTCCGGTACGCCAACCTCGCGGTGCGCGGGAAGCTGATCGGGCAGATCGTCGACGAGCAGGTCGACGTGGCGGCGGCGATGAGGCCCGACGTCATCACGCTGGTCGGCGGCCTCAACGACACGCTGCGGCCCAAGTGCGACATGGTGCGGGTGCGGGACCTGCTGACCGAGGCCGTGGAGCGGCTGGCGCCCAGCTGCGAGCGGCTCGTGCTGATGCGCAGCCCCGGCCGGCAGGGCCCGGTGCTGGAGCGGTTCCGGCCGCGCATGGAGGAGCTGTTCGCCTGCGTCGACGAGCTGGCCGCCAAGCACGGCGCCGTGGTCGCCGACCTGTACGCCGCCCCGTCGCTGGCCGACCCGAGGCTGTGGGACGTCGACCGGCTGCACCTGACGCGGGAGGGGCACCGCCGCGTCGCCGAGGCGGTGTGGCAGTCGCTCGGTCACGAGGCCGAGGACAGCGAGTGGCGCACCCCCATGCCGGCCACCCCGCCGCCGGGCTGGGTCTCGCGCCGGACCGCGGACGCGCAGTTCGCCCGGCAGTACCTGCTGCCCTGGATAGGCCGCCGCCTCACCGGCCGCTCCTCCGGCGACGGCCGCGCCCCGAAGCGCCCGGAACTGCTCCCCTACGAGGGCCCGGCGGCCTGACCCCGCCCGGCGGCAGGTCCAGCCGCCGGACCGGCGACTGGACCTGCGGCCGGACCAAGGCCCGGACCAGGAGTCCGGCGCCGGGCCGGGCCCGCCGGGGTGCGCGCGTCGCAGATCCTGTGGCGCCCGTCTCGTAGCTTCCTCCGAAGCCGCACGTGGCGCTGGCCTGCACGAATCGCCAGTAGAATCCGTACACGTGACTTCAGCGCCCGCCAAGCCCCGCATCCCGAACGTCCTCGCCGGACGTTACGCCTCCACCGAGCTCGCCACGCTCTGGTCGCCCGAGCAGAAGGTGAAGCTGGAGCGGCAGCTCTGGCTCGCCGTGCTGCGGGCCCAGAAGGATCTCGGCATCGAGGTGCCGGACGAGGCCATCGCCGACTACGAGCGCGTCCTGGACACCGTGGACCTCGCCTCCATCGCCGAGCGCGAGAAGGTCACCCGGCACGACGTGAAGGCGCGGATCGAGGAGTTCAACGACCTCGCCGGGCACGAGCACGTGCACAAGGGCATGACCTCGCGTGACCTGACGGAGAACGTCGAGCAGCTCCAGATCCGGCTCTCCCTGGAGCTGGTGCGCGACCGCTCGGTGGCGGTCCTGGCCCGTCTGGGCAAGCTGGCCGGCGAGTACGCCGAGCTGGTCATGGCCGGCCGCTCGCACAACGTCGCCGCACAGGCCACCACCCTCGGCAAGCGTTTCGCGACCGCCGCCGACGAGCTGCTCGTGGCGTACGGCCGCGTGGAGGAGCTGCTCGGCCGCTACCCGCTGCGCGGCATCAAGGGCCCCGTCGGCACCGCGCAGGACATGCTGGACCTGCTGGGCGGGGACGCGGCCAAGCTCGCCGAGCTGGAGCAGCGGATCGCCCACCACCTGGGCTTCTCGCAGGCGTTCACCTCGGTGGGCCAGGTCTACCCGCGCTCGCTGGACTACGAGGTCGTCACCGCCCTGGTGCAGCTGGCGGCGGCGCCGTCCTCGCTGGCCAAGACGGTCCGGCTGATGGCCGGGCACGAGCTGGTCACCGAGGGCTTCAAGCCGGGACAGGTCGGCTCGTCCGCGATGCCGCACAAGATGAACACCCGCTCCTGCGAGCGCGTCAACGGCCTGATGGTGATCCTGCGCGGCTACGCGTCGATGACCGGCGAGCTGGCGGGCGACCAGTGGAACGAGGGCGACGTGTCCTGCTCGGTGGTGCGCCGGGTCGCGCTGCCGGACGCGTTCTTCGCGCTGGACGGCCTGCTGGAGACGTTCCTGACGGTGCTGGACGAGTTCGGCGCCTTCCCCGCCGTCGTCGCCCGTGAGCTGGACCGCTACCTGCCGTTCCTGGCCACCACCAAGGTGCTGATGGGCGCGGTGCGCGCGGGTGTCGGCCGTGAGGTCGCGCACGAGGCGATCAAGGAGAACGCCGTGGCCACCGCGCTCGCGATGCGTGAGCAGGGCGCCGAGCGCAACGACCTGCTCGACAAGCTCGCCGCCGACGAGCGGCTGCCGCTCGACCGCGGACAGCTGGCCGCGCTGATGGCCGACAAGCTGTCCTTCACCGGCGCCGCCGCCGACCAGGTGGCCGTGGTCGCCGGCCGGATCGAGGAGATCGTCAAGCAGCGCCCGGAGGCCGCCGGCTACACCCCCGGAGCGATCCTCTGAGGTTCACCCGGGCCGAACTGGAGGCCGCCCGCGACCGCGTCGTCCCGGACGTGGTCGCGGACGGCCTCCGTGTGCTGTTCTGCGGTATCAACCCGGGGCTGATGTCGGCCGCGACGGGCCATCACTTCGCCCGCCCCGGCAACCGCTTCTGGCCGGTGCTGCACCTGTCCGGGTTCACGCCGGGGCAGCTGAGGCCCGACGAGCAGGGCGAGCTGCTGTCGTACGGGCTGGGCATCACCAACGTGGTGGCGCGGGCGACCGCGCGGGCCGACGAGCTGAGCCCCGAGGAGTACGTGGAGGGCGGGCGGCTGCTGACCGCCAGGGTCACGCGGTACGCGCCCCGGTGGCTGGCCGTGGTCGGCGTGACCGCGTACCGGTCCGCCTTCGGGGAGCGCAAGGCAGGGGTCGGGCCGCAGGAGCGGACCATCGGGGACACCCGGGTGTGGGTGCTGCCCAACCCCAGCGGGCTGAACGCGCACTGGACGGCCGCGACGATGGCGGAGGAGTACGCGCGGCTGCGGGAGGCGGCGGGCGTGGCGGATCAGGGAGGGTCCGTCTCGGTCACGACACCGAGCAGCTGAAACGGCAGCTCCTTGTAGCCGTAGGACACGCCGAGGACGACCCATCGGCCCGAGGAGGGCGCCCGCCAGAGATGGACGTCCGGCACGTGCTCGCTCAGGCCGGCCCAGGGTTCCGCTATCTCCTCGTCCTCCATCACCCGGTCCAGGACGCTGCGCAGACTGAAGTGCTGGGACGGCCCCCAGCGGTCGCTGAGCCGCTCCACCAGGCCGTCCCGGTCGGCCTCGTACTGCGCCGCCGTCTCCTCCCATCCGGTGCCGTCGTCCTCCCAGAAGTCGCCGCTCGTCCGCAGCACGGCCGTGTGATGGCCGGGCCCGCTCTCGCCGCACCGCGCCCATACCTCCGTCGGGGAGAACTCCAGGGCGCACAGCCGGTCGATGAGGGCAAGGTGCTGGGCGACGTCCATGTGTTCCAGTAAAGCGGGCACCACTGACAACTGGCGGTCCGTCAGGCGTCCCGGCGCCGTACGCACCAGCCTCCCGCGAGCAGGGCGGCGGCCGCCCACAGCGCGGTGACCGCGAGTCCGCTCCAGGGCCCGGGGGATCCCTCCCAGGCGCTGTGCAGGGCGGCTTGGCCCGCCCGGTCGGGCAGGTAGCCGGCGGCGCCCGCGGACAGGTCGCCGACGACGAAGGACACGATCAGCAGGAACGGGATCAGCAGCCCGAGCGTCACCGCGCCGCTGCGCAGGACGGCCGCGAGCCCGGCGGCGAACAGCGCCATCAGCGTCAGGTACAGGGCGCAGCCCGCCGCTCCCCGCAGTCCCTCGGCCCAGGTGGGCCCGGACGCTCCGAGGGTGGCCCTGCCCACCGCGAGCGCCGCGAGTCCGGTGAGCGCTCCGGTGGCCAGTACCGGCAGCGCCACCGCGGCGGCCTTCGCTGCGAACCAGCGCGTCCGGTCCGGCACCGCCGCCAGCGTCAGCCGCAGCGCACCGCCCCGGTACTCGCCGGACACGGCCGTGGCGCCGAAGGCGACGGCGGCGATCTGCCCGAGGCTCACGCCGAAGAACGCGGAGAACAGCGGGTCGGAGCGGTCGGGGTCGGCGGCGGCGACCGCGGAGAACCCGACGGTGACGACGAGGATCGCGGCCAGGGCGGCGACGAGCGACCGCAGCGTGCGGATCTTGATCCACTCGGCGTGCAGAGCGGGGACGAACGGCATGGTCAGGCCTCCTGCGGCGGTGCGGTGAACTCGGCCTCGGCGGCCGTCAGATCGAGATACGCCTCTTCCAGACTCGCCTCAAGGGCGGCGAGTTCGAGGACGGGCAGGCCCGCCTCGGACATCAGGCGGCCGACTTCCTCCACGCGCGCCTGCCGCACGGTCCATGTGCCGTAGGCGTCCCGTGCGGCCTCGTGGCCGTGCCGGGTGAGCAGCACGCCGAGGCGGTCGGATTCGGCGTCACCGGTACGGACCCTCACCTGGGGCCGCACGCGCGCGTGGATGAACTCCCGTACCGGGGTGTCGGCGAGGAGGTGGCCCCGGCCGAGAATCACGAGGTGGTCGGCGAAGGCCGCGGTCTCGCCCATGAGATGGCTGGAGACCAGGACGGTACGGCCCTCGGCGGCGAGCGAGCGCAGCAGGACGCGGACCCAGACGATGCCCTCCGGGTCGAGGCCGTTGGCGGGCTCGTCGAGGAGGACCACCTCGGGGTCGCCGAGCAGCGCGGCGGCGATGCCGAGACGTTGCCGCATCCCCAAGGAGAACGTCCGCACCCGGCGCCGGGCCACCGGCGTGAGCCCGGTCCGCTCCAGGACGGCGGCCACCCGGCCGACGTCGATGCGGTTGCTCGCCGCGAGGACCCTGAGGTGGTCGTGGGCGGTCCGGGAGCCGTGGGCGGCCCGCGCGTCCAGCAGGGACCCCACCCGGCGCAGCGGATCGCGGAGTCCGGCGTACGGGCGGCCGCCGATGGTCGCGGTGCCCGAGGAGGGGCGGTCGAGGCCGAGGACGAGCCGCATGGTGGTGGACTTTCCGGCGCCGTTGGGGCCGAGGAAGCCGGTGACCCGGCCGGGGCGCACGGTGAGCGTCAGGCCGTCGACGGCACGCCTGCCGCCGTACTCCTTGGTGAGGTCGCGCAGTTCGATGGAGGTCATGGCCGACAGCCTCGCCGGGCGGCGGCCCGGACGCCTCCCCCGCGGGCGGGGACCCTCTCCCCCGCGCGGGGGAGGTCCGCCGCCGTGCCCCCTGCGAGGATGGCGCCATGGTCAGCGCCGTACGTCTCCTGCTCCGCCCGCTGTCGCGCGGGAGGACGTACACGCGCCTGCTGCATCTGTGGGTGCCGATGCTGATCGTCAGCTTCTGGCTGTTCATCGATCCCCGGACGCCGTGGATGCCCGCGCTGCTCGTCGCCCCGGCCGGTCTCGTGCCCGCCGTGCGGATCGGCGAAGGGGTGCAGGCGCGGCTGCTGCTGACGCCGGGTGAGCGGGAGCCGGGCATCTCCGCGACCGCGGCGGCCTCCTGGCGGGACCGCGGGCGCACGGTGCTGTGGCTGGAGGCGCGGATGCTCCTCGGGGCGGCGACCGTGTTCGTCAGCGTGCGGTCGCTGGTCCTCGCGTTCGAACTGGCCGGGTGCGCCTGGGGGCGGGCGCCGTCCGGGGTGCCGCTGCTGGAGCACCTGCCGCCCGGCAGGGGGTACGCCCTGCTGGTGCCGCTCCCCCTGTTCGCCCTGTACGGCGCGGTGGTCGGGCTCGGTGAGCTGGTCACGGTGTGCGCGCGCCGGCTGCTCGGACCGTCGGCCGCCGAACGGCTGGCGGCGCTGGAGGAGCGCACCGAGCAGCTACTGGAACGCACCCGTATCGCCCGGGAGTTGCACGACTCGATCGGGCACGCGCTCACGGTGGCGGTGGTCCAGGCGGGTGCCGCGCGGGCGGCCGGCGACGCCGAGTTCACCGGCCGCGCCCTGTGCGCGATCGAGGAGACCGGCCGGGCCGCGCTGGAGGATCTGGAGCGTGTGCTGGGGGTGCTGCGCGAGTCGGAGCGTCCGGTGGGCGGCCGTCCCACGCTGGCCGACGCCGGCCGGCTGCTGGAGTCGGCGCGTGCCTCGGGCGCGGTGGTGGACGCCGAGGTGACGGGCGCGGTGGCGGCGGTGCCGGGCCCGGTGTCGCGCGAGGGGTACCGGATCCTCCAGGAGGCCCTGACCAATGTGCTGCGGCACGCGGGAGCGGTGCCCGTGAGCGTACGGGTCGCGGCCGGGGACGGCACGCTCGCCCTGGAGGTCCGCAACCCCCTGCCGGGCGGGGCCCCCGCACCCGGCCGGGGCAGCGGGCTGCGCGGCATGCGCGAGCGCGCCGCGCTGCTCGGGGGAAGCGCGCGTACGGGGCCGGAGGGCGGCGAGTGGCTGGTGCGGGCGGAACTTCCGCTGGGCTGACCCGAACTGAGCCGGACCCGGTCGGGCTCCGCTGGGCTGACCCGAGCCGAGCCGAGCCGGGTCCGGCTGGGCTGAGCTGGGCTGGGCTGGGCTGGGCTGGGCCAGGCTCCGCCGGGCTGGAGCGGGCCCCGGCGGCTGGGCGGATCCCGCCCCTGTGGAGGGCGGTCCGCGGCATCTAAGCTGGCCCGATGCCGGTCACCGTACTTCTCGTGGACGACGAGCCCCTGGTCCGCGCGGGGCTGCGGGCCGTGCTGGGGGCACAGCCCGACATCGAGGTGGTGGGCGAGGCGGCGGACGGGGCGTCGGTGATCCCGCTGGTGCGCCGGCTGCGGCCCGACGTCGTCGCGATGGACGTCCGGATGCCCCTGCTGGACGGGATCGAGGCCACGCGCGCCGTCCTGCGCACCGTCGACGACCCGCCGAAGATCCTGGTGGTGACCACCTTCGAGGACGACGAGTACGTCTACGAGGCCCTGCGCGCCGGTGCCGACGGCTTCCTGCTGAAGCGGGCCCGGCCGGCCGAGATCGTGCACGCGGTGCGCCTCGTGGCGGAGGGCGGCTCGCTGCTCTTCCCCGCGTCCGTACGGCGGCTCGCGGACCGCTACGGCGGACGGGACGCGGCCGCGGGCCGCGAGCGGTCCGGCGCGCCCCTGTCGGCGGCCCGGCTCACGGAACGCGAGGCGGAGGTGCTGCGGCTCATGGCGCGGGGACTGACGAACGGTGAGATCGCGGGCCGGCTGGTGGTGGGGACGGAGACGGTGAAGTCGCACGTGAGCGCCGTACTGGCCAAACTCGGGGCCCGGGACCGCACACAGGCGGTGATCTCCGCCTACGAGTCCGGGTTCGTCGCGCCCGGGTGAGCGGTGACGGCCGCGCGCCCGGCGGGGAACCCGGCTCTCGCCGGGGTGGACCGGGCCGAGTACGATCCGCCCCACACGCGCGCGAGCTGGGAGGACGGACGGTGGGGCAACTGACCGGCGGCGATCCCTCGCTGCTGCGGAGGATCAATTCCACGGTGGTGCTGCACGCGCTCCGGGCCACGGACTGCGCGACGCTCACCGAGATCACCCGGCTCACCGGCCTGTCCCGGCCCACCGTCGAGGGGGTCGTGGAAGGGCTGATCGAGGCCGGACTCGTGGTCGAGAAGGCCGCCGACGAGGGCACCGCGCGCCGCCAGGGGCGGCCCGCCCGGCGCTTCCGGTTCCGGGCCGAGGCCGGGCATCTGCTGGGTCTGGAGATCGGGCCCCACCGGGTCGCCGCGCTCCTGTCCGACCTCGACGGACGCGTGCTGGGCACCCAGGCCAGGGAGGTCGGCGAGACGGCTCCGGCGGACGAACGGCTGGACCGGCTGCGCGGCGCGGTCGCCGAGCTGCTGCGCCGGACCGGGGTCGCGCGGGGCTCCCTGCGGGCGGTGGGCGTGGGCACGCCCGGCATCGTGGAGGCCGACGGGACGGTCCGGCTGGGCACCGCGCTGCCGCAGTGGACGGGCCTGCGGCTGGGCGAGCGCCTCGGCCGCTCCTTCAAGTGCCCGGTGCTGGTGGAGAACGACGCCAACGCCGCCGCCGTGGCGGAGCACTGGAAGGGCGCGGCGACGGAGACGGACGACGTGGTGTTCGTCCTGGCCGGGCTGAGTCCGGGGGCGGGTTCGCTGATCGGCGGCCGGCTGCACCGGGGGTACGGCGGTGCGGCCGGGGAGATCGGCGCGCTGCATCTGCTGGGCCGGGAGAAGACCCCGGAGACGCTGCTGTCCACCACGGACGAGCCGCTGCACCCGCTGGACGAGCACGCGGTCGCCGAGGTGTTCACGCTGGCCCGCGAGGGAGACCCGCGCGCGCGGGAGGCCGTCGACCGCTTCATCCAGCGGCTCGTCCACGACGTGGCCGCGCTGGTGCTGGCCCTGGACCCGGAGCTGGTCGTGATCGGCGGCTGGGCGGCGGGGCTCGACGACGTCCTCGATCCGCTGCGCCGGGAACTCGCCCGCTATTGTCTGCGGCCGCCCCGGGTGGCCCTGTCGCTGCTCGGCGAGGCCGTGGTGACCACGGGGGCGCTGCGGCTGGCCCTGGACCACGTCGAGAAGCAGCTGTTCACGGTCGAGGGCACGGTGCCGGCGCCGCGTTGAGGGCGCCACACAAAGGCACGCGCTGAGGGCGCTACGTTGAAAGCGCCGCGTCGAGTACGCCACGCCGAAGGCACCGCGCCGAGGGCGCCGGAAAAGGCTCCGGCCATGCCGCACCCCCGTGCGCCGCGGAGTTCCGGGGCGCGACGGGGGTGCGGGTCGGTCAGGAGGCGCGCTGCTCCGGGTCGTGGTGTATCTCCACGTCGGGCGAGTCGCCGAACGTGAGCCGGCAGGTGTCGGCACGGTAGGTGGCCACGGAGAGCGCCGCGGTGCGGCCGCCGGCGAAGAACCGGGTGGTGACGACCAGCACCGGGGAGCCGGGCAGCCGGTCGAGTTCCCGGGCGTCGTCCGCGCGGGCCGAGCCCAGCTCGACGGCGCGGTCCTGGCCCTCCAGTTCCAGACGCTGCAGTTCGCGCAGGACCGCACGCGCGCGTGCCGGTCCGGACGGGGCGTCGATGGCGGTGAGGTCGGGCACCGACGAGGCCGCGATATAGAGCAGTTCGGTCGCGACGGGCCGCCCGTGCGACATCCGCGAACGGCGGACGGTGTACACCTCGGCGGAGCCGCTCTCCAGGGCCGCCGCGACAGCGGCGGGCGGCACCGCCGGCGCGCAGTCGACGGGCTGCCACGCGTCGTCGTCCGCCCCCGGCCAGACGTGCCGCTCGGTGCCTACGTCGACGCCCACGCGCGGTGGCGCGACCGTCGTGCCGACCCCCCGTCGGCGTTGGAGCCGCCCCTCCAGCTCCAGTTGCTCGAGGGCCTGCCGGAGCGTGGCCCTGGCGACGCCGTAACGGGCGGCGAGATCGCGCTCGTTGGGCAGGATCTCGCCGACGGTGAACTCGGAATCCAATGCCTCGCTGAGCACGGTCTTGAGGTGCCAGTACTTCGGTTCCGGCACCGTTTCGAGCTGCGTGGTCCCCACCCTGTCCTCCGCAAGAGCCGTGGTCCGGCGGTATTTTGCGCCTTGTTTATTAAAGGTTGTTGCAGTTCTCTGCGACCATAGGGCGGCACTCACCCTTGGTCAATACCAATCCTCGTTCCCCCGGGCGGCCCGTGAGGGCCGTGCCGCCAAGCGTTCACACGGCGTTCGTGAGCCGCCGCCCGCGGGGCGGTTCACCCTCCGGCGAGCGACCGGATCTTCTCGGGGTTGCGGATGGCGTACACGGTCGTGATGAGGCCGTCGGCGATGTCCACCTGGAAGACGCTGTCCGGCTCGCCGTCGGCCAGCGCGAGCACCGCGAGGCCGCCGTTGACCTCGATGAACCGGAAGGACAGACCGGGCACGCCCTTGCGGGCGACACCCGCGAGGAAGCGTCCGACCTTGTCGGCGGAGTGCAGGATCCGCACCGGCGCCTTCGCCTTGCCGCCGCTGTCGCCGACGAGCCGTGCGTCCGGGGCGAGCAGGGCCATCAGACCGCCGAGGTCGCCCTCGGCCGCGGCGGCGAGGAAACGCTCGGTCAGATCGCGGCGCTGGGCGGGGTCGACCTCGTAGCGCGGCCGCCGCTCCTCTACGTGCCGGCGGGCCCGGCCGGCGAGCTGCCGTACCGCCGGCTCCCCGCGGTCGAGCAGCGTGGCGATCTCGGCGTAGGGATAGCCGAACGCCTCCCGCAGGACGAAGACCGCGCGCTCCAGCGGGGACAGCGACTCCAGTACGACGAGGACGGCGAGGGAGACGGAGTCGGCGAGCAGGACGCGGTCGGCGGTGTCGGGGACGGTGTCGCCGAAGTCGGTGACGTACGGCTCGGGCAGCCACGGACCGACGTACGCCTCGTCGCGCACCTTCACCTGGCGGAGCCGGTCGATGGCCAGCCGGGTGGTGATGCGCACGAGGTAGGCGCGCGGTTCGCGGACCTCCCCGCGCTCCGCGCGGGACCAGCGCAGCCAGGCGTCCTGGACCACGTCCTCGGCGTCGGCGACACGGCCGAGCATGCGATAGGCGACCCCCATGAGCAGAGGGCGGTTCTCTTCGAAGGCGTCGATCGCGATGTCCGTCGTCACCGTCCCATCCCAGCCGACACGCATGCCCGTGTCCAGACAAAATCGGACCGTTCCCGATCACAATGATCCGGGGCAGCATGGGCCTACCCGCCGGTAGTAATTGCTGACAAGCTGTCTACGGCGTCCGCCAGCCGACCAGCAGAGGAGCACTCCATGGCCGCGACCGTCTCCTTCACGGTTCCCAGCCCGCACGGCCCGAAGGACGTGACCGTCTCCTACGCGCGCGTGGGACGCGGCGAACCGCTGGTCCTCCTGCACGGCATCGGCCACCACCTCCAGGCCTGGGACCCGGTCGTGGACATCCTGGCGACCGAGCGCGAGGTGATCGCGGTGGACCTGCCGGGCTTCGGCGCGTCCCCGGCGCTGCCCGCCGGTCTGGACTACGACCTCGCCACGACGAACACCGTGCTCGGCTCCCTGTTCCGGGCACTGGAGCTGGACCGGCCGCACGTGGCCGGCAACTCGCTGGGCGGCCTGCTGGCCCTGGAACTGGGCCGCGAGAAGCTCGTACGGTCCGTCACCGCGTTCTCCCCCGCAGGCTTCTGGACCCAGGCCGAGCGGCGCTACGCCTTCGGCCTGCTGCTCACCATGCGGGGCGTCGCCCAGCGGCTCCCCGTCCCCCTGGTGGAACGGCTGTCGCGGAGCACGGCCGGCCGCACCGCGCTGACCAGCACCATCTACGCCCGTCCGGCACGCCGTGCGCCCGACGCCGTGGTGGCCGAGACGCTCGCGCTGGTGGGGGCCACCGGATTCGACGCGACCCTCCGGGCGGGTGCCACCGTCCAGTTCACCGACGACCTGCCGGGCATGCCCGTCACCGTCGCGTGGGGGACCCGCGACCGGCTGCTCGTCCGCAGGCAGGGCGTCCGCGCCAAGCGGATCATCCCGCACGCCAGGCTGGTACGCCTGCCCGGCTGCGGGCACTGCCCGATGAGCGACGACCCCGCGCTGGTCGCCCGGGTCATCCTCGACGGGAGCCGCTGAGGGCGGCTCGGGCGCCGGGACGGTACGGACCGGGCCGCCGGTCCCGTAGGCTCGGGGCGTGTCGCGCGCCGGCGTCATCCCCCGGCGCGCGGCATCTTCCGACCCTCCGTCAATTCTCTCTGCCGACCGGCGTTTACGCAGGCAGGGGACACGGTCGTTTCCGCAGGCAGGGGCCATTGTCAGTGGTCGCCTCTACGGTTTTTCCATGACGCGATCACTGCAGACCGTGGCCTATCGCCGCGCCTCCGCGCTGGACTCCGACGCGACCGGACGCCGGCTCGGACTGGAGACGTCCCAGGGGGCGACGCCCACCGGCGCCGAGGACCATCCGCGCTTCTTCGCGGGCTTCCTGACGTCTCCGCAGGCGGCCTCGGCCGCGCTGCTGGCGGTGGCCGACGTGGCGGCCGCGCGTTACCACCAGCCCCGGCTGAGCGCCTCGCTGGACCCGGTGGTCACGGGCAACGGGGACCGGCTGCGCTTCGAGTCCTTCTCCGGCTGCGGCGGGGTCTACGCGCGCCTGGACGTGCTCACCCCGGGGCTCGACGGCGGCGAGGTGGGACACGGCACGACCAACGTGGACGTCAACAACCCGCTGCGTGAGGCGCTCTCCCGTATAGGCACCGACGATCCGCTCCATCTGCGCGTCGGCCCGGACGAGTTGGCCGTCACCACGCTGGACGGTCCGGTGGTGGAGAAGAAGGTCCCGCTGCCGGACCGGTGGCTGCGCGGCTTCGCCGAGGCCCAGGTGATCGCGGCCGGGTTCGACCTGCGGGCGGAGCTGCCGGCGGGCGAGGCGGTCCGGTTCCTGCGCGGGCTGCCGGGGACGGGCGGGGTCCGGCGGGGCCAGGGCGACCCGCGCTGGGTGGTGCCGGCGGGCCGGGGTCTGCGGCCGACGACGCGGCCCGCGCCGGGCGCGGTGTGCCTGCCCGGCCCGCAGCGGCTGGAGGCGCTGCGGCGGGTGCTGCGCCACGCGACGGCCCTGCGCGTGTACGGCCCGGCCGTGAACGGCGCCGCGGACACGGCGGCCACGGCCGCCGCCTGGGAGGTCGTGCTGCCCGGCATGCGGCTCACGCTGACCCTGTCGCCGGACGTCTCGCGCGGATTCTCCGGTGAGGGCGGCGTCCTGACGGCGCTCGCCACCGACGAGGCGGCCGCCGACGCCGAGCTGATCTCCGTGCTGCTGGCCTGGGAACCCCGTATCGACGTGGCCGATCTCGCCGCCTCCTCGGGGCTCACACCCGAGCGGGTCCGCGCGGCCCTGGTGCGTCTCGGAACCTCAGGCCGCGTCGGCTACGACACGGCGGAGGCGGCGTACTTCCACCGTGAACTCCCCTACGACGCCGAGCGGGTCGAGAGGCACAATCCGCGGCTGCGGACGGCCCGCGAGCTGGTGGCGGCCGACGCGGTGACGCTGGACGGCGCGCTGGCCACGGTCACCGCGGCGGACGGCCACCGGCACCGGGTGCGGGACGAGGCCGGGGTGCTCAGCTGCAGCTGCCTGTGGTGGGCGAAGTACCGGGGCGGACGCGGGCCGTGCAAGCACGCGCTGGCGGTACGCATGGCGCGACGGGGCGCCACGGCGGGGTCCGCGGGAACGGCGGGAACCGGCGGGGACGCGCGATGAACACGGCGGACACGGCGGACACAGCGAGCATGACGTACACGACGAACACGGCTGACACGGCTGACACGAAGAACACGACGGGCACAGTGAGTACGGCGGACAGGGCGAGCACAATGGACACGGCCGGCACGGTGGACACGGCGAAGGCGACCGATGCGGCGACCGCGCTGCTGGCCGCGGTGGAGGCCGGCGACACGGCCAGGACGCTGCGGCTGGTGACCCGCATGGGGCCGGCCGAACGGCGCGCCTGCCTGCCCGCGCTGCGGGCCCTGCGCAAGGAGCTGCGCGTGACGGAACCCTGGGGCGCACGGTCGAACCGGGTGCGTCCCGCGCTGCACCTGGCGGGAGCGGCCTGCCACACCGGGGCGGCCTCCGCGGCCGCCTGGCTCGCGGCGACCGACCTGCGGTGGCGTTCGGCGCCCGGGAAACTGCTGGTGGAGGCCCTGAAGGACCGCGACGCCGACTGGCAGACGGACGTGGCGTTCCGGCTCGCCCAGCGCCCGGTGTCGGCGAGGGTGTCGTACACGCTGATGGCCGGGCTCGTGAGCCGCGCCGGATGCGAGGCGCCCCTGACGGACGCCTACGTGACCGGCTGGGCACAGCACGTCAGCAGTTGCTGGCAGGAGAAGGACGGCGTCACGGAGCGGCTGCGCCGCGAGCCGCATCTCGCCGCCCTGGTCGGGGGGCTGTTCACGCTGACCGACGTGTCCGAGGTCCGCTGGCTGCTGAGCGGTGTGGCGGACTGGCCCGCCGCCCTGGCGAAGCTGGCCCGTGAGGGCGTGCTCGACCGCGCGGCACTCGCCGACGCGTGCGTCGCCCGGCTGCTGCGCGGCGGGGCGCCCACGGACCACCAGGCCTTCCTGCCAATCCTGCTCGCTGTCGAACTCACGCGCGAGGAGGAGCGGGAGCGGGTCGCCGACTGGACGGCGATGGCCCGGGACGGGGTCGTCGCGGTCGCCTCACACGCGCAGAAGGTCCTCGCCGGTCTGGTGCTCGACGGCGCCGGTGACGGCGGGGCGCGTCTGACCACCCTCCAGCTGGCCGAGGCCTCCGAAGGGCTGCTCTTCCGTCCCGAGAAGAAACTCGTGCGCGCCCAGCTGGTCCTGCTCGGCAAGGTCCTGTCCCGGGATCCCGGGACCGCGGCGGACCTGCTGCCGGCGGTTGCCCGGGCGTTCGGGCACGAGGACACCCAGCTGCAGGAACGGGCGCTGAAGCTGCTGGAGCGGCACGCGCGCGCCATCGGCACGGAGGAGCTGCGCACCGAACTGGCCGAGGCCGCCGAACAGCTGACGCCCGCGCTGCGGGCCCGCGCGGCCACGCTCCTCGGAATCACGGAGACCGGCACGGAGAGGGAGCCCGAGGACGACGTGCTGCCGCCGGCACCGCGGCCGGTCCGGCTCGCCCCCGCCCCGCACACCGTGGAGGAACTGGCCGAGGAGGTCGGGGCGCTGCTGGCGTCCGAGAGCGGCGTGGCCGCCTTCGAGCGTGCGCTGGACGGCCTGGTACGGCACGCCCACCTGCACCCGGACGCGCTGCGCGCGGCGCTCGCGCCGGTGGTCGCGAAGCGCTGGTGGGCGTCATCGGACCACCCGCTCCACGCACGCCGGGACGCCCTGTTCGGGCACGCGGGCGGCCTGACCGCCCCGCAGTCGGTACTCGACCTGTTGCTCGCGGTCCTGCACGGAAAGGCGGACGCCGCGACGCTCCTCGACGCGGTACGGACAGGACCGCGGCGGCACGCGTGCCCGCACAACGCCCTCACCCGGATCTTCGACGCCCGGTTCCGCGAACTGGCGTACCGCCTGCACACCGATCCGCCGCCGCTGCTGCTCGCCACGCCCACCTGGAGCACCGGTCTGCTGGAGCCGGGCGAACTGGTGGACCGGCTCGCCGAGTACCTGCGCCTGGGCGCCCGGGTCTGCGCCTCCGACTTCGCGCAGGCCCTGCTGCGGGTGCGCCGGGACGACCGGACGGCCGCCGCGGAGGCGGCCCGGCGGGCTGCGGCGCTCGGCAGCCCCGAGGGCGAACGGCTGGCCCGCCTGCTCGGCACCGAACTCACCCTCCCGGAGACGCGGCGCCGCACCAAGGGCGTGCGCGTCCTCCTGGAGCTGGCCGAACTCCCGGAAATGAGGGAGGGATTCCCGCCGGAGTTCCGGGAACTCGGCGACCCGGTACCCGTCTTCACGGCCCGCGGGTGCTACTACCACTTCGGCCGGCACATACGTCCGCACTGGCTGGCCGTGCTCCCGGAGGGCCGGGAACACGTCGCGGCCCGGCTGGTGCACGACATCGCCGACACGGCGGTGGACGACGAGCGGGGCGACGGCGTGCTGCCGCTGCTCGCCGAATCGGAGGGCGAGGCGGGCGAGGCCGTGCACCTGTGCGTGGCGTACGGCCTCGGCGCCCGGCATCACGAGGACCGGCTGGCCGCCGTCGACGCCCTGCTGGTGCTCGCCGCGCGGGGGCAGCTGGACCCGGTACGGCTGGGCGCGGACCTGGGCGAGCTGATGGGGCGCGGCGCGGTGAAGCCGCAGCGGCTGGCCGACGCGGCGCGTACGGCGGCGGCCACGGCAGCGAACGCGACGATCTGGGAGATGCTCGGCCACGCCCTGCCCGTCCCGCTCGCCCGGCTCGCCGGAGCCCGGCCGGAGGCCGCGGCCGTGGCGGCCCGGGGACTCGGGGACCTGCTGGCCGTGGCGGCGGACTGCGCCGAGCGGTCCGGCGCGGCCGGACGCCCCGGTGCCCTCGGGGCCGTACCGCACCTGGCGGAGACGGCGGCCCGCGGCGGGTCGTCGCGGCTGGTCGCCCAGGCGCGGCGGCTGCGGCAGTACCTCTCCGGCGAGGAGGCCGCCTGAGCTGCCCGGACCGATCGTGGAAACGGCAACAAAAAGGGGCGTATGCGCGCTTTACCGATCGGTCACACATCGTTCGTGATCACGCAACACCGTTCCTCCACAGTGGATGCATGACTTCAGACTTGTCTCAGGTGACCCGGTCGCGGAACGGACGGCCGGTGCACCACTGGCGGAGGGATCTCGTCGAGCTCGCCGCGCTGTTCACGGCCGTCGCGGTGGCGGACGGGGTGGCCAACCTGATCGGGCACGGTCCGGACGGTCCCGCCCTGCTGGTGATCTCGGCGGTCGCGCTGGCCGCGACCGCCGGGTTCCACACCTGGTGGGCACGGCGCCACGGTCACGCGCCCCCGGTCGGGGATACCGGCGCCCGGCCGGCCGCCGCGGCGGGGCCGGCCGGGCAGTCCTCGGCCGCCGGACAGGGCGGACCGGCCGGGCGGCACGCCGCGGACTCCTCGGCGGCGGCGGAGGAGCGGACCACGCTGTGGCGGATGCGGACCACGGTGCGGGACGAACCCGGTTCGCTGGCCACGCTGTGCACGGCGCTGGCCGCCCACCGGGTCGACATCCTCAGCCTGCAGACCCACCCGCTGGCCGACGGCACGGTGGACGAGTTCCTGCTGCGGACGCCGGACGCGCTGTCGGCGGCGGAGCTGACCCGGACCGTCGCGCGGGCGGGCGGCAGGTCCACGTGGATCGAGCGGGCCGACACCCACGACCTGGTGGACGCGCCCACCCGGATCCTCGGCCTCGCCACCCGTACCGCCCTGGACGCGGCGGAACTGCCCCTGGCGCTGCGGCAGTTGCTGGGCCGGTGCACGATCCGCTCGCAGCCGGCCGTCCCGCTGAACGGCGGCCGCGGGCCGGAGCCCGTGCCGGTGGAAGGGGTGCTGGAGGAGACGAGGATGCGGCTGCGGGCCCCGGAGGGCGGCGTGCTCACCGTGGAACGGCCGTATCTGCCCTTCACCCCGACCGAGTTCGCGCGGGCGCGGGCCCTGGTGGAGCTGGACGGCCGGCTCGGCCCCCGCCTCCCGCGCGGCGAACAGGTGCTGACGCTGCCCGAGGGCAACGACATCACGGTGCGCCGGATCGACGCCGATGGCCTGGAGGCGGCCCGGGCGATGCACGAGCGGTGCTCGCCGGACACCCTCGCCATGCGCTACCACGGGCCGGTCGGCAACGCGGACCGCTATCTCAACCACCTGCTCAGCCCGCGCTTCGGCCGCACCCTGGCCGCGCGGACCGCCTCCGGCCGGGTCGTCGGCCTCGGGCATCTGCTCTGGGACGGTGACGAGACCGAGGTCGCGCTGCTCGTCGAGGACGACTGGCAGCGGCGCGGCATCGGCGCCGAACTCCTCTCCAGCCTGGTGTCGATGGCGGTGGAGGCCGGCTGCGAGAGCGTGTACGCGGTGACGCGGGCCGCCAACACCGGGATGGTCGCGGCGATGCGCGGCCTCGGCCTGCCGCTGGACTACCAGGTCGAGGAGGGCACCCTCGTCATCACCGCCCGCCTGGGCGCCGCCCCGGCCGCCGCCCGGCCGCCGTACGGCATCGCCCGGGGCACGCTCGGGGACCGGTCCCACCGGAACTGACCGCTTCCTCACGGGAGACCGGGGCGAGGGGGTGGGCGCGGGGCGGGGCGGAGGCGGTGAGGTGCCGGTCGCGGTGGCGCGCCGGTCGGTGTGACGCGCGGTGCGCCGGTCGGTAGGGCGCACGGTGCGCCGGGGCGGGGCCCGTGGCGGGACTCCCGCGCCACGCCCCACACCCCGCCGCTCGACACCCCCGCCACACCCTCGGTACACCGCGCCCCGCCCCCGGTACACCGTCCGCCGCCCCCCTCCGCGCACCGCTCAGCGTTCCCGCCCCGCCGCCTCCCCCGAAGCCGAGCCCGCTCCCGCTCCCACGCGCGCGGGCGTCCGTGTCTCCGGGCCCAGGGCCTGTGTCAGGTCCGCCCAGAGGTCCTCGGTGTCCTCAAGACCCACGGACATCCGCAGGAGACGGTCGCCGACCCCGGCCCCGCGCCGGTCGCCGGCGTCGACGATGCGGTGGCTGATGGAGGCGGGGTGCTGAATGAGGGTGTCGACGCTGCCGAGGCTGACCGCCGGGGTGATCAGCCGGACCCGGGAGATCACCTCGTGCGGGTCGCCGTGGACCTCGAAGGCGACCATGGCGCCGCCCAGGCGCGGGTAGCGGACACGGGCCACGCGCGGGTCCGCGGCCAGCCGTGCGGCCAGTTCGGCGGCGGTCGCGGAGGCGGCGCGGACCCGTACCGGGAGCGTGGACAGCCCCCGGAGCAGCAGGTAGCCGGCCAGCGGATGCAGGACGCCGCCGGTGGCGAAGCGGATCTGCCGCAGGCGGCCCGCGAACTCCTCGTCGCAGGCCACCACTCCGGCCAGGACGTCACCGTGCCCGCCGAGGTACTTGGTGGCGCTGTGCAGCACCAGCCGGGCGCCGTGCTCGGCGGGCCGTTGCAGTACGGGCGTGGCGAAGGTGTTGTCGGCGAGCAGCGGGACGGAGCCGCAGGCATGGGCGACGGCCCGCAGGTCGACCTCGGCGAGGGTGGGGTTGGCCGGGGACTCGACCATCACCAGTCCGGTGTCGGGGCGCAGCGCGTCGGCGATGCCGGCCGGGTCGGTCCAGGTGACCTCGGTGCCGAGCAGCCCGGCGGTCAGCAGATGGTCGCTGCACCCGTACAGGGGCCGTACCGCGACGACATGGCGCAGCCCGGCCGCCGACCGGGCGAGGAGGACGGCGCTGAGCGCGGCCATGCCGCTGGCGAACGCGACGGCGGACTCGGTGCCTTCGAGGCGGGCGAGCGCGGTCTCGAAGCGGGCGACGGTGGGGTTGCCGAGGCGGCCGTAGACCGGTGGTCCGACGGGGTCGGCGCCGTCGGTGGCGAAGGCGTCGATGCGGGCGGCCTCACCGCGGCTGTCGTAGGAGGGGTAGGTCGTCGACAGGTCGATGGGCGGGGCGTGCAGGCCCTGGCGGGCGAGGTCGTCGCGGCCGGCGTGCACGGCCTCGGTGGCCAGTGCCCGCGTCGCGGTGCGCGCGGCGTCGGGAAGGCCGCGGAGGCCGAGGGCGCTGTGAGGGCCGCCGTGGGTGTCGGACATGTCGTGGGCGTCGGACGCGTCGTGGGTGCCGGGGGCGCGCGTGCTGGCTGAGTCCATGAGCGGAAGGGTGAACAGAGGACGGACGGTTGGGGCTGAACTCCGTGTTACGTTCGCCCCATGGCTGAATCCGTCGTACTGGATCCGGTGGATCTCCATCTGCTGAGGCTGTTGCAGAACGACGCCCGGACCACGTACCGGGATCTCGCCGCGCAGGTGGGCGTGGCGCCGTCGACGTGTCTGGACCGGGTGACGCGGCTGCGCCGCTCGGGGGTGATTCTCGGCCATGAGCTGCGGCTGGACCCGGCGAAGCTGGGGCGCGGGCTCCAGGCGCTGCTGTCGGTCCAGGTGAGACCGCACCGCAGGGAACTGGTGGGCCCGTTCGTGGAGCGGATCAGGGCGCTGCCGGAGTCGCGCACCGTGTTCCATCTGACCGGACCCGACGACTACCTGGTGCATGTCGCCGTGGCGGACATGGCCGATCTCCAGCGGCTGGTGCTGGACGAGTTCACCTCGCGGCGCGAAGTGGCGCGGGTGGAGACCCGGTTGATCTTCCAGCAGTGGGACTGCGGGCCGCTGCTGCCACCGGTCACGCCGAGAGCCGAATCGGGAATACCCGGGTGACGTGAGCGCGCTCGGGCGTGAGGATGGACGGCATGTCTGAGACGAAGATCCCGCTGCCCCGAGAGGTAGCCGACGCCTACGTCGACGAGTACATCGCGCTCGACCCCGTCACCGGTACGTATCTGGGGGTGCGGGAGAGTTCGGGCCTGCTGCCCGACTACTCCCCCGCGGGCCGCCGGGCCGTCGCGGACCTGGCCC
The DNA here is from genome assembly GCF_044747185.1 of Streptomyces sp. NPDC090108. NCBI lineage: Bacteria > Bacillati > Actinomycetota > Actinomycetes > Kitasatosporales > Streptomycetaceae > Streptomyces > Streptomyces sp. NPDC090108. Next base: position 982,980 of record NZ_JBIVDQ010000003.1, read on the forward strand.
GCGCCACGCTGGCGAAGCTGGCGGAGGCCGAGCGGCAGCCCGGCGCGGACAGCGACGAGGAGCGGCGCTGCGGGCGGCTGCTCCGCGAGCGGCTCACCGCCGAGCTGGCCATGCACGAAGGTGAGGAGGACCTCCGCGCGGTCGGCAACCTGCACACGCCGGGGCACGCCGTGCGCGAGGTGTTCACGGTGACGCCGTCCGAGACGGAGGAGGACTGGGCGGCGATCGCGCGGCGGCTGCGTGCGGTGCCGGCGGCGCTGGCGGGCTATCAGGAGTCCCTGGCGCTCGGTCTGGAACGCAAGCTGTACGCGGCGCCGCGGCCCACCGCCACGTTCGTCGAGCAGCTCGACCAGTGGTCGGACACGGACGGCACGGGCCGCGGCTGGTTCGAGGAGTTCGCCGCCGCCGGGCCGGACGCGCTGCGCGCGGAGCTGGACGAGGCGGGCCGCGTCGCGACGGGCGCCGTGGTGGCGCTGCGGGACTGGATGCGGGAGGTGTACCTGCCGGCCGTCGAGGGCGCGCCGAACGCGGTGGGCCGCGAGCGGTACGCGCGCTGCGCCCGCTACTTCAACGGCAGCGACCTCGACCTGGAAGAGGCCTACGCCTACGGCTGGTCGGAGTTCCACCGCCTGCTCGGCGAGATGCGGAAGGAGGCCGCGAAGGTGCTGCCCGGCGCGGAGACGCCGTGGGTGGCGCTCGCGCACCTGGACGGGCACGGCCGGCACATCGAGGGTGTGGAGGAGGTACGCGTCTGGCTCCAGGGCCTGATGGACAAGGCCATCGAGGAACTGGACGGCACCCACTTCGAACTCGCCGAGCGGGTACGGAAGGTGGAGTCGCGGATCGCGCCGCCCGGCGGTGCGGCGGCCCCGTACTACACGGCCCCGTCGGAGGACTTCTCCCGCCCGGGACGCACCTGGCTGCCGACGATGGGACAGACCAGGTTCCCGGTGTACGACCTGGTGTCCACCTGGTACCACGAGGGGGTGCCGGGACATCATCTCCAGCTGGCGCAGTGGGCGCACGTGGCGGAGAACCTCTCGCGCTACCAGGCCACGCTCGGCGGGGTCAGCGCCAACGCGGAGGGCTGGGCGCTGTACGCGGAGCGCCTGATGGACGAGCTGGGGTTCCTGACGGAGCCGGACGAGCGGCTCGGCTATCTGGACGCCCAGATGATGCGGGCGACCCGGGTCATCATCGACATCGGCATGCACCTGGAGCTGGAGATCCCGGCGGACTCGCCCTTCCACCCGGGTGAGCGCTGGACGCCGGAGCTGGCCGAGGAGTTCTTCGGGGCGCACAGCAGCCGCCCCGCGGACTTCGTGGAGAGCGAGCTGACCCGCTACCTGACCATGCCGGGCCAGGCCATCGGCTACAAGCTGGGCGAGCGGGCGTGGCTCCTGGGCCGCGAGCGGGCCCGCGAACGGCACGGCGACGCCTTCGACCTGAAGGCCTGGCACATGGCCGCCCTCTCCCAGGGCTCCCTCGGCCTGGACGACCTCCTCGACGAACTGTCCCGGCTCTGAGAACGGGGCGGCCCCGCACCACGGGGCCGCCCGCACCCGAGCCCCCGCTCCCGGCTCCGGCTCCGGCTCCGGCCCCCGCTCCCGGCTCCGGCTCCGGCTCCGGCTCCGGCTCCGGCTCCGGCCGGAACGAGGGTGCTCGCTCAACGCAACGCAGGCGCAGCAGAGTCGATCAACGTCTGAATCCGCCCTCGGAGTTGATGACCTCGCCGGTGATCCAGCCCGCCTCGTCGGTGGCCAGCCACGCGATGAGGCGGGCCGGGTCGTCCGGCTGCCCCCAGCGCCCGGAGGGGAACCGGGCGGCCACGGCCGCGTGCGCCTCGCCCGTGGCGTAACCCGTGTCCACGGGACCGGGGTTGACGGTGTTCACCGTGATCCCCCGGCCGGCGAGATCGGCGGCCAGGGAGCGGGTGACGGAGGCGAGGGCGCCCTTCTGGAGGGCATAGGCGATCTCGCCGGGCATCCCGCCCGCCATGTCCTGGCCGGACGTCATCATCATCACGCGTCCGCCCGGGGCGTCACCGGCAAGGGTGGCGCGGTGCCGGGCGTACGCCTGGACCAGCAGCAGCACCGAGCGGGTGTCCACCGCCCAGTGGGCGTCCAGCATCGCGGCGTCGATCCCGTCCAGGCCGCCGTCCGAACCGCTGAGAGCGTGGTTGGCGACGAGGATGTCGAGCCGGCCGAACTCCGCGACGACCGTGTCGACGAGCCGCGCCGGTCCGGCGGGGTCGGACAGGTCGCCCGGTCCCTCGGTGACGCGTGCCGCCGGATCGCCGAGTGCCTCGCGCACCGAGTCGGCGACCTCCTCGGGGCGGTCGGCGCCCCAGGGCATCGCCGCGTCGTGGGGCACATGGTGGTGGAGGTGGACACTGGCGCCGTGGGCGGCCAGCCGCCGGGCCACCGCGTGCCCGATACCGGCGCGGCGGCCGGCGCCGGTGACGAGCGCGACGCGGCCGCGCAGGGGCAGGGGGTCGCGGCGGAGTTCTTCGGCCGTGGGCCGCGCGAAGCTCGACATGGACGGTCACGCTACGCAGCGGCCGGCCGGATATCGACCCCTTCTGCCCCCGGGCCGAGGCCCACCCACCGCCTCCGCACCCCCTTCTCCGCACCCACCGTCCCTCCGTCCCCGCACCCCCGGTCGCCCGTGTGGTCCGCTCGGCCGGACGGACGTGTTCCGGTGGCGGGGGTGGGGGTGGGGCGGCTTGCTGGTGCGGGGGCGAGACGAAGGAGGCGGGCCGGGCTATGCAGGGCAACAGGCCGGGGCAGCAGGCGCTGGAGACCCCACGGGCCGCCGGGCTCGCCGGAGTCGTGTTCGCGCTGCTGATCGCCGCCGCGATCGTACTGATCCGGCTCGGGATCCCCGAGGGCGCGGACGCGGCGACCGCGCAGGAGCTGAGCGACTCCTCGCGCCGTGACGCCGTACGGGCCGCGCTCGCGCTGGTGCCGTTCGCCGGGATCTTCTTCCTGTGGTTCGTGGGCGCCCTGCGGGCCCATGTCGGGCAGGTGGAGGACAAGTTCCTGGCCACGGTCCTGCTGGGCAGCGGACTGGTCTTCACGGCCACCATGTTCGGAGCCGCGGCGGCGGCCGCTTCCGTGCTCTCGCTCGCGCACACCTCCGGTTCGTCCGCCGGGGCGTCGACCTGGGACTTCGGCCGGCAGTTCGCCTACACCCTGATGACCGGGTACGCGATGCGGATGGCGGCCGTCTTCGTGTGTTCGATGTCGGTGATCGGGCACCGCATGGGCGTGCTGCCCTGCCCGCTGTCGGTGGTGGGCTTCCTCACCGCCCTGACCCTGCTCTTCGTCTCGTCGAACGTGCCCTGGGCGGAGCTGGTCTTCCCGGCCTGGTCGCTGGTGGTGAGCCTGCACATCCTCGTGGCGAGCGGCCGGAACCGCCGCCGCGCGGCGGCGCCCGCGTGACACCGCGGCGCCCCCGCCGACGTCACCCGATCGGCGTGGTCCGGCTCGCGGGTCCGCGGCCGTTCCTCCCATGCTGGCGGACGGGGACGACCGCCGTCCGGGGACGCCCACGCAGCCTGAGTGGCGCGCGCCGGACCTGGCCATCGAAGGGCGGAGCGCGGATGAGGCTCGTCGTCGATCTGAACAAATGCCAGGGGTACGCGCAGTGCGCGTTCCTCGCGCCCGACATCTTCACCATGCACGGCGAGGAGTCGCTGATCTACGACCCGCTGGCGCACGAGGAGCAGCTGGAGCGGCTGGAGCGGGCGGTGGCCGCCTGCCCCGTGCAGGCGATCACGGCGGACGGTCTGGACCCCCGGGACGGCTTCCTGGCCGGGTCCGACTTCGTGGCCGACGCCGGGCGGGAGTCGTCCGATGGCCGCTGACTACGTGGACTGGCTGCGCCGCGAGGGCCGGATCGTCGTCGTCGGCGCCTCGCTGGCCGGGCTGCGCGCCGCGGAGACGCTGCGCGCGGAGGGCTTCGCCGGATCGCTGACGATGGTCGGTGACGAGCCGTACGAGCCGTACGACCGGCCGCCGCTGTCGAAGGCGGTGCTGCTGGGCAAGGCCTCCCCCGATCACACCGATCTGCCGCAGTCGCGGGACATCGACGCGAAGTGGCGGCTCGGCGTCGCCGCGAGCGGTCTCGACATCACGGCGAAGCGGGTACGGCTGTCCGACGGCGACGAGATCGAGTACGACCGGCTGCTCATCGCCACCGGCGTCCGCGCCCGGCCCTGGCCGAACGAGGCGGAGGCCGGACTCGGCGGCGTGTTCGTGCTGCGCACCCGGGACGACGCGGTGGGACTGTACCGGCGCCTGAAGGCGGGGGCCCGCCGGGTGTTCGTCATCGGCGCCGGGTTCGCCGGTTCCGAGGTCGCCTCGGCCTGCCGGGAGCGGGGCATGGAGGTCACCGTCGCGGAACGCGCCGGCGGCCCGCTGGTGGGCGCCCTCGGCGGTGTGGTCGGCGCGGTGGCGACGGACCTCCAGCTCGAGAACGGCGTGGACCTGCGCACCCATGTGACGGTGACGGCGCTGGAGGGCGACTCGGCGGGCAAGGTCAGGGCGGTCCATCTGTCCGACGAGAGCGTCGTCGAGGCGGACGTCGTGGTGGTGTCGCTGGGCTCGATCCGCAACACCGACTGGCTGGCCGGGTCGGGGCTCGGCGCGGGACCGCGCGGCATCGCCACGGACGCGGGCTGCCGGGCCTTCGACTTCCGGGGCATCGTGACGGACGACGTGTTCGCCGCGGGTGACGTGGCGCGGTCCCCGCACCCGCTGTTCGGCTACCAGTTCCTGTCGCTCGAACACTGGGGCAACGCGGTCGCGCAGGGCGCGACGGCCGCGCACAACATGGTCTGCGCGGCCACCGACCGCCGCCCGCACATGTGGATGCCGGCCTTCTGGTCCTCGCAGTTCGGCGTGAACATCAAGTCGGTCGGTGTGCCGCCGATGGCCGACGAGATCATGATCACGCAAGGGTCGCTGGCCGAGCGCCGGTTCGCGGGCGTCTACGGGTACAAGGGCCGGATCGTGGCCGCCGTGACCTTCAACAGCGCGAAGTGGCTGGAGTACTACCAGCGGCAGATCGAGCAGGGCGCGCCGTTCCCCGTCGACTACCCGACGATGGACCGGCGTCCCGAGGGACGGCAGCCGATGCCCGCCGACTTCCCCGACCCGTCGCTGCCCACCCACGGCCCGACCGTGACCCTCAGCGGCTACTCGCCGGCCGACCGCAGGATGGTCTTCACCCCGGCCCACCACTGACCCGCCGCCCGGCCCCGACGCCCCAAGGACCCCTCATGCCGCAAGTCTCGCTGGTGCGCCAGATCCTGGACCACGCCAATCGCCACGATCCGTATCCGCTGTACGCGGAGCTGCTCAAGACGCCGGTGGTGCACGACGGAGAGAACGGCCCGTACGTCATCAGCTCGTACTGGGACATCGAGAGCCTCCTGCACGACCCCCGGATCAGCTCCGACGCGGCCAACCTGACCGTCACCGGTCCGGACGCGCTGCCCCAGGGGGAGGACGACACGGGGCTGCCGCCGTCGTTCATCCGGCTGGACCCCGCCGAGCACGACCGGCTGCGGCGCATCACCAACAGCGCCTTCGGGCCGCCGGACAAGCCGCACCGGGTGTACGACATGCAGCCGGAGATGCACCGGATCGTCACCGAGCTGATCGACGGGTTCGGGGACGCGCGCGAGATCGACCTGGTCGACCAGTTCGCCTATCCCTTCCCGGTCACCGTGATCTGCCGGCTCCTCGGCGTGCCCCGCGAGGACGAGCCGCACTTCCGGGAGCTGGTGGACCCGATCGTGGCCGGCCTCGACCCCGCCACGCGGCTGAAGGGCGGCGAGGCGTTCCAGAAGGAGTGGCAGGAGGCGCGGATGCAGCTCGGCATGTACCTGGCCGGGCTGGTGGAGCAGCGCAAGAAGGAACCGCGCGACGACATGCTGTCCGACCTGGCCAACAGCCACGGCCCGGACGGGTCCATGTCGACGATGGAGGTCCTGGCGACGGCCGTGCTGCTGCTGATCGCCGGTCACGAGACGACGGTCAACCTGATCACCAACGGCATGCTGACGCTGCTGCGGCACCCGGAGATCCTCCAGCGGCTGCGGGAGGACCCGGAGCTGTCGATCAAGATCGTGGAGGAGCTGCTGCGCTACGAGCCGCCGGTCCAGATCGTCCCGCAGCGCACCAACATCACCGACATCGAGGTCCGCGGGGTCACGATCCCGAAGGGGTCGATGATCTGGCTGGTGATCGCCGCGGGCAACCGCGACCCCGAGCGGTTCGCCGACCCCGACCGCTTCGACCCGGACCGCCAGGACATCGAGCACCTCGGCTTCGGCAGCGGCATCCACAGCTGCTTCGGCGCGCCGCTGGCCCGGCTCGAGGCGCAGATCGCGCTGGCCGAGCTGGCCAGGCGGCTGGAGAACCCCCGCCTGGTGGACGACCCGCCGCCGTACCGGGAGAACGCGGTGCTGCGCGGGCCGCGCCATCTGAACATCGCGATCGACGGCGTGCGCTGAGGCGCCGGCCGGCCCGTCGGCGGGCGGGAGCGGTGTCCCCGCGTGCGGAGCGGAGGTCCGCCTCCCCGGAGCCCCGGCGGGCGGGAGCGCTGTCCTCGCGTGCGGCGCGGGGGTCCGCCTGCCCGGCGCCCCGGCGGACGGGACGGGATCAGGGGCCGAGCCGGGTGAGGCGGACCAGGCCGATCCAGGTCTCCGGTTCCGGCTGGACGTAGGCGGCCCGTACCGCGTAGGTACCCGCCTCCAGCGGGACGCGCAGGTGTTCGGCGCCGGCCAGGCCCTCGCCCGGCCACGCCGAGTCGAACAGGACCACCGGGCCGGGTATCCGCCAGCGCAGTTCGCTCCCCCACTCGGCGGACTCCAGGCCGGCACGGGCGCCGGCGAGCAGTTCCTCCTCCGAGTTCGCGGCGGACCAGCGCACAAGGACGCCGTGGTCCGGGAGGTAGGAGGTGGCGGCGGGTTCGCCGCCGAGGACGAGGGCCGTGCCGTCGCCGACCGGGAGCAGGGCGGCGTCCCCGTCGATCTCGCACGCGCGGTCGTAGTCGGTGGCCGGGCCCTCGCCGTCGGCGCCGGACCAGAACGGCAGCACCGCCTCCGGGACCGCCGTCAGCGGGCCACCGCCCGACTCCACCCACTCCAGCTCGCCCGGATCCGCGTATCGCACCATGGTGCGAGAACCTACACGCACAAGGGCGGGGCCCCGCGGGCGAGTTCGGCGTGACGCAGCGGGGGCGGCCGCGGCGGTGTCAGACGCCGTGCTGCCGCAGCGCCGAGCCCGACCTGCCCTTGACGACCTCCAGCCGGGCGTGGACGCGGCGGCGCAGGTCGGCGACGTGGCTGACGATGCCGACGCTGCGGTCGCGTTCGCGCAGCGAGTCGAGGACGTCCAGGACCTCGTCCAGGGTCTGGTCGTCCAGGCTGCCGAACCCCTCGTCGATGAAGAGCGTGTCCAGCCGGACTCCGCCCGCCTCGTCGGTGACGACGTCGGCGAGGCCGAGGGCGAGGGCCAGGGAGGCGAAGAAGGTCTCGCCGCCGGACAGGGTCGCGGTGTCCCGCTCCCGGCCGGTCCAGGCGTCCACGACGTGCAGGGCGAGCCCGCTGCGGCCGCGTCCGGAGCGGTCGGCCGAGTGCACGAGGGTGTAGCGGCCCGAGGACATGCGCTGGAGCCGTACCGTCGCCGCGGCGGCGACCTGTTCCAGGCGCGCGGCCAGGACGTACGACTCCAGGCGCATCCTGCGCTCGTTGTCGGCGGAGGTGCCGGCCGTGAGAGCGGCCAGGCGGGCCACCCGGTCGTACTCCTCGCGCAGCGGGCCGAGCCGTCGTACGGCGTCGGCGGCGCGGGCGGAGAGGCGGTCGAGCTCGTCGGTGCGGCGGGCGGCCGCGTCATGCGCGGAGACGGCCTCGCGCAGCCGCCGGTCCGCCTCGGCGGCGGCGTGTTCCGCGGCGGCGGGGTCGGCGGGCGGCCGCTGAGCGGCGGCCGCGGCGTCGGCCTCGGCCAGCACGGCGCGTACGGCGGCCTCCTCGGACTGCCAGGCGTCCAGGCGGTGCTGGAGAGCGCGGTGGGCGGCGTCGTCCAGGAGGGCGTCGGCGGCGTCCTGCGGGGTGTCGAAGCCGGCGCGGAAGGCGGCGTCGGCGAGACGGGCGTCGGCGTCCTTGAGCCGCTGGGCGGCGTCGTCGGCGGCGCGGACCGCGTCGGCGGCCTCGGTGAGCCGGGCCGCCCGCAGCTCCAGCTGGGCCGCGCGGGCGGCGACGCTGTCCGCGGTGCCGCGCGCCTGCGCCAACTCCGCCTCCAGCAGGCTGTGTTCGTGCTCCAGGGCGTCCCGCCGGGTGAGCCGGGAGGCGGTCCGCAGGGCGGCCTGCTGGCGGTCGGCCAGGCGCTGCTCGCGTTCCTGCTCGGCCCGGCGCAGCTCCTCGTGCGCGGCGTGCAGGGCGGAGGCGGCACGGCGGGCGCGGGTGTACTCCTGCTCCAGCTCATCGGCCTCGGCGGCGAGGCGGGCGGTGGGGGTGTCGCCGGCCTCCGCGGTGGCGGCGGCCAGGGACTCGCGGACGGCGGCGAGGCGCCGCTCCTCCTCGGTGCGCTGCGCGTCGGCCTTCCGGAAGGCGGCGTGGGCGCGTTCCTCGGTCTCGCGGTCGACGTGTCCGGCGTCCTTGCGGGCCGGGGCGGGGTGTTCGGTGGCTCCGCAGACGGCGCAGGGCGCGCCGTCGGTGAGGTGCCCGGCCAGTTCGGCGGCGATGCCGTCCAGGCGCTGTTCCTTCAGGTCCAGCCAGTGGTCGCGGGCGTCGAGGGCGCGCTGTTCGCAGGCGCGGACCCGGCCGCCCGCCTCGTCCAGCGCGGCGGTCAGCCGGTCCCGGTCGCGTGCCGCGTCGAGGCGGCGGCGCGCGGGTTCGCGCTGGACGGCGAGCTGTTCGGCACGGGTGGCCGCCGCCTGGGCGGTCTCGACGCGGTTCTGGAGGGCGGCGCGGGCGGCGTCCCAGCCGTCGAGCCAGGCGTCGGCCTCGCGCAGGACGTCCTCGTCGGCGCGCTCCTGGCGGTCCAGGCCGCGGCGTTCCTCGGCCAGGGCGACGAGCCGCTGTTCGGCGCGCCGGGCCGATTCCAGACCGCCGAGTTCCTCGGCGGCGCGGCGGGCGGCGGCCGCGAGACCGGTCGCGCCGGACTCGGCGTCGGATCCGGGCAGCAGCCCGCGGGCGCGGGCCTCTTCGGCAGCGGCGCGCCGGTGCGCGCTCTCCGACTCCTCGCGCAGTTCCAGCGCGGAGGCGACGGCCTCCGCCTTGCGGCCGCGCTCCATGCGCTCCCGCGCCGCGCGCTGCTCCCCGGCCCGCTCCTGGAGCAGTACGGCGCGCTCGCGGGCCTCGGCGAACCGGGTCTGGAGGCGGGCGAGTTCCCGTACGCCGGACAGGGTGTGCCGGGCGGCGGTGTGCGCGGCCTCGGCGGCGGTCAGGCGGGAGCCGGCGATGGTGAGCTGTTCGCGGACGGTGCCGCGGGCGACGGCGGCCGCGGTGAGGACGGTCTCGGCCAGTCCGGGCTCGCCGGGGGTCAGCCCGGGCAGTTCCATGGCGTCGCCCGCGGCCTGCTGCATGCGGTGCGCGTCGGCGAGCAGCGCGGCGTCGCCCTCGCGCACCCGGGCCTCGGTGGCGCGCCGGCGCTCCGCGAGCCGCTTCTCCACGTCGGCGAAGCGCTGGGTGTCGAAGAGGCGGCCGAGGAGCCGGCCGCGGGCCTCGGCGTCGGCGCGCAGGAACCGGGCGAAGTCGCCCTGGGGCAGCAGGACGACCTGGCAGAACTGCTCGCGGCTCATGCCGAGCAGCTGGGTGATCTCCTCGCCGGTCTCCTGGTGGGAGCGGCTGAGGTCCTTCCAGACGCCGGCGGGTGCGTCGTACTCGCGCAGCCAGGTCTGGGCCTTGTCGAGGGTGGTGCCCGTGCCGCGCTTCTTCGGGCGCTCCCACGGCGGCTGCCGGGTGACCTCCAGGCGGCGTCCGGCGACGGTGAGTTCGAGGCGGACCTCGGTGCGGACGGCCGGGTCGGCGTGGTCGCTGCGCAGGTTCGCGCCCTGGCCGCTCTGGCGGGCGCCGGGCACGGAGCCGTAGAGGGCGTAGCAGACGGCGTCGAGGACGGAGGTCTTGCCGGCGCCGGTGGGGCCGTGCAGCAGGAACAGGCCGGCCGTGGAGAGCGCGGCGAAGTCGACGCTCTGGGAGCCGCCGAAGGGGCCGAAGGCGGTGATGTCGAGCCGGTGCAGCCTCATCGGGCCACCTCCCGCCGGGCGTCGTCGGCGCGGACGGCGTCGAAGGCCTCGCGGAGCACGGCGGTCTCCCGTTCGTCGGGCCCCGCACCGCGCACGTGGGTGACGAAGTCCTGGGCGATCTCATGGTCGTCCCGGCCGGCGAGGCGGCGGGCGTAGGAGACCTCGGGGTCGTCCGGGGCGCGTTCGGGGGCGAAGACGAGGCTGAGGGTGTGCGGGAAGCGCGCGGTGAGCCTGGCCATGGGGTCGGCGGGGCGCACGGCGTCGGTGAGGGTGGCCTCGATCCAGGCGTCCTCGTGGGGGGTCAGCGCGGGGTCGGCGAGCAGCTCGTCCAGGGTGCCCCGGACGCGGGCCAGCGGGCGCGGCACGGGGCAGTCGAGGCGCTCGGCGGTGACCTGGCCGGTGGCGTCGAGGTCGACGAGCCACATGCTCTTGCGGTGCTCGGTCTCGGAGAAGGAGTAGGCGAGCGGGGAGCCCGAGTAGCGCACGCGCTCCGTCAGGGTCTGGCAGCCGTGCAGATGTCCGAGGGCCGCGTAGTCGACGCCGTCGAAGACGGAGACCGGTACGGCGGCCACACCGCCCACCGTGATGTCCCGCTCGCTGTCGCTGCCGCGGCCGCCGGTGACGAAGGCGTGCGCGAGCACGACGGAGCGGGTGCCCGGCGCACGGGTGGCGAGGTCGGCGCGGACCCGTTCCATGGCGGCCGCGAGCACCGCCTCGTGGCCGGCCTTCTCCACCGCGAACTCGTCCTTGACCAGGGCCGGTTCGAGGTACGGCAGTCCGTAGAAGGCGACGTCGCCGTGCGCGTCCGCCAGCACCACCGGGGTGCCCGCGTCGGACGGCCGGGTGCGCAGGTGGATGCCCGCGCGGCCGATGAGTCCGGCGCCCACGCCGAGGCGGCGGGCCGAGTCGTGGTTGCCGGAGATCATCACGGTGGGCACGCCGAGGTCGGCGAGGCGGTGCAGTGCCTCGTCGAAGAGCTCGACCGCGGCGAGCGGGGGCACGGCACGGTCGTAGACGTCCCCCGAGACGACCACGGCGTCGGCGGAGGTCTCCCGCACGGTCGCGACGAGGTGGGTGATGAAGTCGGCCTGGGCTTCGAGCATGTTCACGCGGTGGAAGGACCGGCCCAGGTGCCAGTCGGACGTGTGCAGCAATCTCAAGAACCCGCTCCGACCCGCACCGCTTCCCCCTGCTCCAGCGCTTTCGAGACCAGCCCGATCCGGCACGGTCCCCGCCGGTCGGCACCCACCACGCTAACGCCTTCGCGCACCTCGTCCACCACGAACCTCGGGTTGTCGTGGCGCACCCGACAGCCGATTGCCGGAAATATCCCTTTCGTTCTTTTTCCATGCCCCTTGGCCGGTTCCGCGACGGGGGACCCCGGCGCTCCGGGGTCCCCCGCGGGCGTCAGCTCAGGACGAGCAGGACGGCGAGGGCGACGAGCAGCGAGTCGATCCGGTCGAGCAGGCCGCCGGAGCCGGGCAGCCAGGAAGCGGCGTCCTTGACCCCGGCGCCGCGCTTGACCATGGATTCGAGGAGGTCGCCGGCCGGCCCGCCGACGGCCACCGCGACCGCCATCGGCCAGGTCGGCGCGCCGAGGGCGGCGAGGGTGCCGAGTCCGGCGACGGCTCCGGCCAGGGTGCCGCTCCACCGCTTCGCGGGCGACAGCGGCGACAGCGACGGACCTCCCAGCCGCGGGCCGGCGAAGTACGCCACGATGTCGGCGACCGATACCGCCATGAACAGCGCGAGCGCGCTCGCCCCGAGCGGCACCAGCGCGGCCGTCACCCCGATCCAGGCCAGCCCCAGCAGTCCGGCACCGAGGCGGCGCAGCCCCTGCTCGGCGTCGCCGGCCAGCAGCGGTACGGCGGCCACCGCGAGCGCCCCCGCCGCGAGCACCCGGAACACCTCGCCGGGCGCCAGCCAGGCCGCGAGCACCACGCCGGTCACCGCCGCGGCGAGCACCACCCGGTCGGGCGGGCCGAGCCGCATCAGCGCGCCGAACTCCGTCACCGCGATCACCCCGGCCGTCACCGCGACGGCGGCGGCGCCGGGGCGGCCCCACCAGAACGCGCCGGCGACCAGCGGCACCCCGACCGCCCAGGCGCACCACCGGACCAGCAGTTCGCGGCGCCGGGAGACGGCCACCGCGACACCGCTCAGCGCCAGCGTCCCGCCGAGGACGGGCGCGAGGGAGGCGACGGTGATCACCGGGCGGACCCGGCGGCCCGACCACCCGGGGCCGCCGCGGCAGGGACACCCCGGGACGCCGCGGCGGGCACGACCGGAGACGCCGTGGCGGGAACACCCGGGGACACGACGGCCGGGCCGGCCGCGAACGCCGTGTCAGGAACAGCCGGGGACGCCACGGCGGAGCCGCCCGGGGACCCTGTGACCGGAAGGGCAGAGGACGACATGGCCGGAGGGGCAGGCGACGCCGTGACCGGAAGAGCAGGCGACCCCGTGACCGGAAGGACAGGCGACGCCGCGGCCGGAAGAGCAGCGGACGCCGTGACCGGAAGAGCAGGCGACGACATGGTCGGAAGGACAGGCGACGCCGTGGCGTGTGCGGCCCTAGCCGGGCGCAGCACGGCCAGGGCGGCCGCGCACGCGCTCACGATGCGCGCGTTCTCCTCGGCGTCCCTGACCGCCACGCGCACGGTGCGCCCCTGGTACTCCGGCGACAGGGGCGACAGGTCGCGCAGGTACACGTCGTGGCGGCGGCACGCCTCGACCAGCCGCGCGGCGCTCGGGCCGTCGGCCGGCAGGGTCAGGGTGAGGAAGTTCGCGACGGACTCCTCGACCGACACGCTCTCGTCCAGCGCGGCCAGCGCGGTCGCCAGCTGTCCCCGCAGCTCGTGGGTGCGCCGCCAGCGGTCGCTGTAGTACGCCGGGTCGCGCAGGGCCGCCACCGCGGCCAGCTGGGCCGGGAGGCCGGCCGGCCAGGGCGGTGTCCACCGGCGCAGGAACGCCGCGACGCCCGGCTCGGCCACCAGGTAGGCGGCCCGCACGCCCGAGAGCGCGTACATCTTGGAGAGCGAGGCGCAGACCACCACGCGCGGGTCCGTCGCGGCGAGGCCGGCGAGCGACTCCTCCATGCCGGCGTAGCCGAGGTAGGCCTCGTCGATCCACCAGCGGGTCCCGGCCGGCGCGCCGGCGATCACCGAGCGCAGCTCCGCGGCCGGCGCGTGGCGTCCGGTCGGATTGTTCGGGTTGACCACGACCACGAGGTCGTACCGGCCGGACGCGACGGCGGCGGACAGCCGGCCGGGGTCGATGCGCCAGCCGTCCTCACGGCGCAGCCGGAACCGGTCCACCCGGCATCCGACGACCTTCTCGGTGACATGGGCGTACTCGCCGTAGCCCGGGTCCATGAGCAGCACTCTGCTGCGCGGGGTCAGCCAGCGGCCGAACGCCCTGAAGATCAGGTCGGACGAACCGGCGCCGACCGCGAGGGTCTCCGGCGGGAGGCCGCGGACCGCGGCGATCTCCGCCAGCAGGCCCTCGGCGGCGGCCGGCGGCGAGGTCCGGGCGATCCACCCCGGGTCCTCCTTGAGGACCTTCCGCACCCCGGGGGCCGGCGGGAACCAGGCGTCCAGCACGTCGGCCGCGACCACCCGGTGACGCCGGCCCAGGTCGCGGAAGTCCGTCCCGATGGCGGTGAAGGAGGCGCCGCCGTGTTCGCAGCCGTCGGGCGCGGGGGCGAACGCCACGTCCAGCCGCCAGTCGACCGTGGCCGCCAGACGCTCCAGCGTGCCGTGGTGACGGTCCGTCGCGGCCCTCGTCAGCCCGGCCACGTCGCCGGTGAGCACCTCGAACGTGAGCGCGCCGCTGCGGACGGTACGGCCCACCGGGCGCAGGCCCGCCGCCCGGTACATGCCGAGCAGCTCGGTCCGCCCCATCGCCACCACCCGCCGCCCGCCCCGGGCGGCGATCCAGCGCAGCGCCGCGTACATCAGCAGGGTCGCGGCCGCGGTGGTCCGCCAGCGCGGTTCGACGGTGAGGATGCGTATCTCGAACACGTCGCCGTCGTCCAGCAGCGGCAGTTCCTCACGGGTGAGGTACTTGTCCAGCGCGTAGCGTCCGAGCCACGGTGGGGTCACGCTGACGAAGCCGATCCGGTGCCGCCCTCTCGCCGCGACGAGGTAGACGTTGTCGCCGTCCAGCCCGTCGCGCAGCCGGCCGCCCGGATCGGGCGCGTGCTGGCCCAGTTCCTGGGCGTACACCCGGTGACGCAGTTCGTGGATCCACGCGAGATCCTCCGAAGAAGCAACGCGCAACTGCAGTTCGCGGCCCATGAGCACCTCTCTCGGTACGGAGGGCTTCAGCCTGGGCGACGCGGAACGGCAGCGTGAGGGCCGATCGACGCAGACGGACTGAGTACGGGTACTCAGGCACGGGAGGGAGCGCGCGGGCGGACCGGCTCAGGCGTCGCCGTAGGCCTCCCCGCCCAGTTCGAGCCCGGCCGTGCCCGCCGTCGCGTCGGCGAGCCAGGAGCGGAAGGCGTCGACGTCGGCGTCGGGCAGGCCGATCTCCAGGGTGACCGCCTCGCCGTAGCGGACGTCGCGCACGTCGCGGCCGCCGGAGCGCAGGTCGTTCTGCAGTTTGCCCGCGCGCTGGTGGTCGACGGTGACCGTGACCAGTCGGAAGCGGCGCCGGGTGAGGGTGCCGAGGGTGTCGAGTGCCTCGCCGACCGAGCCGCCGTAGGCGCGGATGAGGCCGCCCGCGCCGAGCTTGACGCCGCCGTAGTAGCGGGTGACGACGGCGACGACGTACCGCATGTCGCGGCGCAGCAGCATCTGGAGCATGGGCACGCCCGCGGTGCCGCCCGGTTCGCCGTCGTCGCTCGCCTTCTGCGTGGAGGCGTCGGCGCCGATGACGTACGCCCAGCAGTTGTGGGTGGCGTCCGCGTGCTCCTTGCGGACGGCGGCGATGAACTCCTGGGCCTCCTGCTCGGTGGCCGCGGGGGCGAGGGCGCACAGGAAGCGGGAGCGGTTGATCTCGGTCTCGTGCACGCCCGGGCGGGCGACTGTGCGGTACTCGTCCTGCATCCCGCCAGCCTATGCGGAGCGGCGCGCGGCCCCGCGCCGGGTGTGCGGGTGAGGATGCGGGGCATACGCGCTCCGCGCTCCGGCGGGCGGCGCGGCGGCACCCTCAGGCTTTCGGACCCACGGAAAATCACCGGCCCGACAGGCATTCGGACTCTCACGGATTCGGCAGGTTCCCCACACGCACGGACACCCGGATTTCCGGGACGAATTCCCGGACCCATCGATCTCCCGGACCCATCGATCTCCGGCCCCATCGATCTCCCGACCATCGATCTCTCGACCCATCGATCTTCAGACTCGCCGATCTCCGGACTCGCACAATTGCAGGTTCGCGGCCGACAGCTCTACGGAT
The DNA here is from genome assembly GCF_044747185.1 of Streptomyces sp. NPDC090108. Classification (NCBI taxonomy): domain Bacteria; kingdom Bacillati; phylum Actinomycetota; class Actinomycetes; order Kitasatosporales; family Streptomycetaceae; genus Streptomyces; species Streptomyces sp. NPDC090108. Next base: position 998,640 of record NZ_JBIVDQ010000003.1, read on the forward strand.
ATCCATACCTGCTGAGTTCTTTACCCGTAGTTTTCCAGGCCGACGGGCTTCAGACCCTCAGCCTTCCAGGCCCCCGGCTCTCCAGACCCAGGGGCTTCCTGGCCCACAGGACTCTCCGGCTCCCGAGGAGGCAGCACCGCATGACCGGCGCCCCCGCGCAGCGCGCGTCGAACGGCACACCAGGCCCGTCCTCCGTGCGGTCCCGCTGCCGGTCCTGGCTCCTGGAGGGCCTGAGCGAGCAGACGTCCCGGCATCCGGGCCCGCACCGCACGCCGCGGCCGGACCAGAAGGGACGGCCGTGGTGGCGGGTGATGTGCCTGACCGGTGTCGACTACTTCTCCACGCTCGGCTACCAGCCCGGCATCGCCGCCCTCGCGGCCGGCCTGCTCTCGCCGCTGGCCACCCTGGTCCTGATCGCGCTCACCCTGCTCGGCGCGCTGCCGGTGTACCGCAGGGTGGCGGCCGAGAGCCCGCACGGCGAGGGGTCGATCGCCATACTGGAGCGGCTGCTGTCCTGGTGGACCGGGAAGATCCTCGTCCTGGTCCTGCTGGGGTTCGCGGCCACCGACTTCATGATCACGATCACGCTGTCGGCGGCGGACGCGGCCGCGCACGTGGTGGAGAACCCGTTCGCCCCGAGCTGGCTCCAGCACGGCAATACCTGGATCACCCTGGCCCTGGTGGGCCTGCTCGGCGCGGTGTTCCTGAAGGGCTTCAAGGAGGCCATCGGGATCGCCTTCGCCCTGGTGAGCGTCTATCTCACGCTCAACGTGGTCGTCCTCGCGGTCTCCGCCGCGGACATCCTCGGCCGGCCGGTGCGGATCAGCGACTGGGTCGACGGGCTGACGGCGCAGCACTCCTCACCGCTGGCCATGGCCGGAGTGGCGCTGCTCGTCTTCCCGAAGCTGGCGCTCGGCATGTCCGGCTTCGAGACGGGGGTGGCGGTGATGCCGCAGGTCCAGGGCGATCCCTCGGACACCTGGGAGCGGCCCGCCGGGCGCATCCGGGAGACCCGCAAGCTCCTCACGACGGCCGCCCTGATCATGAGCTGCCTGCTGCTGCTCTCCAGCCTGGCGACCACCCTGCTGATCCCGCAGGCCGACTTCAAGGCCGGCGGCCCGGCGAACGGGCGCGCGCTCGCCTATCTGGCGCACGCGGAGCTGGGCGAGGCCTTCGGCACGGTGTACGACCTCTCGACCATCACCATCCTGTGGTTCGCCGGCGCCTCCGCGCTCGCGGGCCTGCTGAACCTCGTACCGCGCTATCTGCCCCGCTACGGCATGGCCCCCGAGTGGACCCGGGCGGTACGGCCGCTGGTGCTCGTGTTCCTGGTGGCGGCGGTGCTGATCACGCTCTGGTTCCACGCGAGCGTGGACGCGCAGAGCGGCGCCTACGCCACCGGCGTGCTGGTGCTGATGCTGTCGGCGGCCTTCGCCTGCACGGTCGCCGCGCACCGCCGCGGGCACCCGGCGGCCATGGCCGGCTTCGGGGTGATCACCCTGGTGTTCGCGTACACGCTGGTGGCGAACGTGATCGAGCGGCCCGACGGCATCAAGATCGCGTCGATCTTCATCGTGGCCATCATGGTGACCTCCTTCGGCTCCCGCGCGCACCGGGCGTTCGAGCTGCGCGCGACCGACGTCGTCTTCGACGGGGCCGCCCTGCGGATCGTGGACGAGGCGGCACGTCAGGGCCCCCTCCAGCTGATCGCGAACGCGCCGGAGGAGCACACCGAGGGCGAGTACCTCGCCAAGGAGGACGAGCAGCGGTCGCACACGCTCATCCCGGCGGGGCTGCCCGTGATCTTCCTGGAGGTGTTCGTGCGGGACTCCTCCGACTTCACCGCCGAGATCAAGGTGCGCGGCGACGAGAGGCACAAGGTGCCGCGACTGCGCGCGACGGGTCCCACGGTGCCGAACACCATCGCGGCGGTCCTGCTGGCGCTGCGCGACCGCACCGGGGTTCCGCCGGACGTCTACTTCAACTGGACCGAGGGCAACCCGGTCACCCATCTGCTCCGCTTCCTGGTCTTCGGCAACGGCGAGGCGGCGCCGGTCACGCGTGAGGTGCTGCGGCGGGCCGAGCCCGAGCCCGCCCGGCGGCCGTCGGTGCACGTCGGCTGAACCGGGCCTCGGCGCACGTCGGCCGGACCGGGCTTCCGCGGGCGTCGGCCGCACCGGCCCCCCGTGCGGGTCGGCCGAACCGGACCTCGGCGCACGTCCGCTGAACCAGGCCTCGGCACACGTCGGCCGGACCGGGCTTCCGCGGGCGTCGGCCGCACCGACCCCCCGTGCGGGTCGGCTGAGCCGGGTCGGCCGAGCCGGGTCGCCGCGCGCCGGCCGGGCCTGCCTGCGCGCCCCGCGCCGCCGACGGCTACTTCTTAGCCCCGCGCGCGACGGTGAGCGCGGTGAGCAGGGCGGAACCGGTGGTGAGGGCGGGCCAGCCGGTGCCGTGCCAGGTGAGCAGGGCGATCGCGGAGGTCGGGAACTTCTCGTGCACCCGCTCCAGCGTGTCGTCCAGGGCGTCGCCCGACAGCTCCAGGACGAGTTGCCGCAGCTCCGGGTTGTGGCCGACCAGCAGCAGGGTCTCCACCTCCGACGGCGTCTCGTGCACCACCTGCAGCAGCCCGGGCACGGAGGCCGCGTAGAGCCGCGGATCGTGGCGTACCGGGGGCGGTGTCCCCCACTGGGCGGAGGCGAGATCCCAGGTGCGGCGGGCGCGTACGGCGGTGGAGCACAGCGCCAGGTCGGGCAGCCAGTCGGCCTCGGCGAGGGCGCGCCCGGCGGCCGGGGCGTCCCGCAGTCCCCTCGGCGCGAGCGGACGCCGCGCGTCCGGGACGCCCTCGGGCCACGCGGACTTGGCGTGGCGCAGCACGACGAGCCGGCGCAGCGGCCCCCTGCCGCCCGCGCGCTCGCTCACGCGAGGCTCCCGAGGTCACGGGAGAGTTCGAGGCCCAGGAGGCGGTCGGCGTACACGTAGGTCTCGAAGCGGGCGCCGTCCGCCAGCGCGGGGTCGTCCGCCACGTCCCGCAGCACCGCCAGCACCCCGGGCAGGTCCAGGTCGTCCTCCCACGCGGCGCGCAGCCTGGTCCGCACCCCCTCCGGGACCGGCCGGGAGGGTTCCCGCGCCCAGCGGGCCACGGCCGAGCGCCAGTGCGCGAGGGTGCGCGCGGCCTCGTCCAGCGTCCCGGCGTCCAGCCGCACCGGGGTGTTCCGGGGCCGGGAGAGCAGGGCGAGGCGCAGGTCCGCGCCGCGCGCCGCCTCCTCCGCCACCCGCGTGTCCCCCGGGTCCCCGGGGCCGCCGGCCCCGGCCGCCGCGTCCACCACGCGCGCCACGGCCACCACCGCCCCGCCGGTCGCCACCGGTTCTCCGTCGGCGACCACGTGGACCACCTGGTCCTCCCCGGGCCATGACGCGAGGTCGCGGCTCTCCTCGAAGGGCCGGATCCCCAGGGCCGTGGCGGCGGCGCGCAGTTCCGCGTGTTCGCGGGGCGCGGTGAGGATCGTCCAGACCGGGGTGCCGCCGATCTCCAGGGCGCGGACGAGGAGGTCGGCGGTGAGCAGCACGCGCAGGGACGTCAGGTCGAGGCCGCGGGCGTAGGCCTCCACCCGGGTCAGGCCACGGCGGGCGGGGACGGCGGCGACGGGTTCACCGGTTCGGGCGTCGAGGATGCGCAGCACGGGGCGAGCGTAGGCGCGCGGAGGGCCGCGCGCAGGTACCTTGCGCCGATTCGCGGCACCGTGGCGGCGTGTCCGAGCGGCGGGCGCGCCCCGCCGGCCCGGCGACGGCCCCCGGCCCGTGGGACTGCCGCCCACCCACGGGCGGACACCGGTCTGCGGGCGCGCACCGGCCCGCGGGCCCGCGGACTGCCGCCCGCCCACGGGCGGACACCGGTCTGCGGGCGGGCACCGGCCCGCGGGTGGTCACCGTCCCGCGAGCCGGCGCGCGGGAATCGCCGCCAGGCGCCCGCTGTTGCCCCGAGGACAGTTCCCCGCAGTCCGAGGAGGGCCGCCGTGCACGGCGACGAAGCGACGATCCGCAGGATCCTGACCGAGCTGGGCGACACCTGGGCGGTGGTCGGCCTGTCGTCGAACCCGGACCGGGCCGCGTACGGGGTGGCACGGGCGCTCCAGCGGTTCGGCAAGCGGATCGTGCCGGTGCATCCGAAGGCGGAGGCGGTCCACGGCGAACGGGGTTACGCCTCCCTCGCGGAGATCCCCTTCGAGGTGGACGTGGTCGACGTGTTCGTCAACTCGGGGCTGGCCGGCGCGGTCGCCGACGAGGCGGTGGCCGGGGGTGCGAAGGCCGTCTGGTTCCAGCTCGGAGTGGTGGACGAGGCGGCGGCGGAGCGGGTGCGGGGCGCCGGCCTGGAGATGGTGATGGACCGCTGCCCGGCGATCGAAATTCCCCTTCTGGGACACACTGTCTCACCGCATTCTCACAATTAGCCACTGAATATTGACATTCGCTCTGGCCTCTGACCTGTGTGAAATCTGTACCCAGCTCACACCGGTGCAACGGTCAAGATTTGGCAACCGCTCTTCTGTAGACGCGGAAAGTCTCCCTACTCTGTGGCCTCTTGTTCGTTAATCCTGCGTTTACGATCTGAGAGGCCCCTTGACATGGTGAAGCTCGACCATGCCCCGCCGCCGACATCCACGAAGGAGGGCGGCGGCCTGCGCCGGGACGTCGGCCTGATCGGCCTGATGTGGGCCTCGGTGGGCTCCATCATCGGTTCCGGCTGGCTCTACGGTGCCAAGGAGGCCGTCGTCGTGGCCGGCCCCGCGGCGATCATCTCGTGGGTGATCGGCGCGCTGGCCATCATTCTCCTGGCCCTGGTCCACGCCGAACTGGGCGGCATGTTCCCGGTGGCCGGCGGCACCGCCCGCTACCCGCACTACGCCTTCGGCGGCGTGGCGGGCATGTCGTTCGGCTGGTTCTCCTGGCTCCAGGCGGCGACCGTGGCCCCGATCGAGGTCGAGGCCATGATCGGGTACGCCCAGCACTGGAAGTGGGCCGCGAGTCTCCAGCACACCGACGGCACGCTGAGCACCAGCGGATTCACCGTCGCCGTGCTCCTCATGGCGCTCTTCGTCGGCGTGAACTTCTTCGGCGTCCGCGCCCTCGCCCATACCAACAGCGCCGCCACCTGGTGGAAGATCGCGGTGCCGCTCGCGGCGATCTTCGTCATCGCCGCCGGGAACTTCCACACCGCCAACTTCACCTCCGAGGGCTTCGCCCCGTTCGGCGCGAAGGGCATCCTCGGCGCGATCAGCACCAGCGGCATCATCTTCGCGCTGCTCGGCTTCGAGCAGGCGATCCAGCTGGCCGGTGAGAGCCGCAACCCCAAGCGCGACCTGCCGCGCGCGACGCTGGGCTCGGTCGTGATCGGCGCCGTGATCTACGTCCTGCTCCAGGTCGTCTTCATCGTCGCGCTGCCGCACAGCTCCTTCGCGCACGGCTGGAACAAGCTCGACTTCCCCGGCATCAGCGGCCCCTGGGCCGGCCTCGCCACCATGGTGGGACTGGGCTGGCTCGGCTTCGTGCTGTACGCCGACGCCATCATCTCCCCCGGCGGCACCGGCCTGATCTACACCACCGCCACCTCCCGCGTCTCGTACGGCCTGGCGAAGAACGGCTACGCGCCGAAGCTGTTCGCCGAGACGGACAAGCGCGGTGTCCCGTGGTTCGGCCTCATCATCTCGTTCGTCACCGGCGTGATCTGCTTCCTGCCGTTCCCGAGCTGGCACGAACTGGTCGGCTTCATCACCTCGGCGAGCGTGCTCATGTACGCGGGCGCGCCGCTCGCGTACGGCGTCTTCGCCGACCGCCTGCCGAACCTCGAGCGTCCGTACCGGCTCCCGGCCGGAAAGCTCGTCTCGCCGCTGTCGTTCGTGGTCGCCAACTTCATCATCTACTGGGCCGGCTGGGACACCCTGTGGCGTCTCGGCTGCGCGATCCTGATCGGCTACGTGCTGCTCGGCTCCTACGCCTGGTACGCGATCCGCAAGAACCTGCCCGACGCGCCCCGGCTGGACTTCAGGGCCGCGCAGTGGCTGCCCGTCTACCTGCTGGGCCTGGGCGGGATCTCCTGGCTGGGCGGCTTCGGCGGCAACGGCACCCTGCCGCTGTGGTGGGACATGCTGGTCATCGCGGTGTTCTCGCTCGCCATCTACTACTGGGCGAAGGCCACCGCGTCGAGCTCCGAGGAGATCGAGCGCAGCATCGAGGAGGTCGTGGTCACCGACGCTCCGGCGCACTGACCCCGCTCCCGCTCTCCCCGGTGTCCCGTCAGCCGTAGCCCGGTTGACGGGACACCGTCATGGTGATCTTGTGCTCTGATGATCCCCCCATCCCCCCACCCCAGCCCCGCGCCCGAAGAGGACCGTACGGTCGTCGTCGTGGGCGCCGGCCCCGCCGGACTCGCCATCGGCAACATCCTGCGGGCCGCCTCCGTCGACTGCGTCGTCCTGGAGACCGGGACCAGACAGTTCATCGAGAACCGGCCGCGGGCCGGTGTCATCGAGGAATGGGCGGTGCGCGAGCTCCAGCGCCGCGGCCTCGCCGGGAACCTCATGGCCAGGGCCGAGGCCCACGACACCTGCGAATTCCGTTTCGAGGGCGAGCGGTTCCGGTTCGCCTACGGCGAGCTGACCGGCCTCGGCCACTACTTCTACCCCCAGCCACTGCTGGTGACCGACCTGGTGCGGGAGTACGCCGACGTGCGCGGCGGCGACATCCGCTTCGGCGTGCGCGACGTGACCCTGCACGATCTCGACTCCGACCGGCCGGCCGTGTCGTACCTCTGCCCGGACACCGGTGAACGCCGCGTCCTGCGCTGCGACTTCGTCGCGGGCTGCGACGGGGCGCGCGGCGTGACGCGGGACGCGGTGCCGGCGGAGCGCCGGCGCATCGCGCGACAGGACGACGGCATCGGCTGGCTGGCCCTGCTCGCCGAGGCACCGCCCTCCGCCGACTGCGCGGTGTTCGGCATCCATCCGCGCGGATTCGCCGGCCACATGGCCCGCAGCCCCGAGGTCACCCGCTACTACCTCCAGTGCGCGCCCGGCGACGACCCGGAGGACTGGACGCACGACAGGGTCTGGGCCGAACTGCGCGCCCGGCTGGGGGCCGACGGGGCTCCCCCGCTGCGGGAGGGCCGGCTGATCGAGAAGCGGATCCTGGACCTGCACCACTACGTGGTCGAACCCCTCGCCCACGGGCGGCTGTTGCTGGCCGGGGACGCCGGACACCTCACGCCGCCCATCGCCGCCAAGGGCATGAACCTCGCGCTGAACGACGCCTTCCTGCTCGGCGACGCACTCGTCGCGTATGCGACGCGGGGCGACCGCGGCGGCCTGGACGGCTACTCGGACGCCTCACTGCGGCGCGTCTGGGAGTACCAGGAGTTCTCGCAGTGGCTGTCGGACGTCTACCACGGCGTGGCCTCCGGCGACCCCTTCCGGGCGGGCGTCACCCGGGCCCGGCTGCGCCGGATGTTCACCTCGCCGACCGCCGCGGCGGCGTTCGCCGAGCAGTACCTGGGCGCGGCGCCCGGCTTCTGAACACGCCGCGGCCCGCGTCCGGCGGCGGCCCCGGCCGCCGGACGCGGGCACTGTGCGACACCCGGGCGCAAGCGGTGTGACGGCACCCGGCGGGGGCCCTCGGAGCGCTCCGGCGGCAGCAGTACGGGGCGCCGGGCGCGGCGGTGCGGCGCACGTCCCGGCGGGGGCGCCCTCAGGCGACCGCGAGTCCCTCCACGACCACCGCGCCCGGCAGTTCGGCGAGCGCCTTGCCCGGCACCAGCAGCTTGCCGCGCCGGCGGCCGCTGCCGACCAGGACGTACGGCAGGTCGGCGACGGCCGCGTCCACGAACAGCGGCCAGCCGGCGGGCAGTCCGACCGGGGTGATGCCGCCGTACTCCATGCCGGTCTCGCCCGTCGCCATGTCCATGGACGCGAACGACGCCTTGCGCGCGCCGAGCCGGCGACGCACGACGCCGTTGACGTCCACCCGGGTGGTGGAGAGCGCCAGGCACGCCGCGAGGGTCGTCTCGCCGCCCCTCCTGCCCGCGACCACCACGCAGTTGGCGGACCGCTCCAGCAGGTCCTGGCCGTAGTGCTCGACGAAGACGGCCGTGTCGGCCCAGCGCGGATCGGTGTCGACGTACAGGATCCGGTCGGCGGGGACGGCGCCCTGCCAGTGGCGTACGGCGTCGGCGACCGGGGCGGTCAGCTCGTCCAGGCATGCGGGGGCGGGGGTGGCGGTCTCGAAGTCGCCGATGGGTGCGCGCATGGCGGCACGGTAACAAGCCCACGCCTCCCTCCGGGCGCGTGTCCCACCGCGGCGCCACCCCCGTTCCCCGCGCGGGCTGCCCGTCCCGGTTCCGCGGCCGGGCCTTCGCGCCTCAGCTCACCGGCGGCACCGAGACGGCCATCACCATCTCCATCGGCACGTCACCGCTGTTGCCGTACACATGAGGGGTGTTGGCCTCGAAGGAGGCGCTCGCGCCGGCCGGGACGCGGTACTCCTCGCCGTCCACGGTGAGCGTCAGCTCGCCCGCCGTGACATGAACCAGCTCGACGGTGCCGGCCGGGTGGGGTTCGGAGGGGCTGCGCTCACCCGGCATCAGCCGCCAGTCCCACATCTCCAGCGGCCCCGGCGCCTCGGTGCCCGCGAGGAGACGGTTGTAGCTGCCGGCCTCGGTGTGCCACAGCCGGACGGCCCGGTCGGCCGGGACGACGCGGACCTTCGGGCCCCGTTCGTAGTCGAGGAGGGTGGTGACGCTGATCCCGAGGGCGTCCCCGATCTTGACCACGGTGCCGATGCTCGGGTTGGTCCGGGCCTGCTCGATCTGGATGAGCATGCCGCGGCTGACGCCGGACCGGGCGGCGAGCACGTCCAGGGTGAAGCCGCGCACCGCACGCCAGTGCTTGACGTTGCGCGCCAGGGACTGGGTCAGGAGTTCGAGGTCCGACACGTTCCGTCCAATATCCAGAAGGGAGGGTCAAGTATTTTGGCTGACAAGGTTCAATGGATCGAACTATCGTGAGCTGTACACACTCGTTCATCGCACTGTACTGCGAGGCATCCGTGACAGCGTTCTTCGCCCTGACCACCAGTCTCCTGTGGGGCCTGGCCGACTTCGGCGGAGGTCTGCTGACCCGGCGCGTGCCCGCGCTGACCGTGGTCGTGGTCTCCCAGGCGATCGCGGCCGCCGTGCTGGGGGTGATCGTGGCCTGCACCGGCGGCTGGAGCGAGGCGGGGCCGCGCCTGTGGTTCGCGGTGGCCGCGGGCGTGGTCGGTCCGGTGGCCGTCTTCTCCTTCTACCAGGCCCTCGCGCTCGGCCCGATGGGCGTCGTCTCCCCGCTCGCCACGCTCAGCGTGGCCGTACCCGTGGGGGTCGGTCTGGCCCTCGGCGAGCGGCCGGGGCCGCTCAGGATCGCGGGCATCGCGGTCGCCGTCACCGGGATCGTCCTGGCGGGCGGTCCGCAGCTGCGCGGCGCGCCCGTGCAGCGGCGCGCCATCCTGCTCACGCTCGTCGCGGCCCTCGGCTTCGGCACGGTGTTCGCGCTGATCGCCGAAGCCTCGACGCAGGTGACCGGCCTGTTCCTGTCCCTGTTCGTGCAGCGGGTGACGAACGTCGTCGTGGGCGGCGCGGCCCTGTACGCGTCGGTCCGGCGGGGCACCCCTGCGCTGCCGGAGGGCGGTCTGTCCCGCTCCGCGCTCCCCGCGCTGGCCTTCGTCGGCCTCGCGGACGTCGCCGCCAACGGCACCTACGCGACCGCGGCCCAGTACGGCCCGGTCACCGTCGCCGCGGTCCTGGCCTCGCTCTACCCGGTGATCACCGCACTCGCCGCGCGAGGTTTCCTCGGCGAACGGCTGCGCGTGACCCAGGCCGCGGGCGCGGGGCTGGCCCTGGTCGGCACACTGCTGCTGGCGACGGGCTGAGGCACCACCCGCGCGACGACGCACGCGCACCGGCGGGCGGACCCGCCGGCCAGTGAGACACCGAGGCCCTCGCGGCCGGTCGACGGGCGGGCGTTCGGCCGGCGAACCGCCTGACGCCGGGCCGGAGTTCAGCTCTCCGGCTCCAGCCGGGCCAGCGCCTCGACCGCCTCCTCGTCGAGTTCGGCCAGCGCCCGCAGCTGCTCGGGGGTGATGTCGTCACGGGGCGGCACGGGCGCCGGAGTCCGCAGCGGAGGCTGCCAGCCGTCCTCGGGGGTCCAGCGCCGTACGACCCGGGCGGGCGCCCCCGCGACCACCGCGTGGTCGGGAACCGTGCCGCGCACCACCGCCCCGGCCGCCACGACCACGTTCCGGCCGATCCGCGCGCCCGGCAGGATGACCGCGCCGGTGCCGATCCAGCAGCCGGGGCCGATCTCCACGGGCTCCATCCGCGGCCACTGCCGGCCGATGGGCTCGTGCGGGTCGTCGTAGGAGTGGTTGGTGGAGGTGACGTAGACGTACGGCCCGAAGTAGCAGTCGCGGCCGATGGTGACCGAGGTGTCGGCGATGACGTGGCTGCCGCGGCCGAGGACGACGCCGTCGCCGATCCGCAGGATCGGGTCGGGACCGAGGTCCAGGTCCGGCATCAGGCCGGCGGTGAGGGTGACCTGCTCGCCGATGATGCAGCAGGCGCCGAGTTCGATCCAGGGCTCGCCGAAGACCGTGCCGAGCGGAAAGGCCAGCCTCGTGCCCGTTCCCATCGCGCGGAAGCGGAACCCCGCCGGGTGCTCGGCCGTGACGGAGCCCCTGCGCTGCACCCAGGACCAGGCCGCGTGGACGGCGCGCTGGGCAAGCCCCTGCCGCCAGGATGAGAACGTGTTCTTGGGCTTCGGCACCCGCTCACGGTACTCAGCGCCGGGCCGCGGCAAGAGGGCGGACCGCTGTGATCTTCACCCCACCCGATGACATACCTTCCGGGTACCAGGAAGAACAGGAGACGGTGATGACGCACAAGGCGCTGATCGTGGGGATCGGTGGCAAGGAACCCCGGGTCGAGGAGGCGGCGTTCGTGGCCCCGACGGCCTCGGTGATCGGTGACGTCACGCTGGGCGCGGGGGCGAGCGTCTGGTACGGCGCGGTCGTGCGCGCCGACGTGGAGCGGATCACGGTGGGGGCGGAGGCGAACGTGCAGGACGGCGTGACCCTGCACGCCGATCCCGGGTTCCCGGTGACCGTCGGGGAGCGGGTGTCCATCGGGCACAACGCCGTCGTGCACGGCGCGACCGTGGAGGACGACTGCCTGATCGGCATGGGCGCCACGGTGCTCAACGGGGCCGTGATCGGCGCGGGTTCCCTCGTCGCCGCGCAGGCGCTGGTGCCGCAGGGGATGGTTGTGCCGCCCGGCTCGCTCGTGGCGGGGGTACCGGCCAAGGTGCGGCGTGAGCTGTCCGAGGAGGAGCGGCAGGGGGTCACCCTCAACGGGACCCTGTACGCCGAGCTGGCGAAGACGCACCGGGGGGTGCACGAGTAGGGGTTCCGGGCGGTGCGAGGCGGCGTGGGGCGGTGGCCGGTGCCTGCGGCGGCCGTCCGTCCCGGTCGCCGACCCGCTGGGGCTGGGGCCGGCCTCGGACGCTGACCGGGCGGAGGGCCCGGGTCCGAAGGGGCGGGGGGCGGCATCGGGTCCGGCGGGGCCGGGAGGTGGGGCCGGGGCCGGGAGGCCGCCACGGGTCCGGAGGGGCCGGGGGGCGGCCACGGGTCCGGAGGGGCCGGGGTCCGCCACGGGGCCGGGGGCCGGAGGGCGGCCTGGGGTCCGGCGGGGCTGTCGCCGGGCGGGGTCAGTCGCCCGCGGCGACCGTCTCCGCTTCCCGCTCCTCCGGCTGGACCTTGTTCGCCCGGCGCTTGAGGATCAGCATCGAGGTCAGGCCGATCAGGACCGCGACGGCCAGACCGAGGTACGAGAACCGCTTCAGCCAGTCCTCGGCCACGACACCGATGTAGTAGACGACGGCCGTGGTGCCGCCGGCCCAGCAGATGCCGCCGAGGACGTTGGCGATCAGGAACTTCCAGTACGGCATGTGCAGCACGCCCGCCAGGGGGCCGGCGAAGATGCGCAGCAGGGCGACGAAGCGGCCGAAGAAGACGGCCCACATGCCCCACTTCTCGAAGGACCGCTCGGCGGTGGCGACGTGCGCCTCGCTGAAGTGTCTCGGGAACTTGCCGCCCAGCCACGCCAGCAGCGGCCGTCCGCCCTTGCGTCCGATCGCGTAACCGATGGAGTCGCCGATCACGGCACCCGCGGTCGCGCAGGCCCCGAGGACGAACGGGTTGACCCCGGAATGCTGAGCGGACATCAGCGCCGCCGACACCAGGACGATCTCGCCCGGCAGCGGTATGCCCAGGCTCTCCAGACCGATCACGAGAGCGACCACGGCGTACACGGCGACCGCGGGCACCGAGTCGAGCCATTCCTGCACGTGCACCGCCGGTTCCTCCCCGGTTCACTGTCCCTGTCAGGCGGACGCCGCATACGCGGTACGCCCTGTGGGAAGGCTACCTGGTCGGCTGTGACAGGCGGCCTGCTCCGAGCGCGCGACGGCACCGTCCCGCCCCCGGCCCTTCCGTTTCCGGACATCCCGGCGTCATGCGGAAAGGGAAGGCTCACCGCGGTTTCGCCGCCCCGCCTCCTCCTGGTCCCCGCCGCGGGGCCCGATGCGGAAGGACGACGTCCCCGTGTCCTCAGTGCCCCTGCTCTCTTCGCTCGGCCTCGCGGCCGCACGCCCCCCACGCACTCCGCGCGCCCCGCGCCACTCGCTCACGCGGCGCACTCCGCTCTCGTTGCGCGCCGCCTTTCTCGCGCCGCGCGCCCCACGCACCCTCCTGCCTCCACGCCCGTGGTTCTCCCCTCGCCCGTCACCATTGCCGCCCCCGTCACTGTCGCCTCGCCCGTCGCTGTCACTCCCCCCGTCGGCGTCGCTACGCCCGTCGCTCCCGCCGCGCCCCTCGCCCTCGCCAGGCCCGTCGCTACCCCCGTCGCTGTCGCTACGCCCGTCGCCCTCGCCGCGTTCGTCGCCCTCGCCTCGCCCGTCGCTCTCGTTGCGCGCCCGGCGGCCTCCGCTCGCTCCGCGCTCCGCGCGGCCTCCGCGCACCCCGCTCCCGGTGCTCTCGCCGGCCGCGCCTCCCGGTCCGCCCGGTCCGCCCGGCGCGCCGGACCCGGGGCGCCGCCCGTCGCTCCTCGCCTCCGGGTCCGTCCGCCTCGCCCTGTGTCTGTCCCCGCTCCTGCTGGCTCTGGGCTGGGCGGTGGCCAACCGGTCCGTCGCGCACGAGGGTGCCGTCCGGCTGGCCGGGGCCGACCCCTGGTGGCTGCTGGCCGGAGGCGGGTTCGTCGCCCTGAACTGCGCCGCTGCCACCTGTGTCCGGCAGGGCGCGCTGCCCGACCGGCTGCCGCCGGGGCTGCTCCTCGCCTCCCAGTTCGCCGCCGGTGCCGCGAACCACGTCCTTCCGGGCGGCCTCGGCGCGCACGCCGTCACCCTCCGCTTCCTGCGCACCCAGGGGATACCGACCGCCCGCGCCACCGCCTCCATCGCCCTGTACTCACTGGTCAGGTCGACCGCGAAGACGCTGGTTCTCCTGGCGTTCCTCGCGTCGTCCCCGGCCCGGCGGACCCTCGGGGACCTGTTGCCGCAAGAGCGACAACTGCTGCCGGCCCTCGCCGTGGCGGGCGGCGCCCTCGTGGCGGCGGGGACGCTGCCGGTGCTGCTCCGGCCGCTGCGGCGTCCGGCGGCGGCCTTCGTCCGCTCCGCGCTGGCCGACGCCCGGGAGGTGCACTCCCGGCCCCGCCGCGTGCTGGCTCTGTGGGGCGGGGCCGCCGCGATGCCGCTGGTCCAGGCGGCCACCCTGGTCTGTGTGGGGGCGGCACTCGGGCTGGGGCTGCCCTGGGTGCAGGTGGTCGTCGCCTTCCTGGCGGCCGGGACCGCCGTGGGAGCCGTACCCGCACCAGGGGGTGTCGCCGTGGACGCGGCCCTCGTGTGGACGCTGGTCGCGTTCGGGGCCTCACCTGCGGCGGCCGCGACGACGGTCGTCGGCTACCGCGTGCTGACCGACTGGCTGCCGCTGCTGCCGGGCACCCTGGTGCTGTCGGCGCTGCTGCGCGCGAAGGTGCTGTGAGCTTCCTCGTCCCGCGGACCCGGCGGCCGCGGCGACGGCCGGGGCACCTTGTCCACCGTCACGGGTGCCGCCGCGGGAACCCTGGCTGTCGTACCCGTCATGGCCCAGGCGCCGTGTCCACCAGCGCTGCCGCCGCCCTGGCCGCCGCATCCGCCGTACCCGCCGCATCTCCCGTACCCGTCGCGTCCGCCGTACCCGTCGCGTCCGCCGCAGCCGGGACGCGACAGCCAGGGCGTCGATTCGCGGCGGTGCCGCTCACGGGGAGACCCGGAAGGTCCCCAAGAGGCGGACGACCGGAGCGTCGGGGTCGGTCGGGGAGAGCGGAGAGAGCGGGGCGGCCGGGGCGGCGGGAGAGACGGGGGACGCCGTGACCAGCGGCACATCGGCCCAGTCAAGGTACTCCCCCGAGGTCCGCCCCTGCGGGGTGCGCCTCACATGGACCTGCGCGATCCGGGGCCGGTACTCCCCCCGGTACTGCTCGTTCCCCGTGCCCGGCACACCCGGCCCGTCCGTGCCCGGTGCGCCGTCCACGGGCGCCCCGGCGCTCCCCCGCGCGGGGTCCGGCCGTACCGGAGCCGGGGCCGCCGGGCCGGGTCGCTCGGGCGCCTCCGCCTGGCCGGTCTCCAGGACCCACAGGCGGTCCGAGGCCGTGCCGAGGGCGCCCGGCACCGCACGCCGCGCGCCCGGCACGACGGTGATCCTGCCGCCCTGCCGGCGCACCGTCAGCCCGTACCGGCTCCCGGCGTCCCGCTTCCCCGTCCCGCAGCCGGCCAGCGTCAGGCCTCCGGGGCCGGCCGCGAGGCAGCGGGTGGGATCGATGGCGCTGCGCATCACACCGTCGCCCCGGTACGACCACTGCTGCGAGCCGGCGGAGGAGCACCCGGCGGGCCGTACGACCGTCACGAGCGGGACCGCGCCCGCGCCGGCCGCCTCCAGGCAGCGGCCGGAGACCGGCTCGCGGAGCCTGCCCAGGACGGCCGCCGCGCCCTCCTCCGGTGCGTCGCCGGCCGGCAGGGCCGCCGAGGGGTGCCGGGCCGGGGTGACGGCGCCGGAGCGGCCGACCCGGTCCGCGGAGCCGGCGCTCCAGGCGGAACCGGGTCCGCGGACAGCGTTGTCATCGGGCCATCCCCTGACCACGAACACGGTGGCGAGCAGCGCGATCGAGGCGAGACCGGCGCCGAGGACGAGTGCCCTGCGGCGCCGCCCGGCGGCCGCGCTCCGGCGCCGCTCGTCGCCGCCCGGACCGCAGCCGTTCTCCGGGGTGCCGGGCCGGCCCGTACGGCTGGCGCGGCCGGGGCGGGAGTCCAGGTAGCGGCGGGCGCCCCAGCCGAGCACGGTCTCGGCGAGCAGGACGTCCAGCCGTCCCTCGAAGTGGCCCAACTGGTCGGTGGCGTGGCGGCAATGCGCGCAGCCGGCCAGGTGCCGCCGCATCTCCGGGGACGGACCCTGTTGCCCGGGGCGCCCGAGGTGGTGGTTGTACGAGCGGCACGCGTCGAAGGGCGCGAGTTCGCGGTGGGCGCGTACGCAGCCGGTGCGGAACTGCTCACGGGCCTGGTCCAGGGCGGCCGACGCGGTGGCGTGGTCCATTCCCGACAGCCCGGCGGGCACGTCCACGGCCTCCGCCTCGACCTCGGTGTGCCACAGGAGGCACTGGTCGGCCACGGGCAGGGCCAGATAGGCGCGTTCGGCGACGCGGCGCCTCTCGGGTGTGCGGTTCATCGTCGCGCGCAGACCGCGGCCGCTGGTGGTCTTGCGCAGTTCCGGGATGACCACGCACGCCCCGTCGTCGGCCGCCCAGGCGCGAACGGACTCCCGTACGGCCACGAGCAGTTGCGGGCGCAGGGCGCGCGCGGCCGCACCCCTGGGCGCGTCACCGGCCGCACCGCTCCCCGAGGCGCCGGCCGGAGACGTCAGCCGGCCGAGCACGTCGTGGAAGGCCGCGGTGGCGACGAGTTGGGCCGAGGGGCCCGTGGCGGTGAGGCAGACGGCGGCGTAGTCGCGGGTGGCACACCAGTGCCGGGCCAGCAGCAGGGCGACGGCCCGGTGCCGACGGGCGTGGGCGCCGGTCAGCTGGGCGACGAGCTCGGCGTCGGACTCGCCCGGTTCCGGCCCGGGGCCCGAGGGGAACGAGGGGTGTGGGGGGTGGGAGGACTGCACGGAGCCGTTTCCTTTCCCGCCGCAGGACGGCATGCGACATGGCGCCCTGCCGGCGGCGGTGCCTTGTCAACGCACCCGGAGGACAGGCCTCGTTCGCTCCGGCCGCTGCCCTCTCAGGGGAAGGCTCACCCTGACACACCCGCCTCACGGGAAACAAGCGAGTGGAGGGCACGGCCGGTGAACGCGCGAAGAGGGGCCCCTCGGGACCCCTCTTCGCGTCTTCGCCTGTCACGGCCGTGCGGGACCGGGCGGCCGGGCGGAAACCGGTGAGCCGGAACCGGACCGGGCACCTACCGGACCGGGAACGGGCCGCCCCGGGCAGGCACCGGGCCAGGGCCGGGCACGCACCGCGCCAGGACCGGGCACTCGCCGGGTACGCACCGGACCGGTGACGGGCAGGACCGGTGACGAACCTGACCGGTGACGGACCGGACCGGGCGACCACCTGACCGGGCGGCCACCTGACCGGGACCGGTCCACCCGGCCTGTCAGCCCTGGCCGTTGGGCCGCAGTGTCCAGACGACCCGCATCTCGCCGGTGACCGCGCCGTCCGCGCGCCGGATCTCGACGGCCACCGGGAACTCGGGGCGCTGACCGGCGTCCAGCTCGGCCACCACGTCGGCGGCCGGGCGGCCCAGGGTCGCGGTCGCGGTGACGGCGCCCATCGCCAGCTTCTTGTAGGCGATCTCGGCGCTCACGGCGAGCGGCACGGCGCGCGTGAGCTGGTCGCCGAACGCGGCGAGCACGATCGCGCCACTGGCGGACTCTCCCAGCGTGAACATGGCGCCGGCGTGCGGGCCGCCGACGTGGTTGTGGAAGTCGCCCTGGTCCGGCAGGGACAGGACGGCCCGCTCGGGGGAGGTCTCCAGGAACTCCAGGTTCAGCGTCCGGGCCATCGGCACGGTGGCGGCGAGCATCTCGCCGATCGACATCTGGTCTGCGCTCATGGCCAACATGTTACTCACGAGTAGCCCACCGTGGCCAGGACCGTTGCCCGTTTCGTGACAGCTCTGACGAGGGCCGGTGACCCGATCGTGCCGACGTCGGCGCTAGTGTGGGCGCCCATGTGGCCAGGACAGCAGCCGTCCGGAGGCGGGCAGGACCCGCAGAACGACCCGCAGAATCAGCCGAATCCGTACCAGCAGCCGGGGTATCAGCAGCCGAACCCGTATCAGCAGCCCGGCTATCAGCAGCCGAGTCCCTACGCGCAGCAGCCGCAGTGGGGGGCGACGGCCCCCATGGGCGCCCCTGAACCCCCGTCGGGCGGCGGCAACCGGACGAAGCTCGTCGCGATCGTGGCGGCCACGGCCGTGGTGGTGGCCGCGGGCGTGACCGGTTTCCTGGTCCTCGGCAAAGGCAAGGACGACAACGCCGGCGGTGGCACGGGCGACGGCAAGCGGTCGGCGCCCGCGACGCCCTCCACGGATCCGGGTGCCACGGGATCCGGCGCGGGCGACAACCCGCGCGGCACGGAGACCGAGAAGCCGACGATCGCCGGCTGGAAGGTCGTGGTGAACCAGAAGTGGGGCGTCGCCTTCGACGTGCCCGCCACCTGGGAAGTGCGCTCGCCGACGCTCGAGATCGGCTTCGAGGACGACAAGTCCGACGACGGCAAGCCGCTCATCGCCATGTCGGGCACGGCCGCCTACAAGTCGAAGTGGTGCACGTCCGACGACGACAAGGACGGCAGGACCGACGACACACCGCTGGCGGTGGCCGGCACCAAGGGCGCGAGCGGCGCCGCGGACACCGACGAGGTGGCCGTCAACCAGGTGGCCTGGTGGGTCTACGGCGGTTACACCCAGCCCGACAAGAAGAGCCTCGGCTACGACAAGAAGGCCAAGGCGTTCAAGACGGACTCCGGCATCACGGGCAGCTACGCGTGGGCCCGGTCGCACAACAGCCCCAGCAAGGGGAAGTCGAAGTGCGGCAGCGACGGCAAGGCCGTCACGTTCGGATTCAAGAACTCCCAGGACGACTTCGTGGCTTGGAGCCTCTACGGTGCCACCGGTGTCCACGACGAGGTCGCGGACAGCACGATCCTCAAGATCATGAGCACCGTGCGTCTGCACGGCGAGCCGACAGGATCGTGACGGTCGGTCCCGCCGCCGCACGCGGAGGCGGGACCCCGGAGCCGACCTCCGTACCCGAGGGCGAACCCCCGTACCCGAGGCCGCACTCGGGCCCCCGGAGCCGAACCCGTACCCGGGGCCGGTTCCCCGTGCGGGCCGAACCCGCTTACCCGAGGCCGGACTTCCGCGCCGGGAGCCGAAATCCCGCACCCGGCGCCCCTTTCGGCGCGCTCCGTGTCCCGCCGCCGGGGGCGCCGCCGGGTCAGCCGATGCCGAACGCTCCGCCGGGAGGCTCGGGAGACGGTACGGCGTCCGCGTCGTCGACCGGACGCATGTCGCCGGTGAACTCGCGCAGCGCCGCACCGAGTTCGACCCGTGCGGGGAAGGCGTCGGCGGCGGCGCGGCGGGCGAGGGCCGCCGTGTCGAGCGGACGGCGCGACGCCACGAGCACGGCGTTGCCGAACCGCCGCCCCCGCAGCACCCCCGGCTCGGCGATCAGCGCAAGCTCCTCGAACACGGCCGCGAAGGTGGCCAGTTGGGAGCGCAGGAAGCCGAACGGCGCCGCGTCCGCGAGATTGGCCAGGTAGACGCCGTCCGGACGCAGCACCCGCCCGGCCTCGGCCGCGTAGCCGAGGGAGGTGAGGTGGGCCGGGACCCGGGAGCCGCCGAAGACGTCGGCGATCAGCACGTCGGCCGAGTCGTCCGGGGCCCCCTCCAGCCACGCCCGGGCGTCGCCCGCGTGCAGCGCGACGCCCGAGCCCGCCGGCAGCGGCACATGCTCGGCGACCAGCTCCAGCAGGGCACGGTCGGCCTCCACGACGTCCTGCCGGGAACCGGGGCGGGTCGCGGCCACGTAGCGGGGCAGCGTGAGCGCGCCCCCGCCCAGGTGGACCACGTCCAGCGGCCGGCCCGCGTCGTCCACGAGGTCGAGCACGTGCCCGAGCCGGCGCGCGTACTCGAACTCGAGGTGGGCGGGATCGTCCAGATCGACGTAGGACTGAGGTGCTCCGTCGACGGTGAGCAGCCAGGCCCGCTCCCGGTCGACATCGGGCATCAGCTTGGCGGTGCCGTGGTCGACGGCCCGGGTGACGGGTATGGCTTCACTCACGCCTCCCATTGTCCCCGGGCCGCCGCCGCTCAGGACCACGCCCCCGCGCACGCTGTCCGCGACAGCGCCGGGACGCTCGCCCGACCGAGGTGACGCTCATCCCACCGAGGCCGACGCCCGCCCCACCGAGGGGGACGCCCACCCCACCGAGGCGGACGCTCACCCCACCGAGGCCGACGCTCACCCCACCGAGGTGACGGTCCCGGCTCCCACGGTGCGTCCGCCCTCCCGGACGGCGAACCCGAGCCCCACCTCGAGCGGTGTGTCCCGGCCCAGCTCGACGGTCATGTCCACCGTCTCGCCGGGCCGGGCGACGGCCGCCTCGCCGAGGTCGACGTCCCCGACCACGTCGGCGGTTCGGATGTAGAACTGCGGCCGGTAACCGGTGCGGACCGGTGTCGTACGACCGCCCTCGCTCCCCGGGAGCACGTACACCCGGGCCGAGAAGCGGCGGCCGGGCACCACGCTCCCCGGCGCGGCGACGACGTGGCCACGCCGGACGGCGTCCCTCGCCACGCCCCGCAGCAGCACGGCCACGTTGTCCCCGGCCTGCGCCTCGCGCATCGGCTTGCCGAAGGTCTCCAGGCCGGTGACCACGCTCTCCACGCCGGTGCCCGGCACCTCCACCCGGTCCCCCACCCTGAGGGTCCCGCGCTCCACGGCACCGGTGACGACGGTGCCGCGTCCGGTGATCGTGAGCACGTTCTCCACCGGCAGCAGGAACGGGGCGTCGAGGTACCGCTCGGGCACGGGCACGTAGGTGTCCACCGCGTCCAGCAGCGCCTCGACGGACGCCGTCCAGCGCGGGTCGCCCTCCAGCGCCTTGAGCCCGGAGACCCGTACGACGGGCACGGCGTCGCCCGGATACCCCTGCGCGGTGAGCAGTTCGCGGACCTCCAGCTCGACCAGGTCGGCCAGCACCGCGTCCTCGCCGTCCTCGACCGCGTCGGCCTTGTTGAGCGCGACGACGATGTGGTCGACGCCCACCTGCCGGGCGAGCAGCACGTGTTCGGCGGTCTGCGGCATGATCCCGTCGAGCGCGGACACGACGAGGATCGCCCCGTCGAGCTGCGCGGCGCCGGTCACCATGTTCTTGATGAAATCGGCGTGCCCCGGCATGTCCACGTGGGCGTAGTGCCGGGTGTCGGTCTCGTACTCGACGTGCGCGAGGTTGATGGTGATGCCGCGGGCGGCCTCCTCCGGAGCACGGTCGATGCGGTCGAAGGACACGTACCGGGTGCCGCCGGAACTGTCGCGCCCGGCCAGGACCTTGGTGATGGCGGCGGTCAGGGTGGTCTTGCCGTGGTCGACGTGGCCCATCGTGCCGATGTTGAGATGCGGCTTGGTGCGCTCGTAGGCCGTCTTGGACATGGCTGTACCTCGAAGTCTCTCCGGAAAGCTGCGGAAAAGAGGGACCCCGGGGACTGGCCGACCCTCCCCCTGCGGGGTCCGCCGGACGTTCCGGAGAGGGTCAGCTTCGGGCGCCGTGGACAGCGGCCGGGAAGATCGGCACGGCAGCCTTCGGCGCATCCGCGACGGCGGATGCTGCGAGGAGGAAGGCGTACCGGAACATGGACAGATCATCTCGGACCCGTCGTCGCACGTCGAATGGTTTTCGGCGGCGCGGGTCCCGGGATCCTCGCGGCACAGGTACCGGAAAGTGACGGCGGCCGTGCACCGATCACGCGCGTTCGTCGGTTAGTGTCACCAGATGCTCGATGCCACCACCCGCTCTGGGGGCACCGCCACGGCCTCTCCCCGGGCCGCCGCCACGGAGCTCACCGTCCCCGCTCCCGCACCCGCTCCCGCACCCGCTCCCGCCGCCCCGCGCCTGGCGGCCTCCCCGGCCGTGCCGCACACGGAGGCCACCGTCCCGGCCGTACCGCTGCCGGCGACCCCCGTCCCCGCCGTACCGCGCGCGCGGTTCACCGCTCGCTGCACACGCGCGCTGCTGTCCCC
The DNA here is from genome assembly GCF_044747185.1 of Streptomyces sp. NPDC090108. Classification (NCBI taxonomy): domain Bacteria; kingdom Bacillati; phylum Actinomycetota; class Actinomycetes; order Kitasatosporales; family Streptomycetaceae; genus Streptomyces; species Streptomyces sp. NPDC090108. The sequence continues at coordinate 1,020,048 of NZ_JBIVDQ010000003.1, forward strand.
GTACGCGCGCCTGTCGCTGCTGGTCGCGCTTCTCGCGGGCGCCGGATCGTGCGTGCTGCTGTTCGATCCGCAGCGGATGCTGACGCACGGCTGGCCGCCGCAGCTCGGCGGGGCCGCGGCGGCCGTGGTGTTCGCCGTGGCGTACGGCGTCTGCACCGTGGCGTTCGTGCCCCGCCCGCTGCTCAACCTGGCGGCGGGCGCGCTGTTCGGTTCCTCGCTGGGCCTGGCCACCGCGCTGGCCGGCACGGTGCTCGGTGCCGGGCTGGCCTTCGGACTGGGCCGGCTGCTCGGCCAGGACGCGCTGCGGCCGCTGCTGCGCGGCCGCTGGCTGAAGGCGGCGGACGGCCAGCTCAGCCGGCACGGCTTCCGCTCGATGCTGGCGGCGCGGCTCTTCCCGGGCGTGCCGTTCTGGGCGGCGAACTACTGTGCCGCCGTCTCCCGGATGCGCTGGCTGCCGTTCCTGCTGGCCACGGCGGTCGGCTCGGTCCCGAACACCGCCGCCTACGCCGTCGCCGGGGCCCGCGCCTCCGCGCCGACCTCACCCGCCTTCCTGATCGCGATGGCCGCCATCGCCCTGCCGGCCCTGGCCGGCACCGTCGTGGCCTGGCGCAAGCGTCACCGGCTGCGCGGCCGCTGAACCCGGCGTACCGCACCGGGACCATGTGCCCCGCCCCGTCCGTCCGCCCGGCGGCCCCGGGAACGCCTCATGTCTTCTGCGTAGCCGCGCGGTAGCGCGCTGTCAGTTCTTGCCCCTAGGCTTGCCCGCATGTCCCCCGATGCGATGCCTTCTGGTTCCGCGCGCTCCGCTGCCGAAGTCAACGAGCAGATCAGGGCGTTGTGGCTGCGCGCGAGCGGCTCTCTGTCGGCCCGGGAGCGCGCGGAGTACGAGTTGCTGGTGGTCGAGTGGGCGGCGGCGATCCGCGAGCAGATCATCGAGGCGGCCTGAGCACGGCCCGCCCCGAACCGCCGGCCACGCAACCGTCCGCCCGCCGCGGCCCCCGCGCCCGCCCTTCCCCTGTTGCCCTGTTGCCCCGTTCCCCTGTCGCCCCCTGCCTCAGCGTCCGCCGGCCACGCGCAGCACCGTGCCCGTCGTGTACGACGCCTCCGGCGAGAGCAGCCAGGAGACGGCGGCGGCGATCTCCTCGGCCCGGCCGGGACGGCGCAGGGGGATGCCGGCGGCCAGCCGCTCCGCACGCCCCGGATCGCCGCCCGCGGCATGGATCCCGGTGTCGATGACGCCGGGAGCGACCGCGTTGACCCGGACCCCGTCGGGGCCGAGTTCCTTGGCCAGGCCCAGGGTCAGAGCGTCGACGGCCGCCTTGGTCGCCGCGTAGTGGACGTACTCGCCCGGGCTGCCCAGAGTGGCCGCCGCGGAGGAGACGTTGACGATCGCGCCGCCGCCGTGGGCGGTCATCAGCTGTGCGGCACGGCGTGAACACAGCAGCGTGCCGGTCAGGTTGACGTCCACGACCGCGCGCAGCACGTCCGTCGGGGTGTCGGCGAGCCGGCCGATCCGGCCCGTGACACCGGCGTTGTTCACCAGCCCGGTGATCGGCCCGAGTTGTTCCTCCGCGATCTCGAACAGCCGCTCCACATCGGCCTCCACGGCGGTGTCGGCGCGCACGACCACACACCGCGCGCCGGCCCCGCGCACGTCCTGTGCGACCTCGTCGGCCGCCTCCGTGTCCCGGACGTACCCGAGGACCAGGTCATGCCCGTCCGCCGCGAGCCGCCGGCAGGTCGCGGCCCCGATCCCCCGGCTACCACCGGTCACCACAGTGATCGAACGACTCATCCCGTCCCTCTCCCGGCTCGCTCGCACGCCCCACGGCTCGTCTTCGGTCCCTCATCGGCTATTTCACCTCGGCCACCAGCCATTCGCCGTGGATCTCGGAAAGAAGCAGCTCGACGATCTGGAGTGGGTTGTCGCCGACGCCGACGTGTCCGAAGCTCCCCTCCTTCGCGAAGAAGACGGAGGCGTACGAGGTCGCCGTGCGGTGCCGTTCGGCGGGGGTGAGCGGGCCGACGAGGGCGGCGTCGGCGGCCGGGCAGCTGTCCCGGTGCTGGTCGGCGGCGAGCCGGGCCTGCGCGGCGCGGGTCATGCGGCCGCACGCCCCCCTGCCGTCGCCCGACCCCAGGGCCTGCGGGAACGCCTTCCCGGCGCTCTCCACGGCGTGGAGACGGGAGCGGGTCTCATGGGCGGCGTGGGCGATCCCGATCCCTGCGACCGCGACCGACAGCCCCGCCGCACAGAAGATCAGCCCCCGCCCTTTTCCCTGCCCGTCCGCGTCGGCCACAGCACCCCCAGGAATGTCTCACGCTGCCGATGCTCCATGAGAGCGTGATCGTCCGGTGCCGGAACCCCCGATTCGCCACCGGCCGGATCCACCGCCCGCCCGACAGCCTGTCCCGCGAGGCCGGGCACGACACCCCGGAGACTCACGCCCGCAGGTGCGCCAGGGTCGCCTCAGCGATCGGATACGGGCGCTCCTCGGGCAGCAGTGCGGACGCCCGGTCCAGGTCGCCCGTCCGTACCGCCGCGTGGATGTCCGCCGCGAGGGGTGTCACGTCCTCGATCCCCACGATCCACTCGTCGGCGTACCGTGCGGCCGCCTCGCCGGCGAGGCCGAGCTGGAGGGAGCGGTGGGGCAGCGCGGCGAGGTGGAGGTCGCGTTCGGGGTCCCACTGCACCCGCGTCGGCGCGCGCCGCAACTCCCGCTTCCAGGAGGCCATGTCGTCGTGCACCCCGCGGACGTAGTGGGAGAGGCAGGCGTTGCGGAGGGCCCACTCGAAACCCTCGCGGGTGATCTCGACGGCCAGGACGGTCTCCTGCCCCTCCTTGGCGCCCCAGCCGCAGCGGTACATCATCCACAGGAAGGACGGCTTGATCCAGGTCATCCGGTCGCGCTTCCAGGCGGCCGGGAAGCGGCCGGTGCGCGCGGCGGGGGCGCCGATCTCGGGGCGGTAGGCCTGGTAGACGGTGACGGTGGTGTCGGTGTGGCGGGCCCGGATGCGGTGCGTGGGCTCCGGCTCGGTCGTTCGGACGTTCACGGGGACAGGCTGGCGGGTCCGCCGCGAGGCGCGCCAGTGAATATCGCGGCGCGCCTCTTGGCTCAGGGCTCCCGGTGCCCAACACTGTGCCGATGACGCAGCGTACGGAGCTCGCGACCGTGATGGACCGACTGGCCGTCGACGATCTGGTGACCGCGTACGCGGTGACCGTGGACGACGGCGACTGGGCGGCGTACCGGAGGCTGTTCACGGCGGACGGGCGGGCCGACTACCGTTCCGCCGGGGGCATCGAGGGCGGCGCGGACCAGGTGGCCGCGTGGCTCGCCGGGAGCCTGGCACCGTTCACGATGCGGCAGCATCTGATCGTCAACCGCAGTCTGCGGTTCGGTGTGCTGGAGCACGACACCGGGGACACCGCCCGGGTACGGGCCGACTACGTCAGCCCCCTGCGCCGCTCCGGCGCCGGCGCCCCGGATGTGCCGCACACCCCGGACGCCCCGCACGCCTCGGGCGCCCTGGATCTGATCTGCGGCGGCCGGTACGGGTTCGGGCTGCTGCGCACGGTGGACGGCTGGCGTCTGAACGAGGTGGTCGTGCACGAGAGGTGGCGCCGCGGACCGGACACCGGCCCCGCAGCGGACGCCTCCCGCTGAGTGGGCCCGGATGCCGGGCGCGCGGCGGACGCCTCCCGTTGAGTCGGCTCGGATGCCGGGGCGCGGGCCCTCACGCGGGAGGTTCCGGAGGTCCCGCCCCGGCCTCCGTGCAGAAGCCCCCGCCTCGGCGACGACGGCCACGCCCCCGCGCAGGAGAGCCCGCCCGGCCCCGAAGCCCGCGCCGACGGAGAAGCGCTCCCCTGTCGGAGATCGCCCACCGCGCGCAGACTTGGAGGCAGGCTGGGTAAGGGAGTCCGTATGAGGACGATCGACCGCTGGCTGACCTCTCCCTGGCGGCGCTCGTGCGCCGCCGTCCTCGCGGGTGCGCTGCCCGTCCTGGCGTTCCCGGCGCCCTCGCTGTGGTGGTTCGCCTACGGCGCTCTCGTCCCGTGGCTCCTGCTGGCCCGCTCGGCGCCGACCGGGCGGCGCGCGGCGTACGACGGCTGGTGCGGCGGTTTCGGGTTCATGCTGGCGGTGCACCACTGGCTGCTGCCGAGCCTGCACGTGTTCATCTTCCTGATAGCGGCGCTGATCGGCCTGCTGTGGGCGCCATGGGGGTGGCTCGTCCGCAGGTTCCTGGGCGGGAGGCCGTCACCGGGGCGGGGCGCGGGCGCGCTGCTGGTGCTGCCGTCGGCGTGGCTCGTGGTGGAGCTGGTCCGCTCCTGGCAGGGCCTCGGCGGCCCCTGGGGCATGCTGGGCGCCAGTCAGTGGCAGGTGGGTCCGGCGCTGCGGCTGGCCTCGGTGGGCGGGGTGTGGCTGCTGAGCTTCCTGGTGGTGGCCGTGAACGTCGCGGTGACGGTGCTCGTGTCGGTGCGCGAGGCCCGGGTGCCCGCGGTGGCGTCGCTGGTGGCCACGGCCGCCGCGACCTCGGCGACGTGGCTGTGGGCACCGCGTCCGCACGTGGACTCCCAGGCGCGGATCGCCGTCGTCCAGCCGGGCGTCGTGACCGGCCCGCACAGCGCGGCGGCCCGCTTCGGCCTGGAGGAACGGCTGACAAGGCGGCTGGCCGGGCAGGACCTCGATCTGATCGTGTGGGGCGAGTCCAGCGTCGGGCACGACCTCCGGGACCGGCCGGACCTCGCCCGGCGGCTCTCCGCGCTGTCCCGGGAGACGGGCGCCGACCTCCTGGTCGGCGTGGACGCGCGCCGTTCCGACCGCCCCGGCATCTACAAGAGCTCGGTCCTGGTGGGACCGGACGGCCCGACGGGCGACCGGTACGACAAGATGCGGCTGGTGCCGTTCGGCGAGTACGTCCCGGCGCGCGCCCTGCTCGGCTGGGCCACCTCGGTGGGCAGGGCGGCCGGCGAGGACCGCCGGCGCGGCACCGAACAGGTCGTGATGGACGTGGGGCACGGCCTGCGGGTCGGACCACTGATCTGCTTCGAGACCGCGTTCCCGGACATGAGCCGCCATCTCGCCGGGGACGGCGCGGACGTCCTGCTCGGCCAGTCCTCCACCTCCAGCTTCCAGGGCAGCTGGGCCCCGGCGCAGCACGCCTCGCTCGCCGCGCTGCGCGCCGCCGAGACCGGCCGGCCCATGGTGCACGCGACCCTGACCGGAGTCTCCGCCGTCTACGGCCCCGGCGGGCAGCGCGTCGGCCCGTGGCTCGGCACGGACGCGAGCGCCGCCCGGGTGTACGAGGTCCCGCTCGCGCACGGCGTCACCCCGTACGTCCGCTACGGCGACTGGCCCGTGGACGGCGCGCTGCTGGTGCTCGCCGTGCTGTGCGCGTCCGAGGGCGCGCGGGCGCTCAGGCTGCGCCGGAGCGGTCGAGAACCTCTCGCACCACCCGCTCGCACAGTTCGTGAGTCTCCAGCGCGTCCCTGGCGCTGAGCACCTCGCCCGCGCGGACGGCGTCGAGGAAGGCGAGGACCGCCTGTTCGATGCCGCGCTGACGGGAGACCGGCACCCAGTCGCCGCGCCGGCGGAGCGTCGGCTGTCCCTTGTGGTCGACGACCTCGGCGAGGTTGATCACCTGCCGCTTGGTGTCCTGTCCGGAGACCTCCAGGATCTCCTCGGCCGAGCCGCTGAGCCGGTTCATCACACCGAGCGCGGTGAAGCCGTCACCGGCGAGCTGGAGCACGACGTGGTGCAGGAGGCCGCCCTCGGTCCGGGCGCGCACGCTGATGTCGTCGACCGGTCCGGGCACCAGGAAGCGCAGGGTGTCGACGACGTGGATGAAGTCGTCCAGCACCATGGAGCGCGGTTCCTCGGGCAGCCCGGTCCGGTTCTTCTGCAGCAGGATGAGGTCGCGGGAGTGGTCCTGGCACTGGGCGTACGCGGGGGCGTACCGGCGGTTGAAGCCGACGAAGAGGGAGACGCCGCGCTGTTCGGCGAGGTCCACCAGCCGCTCGGAGTCGGCGAGTTCGTAGGCGAGCGGCTTGTCCACGTAGGTGGGCACACCCGCTTCGAGGAGCCGGGTGACGATCTCGGGGTGGACGGCGGTGGGCGCGTGCACGAAGGCCGCGTCGAGACCGGCGCCGATCAGGGAGTCCAGGGTCGTGTGGCGCCGCTCCCCGGGCAGGTGCAGGGTGTCGGCGACGCGTGCGAGGGTCGCGGGGGTGCGGGTCTGCAGGTGCAGTTCGATGCCCGGAAGGCTGCCGAGCACCGGGAGGTAGGCCTTCTGTGCGATGTCCCCGAGTCCGATGCAGCCGACCCTCACGTGTTCTCTCCTGCCGTTCCGCCGCTGTCCGTTCCCCGGCAGGATACGGGGCCACCGGCCGGTGACGCCGCCCCGATGCGGTACGACGATCACACCGACCCCTTTCGCGAGCGGACCGGCGGCAGCGGCGAGCGGACCGCTGCCGGCGGCGGCCGGGCGTCACCCTGGGAACTCCCAAGCCCTCCCTGCGGGGCACGAGATCACCCATGCGGGGGCATCGGGCTCCCCCGCACGGTGCCAAGAGGGGCACGGAACCAGCAGAGTTGCGCGGGTGCATCGAAGGACGACCACCGCAGCGCTCCTGCTCACCGTCGCCGTCTCGGCCCTCTCCGGCTGCGTGACGGTGCAGCGGCAGGGGGCACCCGGCAGCCCGCCGGACACCGCGCCGTCACAGCCGGCCGTACCCCGGCCGGACGGCAGCGCCGAACCTCGGGTCGTCCAGGCCCCGGCCCGTGAGGCCCTGGAGATGGTCGGCCCGTCCCGCCGTCCCCACCACCACGAACCCGGCACCGCGCACCGCCCGCCGCCCCCGCCCGCCCTCCACGCGCCTGCGGCGCGGGCACCCCGCGCCGTGCCGCACCCGCCGCCGCGCCAGAACCAGCCGCGGCACACCCGCACCGGCCTCCCGGACGTCACGCGGACGGTCCCGAAGGCTCCGGACGTGTGCGCCCTCGGCAGACGGTACGGCGGCTGGCACGGGGACAGCCCCGAGGCGGTGATCTGCCGGCAGGCGTACGGCCGTTGACCGGGTCGCGGCAGCCACGACAGCGGCCCGCACCCGCACCCGCACCCGCACCCGCACCCGCACCCGCACCCGCACCCGCACGGGGAACGGCTCAGCTCGTGGGGCGTTGCCGGGGCGGACCCCAGCCCTCCCCGGCGGCCGGGCCGTCGTCGCCCAGCCGCAGTTCCAGGCGGTTGATGGCCGCGCGCACCCCCGCGCCGTAGCCGTCGTCGACGAGGGCGCCGCAGGCGCGGCGGGCCAGGGACAGATGGGTGCGGGCGGCCTCGGAGCGGCCGAGTTTCAGATAGTCGGCGGCGAGGTTCAGATAGAGGGAGGGGTAGAAGCCGCGTACGGTCGACGGGTCGGCTCCGGGGCGGCCGTCGGTGAGTTCCTCCGCGGCCGACAACGCCCGGAGGTCCCAGGCGAGTTCGTCGGCCGGGTCGTCCTGGGTGTCCGCGAGGTAGTGCGCCAGCGTGCAGCGGTGCAGCGGGTCCCCGGCCGCGCCGGTCTCGGCCCAGAGCTCCAGCAGACGGCTTCTGGCCTCCTCGCGGTCACCACCGTGGTGCAGCATCACGACCTGCCCGATCCGCGTCAGCACGGCATCCGGTGCCGCCGCCTGCTCCTGTCGCTCCGCCACCGCGTCCTCCGGACCGTCGCCGGCCGTCCCGGCAGCCGTGGGGCAGCCGTCTCCTCGGCCGTCTCGTCGGCCCTGTGCACCGACGCTAACCGCAGGCACCGGCAATCCCGGGCAGGCGGCCCCGTACGGACGCGGCACCGCGCCCGGTCGGCGGTCGGGGCGCGGAGCCGGTACGGTCCGGTACCGCTGCGCGCCCCGGGCGGCGGTCAGCCGAGGTCGGGGATGGCCCAGTCGATCGGCTCGTGGCCCTGCAGGGCGACGGCCTCGTTGATCTGGGTGAAGGGCTGGGAGCCGAAGAACTTCTTCGCGGACAGCGGCGAGGGGTGCGCGCCCTTGACCACGACGTGCCGGCTCTCGTCGATGAGCGGCAGCTTCTTCTGGGCGTAGTTGCCCCACAGGACGAAGACCGCCGGGTCGGGCCGGTCGGCCACCGCGCGGATCACGGCGTCCGTGAACTTCTCCCAGCCCTTGCCCTTGTGGGAGTTGGCCTCGCCGGCCCGGACGGTGAGCACCGCGTTGAGCAGCAGGACGCCCTGCTGGGCCCACGGCATCAGGTAGCCGTTGTCAGGGACCGGGAGGCCGAGCTCCGCCTGCATCTCCTTGTAGATGTTGCGCAGGGAGGGCGGGGTCTTCACCCCGGGACGGACCGAGAAGCACAGGCCGTGGCCCTGGCCCTCGCCGTGGTAGGGGTCCTGTCCGAGGACCAGCACCTTGACCTTGTCGTAGGGCGTCGCGTCCAGCGCGGCGAAGACCTCCTCGCGCGGGGGGTAGACGGGGCCCTTCGCCCGCTCCTCCTCGACGAACTCGGTCAGCTCCTTGAAGTAGGGCTGGTCCAGTTCGTCACCCAGAGCCCCGCGCCAGGACTCGGGCAGCATGGCGATGTCGGTCACGTCAACGTCCTCACGATGTGCGGTCACTTCCCGTTCTCAGAACCTACAGGGGGCCACTGACAATCGGGCGGGGAGGCCGCTCACGAGACCGCGTACCAGGCCGCTCACCAGGCTTCTCACCAGCTGGTCTTGCGGTGCAGCTCCCACATCATCATGATCGTCGACGGGTCCAGGGACCGTTCCGCGCCGGAGATGTCGTCGTGGGCGGCGAGGAACTGCCGGCCCTGCCAGAGCGGGATCAGACGGGCGTCGTCCACCATGATCTGCTGGGCCGCCTCCAGGTCCTTCACGACTCTGCCGCGGTCGCTCTCGGTGCGGGAGCGCGGCAGCAGCACCGTGGTGATCCGCTTGGCCGGGTACGGCGTACCGAGCGCGTTCTCCTTGCCGACGAAGGGCGCGATGAAGTTGTCGGCGTCGGGGAAGTCCGGGAACCAGCCGCGGCCGAACACCGGGTACTCCCCCTTCTGGTAGCCGACCACGTACGTCTTCCAGGGGCGGCTGCGCAGGGTGACGTCGAACAGGCCGGAGTCGTCCAGCTGCCGTTTCAGCTCCTGGAACATCACGGCGGTCTCGGAGCCGTAGCGGTCGGTGGTGTACCAGAGGGTGAGCGGGACGCGCTGGTGGATGCCCGCCCCGTCGAGGATCTTGCGCGCCCTGGACACGCTCGGGTCGCCGAAGGTGTCGAAGAAGGCCGTGGTGTGGCCGGTGAGGCCCTTGGGGACCATGGAGTACAGCGGGTCCACGGTGTCCCGGTAAACCTTGTGCGCGATCGCCCCCCGGTCCACGATCTGGGCGACGGCCTTGCGCACGGCGGGCTGCCTGGCCCAGGAGTCCTTGGGGTTGAACACCAGGTAGCTGATGTCCGTGCCGGCGCCGTCGATGAGCTGCAGGTCGGAGTCGCTCCGCTTCTGGAGGGCGAGGACGTCGCCCGCGGCCAGGCCGCGGTAGGTGGTGTCGACGTCCCCCGACCTCAGCGCCGCGACCATGGTGGCGGAGTCCTGGAAGTACCGGATGGTGACCGCGCTGTTCTGCCGGTCGGCGAAGCCCTTGTAGTGGTCGTTGCGGACCAGGACGGCCTGCTTGCCGTCCTCGTAGGACTGGAGCCGGTACGGTCCCGAGCCTTCCGCCTCGTCGCCCTTGCGCAGGGAGCCGGCGGGGTAGTCGCCGGGGTCGACGATGGACATGGCCGGGGTTGCCAGCACGAACGGGAAGGTGGCGTCGGGCTTGTTGAGGTGGAAGACCACCTCGCTGTCGCCGACCGCCTCGACCGTCTCCAGGCTGCCGAGGAGTCCGGCGGGGCCGCTCGGGGCGTTGATGCTGCGGATGCGGTCGATGGAGTGCTGGACGGCCCGCGCGTTCAGCGGGTCGCCGTCGGCGAACCGCATCCCGTCGCGCAGCGTGCAGCTGTACGTGCGGTTGGTGCGGTCGGTGAAGGCGCAGCTCCGGGCGGCGTCCGGCTGCGGCGTGGTCGCACCGTTGGGGTAGGCCAGGAGGGTCTGGTAGATGTTGCGGAAGAGTTCCCACGATCCGTCCCAGGCGCCGGCCGGGTCCAGCGTGCTGGGGGCGCTCGTCGTCCCGACGACGATGGGTCCCTTGCTGTCGGGGTCGCCGTTGGACAGCAGCCCGCAGCCGGTCACCAGGGAGATGGACGCGATCGCCGCGATCCTCCGCAGGAATCGGTTCCGGTTGAACACGCGCACGCTCCTCGATCGGCCATACCAAGGGTCGGGTCGGCAGACCATACCGCAGCACCGCGCCCCCTGAACCTCCCCTGAAACATGGCTTGTTGATCGAATCTGACGGTCGGCGCGATGACGACGTTGTCATCGCGGAGCCCGGTCCCCGCAAGGCGCTCCGGCCCCCGCAACACGCTCCGGGCGCCGTTCCGCGGGGGAACGGCGCCCGGAGAGGACGGCCTGTGCGACCGGACGGGGTTGCCGTCAGGCGACGCCGGCGTTGAGGAAGATGCCGCCGTCCACGACGAGCGTCTGACCGGTGACCCAGTCGGACTGCTCGGAGGTGAGGAAGGCGGCCGCGCCGCCGATGTCGGAGGGCACGCCGAGCCGGCCGAGCGGGTAGGCGGCGGCCGCCTCCGCCTCACGGCCCTCGTAGAGGGCGGCGGCGAACTTGGTCTTCACGACCGCCGGGGCGATCGCGTTGACCCGCACCTTCGGCGCGAACTCGTGCGCCAGCTGCTGGGTCAGGTTGATCATCGCGGCCTTGCTGACCCCGTAGGCGCCGATGAACGGCGAGGGCGCGAGGCCGGCGACGGAGGCGATGTTGACGATCGCGCCGCCGTTGTCCTTCTGCCAGGCGTGCCAGGTCTTCTGGGCGAAGCCGAGCGCCGAGACCACATTGGTCTCGAACACCTTGCGGGCGACGTCCAGGTCCAGGTCGGCGATGGGGCCGAAGACCGGGTTGGTGCCCGCGTTGTTGACCAGGTAGTCGACGCGGCCGAAGGCCTCCATGGCGCGGCCGACGGCCTCCGCCTGGTGGTCGAGGTCGTGCGCCTTGCCGGCGACGCCGATGACGCGCTCGGCACCGAGCCGCTCGACGGCCTCCTTCAGGGCCTCCTCGCCCCGTCCGGTGATGACCACGCGGTCACCGCGGGCGACCAGCGCCTCGGCGACGCCGTAGCCGATGCCGCGGCTGGCGCCGGTGACGAGGGCGACCTTGCCGGAAAGCTCCGGGAGTTCAGTCATGTCCGTGTACTCCGTGTCCCGAGTTCCCGAATGGCCTAGTTCAGCGGTCCGCCGGCCACGTACAGCACCTGGCCGGAGACGAAGCCCGCGGCCTCGCCGGTGAAGAACGCGATGGCGTTGGCGATGTCCTCGGGCTCGCCGACGCGCTGCACGGGGATCTGGGTGGCGGCGGCCTTCTTGAAGTCGTCGAAGCCCATGCCGACGCGGTCCGCGGTGGCCTTGGTCATCTCGGTGGCGATGAAGCCGGGGGCGACGGCGTTGGCGGTGATGCCGAACTTGCCCAGCTCGATGGCGAGGGTCTTGGTGAAGCCCTGCAGACCCGCCTTGGCGGCCGAGTAGTTGGCCTGGCCGCGGTTGCCGAGCGCCGAGGAGGAGGACAGGTTGACGATCCGGCCGAAGCCCGCGTCCACCATGTGCTTCTGGACGGCCTTGGTCATCAGGAACGAGCCGCGCAGGTGCACGTTCATGACGGTGTCCCAGTCCAGGGCGCTCATCTTGAACAGCAGGTTGTCGCGCAGGACACCCGCGTTGTTGACGAGGATGACCGGGGCGCCCAGCTCCTCGGCGATCCGGGCGACGGCGGCCTCGACCTGCGCCTCGTCGGAGACGTCCGCACCGACCGCGATCGCCTTGCCGCCGGCCGCGGTGATCTTCTCGACCGTGTCCTTGCAGGCGGCCTCGTCCAGGTCGACCACGGCGACCGCGTGACCCTCGGCGGCCAGTCGTACCGCGGTGGCAGCGCCGATGCCGCGCGCCGCGCCGGTGACGATCGCGACCCGCTGTTCAGTGGTGGACATTCCTGCTTCTCCTCGCCCTTGAGTGGAACCCGCGGCGCGGTGAGCGACCGCTTAGTACCTTCAGCACCCGTGACGCTAGAAGCCCCGGCACCCGGTGTCAACGGGACACCGGGCCGGTGTGATCCATTACCTCACCAGGAGGTCCAGGAGCCGCTCGGTCTCGGCCACGGGATCGGCGGTCAGCCCGGTGTGCACGGGGCCGGGCTGCACGACGGTGGAGCGCGGCGCGACCAGCCAGCGGTAGCGCCGCCCGGCGTCGTCGCGGGCGGCCTGTCCGGCCTCCTCCCCGCCCGCGCAGTGGCGCTCGATCGCGGCGAGCGCGGCGCGCACCCCGCTCACGTCGGCCTGCGCGTCGAGGGCGAGCAGCCGGGCCTCGTCGAGGTGCGTGCGGGCGCCGACGTAGCCGCGCGCCCGGCAGTAGACGACCACGCCGGCGTTGATGCACTCGCCGCGCTCGACGCGGGGTACGACGCGCAGCACGGCGTACTCGAACACGTCCCGGTCGCCGCCCTGGCCGGCCCGGGTGATGTGGCGCTCGGCCACATGTCCGGCCATGTGGATGTGGCGCTCGCTCACTTGCTCTCCTGGATGCCGTCGATGCGCTCGTGGACGACGCCGGCCCGTGCGAGCAGGGGGCGCGCGTAGGCGCGGCGGAGGTCGTCCGGGGTGTCGAAGCCGGGTTCGTCCGCCAGCCAGGCGTCGGGGATCTGCGCGGTGACCTCGGCGAGCAGGTCCTCGGTGACCCGGGGAGCCAGCTCGGCCGCCGCGGCGGCGACATCGGGGGCGAAGCGTGCGAGGGCGTGGTCGGAGGCGTCGTACGGCCGGGCCGCGGAGGCCTCGACGGAGGGCCAGTTGTGGTGCCAGATCATGGTGGCGCCGTGGTCGATGAGCCACAGCTCGCCGCGGTGCACGAGGAGGTTGGGGTTGCGCCAGGAGCGGTCGACGTTGTTGATCAGCGCGTCGAACCAGACGATCCGGCCGGCCTCCTCGGGGCTCACCTCGAAGGCGAGCGGGTCGTAGCCGAGGGCCCCGGAGAGGAAGTCCATGCCGAGGTTGAGGCCGCCGCTGGACCGCAGCAGCTCCTGCACCTGCTGCTCGGGCTCACCGAGCCCCAGTACGGAGTCCAGTCGCAGGGTGACGAGCCGGGGCATGCGGAAGCCGAGCCGGCGGGCGAGTTCGCCGCAGACGACCTCGGCGACCAGTGTCTTGCGCCCCTGCCCGGCACCGGTGAACTTCAGGACGTACGTCCCGAGGTCGTCCCCCTCGACGAGCCCCGGCAGCGAACCGCCTTCCCGCAGAGGCGTGATGTAACGGGTCGCAGCGACCTCTCTCAGCATCTTCCAAGGCCCCAAGCTCTATTTGCCTCAAATTCCACGGCCAGCCCCCGTGCGACAGAACCTGGGGAAACGTCCCCGATCGTCCCTGGGGAGAACCTGGGGAGAACCTGGGGAGTTCCCGCCGACACCGTCACCCTCCCCGCTCCCCAGCAGTCAGTCGACGGCGGCGCGGGCCTGCCTCCAGCTTCCGGCACGAAGTCAGCATAGTAACCCAGCGTGACAGCCGGGGAGGAGCGCCCGAGCCATCGCGCCGCCGTCACCACAGACTCAGCTCCCGCTTTCCTTCCGTGGCCGGAGCGCGAGGATGATGTTCGCGTGATTCGAGACCTGCCGCCGTTGCCGTCACCCCAGTACTCCGTGGCCCGTACCGACTGTGCACCAGAGGTGCCCGCTGAGATCACCACCGATCTGCGACAGGCCGGCGTCCCGGCAGGAAGCGACAGCCGCTTCCTTCGCCTGCGCACAGTCACGGCACTCCTGCTCTTGACGGCCGCGGTCCTCACCTCGTGTACCGGCCTCCAGACCGGGTTCGGGTCGCACGAGGCCCAGGGATCGGCCTTGGACGGAGGGGAGCAGACCCGGATGGACATCTCCTTCGAGCACGCCCAGATCGGCCAGGAATACTGGGTGAGCCTCCCTCAGACGAGCAACCGGTCTTCCCGAGCCCTCACTGTCCTCAACGCCGAAATCACCCCCGTTCCGCAGGGCATCCGGATCATGGAATATCGCGCTGACAGCGGCAGCGACACCGACGGACATCCAGTGGGCGTCTCCCTCATCAAGGCCGACGGGGACGACCTCGCCGAGGCGCCCGATCACGCGGGACACCCGGTCCCGATACGCGCACATCACATGACGGACATCTACTACCTGGCACGTGTCAAAGTGACCGGCCCCATACGCGGCGCCTTCACCAAGTGCCGCTACCGGTACCGGCAGGGATCCACCACCTACCAACAAGATCTGCCCTGCCAGACGGACATCCGGCTCGGCACCCCCCTCAGGCCGACAAACTGACATATCCATAAGTGGGGCCCGCACGGAATCCGTCCGTGCAGGCCTCTGGCTCGCACGGACGGATTCGGACCGCCGGCTGGAAGAGTGAGCGCTGCGGTGGAGGGTTGGTCGATAGGGGTTGTCAACGCTCTCGCAGAATTGACCACCCACCAGTCCCGTAGAAGTGATCCCTGGCGTCGTAGCGCGCCCGAGGCGTCCAGAGCTCTCGACGCAGGCCCGTAGAGTGCGCAAATGGAGATCCCCGGTCTCGGCCCCGTGAGCATTGATGCGAACTTGGGCGACTACGTGAGTCAGCCGCTTCCCGTCCCCGTCTTCGGGGGCGCCCTGTGCCGGTTCGTCGTCGTCGGCTATGACGATGACCACGCGAAGGTCGACTTCGGGACGGCCATCAGCGCGTTCGCAGGACTTGACGAGTCGGCTCTGAGGTCCGCGTCAGGGCCGGTCTTCCAGTACTACCTGGATGCGAAAACCGAGGTGGGCGGCGATGAGGACTTCGTGTCCATCGCCGGCCCGGACGACGTCTGGTCACATGTCCGGCTCGGAGGTGAGGTGTCGGTCCAGCGGGAGGATGCCCACGGCGACCGGCAGGTGTATGTCTCCGTGGAATGTGAGTGCGATTGGGAGCCCGAGCACGGTCTCCAGATCGTCTTCCGCCGCGGCTCCTCGGTGTCGAAGGTAGGGCCGTTCGACAGTCACCTCACCAACGTCTCCGCCTTCGACCGTGCGGATCTCGCTCACGTCGTCTACCACCGGTTCGGCTGAGGGACCCTGCTGATGCTCGGCCTCACCGGTTCTCCTCGGCTCCCCCTCCACGCGGCCGGCCTGGTGGGCCGCGGCACTCCGGATCCCGGGGCCGCGCCAGCCTGATCTGGGTGGCCAGGGTGCCGGCGAAGGCCGCGGCCGGGGCGGTGACCTTCCCGGTTCCGCCGCCCGCGGCCTCGCGGTCCCGGACCAGCGTCTTCGGCCAGTACCGGCAGGATCCGCTGCTGTCCCGACCCGACCTGCACCTTCGTCTCCGGGAACCACAGATCGCACTGGGCGATCCGGCCAGGCTCGTAAACAACCCGGCCGACCAGATCGATCCCGACACACTCCGGGCGGATCAGTGCGAGCCGCTTGCGCGGCGGCGGCGACGAGTACGGCCGGCCGATCCGCTCGGCGATCACCGGCGCCGGCATCCTGGGCCATTCCTGTAGCAGGGCCCGTATCTACGACTCGTAGGCGTCCGCGGCCTGGCCTCGCGGAGCCCGTTCGAACTTCCGCGGGCGGTCGGAGTTCAGCGCGACCCGGACCGTGTTCCGAGCCACCCCCAGCCGCCGCGCGATCTCCTTGACGGGCACACCGTCCGCTCGATGCGGGGGCGCTACGGGGTTGGTTCTGCGGGAGCGTCAACAGGCTGTGGTGCTCGCGGCGGAACACCCCCACGCCTGCGGGAGGACCCGATGAGGACCCGGCTCGCCGGCCCGAAGGGCGGAACACCCCCACGCCTGCGGGGGTGTTCCGGTCACCGGCCTCCGGTACGCCCGCACCGAGTAGGACCCTTCTTCCGGATCAGGCCGGGCCGGCCTACTGCGCCTCACAGCCACCCCGCGACCGGCAAGATCCGGAGGAACGGCCCTAGCCGTTCCCCGTGCCGGCGGCGTGCGGTCGGCCGGCCTCGGCGAGGGCTTCGGCGGCCCGGCTCCGGTGGGAGCGGAAGCGCCGCAGGTAGGAGCGAGCCATGGGGCCCGGCGGGACGCCCCGCGCGAACGCCCGCATGTTGCGCTCGCCCGCGTTGTAGCCGAGGGCGAGGAGTTCCTCGCGGGTGTAGCGGCGCACGTGGCGCACGGTGAGGGCGCGGTCGAGGTCCTTCAGGTGCAGAGCCGCCACACGCACGGCGAACCCGGGGTCGTCGCGCAGGTCCTGCCAGCGTTCCGTCAGGCCGTGCGTGCGGCGGACCGACTCGAACGCGGCGCGGTGCATGTTGGCGACACCGAACGACGCGCCCGGCTTCCACCACTGCCACAGCCGTTCGAGCAACGGGTGGTGCGGTTTGTACGCCTCGTTGTGCAGCACGGTCATCAGCAGCAGCGGGGACACACCGGCCTCGTGCGCGCCGAGGTTCACGGCCTCGGCGTAGTCGGCCGGGTCGTAGGCCCGGGGCAGCAGCGGGGGTTTCGGGGCGGCCCCGTCATGTTCCCCCGCCACCGGCGTCGTTCTCCTGCCCATCCGCACAGCCTTTCCCTGCCACCGCCCGGGCGGTCGGCGGCGGCACACCCGCCGTCCTGATCCTCACGTGCCCGGCGGGACCGCTCCCAATCCCGCTCCCGCAGCAGCGGCCCCTTGCGAGCGATCCCGGTCAGGCTGCATCCGGGGCCTGTCCGGCGGACCGGGACTGCGGCTGCATCCGGGGCCTGTCCGGCGGACCGGGACTGCGGCTTCGGGCAGGGCTGTCGGCGTCAATGGCATAGCAGGACGCCTGGTCGGAGCAGTCGGGGCGCGCGGGCGTCCGGCTCAGGAGCCGCCGCGCTCGCGGGGGATCTTCTGGCCGGCCTCGATCGCCACGGGCAGCCGGTTCTCGGCCGGGGGCAGCGGGCAGGTGGCCAGGTCCGTGTAGGCGCAGGGCAGGTTCGCGGCGCGGTTGAAGTCCAGGGTGACGGTGCCGTCGGCGGCGGGTGGATCGAGCGCCAGGGACCGGTTGGCGGCGTAGGTGGTGACCCCGGAGGTCGCGTCGGTGAACAGCACCGACAGCCGTCCCGCACCATGGCCGGGAAATGCGGTCAGCGACAGCGCGCGCCCGTCGAGCTCGAACTCGACCCTGCCCGGAGCGTCGTAGACATGCTCAAGGCCCTCGACGGCGGCGCCCACGGTGGTCGGCCGCGGTGTGTCGAAGGGGATGTACCGGCCGGTTACGGCCCAGCGCGGGTCGGGGGCGTAGGCGGGCGTGCCGGTGAAGGCGGTGCGCAGCGGCGCGTCCGGATGCCGGGGGCGCACGATGTCCTGGCCGCCGCGCTTGGCGACCTCGATGACGGCGTCTCCCCAGACGGCTTCGACGCCGCCGCGCTCGGGAAGTACGCCGAAGCGGTGCTCGCCACGCACCGGCGTCCCGTCGACGACCAGTTCCTCGCCCTCGTCGAGGTCCACGACGACACCTTCGGGACCGGTGCGCCACGCACCGGGCGCGTCCGGGAAGCGCTGGGGCCGGTCGTCGAGCCAGTGCAGGCCGGTGATCGCCAGGAATCCGTGCGGGGCGGCGAGCCCGGCCTCCTGGCTGCGGTACCACTCCAGCCAGTTCTCGGTGAAGGCGTGGAGGTCCGTGGTGGTGGCCTCTGTGGTCATGGGGAATCTCCTTTGTGCCGGATGTGCCTCGGGGTAGGGGATGCAAGGGGTTGTCGGGCCGGCGGGTGCAGCCGGGCCGCCGGTTTGCCGAGGAGTCGCCAGGCGCGTCGGCGGTCTGCTTCTCCCGCGACCTCGCGCGGGCACTTCGCGCCCGACGATTGACGCGAGCCGGGGTGAGTCCGCGCCCGAGATTCTGCCCGAACCAGGCCGACGTAAGACCGAACTCCGCTGCTTCGCAGGCGAGTCGGACGTGCCATCGACCTGGTTCGGTGCGTCGGACGCGTTGAGCGCTGCTCCCACAGTCATGTCGGTCGGAACGGGCTTCAGTCGGAACGGGCTTCGGCCGGACCCGCATTCCGGCCCGCGTGTGACAGCTTCTTGTCAGCCATGTGTACTCGGACATGAGTGGAAGGGGCGGCCCTGGGGCTCAGCCCGCCTGCCGTCGGTCCGGTGCGGACCGGTGGGTGAGCGGTGCGCGCAGGCCGAGGTTCTCGCGCAGGGTGGTGCCGGTGTATTCGGTGCGGTATATGCCCCGTTCCTGCAGTTCCGGGACGAGCAGGTCGACGATGTCGTCGAGGCCGTCGGGGATCAGGTACGGCGTGACGTTGAAGCCGTCGATCGCGCCGTGCCGTACGAAGCGGGTGAACTTGTCGGCCAGACCGGACGGGGTGCCGACGTGCCCGCGCTGCGGGCCGAGCGCGATGACCGTCTCGCGCAGCGACCAGCCGTGCGCCTCCGCCTTCGCCCGCCATTCGGCCACGACGGCGCGGGGGTCGGCGATGCGCCGGGCACCGAAGGAGCCGTCGTTCTCGCTGACGACCGGATCCTCCTTCGGCAGCGGACCGTCCGCGTCGCGGCCGGACAGGTCGATGCCCCACAGCAGCCCGGCGATCCCCAAGGCCGTGGCCGGGGTGACCTGCTGGAGCCGGATCCACCGCTTCTTCTCCTGGGCCTCCTTCTCGGTGGCGCCAATGATGATCTCGGTGCCGGGCAGGATCCGCAGATCGTCGTCCGGCCGCCCGACCGCGCGCAGCCGGCGCCGGATGTCGTCCGCGAAGGCCAGCGCGTCGTCGAAGTCGGTGCCGTGCGCGGAGAAGATCACGTCGGCGTTGCGGGCGGCGAAGTCGCGTCCTTCGCCGGAATCCCCGGCCTGGAAGATCACCGGGTGCCCCTGGGTGCTGCGCGGCAGGGTCGGAGCCAGGTCGACGTCGAAATGCGTTCCCTTGAAGCGCACTTGACGTACGGCACCAGGGGCCGACCAGGCGGTCGCTTCGGCCGAGTCCGCGACGGCGGCGTCCGCCCAGCCGTCCCACAGGGCGCGGGCCACGGTGAGGAACTCCTCGGCACGCCGGTAGCGGTCGGCGTGGTCGAGGTAGCCGCCACGGCGGAAGTTCGCGCCGGTCCAGGCGTTGTCCGTGGTCACCACGTTCCAGCCGGCGCGGCCGTCGGAGAGCAGGTCCAGGCCGGAGAGGCGGCGGGCCAGATCCGCGGGCTCGTTGAAGGTGGAGTTGGACGTGGAGACCAGGCCGATGCGGCGGGTGACCGCGGCCAGCGCGGTGAGCTGGGTGATGGCGTCCGGCCGTCCGGCCACGTCGAGATCGTGGATCCTGCCGTCGACCTCGCGCAGCCTGAGGCCCTCGCCGAGGAAGAACGCGTCGAACAGGCCGCGTTCGGCTGTCTGGGCGACCCGGCGGAAGGACGCGGGATCGATCTGGGAGCCGCTGTCGGGGGCGGACCAGACGGTCCAGTGGTTGACGCCCTGGAAGAACACGCCCAAGTGGAGCCGGGCGTGCGGACGGGGGACGTCGAGGGGGTCGGTGCGGGTCATCGGGCGTCCTCCTGGCCGGCCGGGGCAGCGGCGGCGAAGCGATTGACGGGGCGCTCCAGCCCCAGGGTCGAGCGCAGGGACGTACCGGGCAGCGGGCGGGCGACGAGACGCTGCGCGGAGAGAGCCGGCAGGACGAGGCGGGAGAGGACGGTGAGGTCCTCGTCCAGGACCAGCGGATGCAGCCGTACGCCGTCGACGTGACGGCCCAACTCGGCGATAAGCGCGATGAGTCGGTCTACGGAACCGATGTGCCGGAGCCTTCCCCGGTCCCTCCACGGCGCGTACCGCTCCAGGTCGGCGACGCGCTCGGCGGCGGTCGCCTCCGGGGTGTCCAGCGCCACCTCGACCTCGGCGAAGACGCGCGGGGTACCGGCGCCGGCGGCGGCCGTGGTGACCGACGTGAGGTCGCGGCCCTCGACGAGAGCGACATCGAGCTGTGCGGCCGGAACCCGGTCGGGCCGGCCCAGGACGACAAGCTGACCCTGGGGCGGGCGCGGCACGATTCCCGGGCCCTTGACGACATACGTGTCACCGCTGAAGTCGACGTGGTGAAGGCGTTCGCGGTCGAGGTAGCGGCTGGTGGCCACGGACCGGATGACCGCGTCGTCCTCCCACGAGTCCCACAGGGCGCGGGCCACCTCCACCCCGTCCCGTGACTCTCGGGCCCGCGCTGCGGCGCCGGCGACCAGCGGGCGTCCCCAGGCGCGGGCCGCCTCGGGACGCTCCTCCTCCGTGACCACCCACCCGGCGCGACCGGCGGAGATGTGATCCAGAGACGCCAACTGGCCGGAGACATGGAAGGGTTCGGCATACGTCACCGGGACGACGGGCGCGATCCCGATGGCGCTCGTGGACGCCGCGACGAAGGCCGCTCGCTCGACCGCGCCGATCCGGCCCAGCGGATCCTTCGCGGCGCCGGGAGGCAGCACGCCGTCGTCCAGGGTGATCAGGGTGAATCCGGCGTTCTCGGCGACGGCGGCGATCCGTACCAGACGGCGCGGGGTGAGCAGTTGATCGGGTGAGTGGGCGGCGCGGCGCCAGGCCGCGGGGTGGGCGCCGTCGCCGTCGAGCTCGACGGCAAGGTGCAGGGCGGGGCCGGACAATGGGGGTTCCTTCCGGGAAACACGACGACTCGCGGCCACAGGGCCACGACGAGACAGCCGGTGGGATCGGCCGGCAGAGGTCAGGCGTGTACGGAAGGACAGACGGCGGAGGAGGTGCGGCAGTAGTCGACGTGCCGCCGGGTGATCAGCCGCGCACCAGAGCACGCACCCTGTGGTGCCGCACCCTGTACGTGCATCGGAGCCTCCACCTGCCGGCAGCTTGCCCGTTCAACGTATGTCGGGCGCCCCTGTGGATGTCAAGGGCGACCACGGGAGCAGGGGTGCCTCACCCGGTGGGACCGATGGCCGAAGCATCCTTCCGGGTTCGCTCCGATCCGGCCCATGGAGACGGGCCGCGCCCGGTGCGGATGTGCGTGCAGGGCGTCGAGCGCCGTCACCACGCCTGCGGTCAGGGCCTGGAAGCCGCCGGAGCGGCCGTGCGGATCGCGGACCGGGCGGCCCGCACCACCCGTCGGCCGTTCCATCTGGTGGACCGGCGTTGACATTCGTTCGGGCAGCTGTCTTAACTACGGCCCAGAACGGTCATGAGTGTCAGCGACAAGCCCTGGCTTGCTGACCGGCAACCCTCGCGCCGCGGTGGGGTGCCCCAGGTGAGGACCGGACCGAAGACGTTTCGGTAAGCGCGAGGTCCACAGGGCCGGAACAGTGATGGTGACGCCATGTACGCAGTTCCCGGGACGGCCAGGCGCCGCCCTCAGGACTGCGTTCGGCCGTACTCGAGCCTTCTCGTCGCCGATCGCGCCGTCGATCTGCTCCGCGTGAACAGCGCGCTGTGTACCGCACCGGGCTGTGCCCGCTGCCGGGGCTGACAGCTCCCCGCAGCCCCCGCGATCTCTGACGAACACCGCGTCCGCGGTGCGCCGTTGTCCTCCCCGCCCCCGGTATCCCGCCGTCGTGTGCGCCCTCGCATGCCGCCGCGCGTCCGGGGTGTGCCCACCCAGCCGGAGCCCAGCATGAGTGAACCCCCTGGCGCCACCGTCACCCTCCCCGAAGCGCCGACCGCCGACCAGCCATCGAAAGCCCTCACCGCCCAGCGAGTTCTGCCGCTGCGGCGCCCCGGACGCTGGATCGCCACCGTGGTGGTGCTCGTCCTGATCGCCCAGTTCGTGCACGGACTGGTCTCCAACCCCTTCTACCAGTGGGACCGCTGGGGCTACTGGTTCCTGCGCCCCACGATCATCGACGGTCTCGTGATCACCCTCGAAGTCACCGCCTACAGCGCGGTGCTCGGTCTGATCGGCGGTGTCGTGCTCGCCCTGGCCCGGCTGTCGAAGAGCCCGGTGCTGCGCGCGGTCAGCTGGACCTATGTCTGGGCGCTGCGCGCCATCCCGCTCATCGTGGTCCTGCTCTTCCTCTACAACTTCAGCGCTCTGTACAAGACGTTGAGCGTCGGCGTTCCCTTCGGTCCGGCCTTCTTCTCCTTCGACGAGTCGAAACTCGCCACCGACATGGTCGTCGCCGTCATCGGCCTCAGCCTCAACGAGGCCGCCTACGCGGCCGAGGTCGTCCGCGGCGGCATCCTCTCCGTCGACCAGGGCCAGCACGAGGCGGCCGCGGCGCTCGGCCTGCCGAAGGGCTACCAGTTCCGGAAGATCGTCTTTCCGCAGGCGCTGCGCTCGATCATCCCGAACTACGTCAACCAGCTCATCGGCCTGATCAAGGGCACCTCGCTGGTCTTCTACGTCTCGCTGCTCGACCTCTTCGGCACCGCCCAGACCATGGGCTCCACCTACCCCGGCGACATCGTGCCACTGCTGCTGGTCGTCACCGTCTGGTACCTGATCCTGACCAGCGTCGTCTCCGTCCTCCAGTTCTACGTCGAGCGGCACTACGCCCGCGGTGCCACCCGCAACCTGCCACCGACACCGCTGCAGACGCTCCGCACCGGGCTCACCGGCCTGCGGGCCCGCATCCGCCGGGAGGCCGCCGTATGACCACCGACACCATCAAGGCCGTGGCGGACGTCAAGGCCGCCACCGTCGAGGTCCACGACGTGCACAAGTGGTACGGCACCCAACGGGTGCTGGAAGGCATCGACCTGACCGTCCGCCCCGGCGAGGTCACCGTGATCCTCGGACCCTCCGGCTCCGGAAAGTCCACTCTGCTGCGGGTCATCAACCACCTGGAGAAGCCCGAGATCGGCTACGTCAGCATCAACGGCGAGCCGATCGGCGTGAAGCGGCAGGGGGAGAGGCTCAAGGAGCTGAGCGAGCGCGCCATCCTCACCCAGCGCGGACGGATCGGCTTCGTCTTCCAGAACTTCAACCTCTTCCCGCACCTGACCGTCCTGGACAACGTGGCCGCCGCTCCCGTCGCCACCGGCAAGCTGACCAGGCCGGAGGCTCGGGAACTCGCCCTCGAACTTCTCGGCCGGGTCGGCCTCGCCGACAAGGCCGGCGTCTACCCGCGCCGGCTCTCCGGCGGCCAGCAGCAACGCGTCGCCATCGCCCGAGCCCTCGCCCTGCGCCCCGGCGTGATCCTTTTCGACGAACCCACCTCCGCCCTCGACCCGGAACTCGTCGGCGAAGTCCTCTCCGTCATCAAGGACCTGGCGGCCGACGGCACCACGCTCGTCATCGTCACCCACGAGATCGGCTTCGCCCGCGAGATCGCCGACCGGGTCGTCTTCATCGACGCCGGCAAGATCATCGAGCAGGGCCCGCCCTCCGAGGTCCTCCACAACCCCCAGCACGAACGGACCAGGGACTTCCTCAGCAAGGTCCTCTGACCCGCCGCACTTCTCGACTCCCCCACGCCATCCTCATCACCTTCAGCGACAAGGAACGGCCATGTCTGCTCACGCCACCCGACGCAGCCTGATCAGAGGCATCACCGCGGCGACCGCCGTCGCTTCCCTCACCACCGGGCTCGCCGCCTGCGGTGGCAACAGCGACGCGGCCACCACCACCGGCAATGCCAAGTCCGGGGAGGTCGTCGTCGGCCGGGTCTCCAACGGCGCCGCCACCCAGACCGCCATCAAGGTCTCCGAGGTCAAGTCGATCAGCGCCGAACTGCCCGACTCCGTCAAGAAGAGCGGCAAGCTCGTCATCGGCGAGGGCGCGCTGCCCGCCGGGTTCCCCCCGCTGGCCTACGTGGGCAGCGACCAGAAGACCCTCACCGGCTCCGAGCCCGACCTCGCCCGCCTGCTCGCCGCGGTCTTCGGCCTCAAGCCGGACATCAAGAACTCCACCTGGGAGAACATGTTCGTCGGCATCGACAGCGGCAAGGTCGACGTCGCGCTCTCCAACATCACCGACACCGAGGAACGCAAGAAGAAGTACGAGTTCGCCTCCTACCGCCAGGACAACCTCGCCTTCATCGTGCCGAAGAAGAGCACCTGGAACTTCGACGGCAACTACGAGAACCTCGCCGGCAGGACGATCGCCGTCGGCTCCGGCACCAACCAGGAGAAGATCCTCCTCGAATGGCAGTCGAAGCTGGCCAAGGAGGGCAAGAAGGTCACCGTCAAGCACTTCCAGGACAGCACCAGCACCTTCCTGGCGCTGAACAGTGGAAAGATCGACGCCTCCTTCGGCCCCAACCCCGGCTTCGCCTACCACAACAGGCAGACCGCCGGCACGCCCAGCGCGACCCGCACCGCGGGTACCTACTCCGGCGCAGGCGCCGGCCTGCAGGGCCTGATCGCGGCCACCGCGAAGAAGGGCAGCGGCCTCGCCGAGCCCCTCGCGCATGCCATCGACTACCTGATCGAGAACGGCCAATACGCCCAGTGGCTCAAGGCCTACGACCTCTCCGACGAGGCCGTCACCAAGTCCGAGGTCAACCCGCCCGGACTGCCCCTCGACAACTCCTGACCATCGCGTGACCGGACTCCACCGCCGCCTCGCGCTGGAGTCCCCGCGCGCCGGACACCCTGAGCCGCACCCCGGAGACCGCCACACCATGTCCGTCACCAGCATCGACGCGAGCTCCTCGCACATCCTGGACAATCCCGCCTGGGCCGCGCTCACCGGCCCCCACGCCCGCTTCGCCGAACGAATCGGCCGCGCCGCCCGCTACCAGCAGGACGTCGCACCCTTCCACGCCCTCTCCGACGAGCACGACCCGCGCGCCTGGGCCGATCTCGCCGCACTCATAGGCCCCGGCGGTACCGCCGCGGTGCGGGGCGTGACCGAGGCAGCGGTGGGCTGGGAGGTCGTGCGCACCGGACACGGCGTCCAGCTCGTGGACACCTCCCTGCGCGCCGAACCCGACCCCGAGACCGTACGGCTCGGCCCCGGCGACGTGCCCGAGATCCTGGACCTGGTCGCCCGTACCGAGCCGGGCCCCTATCTGCCCCGCACCGTCGAGCTGGGCACCTACCTCGGCATCCGCCACCAGGGGCGGCTGATCGCCCTGGCCGGCGAGCGGCTGCACCCGCCGGGCTGGACGGAGATCAGCGCCGTGTGCACCGACCCCGCCCACCGCGGCCGGGGTCTGGCCACCCGCTTGGTCCGCGCGGTCGCCGCCGGCATCAGGGAGCGAGGCGAACGCCCCTTCCTGCACGCCGCGGCCACCAACGCGAACGCCATCCGGCTGTACGAGTCGATCGGGTTCACCCTGCGCCGCCGTACCGTCTTCTCACTCGTCCGGCACACCGGCGCCGCCGCTCTGGAAGCAACGGCATAGCCGTGCCGTCGATCAGGATCTCCCCGCCCTGCTTGCTGACCTTCTTCACAGCACGGTCCAGGCGTGGGACTTGCGCGGCGAGCGGGCCGATCAGCTCGTCGCGCCGGCGGCGGGCGGTGGACTCGGACACGCCGTTGCCGCCGGCCCTGTCGGGCCGGGCGTCGGTCGTGACGCAGCACGGCCAGAAGGAGGGTTGTCCCTGTTCCCCGTCCCGGTGTCTGCTGGAGCCGTCGAACAAGAAGCGGGGCACGGTTGGAGGCGTGAGTGAAGGGTCCTGACCTGTCCCGCGATGCTCGTCTTGCCGCCCACGGGGCCGTCTCCACATGGCTGGCCCTGCGCAGTGACCGCAGTCTGCGCGAGTTGGTGGACGCCCGCGCACCGCTGGGGTCGGGCATCGGCGGGAAGACGGTCCTGCTGGAGGTCGAGGGAACCCAGGTCTTCGTCAAACAGCTACGGCTGACCGATCTGGAGCGCCGGCCGGAGCATGTCCACTCCACCGCGAACCTGTTCGGACTCCCGGCCTTTTGCCACTACGGCATGGGCACCATCGGCAGCCCGGGGTTCGGCGCCTGGCGCGAGTTGGCCGCGCAGACCATGACGACGAACTGGGTGGTTGCGGGAGACCACGAGGGCTTTCCCCTGATGTACCACTGGCGGGTGATCCCGGACTCCGGCCGGCCACTGCCCGAGGAACTGGCCGATGTGGACCGGGCTGTCGCCTACTGGGGAGGCGAATCAGCGGTACGCCGGCGAATCGAAGGTCTCCGGCATTCCACGGCCCGCCTTGTGCTGTTCCTGGAGTACATCCCGCAGAACCTGCACGACTGGCTGGGCGTCCGGATCAAGGCCGGCGACGAGGCGGCCGAGCGGGCCTGCGCCATGGTCGACAACGAGCTGAAAGCCGGTGTCGCGTTCATGAACGCTCGCGGGCTTCTGCACTTCGACGCCCACTTCGAGAACATCCTCACCGACGGCCGGCGGCTCTTCTTCACCGACTACGGCCTCGCGCTCTCCTCACGCTTCGACCTCACACGGGACGAGGCCGACTTCTTCGACCAGCACCGCACCTACGACCAGTACTACGCCGTCACCCACCTGGTGAACTGGCTCGCCGTCGCTCTCTACGGATACACACCGGACGAACGCAGAACGTTTCTGAATGCGTGCGCCCAAGGGGTGGCCCCGGAGGGGGTTCCCGCGTCGGTCGCGGCGCTCCTTGTGCGTCACGCACCCGTCGCAGCGGTGATGGGCGACTTCTCTCGCGCGTTTCGGCAGGTGAGCCGAGCCGCGCCCCATCCGCTGGCAACGATCCGTCGGATGGGGCGAAGTACGTGATCAGCAGCCGCCGGTCACAGGCGTGCGGTGAACCGACCGTAGGCCGGCTTGCGCAGCCGGCCCCGGTCGACCGGTCGGACCAGCTTTCCGCGTAGCGGTTCCGGGTTCCGACCGCACCGCGTCGAACACCATGGGGATGCGGGTGGACCTCAGAGCGCGCCCTTGCCCAGGTCGCCGGCCGGGAGCGCGTCGAGGACGACGACGCTCGGGGCCTCGGCCAGAGCGTCGCCCAGGGCCTCTCCCACCTTGAGCATCGCCTCGCCCTGGCGATGCGACTGGAGGTCCGCCTCGGAGGCCCACTTCTCCACCATGACGAAGTGACCAGCCGTTCCCTTCTTCCTGTGCAGGGAATAACGGGCGCAGCCGGGCTCGTCGTGCACAGCCGGAACAGCCTCAAGAAGAGCCTTTTCCACCAGCTCCTCCTGTCCCGTCTTCGCGATCAGGTTGGCGACGATGATGACGGACACAGCGAACTCCTCGACAAGAAGACTGATCGGCCTACAGCCGTTGGTGCCATGAACCTACGTGCCTGCCGGCTCACCGCAGCACGCCGGACTACATATTTCTGTAGCCCATCTGCCGGGAGCGTCGTTCGTCCGGAGATCCACCGCCTGCGCCGCTCGGCGAGGTACCCGGCCGGGGGGGCACCCGAAGAGGTTGCCGCATGTGCCGCTCGCGGGCTGCCGCTCTAGGCTGACGAAGGCGGCGCGGCCCACCCGCGCACGCGTCGGCATGTCACCTTCACCGACCCAGGTGGCGAGCCGTTCCGCCACAGAAAGTCGTCCACTCGCCGGCGGTACAGGAGACCGATGCGCATGCGCCACCAGCTCCAGGTCCAGCGCCGCGAGAAAGCGCGGGAGCGGGAGAGCCTCACCGTCGCCGAGCTCCTCCAGGAGCTGCGCGCGGTGCAGACCGGCGTACAGATCCTCTTCGCGTTCCTCCTCGGCCTCGCCTTCAGCGGCCGATTCGCCGATCTGGACGACTTCGGGCTCGGTACGTACGTCGCGACACTGGTGCTGACCGTCATCACCACAGCCCTCATCGCCACGCCCATCACGTTGCACCGCAGGATGGGTCACAGCGGATCCAATCCCCGGATCGTCCCTATCGCGGCGCGCATGGCCGAGATCGGATTCGCCCTGCTGGCCCTGGCCCTCAACGGCGCGATCCTGCTCGTCACGACCTTCGTCCTGGGCCGTACCGCGGGCATCTGCATCACGGCCCTGACCGCGTCCGTCTTCGTCGGGTTGTGGCTCTTCCTCCCCTGGGTCCTGCGCCCCGCGCGAGGGGCGAAATCACCGGAGCGCCTGCCGGGCGCAGGTCAGCGCGTGAAGGCATCACGCACACCGTGACCGTCCTCCTCCGGGAGTGCCGGCAGTCGCGGCGTCCTCGCCACCGGTGCGGACGGGCGATCAGCCGCCTGTCCGGCCTCTCCCCCGGGCCGGGTCCAGCGTGAGAGAGGGCGTTCACGGTGCCATGTGGCGGGTGATCAGCTCCAGAAGGCGCAGTACGGCCGCGTCCGCTTCCGGCCGGTGGACCGCGACCAGGGAAGTCTCCAGATAGGGCGATGCCCCGCGCAGCGGGACGAAGGCGACTTCGGGCACTTGAAAGTCGCGCAGGCGTTCGGGCAGGAGGCTGACGCACAGTCCGGAGGCGACGTAGCTGAACAGGCCGGTGAGATCGTCGGACACCGCACGGCTCCGGGGGGTGAAGCCGGCTTCCTGACAGGCCAGTTGAACCTGGTGCGCGAGGCCCGGGAGTGCCGTGGCGTCGGGCAGGACGAAGTCCTCTTCCCTCAGGTCACCCAGAGCGATCTCGTCGGCGCCGGCCAGCGGGTGATCGTGCGGCACCGCTGCGGCGATGCGCTCGACGGCGAAGTCGCTGCAGACGAGGTCCGCCGACAGGGGTGAGGGGTCGCGCAGGAATCCCAGGTCCAGCGTGCCGGAGCGGACCATCTCGGCGAGGGTGGCCGCCGAGTCCTGGTGCAGGTGTATGCGCAGGCCGGGCAGTTCCTCGGCGGCCGCCCTCAGGAGGTGAGGCAGGTAGTGGTGGCTGAGAATGCTGACATATCCCACTCGGACGTCACCGGCCAGGCCGCTGGCGACCCGGCGCACTCGCTCGATGGCCGCGGACTGTGAATCGAGCAGGCGCTGCGCGTCCGCGGCGAACGTCTCGCCGGCCGCGGTCAGCGACACCCCACCCGGCCCGCGATCGAGCAGACGTACTCCCAGCCCCCGTTCCAGGCGCTGGATCGACTGGCTGAGCGGCGGCTGGCTCATGGACAGGCGTTCCGCCGCGCGGCCGAAGTGCTTCTCGTCCGCCACCGTCAGGAACTGTTCCAGCAGGCGCCTGGTCAGTTGAATATCATCGATCATATCGGTCATGACTCGATCATATATTGGACAGACCGGGCCTGCGAGGTGTCCACTGAGTCGTGGGTGCTCAGCACGCAGCGCCCTTCCCCCAGAAAATCTGATGCGGGAGAGGTCCGCACATCCTCGCGGACAACACCAGCCGCCCACGCCTCAGGCGAAGTGGCGCACTCCTCTCCCTGGAGGCTTTGATGCAGAAGCAGGATGTCGCCCGGCTCTTCACCACCCCCGTGGATGCCCCGGCCTACGCGCCCACCAGGTACCGGTTCACCAACCGCGAGTACCTCAACATCTACTACCGCACCGACCCCGAGGTGCTGCGCCGCCTGGTCCCCGAGCCGCTGACCGTCACCGACCCGATCGTCCGGTTCGAGGTCATGCGGATGCCCGACGTCACCGGCCTGGGCGACTACACCGAGGCGGGTCAGCTGATCGCCGTCGAGCACGAGGGCGAGACGGGCGAGTTCAACCTCGCGATGTACGTCGACAGCGTTCCGGCGATCTCCAGCGGCCGCGAGTACAGCGCGTACCCGAAGAAGGGCGGCTCCCCGAGCCTGTACGTCGACTCCGACACGCTGGTCGGCACGCTCGACTACGGCACGCTGCGCGTGGCCACCGCGACCATGGGTTACAAGCACCACGCGATGGACCTGGACGAGGCGCGGGCCGAGATCTGCTCCCCCGCGTTCATGGTCAAGACCGTGCCCAACTACGACGGCACCCCCCGGATCTGCGAGCTGGTCCGCACCCAGGTCACCGACGCCACGATCAAGAGCGCCTTCACCGGCCCGGCCCGCCTGGAGCTCTTCGCCCACGCGATCGCCCCGCTCGCGGACCTGCCCGTGCTCGAGGTCGTCGGCGCCAGCCACATCCTCACGGACCTGACCCTCAACCCGGTCGAGCCGGTCTACGACTACCTGGCCGCCTGATCCGGCAGCGGACCACGGAGTCGTCTCCCACCACCGGCGACCGAGCCGACTCTCACCACCGGCGACCGAGACGACTCTCACCACCTCATCTTTCGCGAAAGGCGTGACCCATGACCCCCACTTCTGAGCCCGCTCCGGACTCCTACAAGCGCGCCGCGATCATCGGCGGCGGCGTGATCGGCATCTCCTGGGCCGGCCTCTTCCTCGCCCGCGGCATCAAGGTCGTCATCAACGACCCCCGCAGCGACATCGAGGGCCTCGTCCTGGCGGGCCTGAAGGAGATCACCCCCGCCCTGGCCGAGCTCGGGCTGCCCACCGAGAACCTCGCCGCCGGACTCTCCTTCGAGGCCGACCTGGCCACCGCCGTCTCCGGCGTCGACATCGTCCAGGAGAACGGCCCCGAGCGCCTCGAACTCAAGCAGCAGATCTGGCAGACGATCGAGCGACACGCGCCG
The DNA here is from genome assembly GCF_044747185.1 of Streptomyces sp. NPDC090108. NCBI lineage: Bacteria > Bacillati > Actinomycetota > Actinomycetes > Kitasatosporales > Streptomycetaceae > Streptomyces > Streptomyces sp. NPDC090108. Next base: position 1,050,469 of record NZ_JBIVDQ010000003.1, read on the forward strand.
GCTCACGCGCTGCTGGCCACCTCGACCTCCAGCATCCCGGCGACCGCCATCGCCGAGGCGATGGCGCAGCCCGAGCGGCTGATCGTGGGCCACCCCTTCAACCCGCCGCACCTGGTGCCGCTGGTGGAGATCGTGCCCGGCGAGCGGACCTCCGAGGACACCGTCCGCCAGGCCAAGGCGTTCTACGCCGCGCTCGGCAAGAAGCCGCAGGTCCTGCGCAAGGAGGTGCCGGGCTTCGTCGCCAACCGCCTGCAGTCCGCGATGTTCCGCGAGTGCGTCCACCTCGTGGCCCAGGGTGTGGTGACCGAGCAGGAGCTCGACGACATCGTCACCTCCTCCATCGGCCTGCGCTGGGCGGTCGCAGGACCCTTCCGCACCTTCCACCTCGGCGGCGGGCCCGGCGGACTGCCCCACTTCATCGAGCACCTCGGCCGCGCCATGGAGACGAACATGTGGCCGGCCCTGGGCAGCCCCACCTTCGACGACACCACGGTCGCCACCCTCGTCGGCCAGGCGGACGACGCCTTCGGCAAGGGCACCGTCGAGGAACTCGCCGCCGAGCGGGACCGCGCGCAGATCGCCCTCATGCGCGCCCTCGGCGAGACGCCGGACTCCGCTGCCCACCACGCCTGACCGGCCTCCCCCCCACCGCACCACACGTGAGAAACGAAGAGATCATGTCCCTCCCTGACAAGTCCCTCACCGGCAAGATCCAGAAGGCGATCGACAACCCGGCCACCGACGACGCGTTCGACGTCCACGCCGAGACGAACGAGGTCCTCGCCGGCATCGGCCTGAAGCCGGGCGACACCGGCGGCCACATCACCTTCGAGGGCGCCGACCCGGTCGTCCCCAGCACCCTGCGCCTCGGCGCGGCCTCCGGCATCTCCCTGGTCGCCAAGTCCGCCGCCATCGCCGCGCTGTGGAAGGACCGCACCGGCCGCGGCCAGGACATCCACATGGACCTGCGCAAGGGCCCGCACCGCCTGTGCCCCTTCTACGAGGGCAAGTGGGAACTCCTCAACGGCTACACCAGCGGCACGCCGTCCATCATCAACATGGCGTACGCCAACAACTTCTACCGCACCGCGGACGAGCGTTGGATGATGCCGTTCAACATCTACCCCAACATCAAGGTCGCCGCCCAGCGGCTCCTCGGTGTCGGTGACGTCCCCGAGCACGTCGAGGCCGCCATCTCGAAGTGGAACGCCCGCGAGCTGGAGCAGGCCGGCGCCGAGGCCGGATGCGTCATGCCGATGGTGCGCACCCCCCGGGAGATCCTCCAGGAGGAGCAGTACAAGCAGGTGCTGTCCAAGCTGCCGCTGGTGGAGATCACCCGCATCGGCGACAGCGACCCCGAGCAGCTCCCCGCCGACCCCGTCGCCCCGTTCGACGGCGTGAAGGCGCTGGGCATGGGCCACATCATCGCCGGTGCCGGCGCCGGCCGCGCCATGGCGCTGCACGGCGCGGACGTGCTGAACCTGTGGCGTCCGTACGAGCTGGAGCACGACGTCACCTACAACACCACCAGCGTGGGTGTGCGCTCGGCGACCGTGAGCCCGTACACGAAGGAGGGCCTGGCCCTCATCCACAGGCTCCAGTCCGAGGCCGACGTCTTCTACGCCAACCGCCGCCCCGGCTTCCTGAACCGCATCGGGCTGTCCGAGGAAGAGGCCATCGCCCGCCGCCCCGGCCTGATCTACGCCACGGTGTCGCTCAACGGCAAGACCGGCCCGTGGAAGGACTACCTCGGCTTCGACCAGACGGCCGGCGCGCTCACCGGCCTGCTGCACCTGGAGGGCGACGGCGACAAGCCGGCCCTGCCGCCGATCACGGTCGTCAACGACTACCTCGTGTCGTGGTTCATGACGGCCGGCATCGCCGAGGCCCTGCGCCGCCGCGCCACGGACGGCGGCAGCTACCGCGTCCACGTCTCCCTGTCCCGCGTCGCCCTGTGGATCCTGTCCATGGGCATCTTCGACCAGGCGTACGCCAAGGAGATCGCGGGCACCGGCGACCTGCACGCCTACCCGGACCCGGAGCTGTTCACCGCCGAGACGCCCCTCGGCCACTACCAGGGCATCACCGACCAGGTGCGGATGTCCGACACCCCCGGCGCCTACCGGCAGATCCTCGTCCCGCGCGGCTCCCAGCGCCCGGAGTGGCTGCCCACGGCCTGACGGTCTCTCCGACAGTCCTGTCGCCCGCGCAGAACCCCTGACGGGCCGACCGGGCCGGCTGCCCCGAGGCCCCCACGGTGCCCGACCCCGCGAGACGGAGCCGGGCACCGTGGTCTCCCGGGGCAGCCGGCGCCGCATCCTCCCGCGCCGTGGCACCCCGCCAGCGCCGCGCGCCCACATCCACCTCGAAGGAGCCGGCCTTCCATGACCACTCCGACCGCCGTCCACACCGCACCCGCACGCACACACCACGCCTCACCCGGGCCGCGCTTCCGCTTCGTCCGCAGGGCCGTCCTGATGATCGGCCCGGTGCTGGTGTGCCTGGGCCTGGGTCTGAGCTACCTCGGCGCGTTCCACGACCCGCAGCCCAACGACATGAAGGTAGCGGTCGTGGGCTCGTCGCCCACGACCAAGGTCCTGGCGCAGACCATCAAGGACAAGGCCGGCAACGGCCTGGACGTCGTCACGGTGCCCACCCGCCAGCAGGCCCGGGAACACCTGCTGGACCGCGACCTCGTCGGCGCCTTCGTACCGACCCCGAAGCACCCCGAACTCCTGGTGGCCCGGGCCGGATCCAACTCCACCGCGAACGCGGTCCAGTCCATCTTCCGGATGGTCACCGACCAGCAGGGCGTGCCCCTGAAGGTCACCGACGTCACCTCGCTCGCCCCGCAGGACCCCAACGGCAGCAGCCTCTTCTTCCTGCTGATCACCCTCAGCGTCGCGTCGTACTGCTGCGTGCTGGTCCTGGCACCCGTGGCGGACACGCTCGGCATGCGCGCCCGCGCGGCCATGGGCCTCGGCGCCTGCCTCGCCATCAGCGCGGTCGGGATCCTGCTCGCCGGGCCCGTCTTCGACGTCGTCGACCACTCCCGGGCGGCCGTCTGGGGCATGAGCCTCCTCTACTGCGCCGGCGTCTTCGCCGTGGGTCTCGGGCTGCAGACGTTCCTCAAGCAGCTGACCCCCCTGGTGCTGATGGGCCTGTTCGTCATGCTCAACCTGACCAGCGCGGGCGGCCTCATGGGCCCCGAGATGCAGAACAGCTTCTTCGGCGCGCTGCACTCCTTCTGGAACGGCGCCGCGTTCATCGAAGGCACGCGCGGCATCCTCTACTTCGACCACCACGGTCTCGGCTCGCACCTGCTCTCGCTGTGGCTGTGGCTGGGCGCCGGAATCGTCCTGACGCTGCTGGCCGCCCGCACCGAGAAGCGCCGCAGGACCGTCTCCACGCAGCAGAGTCTTTTTTTGCCGCCACCTTGTGAATGTGTTCACATTCACGAAGAGGAGGCGAGCCGATGAACCTGGCCATGGCCCCGGAGACGGTCGCACGCTGGCAGTTCGGCATCACCACCGTCTACCACTTCCTCTTCGTCCCGCTGACGATCAGCCTCGCGGCGATGACCGCGGGACTGGAGACCGCCTGGGTACGCACCGGCAAGGAGAAGTACTTCCACGCCACGAAGTTCTGGGGAAAGCTCTTCCTGATCAACATGGCGATGGGGGTGGTCACCGGCATCGTCCAGGAGTTCCAGTTCGGCATGAACTGGTCCGACTACTCGCGGTTCGTCGGTGACGTCTTCGGGGCCCCGCTCGCCATGGAGGCGCTGATCGCCTTCTTCTTCGAGTCCACCTTCATCGGCCTGTGGATCTTCGGCTGGGACAAGCTGCCGAAGAAGCTGCACTGCGCCTGCATCTGGATCGTCTCCCTCGGCACCGTGCTCTCCGGGTACTTCATCCTGGCGGCCAACTCCTGGATGCAGCACCCCGTCGGCTACGCCGTCGACAAGAAGACGGGCAAGGCCCATCTCACCGACATCTGGGCGGCCCTGACCCAGCACACCACGCTCGTCGTGGCCGTCCACACCCTCACCGCGGCGTTCCTGACCGGGGCCGCCTTCATGGTCGGCATCTCCTGCATGCATCTGTGGCGGGCTCAACGGGCCCGTGCCGCAGGCGAACCTGACACCGGGAAACGCGGCAAGCAGGTGTCGGCCATGCGGACTTCGCTGCGGACCGGTCTGGTCGTCGCGGTGATCGCCGGCCTCGGCACCGCCCTGAGCGGTGACGAACTGGGCCAGGTCATGTTCGAGCAGCAGCCCATGAAGATGGCCTCCGCAGAAGCCCTGTGGGACACCCGGAGCCCGGCGCCTTTCTCGGCCTTCGCGGTCGGTGACGTCGACCAGGGCCGCAACAGCGTCGAGGTGGAGATACCAGGGCTGCTGTCGTTCCTGGCGCACCACGACTTCCACGAGGCCGTGCCGGGCATCAACGACATCGCCGCGCACGAGGCCGAACTGTACGGCGGCGCCCCGCGCGACTACATGCCGAACATCTTCATGACGTTCTGGGCCTTCCGGCTGATGATCACGTTCGGCATGACGTCCTTCGCCTTCGCCCTGGTGGGGCTGTGGCTCACCCGTGAACGGCGCCGGCTCGCACCGCGGTTCCGTACCGGCGAGGACGAGGTACCGCGTCTGATGCTCACCGCCGAGCGTGAACTCAACCCCACCCTGACCACATGGTTCTGGCGGATCGGCGTCCTCACCATGGGCTTCCCGCTGATCGCCGACTCCTTCGGCTGGATCTTCACCGAGACGGGCCGTCAGCCCTGGGTGGTCAACGGCCTCATGCGCACCGCCGACGCTGTCTCCCCCGGCGTCAGCACGACCCAGGTCGTCCTCTCCATGAGCGTCTTCACGCTGCTCTACGCGGTGCTCGCGGTCATCGAGGTCCGGCTCATGGCCAAGTACGCCAAGGCCGGCCCCGACATCACCGAGACGGCCCCGACAAAGGACCCCACCCTGCGCACACGTGGCGGCACCGGCTCCGCCGAGGACGCCGACAAGCCTCTGTCCTTCGCCTACTGACACACGGAAAGGAGACATCGAGTCATGCACCTCTACGACCTCTGGTTCGCGCTGATCGCCTTCCTGTGGATCGGCTACTTCTTCCTCGAAGGATTCGACTTCGGCATCGGCGTCCTGACCAGGACGCTCGCGAAGAACCGCACCGAACGCAGAGTCCTCATCAACACAATCGGACCCGTATGGGACAGCAACGAGGTCTGGCTGCTGTCGGCCGTCGGTGGCACCTTCGCCGCCTTCCCCGACTGGTACGCCACCCTGCTCAGCGGCTTCTACCTGCCGTTCCTGGTCATCCTGGTCTGCCTGATCGTGCGGGGAGTCGCCTTCGAGTACCACCACAAGCGCGGCGAGGAACGCTGGCAGCGCAACTGGGAACACGCCATCTTCTGGTGCTCGCTGATCCCCGCGTTCGTCTGGGGAGTCGTGTTCGCCGACATCGTCCGCGGCGTCCCCATCGACGCGCACAAGAACTACGCGGGTGACCTGTCCGACCTCCTCAGCCTCTACTCCCTCCTGGGCGGCGTCTTCACCCTGGTGCTGTTCACCTTCCACGGCGCGGTGTTCGCCACCCTCAAGACGGCCGGCGACATCCGCGGCCGCGCCCGGCGCCAGGCCCGCGTCCTCGGTCTCGACGCACTGGCCCTGGCCGCGGCGTTCCTCATCTGGACCCAGGCCGACCATGGCAACGGCCGCAGCCTGGTGACCGTGGTGATCGCCTGCGTGGCGCTGGCAGCGGCTCCGGTCCTGAACGCACGCGGCCGCGAAGGCTGGGCATTCGCCCTGTCCGGAACGGGCGTCGCAGCCGCCTTCGCCGCGCTGTTCCTCGCGCTCTTCCCCGACGTCATGCCCTCCAGCCTCAGCCCCTCCTGGAACCTCACGGCCGAGAACGCCGCGTCGGGCCACTACACGCTGAAACTCATGACCTGGGTCGCGCTGATCGTCACCCCCCTCGTGATGGCCTACCAAGGCTTCACCTACTGGGTGTTCCGGCAGCGCATCGGCGTCCAGCACATTCCCGGAGCCCAGCCGCCCCGCCTTCCCGCTCAAGCCACTCCGCAGCACGCGCCCGACGTGCCGGCCACTCCCCCCACTGCTCAGAAAGAACTCGTCATGCCCCACTCCCACGCCTCCAAGCCTCCCCGGATCCTCATCGTGGGCGGCGGATACGCCGGCCTCTACACCGCCCGCCGCGTACTGAACAAGCTCCGGCGCGACGAGGCCCAGGTCACCGTCGTGGACCCCCGCTCCTACATGACCTACCTGCCGTTCCTGCCCGAGGCCGCCGGAGGCAACGTCGCCGACCGCAACCTCGTCGCCCCGCTGCGCCCGGCCCTGAAGGGGGCCGAGGTCGTCACCGGACACGTGGTCGGCGTCGACCACACCCGCAGGACCGTCACCGTCGTACCCCCGGCCGGCGACGAGTACGAGCTGGACTTCGACCACCTCGTCGTCGCCACAGGTTCGGTCTCGCGTACCTTCCCCATCCCCGGCCTCGCCGACCACGGCATCGGTCTGAAGACCGTCGAGGAAGCCGTCTCCCTGCGCAACCACGTGCTGTGGCAGCTCGACCGGGCCGACTCCACCACCGACCCCGAGGTCCGCCGCAAGGCCCTCACCTTCGTCTTCGTCGGCGGCGGCTTCGCCGGAGTCGAAGCGATCGGCGAGATCGAGGACATGGCCCGCGACGCGGCGAAGAACTACCGCCACATCAGCCGCGACGACATGCGCTTCATGCTCGTCGAGGCAGCGAACCGCATCCTCCCCGAAATGGGCCCCGACCTCGGCCTGTGGACGAAGCGGAAGCTGGAGGAACGCGGCATCGAGGTCCACCTGGAAACCTCGATGGAATCCTGTGTGGACCGGCAGGTGGTGCTGAAGAACGGCGTCGAGACTCCCGCCTCGACGATCGTCTGGACCGCCGGCGTCAAGCCCAGCCCGCTCCTCACGGACTTCGGCCTCCCCCTCGGCCCGCGGGGCCACATCGACACCGCCGCCACACTCCAGGTCCAGGGCTTCGACAACGTCTGGTCGGCCGGGGACAACGCCCAGGTTCCCGACCTGGCTGTCGGCGAGGGAGCATGGTGCCCGCCCAACGCCCAGCACGCCTGCCGCCAGGCCACCGTCCTCGGCGACAACATCGTCGCCCGCCTGCGCGGCCGCCGGCAGAAGGAGTACAGGCACAAGAACCTCGGCGCGGTCGCCAGCATCGGCCTGCACAAGGGCGTGGCCATCATGTTCGGCAGGATCAAGCTCAAGGGCCGCCCCGCCTGGTGGTTCCACCGCCTCTACCACGGCGCCATGATGCCCACCATGAACCGCAAGATCCGCGTCTTCCTCGACTGGACCCTCGCGATGTTCCTGCGCCGCGAGACCGTCGGCCTGCCCCAGATGGCACACCCCCGGGAGGCATTCGTCGACGCCGCCCTTCCCGAGCCGATGCTGCGCCGCGCCGACCGGTCCGACAACCTGTCCCTGGTCACCGGCGACGGTCACTCAGCGCGGTGACCGCCATCGCCTGAAGGCAAGACCTGCGTCTGTCGCGTATCGAACAGCAGGGCCCCTTGGCGCTCCGTAATCCAACAGGAGCATCAGGGGGCCCTGCCGTGCGAAGCGTGTCCCACGTTCGGGGAGCCTGAGCTCTCGGTCGTCCGCACCGAGTTCTGGGCCGTAGGGATTCCGATCCTCCAGGTCTCCCTATGGAGGGGCTTCCTCGCCGTCGGTGTAGTGGACGGTCTGCATCATCCCGAGTTCTTCGTGGTGGAGTTGGTGGCAGTGGGCGATGGTGTGGCCGGTGAAGTCCTCGAAGGCGACGAGGAAGGTGGCCGATTCTCCGGGGCGGCCGCCGGTCAGGCCGATGGTGTCGTGCCAGACGGGCGGGTCGAGGCGGCGGCCGTTGCGGTGGGTCAGGAGCACCGAGTTGGTGTGGAGGTGGAACGGATGGTTGTGCTCCGGCATCGTCTCGTCGGTGCGCACGGTCCAGCGCTCCACGGTGCCCAGCCGCAGGGTGTGGTTGGTGTGGCCGGGATCGAACAGCCCGTAGGCCGGATCGCGGGTGAGGTCGCCCGCGGGGTCGGCGGCCGGGGTCGGGTGGCTGCCCAGGACGCGGAAGGCGTTCGGGAAGGGGCCGGGGAAAACGGCAGGGTCGGCGTGGAAGACGATCTCGCGGTCGGCGCCGGGGCCGGAGAGGTCTCCCTCGTCGAGGAACGGTCTGCCCGGCGGGAGTGAGGCAGGCAGTTCCATCGGCGGGTTCGCGGGAGGTCCGGCCACGTCGATGGTCATCAGCGGTCCTGGCACCCCGGCGGCCCGCAGTTCGTAGCGGCCGGGCTGTTCGGCGCGTACGAGGATGTCGGCGCGGTTTCCCATGGCGAGGTTCACCTCGTCCCGTGTGACGGGGGCGGGGAAGGTGATGCCGTCCTGTGCGATCTGGGCCATCACCGGGGGTTCGGTCGTGCCGGTGAGGTGGAGGCGCAGAGCGGTGAAGGCGGTCGCGGCGACCAGCCTCCAGCGCTGGACTTCTCCTGGACGGATGCGGAGGGTGGGGTTGACGGTGCCGTTGACGGTGAAGGTGGAGGCGATGCCCGTCACCCAGTCGCCGGAGGTGAAGGCGGGGACACGGCCGTCGTCGAGTTTGAGTTCGCTGATGCAGACGATGAGGTCGGCGGCGGCCCTGATCTCGGGGACCTCGTCGACGTCGCCTTCGACGACGATCACTCCGGCCATTCCCCCGGCGATCTGCTCGGCCGTGGAGCCGTGGAGCCGTGGAGGTGGGGGTGGTACCAGTAGGTGCCGGCGGGGTGGCCCACGGGGATGTGGACGGTCGTGACATAGCGGGGTTCCGGAGTTCCGGCGGCGGCGTCCTCGGCGCTGCGTGGCGGGAACTCGCGCAGGACGTTGTCGGCGTCGCCGGACGGGGAGACGTGCATTCCGTGGGTGTGCAGGTTGAAGCTGTTGGCGCGGTGCGGTGTGTTGTGGCCGCCGGTGTGGGGCGGGTTGGGCGGCAGGCCGTTGACCTGTGTCAGGCGCAGGGTGTCACCGCCCCGTACTCGGAGCGTGGGTCCCGGGATCGTGCCGTTGTAGGTGCGAGTGGTCACGGGTCCGTAGCCCGGTACGTCGAGATCCGTGAGGCGCACGTCGAGCGTCTGCTCCACCACATGCGGGGGTGGGCTGCCCGGCGGACGGGCGGCCGTCGTCGCCGGCTGCGGGAAGGCCGGCGCGGGGCCCGTCATCGCTTGCGCGCGGGGCGCGGTCAGGGTTGCGTGGCGAGCCCCTGCGATACCGGCGACCACGGCGCCCCGCAGAATCAGACGGCGGCTCAGCCCGCGACTCTCTCCCATGACCGGGCAATTTAGGGCAAACGGGCCGACGCGGACCGGCGGCGCACCGCCCAGCCGACCCGCAGTGCCCCGCCGGCCGAGGCAGAGGAACAGGGCACAGGGCACAGGCAACCGCTGCGACAGCGCTCGTGAACGCAGCCCTGGACGATCGTCGACGTGCGATCGCCCACGCGGGGGCGACACCTGCCGAGCTGCGACGTTGCCGGACCCGGGACGTGCCCGGGCTCGGCCGCCACGGAACGGGGGACTTGCAGGGACGGCTTCGTATGCCGCGGACGTCGAGCGGGCGCGGGGCCTGTTCTGGCCGGGCAACTCCAGGCCGTACGTCCCGAGGCCGTCCCCCTCGACGAGCCCCGGCCGCGAACCGCCGTCCCGCAGAGGCGTGATGTGACGGGACGCGGATCGCGGGCGCCGGCTACATCGGGGTCGGCTTGATCAACGCGAACGGGGCGCCCTGCGGGTCGGCGACCACGCTCATGCGGCCGGCCATCATGTCGAACGGCGGGGCGAGGACGGTTCCGCCCCGCTTGACCAGGGCGTCCACAGTGGAGTCCACGTCGTCGACCGCGAAGTAGGTCATCCAGTGGGCGGGGGTGCCGGGCGGGTCGTTGGCGAGCAGGGTGCAGCCGCCGACCGCCCGGTTGCCGACCCGCAGCTCCCAGTAGGCGTCCGCGCCCTCCAGCGGCACGATCTCGATGCCGAAGGCGTCGCCGTAGAAGGCCGCGGCGGCGAGCACGTCGCTGGTGTGCAGCTCGTTCCAGACCAGTGCGCCGGCCTCGTTGACCACCTGGGCGCCGGAGAACTCGCCGGGCTGCCAGACGCCGAACACGGCGCCCTGCGGGTCGGCGGCGACGAGCATCCGGCCGAGCGGGCCGACGTCCATGACCGGGGCGAGCAGGGTGCCGCCGGCGCCGACGATGGCCTCCTGCGTGGCCGGGGCGTCGGTGCTGGCCAGATAGGTGGTCCAGAAGGTCGGCGGTTCCGGCATCCCCTCGGGGGCGGCCCCCGGGCCGATGCCGGCCACGGCCTTGCCGTTCAGCTCGCAGACCGCGTACCCGCCGAACTCGGCCGGGCCGGGGCGGCCCTGCCAGCCGAGCAGGTCGCCGTAGAAGTCCAGCGCGGCCTGCTGGTCCTTCGCCATCAGATCGACCCAGCACGGGGTGCCGGTCGCGTACGGGGTGGTGACTTCGGCCATCTCTCACTCCTCCTGGGTGCGGGTCCGTCCGGGCCGGGTCCGCCCGTCCCTCCCACGCGGGTCCACCCGTCCGTCCGGTGCGGGTCCGTACCGTCCTTCGCGTCCGGGCCCGTCCGTCACCCTCGCCCCGCGACCGCCCGCCCGCCATCCGACACGCCGTGCACGCCGTCACCGGGGACGGCCGTCGCACGCGCACCCCGTAACCGGCGGACGACCGTCGCACGCGCACCCCGTCACGGGGGACAACCGTCGCACGCCACCGGGGCGCCCGGGGCGCCGTGTGAACGGGGGGCGGTCCGGGGCCGTACCCCTGGGTGGATCACGCGTGCACACCGCACGAACCTCTCCGCGGAAGGGAACGTCCACATGACCAGCGCATCGTTCAAGCCCGAGGCGGGACCGGACCGCCGTACGGTCATGGCGGCGGCGGGGGCGGCCGGGCTCGCCGCCGCGCTGACCGCGTGCGGATCGGGCGGCGACTCGTCCGGCACCGGGTCCGACGCCGGCGCGGCGGGCACGTCGCTCGCCAGGACCGCGGACATCCCCGAGGGCGGCGGCAAGATCTTCAAGGACCAGGGCGTCGTGGTCACGCAGCCGACGGCCGGGACGTACAAGGCGTTCTCCTCGAAGTGCACCCACCAGGGCTGCGCGGTCAGCAGCATCGCGAACGGCGTGATCGTCTGCCCGTGCCACGGCAGCCACTTCTCGGTCGAGGACGGCAGCGTGAAGCACGGGCCGGCGACCCAGCCGCTGCCCGCCGAGAAGATCACCGTCTCAGGCGACGAGATCAAGCTGGCCTGAGCAGCCCTCACGCGGCCCCGCCGCGAGGCGGTATCAAGGTCTTGCCCGAGGCCGCGTCGCACGACCACCGCGGTCGGCGGCCACGGGCAGGCCCGCGGAGGGGGCCGGGCGGCCATGGGACGGCCGCGCAGGACTCGGGCGGTACGAGAAAGAGAAGAGGGGGCCGCATGTCCGTCGCTCAGCAGCGCCGGGGCCGGAAGATCATGATGACGCCCGGCGAACTGGACGCTTTCCTCACCGTTCAGCGCACCTGCCGGGTGGCCACCGTCTCGGCCGACGGCACACCGCATGTGAGCGCGCTGTGGTTCGCCTGGGACGGCAGTTCTCTGTGGCTGTACTCGGTGGTGCGGAGCAGGCGTTGGACCCAACTGCGCCACGACCAGCGGGTGGCGGTGGTGATCGACTCCGGTGAGGACTACGAGCAGTTGCGCGGAGCGGAGCTGTCCGGGCGCGTGGAGTTCGTGGGTGAGGCACCCCGGACCGGTGAGCTGTGCGCCGAGCTCGACACCCCGGAAACCCTTTTCGCCCGCAAGTACTTCGGCCTGAACGAACTGCCGCACGACGGCCGGCACGCCTGGGCCCGGCTGACTCCCGAGAAAGTCGTCTCCTGGGACTTCCGGAAGCTGGGAGCGCGTTAGGCCGTGTCCGCAAAGTCTCGCCTGCCCCTCGACGCCCGGCACCCTAGGGCCTGTCTTCCGGATCCTGCCGGGGTCGCGGGGTCCGGCACGCACGGGCCTGCTGTGAGGCGCTGCGGGTCCGGGCCGGCCTGATCCGGAAGAACGATCCCAGGAAGTGCCGAAGGAGGCGGTGGCGATCAGCCGCGCGCCGTGCCACGGTGGTCGGAGGAATGCGCGGATCCTCGCACGGTGGAGGTGACAGCATGACCGGAACAGACGGCGAAGCCGCGTTCGAGAGCTTTCTGGACATGTGGGTGACCGGCACGACGAACGGTCTGCGCGCACCGGTGTTCCGCCGCCCCGGCGAGGTCGGACTCGCCTACGAGAACGTCTCCTTCCCCTCGATGGACGGCGTCCCGCTCGACGGATGGTTCATCCCCGCGGACTCGGACCGACTGATCATCCACAACCACTTCCTGCCGGGAAACCGGTACGGATATCCCGGGCAGCTTCCGCAGTTCGGCAGTCTCGGCGGATTCGAGGTCGATTTCCTCAAGGAATACCGAGCACTGCACGACGCGGGCTACAACATCCTGTGTTACGACATCCGCAATTTCGGCCTGAGCGGCGCGGCGAACGGCGACACCGTCGGCATCGGGCTGCTCGAGTACCGGGACGTGATCGGCTCGGTGTGGTACGCGCGGTCCAGGCCGGACACCGGATCGATGACCACGTTCCTGCTCAGCGTGTGCCTCGGCGCGGACTCGACCTGTGTCGCCATGGCCCTGCACCCCGGGGAGTTCGAGGACATCGAGTCGCTCATCCTGCTCCAGCCGGTGTCGGGCAGCTACATCATCGAGGAGTTCGTCAAGGCGTACGACATCCCCGACGGGTACGACCGGTTCGACACGCGGCTGCACGAGCGGACCGGTTTCCGTCTCGCCGAGCAGTCGCCGCTCGAGTACGCCAGATCGATCCGCATGCCCACGCTCGTCGCCCAGGTGCACCACGATTCGATGACGCGCCCCGAGGACGTGCAGTCGATCTACGACGCGATCCCGGCGGAGCAGAAGAAGCTCGTGTGGATCGAGGGCACGACCCGGCGTTTCGACGGCTACAACTACTTCGGGGAGCATCCCGAGGTGGCGATCGACTGGTTCGAGACACACTCCGGGTGAACGGGGCCGCGCCATCCCGCACCGTCACCTCGTCACCCCATCACCCCGTCGCCCCACCAGCCCGCCGGACAGCCGCGGAGCGGTCAGCTCGGTCCGAGCCGCCGAGCCGCCGCTCCCAGCGCGTCGACCGCCGCCCGGATCGAGGGCCGGCGGTCGGCGTCCGCGCGCCACAGGACGTAGACGTGCCGGCGCACACGCTGCCTGAGCGGCACCAGGACCACGTTCGCGGGCACCGGGTCGCGTCCGAGCAGCGGTGCGATGCACACGCCCAGCCCGGCGGCCACCAGGCTCAGCTGGGTGTGCGTCTCGCCCGCGCGGTGGCCGACGATCGGCTCGATGCCCTTGGAGCGCAGGGTGAAGACCAGCCACTCGTGGCAGAACTCCCCCTCGCCCCAGGTGATCCACTCGTCCTCCGCGAACTCGGCGAGGTCGACCTCGTCGCGGTGCGCGAGGCGGTGACCGGCGGGGAGGGCCACGTCGGCGGGGTCGTCCAGCAACGGGGCCTTGACCAGGCCGTCGGGCACCGGCATCGGCTTGTTGTACCAGTCGAGGACGACCGCGAGATCGAGGTCGCCGCGCACGACGCCCGCGATGCCCTGCTCGGGTTCCAGCTCGCTGGAACGCACCCGCAGCCCCGGGTGGTCGGCGCGCAGGGAGGCGAGGGCGGCCGGGAACAGTCCGCGGGCGGCGGTCGGGAACGCCGACAGCCGCAGCTCGCCGACGACCTGCCCCCGGTGCGCCTCCAGGTCGGACCGGGCGAGCTCCACCTGGGAGAGGATGCGCGTCGCGTGCTCGGACAGCAGCCGCCCGGCGTCCGTGAGGCGCACGCCGCGCCCGTTCTTGGCGAGGAGCTGCTGACCGACCTCCCGTTCCAGCTTGCCCAGCTGCTGCGAGACCGCGGACGTGGTGACGTGCAGCGCGTCCGCAGCGGCGCTGACGGAGCCGTGCCGGGCGACGGCGTCCAGGGTGCGCAGGCGCTCCAGGTTCAACATGTAAGTGATTCTAAGAGGTACAGCTTCAGAAATCTCGATTGTGCTACGAGATGACGCCCCGCATCCTTGCGGCATGAGCACGGTCACCCCATCCGGGACCCAGTCCCCCGCAACCGCCACCGCCTCGTCCCGCGCGGACTCCCGCCCCCTGGCCGCCCCGCAGCCCCGGCCCCGCCTGGACTGGCGGCTGCGCTTCGGCGCCCTGTCCCTGATCTGGGGCTTCAGCTTTCTGCTGATCAAGGTCGGCACCGAGAGCTTCGCGCCCTTCCAGGTCACCCTCGGCCGCCTGGTGTTCGGTACGGCGGTCCTGGCGGCGGCGATGGCCGTGAAGCGGGAGCGGCTGCCGCGCGGGAAGCGCGTGTGGGCGCACCTGACGGTCGCCGCGTTCCTGCTGAACGCGCTGCCGTTCTCCCTCTTCGCCTACGCGGAACTCACGATCCCGTCCACCCTGGCCGGCATCTGCAACGCCACCTCGCCGCTGTGGGGCATGATCCTCTCCCTGGTGGCCCTCTCCGAGGACCGGCCGACCCGGGTGCGCTTCGCGGGTCTCGGCCTCGGCTTCGTCGGAGTGCTGACCGTGCTCGGGGCGTGGCAGGGCTTCCACGGGCTCGACGCCACCGGCACCGCGCTGGCACTGCTGGCCTCACTGAGCTACCCCATCGGCTGGATCTACGTCCGCCGCACGCTGGCCGGCACGGGCTACTCCCATCTGTCCATGACCGGGGCGCAATTGCTGCTGGCGACGGTGCAACTGGCGCTGGTCACACCCGTCTTCACCACGCTCCCCACACACTTCTCGCTCGTCCCGCTGCTGGCGGTCGCCGCGCTGGGAGCCCTCGGCACGGGGCTGGCGGTCCTCGTCCAGTACGGCCTGGTCGCCGAAGTGGGGCCCACGACGGCCCAGATGGTCACGTACTTCATCCCGGTCATCGCCACGGCGGCCGGTGTGGCGATCCTCGGTGAGTCGCTGCGCTGGACCACACCGGTCGGCGCGGTGATCGTCATCGCGGGCGCCGCGCTGACCCAGGTGCGGCGGAGTCCGGGAAGCACGGCTCCCCGGGCGCGGCTGACGGGAAGGCTCCGCAAGAACGTCTGACAGTGGGTGCGGCGGGGCAGTCCGCGTCTGACAGTCGGCGCGGCGGCGCAGCCCGCGCATGACAGCGGGGGCGGCGAGGCAGGCCGCGTCCGACAGCGGGGGCGGCGGGCAGCCCGCGGCACGCCTCGGCCTCCCCGGACCCCGGGGATGCCGGGGATACCGGGGATACCGGGGATACCGGGGATGCCGAAGGCCACCGCGGAACACGCCTCAGCTGTACGCGCGCGCCGGGACCGGGCCCATCGCCGCCGCGATCGCGTCCGCCAGGGGATCGGCCTCGGCCGGGGTGAGCGTGGAGACCGTGACCCGGATCCCGGGAGGCGTGCCGAGCCGGTAGCGGGCGCCGGGGGAGACCGCCCAGCCCGCGTGCAGCAGCCGGGCGACCGTGGCGGTCTCGTCGCGCACGGGCACCCAGACGTTGAAGCCGCTGCGGCCGTGGGCGGCGACACCGCGCCGCGCGAGGGCGTCGATCAGCAGGTCCCGCCGGACGCCGTACGCACCGGCGACTTCCGCGCCGTCCACCGCGTCGTCGGTCCACAGCCGGACCACGGCCCGCTGGAGCAGCAGGCTCACCCAGCCGGGACCGAGCCGCTGCCGCCCCCGGACCCGGTCCACCGTGACGGGGTCGCCGGTGAGGACGGCGAGGCGCAGGTCGGGGCCGTAGGCCTTGGCGACGGAGCGGACGAGCGCCCAGTGGTGGGTGACGCCGGCCAGCGGGTGCAGGGGCAGGTCCACGATGCCGTGGCCGTGGTCGTCCTCGACGAGGAGGGTCTCGGGGTGGTCGCGCAGCACCGCGCGCAGGGCACGCGCGCGCGTGGCGCTCACCGAGGCGCCGGTCGGATTCTGCGCGCGGTCGGTGACGAGCAGGGCCCGGGCCCCGGACTCGAGGGCGCGGCGCAGGTCCTCGGCGCGCGGGCCGTCGTCGTCCACGCCCACCGGAACCGGGCGCAGCCCCAGCGCCGGGACGAGGTCGAGGGTGCGGCCCCAGCCCGGATCCTCCACGGCGACCGCGTCGCCGGGCCTGAGATGGACGGACAGGACGCGTTCGACGGCGTCGAGCGAGCCCGAGGTGACGGTGAGCGGCCCTTCGGGGACGCCGTCGGCCGCGAACGCGGCCCGGGCGAGGCGCGCCAGGTCCGCGTCCACGGGGTCGGCGCCGTACAGGACCGGATGCCGGTCCGCGTCCGCCGCCGCGGCCGCGAAGGCCGGTGCGAGGGGCGGGAGCAGCGCCGGGTCGGGGTTGCCGCTGGACAGGTCCCGCACTCCGGCGGGCACCTCCACCCTCAGGTCCTCGCGGCCCGTGGTGGCCGGCCTGGGCCGGACCCGGCTCCCCCGGCGGCCGGCGGTCTCGATCACCCCGCGCTCTCGCAGGGTGCGGTAGGCGGCCGCGACCGTATTGGGGTTCACCCCGAGCGCTTCGGCCAGCTCCCGCATGGGCGGCAGCAACTGGCCCGGCGTCAGCTCCCCCGCGCCGACCGCGCGCTCGACGCTGGCCGCGATCTCCGCAGCGCCGCTTCCCTGGATCGGATACTCTCCTAGCACAAACCCAATTATGCACTAGTGCAATGAGTCAGGCCAGTCAGCGCCACCCTTGGAGGGATCGCCCATGCACGGGGAAACGGCACCGCAGTCCGCCGCCTACGCACCCACCGACCGCACCGTGCCCACCCGGTCGGCGGACCGGGCGTCGTACGACAAGGATCTGGTGCACGCGATACTCGACGAGGGCTACGTCTGCCATCTCGGGTTCGTCCGCGACGGCGCCCCGGTGGTGCTGCCGACGCTGTACGCCCGGGTCGGCGAGCGGCTCTACGTCCACGGGTCCACCGGCTCGCGCCCGCTGCGGATGAGCGGCGCGGCCGACCCGGGTCTGCCGGTGTGCCTGACGGTCACCCATGTCGACGGGCTGGTACTGGCCCGTTCCGCCTTCCACCACTCCGTCAACTACCGCTCGGTGGTGGTGCACGGCATCGCCCACGAGGTCACCGACCCCGAGGAGCGGCGTCTCGCCCTGGACGCCCTGGTGGACCACGTGGTGCCGGGCCGGGCGGCCGACTCCCGTCCCGCGAACAAGAAGGAGCTGGCCGCCACCGCCGTCGTCCGCCTCGACCTCGACGAGGTCTCGGCCAAGACGCGCACGGGCGGCGCCAACGACGAGCCCGAGGACCTCGCCCTGCCGCACTGGGCCGGCGTCCTCCCGCTCCGCAAGGGGTACGACGCCCCGGTCGCCAACGCCGATCTGGCACCCGGCGTCGCCCTGCCGGACTATCTGGCGGCGCGGGCGTAGACGGACGCGAACGGACCGGGCCGCACGCCCCGCCCGGGGACGGGAAGGGTGCGGCCCGGAGCCGGTCAGACCGTGACCGGCTGCCGCCGTCCGGCCCCGCGCGCCTCGCCCACCGCGAGTCCGGCGACCGCGCCGAGCATGAGCAGCGTGCCGCCCACGGTGGCCGCCGTGAGGTGCTCGCCGAGCAGGACGACGGCGAGCACTGCCGCGGTCACCGGCTCCAGCAGCATGATCACGGAGACGGTGGCGGACCGTACGACGGCCGCGCCCGCGAAGTAGAGGGCGTAGGCGAGGGCCGTCGGGACGGACGCGATGTAGGCGAGCAGGACGAGCAGCCGCACGGGGTGGCCGGTGTGCGGAAGCAGCCCCTCGTGCAGGGCGAACGGGAGCAGGCACAGGGTGGTGACCGCGAAGGCCGAGACGGTGGTCCCGGAGGAGCCGGCCGTGCCCTCCCGTCCCCACCAGCGGGTGAGCAGCGTCATCACGCTGTAGCCGGCCGCCGACGCGAGCGCGAGGAGCACACCGGCCGGTCGGACCGTGGCGTCCGAGCCGCCGAGCGTCAGTACGGTGAGGCCGGCGAGCGCCCCGGTGATCGCGAGGACGCCGCCGGCGCCCAGCCGCTCCCCCAGGAGCACCCGGGCGCCGAGCGCGATGAGGACGGGTCCGGCGCCGAGGGTGACCACGGTGGCCACGGCCAGTCCGGTCGACTGCACGGCCGCGAAGTAGGCCGTCTGGAACACGGCCAGGCCGACGCCGGTGGCGAGGGACTTCCGCAGGCGCGGCCAGAGCGGTCCGGGCGTGGCGGGCGCCGCCGGACGGCGCAGCAGACGGGCCGCCAGCAGCAGGACGAGCCCCGCGGCGCAGCGCCAGAAGGAGAGGGCGAAGGGGCCCATGTCGGCCGCGCGGTAGACGAGCGACGCGGCGGCACCCGCGGTGCCCCACGTGGCACCGGTGACGACGAGATAGAGCAGGCCACGTCCGGTGGACAGGCCGGAGACAGCGTTCGGCATGAGGGGTTCTCCGCAGAAGCGCACTCGGGGAGTGCGGAAGGAAGGCGTCCCGTCTCGGCGGGGCGCACGGACTTCATCTGCGGGCAGCACCGTCCCGCCCGGCGCGGTGCGCGTCGGGCGCGTTCTTCCCGGAGGCCCGCCTCAGGCGGCCGGGGGCGGAAGGACGAGTGCGTGCGAATGCATGATCAACAGCCTACGCAGCCGTGCCCCGGGCGGACAACTCCCTTTCCGCGCCGCCCTCAGCGACGGGGTCCGGGGAGCCCTTGGCGGGCGCCGAGGACTGCGCGATGAACGCGCCGACGAGCACGACGGCCCCACCGGCGATCTGCGGCGCCGACAGGTGCTCCCCGAGCAGCACCCACGCCAGCACGGTCGCCATGACCGCCTCCAGGCAGGCCACGACCCCCGCGACCTGCGGTGACAGCCGGCGCACCGACAGCACGCCGGTGATGTACGCGACGACCGTGGCGACGAGCACGATCCAGCCGATCAGCAGTGCGGCCGGGACCTCGGTGCCGTTCATGCGCACGGAGCCGGCCAGCACCGGCAGGTCCATCGTCCACGGCCGGGCCACGACGGTGAGCACGGCGGCGCCGGTCAGCAGCCCGAAGGCGATCACGCCCAGCGGGTCGGGCGCCTCCTCCCCCGCGTCGCCGCCCTGGTCGGACAGGATGAAGTAGCCGACCTGGCAGCAGGCGGCGCCGAGCGCGAGCAGCAGGCCGAGGGCGTCGAACCGGAGGCCCGCCCACACCTCCACCACGCACGCGAGCCCGCCCGCCGCGAGGACCACGCCGAGCGCGGCGGCCCGCGTCACCGGCCGGCGCTGCACGAAGCGCACCCAGCCGAGGACCAGCGCGGGCGCCAGGTACTCGACGAGCAGCGCCACTCCGACCGGGATACGGGATATCGCGGCGAAGTAGCAGGCCTGGACGCCGGCCACGGCGAGCAGCCCGAACCCTGCGAGCAGCGCGGGGCGCCGGCGCACCAGTGCCCGGTGGCGCACCGCGAGCGGCAGCATGACCAGGGCCGCCCCGGTCACACGCAGCCACACCACGTGCAGGGGTTCGAGCCCCGCCTCGATCAGCGGCTTCGCCGCCACCCCGGATCCGCCGAAGGCCAGCGCCGACAACAGGGCGAGGCCCAGGCCGACGCCCCTTCCCTGACCGCCACGACCGCTCTCAGACATGCGCACCGGCACATGATGGCAGGCGAGGACATGAGCGTCACCCCTGTTGACACCTGTCTCATGGAACGGACGGACGAAACCGGCGACCGGGACACGGAGGGGCGCCGCGGACGGCCCGACCGGAACACCGGGTCCTCGCAAGCGGCCCTGAGCCCGGCGGGCGGCACATCGCTCCAGGCCGACGACACCCCTGTACAACAGCCGACCCCGCAGCCACGGCGCACCGCGCCCGGTGGGACGCCCCAGCACCGCGCGCCGCGCTCAGCGGGCGGCTCCCCCGTCCGTGCGTTCGGCGGCGCCGGTCCCGGTGAACTCCCCCGCCCCGGACTCGATCCGGGCGCGCAGGCCGGCCGCGGGGACGCCGGCACGTTCCAGTACCTCCACGGCCCGGGACGCGGGGTCCACCACGAGCGAGGCGAGCAGATCCCTGCCGCGGGCCAGGGGTTCGCCGCGTTGCCGGGCGCGCCTGCGGGCGTCCTCCATGGCGGCCGCCGCGGCGGGCGACCAGTCGCCGGCACCCCCGGGCTCACCGCCTCGGCGGGTGCGGCGGGGCAGCGGAACGGGAGCGCCCGCACCGGGACCGGCGCCGGAGTTCTCCACGCCGCTCTGCCAGCGCAGCCCGTAGCCGATGCTGCGCTGCACGAGGTAGCCGAGCAGCCTGGCGAGTTGGGGGGCGGTGCCGACGGCGGCACGGACCTCGGGGTCGGACTCCAGGAGCGAGTGGAGCAGATGAGCGGTGTCGATCTGCCGGTCCCCGTCCCGCAGGGCCCGACGGCGGGCACCGGCGACCACCGCCACCAGCTCCGCCCCGAGCCCGGCGTCGTCCTCGGCGGGCGGTCCGCCCTCGTCATGAACGTCCCGGCGCGTCATACGGGGTTGCACATCCCCCACCTCACCAGTCCCGGCGGCCCGGGGCATCCACGGGGGGAACCATTCTCGGGTCCCACGCAGAGTGGACGCGCCGGGCCGAAATCTCATCCTCACGGAGGAGATCAGGCGGCAGGGTGCCACGGGGCGTGCGCCGCACGGGAACGCGCCCCGCACGCAACCGCACCCGTGGGCCGGTACGTCCGTCAGATATATGGAGCACGGGTGCGAGTGCTGGCTGGTCGCCCTGCCGGCGGCCGACGGCAGGCAGTACGTGTACCGGGTGTACGCCCCGGGGGACGCGCTCCCCGCCGACCTGTTCTGGGAAGCGTGGCACTGCCACGACGAGAGCGCGTTCCCGCGCGCGTGCGATCTGTTCGACGCGGCGGTGATCCGCCGGCTGGGAACGTGAGGGTCCCGCCGGCCGGGAGCGTGAGGGGTGGCGCCGGGCCGGGAAGGTGAAGGTGGCGCCGGCCAGGAACCTGAGGGTGGCGCCGGCCGGGAACGTGGGGGGCGCGCCGACCGGGACGTGAGGGTCCCGCGGCGACGGTCGTGCGGGCCGGCCCCGCACTTCGCCGCCGCGGCCCCGGGAGCGCGGAGGTGCCCCGCGGAGTTCCACGGGGCACCCTCGTCGCCGTACGGCCTCAGTCCTCGTCGGCGAGGATGAGGTAGAGCTTCTTGCGGGCGTCGTTGATGACGCCGAGCGCCTTCTCGCGCTGCTCCTTGGTGCCGGTCTTCCAGACCTGGCCGAAGGCCTCCATCAGGCCGTACCCCGCCTGGCGGATCTCGGTCAGGGCCTCCCAGTCCACCCCGCGCGAGGCCTCTTCCCAGGGCGCCTCGGGCCCCTCCTCCGCGGCGGTACGACCGCTCTCGGTGAGGGAGAACAGCTTCTTGCCGCCCTCGCTCGCGCTGGCGATCAGACCCTCGTCCTCCAGGAGCTGGAGGGTGGGGTAGACCGAGCCCGGGCTGGGCTTCCAGGCGCCGCCGCTGCGCTCGGCGATCTCCTGGATCATCTCGTAGCCGTGCATGGGGCGGTCCTTCAGCAGGGCCAGGATCGAGGCGCGCACATCGCCGCGCCGCGCCCTTCCCCTCGGCCCGCCGCGCCCGCGCGGCCCCCAGGGCCCCGGCCCGAATCCCGGCCCGCCGGGACCGAATCCCGGTCCGCCGGGCCCGAACCCGGGACCGCCCGGCCCGAAGGGCCCGAAGGCGGCGCGGCGCCCCTCGAACCCGCCGAATCCACCGAACCCGCCCCGCCCACGCCGGCCGGGACCGCCCTGGTGATGTCCATGCTCGAATCCGTGACCGTGCATCGCGATCACTCCATCCCCTAGTCGACCTGTCACGTATCACTCACGTCCTTACGCGACATCTCAACGATATATCGGAACCGATCGCCTGACAATGCCCTTGCGAAATGGCGTGGTCGGGTCCGCCCGGCGGTCAGGCGGGGACGCCGGACCGGTTCAGGACGGCGGCCATCTCGTGTTCGGGGAGCGCCGGGTTGGCGCCCGCGCTGGAGGCCAGTTCGGGTGCGTGGAGGGCCTCGTGGAGCCGGTGGAGCGGGAGGCGCGGGTCCGCGGCCGCCGCCTGGCGCGTCCAGACGGCGGGGTCACGGCTGAGGCGTTCGATCAGCGCGGGCGTGGCGGCCGGATCCCGAACGGCCAGTCGGCGGTAGATGCCGTCCGGGTGGTCCGCGTAGCGGGCGGCGAGGCCTTCGCGGGGAAAGCGCGGGTGCGTCTCCGCCATCCAGGCGGAGAACGTCCCGCCGAGCCTCGCGTACACACGCATCAAAACCTCCTCCGGGGTGTCGGGGTGGTGGACGCCCAGGAGGTTCTCCACCACCGGGTCCTCGACGCGCGCCAGCAGGCGCAGCAGGTCGGGCGGCAGGTGGGGGCTCCGGGCGGCGGCGCGCCGGAGCAGCGGGTGGGCGGAGGCCGCGGCCCGACGCAGTATCTCGGGATCGGTCAGCCCGTCTCGTACCCACCGCACGCCGTCGCCCCGGTCGAAGTGCCCGACGGTGAAGTCGATCGCCATGCGCCGTGCCTCGTCCAGTTCGGGCCTGAGGGACACCGCGAGCCGTACGGCCTCGTCGGGGTCGGTGGAGAGCCGCTCCACGAGGTCGGCCGGCACCGACGGGTTCTCGGCGAGAGCCGCCAGATGTGTGCGCTCGGCGACGCACCGCTCGGCGTCGGCGCGAACGAGGAGTCCTCGGCGCAGCGCCTCGGCGGCGGACTTCGGATCGCGGAGGAGTTCGGCGGTGACGCGTGCGTCCCGTCGGCACTCCCGGAGCGCGGCGGCCCGCCGTACTCCGGCATCAGGGTCGGCAAGCAGCGCCGACCGCTCGCCCGGCGGCAGGATGTCCCATGCGCGCACCGCTTCCCGGCGCGCTGCAGGACTGTGGTGAGCGGCCATCGAGGCCACGAACGACGGCACCAGATGGGGCGAGTCCAGCAGAGCCGTCCGGACGGAAGGGGCGGGGTCGTCGAGCAGGCGGGCGCACACGGCGTCCGGGAGCGGCGCGACCTTCGTGCGCGGGGCGTGGACCTCGGGGCCGTACGCGAGAGCCGCCCGCACCTCGGAGGACGGATCGTGCGCGAGCCGGGCCCGCTGTGCGGGCTCCGCCCCGGCACTCGTCGCGAAATCGATCCGGACTCCCGGATCCGGGTGGGCCAGGATCACCCTGACGGCCGATTCCGGAAGCCCGGCCCGCCGCAGCGCATCACGGGGCGGACGACGGTCACCGCCCCCGCCGAAGGCGAGCAGGCGCAGCAGCAGCGGTGTCGGCAGTGCCGGATTACGGGCGACACCGTCGAGCGCGGACGCGTGGCGCACGACCATGAATCCCCCATCTCCGCGTCTTCCGTCGGCTGGTTCACACCCATGGTCCCCCGCCCGACAGCCCGTCCGGCGGCCGGGGAGGCAGTTGCGATCGGCCGGACAGCGCCCGACGGTTCGGCTGCTCGGCCGCTCGGCGGTTCAGCGGCTCGGCTTTCACGTCGGCGACGGGGCGCGGCTGAAGACACGGGGTACGGCGGTCACTCGATGAACGTCCACGTCCATCGAGTGACCGCCGGCCCGGTCAAGTGGCGGCCTGGCTGCGGGATGCCGGGTTCACCGTCGAGGGTCAGCTGTTGATCGACCCCGACGGGAGCGTTCCGGGCGCGGTTCTCTTCGCACGCTGTCGGTCGTGACCAGGCAAGCCGTCCGGCGCACTCGGTACACGGCCCAAGAAGGGGCCACCTGGGGCGGATTGGCCTTGGCCGGCCGGGCGTCGGGGTCCTAGCCTCGTCGGCATGCGTATGCGGATCGTGGATGCCTTCACCGACCGGCCCTTCGCCGGCAACCCGGCCGGGGTGCTGCTCCTGGACGACGTCTTCCCCGACGACGACTGGCTCCAGAAGGTCGCCATGGAGGTCAACCACGCGGAGACGGCGTTCGCGCACCGGCTGCCCGGGGGCGGCGAGGCGGACTGGGCGCTGCGCTGGTTCACCCCGCTCGCGGAGGTGGCGATGTGCGGGCACGCCACGCTGGCCACGGCGCACGTGCTGAGCAGCACCGGCGCGCACGAAGGACCCGTCCGGTTCGCCACGCGCAGCGGCGTCCTGACCGCCACCCCCGGCACCGACGGCTGGATCACCCTGGACTTCCCGACCGCCCCGCTCACCCCCGTCGAACCGCCGGCCGGCCTCGCGCGCGTGCTGGGCGCCGAGCCGACGGCCATGTACGACACCGGCCCCCAGGTCGGCGACCTGCTGGTGGAACTGGCCGACGAGAAGACCGTACTGAGCCTCTCCCCCGACCTCCGGTCCCTGGGCACCCTCTCCACCCGCGGCGTCATCGCCACCGCCCGGGCCGCCGACCCCGCCCTGGGCTACGACTTCGTGTCGCGCTGCTTCTTCCCCAACGTCGGCATCGACGAGGACCCGGTCACCGGCAGCGCCCACACCGCGCTGGCCCCGCACTGGTCCGCCCGCCTCGGCCGGAACACGCTGACCGGACTCCAGGCCTCCCGCCGTACCGGAGTCGTACGCACGGAACTGCGCGGCGCTCGCACCCTGTTGTTCGGCCGCGCGGTCACCGTCATCGACGGCGAACTGCTCGCCTGAACCGCCCAGGTCCTGAGGGGGGCGTCCTTGGGTCCTCGCGGACCCACGAAGACCGGGGAGACGCCCCCTAGGCCGTCGGCAGCCAGCTCACGTGGCCGGCGAGCAGCGCATAACCGACGAAGGCGCCGATGTCGAGGAGGGAGTGCGCGACGACCAGCGGGCCGACGCGCCCCCAGCGGCGGTAGAGCCAGACGAAGACCACGCCCATGACCATGTTGCCGATGAAGCCGCCGATGCCCTGGTAGAGGTGGTACGAACCGCGCAGCACCGCGCTGCCCACCATCGCGGCGGCCGGGCTCCAGCCCAACTGGCCCAGTCTGCGCAGCAGGTAGCCGACGACGATCACCTCTTCGAGGACCGCGTTCTGCACCGCGGAGAGGATCAGCACCGGGAACTTCCACCACACGTCGGGCAACGCCTCGGGCACCACGGTGAGGTTGAAGCCGAGGGCGCGGGCGGCCAGGTAGAAGGCGATGCCCGTGCTGCCGATCACGGCGGCGACCGCCGCTCCCCGGCCGAGGTCGGACCAGGGCCGGGTGCGGTCGAAGCCCAGCGCGCGCAGACTCGATCCCTCCCGCGTGAGCAGATGGGCGACCAGCACGACGGGCACCAGCGCGGTGGCGATGCCGAAGAGCTGCCAGGCCAGGTCGAGCCAGGGACGGCCGGGCGCGGCGGAGGCGTTGAGGGTGGCCGCCTGGTCCTTCAGACCGCCCGGCTTGGTGACCGAGCCGATGAAGCTGATGAGCGCGGACACCCCGCTCGCGCCGAGCGAGAGCGCGAGGACGAGCAGCGTCTCGTCGCGCAGCAGGCGCCGCGGGAGGCGCTCGCGCGCCACGGACGGAACGGACTCGGCCACCGGGTCAGCCTCCACCTGCACTCCAACCGTCAGGCGGCTCTGCCGCCCCTGCCTCATCTTCGTCCGCAAGGATCGCAGAAGCGGGGCACGGCACAGGGCACCGGGCCGCCCGCGGGCCGCGCCCACCTGGCGAACCCACAGGTGCCGCACAGGCGAGAGGGCTCGGAGGCAGGAGAGCGGAGGGCGCGGAGAGCAGGAGGGACACGTAGGCGGGAGAGGGACACGTAGGCGGGAGAGGCACGCAGGTCGAAGAGGCCCGCGAGCCGGAGGGGCACGCGGGCCGGAGGGGCACGCGGGCCGGGAGACGGTGACGCCCGGTCAGACGACGTGGAGCAGGTCGTCGACGGGGCGGCGGGGCGACGGACGCCCCTGAGGGCCGTAGCCGACCCGCAGGATCATCTGCACATGGGCCATGTCGGAGGCGGGCTCGCGGGCCACCCAGCGCAGTTCGGGCCATTCCAGGGGCTGCGAGGTGAGGGAGGCGACCAGCCCGTTCGCGGTCGCCACGAGCAGGACGCGTTCCAGCGCCTGTCCCGCGCGCAGCCAGTCCGCGGGGCCGTCGTGGGCGGTGCCCAGCAGGGCGATGCGCGGGTGCCGCTCGAACGCGGACGTGCCGCGGCCGGGAACCCGGCGGCCGGCGGCGAAGTCGCGCACCGGGGACGGGCCGCCAAGGCCCGCGCGGGGACCGAAGGCGGCGGCCGGGACACCGTCCGGCGCCGGGTCCGGTCCGGAGTCCGGGTCCAGGTACGGGTGGACGTCCGGGTCCGGTCCGGGCTCCGGGAGCCTGGCCCAGCGGACGGTCTCTTCGCGCACGGCGGGGTCCAGCGTCTGCAGGAGTTCCGCGTCGCCCATGAGGTTCAGGAGCGACTGGACGTGCCAGGGCCCGGGGAAGATCAGCTGGGCCCGCTCGGCGTGCGCGGCATCGATCAGCCGCTCGGTCAGGGTCGCCGGGATGTCGTCCTCGCGGAAGGGACAGCGGCTGGAGTGCCGCCGGGCGACCGCCGGCCACAGCTCCGCGAGGGACGCGTCCGGCACTCCCGGGCCGCTCGGGCCGCTCGGGCCGCTCGGGCCGCTCGGGCCGCTCGGGCCGCTCGGGCCGCTCGGGCCGCTCGGGCCGCTCGGGCCGCTCGGGCCGCTCGGAGCACCCGAACCGCCCAGGTCACCCGGGCCCCCCGAACCGGCCGGGCCGCTAAGGCCGCCCGAACCGCCCAGGTCGCTCAGGCCGGCCGAACCGCCCGGGCCGAGCGGCCGGATCTCCGCGAGCAGCGTGGGGTCGGCCGGGTCCGGCAGCAGCCGGACGGCGGGTGTCAGGCCGGACGCGGCGGCGGCCACGCGCAGGTTGAACAGCGCGGCCCCGCAGCCCAGGTGAAGACCCCGGTCGGCCGGGTCGGTCCTGGGCAGGGCGCGCGTCCGGTCGGCGTACAGACGCAGGACGGCCTCGGCCGTCAGGAAGCGGAAGGACCAGGGCTGGGCGTTGTGCAGCGACGGCGCGGCCGAGGCCGCCGCCACGAGTGTCCGTACGACCTCCACGTCGAGGGCGCGCGCGGTCCCCGCCGCGCCGTCGCCGCCGTCCCGGCCGTGGCCGTCGTCGGCGGGGAGCCACGGGGTGCGGGCGGTCCCGGGGGGTGTCGCCGGGCCCGTTTCCCCGGCCGGTGCGGGAACGCTCATCGTCGCCTCCTTGCAGCCGCGGCGCTTCGTACGGGGGCGCCGGTTCCAGGAAAGCCTGCGGGGGCCGTGTCCCGCAGGGGCCATTGGTCCCTGTCCCGGGCTCCGAAGGGCCCGGGGCGGCGCCGGCCGGAACCCGGTTCAGTGCTCCGCCCGGCCTTCCGGGGCGCATCGGGTCGGGAGGCGAGGGCCACCACCGCACCCGCCCCCGCACCCTGCGCCGCACCCCGAGCACGGCCGGGATCCGGACCGTCCGGCCGCGCACAGGGGCCTCCCGGCCCATGCCGCGGCACGCGGGTACCGGCGATGCTGGAGGCGGCCGGTTCCGGGGCCGTACCGGTCGCGCACGATCCAGCGGCCGACCGGCCGGGAAGGGTGAGGAGCACGATGAAAGGCTTCGTCTTCCACGGGCCGGGGCAGGCGTCCTGGCAGGACGTACCGGACCCCGTGATCAAGGACCCGGCCGACGCCGTCGTGAAGGTCGGCGCGGTCACCATCTGCGGAACGGATCTGCACATCCTCAAGGGCGACGTTCCGGAGGTCCCTCCGGGCACGGTCCTCGGGCACGAGGCGGTCGGAGAGGTCGTCGAGACCGGCAGCGAGGTGCGTACGGTGCGGCCCGGGGACCGCGTCGTCGTCTCCTGCATCTCGGCCTGCGGCCGCTGCGCCTACTGCCGCGAGCGCCGCTACGGCCAGTGCCTGGGCGGGGGCGGCTGGCTCCTGGGGCACCTCGTCGACGGGACCCAGGCAGAGTACGTCCGGGTGCCGTTCGCGGACCTGTCCCTGCATGTGCTGCCCGCCGGGCTGAACAGCGCGGACGCCGTCCTCCTGGCGGACGTGCTGCCCACGGCGTACGAGGTGGGGGTGCTCAACGGGTGCGTGCGGCCCGCGGACACGGTGGTCGTCGTCGGCGCGGGCCCCATCGGTCTGGCGGTGGTGGCGGCCGCCAGGCTGTTCTCCCCCGAGCGGATCATCGTCGTCGACCCGGATCCCTTCCGGCTGAAGACCGCCCGGCTGTTCGGCGCCGACGCCGTGGCCGACCCGGGGGACGACGCGGCGCAGCTGGTCGCCGATCTGACCGGCGGACTCGGGGCGGAGACGGCCGTCGAGGCCGTGGGCGTGCCGGAGAGCTTCGAACTGTGCACCCGGGTGGTCCGGCCGGGCGGTCGCGTGGCCAACATCGGGGTGCACGGCAGGCCGGTCACGCTGCATCTGGAGGACCTGTGGATCAGGGACGTGACGATCACGACCGGTCTGGTCGACACGTACTCCACCCCGGAGCTCCTGAGGACGGCCGCCGCCGGGCGCCTGCCGTGCGACCGGCTCATCACCCACACGTTCCCGCTCCAGCAGATGGAGGAGGCCTACGACGTCTTCTCGCACGCCGCCGGGACCGCCGCGCTCAAGGTGGTGCTCGGCGACGCCCGCCACGCGGACGTGGCGGTGACCAGGGACTGCCACAGCCAGCTGTGACGGTGCCCGGTCCCCGGGCGGGACGGTCCGCTCCCCCGGACCGTCCCGCTCACGGGCGTGGCGTGCCCGGGAACCGCCGCTTCCACCGCCGTTCCCGCCGTACGGCGGCTAGGCTGAAGCCGACCCGCCGGAGCCGGGTCCCCGCGTCCACGGACCTGGAGGGACGACGTGGTGGAAGGCCCGGATGAGCCCCGCGTACGGATGCCGCGTCTGAAGCTCGACGAACTGCTCGAGGAGCTCCAGGCCCGGATCGACGCCGCCCGCAGCACCCAGGACCGGGTCCGCAGCCTGCTGGAGGCCGTCCTCGCCGTCGGCCGGGAGCTCGACCTGCAACAGGTCCTGCACTCCATCGTCGAGGCGGCGGCGGTCCTCGTGGACGCCGAGTACGCCGCCCTCGGCGTCATCGGACCGGACGGCACCCGGCTCTCCGCCTTCCACACGGCGGGCGTCGGCGCCGAACGGATCGCCGCGATCGGCCCCTACCCGCAGGGGCACGGCATCCTCGGCGAACTGATCCGGCGTCCCGAGCCGCTGCGCCTCGCGAAGCTCTCCGCCCACCCGTCCTCGTACGGCTTCCCGCCCGGCCACCCTTCGATGGAGAGCTTTCTCGGCGTCCCGATCCGCATCCGCGGCCAGGTCTTCGGCAATCTCTACCTGACCGAGAAGCGCGGCGGCGCGGAGTTCGACGAGGAGGACGAGTCGGTGCTCTCCACGCTCGCGGTCGCCGCGGGCGTCGCCATCGACAACGCGCGCCTGTACGAGGAGTCGCGGCTCCGCGAACGCTGGCTCGTGGCGAACGCGGAGATCGGGCACAGCCTGATGTCCGGAAGCGAGAGCGCCGCGTCCCTGGGCCTGATCGCCGAGCGCGCCCGGGACATCTCCGGCTCCGCCCTGGCCGCGGTCGCCGTTCCCATGACGGGCGGCCGCTCGCTCACCGTGGAGATCGCCCTGGGCGTCGACGCGGAGGCGCATCGCGGGCTGGTGCTGCCGGTGGACAGGACCCTGATGGGGCTCGCCTACGGCTCCGGGGCCCCGGCCGCGAGCGACGACGTGGCCCACGACGTCCGCATCGACCCCGAGCCGCCGCGGTTCGGCGGGCTCGGTCCCGCGGTGGCGGTGCCGATCGGCACCGGCGAGGGCGGGGTGCGCGGCGTGGTGCTGGTGGCCCGCGAGTCCGGGCAGCCGGTCTTCCTGCAGAAGGAGACCGAGATGCTGCAGAGCTTCGCCGCGCAGGCCGCGATCGCGATGGAACTCGCCGACCGCAGACGCGACGCCCAGCAGATCGCGCTCCTGGAGGACCGCGACCGCATCGCGCGGGACCTGCACGACCTCGCCGTCCAACGGCTGTTCGCGGCGGGGATGACCCTGCAGAGCGCCTGCCGCTTCATCGACCATCCGGAGGCCTCCGAGCGGGTGCTGCGCGCGGTGGACGACCTGGACGAGACCTGCAAGATCATCAGATCGACGATCTTCGGTCTCCGGTCGCACCGGGGACCCGCCGCGGCCGGACTGCGGGCCAGGATCGTGCAGGCGGTCGGCGCGGCCGCCCCGGTGCTCGGCCTCACCCCCGCACTGCGCATGGAGGGGCTGGTCGACACGGACGTGCCGCCCGTGATCGCCGACCACGTGGTGGCCGTGCTGACCGAGGCCCTCACCAATGTCGCCCGGCACGCCCGCGCGGACCATGTCCGGGTGGCGCTCACGACGGACGGCCACGAGGTGTGCCTGACGGTCCTCGACGACGGGGTGGGCATCGCACCGGGCGCCCGGCGCGGAGGCCTGCTCAACATGGCGGAGCGCGCGGAGAAGCTCGGCGGGCGGCTCGACGTGACCTCCGCCGACGGCGCGGGCACCGAACTGCGGTGGCGGGTGCCGCTGCCTGTGCGGGCGCCCGGCGAGCAGGAGACGCGGGCACCCCGGTCCGCCCGGTCCCCGGCGCCCCGGGGTGTCGGGGACCGGGCGGACCGGGGACCGGAACCACCCGGCCAGAGTGGCTGAGCACGGCGACGCGGCGGCCCGTGGCGCGTGGCCGACAGCCGCTTCCGGACCGGCCGGGCCGAGGGGTTCCGGTCCGCGCCCCTGCGACGAGGGCGGTGCGGCGGCGGAGCACCTCGCTCTCAGGCCCGGGCTCCTGCGGGCGCGCGCGCCGCTACGACCCGTTCGACCGTACCGGGGTGCCGGCGTACCCGGGCGGGGGGACCGGGAGTGCCGGCGTACCCGAGCGGGGCGGGGACCGGAGTGCAGGGGTACCCGGGCGGGGGACCGGGAGTGCCGGCGTACCCGAGCGGGGGGGGACCCGGGGTACCGGCGTACCCGGGCCGGGGGCGCGGTGCCGGCGTACCCGAGCGGGGGACCCGGGGTCGGCGTACCCCGCGTGACCGGTGCCGGGGCACCCGGGCCGGCGTGCCCCGCGTGCCCCGCCTGCCTCCGTCTCAGCCGAGGGCCGCGGCCTCCGGCAGGCCGACCGGCCAGGTGTGCACCGGCTCGCCCGCCTGCATCAGCTCGGCGTACCTGCGTGTCGTGGCGGCCAGCGCGGCCTCGCGGGTCGCGCCCTGCTCCAGGGCCCGGTGGAAGGTGGCCGCCTGCCAGGACGCGCCATTGACCCGCCGGCGGCACCGTTCGTCGATGACGCCGAGGTAGAAGTCGCGGTCGGCGGGTTCGACACCCCACGCGTCCAGTCCGGCCGCGGCGAGCGGCAGCAGTTCGTCGCGGACCAGGGTGACCGCGTCGACCTCGGCCGTGCCGCCGTAGCGTCCGCGCCGCGGCCACACGAACCGGGCGTCGATCCCGTGCCGGCAGGCCGCGTCGAAGTTGGCCTCGGCCGCCCGGAACGGCAGCCGGGTCCACACCGGGCGCGCCTCCTCGGCGAGGGAGCGCACCAGGCCGTAGTAGAAGGCCGCGTTGGCGATCACGTCGGTGACGGTGGGCCCGGCGGGCAGCACCCTGTTCTCCACGCGCAGGTGGGGCACGCCGTCCGCGATGTCGTACACGGGCCGGTTCCAGCGGTACACCGTGCCGTTGTGCAGGACGAGTTCGGCGAGCCGGGGAACGCCGCCGGCGTCCAGGGTCTCCAGCGGTTCCTCGTCGTCGCAGATCGGCAGCAGGGCCGGGAAGTAGCGCAGGTTCTCCTCGAACAGCTCGTACGCGGAGGTGATCCAGCGCTCACCGAACCAGGTGCGCGGCCGTACGCCCTGTGCCTGGAGTTCGGGCGGGCGGGTGTCGGTGGCCTGGAGGAACAGCGGCGGCCTGGACTCGCGCCACAGCTCGTGCCCGAACAGGAAGGGCGAGTTGGCGCCGACGGCGATCTGCGCCGCGCAGGCGGCCTGCGCGGCGTTCCACACATCGGCGAACCGGCCCGGGGTGACCTGGAGATGGAGCTGCACCGAGGTGCAGGCGGCTTCGGGGACGATGGACTTCGCGGTGCAGTACAGGTGCTCGACGCCGTCGATGTCGAGCCGGAAGTCCTCCCCGCGGGCGGCCACGATCTGGTCGTTGAGGAGGGCGTAGCGGTCGACCTCGGAGAGGTTGCCGGAGACCAGGTCGTCGGGACCGAGCGTGGGCAGGATGCCGATCATCACGATTCCGGCGTCCACTTCGCCGGCCTTGCGGTCGGCATATGCGAGGGACGTGCGCAGTTCCTCGGAGAGCCGGTCGAAAACCCGTCCGCCCAGGCGGTGCGGGGCGATGTTCACTTCCAGATTGAACCGCGCGAGTTCGGTCTGGAAATCACGGCTCGCGATGCGTTCGAGTACTTGACCGTTCAGCATTCTCGGCTGCGCGTCACGGCCTGCGAGATTCAGCTCGATCTCCAGGCCCATGAGGTTCTTCGGACGGTCGAACCGCTTCTCGGCCAGCAGTCGCTCCAGTCCCATCAGGCACTTCTGGAGCTTTTCTCGGTACCGTCGGCGATCGGACAGGTCGAACTCCACGGCGTCGACCTTCTCCCCCATCGACGTGTCCTTCCTCGCTCGGGCGGGCCCCGGATCGGGCCGCCGGGTACCGGGTCAGGTGGGATGATGCCCAGCGGAAGCGATCGATAACGCCCCGCCGGACACCGCCGCCCGCTACTCTGTCGGAATGTGTCCGGAGGCACATTCACGAGGCATGCGGCTTCACACTCACCCGTGTGCCCTGATCGCCTCGTGAAAAACGCCGATGACTATCGGCCGTCCGCGCCGGCGAAATATTTCGAGGTCAGCGGCGCACCCCGGACCGGAAATCGGGATGACCCGCGCAAAACAACGACTGAATGAACCCTTGCGCGGTCCACGGGAAGCCGATAGACGAATCAACCCCCGAAGGCGTCTCGTATAAACTTCGCGAAACAAGGCCGAAGTGGCTGGCGCCCCCGTACCGGTCAAGCCGTGTTCCTGCCGTGATCCGACCGTCAAGGTGACGGGCGGCAGGTCAGCCGCACCCGCGTACACCGACCGGGCCCCCTCCCCCCAGGCCGCACCCCGTGAGCAGACAGCGCCGTCCGCCACACCCTCAACGCGCCGCCGCGCCTGTCGAACGAGAGGCGACCCACCATGCCACTGCACGTGCCCCCCGCCCCCGCGCCCGCACATCGCTCCGTCCTCACGGCCCTCGGTTCCCCCACCGCGGTCCGCGAGGCACGAACCCCTTCCCTGCGCGCCGCACAGGGTCCCGCGACGCCCGAACTCCCGCTTGCCGTGCACACGTTGGACCGGATCACCGCGCAGGGCCTGTCCGCCACCCGGCTGACCGGCTGGCGGTTCCTGATCCGGTGCGGCGAACGCGCGGTGGCCGCGGCCGACACCATGCTCACTCCCGACGGCTGGGCCTTCTCGCACTTCTTCGAGGGCCCCTACATCACGTCCACCGAACGGGCGCTGGAGCAGGCCGAGGCCGTACCGCAGCCGTACCAGCCCCGGCTGCTCTCCGTGCCCGGCCTCTACATGCTCACCCTGTGGCTCCACGGGGACGCCACCGCCGACCCCGCCGAGGGCCACCCGGCCGACACCGACCTGCTGATCCCGCTCGCGCCGGCACCGCCGGGCATCTCCGCCCACCGGCCCTACCATGTCTCCGAGTTGCTCCCCGTGCTGACCCTCAGGGCGACCCGGCTGCCCCTGCTCGGCTCACCCGCCTGACCGGCGTGCGGCGCGGCCGCCGGCCCCGCCGCCCCGGCGCACGACCCGGTTCCACGACACGTACCCCGCCTGCCGGTACCGGCCTCCCGGACGGCGGCGGGGTACGCGCCTCCCCGGGCGGACTAGCCCTATCCGACCACTGCGAACCACCCAAAGGGACAGGCCAGTTGGAATGAACCGCCCGGCCGGGTGATGCGTCATCAACCAGTGACGAAGCGGTGCCGTGAAATCCCTGCGGAATGACGTCCGGAGGGCAACACTGGGTTCCGACCGACTCATCACCACGGGGGACGGACATGACCACGACAGAGCGAGAGATTCCACCCATGTGCCAGCACCAGCCGCCGTGCCCGTCAGCCGAGTCCGCCGACCGGGAGTCCGCCCGCCATGTGGCGCACCACCCGGAACAGGGGTGGAGTCTGCTGTGCAATGGCGTCCTCCTCTTCGAGGACACGGGTGAGCTTCTGCCCGACGGCCGGGTCATCGCCCCGCACCGCCCGCTGGGCGCGGATCACGTGATGACCGCGGCCTGAGCATTCCCGGGTGGGCGCGAGTCCACCCTGCGACCTGAGGGGCCGGCCCGCACACCGACGGTGCGCACCGGCCCCGACGTGCGTCCGGAGCCGCCCCGCCGTCCGGCGCTCGCCTCCGCCCCTTCCACGCACCCCCGCGCCGCCTCGGCCCCTTCCGCACACCCCCGCGCCGTCTCGGCAACGCCCGCGACACCCGGGCGCCCCACTCCCTCGTCGCCTCCGCGCCCGTACCGAGATCGCCTCCGCCCCTGCGCTCGTACCAAGGCCGCCCCCGCCCCGCCCCCGCGACCGAGCCGCGACCACCCGCCCGGCAACTGCCGTGCCGAGCCGTCCCGCTCCGGAGACCGGGTGCCGCCCCGAGCCGCGAACAGCGCCGCCCCGGAGCCGGGACGGCCCGCCCTTCGGCGGACACCGAGCGCGACCACCCGCCCGGCATCCGTGACCCCGTGCGCCGCCGGCTGGTCGGATCGCCCGCGCGGGAGTGGGATGGAGGAGGAAGCCACGCGAGCGGACCCGCCCGCCGGGAGACACCAGGAGACACCCGCGGGCACCCGTGAGGAACGGCGGATGGAACGGTGCAGTCATGTCCGGTTACGAGGCCTCGTCGACCGTCCGGGTACTCGTCGGAGTGAGCGGCTCCCTGGGCAGCGTCACGGCGCTGCGCCGGGCGGCGGCGCTCGCCCGGAGCCTCAGGGCCGAGCTGTGGGCGGTGCTGGCGTGGGAACCGCCCGGCGGCGACCCCGCCGGACGCCGGTCCACCGCGTCCGGCGCGATGGCCGAGGAATGGCAGCGGCTGGCCGGTCAGCGGCTGACCGCGGTGCTCGACGAGATCTTCGGCGAGGAGGGGCCGGGCGTCCCCCTGCACGGCCTCGTCGTGCGCGGCGCTCCCGGCCGGGCCCTGGTCGCGGTCGCGGACCGGGAGAGCGACCTCCTGGTCGTGGGCGCCGGCCGGCGCGGACTGCACCGCGCCTTCTCCGGCCGGGTCTGCCGGCACTGCCTCGCCCACGCCGGATGCCCGGTCCTCGCCGTACCGCCGTCGCCGCTGGAGTCCGACCTGGTGGCCGTCCACCGGCGCAACGCCTGGCACCTGCGCATGGACACCCGGGGCCTGTGACAGGACCACGGGCGACGGCGCCGCGTCCGGACCGCGCCGAGAACCCCTGGGGGGCGTCTCCTCCCTGGCGGACCCGCGAGGATCGGGGAGACCATCCCGTAAGCCGCCGTCAGGCTCCCGTCAAGGTCCGATCGGCACCGTGCCAGGGCGCCCTGTCCCCTCTACCGTCGTGGGTATGGAGCATCGCGACGAGACCCGTCCGCAGACGGCCGCCACCCGCGGGCGCGGCCCCGGTGCCGTCGTGCACGACCGCGACTGGCCGAGGAGTCTGCGCAGTTCGGCGCGCTGTGCCGCCGGGCTGCTCGGCATGCTCCTGCTCATCGACCGGGCGGCCGGCACCCTGAGCGGATGGCGCTGCGTCCTGTGGGTCACGCTGGCCCTGCTCCTCTTCCTGGTGCTGCTCCCCGCCCGGGTCAGCGCCGGTGAGGGCTGGCTCGCCGCGCGCCGGCCGCTGCGTACGCGCCGTGTCCGTACCGACATGCTGGTCGCGGCACGTCCCCTGGAGGGCGTCTGCCCGCGCCTGATCCTGCGCGACGCGTTCGGCGTCCGGGTCGAGATCGACCCCGACGTGCTGATCCGCAATCCGGAGCTCTGGTACCGCCTCGACGAGGGCATACGCCGGTCCGAGGCGGCGGGCACCCTGCTGTCCGGGACGACCGCCCTGCACCGGCTCGCACGGCGCGTGGACCGGGAGACGGCGCTGACGGTGTTCCGGAGCTCGGGCCTGGAGTAGCCGGCGCCCGCCCCGCCGCGGCCCGCGCCATGGCGGGCCCCGGACGCCGGGCGTCCAAGTGGCCGAAACGCCTGCCCTGAGGCTGCGGATCGGGCCTGCCCAAGGCAGCATGGAACTGCCGTACGAGATGACGCTCGGTGTCCGAACCGCCGATCCGGAGCCTCCCCTCCCCCGCACCGTCACAGACCCCACAACCCGTTCGTGTCAGGCTCCGGGCCTCGGCTTATCGTCGCCGTACCCCGTCCGCCGGGCCATTCTTAACGCAAGATTGACGCCCCCGGAAGCCTGACGCGTGAGCCAAGGCGTCACTCTCCGCTTACGCTGGTGCGGCCGTCCGCGCGATGGCCGAAAACAGCTGAGCCGCACACCAGGAGCACGCCGATGGCCACGACCGAACACCCCCCCAGTCGCCTGCGCGCCTGGATGCTGGAGGGGCTGTCCGACATGGGCAAGGGCGGTGGCCAGAACGGCCCGCAGGCCGAGGAGGAGCCAGGACACAAGGGGCAGCGCTGGTGGCGGGTGATGTGCCTGACCGGTGTCGACTACTTCTCCACCCTCGGCTACCAGCCCGGAATCGCCGCCCTCGCGGCCGGACTTCTCTCGCCCATCGCCACCATCGTCCTGGTGATCGTCACCCTCGCCGGCGCGCTCCCGGTCTACCGGCGCGTGGCCGAGGAGAGCCCGCACGGCGAAGGCTCCATCGCCATGCTGGAGCGGCTGCTGTCCTTCTGGAAGGGCAAGCTGTTCGTCCTCACCCTGCTCGGCTTCGCCGCCACCGACTTCCTCATCACCATCACCCTGTCGGCCGCCGACGCCTCCACCCACCTCGTGGAGAACCCCCACCTCACCAGCACCCTCCACGGCTACCAGATGGTCATCACCCTCTTCCTGGTGGCCCTGCTCGGCGCGGTGTTCCTCAAAGGCTTCCTCGAAGCCGTCGGCGTCGCCGTCGCCCTCGTCGGCATCTATCTCCTGCTCAACGTCGTCGTGGTCGTCGTCGGGCTGTGGCACGTCCTCACCACCGCACACGTGGTGACCGACTGGACCACCGCCCTGACGGTGCAGCACGGCAACGTCTTCGTGATGATCGGCGTGGCTCTGATCGTCTTCCCGAAGCTCGCCCTGGGCCTGTCCGGCTTCGAGACCGGCGTCGCGGTGATGCCCCACGTCCGGGGCGACGCGGACGACACCGAGGAACGGCCGACCGGCCGGATCCGGGACACCAAGAAGCTGCTGACCACCGCCGCGCTGATCATGAGCTGCTTCCTGATCACCACAAGCTTCATCACCACGCTGCTGATCCCGGCCCAGGAGTTCAAGCCGGGCGGCCAGGCCAACGGCCGCGCGCTCGCCTTCCTCGCCCACGAGTACCTGGGCAACGCCTTCGGCACGGTGTACGACGTCTCGACGATCGCGATCCTGTGGTTCGCCGGCGCCTCCGCGATGGCCGGCCTGCTCAACCTGATGCCCCGCTACCTCCCCCGCTACGGCATGGCCCCGCACTGGGCGCGCGCCGTCCGCCCGATGGTCATCGTCTTCACCCTGATCGCCTTCCTCGTCACCTGGATCTTCGACGCCAACGTCGACAAGCAGGGCGGCGCGTACGCCACCGGCGTCCTGGTACTGATCAGCTCCGCCGCCATCGCCGTGACCATCGCCTCGCACAAGGCGGGACAGCGGCACTGGACCGTCGCCTTCGCGGTCATCTCGGCGGTGTTCCTCTACACGACGGTCGTCAACGTCATCGAACGCCCCGACGGCGTCAAGATCGGCGCCTGCTTCATCGCGGGCATCATGCTCGTGTCCCTGCTGTCCCGGCTGGCCCGAGCCTTCGAACTCCGGGTCACGAGCGTGTCGCTCGACCCGCTGGCCGAGCGGTTCGTCCGGGACATGGCCAGCCGCAAGATCCGGTTCATCGCCAACGAGCCCGATCAGCGCGACAAGGCGGAGTACCGGGACAAGATCGAGCAGATCCGCGCCGACAACGACATGCCCGAGCAGGAGGACTTCGTCTTCGTCGAGGTCACGGTCACCGACCCCTCCGAGTTCGAGACCGGGCTGAAGGTCCACGGCGACGTGCTGCACAACCGCTACCGGGTGCTGACGGTGGAGTCCTCCTCCATCCCGAACGCCCTCGCCGCGCTCCTCCTGCACGTCAGGGACGTGACGGGCCGCACGCCGCACATCTACTTCGAGTGGACCGAGGGCAGCCCCTTCGCCAACTTCCTGCGGTTCTTCCTCTTCGGCCAGGGCGAGGTCGCCCCGGTCACCCGCGAGGTCCTCCGCGAGGCCGAACCCGACCGGAAGCGCCGCCCCCGCGTCCATACGGGCTGAGGCCACACGGCGTAGCGGCGGCCGGTGCCGGGCACGTCCCGCGCCCCGGATCCGGGCGGTCCCGCGCGCTGCCGCGCCGAACCCGATGCCACCCCATGTCCGCACTTCCTGACCGTTGGTTTTAGGGTGGCGAGCATGCAGTCCTACACGATCGGCCAGGCCGCACGGTTGCTCGGCGTCAGCCCCGACACCGCCCGGCGCTGGGCTGACGCGGGCCGGATGGCCACGCACCGCGACGAGTCCGGGCGACGCCTCATCGCGGGCAAGGATCTCGCCGCGTTCTCGGTCGAGCTCGCCCAGAGCGGCGGGAGCGAGGAGGAGACCTCCTACACCTCCGTGCGCAACGCCTTCCCCGGCATCGTCACCGCCATCAAGATCGGCGATGTCGCCGCCCAGGTGGAGATCCAGGCCGGCCCGCACCGGCTCGTCTCGCTGCTGACGCGCGAGGCCGTCGAGGAGCTCGGCCTGGAGGTCGGCATGGAGGCCACGGCACGCGTGAAGTCCACGAACGTGCACATCGACCGCTTCTGAAGCCGGCGAGGGCACACCGCTGAGGGGTCCGCGCGACGGGACACCAGAGCAGGCCCGCGCAGGGCCCCGGTCCCGTGCCGGTCACCCGTCGCCCGCCTGGTCCGGCCGGGTGACGGTCCGGCGTATTCACCGTCAGAACAGCGACGCCCACGCCGAGTTCACCCATCCGGCCCCGCAGAGGGGATCCGCGGTCAGGAAGCCGCCGCGGCCGCCCGGTCCGCGACGATCGCGTTCGCGGCGGAGACGGAAGCC
The DNA here is from genome assembly GCF_044747185.1 of Streptomyces sp. NPDC090108. Lineage (NCBI taxonomy): Bacteria > Bacillati > Actinomycetota > Actinomycetes > Kitasatosporales > Streptomycetaceae > Streptomyces > Streptomyces sp. NPDC090108. The sequence goes on from NZ_JBIVDQ010000003.1 coordinate 1,089,787, forward strand.
TGGGACAGGGCCGCGAAACGATAGCCGCCGTCCACCCGGATTCCGGTGATCCCACTGATGTGCCGGGCCCCGCAGCGATCCTGCGGAAGCACCAGTTGAGGACCGGCGGCGTCGAGTGGATTCCCGTCGATCGTGACACCGAGAAGAACGGGCGCGGCGGCGAAATCGGGGTCGATCTCCGCCCAGGAGAGCAGGGCGTGGTGCCCGTCGACGCCCATGACGGCGATGAGGAAGCGCAGCCGGTCCTTGCGCCGCGCCGGATCGAAACCGGGGCCGGCGCCGGCCAGTACGTCGTACAGGCGCGGGCCGGTGAAGCCGTGCCGCTGGGGACCGCTGGTGGCGCAGTCGAAGGTGACGTCCGCACGGTGCTGCGGCCAGCGCAGAAGGTCCCGCACGGTCAGCCTCGCGGGCCGGGCGAGATCCCCGGTCAGGTCGAGTTGCGCGAGCTCCACGAACGACCACCTCCCCCGAATCCCTACCCGCGCAATAGTCCTGCGCAAACGCATATGCCAGCTCTAAACCAGTCTCTTCCGGCTCATGCGGCGCGACAGAGGGATTACGTCTGGCAAATGCAGCAGTATTATCGTCGCGTGGCCGAATCCCGGCCTTGGAAGGGCAAGCCAGCTGTTCCAGACATTTTGAGGAGTAGATACGTGATGACCCGTTCCACGCGCCGGACCCGCCTCCTGCAGCTGACCGGCGTGGGAGCCGTCGCTCTGATGGCGCTGAGCGCTTGCTCCTCCAACAACGACTCGTCAAGCCCCAAGTCGGACAAGTCCGACACTGCGGCCTCCAGTTCCGCCTCCCCCAAGCTCTCGGGCGACGTCACCGTGTTCGCGGCCGCCTCCCTGAAGGAGAGCTTCACGACGCTCGGCAAGCAGTTCGAGCAGCAGCACCCCGGCACCAAGGTGAGCTTCAACTTCGGCGGCAGCGACGCCCTCGCCGCGAGCATCACCAGCGGCGCCCCGGCGGACGTGTTCGCCGCCGCCAGCCCCAAGACGATGAAGATCGTGACGGACAAGGGCGACGCCACCGGCACCCCCGCCACCTTCGTCCGCAACCAGCTCGAGATCGCCACCCTGCCGGGCAACCCGGACAAGGTCGCCTCCCTGAAGGACCTCACCAAGTCCGACATGAAGGTCGTCCTGTGCGACAAGACGGTGCCGTGCGGCGCCGCCGCGCAGAAGGCCCTCGACGCCAGCCACCTCAAGCTCACCCCCGCCTCCTACGAGCAGGACGTCAAGTCCGCCCTCAACAAGGTCGAGCTGAAGGAGGCCGACGCGGCGGTCGTCTACAAGACCGACGTGAAGGCCGCCGGCGACAAGGTGGAGGGCGTGGAGTTCCCCGAGTCCGCCAACGCGATCAACGACTACCCGATCGCCCTGCTGAAGGACTCGAAGAACACGGAGACCGCCAAGGCGTTCATCGCCCTCGTGCAGTCGGCCGACGGCCAGAAGGTCCTCAACCAGGCCGGCTTCCTCAAGCCGTGACCTCACTCGACAAGGCACGCGCCGCGTCCGGCTCCCGCACAGGCCGGCCGCGGCGCGGCCGCGTCGGCTCGGGCCGGCGCGGCGTGCCGCTCCCGCTGCTCGTGCCGGGCCTGCTGGGCCTGGTGTTCCTCCTGCTCCCCCTCGTCGCGCTGCTCGTCCGCGCGCCCTGGGGCAGCATGCCGGACCAGCTCACCAGCACCGAGGTGTGGCAGGCGCTCCAGCTGTCCCTGATCAGCGCCACCCTGGCCACCGCGGTGGCCCTGGTGCTGGGGGTGCCGCTGGCGTGGCTGCTGGCCCGCACCGAGTTCCCGGGCCGCGGTGTCGTCCGCGCCCTGGTGACGCTGCCCCTGGTCCTGCCGCCCGTGGTGGGCGGTGTGGCGCTGCTGCTCGCCCTCGGCCGCAACGGGGTCGTCGGCCAGTGGCTGGACGCCTGGTTCGGCATCACCCTGCCGTTCACCACGACCGGGGTCGTGATCGCCGAGGCCTTCGTCGCGATGCCGTTCCTGGTGATCAGCGTCGAGGGCACCCTGCGCGCCGCCGACCCGCGCTTCGAGGAGGCGGCCACCACCCTGGGCGCCTCCCGCTTCACCGCGTTCCGCCGGGTCACCCTGCCCCTCATCGCGCCCGGCATCGCCGCGGGCGCCGTGCTGGCCTGGGCCCGCGCGCTCGGTGAGTTCGGCGCGACCATCACCTTCGCCGGCAACTTCCCCGGCCGTACCCAGACGATGCCGCTCGCGGTGTACCTCGCCATGCAGAACGACCCCGAGGCGGCCATCGCCCTCAGCCTGGTCCTGCTGACCGTGTCCATCGCGGTCCTGGCGGGCCTGCGGGACCGCTGGATGACAGGAGCGTGACGTTGCGGCGAGGATGGAAGACGCCCGCCCCGACCGTGCCGTTGGAGGACACCCGCTTCATGACCGACACCGACGTGCCCACGGCTTCCCTCGGGACCGCGGACGAGCAGGGACTCGACGCCCGTCTCGTCGTGGACCGCGGCTCCTTCCGGCTGGACGTGGCCCTGTCCGCCGCGCCCGGGGACGTCGTGGCGCTGCTCGGCCCCAACGGGGCCGGCAAGACCACCGCTCTGCGCGCGCTCGCGGGCCTGGTCCCGCTCGGCGACGGGCATCTGCGGCTGGACGGCGACCCGCTGGAGCGCACTCCCCCCGAGTCCCGGCCGGTCGGCGTGGTCTTCCAGGACTATCTGCTGTTCCCGCACCTGTCCGCGCTGGACAACGTGGCCTTCGGGCCGCGCTGCCAGGGCCTGGGCAAGGCCGAGGCACGTGCGCAGGCCGCCGTCTGGCTGGACCGGATGGGCCTGGGCGAGCACGCGGGCGCCAGACCGCGCCGCCTCTCCGGCGGGCAGGCCCAGCGTGTCGCGCTGGCCCGGGCGCTGGCCACCAAGCCCCGGCTGCTGCTCCTGGACGAGCCGCTCGCCGCGCTGGACGCCCGTACCCGCCTGGAGGTCCGCGCCCAGCTGCGCCGCCACCTCGCCGAGTTCGAGGCCGTCGCCGTGCTGGTCACGCACGACCCGCTGGACGCCATGGTGCTCGCCGACCGGCTCGTGGTCATCGAGGACGGCCGGATCGTCCAGGAGGGTGCCCCCTCCGACATCGCCCGCCGTCCGCGCACGGACTACATCGCCCAGCTCGTCGGCCTGAACCTGTACCGCGGCCGTGCGCAGGGGCCGACGGTACGACTGGATGCCGGGCCCTCGGTCACGACCACGGAGGACCTGTCCGGACCGGTGTTCGTGGCCTTCCCGCCGGACGCGGTCACACTCTTCACGGAGCGGCCGGAGGGCGGAAGCGCGCGCAACCTGTGGCGCTGCGAGGTCGCGGGGCTGGAGACGCACGGCGACCGGATCCGCGCCGATCTGACCGGCGAGCTCTCCCTGGCCGCCGACCTCACCACGGTGGCCGCCGCCGAGCTGGACCTCCACCCGGGTACGCCGGTCTGGGCGACCGTGAAGGCGACGCAGACGCACGCCTATCCCGCCTGAGGCTCCTGACGGGCCGGGGCCGCTACGGTGTGCGTTCATGACCTTGAGCATCCGTAATCAGCTGCCCGGCACCGTCACGGCGATCCAGCGGGGCGAGGCCATGGCGACCGTCAGGCTCCGGCTCACCGGCGGACAGGACCTGACCGCGGCGATCACCCTGGAGTCGGTGAAGGACCTCGGGCTCACCGAGGGGTCCTCCGTGCGCGCCCTGGTGAAGTCGACCGAGGTGTCCCTCGCCACCGAGCCGCTGGAGCGCGTCTCGATCCGCAACCAGCTGCCGGGCACGGTCAGCGACGTGGCCTGCGGCACGGCCATGGCCGCGGTCAAGGTCGCGGTCGACGGGGGTGAGCTGACCTCCGCCATCACCCTGGAGTCGGCGGACGATCTGGGGCTGAAGGCCGGTGATCCGGTGGTGGCCCTGATCAAGTCGACCGAGGTGTCCCTGGCCGCCGTCTGAATCCGGACGGCCCCCAGGACACGACTGGCCCCGCCCGGATGTCCGGGCGGGGCCGGTCGTGTCACCTCACACGGCCCTCACGAGAAGGGGCCGCGGCCGGCGGTCAGTCCTCGTAGGCGTCCAGCGGCGGGCAGGAGCACACCAGGTTGCGGTCGCCGAAGGCCTGGTCGATGCGGCGCACCGGCGGCCAGTACTTGTCGGCGGCCGAGACACCGGCCGGGAAGACGGCCTCGTCACGGGTGTAGGCGTGGGTCCACTCGCCGCCGAGCGCGGCGGCGGTGTGCGGGGCGCCGCGCAGCGGGTTGTCCTCCGCGGGCCAGACACCGGAGCCGACCTTGTCGATCTCGGCACGGATGGCGATCATCGCGTCGCAGAACCGGTCCAGCTCGCCGAGGTCCTCCGACTCGGTAGGCTCGATCATCAGCGTGCCGGCCACCGGGAAGGACATGGTCGGCGCGTGGAAGCCGTAGTCGATGAGGCGCTTGGCCACGTCGTCCACGCTCACGCCGGTGGCCTTGGTCAGCGGACGCAGGTCGACGATGCACTCGTGCGCGACGAGACCGGCGGGGCCGGTGTAGAGCACCGGGAAGTGCGGCTCCAGGCGCTTGGCGATGTAGTTGGCGGAGAGCACCGCGACCTGCGTGGCCCGCTTCAGGCCCTCGCCGCCCATGAGGCGCACGTAGGCCCACGAGATCGGCAGGATGCCCGCGCTGCCCCACGGCGCCGCGGAGATCGGGCCGACGCCCGTCTCCGGACCGGCGGCCGGCTGGAGCGGGTGGTTGGGCAGGTACGGCGCGAGGTGCTCGCGGACCGCGACCGGGCCGACGCCGGGGCCGCCGCCGCCGTGCGGGATGCAGAAGGTCTTGTGCAGGTTGAGGTGGGAGACGTCGCCGCCGAAGTGACCGGGCTTGGCGAGGCCGACCAGGGCGTTGAGGTTGGCGCCGTCGACGTACACCTGGCCGCCCGCGTCGTGGACCTGGGCGCAGATGTCGGCGACGTGCTCCTCGAAGACGCCGTGCGTCGACGGGTAGGTGATCATCAGCACGGCGAGCTCGTCGCGGTGCTGCTCGATCTTCGCGCGCAGGTCCTCGACGTCGATCTCGCCGTCCTCGGCGGTCTTCACGACGACGACCTTCATGCCGGCCATCACGGCGCTGGCCGCGTTGGTGCCGTGCGCGGAGGAGGGGATGAGGCAGACGACGCGCCGCTCGTCGCCGTTGGCGCGGTGGTAGCCGCGCACGGCCAGCAGACCGGCCAGCTCGCCCTGCGAACCGGCGTTCGGCTGGAGGGAGACCTTGTCGTACCCGGTGACCTCGGCGAGGCGGTCCTCCAGCTCGTGGATGAGCGTGAGGTAGCCCTCGGCCTGGCCGGCGGGCGCGAAGGGGTGCAGCTGCCCGAACTCCGGCCAGGTGACCGGCTCCATCTCGGTGGTGGCGTTGAGCTTCATGGTGCAGGAGCCGAGCGGGATCATGCCGCGGTCGAGCGCGTAGTCCCGGTCGGACAGCTTGCGCAGGTAGCGCAGCATGGCGGTCTCGGAGCGGTGCTCGCGGAAGACCGGGTGGGTCAGGTAGTCGTCGCCGCGCAGCAGGGCCTCGGGCAGCGCCTCCGCGGCGGCCGCGTCGAGCGCCTCCACATCGCCCTCGGCGCCGAAGGCGGAGAGGACGGCGGCGAGCTGGGCGCGGTTCGTCGTCTCGTCGCAGGCCATGGAGACGTGGTCGGCGTCGACGAGGCGCAGGTTGACGCCGTTCTCACAGGCGGCGGCGACGACCTCGGCGGCCCCGCCGGGGACACGGGCCGTGAGGGTGTCGAAGTAGGCGCCGTGGACGATCTCGACGCCGGCCCGCTTCAGGCCCTCGGCGAGGATCGCGGCGTAGCGGTGGGTGCGGCGGGCGATCGTCCGCAGGCCCTCGGGACCGTGGTAGACGGCGTACATGCCGGCCATGACGGCGAGGAGCACCTGCGCGGTGCAGATGTTGCTGGTGGCCTTCTCGCGGCGGATGTGCTGCTCGCGGGTCTGCAGGGCCAGCCGGTAAGCCTTGTTGCCGTCGGCGTCGACGGAGACACCGACCAGGCGGCCGGGCAGGCTGCGGGCGAACTTCTCGTGCACCGCCATGTAGCCGGCGTGCGGGCCGCCGAAGCCCATCGGCACGCCGAAGCGCTGGGTGGTGCCGATGGCGATGTCCGCGCCCAGCTCACCGGGCGAGGTCAGCAGGGTGAGGGCCAGCAGGTCGGCCGCGACCGTGACGAGCGCGCCCAGCTCGTGCGCCTGGTCGATGACCGGCTTGAGGTCGCGTACGGCACCGGAGGCGCCCGGGTACTGCAGGAGCACGCCGTTGATGTCACGCTCGGCGATGCCGGCCGGGATGCCCTCGCTGAGGTCGGCGACGACGACCTCGACGCCGGTCGGCTCGGCGCGGGTCTCGATGACGGCGATGGTCTGCGGCAGCGTGTCCGCGTCGATCAGGAACAGGCCCTTCTTGTTCCTGCCCATGCGGCGGGACAGCGCCATGGCCTCGGCGGCGGCGGTGCCCTCGTCGAGGAGGGAGGCGCCGGAGGTGGGCAGGCCCGTGAGGTCGGCGACCGTCGTCTGGAAGTTCAGCAGGGCCTCGAGGCGGCCCTGGGAGATCTCCGGCTGGTACGGCGTGTAGGCCGTGTACCAGGCGGGGTTCTCCATGACGTTGCGCAGGATGACGGGCGGGGTGAAGGTGCCGTGGTAACCGAGTCCGATCATGGAACCGAGGACCTGGTTGCGGTCGGCGAGCCCGCGCAGTTCGGCGAGCACCTCGGCCTCGGTGCGGGCGCCCGGGAGGTCGAGGGCGTCGGCGTTCTTGATCACATCCGGGACCGCGGCGGCGGTCAGCTCGTCGAGAGAGCCGTAACCGACCTGCGCGAGCATCTTGGCCAGCGACTCCTGGTCGGGGCCGATGTGGCGCTGCTCGAACGGAATGCCGGCTTCGAGCTCGGTGAGCGGAATGCGATGGGCGGTCATGAACGGAGGCCTCCTGGTCTGACACGACCTGCGAGGGGCACCGCGGCGCGGGTGCCCGGACGGCCTCCCCCTCTGTCATCTCGAACCTGAGAGCTTCACCGGGTACCCGAGGGTCCCGGCTTTCACCGTCGGTGAGAACGGGTGTCGGTGACGCCCGCCCTGCTTTCCAGAGTGACCTCGTCCGTGCGGTACGGGGGCCTGAGAGATTCCGGGGAGGAGTTGCTCCTTCGGCGCCTCCGACTGCTCGGAGGACTCTCCCGCACGGGGTCAGCAGCCGTTGTCAGACTACCAGCGAGGTCAACGCCGGAGGCTTCGAGTGGCCGCCTCCCTCGATGTGCTCTTTCGTAGTGCTTACGGATGAGTTGCGACCACGTGGAGGGAGAGGGACCGTGCGTACCGACATCGATCCGCGCAATCTGATCGGCCGCAAGGCGTTCGACCGCAACGGCACCAAGATCGGCACGGTCGACGAGGTGTACCTCGACGACGCGACGGGCGTGCCGGAGTGGGCGGCCATACGCACCGGTCTGTTCTCGCGGGACGCGTTCGTCCCTCTGGAGCCCAGCGAACTGGTCGAGGGCACGCTCAGGGTCCCCTTCGAGCGGGCCCTCATCAAGGACGCCCCCGACTTCGGTGTCGGCCGTCACCTCTCCCCCGACCAGGAACTCCAGCTCTACCACCACTACGGCCTCGACGTGGCCGCGCCTCCCGCCGTCCCCGACCACGACTTCGGCAAGCTGGCGGGCACCGAGGACGCCTGAACCGGCCCTGCGGCGGGCCGGCGCCCCTCACGGACCGGTTTCCGCCACCAGCGGCAGCGGATCTGCCGCCTCCAGCGCGGGATCCCCCACCAGGAACGTCCGCACCCGGCCCGGCTCCGACTGCGGCGTCTCGAAGCGCACGGTCACCCGCCCCACGCCACTGCCCTGCACCCATCCGTACCCGTACTCGGCGTGCCGTACATCGTGTCCGGCGCGCCACTGCCGCTCCTCGGGCTCCGGGGGGCTGTCCTCGGCCGGTCGTACGGCCTCGCCCGGAGTCTCCGCGCCCGGCGCGGGCATCGCCTGGGCGAACAGGTCCTCCTGCGTGTAGTCGGCGAGCCCGGAGACGCCGACCCCGAGCAGCCGCACCCCGCCGGTGGTGTCCACGGACTCCAGCAGCCGCGCGGCCGCCTCCCGGATCACGGCGGGGTCGTCGGTGGGGCCGCGGAGCGTCTCGGAGCGCGTCAGCGTCGAGAAGTCGTACCGTCGGACCTTCAGCACGATGGTCCTCCCCGACAGGCCGGCCCCGCGCAGCCGGCCCACGCACCGGTCGGCGAGCCGCTGCACCTCCAGGCCCACCCGCAGCCTGTCGTGGATGTCCACGTCGTAGGTGTCCTCGACCGACACCGACTTGGTCTCGCGCTCGGCCACCACGGGCCGGTCGTCGCGGGCCAGCGCCATGGCGTACAGGCCGTGCCCGTGCGCCTTGCCGACCAGCCGGACCAGCTCGTCCTCGCCCGCCTCGGCGAGCTCCTCCACGGTGGTGATCCCGGCCCTGCGCAGATGATCCCCGGTGGCCGGCCCCACCCCGGGCAGCGTCCGCACCGGCATGGGACCGAGCAGCGCCCGCTCGGTCCCGGGCTCGATGAGCACCAGGCCGTCGGGCTTGGCCTGCTCCGACGCGATCTTGGCGAGCATCTTGGAGGCCGCGAGCCCCACCGACCCGGTCAGTCCCGTGGCCGCCCGTATGTCCGCGCGCAGTCCGGACCCGGCCCGCCGCGCCGACTCCTCGTCACAGGCCGTTCCCCCGGCCTCCAGGTCGACGAACGCCTCGTCCAGGCTCAGCGGCTCCACCAGCGGCGACAGCTCCCGCAGCAGGGCCATCACCCGCTCGCTGACCGACCGGTACAGGGAGAAGCGCGGTACGAGATACGCGGCGTTGGGCGCGAGGCGGCGCGCCTGGGCCATGGGCATCGCCGAGTGCACTCCGAAGACCCGTGCCTCGTACGACGCGGTGGCGACCACACCGCGCGGTCCGAGCCCGCCCACGACCACGGCCTTGCCGCGCAGACTCGGTTTGGACGCCTGCTCCACCGAGGCGAAGAAGGCATCCATGTCGAGATGCAGGATCGTGGGAGCGTTTCTCACATCTCCGATGCTGCACCACGCCACTGACAACGCACCGGCAGGGGCACCCGGGCCGCGCGCCGTGTCCGGGAGCCGCCCGGCCGGCACCGCGACCGCGGGACCCGACGGCCGGGCGACCTCGCGGTCAGACCGCCCGGTTGCGCCGCCGCGCCAGCTCGTCCGCGGGGTTCTGCCCGACCAGCGTCTCCCCGGTGTCCACACGCTCGCCGTGCAGCTGCGACAGGGCGCTCTCCACGTCCCGCCACACCACGCCGACCGCGATCCCGAAGATGCCCTGCCCGCCCTGGAGGAGGGCGTGCACCTCGTCGGGAGACGAGCACTCGTAGACCGTGGCGCCGTCGCTCATGAGCGTCATCCGCTCGAGATCGCGGAATCCGCGCTCCCTGAGGTGCTGCACGGTGGTGCGGATGTTCTGGAGGGAGACACCCGTGTCCAGGAAGCGCTTGACGATCTTCAGGACGACGACGTCCCTGAAGCTGTAGAGGCGCTGTGTGCCCGACCCGTGGGCGGGCCGCACACTCGGTTCGACCAGACCCGTGCGGGCCCAGTAGTCGAGTTGCCGGTAGGTGATGCCCGCGGCCGCGCATGCCGTGGGACCGCGGTATCCGATCTCCTCGGACGCCATGGGCGCCGCCCCTCCGCCGTCGGGCACCGCCGTCGGCCGCTGCGGGGCGGATTCGGCCGCGCTGCCCTGAAGCCGGTACGGCCCGCTCGCCCCGAAACCGGGTCCGGGGGCACCCCCGGCCGTACCGTCGCCGCTGGTTCTCACGCCGACCTCCGTCCTTGACCTGCCTTCTCGACGGTAGGCAGTCACCAGGGGTGCGTCAACGATCGCCGCGCTCGGCACGCCGAGTGATAATCACCCCAGGAGTGGTTTCCCGTGTCCCACCGCGGGGAAAGGCTAGCCGAATGCCGTCGCGGGAGGACGTAGGACTCTCTCACGGGACGGTGGCAATTGCCATCCCCCGGCCCCGCCGGCAGGCCCCCCGGCGACCGCTCCCGGGTCCACCGTCCGTGCGGACGGCGGCGGTTCACTGGCTGCTGGTGCCGAAGTCCTCGGGCGAGATCTGGTCGAGGAACTCGCGGAATTTCTCCACCTCGTCCTCCTGCTCGTCCGGAATGGCGATGCCCGCGTCGTCGAGCACCGTGTCACTGCCGAAGATCGGCGTTCCGGTACGCAGGGCGAGCGCTATGGCGTCGGACGGGCGGGCACTGACCTCGACGCCGCTGGCGAAGACCAGCTCCGCGTAGAAGACGCCCTCACGCAGATCGGTGATGCGTACTTCGGTCAGCTCCTGGCCGACGGCCTCCAGCACGTCCTTGAACAGGTCGTGGGTCAGCGGCCGGGCAGGGGCCATGCCCTGCTGGGCGAAAGCGATCGCCGTCGCCTCCCCCGGCCCGATCCAGATGGGGAGGTAACGGTCGCCCCCCACTTCGCGCAGGAGCACGATCGGTTGGTTCGAGGGCATTTCGACCCGGACACCTACGACATCGAGCTCGTTCACACAGCAACCCTAGGCCGTGCCCGGGACGTTTGGGTAGTCGGGCCGGGAACAGGTGCCCGATCCGGGGCACGAGGCGGCCCCGCCGGTCAGGGCAGCCGCACCCCGAGAGCGGTCTTCACCAGCGCCGCGTGCAGCCGCACCGTGAGCTGTGCCAGCTCCTTGGTGCGGGCCTCCGCGTGCGCCCTGGTCTGCGGATTGCGGTGACGCTTCAGGGGGGCCACCACCTGGTCCACCAGCCCCGCCTCGCGGTCGGCGGCCGCCTTCATCACCCGCAGATGGCGGGGCTCGATACCGAAACGGCCCAGTTCGGCCACGAGAGCGGCCACGGTGACGGCCTCGGCGTCGTACGCGCCGTCCTCCAGAGGAGCGATGATCCCGTAGGACTCCCACTCCTTCAGCTCACCGTCGCCGATGTCCGCCGCCGCCATCAGCTCGGACCGGCCCACCCGGGCGACCGTGGGCCCCTCGGCCGGCCGCGGGGCGTCGTCCTCCCAGGTGCGCTGGCGGCCCACCACGGGCAGCGTCACGGCCTCACCGCGCTCCATGGCGTCCAGGTGCTCGCGGATCACCCTGAGCGGCAGATAGTGGTCCCGCTGCATCCGCAGGACGTGACCGAGGCGCTCGACGTCCCCGGCGCTGAACTTGCGGTACCCCGAGGGGGTCCGCTGCGGCTCGATGAGCCCCTCCGCCTCCAGGAAACGGATCTTGGAGATGGTGACTTCGGGGAACTCGTCGCGCAGCGCGTTCAGCACCGTGCCGATGCTCATCAGCCCACTGTCCCTGGCGGCGGTACCGCTTCCGGCACCGCCGCTCGGTGTTTGAAGCATGGACCTTCCCTGGTGTCCCCCGGACGGAGTCCGGGGAGGTCAGATGCCCTGCCGGCTCGAGTAGAAGACCAGCCTGTACTTGCCGATCTGCACCTCGTCGCCGTTCGACAGGGCGACCTGGTCGATCGGCTCACGATTGACGTACGTACCGTTCAGGCTGCCGACGTCGGCAACGGTGAACGAACCGTCCGCGACCCGCCGGAACTCCACGTGGCGGCGCGAGACCGTCACGTCGTCCAGGAAGATGTCGCTCTGCGGGTGACGGCCGGCCGTCGTCAGGTCGCCGTCCAGCAGGAAGCGGCTTCCCGAGTTCGGGCCACGGCGGACCACCAGCAGCGCGGAACCCTGCGGCAGCGCGTCGACGGCCGCCTGCGCCTCGGGCGAGAGCGTCGGCACCGCCGTCTGGCCGGTCACCTCCGCGTCGTACGCCTCGAGCCCGGAGATGGAGATCGTGGACGTGGTCTCCGAGGCGCGCTCGGGCGCGACTCCGGCCCGCAGCGGCGCACCGCAGTGGGAGCAGAACCGCGCGTTCTCCGCGTTGCGGTTGCCGCACCTCGTACACACCAGGACCGACATGGACGGATCCTCCTGCCGCGGAAGCCCCGCGGGGGCGTTGGACGCATGCGGATCGGGGGCGAACCCTCCACCCGCACTTGAGGTCGACGGTTGCCCGAAACCTATGCCGCCGGACTGGGCAGGGTCAACAGACGCCGCGCCCTGACCACCGGAAATGTCACCGCCCGGACCAGCCACCTGGTCCCGGAACAGCGGGCGCTGGCCCTCTGCGTCAGGCTGCGCACGATGCAGAGCGGTCGCGTTGTCGCCGCCCTCTCGCGCGCTCTTGCCGAACAACTTCGCAAACAACTTCACGGGCGATTCCCCTTGACCGAAACAGACCCGCCCGTGGGGCAGGACGAACCCTGATTGCCTACACCGGACGACCCGGACACTCTCACAACGTCCGTATCCACCAGACAGTTTCCACCACGCACCTCCCCATCGGTGCGCCGACCCCCCGCAACCTCATGCCCCTGCCGGACGTCCCCCATGCACCACCGGTTCACTGGGAGGACGACCGAGCGTAGTCAGGCTGCTTCGCCTGCCGCAAGGCGTCCACGACGATCTTGTCCGACTGCTCGACGGTCACCGTGGCCTGCTCCTTCTCCAGGGTCTGCACCACGCCTCCAGGAATGTTCAACGCCGGCTCGAGGTCCTGCGGCTTGCCGATGACCAGGAAACGATAGGGGGCGTTGATCTTGTTCCCGTCGACGCTCACGCTCTTGCCGGAATCGGTGAAGTAGCTGCTCGCCACCACCCGTGCTCCGTTGACCTGGATCGCCTCCGCGCCCGCGGCGCGCAGTTCCTGGATCGCGTCGAGCAGCATGTCCGACTTGACCGTCCCCTTCGTGTCCTCGATCGTCATGGTGATGCCGGGACCCCGTGCCGCCACGGTGCCCGCGAGGACACCGAGTTGCTTCGCCTTCTCCGCGGTCTGCCTGCGGGCCTCCGCGGCCTGGTCGGAGCTGCTCTGCAGTTCCTGGCGCTGCTTCTCGAGTCCCTGCTTCTCGTCTTCAAGACGCTGAGTACGGTCGTCCAGTTCATCGAGGATGCGGACAAGATCTTCCTGCCGGGCACCGCGCAGCGCGCTGTCGCTGTCGCTGTTCGACGCGACCTGCACGGCCAGCCCGAAACCGAGCCCGAACAGCAGCAGCGCGACGATGAGTTGGGCCCGGGTCACCCGGGGCGGCCAGAGCCCGTCGATCAGCCGCTGCCGCCCGGTGACCTGCGGCGCGGCGCTCTCCGGCGCCGCCCCCTCGGGCCCGGGAACGGGCTCGGGCGCCGGCGCGGGTGCGGGCGCGGGTGCGGGCCGAGCCGGCACCTCGTCGGGCAGTTCCTTGCGCAGCCTGTTCTCCGGCTGCTCGTCCTGGTCGCTCATCGCCCTCACGCCCGGAACACGTGCCGCCGGATGGCGGCGGCGTTGGAGAAGATCCGGATGCCCAGGACCACCACGACACCCGTGGAGAGCTGCGCGCCCACGCCCAACTTGTCGCCGAGGAAGACGATCAGCGCGGCGACGACCACGTTCGACAGGAACGACACCACGAAGACCTTGTCGTCGAAGATCCCGTCGAGCATGGCCCGCAGACCACCGAAGACGGCGTCCAGCGCCGCCACGACGGCGATGGGCAGGTAAGGCTCGACGACCGCCGGAATCTCGGGCCGGACCAACAGGCCGGCCACGACTCCCACGACGAGGCCCAGTACGGCGATCACGATGTGCCCTTCTCAGTCTTCTCGGTCTTGTCGGTCTGCTGTGCCGTCCGCGGCGCGGCCGCGACCGGCCGGGCGGTGCGCACGATCACGCTCGGCGCCGCGGGCAACAGGACGTCGCCCGGCGTGGAGATGGTCGCGCGGATGCCGAAGTTCTCCTCCAGGGCATGCAGATACAGCCCGTCCGGGCCGTTCTGGAACCTGGTGCTCAGCCTTTCCCCGTCCCCCACCGCCAGCACCGTGTACGGCGGCACCAGCGGCTTGTTGTCCACCAGTATCGCGTCACCGGCGGCCCTGATGGCGGACAGGGCGGTCAGCCGCTGCCCGTTGACGGACACGGCCTCGGCCCCGGACTCCCACAGTCCGTTGACCACCCGCTGCATGTCACGGTCCCGTACCCGTCCGGTGTCGGAGAACCCGGAGGTCTCGCGCGGGTTGGTGCCGTCACCGCCGGTGCTCGCCTCCTTGGCGTCGTCCACGACGAGCTTCACCCCGGGGCCGTGCACCGCCGTGGCGCCCGACAGGACGCCCACCAGGTCCGCGGCGGTGCTGCCGCCGCTGTCCCGCAGCGCCGCACGCTGCCGGGAGCCGACGTCGTCACGGAGCCGGTCGACGTCCTTCTCCAGGCGGTCGGCGCCGTCGGACTCGCGGTCGATGCGGTCGATCAGCTCCTGGCGCTCCTTGGCCACCCCGGGCGCCGACACACGTGCCTGCGCGGCACCGACGGTCACCACCAGCGCGGCGAGGACGAGGCCGCCGGCGAGCCCCAGCTTCGACCTGAGGGTTCTCGGCAGCCCGCTCTCGCCCAGGGCCTTCTTCCGGGCGGCGGCCTCGGCGTACCCGTCGTCGAGGCTGTGGTCCATGACGTTGGTGATCAACGACATGGAGGCGTCCGGGCGGCGCGCCGGCGCGGCGCTGCTCCGAACGGGGGGTTGCTGCGGCATGCCGCACATAGTCGCACGTCGCGACCGGTACCTCCGAATGGCCCCACCGACGTGCCGGACAGGCCCCCTTGGGGGCACTTGTCCGGCATGTGCGCGTGCGGTGGTCTTCCCCGTCCGCTACCCTGCCCGCCGCCGTCGGGCGAGGGGCAGGGTGTCACCGGGCCGGTACGGTTCCGGTCAGCGTCCGGCGCTGTCCACGACGGCCGACCACTCGTCGAGCAGGGCCTGGGCGGACTCGTCGTCCGGGCCTTCCGCCCACAGGTGGGTGACCGCCTCGGCGGGGTCGGGCAGCACCATCACCCAACGGCCGTCGGACTCCACGACCCGCACCCCGTCCGTCGTGTCGACGAAGCGGTCACCGGCCTCCTCCACGACCCGCCGCATGACCAGGCCCTTGACCGCCCAGGGGGTGGCCAGGTCCCGCTTGAGGACGTGCGCCCGCGGGATCCGCGCGTCGATCTGGCTGAGGGTGAGCTGCGTCCGCGCCACGAGCCCGATCAGCCGGACGAACGCGGCGGTGCCGTCGTACACCCTGCTGAACTCGGGGACGATGAAGCCGCCCTTGCCGTCGCCGCCGAAGATGGTGCCCTCCTCACCGCCCACGCGCGTGAGGTCGTCCGGCGACGTGGTCGTCCATTCGACCTGCGTGCCGTGATACGCGGCCACCTGTTCGGCGATCCGGGTGGTGGTGACCGGCAGGGCGACCCGGCCGCTGCGCCGTTCGGCGGCGACGAGGTCGAGCATCACCAGCAGCGCCCGGTCGTCCTCGATGATCCGGCCCTTCTCGTCCACGAGCGACAGCCGCTCGCCGACGGGGTCGAACCGGACGCCGAACGCGGCCCCGGAGGAAGCGACTATCTCGCCGAGCCGCATCAGCCCGTTGCGGCGCATCTCCTCCGTCTCGGTGGGCCGGGACTCGTCGAGACCGGGGTTGATCGTCAGCGAGTCCACACCGAGCTTGCCGAGCAGGCTGGGCAGGACGAGGCCGGCGCTGCCGTTGGAGGCGTCCACGACGACCTTCAGGCCGGCTTCGGCGATCCCGGTGGTGTCCACGTTCCGCAGCAGGGACCCGGTGTACGAGTCGAAGACGCTGGACGGGAAGTACAGGTCGCCGATCTCGCCCGGGAAGGCCCGCCGGTACTCCTGCCGGGCGAAGACCCGGTCGAGCTTGCGCTGGCTGCCCTGGGACAGGTCCGCTCCCTGCCCGTCGAAGAACATGATGTCGACGGAGTCCGGGACACCCGGCGAGGTTCTGATCATGATGCCGCCGGCGCTGCCGCGTGCGGTCTGCTGGCGTGCCACGGGCAGCGGCACGTTCTCCAGGTCGCGTACGTCGATGGCGCTGGCCTGGAGCGCCGAGATCACCGCCCGCTTCAGCGCACGGGCGCCTCGGGAGTGGTCGCGCGCCGTGGTGACGGTGGAGCCCTTCTTCAGCGTCGTGGCGTACGCGCCGGCCAGCCGTACGGCGAGCTCGGGGGTGATCTCCACGTTGAGGATGCCGGAGACGCCCCGGGCGCCGAACAGGTTGGCGTGGCCCCGGGACTCCCAGATGACCGAGGTGTTGACGAAGGCGCCGGCCTCGATGGTCTTGAACGGGTAGACCCGGACGTTGCCCTGGACGATCGACTCCTCGCCGATCAGGCATTCGTCGCCGATGACCGCGCCGTCCTCGATCCGCGCGGCTCGCATGATGTCGGTGTTCTTGCCGACGACACACCCGCGCAGATTGCTCTGCTGCCCGACGTACACGTTGTCGTGCACGACGGCCTTGTGCAGGAAGGCTCCGCTCTTGACGACCACGTTCGAGCCGACGACGGTGTCCTCACGGATCTCCGCGCCGGCCTCGACCTTGGCGTAGTCGCCGATGTACAGGGGCCCGCGGAGTACGGCGTCGGGGTGCACGTCGGCACCTTCGGCCACCCAGACGCCCGGGGAGATCTCGAATCCGTCGATGTCGACGTCGACCTTGCCCTCGAGCACGTCGGCCTGGGCCTTCACATAGCTCTCGTGGGTGCCGACGTCCTCCCAGTAGCCCTCGGCGACATAGCCGTAGACCGGCTTGCCCTCCTTCATCAGCTGAGGGAAGACGTCGCCGGACCAGTCGACGGGGACATCGGGGTCGACGTAGTCGAACACCTCGGGTTCCATCACGTAGATGCCCGTGTTGACGGTGTCGGAGAAGACCTGCCCCCAGGTCGGCTTCTCCAGGAAGCGTTCGACCTTGCCCTCTTCGTCGACGATGGTGATGCCGAACTCGAGGGGATTGGGCACCCGGGTCAGGCAGACCGTGACCAGGGCGCCCTTCTCCTTGTGGAAATTGATCAGATCGGTGAGGTCGAAGTCGGTGAGCGCATCGCCGGAGATGACGAGGAAAGCATCGTCCTTCAACGCCTCTTCGGCGTTCTTGACGCTTCCGGCGGTACCGAGTGGCTTCTCCTCGTTGGCATACGTGAGCTCCATCCCGAGCTCTTCGCCGTCACCGAAATAGTTCTTGACCAGCGATGCCAGGAACTGCACGGTGACGACGGTCTCGGTGAGCCCGTGCCTTTTGAGCAGCCTCAGCACGTGCTCCATGATCGGCCGGTTCACCACCGGCAGGAGCGGCTTGGGCATGCTCGAGGTCATGGGGCGCAGGCGTGTGCCTTCGCCACCAGCCATCACGACGGCCTTCATGTCGGAAGCGTCCTCCTCCAAGAGACGACGGTCTAGCCGACTTCACCCGTCCAGATTGTCCCGCACTTTTTCACGGCGGGCCATCGAAGTGCCACGTCCGGACAATCGCCGAGCTCAATCGGCCATGGTGTCCGCACGCACCAGACGGCGGACTTGCACCACGTAGAGCACTCCTGCCCACCAATACAGCGTTGTACCCCAACCTGCGAACGCCCATCCGAAAACAGCGGCCAGTGACGCGATCCAACCGGTTCCGTCGCTGAGGAGGAGCAGGGGGAAGGCGTACATCAGGTTGAACGTCGCCGCCTTCCCGAGGAAGTTCACCTGCGGCGGCGGGTAGCCGTGGCGCCGGAGGATTCCCACCATCACCAGGAGGACCAGCTCCCGCAGCAGCAGGAGGGCGGTCAACCAGAGCGGCAGGATCTCACGCCAGGTGAGACCCAGCAGCGTGGAAAGCACGTACAGCCGGTCGGCCGCGGGGTCGAGGAGCCGGCCGAGGCTGCTGATCTGATTCCAGCGCCTGGCGAGCTTGCCGTCCAGATAGTCGCTGACTCCGCTGAATGCCAGCACCAGGAGCGCCCAGCCGTCGCTCTTCGGGCCTCCGAACTCCGGCCTGAGGATCAGCCAGAGGAAGAGTGGTACTCCGACGAGCCGTGCCATGCTGAGGATGTTGGGGATGGTGAGGACCCGGTCTGTCTGGACACGGGTCTCCTGGACCTCCACCCGGGGGCCTCCTGTTACGAAACGAACCAACAATGCCCCCTGACCCTACCTCAACGCAAAAAAGCTCCGGCCCCCGGTCGCAATGACCAGGAGCCGGAGCTCTAAAGGTAGTTCGGCGGCGTCCTACTCTCCCACAGGGTCCCCCCTGCAGTACCATCGGCGCTGTGAGGCTTAGCTTCCGGGTTCGGAATGTAACCGGGCGTTT
>NZ_JBIVDQ010000004.1:0-30768 GCF_044747185.1 Streptomyces sp. NPDC090108
CGGTTACATTCCGAACCCGGAAGCTAAGCCTCACAGCGCCGATGGTACTGCAGGGGGGACCCTGTGGGAGAGTAGGACGCCGCCGAACAAATTTTGAAAGGGTTGGATCCTGAACTTCGGTTCAGGGTTCAACCCTTTTTTGTTCTGCGTAACTTTACGTTCACTTTGCGCGCTCAATATCCGTCACATGGGTACTGCTGCAATGCTCAGGGCCGCCGGCGCGGGAGCCGGCGACGAGGTCGTCGTACCGGCATTCGGGAGCGTCGACGTCGCCGAGGCCGTCACCCTGGCGGGTGCGCGTCCGGTGTTCGCCGACATAGACCCGCTCACGTACTGCCTGGACCCGGCCTCGGTGGAGGCCGCGGTAACCTCCCGCACCGCGGCCGTCGTTGCCGTGCACCGCTTCGGAAGGCAGGCCGACACCGGGCGGTTGCGCGCGCTCGGACGCCGACACGGGTTGCTGGTGCTGGAACAGGGAGAGTCCGAGGTGCCGTACGACGAGATGGCACAGCGCAGGGAACGGGCCGCGTACCTCGACGCCAAGCTCAAGGGCGTGCGGACGCCCGAGGGCGGCGCCGGGCACACCTATCAGCAGTACGTGGTGCGGGTGCCGGGCAACGGCCGTCCGGACCGCGACGCGTTCGCCCAGGCGCTGCGGGCCCGGGGCGTCGACTGCCGGGTGCCGGTGAAGACGCCCGTGCACCGACTGCCGGAGTTCCGCCGCTGTGTGGAACTCCCGGAGACCGAACGGGCCGCCGGCGAGACACTGGCGCTGCCCGTCGACCCCTCCCTGACGAAACGGGAGATGCAGCGGATCGTCGCCGCCTGCAACGCTCTTGGCGGACTGCTTCAGCCCGCCTTCTGAACGCGCGCGAACGGATTTGGGAAGACGGGCCGGTTCGGGGTACGATCTTCTTGTTGGCAGCGAGGGAAACCTCAAAGACAACAAGGCCCCCATAGCTCAGTCGGCAGAGCGTCTCCATGGTAAGGAGAAGGTCAACGGTTCGATTCCGTTTGGGGGCTCCACGAAAAAGGCCTCGCCCATCGGGCGGGGCCTTTTCGTTTTCCCGGCACGGAATCCGGGACCGGCCGGCGCCGCCCCGTCCCCGCACACGGACGTGCCGGACGGGGACGGAACGGGAACGGGACGGCTCTCAGCGGTCCTCAGCGGCTCTCAGTGGCCCTCGGTCAGTCCTGCTGGAGACCGGGGACCCGCATCGCCAGGATCGCCATGTCGTCCGACGGGGCGTCCGACGCGAAGCGCTCCACCGCCCGCATGATGCGTGCGGCGACCGCGCCCGCCGTGAGGCCCGTGCACGTGGTGAGGACGTCGGCGAGGCCGTCGTCGCCCAACATGCGCGTGCCCTCGCGGCGTTCGGTGACGCCGTCCGTGACGCACAGCAGGACGTCACCGGGGTCGAGCGTGACCGTCTCCTCGTACAGCTCCAGGTCCTCGATGACGCCCAGCAGCGGCTGCGGCTCCGCGGCCGCCGCGACCGTGCCGTCCTGGCGCAGGCGCAGCGGGAGCGGGTGGCCGGCGCACACCACCTTCAGCTCGGCGCTGCCGTCCGCCTGAGGGCGCAACTCGCCGTAGAGCAGGGTCAGGAAGCGGCTGCGGTCGCCCTCGTCGAGGATCGCGGAGTTGAGCCGCTGGAGGACGGCCGGGCCCGGGAGCCCCTCGCGGGCCAGCAGGCGCAGCGCGTGCCGGGCCAGGCCCGTGACCGCCGCCGCGTTGGGGCCCGTACCGCAGACGTCGCCGATGGCGAAGCCGTAGGCGCCGTCTCCGATGGGGAAGAGGTCGTAGAAGTCACCGCCGACCTCGTTGCCCTCGCCGGCCGCGCGGTAGATGACCTCGACCTCGACGCCGTCGATGTGGGGCAGGCCGGGCGGCAGCAGGCTGCGCTGGAGCGCCTGGCTGATGGCCGTGCGCTCCGAGTACAGGCGTGCGTTGTCCAGGGCCAGGGCGGCCCTGCGGGACAGGTCCTCCGCCAGTTCCAGGATCTCCTGGCGGAAGTGCTCGTCGGTCGGCTTGCCGAGGACCAGCATGCCGATGACGCGGTTGCGGGCGACGAGCGGCAGGACGACCGTCTCGCCGCCGACCGCGGAGGCCGTGGCCAGCGTCGGCCCTATGGCGGCGGTGATCTGGTGGGTCGGGCCGCCGGCCAGGCCCAGGCTGCGCATCGAGCTGCGCAGCGCCGCCTGGTGGGCGACCTCGCCGGGAACGGTCCACACCCGGGCACCGGGCGTCGGCACCGGATCGGGCGGGGCGACCTTCGACAGCAACGACTTGATGCCGTCGATGAGTTCCTCGTCCTCGTGCAGCACGTACGACAGATACGGGTCGGAGGCCTGGTCGGCGATCGTGTACACCGCGCACCAGGTGGCGAGGGTCGGCACCGTCATCTGGGCCATCAGCGCGAGCGTCTGGTCGCGGTCCAGGGTGCCGGCCAGCAGGTCGGAGGCCTCGACCAGGAAGCTCAGGGAGCCGCGGCGCAGCCGCTCCAGCTCGCCCAGGCGGGCGGACTCGACGGCCAGCGCGATCCGGTCGGCGGCGAACTGCAGGCGCAGGGCCTCCTCGTTGGTGTATCTGCCGGGCGCCTCCGCCGCGACACCGAGGGAACCGGTGAGGCGGCCCTCGACCTTGAGGGGGACCGTGACCACCGAACGCATGCCGGTGCCGGACAGGAGGGGCACGGCGCCGGGGACGGCGTCGAGGTCGTCGTGCACGGCCGGCATGCGCGCGGAGCCGTAGCGGCCGGGGCCGGCCTCCACGGGGACCCGGGCGAAGCGCTGGCGTGCGGAGGGCAGTCCGGTGGAGGCGCGGACCTCCAGCTCCGTCTCGTCGTCGGTGGCGAGCAGCAGGAAGGCGGAGTCCCCGTCGAGCATGTCGCGGGAGCGCTCCACGGTGCGCTGCAGGAGACCGTCCAGGTCGTCCGGCGCCGGGGAGCCGATGAACACCTCGAAGGGGTCGGCGCTCTGCCCGTCGCCGTTGCCCTGGTCCGCGGAGGACACCCGCAAGGGGGTCTGCAGGACCGCCCGTTCGTGGTCGCGCACCAGCAGGCACACCGTGGACGGCTCGCCCCCGGTGTCGCGGACCCTCAGGTGGGAGGCGTAGACCGGCGCGACCCGGCCGTCCGAGCCGCGGATGCCGTAACTGCCCTCCCAGCGCGAGAGCTGGAGGGCCTCGGCGATCCCGGTGGCGGTGCCGGGCGTGTGCGGCCACGCCGCGAGATCGGTGAGGGGCTTGCCGAGGACCTCGTGGGCCGCGTAGCCGAAGAGGTCCTCGGCGTCCTCGTTCCAGGAGCCGATGGCGCCCTTGCGGTCGATCTGGAGGACGGCGACGCGCACCCGGCCGTCGGCCAGCGGCAGCAGGTCGGCGGGGAGCGAGGGTCCGGCGGCGCGGGTGCCGACGGGCCGCTCGGGCAGGTCGAGGTGGAACCAGACGCTCTTGTGCGTGGGGGTGTAGTCGACGCCCCAGCGGGTGGCCAGGGCCGCGCAGAGCTGGAGCCCGCGGCCGCCCTCGCGGTCCGGGCTGCTCATGACCGCGTGGGCGCTCTGGAGCGGCACCTCGCGCTCCGGGTAGCGGTCGGAGACCTCGATGCGCACGCCGTCCTCGGTGCGCAGGCACAGGACGTCGGCGTGCGTCCCCGCGTGGACGACGGCGTTGGTGACCAGTTCGCTGGTGAGCACCACGGCGTCGTCGACGATGTCGGCGAAGCCCCAGCCCTGGAGCGTGTCCCGGACGAAGGAGCGGGCGGTCGCGACGGAGCGTCCCACGGGCTCGAAGCTGGCGGCCGCGCGCGCGGTGATCACAGAACTCCTCGGCCTGTCGTCGTGCAGGGCTGCTCGGCCGTCCGGCTCGTGCCGCTGCTGCGGCATCGGTTCGTCCGTCGGCCGTGGCTCCGGGGATGCTCCCCCGGGGATCAGTCCGGTGGTCATGGTCTGCGGCCGCCCCTCCGATGCCCGCTCGTGCTCGTGCCACCGCCCAGGCCGGTCGGGACCGGTGCGGCTGGACAGCCGCATGCAAGGTTACTTACCTTCGCCGTCCGAGCGGATCCCGGTCGCAGGTGTTTACCCCCAGGGTGTGCGAACGGTGTGCGAAGCTGCCGAACTGTTATGGCCTGGTTCGGCCGGGGTGAAACACTGGGCAGGCTTGGGAGGAAGGTCGGGCCGGGTTGCGTGTGCGCCGTGTACGGCGGGCAGCAGCGCCTGGTGCGCCGGATCCCGTGAGGAAGCCGGAACCTGTCCGGCGGCAGTACCGAGCGGAACCGAGCACGCGGAAGCATCCGGATCGCCGGGAACCGGCACCGGGCCGAAGCGGGCGAGCACAGCAATAGGCGGTCTACCCCTCCGGGAGGGACACAGTGGAGTCTGGCGGAGCGACGCGGGGCACGAAGACGCGCGCGAAGGGCGGACCGTCCCTGGGCAGGAGCGGCGGTACCACCGCCGTGGACACGGCTGCCCTGAACCGCCTGCTGGCGGCCCTCATGGCGATGCGCGACGGCAATTTCCGCAAGCGGCTCACGGTGTCCGGCGACGGAGTGATGTCGGAGATCGCGGCGGTCTTCAACGAGGTGGCCGACCGCAATCTGCATCTGACGGGCGAGCTGTCCCGGGTGCGGCGCATGGTCGGACGTGAGGGAAAACTCACGGAGCGGCTGGAGACGGGAGCCTGCGAGGGGTCCTGGGCCGCGGCGATCGACAACTCCAACGCGCTCGTCGACGACCTCGTCTGGCCCGTCTCGGAGGTCAGCCGGGTCCTGACGGGTGTCGCCGAGGGCGACCTGTCGCCGCGGATGGACCTGCGCACCCAGGCGCCGGACGGCACCGGGCATCCGCTGCGGGGCGAGTTCCTGAAGGTCGGCCGGACCGTCAACAACCTGGTCGACCAGCTCTCCACGTTCACCGACGAGGTCACCCGGGTGGCCATCGAGGTGGGCACGGAGGGCAAGCTCGGCGGCCAGGCCCAGGTGCGGGGCATGTCGGGTTCGTGGAAGGACCTCACCGAGTCCGTCAACACGATGGCGAACCGGCTGACCGCGCAGGTGCGTGACATCGCCCTGGTGACGACGGCGGTCGCCGGCGGCGATCTGTCGCGGAAGGTCACCGTCCAGGTGGCCGGCGAGATGCTGGAGCTGAAGAACACCGTCAACACGATGGTGGAGCAGCTGTCCTCCTTCTCCTCCGAGGTGACCCGCGTCGCCCGCGAGGTGGGCACCGAGGGCATCCTGGGCGGCCAGGCGCAGGTGCCCGGGGTGGCCGGTGTGTGGAAGGAGCTGACCGACTCCGTCAACACGATGGCCGGCAACCTGACCGCGCAGGTGCGGGGGATCTCCCAGGTGACGACCGCCGTCGCCAACGGTGACCTCTCCCAGAAGGTGACGGTCCCGGCGCGTGGCGAGGTCGCGCAGCTCGCCGAGACGATCAACCAGATGACCGAGACGCTGCGCATCTTCGCGGACGAGGTCACGCGCGTCGCCAACGAGGTCGGCGGCGAGGGCCGGCTCGGCGGGCAGGCCAATGTGCCGGGCGCGGCCGGTACCTGGAAGGACCTCACGGACTCGGTCAACACGGTGTTCCGGAACCTGACGACCCAGGTGCGCGACATCGCCGCGGTGACGACCGCCGTGGCCAGCGGTGACCTCTCGCAGAAGGTCACGGTCGACGTGGCCGGCGAGATGCTGGAACTGAAGAACACCGTCAACGGCATGGTCGACCAGCTGTCGGCGTTCGGCGCCGAGGTGACCCGTGTCGCGCGGGAGATCGGTGTCGAGGGTGAACTGGGCGGCCAGGCGCAGGTGTCGGGCGCGGCCGGTACCTGGAAGGACCTGACGGACTCGGTCAACACCGCGTTCCGCAACCTGACCGGTCAGGTGCGCAACATCGCCCAGGTGACCACGGCGGTCGCCAACGGCGACCTGTCGCAGAAGGTCACGGTCGACGTGTCCGGCGAGATGCTCCAGCTGAAGAACACCGTGAACACGATGGTGGACCAGCTGTCGAGCTTCGCCGACCAGGTCACGCGGATGGCCCGGGACGTGGGCACGGAGGGCCGCCTGGGCGGCCAGGCCCGGGTGGACGGCGTGTCCGGCACCTGGAAGGAACTGACGGACTCCGTCAACCTGATGGCCAACAACCTGACCATGCAGGTGCGCAACATCTCCCAGGTGACGACGGCCGTGGCCCGCGGTGACCTGTCGCAGAAGATCGACGTGGACGCGCGCGGCGAGATCCTGGAGCTGAAGAACACCATCAACACGATGGTGGACCAGCTCTCCGCGTTCGCCGACCAGGTGACCCGGGTGGCCCGTGACGTGGGTACCGAGGGACGGCTCGGCGGTCAGGCGCAGGTGCCGGGTGTGGCCGGTGTGTGGCGGGACCTCACCGAGTCCGTGAACGGCATGGCGGGCAACCTGACCGGCCAGGTGCGCAACATCGCCCAGGTGGCCACCGCGGTGGCCCGCGGCGACCTGTCCCAGAAGATCACCGTGGACGCGCGCGGCGAGATCCTGGAGCTGAAGAACACGCTGAACACGATGGTGGACCAGCTGTCGTCGTTCGCCGAGGAGGTCACGCGCGTCGCCCGCGAGGTGGGCACGGAGGGCATGCTCGGGGGCCAGGCGGAGGTGCAGGGTGTCTCGGGCACCTGGAAGGACCTCACGCAGTCCGTGAACTTCATGGCGAACAACCTGACGATCCAGGTGCGCAACATCGCCGAGGTCACCACGGCGGTCGCCAAGGGCGACCTGTCGAAGAAGATCACGGTCGACGCCAAGGGCGAGATCCTCGAACTCGTCACGACGGTCAACACGATGGTCGACCAGCTGTCCAGCTTCGCCGAGCAGGTGACCCGGGTGGCCCGTGAGGTGGGCACCGAGGGCATCCTCGGCGGCCAGGCGCGCGTTCCGGGTGTCACGGGCATCTGGAAGGACCTGAGCAACAACGTGAACCTGATGGCCAACAACCTGACCATGCAGGTGCGCAACATCTCCCAGGTCGCGGCGGCGGTCGCCAACGGTGACCTGACCCGCCAGGTCACCATCGAGGCGAGCGGTGAGGTGGCGCAGCTCGCGGACACCATCAACACCATGGTGAAGACGCTGAGTTCGTTCGCCGACCAGGTCACCAAGGTGGCCCGTGAGGTGGGCACGGACGGCATCCTCGGCGGTCAGGCGCACGTGCCCGGTGTGGCCGGCACGTGGAAGGACCTCACCGAGTCCGTGAACCAGATGGCGTCCAACCTGACCGGTCAGGTGCGCAACATCGCGATGGTCACCACGGCGATCGCCAAGGGCGACCTGACCAAGAAGATCGACATCGACGCCCGGGGCGAGATCCTGGAGCTGAAGACGACGATCAACACGATGGTCGACCAGCTGTCCAGCTTCGCCGAGGAGGTCACCCGGGTGGCCCGCGAGGTGGGCACCGAGGGCGCGCTGGGCGGCCAGGCGCGCGTGCGGGACGTCGACGGCACCTGGCGGGACCTCACCGAGTCGGTGAACGAGATGGCCGGGAACCTGACCCGGCAGGTGCGCGCCATCGCGCGCGTGGCGACCGCGGTGACACGTGGCGACCTGAACCTGAAGATCGACGTGGACGCGTCCGGTGAGATCCAGGAGCTCCAGGACTACATCAACAAGATGATCGCCAACCTGCGCGACACCACGATCGCCAACAAGGAGCAGGACTGGCTGAAGGGCAACCTGGCCCGTATCTCCGCCCTGATGCAGGGCCGCCGGGACCTGGAGGACGTGGCTTCGCTGATCATGAGCGAGCTGACCCCGGTGGTCTCCGCGCAGCACGGCGCGTTCTTCCTGACCATGCCGCTGATGGAGGGCCAGGACCTGGGGACCGACGACGAGGACCGCTACGAGCTGCGGATGCTCGGCTCGTACGGCTACTCGATGGGCTCCATGCCGACGTCGTTCATGCCGGGGGAGGGGCTGATCGGCACGGCCGCCCAGGAGAAGCGCACCATCCTGGTCGCGGACGCGCCCAGCGGCTATCTGAAGATCTCCTCCGGGCTCGGCGAGGCCCCGCCCGCGCAGGTGATCGTGCTTCCGGTGCTCTTCGAGGGCAAGGTGCTCGGCGTGATCGAGCTGGCGTCCTTCACGCCGTTCACGCAGATCCAGAAGGACTTCCTGAACCAGATCGCCGAGATGATCGCGACCAGCGTCAACACCATCTCGGTCAACACCAAGACCGAGCAGCTGCTGAAGCAGTCGCAGGAGCTGACCGAGCAGCTGCGGGAGCGCTCGGCGGAGCTGGAGATCCGGCAGAAGGCGCTGCAGGCCTCCAACGCCGAACTGGAGGAGAAGGCCGAGCTGCTGGCACGGCAGAACCGGGACATCGAGGTGAAGAACACCGAGATCGAGGAGGCCCGGCAGGTCCTGGAGGAGCGTGCCGAGCAGCTCGCGGTCTCGATGCGCTACAAGAGCGAGTTCCTCGCCAACATGTCGCACGAGCTGCGCACCCCGCTCAACTCGCTGCTGATCCTCGCCAAGCTGCTCGCGGACAACGCGGAGGGCAATCTCTCGCCCAAGCAGGTCGAGTTCTCCGAGACGATCCACGGCGCCGGCTCGGACCTGCTCCAGCTGATCAACGACATCCTCGACCTGTCGAAGGTCGAGGCGGGCAAGATGGACGTCTCCCCGACGCGTATCGCGCTCGTGCAGCTCGTGGACTACGTGGAGGCGACCTTCCGCCCGCTGACCGCGGAGAAGGGCCTGGACCTGTCCGTACGGGTCTCCCCGGAGCTGCCGGCGACCCTGCACACCGACGAGCAGCGGCTGTTGCAGGTGCTGCGCAACCTGCTGTCCAACGCGGTGAAGTTCACCGACTCCGGGTCGGTGGAGCTGGTGATCAGGCCCGCCGGTCCGGGTGTGCCGCAGTCGATCCGCGAACAGCTGCTGGAGGCCGGTTCGCTGACCGATCCGGACGCCGAGCTGATCGCGTTCTCGGTGACCGACACCGGTATCGGGATCGCGGCCAGCAAGATGCGGGTCATCTTCGAGGCGTTCAAGCAGGCGGACGGCACCACCAGCCGCAAGTACGGCGGCACCGGGCTCGGCCTGTCGATCTCGCGGGAGATCGCGCAGCTGCTCGGCGGTGAGATCCACGCGCAGAGCGAACCGGGCCGCGGCTCGACGTTCACGCTGTACCTCCCGCTGCACCCGAGCGAGCTGCCGCCGCAGGGCTACCAGCAGTCCGTGGCCCCGCTGGAGGCCGGTGAGCTGGTCGCGTCCGAGGCCCGGCTGTCCCTGGAGCTGTCCGGCGCGCAGATCGAGACGCCGGCGGAGGTGAAGTCGTACCGCGAGACGCAGAGCGGGCCCGCCGCGCTGTTCCGGCGGCGCCGCAGGAGCCTGCCCTCGTCCGAGCCGCGGCTCGGGCAGTGGGCGGCGACGGAGTATCAGGAGAGCGTCCCGCAGCCGGCCCGCGCGGTGCGCTTCGCCGGCGAGAAGGTGCTGATCGTCGACGACGACATCCGCAACGTCTTCGCGCTCACCAGCGTCCTGGAGCAGCACGGGCTCTCGGTGCTGTACGCCGAGAACGGCCGCGAGGGCATCGAGGTGCTGGAGCAGCACGACGACGTGGCGGTCGTCCTGATGGACATCATGATGCCGGAGATGGACGGGTACGCGACGACCACGGCGATCCGCAGGATGCCGCAGTTCGCCGGGCTGCCGATCATCGCCCTGACCGCGAAGGCGATGAAGGGCGACCGGGAGAAGGCGATCGAGTCGGGCGCCTCCGACTACGTCACCAAGCCCGTCGACCCCGACCACCTGCTGGCGGTCATGCGGCAGTGGATGGGGGAGGCGTGACGGAACGGCCCTTCCGTTCGTGAACGTTGCGGAAACGTCGGGTGTGCATGCGGAGCTGTCCGCGCACGGGCCGGAAGAACGTGATGGAATCCAGGATTCCGGGAACGTTCGGGGCGCACCCCGCGTTTCCGCTACGTGCACAGTGACATCACGGTGACAGGGTGTGGCGACGGGCGGGGTGCGGCTACGATGACCGGCACAAGGACGGGCGGCGAAAGGGAGTCGTCCCCTGGGGCGGCGCCCGGTGTACCGCCGGGGCGAGGAGGGCGGGCCATGGTGCAGAAGGCCAAGATCCTCCTGGTCGATGACCGGCCGGAGAATCTGCTGGCGCTGGAGGCCATCCTCTCTGCGCTCGATCAGACGCTGGTGCGGGCATCGTCCGGGGAGGAAGCGCTCAAAGCACTGCTCACGGACGATTTCGCGGTCATTCTGCTGGACGTCCAGATGCCGGGCATGGACGGTTTCGAGACCGCCGCCCACATCAAGCGGCGCGAGCGTACGCGGGACATTCCGATCATCTTTCTCACCGCGATCAACCACGGTCCCCACCACACCTTCCGGGGCTACGCGGCGGGCGCGGTCGACTACATCTCCAAGCCGTTCGACCCGTGGGTGCTGCGCGCCAAGGTCTCGGTGTTCGTCGAGCTCTACATGAAGAACTGTCAGCTGCGGGAGCAGGCCTCCCTGCTGCGGCTCCAGTTGGAGGGCGGCGGCAGGAGCGCGGTCGGCGGCAAGGAGTCGGCGGGTCTGCTCGCCGAGCTCTCCGCGCGGCTCGCGGCCGTGGAGGAGCAGGCCGAGGCGCTGTCCAAGCAGCTGGACGACGAGTCCGCGGACGCGGCCGCCGTAGCCACCGCGGCCCATCTGGAGCGCAAGCTCACCGGGTTGCGCCGCGCGCTGGACGCCCTGGAGCCGGGAACCGGCGGCCCGGGCGTGGTGCCGGCGCCGCAGAACTGACGGAGCGGGGGCCGGCGGGCGCCGCGTGAAGGTGCGTCAGTTCCCGGCCCCGGCAAGGGCGACACGAACGGGTGAAGCGCTGGGCACACGTGTCCGCTGTCGTCTCCCCCGGTAACCTCACACCCATGGCCTCACGTCCCTCCGCAGCCAAGAAGCAGCCCGCCAAGAAGGCGGCCGCTCCCGCGAAGGCTCCGGCGCGGAAGGCGGCGGCGAAGAACGCGCCGGTGAAGCGGGCCCCGGCCAGGAACGCGCCCGCCCGCCGGGCTCCGGCGAAGAAGGCCGCGCCCCCGAGGCCGGCCCCGAGCCCCACCGGGGGCGTGTACCGACTGGTGCGCACCCTCTGGCTGGGGGTCGCGCACGCGGTCGGCGCCGTCTTCCGGGGCATAGGGCAGGGCGCGAAGAACCTCGACCCGGCCCACCGCAAGGACGGCGTCGCGCTGCTGCTCCTCGGCATCGCGCTGATCGTCGCCGCCGGTACCTGGGCCGACCTGCGCGGCCCCGTGGGCGACCTGGTGGAGATCCTCGTCACCGGCGCCTTCGGCCGGCTCGACCTGCTGGTGCCGATACTGCTCGCGGTGATCGCCGTACGGTTCATCCGGCACCCGGAGAAGCCGGAGGCCAACGGGCGGATCGTGATCGGCCTGTCCGCGCTGGTCATCGGCGTGCTCGGACAGATCCACATCGCCTGCGGCTCGCCCGCCCGCAGCGACGGGATGCGGGCCATAAGGAACGCCGGCGGTCTCATCGGCTGGGCGGCGGCGACCCCCCTGACGTTCACGGTGACCGAGGTCCTCGCCGTACCGCTGCTGGTCCTGCTGACCGTCTTCGGCCTGCTCGTGGTGACCGCCACCCCGGTCAACGCCATCCCGCAGCGCCTGCGCCTGCTCGGCACGCGCCTGGGCGTGCTGCACGACTACGCCCCGGAGGGCCTCCCCGAGGACGACGAGGGCTACGACGAGCAGTGGCGCGAGGCATCGCCCGGGCGCCCGCGCGCACGCCGGAGCGCCCCGGACGCCCTCGACCCGCACGGCGCCGAGGAGGCCGCGCTCTCCCAGCGCCGCGGCCGCCCCCGGCGCGCCGCGCTGTCCCCGTCCGACCCGAACCGGCCGATGGACGCCGTGGACGTCGCCGCCGCTGCCGCCGCCGCGCTCGACGGTGCCGTCCTGCACGGGATGCCGCCGTCCCCGCTCGTCGCC
Source organism: Streptomyces sp. NPDC090108 (assembly GCF_044747185.1). NCBI lineage: Bacteria > Bacillati > Actinomycetota > Actinomycetes > Kitasatosporales > Streptomycetaceae > Streptomyces > Streptomyces sp. NPDC090108. The sequence goes on from NZ_JBIVDQ010000004.1 coordinate 11,975, forward strand.
GACCTCACCCAGGGCGTGGGCACGGGCGACCTGGAGGACACCACGCCCGTACCGGCCCCGCAGGCGGCCGCCGCCCCGGCGCCGGTCCCGGCGGGCCGCCCCCGGCAGGAGAAGCTCGGGACGGGGAGCGTCCCCGACCTCACCAAGGCGCCCCCGCAGGCCCCCCGCGACCTCCCCCCGCGCGCGGAGCAGCTCCAGCTCTCCGGCGACATCACCTACGCGCTGCCGTCCCTGAACCTGCTCACGCGCGGCGGACCGGGCAAGGCCCGCAGCGAGGCGAACGACGCGATCGTCGCCTCGCTGCGCAACGTCTTCTCCGAGTTCAAGGTCGACGCCGACGTCACCGGCTTCACCCGCGGACCCACGGTCACCCGCTACGAGGTCCAGCTCGGCCCCGCCGTGAAGGTCGAGCGGATCACCGCGCTCGCCAAGAACATCGCGTACGCCGTCGCCAGCCCGGACGTGCGGATCATCAGCCCGATCCCCGGGAAGTCCGCGGTCGGCATCGAGATCCCCAACACCGACCGGGAGATGGTCAACCTCGGCGACGTCCTGCGCCTCGCGGAGTCCGCCGAGGACGACGACCCGATGCTGGTCGCCTTCGGCAAGGACGTCGAGGGCGGGTACGTGATGCACTCGCTGGCCAAGATGCCGCACATGCTGGTCGCCGGCGCCACCGGCTCCGGCAAGTCGTCCTGCATCAACTGCCTGATCACCTCGATCATGATGCGGGCCACCCCGGAGGACGTCCGGATGATCCTCGTCGACCCCAAGCGGGTCGAGCTGACCGCCTACGAGGGCATCCCGCACCTGATCACGCCGATCATCACCAACCCGAAGCGGGCCGCCGAGGCCCTGCAGTGGGTCGTCCGCGAGATGGACCTGCGCTACGACGACCTGGCCGCGTTCGGGTTCCGGCACATCGACGACTTCAACCAGGCCATCCGCGACGGCAAGGTGAAGCTGCCCGAGGGCAGCGAGCGCGAGCTCAAGCCGTACCCGTACCTGCTGGTGATCGTCGACGAGCTGGCCGACCTCATGATGGTCGCGCCCCGGGACGTCGAGGACGCGATCGTGCGCATCACCCAGCTGGCGCGCGCCGCCGGCATCCACCTGGTGCTCGCCACCCAGCGGCCCTCGGTGGACGTCGTCACCGGCCTGATCAAGGCCAACGTGCCCTCCCGGCTCGCCTTCGCGACGTCGTCGCTCGCCGACTCCCGGGTCATCCTCGACCAGCCCGGCGCCGAGAAGCTCATCGGCAAGGGCGACGGGCTGTTCCTGCCGATGGGCGCGAACAAGCCCACCCGCATACAGGGCGCGTTCGTCACCGAGGCCGAGGTCGCGGCCGTGGTCCAGCACTGCAAGGACCAGATGGCGCCCGTCTTCCGGGACGACGTCACCGTGGGCAGCAAGCAGAAGAAGGAGATCGACGAGGACATCGGCGACGACCTCGACCTGCTCTGCCAGGCCGCGGAGCTGGTGGTCTCCACCCAGTTCGGGTCGACGTCGATGCTCCAGCGCAAGCTGCGCGTGGGCTTCGCCAAGGCCGGCCGGCTCATGGACCTCATGGAGTCCCGGGGCATCGTCGGCCCCAGCGAGGGGTCCAAGGCACGTGACGTTCTTGTGAAGCCTGACGAGCTGGACGGCGTGCTCGCGGTCATTCGCGGGGAGTCTGAGGGGTAGGGCGGCGCGCGCGGCCCGGCGTGTCGCGGATACGCCGGGCGGGTCGCACCGCCGTGACCGACCTGTTAGAAGTCCGCGAGCAACCGTTTCCCTTTGTCATACGTCAAGTTGAGCGACACGACAGGTGCGCTGCCCGTTCCGGGACACGTACCCGTGCCACGCCGTCGGACTGAACCGGCCATACCGATGGCGTATCGATCCCACCGCCCGGTTGCCCCACCCTTTCGTACCCCGCCTAGACTGAACCTCCAGCACAGGTGGCTCACACGCTCGAAAGGCGCCCCCGTGTCCATCGGCAACTCCCCTGAGGACGAGCGTCCGTTGAACGACGTGTCCGAAGAAGCCCGTCCCTCCGTCGGACGAGCCCTTCAGCAGGCGCGCATCGCCGCCGGCCTGACCGTCGACGAGGTCAGCACCGCCACTCGTGTCCGCATCGCCATCGTGCACGCCATCGAGGCGGACGACTTCACCCCCTGCGGCGGCGACGTGTACGCCCGCGGCCACCTTCGCACCCTTGCCAGGGCCGTGCACCTGGACCCCGCACCGCTGCTCGCGCAGTTCGACGCCGAGCACGGCGGGCGGCCCGCCCCGACCCCGGCGGCGCCCCTGTTCGAGGCCGAGCGGATCCGCCCCGAGCGGCGCGGACCCAACTGGACGGCCGCCATGGTCGCCGCGATCGTCGCCGTGGTCGGCTTCGTCGGGTTCACCGCGTTCAAGGGCGCCGGCAGCGGCAACGACGACAAGTCGCAGGTCGCCGACGGTGCCGCCACGCCCACCGCGAGCAGGTCCCCCTCGCCCGCGCCGCAGAAGGAGAAGCCGGCGCAGCCGAAGTCCGACCCCTCCGACAGCGCCATCGCGGCCGCCCCGCAGGACAAGGTGACCGTGCAGGTCAGCGCCCCCGACGGGCGCAGCTGGATCTCCGCCAAGGACCACAACGGGCGCATGCTCTTCGACGGTCTGCTGAAGAAGGGCGAGTCCAAGACCTTCCAGGACTCCTCCAAGATCAACCTGATCCTCGGCGACGCCGGAGCGATCCAGCTGTACGTCAACGGCAAGAAGATCGAGGACGACTTCCGGCCGGGCGCCGTGGAACGCCTCACCTACACCAAGGGCGACCCCGAGGTCGGCTAGCAGGGCCTCCGGGGAGTTCGCGGAGCCGGTGTGAAGGGGTTGGCCAAGATCGGCCAACCCCTTCGACATGGGGCGGTGGCAAGACAAAGTAGTCTTGAGCCCATGCCTGAACGCCGTACCGTCGCACTCGTCACCCTTGGCTGCGCCCGTAACGAGGTGGACTCGGAGGAGCTCGCAGGCCGTTTGGAGGCGGACGGCTGGCAGCTCGTCGAGGACGCCGCGGACGCGGACGTCGCCGTCGTCAACACCTGTGGCTTCGTCGAGGCCGCCAAGAAGGACTCCGTCGACGCCCTCCTGGAGGCGAACGACCTCAAGGACCACGGCAGAACCCAGGCCGTCGTGGCCGTGGGCTGCATGGCCGAGCGGTACGGCAAGGAGCTGGCCGAGGCCCTTCCCGAGGCCGACGGCGTGCTCGGCTTCGACGACTACGCCGACATCTCCGACCGCCTCCAGACCATCCTGTCCGGCGGCATCCACGCCTCCCACACCCCGCGCGACCGCCGCAAGCTGCTGCCGGTCAGCCCGGCCGAGCGCCAGGAGTCCGCCGCCGCCGTCGCGCTGCCCGGACACGGCCCGACCGACCTCCCCGAGGGCGTCGCGCCCGCCTCCGGCCCGCGCGCCCCCCTGCGCCGCCGGCTGGACGGGGCCCCGGTCGCCTCGGTCAAGCTCGCCTCCGGCTGCGACCGGCGCTGCTCCTTCTGCGCCATCCCGTCCTTCCGCGGCTCCTTCATCTCCCGCCGCCCCAGCGACGTGCTCAACGAGTCCCGCTGGCTGGCCGAGCAGGGCGTGAAGGAGATCATGCTGGTCTCCGAGAACAACACCTCCTACGGCAAGGACCTCGGCGACATCCGCCTGCTGGAGTCGCTGCTGCCCGAGCTGGCCGGCATCGACGGCCTGGAGCGGGTCCGCGTCAGCTACCTCCAGCCGGCCGAGATGCGCCCCGGCCTGATCGACGTGCTGACCTCCACGCCGAACGTCGTCCCGTACTTCGACCTGTCCTTCCAGCACTCCGCGCCGAACGTGCTGCGCTCCATGCGCCGCTTCGGTGACACGGACCGCTTCCTGGAGCTGCTCGACACGATCCGCTCCAAGGCCCCGGAGGCCGGTGTCCGCTCGAACTTCATCGTCGGCTTCCCCGGCGAGACCGAGTCCGACCTGGCCGAGCTGGAGCGCTTCCTGACCGGCGCCCGCCTGGACGCCATCGGCGTCTTCGGCTACTCCGACGAGGAGGGCACGGAGGCGGCGACGTACGAGCACAAGCTCGACCAGGACGTCGTCGACCAGCGCCTGGCGCACATCTCCCGGCTCGCCGAGGAACTCGTCTCGCAGCGTGCCGAGGAGCGCGTCGGTGAGACCGTCCGCGTCCTGGTGGAGTCCGTGGACTCCGAGGAGGGCGTGTACGGCCGTGCCGCGCACCAGGCGCCGGAGACGGACGGGCAGGTGCTGCTCACGAGCGGCGAGGGCCTGAGCGTCGGACGTATCGTCGAGGCGAAGGTGGTCGGCACGGAGGGTGTCGACCTGGTGGCCGAGCCGCTGGCGGGTGCGCCCGCGAGCAGCGAGGAGGCGGGCAGATGACGGGAGTCCCGGCATCCGCCGCGGGCGGCTCCTCCGGCGCGCGGAGCGCGCCCGGGAAGGCCGCCGCCGACGGCGTCGAACCCGAGGCTTCCGGCTCCGCCCCCGCTCCCGGCACCGACGCGTCCGGCCAGGTGAAGCCGGCCCGCGGGGCGAAGATCGCGGCCGCGGCCGTCAACCAGGCCAGTGTCTGGAACGTGGCCAATCTGCTGACTATGCTCCGGCTGGTCCTCGTGCCCGCCTTCGTCGTGCTGATGCTGGAGAACGGCGGCTACGACCCGGCCTGGCGCTCGCTCGCCTGGGCCGCCTTCGCCATCGCCATGATCACCGACCTGTTCGACGGGCATCTGGCGCGCACCTACAACCTGGTCACCGACTTCGGGAAGATCGCCGACCCCATCGCCGACAAGGCGATCATGGGGGCGGCGCTCGTCTGTCTGTCCAGCCTCGGCGACCTGCCGTGGTGGGTGACGGCCGTGATCCTCGGCCGGGAACTCGGCATCACGCTGATGCGCTTCCTGGTCATCCGCTACGGCGTGATCCCCGCGAGCCGCGGCGGCAAGATGAAGACGCTCACCCAGGGCATCGCCGTCGGCATGTACGTGCTCGCGCTGACGGGCTGGCTGGCCACCCTGCGGTTCTGGGTGATGGCCCTCGCGGTGGTCCTGACCGTCGGCACCGGCCTCGACTACGTGAGGCAGGCGGTGGTCCTGCGCCGGCAGGGAATCGCGGAGCGCGCGGCGGCGTTGGAGGAGAAGCAGCGTTGAGTTCCACGGCCACCGAACTGGTGCGGCTACTGACAGTGAACGGCGAGACCCTCGCCGTCGCGGAGTCGCTCACCGGCGGACTGGTGGCCGCGGAGATCACCGCGGTCCCCGGAGCCTCCAAGGTCTTCCGGGGCTCGGTCACCGCCTACGCCACCGAGCTGAAGCAGCGGCTGCTGGGGGTCGACGCCCTCCTGCTGGCCGAGCGCGGCGCGGTCGATCCGCAGGTCGCGGCACAGATGGCTGCCGGAGTGCGCGAGGCGCTCGGGGCCGACTGGGGCATCGCGACGACCGGTGTCGCCGGGCCCGAACCGCAGGACGGACAGCCCGTCGGAACGGTCTTCGTGGCCGTCGACGGCCCCCTCCGGGACGGCTCCGTTTGCGCCGGTGGCGGAAAAGTGGAGGCTCTGCGGTTGAACGGCGGCCGTACGGAAATCCGTATGGAGAGTGTACGGAGCGTACTCGCACTGCTCCTGAGCGAGCTTGCGGGCGAACAGACCGGGAATGAGCGGGCACAGGATACGGAACGGAACGGGGGGTTTTGATGTTTGCAGCCCTGAGTGAACACGACATCGCTCCCCGCACGGCCGCAGCGCGAGGCGGTACGGTGGGGCGAGAAGGATGCGGCTACGCGGTCCGAGGAGGGAGCCACCGATGATTCTGCTCCGTCGCCTGCTGGGTGACGTGCTGCGTCGGCAGCGCCAGCGCCAGGGCCGTACTCTGCGCGAAGTCTCCTCGTCCGCCCGAGTCTCACTCGGCTATCTCTCCGAGGTGGAGCGGGGGCAGAAGGAGGCATCCTCCGAGCTGCTCTCCGCCATCTGCGACGCGCTGGACGTACGGATGTCGGAACTCATGCGAGAGGTGAGCGACGAGCTCGCGCTCGCCGAGCTGGCCCAGTCCGCAGCCGCCACCGATCCCGTCCCCGCGCCGGTCCGTCCGATGCTGGGTTCTGTGTCGGTGACCGGTGTGCCACCGGAACGGGTGACCATCAAGGCCCCCGCCGAGGCGGTGGACGTGGTCGCCGCGTGACACACGCGTACGCGGCCTAGCGGCACGACAGATGTGAAGCCCCGGCCGGGCTTCCCTGGGATCACCTGGGGAAGCCCGGCCGGGGCTTTCCCGTGTCCGCGAGCGGGACGGTCCGCACCGGGGTGTTCCCGGCGGGTGCGGCGGGTGCGCGGTGGGTAGATGTGGGCCGGTGCCGCTTTGCTCCGTTTGCCGGTATGCGGCGGGGCGGTCATCGTGGGAGGACGTGCCTGCCGACGAGCCGGCCGGAGGGAGCGGATGTGTGTGAAGCGTCCGGTGTCCGACGGCCGTCCGGAGCCGGCCGTGTCCGCGTTGCATCAGTGAGCCTGCGCCTTTCTCGCGGGCCAGACGGCGGTCTGACGTCCGGCTGGAGGTGGGCGGCCATGGTGGTGGGAAGGCTGGTGCGGTGGGGGGCCGTTCTGGGCTGCGGAGCGGCCTGGTGGTGGGCCGTGCTGCGCATCACTCTCGGAGAGGGTGCGGGCGCGCTCGAAGGAGCCATCGCCGTCGGCGGATGGGGGCTGAGCGTGCTCCCGGTGCACTGCGTGCACAAGGAACGGGCGGCGGGCGCGGTGGCGGCCGGACGCTGGGCGGGCGCCTGGCGGGTGAACGCGGCCGGAAAATCCGCAGGCCCCCGATCGGGCGAAGAACCGGACCCCGCGTAGATCCCCTGCGGGGGGCTGGGGTCTGGGGGGCTGGCCGGCTGGGGGCTGGGAGGGGCTGAGGGCTGAGGGGCTGAAGGCGTTCGGGGCGCCTGGGGGTGATGCGCTCGGGGGTGGTGTCGGGGTGAGGTCGGTCACCGGGGTGGGCGTGGATAGCGTTCCCGCCATTTCTGGGCGGTCCCCGGGCCTGGGGCCGGGCCGGCCTGGCAGGCGGGGCACCAGTAGGTGGGGCGTTCCTGCGAACCGTCGCCCTGGTCGGCCACGCGGACCGGAGTGCCGCAGCGCAGACAGGGGCGGTGGGCGCGGCCGTACACGTACAGATCCTGCCGGGGCCGGTCCGTGGTCCGGCGGACCGGGCGCTCGCGGTTGATCTCCAGAAGCCTCTTGGCGGTCGCCGTCAGCTGTTCGGCGCACTCCGCGGGGAGGGCGCCGACCGGCAGCCACGGGGTCACGCCGAGCAGGAAGCACAGCTCGCTCTTGTAGACGTTGCCGATCCCGGCGAGATTGCGCTGGTCGAGCAGGGCCTCGCCGAGCGGGCGGCCGGGGTCCGCGAGGAGGTTGGCGAGCGCGAGCCGGGGATCCCAGTCCGGGCCGAGCAGATCGGGGCCGAGATGGCCGACGACGCGTTCCTCCTCCGAGGTGCGCAGGAACTCCAGCACCGGGAGGCGGTACCCGACGGCCATGGCGTCCGCGGCGCCGAGAATCACACGGATCTGGTGTCCGGGCCCGCCCCGCCAGCGCTCACCCGTGCCGTACACCTTCCAGGCGCCCTCCATCCGCAGATGCGTGTGGAGGGTCAGCCCGCCCTCGAACCGCGTGAGCAGATGCTTGCCGCGCGGGGCGGTGTTCAGGACCGTACGGCCGGTGAGGTCGACGGTCGCGTACTGCGGCACCCGGAAGTCGCTGCGGGTCAGCGCCTTGCCCGCGAGGGCGACGTGCAGCCGCTTCGCGGCCTGCCAGACCGTGTCACCTTCGGGCATGGCTCCAGGGTGCCACGGCCACCGGGGCTGCGGCCGGGTCCGGCGAGCGGTGCCGGGCCGGGCCACCGGGGCTGCGGCCGCGCAGAGGAGCCGCGCCGGGCCACCGGGAGTGTGGCTGTGGTCGGCGTGCCGGGCCGGGCCGGGTCACACCGGGGCTGTGGCCGCGCCGAGGAGCCGGCCGGGCCACTGGGAGTGCGGCCGTGTCCGGCGTGCTGTGCCGTGCGGGGCCACCGGGGCTGCGGCGGTGGCCGACCTGCTGTGCCGGGCCGCCAGGAGTGCGGCCGTCCCCGGCGTGCGTGTGGTGCGGGGGCTCCGGGGCTGCGGCCGCGAGGAGCCGCCGGGGCACCGGGGCCGCGACTGGTGGGGCCGGTGAGCCGGGCCGTGGGCTCCGGGGGACCGGTTCCCGGGTTCCGTGCCACCGGTTGTGTCCGGACCCGTGTGCCGGCGGTGTGCGGGCCGCCGAGCCCCGGTTCCGCTCAGGTTCAGGTCCGCAGGCGGAGGCCGCGTGGTGTGGCGATGAAGCCCGCGCCTTCCAGAAGCGCGCCTATGGGCGAGGTCAGGGCAGCGGCGCCGTTGATCCGCTCGACCGTCACCGTGCCGAGCGAACCCGCGCGGGCCGCCGCCGCAAGGGCTTCCGCGGCCATGCTCAGACGCGGATCGTCCCCGGCGGCGGTGTCCGGGGCCGACGGCCAGGCCAGCAGGGTCTTGCCGCCGCGCTCCATGTACAGCGTCAGCTCACCCTCCACCAGCACGACCAGGGAGCCCGCCTTGCGGCCCGGCTTGTGCCCGGCCCCGTTCGGCGGCTCGGGCCAGGGGAGCGCCGCGCCGTAGGCGTTGGCCGGGTCGGCCGCCGCCAGGACCACCGCACGCGGGTCGGGAGCCGAGGTGCCGGCACGGCGGCCGCCGAAACCCCGGCTCGCCCCCGCGCCGTAGGGAGAGGCGGACCCGCCCCGGGGACCACCGTGGCCCGGGACCCGGTCGCGTGACGAGGCGTAGCCGCCCCGGTCGGTGCGATCGCCTTCCGGCTGCCAGGCGCCCCCCGCGAGCCAGGCGGAATCACCGGACGGGGACGCCTGGTCCGCCGGCGGCCAGGTGAAGTCGCCGTCCAGGCCCGGATGGGCGAGGGCGCCGCCGTCCTCGTCGAAGGTGCCGGGGACGGTGTGGGCGTCGCCGGGGAAGGGCGGGGTGCCGACCCCGGCGGCGGGCGGCGCGAAACCGTCCGCGACGCCGGCGCCGGGCAGCCCCGCGGCCCGGTCGCGCGCGTTGGACACCGCGCGCAGGCGGTCGACCGCGCCGTCCATCGCGAACTGGGCCGCGCCCAGGCCCTCGACGACATAGCCGCGCCGGGCCTGGCCGCTCTCCTCGAACGCGGACAGGACCCGGTACACCGCCGAGAAGCCGCCTTCGACGCCCTCCGCGCCGACCGCGCCACGGGTCACCACACCGTGCCGGTCCAGCAGGGCCCGGGCGCGCGCGTGGGCCCGCACGGTGGCGTCCGGTTCGGCGACGGGGAGCAGGGACCAGCGGCCCGCCACGGTCGGCGGCCCGGAACGGGAGGCGGCCCTGGCGGCGGACGTCAGGGATCCGTACCGCCCGCGCGGCACCTGGCGCTTGGCGCGGTGGGCCGTCGAGCCCGCCGTACGGCCCGAGCCCAGCAGGGAGCGCATCGGGGCGAGGGTGTCGTTGGTGAGCCGTCCGGACCAGGCCAGATCCCACAGGGCGTCGGCGAGGTGGTGGTCGGTGGCCGCGGGGTGCGTGGTCGCACGGACCTGGTCGGCGATCTGCCGGAAGAACAGGCCGTAGCCGCCGGAGAGCGCGTCCAGGACGGACCTGTGCAGGGGGGTCAGCTCCAGCGGATGCGGTTCCGGCAGCAGCAGCGGGGCGTTGTCGGCCAGATAGAGGGAGACCCAGCCGTCCTTGCCGGGCAGCGAGCCCGCCCCGGCCCACACCACCTCGCCCGCGGCGGTGAGTTCGTCGAGCATCGACGGCGTGTAGTCCGCCACGCGCGACGGCAGGACCAGCTTCTCCAGCGCGGAGGCCGGCACCGACGCGCCCTGCAACTGCTCGATGGCACGCACCAGTCCGTCCAGGCCGCGCAGCTGGTGTCCCTTGCCGATGTGCTGCCACTGCGGCAGGAACTGGGCGAGCGCCGCGGGCGCCACCGGCTCCAGTTCGTGCCGCAGCGCGGCCAGGGAACGGCGCCGCAGACGGCGCAGCACCGCCGCGTCGCACCACTCCTGGCCGATGCCCGCGGGGTGGAACTCGCCCTGGACGACGCGGCCGTTCGCGGCGAGCCGCTGGAGCGCGCCCTCGGTGACCGCCACGCCGAGGCCGAACCGGGCCGCGGCGGTGGCCGAGGTGAAGGGGCCGTGCGTACGGGCATGGCGCGCGAGCAGATCGCCCAGCGGATCCTTGACCGGTTCGGTGAAGGCCTCGGGCACACCGACCGGGAGCGCCGTGCCGAGCGCGTCGCGCAGCCGGCCCGCGTCCTCGATGGCCGCCCAGTGCTCCTCGCCCGCGATACGGACCCTGATCACCCGCCGGGCGGCGGCCAGTTCCGGTGCCCACCGCGGCTCGGCGCCGCGCTCGGCCAGTTCGGCGTCGGTCAGCGGACCGAGCAGCCGGAGGAGGTCGGCCACACCCTCGGCGTCCTTGACCCGGCGGTCCTCGGTGAGCCACTGGAGCTCGCGCTCCAGCTCCGTGAGCACCTCCGCGTCGAGCAGCTCGCGCAGCTCCGCCTGGCCCAGCAGCTCCGCCAGCAGCCGGGAGTCCAGGGAGAGGGCCGCCGCGCGGCGCTCGGCGAGCGGGGAGTCCCCCTCGTACAGGAACTGGGCGACGTAACCGAACAGGAGCGAACGGGCGAAGGGCGAGGGCTCCGGGGTGGTGACCTCGACGAGGCGGACCTTGCGGGACTCGACGTCGCCCATCAGCTCCACGAGTCCGGGCACGTCGAAGACGTCCTGGAGGCACTCGCGGACCGCCTCCAGCACGATCGGGAACGAACCGAACTCGCTCGCCACCTGCAGCAGCTGGGCCGAGCGCTGACGCTGCTGCCACAGCGGTGTGCGCTTGCCGGGGTTGCGGCGCGGCAGCAGCAGCGCGCGCGCCGCGCACTCACGGAACCGGGAGGCGAACAGGGCGGAGCCGCCGACCTGGTCGGTGACGATCTGGTCGACCTCCCCCTTGTCGAAGGCGACGTCCGCCGCGCCGACCGGTGGCTGCTCGCTGTCGAACGCCGTGTCCATGGGGGCCTTCACCGGGTCCTGGTCCAGCAGGTCCAGGCCCATCAGGTCGGCGTCGGGCAGGCGCAGCACGATGCCGTCGTCGGCGTGCATGACCTGCGCGTCCATGCCGTACCGCTCGGCCAGCCGGGCACCGAGCGCCAACGCCCAGGGAGCGTGCACCTGGGCGCCGAAGGGGGAGTGGATGACGACCCGCCAGTCGCCCAGCTCGTCACGGAAGCGCTCGACCACGATCGTGCGGTCGTCGGGGATGTGGCCGCAGGCCTCGCGCTGCTCGTCCAGGTAGGACAGCACGTTGTCCACCGCCCACGCGTCCAGGCCCGCGGCCAGCAGGCGCAGCCGGGCGTCCTCCTTGGACAGCGACCCGACCTCACGCAGGAAGGCGCCCACCGCGCGGCCCAGTTCGAGGGGGCGGCCCAGCTGGTCGCCCTTCCAGAACGGCAGGCGGCCCGGCACACCGGGCGCGGGGGACACGAGGACCCGGTCACGGGTGATGTCCTCGATGCGCCAGGAACTCGTGCCCAGCGTGAAGACGTCGCCCACCCGGGACTCGTACACCATCTCCTCGTCCAGCTCGCCGACCCGGCCGCCGCCCTTCTTGGGGTCGGAACCGGCGAGGAAGACCCCGAACAGCCCCCGGTCGGGGATGGTGCCGCCGGAGGTGACCGCGAGACGCTGGGCGCCGGGGCGCCCGGTGACGGTGCCGGCCACGCGGTCCCACACCACGCGCGGGCGCAGCTCGGCGAACGCGTCCGACGGGTAGCGGCCCGCGAGCATGTCGAGGGTCGCCGTGAACGCCGACTCGGGCAGCGAGGCGAAGGGGGCCGCGCGGCGGACGGTGGCGAGCAGGTCGTCGTACTGCCAGGTGTCCAGGGCCGTCATGGCGACCAGTTGCTGGGCGAGCACGTCCAGCGGGTTCGCCGGCACCCTGAGGGCCTCGATCTCGCCCGAGCGCATCCGCTCGGTGACGACGGCGGACTGGACCAGATCGCCCCGGTACTTGGGGAAGACCACACCGGTGGAGACCGCGCCCACCTGGTGTCCCGCGCGGCCGACGCGCTGGAGTCCGGAGGCGACCGAGGGCGGGGACTCGACCTGTACGACGAGGTCGACGGCGCCCATGTCGATGCCCAGTTCGAGGCTGGAGGTGGCGACCACCGCGGGCAGCCGGCCCGCCTTGAGGTCCTCCTCCACCAGGGCGCGCTGCTCCTTGGAGACCGAGCCGTGGTGCGCGCGGGCGATCACCTGGGGTGCGCCCTGGGCCGCCCCGGAGCCGCCCATCAGCTGGGCCGGGGAGTGGTGCTCGTCGATCGGCTCGCCGGTCGCCCGCTCGTAGGCGATCTCGTTGAGCCGGTTGCACAGCCGCTCCGCCAGACGGCGGGAGTTGGCGAAGACGATCGTCGACCGGTGGGACTGGACCAGGTCGGTGATCCGCTCCTCCACGTGCGGCCAGATGGAGGCCTTCTCCGCGCCGTCGCCGCCGTCGGCCGCCGGAGCGCCGCCCAGCTCGCCCATGTCCGCAACCGGGACGACCACGGACAGGTCGAACTCCTTGCCGGACTCCGGCTGGACGATCTCCACCTTGCGGCGCGGCGAGAGATAGCGCGCCACCTCGTCCACCGGGCGGACGGTGGCCGACAGGCCGATCCGGCGGGCCGGCTTCGGCAGCAGCTCGTCCAGCCGCTCCAGGGACAGCGCGAGATGCGCCCCGCGCTTGGTGCCCGCGACCGCGTGCACCTCGTCCAGGATCACCGTGTCGATGCCCGCCAGCGCGTCCCGCGCGGAGGACGTCAGCATCAGGAACAGCGACTCGGGGGTGGTGATCAGGATGTCCGGCGGACGCGTGGACAGCGCGCGCCGCTCGGCGGGCGGGGTGTCCCCGGAGCGGATGCCCACCTTGACCTCGGGCTCGGGCAGCCCCAGCCGCACCGACTCCTGGCGGATTCCGGTCAGCGGGCTGCGCAGATTGCGCTCGACGTCGACGGCCAGCGCCTTCAGCGGCGACACGTACAGCACCCGGCAGCGCTTCTTCGGGTCGGCCGGGGGCGGCGTCGAGGTCAGCTGGTCCAGGGCGGCGAGGAAGGCGGCCAGCGTCTTGCCCGAGCCGGTCGGGGCGACCACCAGCACGTCCGAGCCCTCGCCGAGGGCCTGCCACGCGCCGGCCTGGGCCGCGGTGGGCGCGGAGAACGCCCCCGTGAACCAGCCGCGGGTCGCGGGGGAGAAGCCTTCGAGGGCCCGGTGTGCGGAGCTGACCATGCGTCCATCCTGCACCCAGCCACTGACAATCGCCCTGACCAGCACAAACAGGGAGGATCCCGGCTCCGGGCGCGCGGCGGGCCGGCCGGGCGTGGCGGAGAATGGGCCCATGGCTGGTTCAGGGGAGCGGGCGCGGCACTGGCGGTACACGGAGCTGCCCGGCGTCGACCTGCTGCGCGCCCGCTACATCCAGAAGACCTTCGTCCGGCACACCCACGAGCACTTCGTGATCGCGGCCATAGCCGACGGGGTCGAGGTCTTCCAGCACCACGGATCCGACGTGTCCGCGGGCGCGGGAGCCCTCGCGCTGGTCAACCCGGACACCCCGCACACCGGCCGGGCCGGCGTCCCCGAGGGCTGGCGCTACGGCGCGGTCTACCCGTCGCCCGAGGTGGTGGCCGCGATCGCGGCCGAGACCAGCACCGTCCGCGGCACGCCCGGCTTCGTCCGCCCGGTCCTCGACGATCCGTACACCGTCCGGCTGGTCCACCAGGTGCTCCGCGCCGCCGACGAGGGCAACGCGCTCGCCGCCGACACGCTGCTGCGCGTCGCCGTCACCAGGCTGCTGCGGCTGAACGGGGGCCCGCTGCCGCAGCGGCGGCCCCGGACCGCGGGCGCCGCGCTCGCCGCACGCGCGCGTGCCGTCCTCACGGACCGGATGGCCGGGCCGCCGACCCTGGAACGCCTGGCCGCCGACCTGGGCACCAGCCCCTTCGCCCTGCTGCGCGCCTTCCGCGACGTCTACGGCATGCCGCCGCACACCTGGCTGACCGACGCCCGGGTGCGGCGCGCCCGGTCCCTGCTGGACGCGGGCACCGCACCCGCCGAGGCCGCCGTCGCGGTCGGCTTCACCGACCAGCCCCACCTCAACCGGCACTTCACCCGGATCGTCGGCGTGCCCCCGGGCGCCTACCGGCGCGAGCGGCATGGCGGCCGGCCCGAGCGCAAGAACGTACAAGACCCGGACCGGCCGGCGGACCTACCGTCCGGGACGTGACAGAGCAACACACCGCACCAGGGGGCGTCTCCCCCCTGGCGGCCCGGCCCGCCGGGTATCCGGCCAGGCCCGACCGCGCCGTCGTACGGGACGCCCTGGGCGTCGGAGTCGCCGTAGGCCTGTCCGGGTTCGCCTTCGGCGTGACCTCGGCCGGCAGCGGGCTCGGCCTGCTCCAGACCTGCGCGCTCAGCCTCCTGGTCTTCACCGGCGCCTCCCAGTTCGCCCTGGTGGGCGCCCTCGCGGCCGGCGGCAACCCGTTCGCGGCCGCCGCGGGCGCCTTCTTCCTCGGCGTGCGCAACGCCTTCTACGGACTGCGCCTGTCGCAGGTGCTGGCCCTCCCGCGCGCGCTGCGGCCGCTGGCCGCGCAGTGGGTGATCGACGAGACGACGGCCGTGACCCTGGCCCAGCCGGACCGGCGTGCCGCGCGGATCGGGTTCACCGTCACCGGACTCAGCCTGTACCTGCTGTGGAACCTGACCACCCTGCTCGGCGCGCTGGGCGCCAAGGCCATCGGGGACACCGGCGCCTGGGGCCTGGACGCGGCCGGTCCCGCCGTCTTCCTCGCCCTGCTCGCCCCCATGCTGCGCACGGCCACCGAGCGCGCGGTCGCCGCCCTCGCGGTGCTCCTCGGCCTCGGGCTGCTGCCGGTCCTGCCGGCCGGAGTCCCCGTCCTGGTGGCCGCGCTCGCGGCACCCGCCGCCCTGTTCGTGAAGGGCCGCGGCCGCGGCGAGGACGGCACGGCGGCCCCGGCCCCCGCGCCGGCCGCACCGGAGGAGGACCGTTGAACACCTGGATCGCGATAGGCCTCACCGTCCTCGGCTGCTACGCCGTCAAGCTCGCCGGGCTGCTCGTGCCCGCCGGCGCCATGGAACGGCCGCTCGTGAAGCGGCTCGCCGCCCTCCTTCCCGTCGCCCTCCTGGCCGCGCTCACCGCTCAGCAGACGTTCGCCGACGGGCACGCGCTCGTGCTGGACGCCCGCGCCGCCGGGCTGGGCGCGGCCGCCGTCGCACTGGTGCTGCGCGCACCGTTCCTGCTGGTCGTCGCGGCGGCGGTGGTGGTGACCGCGGGGGTACGCGCACTCGGGGGGTGAGCCGGTCCCGCCCCACGTCCACCGCTCACTGGGCCCGCCCGCCGGACCCGACCGCCGCGCGAGCCCGCCGGGCCTGCTCTCCGCGCGAGCCCGCCGGGCCCGCCCGCCGAGCAGGCACGCACGGTGGGTCCGGGTCAGCCCACGAAGCGGCCGTACGCCCTGAGGGTGCGCAGTGCCTCGATCGTCGCCAGGGAGCGCGCCTCCAGAGCGGGCGCCTCGGCCCAGCGGAGCCGCCGGACCGGCCAGCCGCCGTCCTCCCGCTGCCCGGCGGAGAGGTGGTCCAGGGAGCGGCCCATCTCCTCTTCGGTGAACCACGCGCGCGC
Source organism: Streptomyces sp. NPDC090108 (assembly GCF_044747185.1). NCBI lineage: Bacteria > Bacillati > Actinomycetota > Actinomycetes > Kitasatosporales > Streptomycetaceae > Streptomyces > Streptomyces sp. NPDC090108. The sequence continues at coordinate 27,698 of NZ_JBIVDQ010000004.1, forward strand.
GAGCGACTCCGGGGTCGGCGCGAAGTCGTGCGGGAAGTGATGCCCGCCGGGGGCGTACCCGGCGGCGACCGGATACGCGTCGAGCCGGTCCGGGTCCAGGACGGCGATCCGCCGCTCGCGCACCAGGCGGCCGAGACGGTCCGCGGCGGCACGCGCGCGAGGACGGTCGGGCGCCGCGTCCAGGAAGGCCACGGCCGCCTCCACCTCGCGGGGATGCGGCATCTCCAGCGACTCCACCGTCCGCCAGCAGAAGTCGGTGGCGCGGAACAGCCACGCGTGCCACACCTCGTTGCGGTGCAGCAGGCCCACCACCGGACCGGTGGCGAGCAGCTCGGCCGGCGGGTCGTCCGTCACCGGCACGAACGGTGCCACCGGATAACCGCGCTGGGCGGGACGGACCGCCGGCAGCGCGCCGTCCGCAGTGGAGGCGGAGGTCAGGTACCGGCACACCCGCTCCACCCGCTGCCCGCCGCAGCGCCCCACGGCGTCCAGCACGCGCAGCGCGCGGGCGGTGTGCAGGGGCTGGCTCACCGGCCCGCGCAGATCGGGTTCGAGCCCGTGACCGTACCCGGCGTCCTCGTTGCGGTAGGCGTCCAGCGCCGTTTCCACCGGATCCGCGGGGCCGCGCAGGAAGTGGTACGCGAACAGCCGCTGTTCCAGCACGCGCGCGGTGAGCCAGACGAACTGCTCGGCGCGGAAGAGCGGGGAGCCGGCCGGGGACGTACGGGGGAGCGCGGAAGCTCCGGTGTCAGCCATGCGTCAGACCGTAGGACGGAAAGCGGTCTCGGTATCCCGCCCCGGACAGGGCCCACCCTCCGGAGCGAGGCCCCGGAGTCACGCGGTTGACGGCTTCCGCCGGCGTTCGGCCCGGGGCGGACCCGGGCCGAACGCCGCCGGACTAACTGGCGGTCGCCCTGCGGTAGGCGGAGGGCCGGACGCCGACCTGGCGGAGGAACGCCGATGACAGGGCGCTGGGTGCGGCGAACCCGCACCGCTCGGTGATCTGTTCCATGGTGAGGTCCGTCTCCGACAGCAGCCGCTGGGCGCGCTCGATGCGGAGCCGGGTGAGATAGCGGCGTGGTGTCAGGCCGGTGGCGTCTTTGAAGACGCGGACGAAGTGGTACACGCTGAGGTGCGCTTCGGCCGCGATCTCGGCGAGGGTCAGCGGCTCGGCCAGGCGGTCCCGCATGATGCCGATGCCCGTGCGCACCGCCGCGTGCCCGTGTCCGGGCAGGCGCGGTATCCGGCCCCGGGACATGAGGTGCATCGCGAGGAACGACGCGACCGACTCGGCGTACAGGTCCCCCGCGTCCCGGTGGGCGGGGAGGGACCGGACGAGGTGTTCGACGACCGGGTCGCCCTCGCTCAGTTCGGCGGACAGCGCCTCGAAGTCGGCGGCGGGCTTCTTCAGCCCCTGGGCGGCCTGCTCGATGTCGGCCCGCCGCACATGGACCTGGACGGTGGACATGACCGACGTCGACGTGTAGCTGCGCAGCGTCGGCCGGCCGGGCACCATGAGCTCGAGCCGGCCGGGCCTCCAGCGACGCCTGGTCGATGTCCCCTCGGACCCGACCTGCATCATCGCTTCCCCGCCGGTACACAGCACCAAGTGCAGATCGGACGTTCCGGGCAGCAGGAAGTCGTCGACCTGGCGGACATGCACGAAGCTCTGCACCAGCAGCGAACGCCAGCCCGCGTCGCTCCAGCTGCAGTAGCCGCGTTGTACATATTGATCTCCATCGATCCCGGCGTACGGGGCCAGATCGAATGCGAGGGACGCCAGCACGTGAATCCTCAAGGTGTCGTCGGTGGACGCTCGCTGATGCCGGCGGCGCGGTGGCGCCGCGCGGAGCCGATGTCGGTACAGCCGTTCTCCGCCTGGGGGGTGTCTCCCCGGGCTCCGCGGGCCCACGAAGATCGGGGAGACACCCCCTAGGGCCCGGACGCGACGGCGGAGGGCACCGCTTGCGGGTCGGTGGACGGCACCGCGTGCGGGGCGGTGGAGGGCACCGGGTGCGGAGCGGGGGAGGTCGGGGTGACGCTGGGGGTGGGGTGCCGTGCGGGCGGTGCCGGGCGGGAGTGGTCCGGAGCGGCGGAGGACAGCAGCAGGGCGACGGCGGCCGCGGCCACCGCGGCGGCCGCCGCGGCGATGGACAGCACGCGCCGGATCCGGAGTGTGCCCCAGGTCCTTCCGGTCGGCGGGCGGCCCGGGGACAGGTCATGGGCGCTGATGAGCCGCCCACGCGCTTCGAGCGCGGCACGCAGCCGTTCCTCGATCGGCGCCTGATCACTCATCGGTCCGCCTCCAGCAGCTTTTCCAGAATGGCGAGCGCGCGGCTCGCGGTCGACTTGACGGTCCCCCGGGACACGCCGAGGGCCTCGGCTATCTGCGCCTCGCTCAGGTCGGACCAGTAACGCAGGACCAGCACTTCGCGCTGGCGCACGGTGAGCAGCGCCAGCGCGTCGAAGACCTCCCGGTGTTCCTCGGCGAGCAGCAGCAGCTCGTCGACCGGCGCCCCCGGGCCCTGGTGCGGCGGGGTGTAGGCGCGCGCGGTGCGCCGCCGGCGCAGCACCGAGCGGGCGGCGTTGACCACCGCGGTGTGGAGATAGGCATGAGCGTTCTGGAGGTCGTCGAGCCGTTCGCCGTGCCGCCGGCAGACGGCGGCGAAGGCGTCCTGGACCACGTCCTCGGCGGTATGCAGGTCGTCCACCAGGAACGCCGCGAGCCGGACCATGTCGAGCCTCCTGGTCCGGTACAGATCGGCGAGTGTGGGGGAGTCCTCCTCGCCGTCCCGGTCGGCCACCGGACGCAGATGCCGGGAGCGTCGGCCGGGGTGCGGCGCGCTCGGCGCCGGGGACGGGGTGGTCCGGGCGCGGCGCAGTAGCCGGGCCCACCAGGGCAGGGCAAGGGTGAGCTGCATCGTCCTCGTTCACGTCAGAGGTGCGGCGGGGCCGGCTCAGGTCCGGCCCCGCCACTCATACGGTCGGCGACTCAGCGGACGGTGCTGCCCGGGTAGGGCTTGCCGTTCGCGTCGCCCGGAACGGGCCGCGGGTAGGGCTTGCCGTTCCGT